>NZ_JACVBJ010000001.1:0-1348759 GCF_014852295.1 Pseudomonas sp. PDM10 | reverse complement strand
ATCTGAGCCATGATCAAACTCTTCAGTTCAAACATCTTTGGGTTTTTAAGAAACCCTAAACTTGGCTCAGCAATCGTTGGTTACATCTTTGATTTCTCGCGGAGTAACTTGTGATGCTGATAATCTTGTTGACTATCAGTCTGACCCCACAAGCACCCACACGAATTGCTTGATTCAGTTGTTAAAGAGCGGTTGGTTAAGATCTTTCGTCTCAACCGAGGCGCGCATTCTACAGCAGCCTCTGTTGCTGTCAAGCGGTTATTTTTCGAAGTTTTCAAAGTTTCCTTTGCAACTTCAACCACTTGCGCTTGCGATCTCTCGTTAGCGGGAGGCGAATTCTACAGCGTTACTCGCTGCTGTCAACACCTCTTTTACACCGCTGTCGACCGAGAAGATCGAATCGTCAATTAGGCAAAAACAGACTGCCTGATCAACTCCTTCTGGGCTTCGATGACCTGAAGCAACTCGCTGTCGAAAACCGTATAACTCATTGTTTACCAAGGAGTTTTCCGTTTCGACTGCGCCGGAAGTGGGGCGAATTATAGACTTCCAGAATCTGCCGTCAACCCTTAATTACGCTTTTCTATCAAACACTTGCAGAACGCCGGAAAACAGCCCGTTTCTTCTCTATAGAGAAGAACAAAACGAATCCTTCTATATAGAGGGATTGGAAATCCCGAAGTCCCTGGATAGTTTTGCGCAGCCCCAAAACAAGAAACAGGACTAAGCACCAAGTGCTTGATCCCCCTTAAAGTAGCTTGAATCTGTTGTGCCCTGACCACTCAGACCACCTCGAACAGTGCAGCGGCACCCATGCCGCCGCCGATGCACATACTCACCACCACGTAGCGCAATCCGCGGCGCTGCCCCTCGACCAACGCGTGACCGACCATCCGTGCACCGGACATGCCGAAAGGATGGCCCACCGAAATCGCACCACCGTTGACGTTCATACATTCGGGAGGAATGCCCAGGGTGTCGCGGCAATACAGCACCTGACAGGCGAACGCCTCGTTCAACTCCCAAAGGCCAATGTCGTCCACGGTCAAGCCATGGCGCTTGAGCAGTTTCGGGATCGCGTAGACCGGGCCGATGCCCATCTCGTCGGAGTTACAGCCAGCGACCGCCATCCCGCGATAAATTCCCAACGGCTCCAGCCCACGCTTCTCGGCCAATTTGGCACTCATCAACACCGAGGCCGAAGCGCCGTCGGACAATTGCGAAGCGTTGCCGGCCGTGATGAAGCGGCCCTTTTCACTCCACTGACCGCCCGGCCACACCGGTTCCAGCGCACTCAGGCTTTCGCGGGTGATGTCGATGCGGTTGCATTCGTCGCGCAGCAAGGTGACGGCCTCAAAGCGGGTTTCGCCACTGGCCTTGTCGAAGATCGCCTTGCGGCTGGTCAGCGGCGCGAGTTCACGGTCGAACAATCCATGACTCTGGGCCAGCGCGGTTCGCACCTGACTCTGATAGCTGTATTCGTCCTGTTCCTCGCGGGAGATGCTGTAGCGTGCGGAGACGATTTCGGCGGTTTCGATCATCGGAATGTAGGCGTGAGGATCGAGATCGATCACCGCGTCGGACTGGTTGCGGTACAGGTTCTTGTGCTTGTTCTGCACCAGTGAAATCGACTCCAGGCCACCGGCCACGGCAATGTCAATTTCGTCGCACATGATGCCTTTGGCGGCCATGGCAATGCTCATCAGGCCCGACGAACACTGGCGCTCGACGGCCATCCCGGCGACGGAAGTCGGCAAGCCGCCGGCAATCGCGCACAGACGCCCCACGTTATAAGACTGCGTGCCCTGCTGCGCCGCCGCGCCGATGATCACATCGTCCACTTCGCCCGGCTCGATGCCGGCGCGACGCACGGCTTCGCGCACCACATGGCCGCCGAGTTGCGGGGCATCGGTGTCATTGAATGCACCGCGAAAAGCTTTGCCGATCGGGGTACGGGCGGTCGAAACGATGACGGCTTCTTTCATGCTCGATTCCTCGAATGTTCTGCCAAAGGGTTCACTCGAGGTAGTAACGGCTGATGGTGTCGACCACACAGCCGGGACGTTCCTCGCCGTCGATTTCAACGCTGACGCGAATGGTCGCCTGAACGCCGCCCTTGACCTCTTCGACCGCCATCAATTGCGCCGGCCGCTTTGAGCGGGTCAAGGCGAAGGACGCGTCGAAAATACGCGGCATGTTCAAGCCCTCAGGCTGAACACCGACAACTCCTCGCCGGTCATGTAGAAACTGTAGTCGCTGGCCAGACAAGCATGAAGCAACACCCCTCTGGCCTTCGAGTTTGGTGCCGGGGGAGCACGAGTAAACTGTCAGGGCGGTCTAGTCTGAATAGGCGATGCCGAGGCCGATCCATCGATTTGAGCCTGTCGAAATTCAAACACCTCCCCATGGGTGGCCGCTCCCATCACTTCTGATACTGATCCTGTAGCACTCGGTAACATCCAGCCCTGTTACGAGGCGTCTTTTCAACGCCTCGGCGTCACTCGCCCCGCCCTGCAAGGCCAAAACAGCCATGGCGTAAATTGTGCATCTAAATGCGATCCAATCCTGCCTGAAGCCGCCATGCGCCCCAAGGAACTGAAACTCTGGACTACCGGGCTTGCCCACTTACTGGACCTTCCTCCCGGACATGCGCGGTTAGCAGGCTTAAGTCACTGGTTGCGGCAAGTCTGCCCGGTCGATCACTTCGTTCTGTTCGTCTATGAAGGCAATCATCGGCCGTTGGCGCTGTTCGACACCTTCGCTGCCGACAAGCGTGCGGTGTATGTCGATGACTATCAGTGCGGGCCCTATTTACTGGATCCGTTCTACCTGGCATGCACTCGCGGGCAAGCGCCTGGACTGTGGCGTTTGCGACAGTTCGCACCCGACCACTTCTACCTCGGCGAGTATTACCTGACGTATTACCAGCAAACCGGGCTGGCTGAAGAAGTGGCGTTTTTCGTCGACCTCGGTGGCGGCGCCATGGCCGTTCTGTCGTTGATGCGATCCACTGCCAGCTGTGCTTTTGGTCGTGACGAGATGCAGTTGATCGAGTGCGCGCAGGCCGTGGTTGAACAGGTCATCAGTGAAGCCTGGCGTTTGCGTCAAGCCCAGCAACCACGCCCGGCGCAGGACCTGGACTTCAAGATCCGCGAAGCCTTCGATCAGTTCGGCGCGCACATCCTCACCGGCCGCGAACAAGAAATTGTCCAATTGCTGCTACGCGGTCACTCCAGCGCCTCGGTCGCCGAACAACTGAGCATCAGTCCTGGCACGGTGAAGATTCACCGCAAAAACATCTACGCCAAGCTCGGTATCGGCAGCCAGTCTGAATTGCTCGGGCTGTTTATCCGCGACCTTACCGGCCAGGAACTGGTCGTCGAAGCCTGACACCTGAAACCGACTCTATCCCCCAAGGGATATATACAGCGCAAAACCCCGATTGCTAGTTTGGCCCCCGACGCACTGATTCATCACTGCAAGGGAGCCCGCCTCGTGAACAACAGCGTGAACGACACTTCGCCAAGCGATATCGAATTCTGCAACGTGGTCAAACGCTATGGCGAGGTGTCAGCCGTCAATGGCCTGAACTTCGCGGTGCGCCGCGGCTCATTCCATTCCTTCCTCGGCGGTTCCGGCTGCGGCAAAACCACCACCCTGCGCATGATCGCCGGCTTCGAACAGCCCAGTAGCGGCGAAGTGCGCCTGTCGGGCAAGAATGTAGCCGGAGTGCCGGCGTTTGAGCGGCCGGTGAACATGGTGTTCCAGCATTACGCCCTTTTCCCGCACCTGACAGTGGCGCAGAACATCGCCTATGGGCTGCGTTATAGCACCCCGCGACCCGACAAAAAAAATCAACTGCGCATGGCTGATGAAGCGTTGGAAATGGTGCGCCTGAGCGGCTTCGGCCAACGCAAGCCGAGTGAGCTTTCCGGCGGCCAACAGCAGCGCGTGGCCCTGGCCCGGGCGTTGGTCAACAAGCCGACCGTGTTGCTGCTGGACGAGCCGCTGGCGGCGCTGGACCGCAAGCTGCGCAAGGAAATGCAATCCGAATTGCTGCGCCTGCAACGCGAAGTCGGCATCACCTTTGTGCTGGTCACCCACGACCAGGAAGAAGCCTTATCGATGAGTGACAGCATCAGCGTGATGCACAACGGTTCGATCATCCAGACCGCCACCCCGGAACAACTGTATGAAGCGCCGGCCAGCCGTTACGTGGCCGATTTTATCGGTGAATCCAATCTGTTCAACGGCACGGTTCGTCAAATGCAGGGCGATTCAGTCGTGCTGCGCACCGAGCAAGGGCTGGAACTGACCAGCCCACTGACGCCTACCGGCAAAGCCTTAAGCGCAGACGTCGCCGGTTGCATCGCGGTGCGCCCGGAGCTGATCAGCATCGCCAGCGCCAACGCCGCCATGACCCGCGAAGTGAAGGTGCAAGGCCACGTGGAAGACCGCATCTACCTTGGCAACTCCACCGAATATCGCGTGCGCACCCAAGCCTTTGGCGTGGTTTGCGTGCGTGTGCCGCGCCAGCAGGATCACGGCGCCAATGCATTCGAACACGGCGCGGCAGTGAGCGTCGGCTGGGATCACGCCAATGGCTTGGCCATGGCGTTGTAAATCATCGATTCGTTTCATCAACCGAATGTGGAGCGTGCTATGGACCAGAAGACGTTTATCAAAACCCTGCGTAGCTGGCAGAACGGCTCGATCAGTCGCCGCGAGTTCCTCGGCCGCACAGGCCTGGGAATTGCCGCAGCGGTGGTCGCAACCCACATGCCCGGCCTGCTGACCTCCACCGCCGAAGCCGCCGAGCAGGCCAGGCTGGGCGATCGCCTGTCGCTGGCGACCTGGCCGAATTACCACAGCCAGGAAAACCTCGACACCTTCGCCAAAACCACCGGTGCGCGCGTTTCGATGAGCGTGTTCGGTTCCAACGAAGAGATGCTTGCCAAATTGCAGGCCGGTGGCAGTGGCTGGGACGTGCTGGTGCCGACCAACTACACCATCAGCACTTACGTTGGCCTGGGCCTGATCGAACCATTGGACCTGTCGCGCATTCCCAACTTTGAGGCGTCGGCTTTCCAGCAAAAATTCATGGCCCAAGGAACGGTGGACGGCAAGGTGTATGCGGTGCCGAAAAACTGGGGGACCACCGGCATGCTCTACGACACCGGCAAACTGAAGAACGGCCCCTCAAGCTGGAAAGAATTCTGGGTTGCAGCTCAAGGCCCCGCCAGCGGCCGGACGATGGTTCACGACTACCAACTGACCGCCATCGGCAACGCGTTGAAAAGCTTCGGCTATAGCTTCAATTCCCTGGACCCGAAAGAACTGGCCGATGCTGAAAAACTGCTGATCGAGGTCAAGCCGCACCTGTTCGCCATCAACTCCGACATCCAGCCGTCAATGCGCAGCGGCGATGCCTGGCTGGCGATGTCCTGGACCGGCGATGCCTCTCAGCTGCACCGCGACAACGCGCAGATGCAGTTCGAACTGGGCAAGGAAGGTGGCGAACTGTGGAGTGACTTCTTTGCCATTCCCAAAAGCTCGGAGCACAAGGACGCGGCCTACGCCTTCATCAACTACCTGCTCGATCCGCAGCACAACAAACTCGAAGTATTGAGCCACGGCTACCCGAGCGGCGACAAACGCGTCGATGCGTTGCTGCCCACCGCCATGCTCGACGATCCGATCATGTACCCGGCCGCCGAAGCGCTCAGCCCTCTCGAGTTCGGTGCCGCGACGACGCTCACCAGCCCGGCGCGCGCCGAACTGATGGCTCGCTTCAAGTCCGCCTGATCGCCTGACCATGGCCAATGAGGAGTCCCCCATGAACGCCGTCACCCACCCGCAAACGGTGCAGCCGGGCAACGCCCTGTCGGTCGAGGTTCGCCAGCGGCGCAGCCTCGGTCGGCGGATCACCCTGCTGATGCTCTTGCCTTCGACCCTGTGGTTCCTGCTGCTGTTGTTGATGCCGCTGGTGATCATCCTGGTCTTCAGTTTCGGCGAGCGCAGTGCCGTGGGCGGTTACGCCGGGGGCTTCACGCTGGCCAACTATTTGAACCTCGGTTCCCGTGGCGCGGCGTTCAGTAACACGCTGATGCTGGCGCCGCTGGGCACGCTGGTGTGCCTGGTGGCGGCATACCCGCTGGCGTATTTTCTGGCGGTCAAGGTCACCCGCAATCGCTCGCTGTTGCTGACGCTGGTGATCGTGCCGTTCTGGACCAGTTTCCTGATCCGCACTTACGCCTGGATTTTCATCCTCAGCGGCAAGGGCATTCCAGCCTTGCTCGCCAGCCTTGGCTTTGAAGACGTGCGTCTGATCAATACGCCATGGGCGGTGCTGATCGGCATCGTTTACGGCTACTTGCCGCTGATGGTGTTTCCGATTTACGTCAGCCTGGAAAAACTCGACAAGCGCCTGCTCGAAGCCTCGGCGGACCTGGGTGCCAGCGCTTTCGAAAGTTTCCGGCGGATCACCCTGCCACTCTCCGCGCCCGGGATCATCACCGGGGTGATGCTGGTGTTCATCCTGTTGATGGGCGAGTTCCTGATCCCGGCCATTCTCGGTGGCGGCAAAGTGTTCTTCGTCGGTAACGCATTGGTCGATCTGTTCCTGCAATCGCGCAACTGGCCCTTCGGCAGCGCGCTGGCGATGACCTTGGTGGCGATGATGCTGCTGATCATCGGCGTGTATTTGAAACTGGTGGCGCGCTATGGCGGCCGCCCTGCCGACGGAGGGTTGTGACATGTGGCTGCGCAGCTATTCGACTTCGCTGTACCTGTTTCTCTACGCACCGATCGCATTGATCGTGCTGTTCAGCTTCAACGCCGGGCGCAGCGGCCTGGCGTTCGAATGCTGCTCGGTGCAGTGGTTTGGTCGCGCGTTTGGCAACCCGTTCATCATGGAGGCACTGGGTCATAGCGCGTTCATTGCTTTCACTTCAGCGGTGATTGCCACGCTGTTCGGCACGCTCGCGGTGTTCGGCTTACAGCGCGCCGGCGCCAAAGTGCGGTTGCTGTTCGATGCGCTGACCTATTGCGCGATCATCGTGCCGGGCATTGTCATCGGCATCTCGACACTGATTGCATTCATTAGCCTGTTCGACCTGATCAACCCGTTGCTCGCGGCCTGGATACCGAGCGTTCCACGGTTGAACATGGGCTTCTTCACGGTGATCGCCGCGCACTCGCTGTTCACCATGGCACTGGTCATGGTGATCGTGCGTAGCCGCGTCGACTTGCTGGACAAAGCCTTGCTCGAAGCCTCGGCGGACCTCTATGCGCCGCCGATGCAAACGTTCTGGCGGGTCACCCTGCCGCAGATCAGTCCGGCGATCATGGCCGGGTTTCTGCTGGCGTTCACCTTCAGCTTCGACGATTTCATCATCGCGTTCTTTGTCGCAGGCTCCGAAACGACATTGCCGATCTATATCTTTTCGTCCATCCGCCGTGGCGTGACGCCGGAGATCAACGCGGTCTCGACCGTCATCATCTGCGCGTCGCTGGCGCTGCTGTTCACTTCCCGTCACCTGCAAAACCGCCGCACCGGCGTCCAGGAGTCACACCATGCGTGATCAGCTTTACATCAACGGCGAGTGGGTCAGCCCGGACCTGGGCGGTTACCTGGATGTGATCGACCCGGCCACCGGGCAGGTTTTCCATCGGGTCGCCGCAGGCACCGAAGAAGACATCGATCATGCAGTGCGCGCCGCCCGGCGAGCCTTCGATAACGGCTGGAGCCAAACCACCGGCGCCGAACGCGCGCAGTGGCTGGAAGCGCTGGCCGATGAACTGGAGAACGGTCAACAGGCGCTGGCGGAACTGGAAGTGCGCGACAACGGCAAACCGTTGCCCGAAGCGCAGTGGGACGTGGGCGATGCGATTGGTTGCTTTCGCTATTACGCCGGCCTGGCCCGCGAACTGGACCAGCAGCAGGACCAACCTTTGGCCTTGCCGGACGCACGTTTTCGCTGTCGCATCCGCCATGAACCGATCGGCGTTGCCGGGCAGATCATTCCCTGGAACTACCCGCTGTTGATGGCCGCGTGGAAGGTCGCCCCGGCGCTGGCTGCCGGGGCGACGCTGGTGTTGAAGCCGTCCGAGCTGACGCCACTCACGGCGCTGGAACTGGCGGCCGCCGCCGACCGCATCGGTCTTCCGGCCGGAGTTCTGAACGTCGTGAGCGGTCTCGGGGCTGATGCCGGTGGTCCGCTCACCGAGCACCCCGGCGTGGACAAACTGGCCTTCACCGGCAGCGTACCCACCGGGGCGAAAATCATGTCGGCAGCGGCCCGCGACATCAAGAACATCAGCCTGGAACTGGGCGGAAAGTCGGCGTTCATCGTGTTCGACGATGCCGATGTCGAGGCGGCGGTGGAGTGGATTCTGTTCGGGATTTTCTGGAATCAGGGCCAGGTATGCAGCGCCACCTCACGCTTGCAGGTACAGGAAAACATCGCCTCGCGGCTGATCGAACGACTGGTCGAGGAAACCCGCAAGATCACCATCGGCCCAGGATTGGCACCCGGCGTGTTATTGGGCCCTTTGGTCAGCCGAGGTCAACACGACAAGGTCCTCGGTTTTATCGATCAGGGACTGGCCAGCGGCGCACGCCTGCTCACCGGAGGTCGGCAACCGGCGCATCAGCCAGAGGGTTATTTCATCGAACCGGCGATCTTCGACGAGCCGGGACACAGCAGCATCCTCTGGCGCGAAGAAGTGTTCGGCCCAGTACTGTGCATCAAGCGTTTCAAGACAGAAGAACAAGCGGTGCAAATGGCCAACGCCAGTCGCTTCGGCCTCGCTGCCGCCGTGATGAGTGCCGATTTACAACGCACCGCTCGCGTCGCCAACCAACTGCGCGCCGGGATTATCTGGGTCAACTGCTCGCAACCGACCTTTGTCGAAGCGCCGTGGGGCGGCATGAAGCACAGCGGTATCGGCCGAGAACTCGGCCAGTGGGGCTTGCACAATTACCTGGAGGTCAAGCAAGTGACCGAGTACGTCAGTGACCAGCCGTGGGGGTGGTACCTGAAATAGCGGCATCTGGGCATGACTCACTCTCCTGCGGCAGCTATCGGCTTTGGATTCAACCGGCACGACATAGCGCGCCGGTTGCTTCCACCACCGCAGATTCACTTTTTTATTGAAACAATCGTCGCTCTGCCACCCTCTACTCGAAATGAAAACGATACTCGGTCTCCTGCCGTCAGCCCTGTCAGCTGATCTTCCGTCACGGAAAAGGCCATGGTCATTGGCGGCCATTGCACCGCTGCAACAGCACCGTGAGAGATGGTCACCGTATGCTTCATAGTATCGAAAGCCTTGATCGTTCCGTCGGCGGTGGCGACGGGAGCCTGCGTTGTTTCTTGCTTCATCTGCACGCCCTCCATTCCGTCCATTTTCATGCCCGGCATATCCTCTGCGTGGGCCGAAAGAGACAGCGTAAATACGGTGCTTGCAACTGCAATCAGGGTCAGTTTCATACGACTTTTCCTTGAGGGTTGATGGGTTCAACTGAGAGGTGCCGGCGACGCATCAGGCGATAGGCCGCCGGAATGACAAACAGGGAAAGCAAGGGCGCCGTGACCATGCCGCCGACCATGGGTGCAGCGATTCGGCTCATCACCTCGCTGCCGGTCCCGCTACCCAGCAAGATGGGCAGCAAGCCAGCAATGATGACGGCCACGGTCATGGCCTTGGGTCGAACACGCTGCACGGCGCCTTCACGAATCGCCGCCACCAGACCGCGCTCAGTGCTGTCGCCGAGGTCTTCACGTTCAGCCCAGGCGTTCTTCAGGTAGAGCAGCATAATCACGCCAAACTCGGCGGAAACGCCGGCCAAGGCGATAAAGCCAACCCCAGTGGCGACTGACAGGTTGAACCCCAACAGATAGAGGAACCATGCTCCGCCAGTCAGGGCGAATGGCAGAGTGGCCATGATCAGCAAGGCCTCATCGAAGCGGGCGAAGGTCAGGTAGAGCAACACGAAAATGATCAACAGCGTGGCAGGCACCACCAGCTTGAGTCGTGCGTTGGCTCTTTCGAGAAATTCGAACTGCCCTGAGTAACTCAGGCTCATGCCGGGCTGCAATTTGACCTGTTCAGTGACGACCCGACGCAGATCGGCGACTACCGAGGCAATGTCCCGGCCACGCACGTCGATGTATACCCAACCAGAGGGCCGTGCGTTCTCGCTCTTGAGCATCGGCGGACCGTCCGTGACTTTGACCTTCGCCACTGTGCCGAGGGTGATCTGGCTACCTAGCGGGGTATAGATCGGCAATTGCTCCAGGGCACCGAGCGAGTCACGCCACTCCCGCGGGTAACGCACGTTGATCGGGAAGCGTGCGAGCCCTTCAATAGTCTCACCAACATTTTCACCGCCGATAGCGCCAGCGACGATGGACTGCACATCGGCGATGTTCAGTCCGTAACGGGCGGCAGTTTTGCGGTCGATATCCACATCGATGTAGCGGCCACCAGTCAGTCGCTCGGCCAGCGCCGAACTGACGCCGGGTACGCCCTTGGCCACTCGCTCCACGGCCTGAGTCGCGGCATCGATCTCCGATAGGTTAGTGCCGGCAACTTTCACTCCAATGGGACTCTTGATCCCCGTGGCAAGCATGTCGATACGGTTGCGAATCGGTGGTATCCAGATATTCGTCAGCCCAGGGACTCGTACCACTCGATCCAGTTCTTCCACCAACTTTTCCTGGGTCATGCCTGGACGCCATTGCTCGTGCGGCTTGAATTGGATGGTGGTTTCGAACATCTCCAGCGGTGCGGGGTCGGTGGCGGTTTCGGCGCGACCGGCTTTACCAAAGACGTGTTCAACCTCTGGCACGGTCTTGATCAGGCGGTCGGTCTGTTGCAGTAATTGCGCGGCCTTCTGCGCCGACAGTCCCGGCAAAGCGGAAGGCATATAGAGCAGGTCGCCCTCGTCCAGCGGGGGGAGAAACTCGCCGCCCAAGCGAGACATTGGCCATAGCGCACTAACAAAAACCAATAGTGCCACCAGCAGCGTGATCTTTGGTCGACGCAAGACTGCGTCCAGGGCAGGCTGATAAATCCGAATCAACCACCGGTTCAACGGGTTCTGTTGTTCACCTGGGATTCGCCCCCGAATCCAGTAGCCCATCAGCACCGGCACCAAGGTCACTGACAATCCCGCCGCTGCAGCCATGGCGTAGGTTTTGGTGAAAGCCAAAGGGCCGAACAGCCGTCCTTCCTGAGCTTCCAGCGTGAACACCGGAATGAACGACAAGGTGATGATCAACAAACAGAAGAACAGCGCGGGGCCTACCTCTGTCGCCGCCTCGGTCATTACATGCCAATGACGCTCACCCTTCAGTTCTTCCCCCGGATTGGCCGCGTGCCATGCCTCAATCTTCTTGTGGGCGTTCTCGATCATCACCACAGCGGCATCGACCATGGCGCCAATGGCGATGGCTATCCCGCCCAAGGACATGATGTTGGCGTTGATGCCTTGGTAACGCATGACGATGAAGGCAATCAACACACCAACAGGCAGAGAGATGATCGCCACCAGGGATGAGCGCAGGTGCCAGAGGAAGATTCCACAGACCAACGCGACGACGATGAACTCTTCGATCAGCTTGTGGCTGAGATTTTCCACAGCACGGTCGATCAGCTTGCTGCGGTCGTAGGTGGTGACGATTTCCACCCCGGCCGGCAGGCTGCTTTTCAATTCCTCGAGTTTGGTTTTGACCGCCGCAATGGTCTCGCGAGCATTCTTGCCACTACGCAAAATCACCACGCCGCCGACGGTCTCGCCTTCGCCGTCGAGTTCAGTAATGCCACGCCGCATTTCCGGGCCCAATTGGATCGTGGCGACATCGCCAAGGGTCACCGGCACACCACCTGAGCCAAGTTTGAGCGGGATTGCCCGGAAGTCATTGAGCGTCTTCAGGTAGCCAGAAGCGCGCACGATGAACTCGGTCTCTGCCATCTCCAGCACCGCGCCACCCGTTTCCTGGTTGGCCTTGCCGATGGCTTCGGTCACCTCAGCCTGAGTGATACCGAGGCTGGCCAGTTTGAGTGGATCAAGCTGCACCTGGTACTGCTTGACCATGCCGCCCACGGTGGCCACTTCCGCAACGTTGGGCAGGGTCTTGAGTTCGAACTTGAGGAACCAGTCCTGAAGTGCGCGCAGCTGCGCCAGGTCGTGTCCTCCACTGCGATCCACCAGTGCATACTGATAGATCCAGCCCACGCCCGTCGCATCCGGTCCCAACGCCGGCTTGGCACTGGCCGGCAACCGACTTTGTATTTGGCTCAGATACTCCAGCACCCGCGAGCGAGCCCAGTACAAGTCAGTGCTGTCTTCGAACAGCACGTAAACAAAGCTGTCACCGAAGAAGGAATAACCACGCACAGTCTTGGCTCCCGGAACTGAGAGCATGGTGGTGGCCAACGGATAGGTCACCTGGTTCTCGACAATCTGCGGCGCTTGTCCCGGAAAAGGGGTTCGGATAATCACCTGGACATCGGAGAGATCCGGCAGCGCATCGATGGGCGTGTTCTGCACCGACCAGACGCCCCAAGCCGTGACAAACAGCGTCGCCAACAGCACCAGGAATCGGTTGGCTACTGACCAACGAATCAGGGCAGCAATCATGGCTGGCTCCCCGATTTATCCAGACGCTCGACACGCAAACCATCATCGGTCTGGCTCACCGCAATGCGAACCTTATCCCCCGTCTTGAGGCCCTGCATCAGCGCCGGACTAGCGAGTGGGAACGTCATCGTCATGCCAGGCATGCCCAGCGTCTTGAAAGGACCATGGGCAAGCGTGACTTCTTTATCGTTGATCTCAACGATCTGCCCCACCGCTTCATGAAAGCTGGAGGCTGCTACGCGCGGTGGTGACTCTTCCTCTGAGCGGGCAACAATGCCCTTTAGACTGGCCTCCGAGTCGAGCAGAAACTGGCCAGAGGTAACCACCGTCTGTCCTTCTTCCAGACCTTTCAAGATCGCCGTCTTGCCATCGCTTTCCTGCCCTGGCTGCACCTCTACTGGACGATAACGGCCGGCGTCTTCGGCAAGCATCACCAGAGCACGTCGGCCAGTGCGAATGACGGCCTCGCTCGGCACCCACAACACACTTTGCTCGGTCGAACGGTTCAGGCGTACCTGCGCCGTCAAACCCGGTCTGAGGCGTCCGTCCGGATTGGGTAGTTCCACCCGCACACGAAGGGTGCGGCTGTCCGGATTGGTCTCGGGCAAAATCGCGCTGACCTTGCCACTGAGCATTGTCCCTGGAAAGGCTGGCAGGCGCGCTTCGACCGCCTGCCCCACTGTGATCGATCCGGCATCCGATTCTGGAACGGCCACGGCTAGCCAGACACTGCTCAAGCCATTGACGCGTGCCAAATTATCGCCAGTCGCTACGGTCATTCCCGCACGGACGTTCAACTCTTGCAGCACACCGGCAATGGGACTGGTGAGCGTCAGGTAGGGCTGAACCTTACCGCTACGCTCTACCTCAGTAATCAGTGTTGCCGGCATCCCTGTGAGTCGTAGTCGCTGGCGGGCCGCAGCCAACAAGTCAGCATCTCCATTGCGCCTCAGCGCAAGAAACTCTGTCTGGGCAGCGGCCCATTCCGGCACCAGGATATCCGCCAACGCCGCGTTGGCTTTGAGCACATCACCGGGAGCATGGGCATAGACCCGCTCAACAAAGCCAGTGGTGCGTGCCTGAATCACAGCGACATCACGTTCGTTGAACGTCAATGCACCTGTCACGTCGAGGCTCGAATCAAAGGCCCCACGGGTGACAGTCGTAAAACGCAGACCGAGATTCTGGGTCAGACCTGGGTCGATACTGACTGTCGCCCGATCCCCTTCCCCACTGGCGTACTGAGGAACCAGCTGCATGTCCATAAAGGGAGACTTCCCCGGCTTATCGAACTTTTGCTGTGGGTACATGGGGTCGTACCAATACAGGGCCTTGCGTTCATCCGGTGGATTGAGGCTCTGATCGGGGGCGGTAGCGGGTACTCCGCTCATGCGCTGATGCGCCAACCAGTAGCCAACGGCAACACCCAATGCCAGCGAGATGCCTACCAACAATGCCCCATTCCATTTTTTAAGGATCATTGGCTGGACTCCCCATAAGCAAAATACAGCCGCGCACTGGTCAGCGCTCGCTGCTCTTCCACGTCGATCTGTTTGAGGCGGGCTTCGATGAGTTCACGTCGGGCGGCAACAACGGCGTTCAAATCGCCTTTGCCGGAACGATAACTGGCCATGCTGAGTTCGACCTTTTCCTTGGCCAGCGGCAACAGGCTTTCCTGGTTTCGGCGCACGGCACGATTCAGGCGTTCAAAGTCAGCCAGTTCGTTTTCCAGTTGCTGAGTGTGCTCGCGTGACAGGGCTTCGCGCTCGGCCTCAAGCTGGCTAAGTTCAGCCTGTTTGGCTGCGATTTTGGGGTTTTGGCGAGAGTCAGGAAACAGCGGCAGATCCCAGGAAAATTGCACGCTGACCATATCGCCAAACTCCCGGCCACGGCGCTGGTAATCCAGTTCCCAGCTCCAGTCGGACTGTTTCTCCGACATGGCTTCACGAACCTTGGCTTGCGCTTCGCGGGTCATCGGCGCAAACGCTGCCAGCTCAGGATGATGTTGCAGTTTATGGGAGTAGCTTGAGGAATCGACGGGCCATTCAGGCAGGCTGCCCACAGGCTTGTCGTTGGCGGCGGAGCCTATCCAGCGTTTGAGGGCCGCTCGGGCCTGTGCGCGTTGACGAATCAGATCGTCCTGTTGCTCCGCCAGTTGAGCAGCTTCCTGCTTGGGCGTCACCGCATCGGCGGATTGAGCGCGGCCACCGGCAATCTGGGCCCGGACGGTATCGCTCAGCAGGCGGTTTTCTTTGTAGAAGTCCTGGAACAGAGCATCTTTGCGCTCAACCGAGTAGCTGCTGATCCAGGCCAACGCCGTGGACTGGCGTACCTTCAGACGTTCAACTCGACGCTCCGCAGCGGCTCGATCGATGGCCGCATCGGCGACCTCGACGCGCGCTTTGCGCTTATCGCTGTTGGGCATCTCTTGCCTGACCCCGACCAATTGCATGGTCATGAAGTCCTGGTCGATGCTCCAGCGATCCGGACCGCCAATGGGGTAGTTCTGCACACCCAGCAGTAGCTTGGGGTCAGGTAGCTCGCCGGCTGGAATAGCCGCGCTGCTGGCGGCCTGAATTTTCGCGTCTTGTGCGGTCAGCGACGGCGCATTGCTTTCGGCCAGCCGCAACGCTTCATCGAGCGTCAAGGCGGCAGCAAAACTCGGCAACGCCAGCACGCTTACCGCCAGACCGGCCACGAGGGACCAGCCTGTGCAATAGCACTTGGAGTTCATGTTTACGATTCCTGTGATCATCCACTGCACGCGTCAAAAAGACATGCGCGCAGCTAGTCCATCCCGCTAATGCGGAAAGAGGCTCAATGTGGGACAGGAATCAAACGCGAGGCGGTCGCCATACCCCGGACGGGGTCTGTACGGGTAGGGAATCGGTGAAGAAGGAAATCACGACGGGGCTGAATACGGTTACAGGAGGCTTGAAGATCGAGACTTGCAGCATGCCGCCTGTCTTGCATTCCTGGCCCGGCTTACACGGTTTGCCGTGCTCGGAAGGGCTTTTCATATCGTTGCAGCAGTCCATCCCCATGTCGTCCATCATCGCCATGCCCATCGTCTTCATTGGGCAAGGTTCTGTCGGTGCCTGAACGCCCGCCATCCCGCTGAGGGGAAGCGCCAGGCTAATCATCAAGATGATACAAAACCGCAGATAACGTTTCATGGGCTGGAATGTAGTCTTCGAAAACAGCGGTTACCATTCGAAAAATGTCTTAGCTGTCTACTGAAAGACGCTGAAGAAGCGTGATCTCACCATCGCTTGATTAAGCCAGCGTTACGGATAAAAACCGGAACTCGTACAAGCACCGAGCGCCGATTTTTCCGGGGTTACAATGTCATCGTCGCCGCTAGCGTTTTTTCCGCCAAACAAGTGGAGAGGGGCTTTTCATTGAATGTCCATATCCAAAAAGGTGTGCATGGCTGTCTTCAATGAAGAGTCACAACCCTGCGGCTTTCGCCAATCCTGATCCGGTCCAGTGCCCTGTTTAGAGAATCAAGGGCGTCAAGGAGGGCTTTCGCCTCGATCTCTCGACCCTCTCCCCAAAGGCGTTCAGCCATTCTGTTCAGGGCTTGGATCGCGCGCTCAATTTCATTAGCAGTAGCCGTCGCTGCTACTTTACTTTCCGGCTTTTTCTTCGGCATTCAGTAACCCTTCTGCGGGGCATTGCTCTGTCTTTCCATTTCCCGGTGAAGCTGTAGCCGTCATCCGAGCCCATGACCAGGCGCGCCCTTCCCACCTTTAACATCTTGCTAACGACACGAAACTTATCACCATTGAATCGCCGTTTCGACTGCATTGTCCTCAACTCTGTCGCCGGGACTGCGAACGGCTGGCGCTTCACCCGAAATGGCAAAGTCAAACGTTATAGGATCCCGCTTGCAAACGCTCGCGAGACGAATGATAGCGCGGTCGCTCGAGAGTGGGCGGTTCACGGTTACGGTATTGCAATGAAATCGATGTGGGTTATTGGCGCAGATAAGCAGGACGCTTGAAGATTCTATTGCCGCAGTGACGGTCTGAGGACGCGCCAATACATGCTTTCGAGCATGCCGGCTGAGTTATACCTGAATGAGTATAAGGGAAATGGCAGGGGCGGCTGGATTCGAACCAACGCATGGCAGGATCAAAACCTGCTGCCTTACCGCTTGGCGACGCCCCTGTATCTGTTGCTACGAGTGCCCAGCACTCTATTCCTGATTTTGCAGCTTGCGAGCAACATCGAGATGCTGCGTCCTTACGCTAGAAGCCCTGTAAGGGCCTCTGCAAGATGCGCGGAAATTTATCAACTTTCGCTTCGCCTGGGAAGATAAAAAACAAAAAATTCGCTTAAAAACAGTCGTTTACTGTTGATCTAGGTTAGATCCAATCCTCTCCGGGGCTTTTGAGTTTTCCAGCAGTACCACGAAGGTGGCCGGTGACAGTTCCGGCCCCAGCGTCATCCATCAGGTTGCGAATGGAAAATCGAGATAGTCATTTTTCACCCCCACCCTCACCGACTCCTGCGGATACCGATAATCCCCCCCCCCGATTCGCCGACAACTTCGCCACGTAAATCATCCGCTGAATCGCCGATACCATTTTGCGTTGTGGACCGGTGAAGCTGAAGACGGGCTCACTGGCCATGACGTGTTCGGATAGGTAGATTCGTCGCTGACTGTGAGAGTCCAGTAACGTCCATCAAGAGCCGACGTTTTTGTGGGGGTAAATCCCCTTTATGGCCAAAATCACCATCAAAGAACTCGAGTCGCTGACCGCCAACGAGTCAGGACGGATCTTGAACCAGATGGCGTACATCGCCGGCAGGAACACCAGCGTCATGATGGTGCCGACTAACGTGCCTCCGATCAGCGTGTAGGCCAGCGTCCCCCAGAAGACGGAATGGGTCAGCGGGATGAACGCCAGAATTGCCGCGAGTGCTGTCAGCAGTACCGGGCGGGCACGCTGTACCGTGGCTTCGACCACTGCGTGAAACGGGTCCAAGCCTTCTTGGGCGTTGTGATGGATCTGCCCGATCAGAATCAGCGTGTTGCGCATCAAGATGCCCGACAGCGCGATCAGCCCGACCAGGGCGTTGATTCCAAACGGCTGCTGGAAGATCAGTAGCGTCGGCACCACGCCAATCAATCCCAGCGGCGAGGTGAAGAACACCATGATCATTGCCGAGATCGAACGCACCTGGACAATGATGATCAACAGCGTCAAGGCAATCATGATGGGAACCAGCGGCACTATCGCCTGGCCGGCCTTGCCCGATTCCTCGATCGCACCCGCCTGCTCGATCCGATACCCGCCAGGCAGCGTGTCGATAATCGGCTGCAGTTGCTTGACGATCACACCCGATACATCGGGCGGCTGAAGGCCTTCGGCAATATCGCCGCGCACGGTGATAGTCGGTGTGCGGTCACGGCGCCTGAGGATCGGATCCTCCATACGCACATCCACCTCTCCGACCTGGGACAGCGGGATACGCTGACCCGCCACGCCCACCAATGTGAAGCCTTCAATCCGGGCGGGATCGAGCCGGATGTCACCCGCGGCGCGACCCACCACCTGCACTGAACGAATGTCTTCACGAACCGCCGTGATCGGCACGCCGGCCAGCAGGAATTGCAACTGCTGGGCGACTGCACTGGATGTCAGTCCAACCGCCTGCAAGCGATCCTGATCCAAGTTGAAATGCAGCGTCGGCGTCAGAGGGCCCCAGTCGCTGTTGACCGTCCTCATCATCGGGCTGGCTTGCATGACATCTTGTACACGACCCGCAATCTCGCGCAGCTTCGTCGGGTCAGGCCCCATCACCCGGTAGGCCACCGGGAATGGCGAATACGGACCAAACACAATTTGAGTTGCCCTGACTCGGGCCTCTGGGGCGAGCCCTGCAGCGACCGCTTCGCGAAGACGGAACTTGAGGGTTTCACGTGCCTCCTGACTGTCCGTCAGCACCACGATCTTGGCGAACGATGGATCGGGCAGTTCTGGCGCCATCGCCAGGAAGAAACGCGGCGCGCCCTGCCCAATATAGGCCGTGACGATTTTTGCCTCTTCCTGCTTTTTCAGCCAGGCCTCGACCTTTGCAGCGGTGGCACTGGTCTGCGCGATGGAGGTTCCGTAGGGCATTTGCACCTCGACCATCACCTCGGGACGGTCCGAGGTCGGGAAGAACTGCTTCTTCACCAGGCTCATGCCCAGAACTGCCACGAAAAACAGCGTGATAACCGTGCCAGCCACCAGCCATTTGCGGGCGATGACGCGTGTCAGAACCCGGCGGAAGCGGTTGTAACGGGGGGTGTTGTAGATAGCCGCATGCCCACCCTCGACCTTCTTGATGTCTGGCAATAACTTCACTCCCAGGTAAGGGGTGAAAGCCACCGCGACGACCCAGGAAGCGATCAAAGCAATGCCGACGATCCAGAACATGTTGCTGGTGTACTCGCCGGCAGTGGACTGGGCGAAACCGTTGGGCATGAAGCCAATCGCCGTTACCAGTGTACCGGAGAGCATTGGCGCGGCCGTATGACTCCAGGCATACGCGGAAGCTTTGATTCGGTCGTAGCCCTCTTCCATTTTCACCACCATCATTTCGATAGCAATGATCGCGTCGTCCACCAGCAGTCCCAGCGCCAGAATCAACGAGCCGAGGGTAATACGGTCAAAGTTCTTTCCGGTGGCCGCCATCACCACAAACACGATCGCCAGCGTCAACGGTACCGCCGCTGCGACCACGAGGCCTACCCGCCAGCCCATGCTGAGAAAGCAAACAAGCATCACCACAAGCAGCGCGACAAAAAATTTGACCATGAACTCGCCAACGGCCGAGTCAATGTTCACGGCTTGATCAGTGACCTTGGTCAGCGTCATGCCCAGCGGCATGCCTTCATTTATCTTCGCCGTCTCGGCGTCCAGCGCCTTGCCCAGGTCCAGGCCATTCCAGCCCTCGCGCATTATGACCCCTAGCAACAAAGCCTCTTCGCCGTTATTGCGGACCAGGAAGGTGGCAGGGTCTTCGTAGCCTCGTTCAACCGTCGCCACGTCCGAGAGCTTCAACGTGCGCCCCTGAATCGCCAGGGGCGTGTCACGAATTTTCTCCAATTTATCGAAAGCGCCATCCACCCGCAGGAAAACCTGCGGCCCGTTGGTTTCGATGGAACCGGCGGGTGTGAGCACGTTCTGGCTGTTCAGCGCGGTGAAGATGTCCTGGGGAGAAACGCCCAAGGTGGCCAGTCGGTCATGGGAGAAGGACACAAAAATGCGCTCGGCTTGCTCACCGATGATGTTGACCTTCTTCACGCCCGGCACATGCAACAGTTGTTGGCGCAACGACTCAGCATCACGCACCAACAGTCGCTGCGGCTCGCCTTTGGCTTTGAGGGCAAAAAGCGCAAACGTCACGTCCGAATACTCGTCGTTGACCAATGGCCCGATCACACCCGCCGGTAGCTTGGTGGCTTCGTCGTCGAGCTTTTTGCGCGCCTGATAAAACTCTTCCTGCACCTGTGAGGGTGGCGTGCGATCCAACAACGACACCATCGTGAAAGCGAGACCAGGACGGGTGTAGGTTTCCGTGCGGTCGTACCATTTCAGTTCTTGCAGGCGTTTTTCAAGTGGCTCTGCTACCTGGTCCTGCATCTCCTGCGCCGTGGCGCCCGGCCACGCGGTAATGACCGTCAACTGCTTGACCGTAAACGGAGGATCTTCCGCACGCCCCAGCTTGAAGAACGCCAGGGTGCCTGCAACGGCAATCAGGAAGATCAGAAACACCGTAATAGATCGTTCACGAACGGCGATCGCGGAAAGATTGAAGCGACCCTCGCTCATGGACGCCCCCCGGCAACTTTTTCGTCATCCTGTTGAGGCAATCTCACCTCTTCGCCTTCGCGCAACAGATGTGCGCCTAACGCTACGATCTGCTCGCCGACTTTGAGGTCGCCCGCGACTCGCACTGTGTCGTCGCTCAAACCCAGGACTTGTACAGGTCGCCAGGCCACCTTCGCCGGTGTACCGGCGATGACCCACACGCCAGTGCCTTGGCCTGGGTCATAAACGGCAGCGATCGGTACTTGCAGCCCCTGCCCTTGCGTGGTGCCTTCAGTGATCCGAAGCGTGACGGTCGAACCTATCGGCGCATTGGCCAGAGCTCCCTCAAGCACATACCGCGCCTCGAAGGTGCGTGTCATGCGGTCGGCCGAGTCAGACAGCAGCCTCAGCTTCGCTGTAACAGCGTCCGTGGTATTGCCATAAAGCGTTGCCTGCGCAGTGGATCCTGCTGCGGGGCGCAACGTCTCGGGCAGGTGCACGATGGCTTCGCGCTGCCCTGCCCGCGCCAGTCGAACCACGGGCTGTCCCGGGCTGACAACTTGTCCGGGCTCGGCGAGCGTCTCCACCACCACGCCGTCGGAATCGGCAAGCAGCACCGCATAACCAGAAGCATTACGGGCAACGTCAGCCTGCGCTTCAGCGGCGCTAAGCTGCGCCTTTGCGGTATCCGCTGCGGCTTTGATCTGGTCGTAGGCCGATGCAGAAATAGCGCCTGCGGCAACCAGACTGCGATATCGCGCCTCGTCATCTGCTGTCTGCTTGGCTCGGGCCCGAGCGGCTATGACCGACTCTTGCTGTGCTCGCGCCTGCAACCCCAAATCGATCGGATCAAGACGCATCAGCGGCTGACCACGTTTAACGGTCTGGCCAGTGTCGACCAAGCGCTCAAGTATCTTGCCTGACACCCGAAAGCCCAGGTCGCCCTGGACGCGGGCAGCCACCACGCCCGTGAAAGAACGTGAGGTGTCGGAGGAACCCTGAACCGTTCCAAGCCTCACCAAAGGAGCATGCGTGCGTGGATCGTCAACAGTGGATGAGTCGCCACATGCCGTCAGGACGAGAGGCAACAAGCAAGCGGCAATGGGGAAAGGTCGAAGCCGGCGCATAGGTTCCCTTACTTAAAAAAATAGGACAGGCGTCATATTCTCAGTCTAGTGACCATATGTGTCAACAGTCACGATTCATGGAACATCCAGCGTTTCAAGCTCAACGAAGAAGTCGCCGTCATAGATGACTAAAACCAAAAATATGCTCAAATCACCTCAATTGACAGGAAGTGACTATTGCGTAATATGGTCACAAATATCCTCGATTGAAGGAATCTCAATGCCTCCCCTCCGTCCAATTGCTCTTTTGGTCATCACCGGCTTATTGGCAGGTTGCGCGGTCGGTCCGGACTACCATCGTCCAGACGCTCCGCTTTCGGATCATTACTTGGGTCAGCCTTCTGTCGAACAGCGGCGTGGAGCGACGCCAACCACCCTTGTAGCTTGGTGGGAAGGCTTTGGTGATCCAGTGCTAACCGACTTCATCGCCAAGGCGCTTGAGCAGAACCTGGACCTGGCGCAGGCGTCGGCGCGAGTCACGCAGGCAAGGGCCGGACTAGGTGCTGCAAATGCCGCTTTACTGCCCTCGGGGAACATCAGCGGACAGGCCGCGCGCTCCTACCAGTCAATCGAGACGCCGCTCGGCCAGGTGCTGAACTCAACGTCTGGCTATGATCGGTACGGAAGCTCCTACGAGGCCAACCTCGATGCCAGCTGGGAGGTGGACGTCTTTGGCGGACTGCGACGCGAACGCGAGGCTGCACTGGCCGAGTACCAGGCTTGCGAGGCGGGTGTCGCTGCCACACGATTGGCCATCGCCGCGCAGACCGCTGATATCTACATCACTATCCGCGGACTGCAGACCCGGCTGGACATTGCGAATCGGCAAGTCAAAACGCAGCAGGGGCTACTAGAGAAAGTCCAATTGCTCTACAGCAAGGGCCTCGCCGCCGACTATCAGGTTCGTCAGACTGAGGGGGCACTATCGCAGGTCCAAGCGACAGTACCGGCCCTGCAGGCCGGCCTGGATGCTGCCATGAATGCGCTGGATGTCATGCTCGGCACACCGCCAGGCACTCACCGCACGCAATTGGCAAATACGGGGAGCATTCCTGTAGCGCCGCAGTTAAAGGCGATGGGAACGCCGGCCGATTTGCTGCGTCGCAGGCCAGATCTCATTGTTGCTGAGCGCCATCTCGCAGCCTCAAACGCACGCATCGGGGAGGCGGTTGCTGAGTACTACCCGAAATTCTCCCTGAGCGCATTGCTGGGCAGTGCCACGGCTGTATCCGCAGGCAACCTTTTTACCGGCGGCGCCAGCCAGTCGGCGGGCGTATTGGGACTGCGCTGGAGACTCTTCGACTTCGGTCGCATAAACGCCCAAATCGATCAAGCCAAGGGACAGGAAGCCGAAACCCTGGCCGCTTACCGTCAGTCTGTGCTGCGCGCCACCGAGGATGTCGAGAACGCGTTCTCCTCACTGGTAAATCGGGAAGCTCAAGCAACCACCCTCAGCGGGGGGGAGGCGTCCCTGACGCAAGCTCGCCAATCGTCGTTCATTGCCTATGAAAAAGGCACGGCCAGTCTGATCGATGTCCTGCACGCTGACGAAACGATGCTGCAGGCTTCCGATGCCCGGGTGCAAGCGCGAACGGAATCGGCACGAGCGGCGGTCGCGGCATTCAAAGCGCTTGGTGGTGGCTGGCAACCTCCTGAAGCCCAGTCTGTTGCGACACGATGACCTGACCAGGCGAGCTCAATAGAAACCAACCGGAGTACAGCGAAATGAAATCGAAGGAGAATTCCTGGGTGCTCATCACCGGAGCATCAAGCGGATTTGGCAAAACGCTATCGGCGCAGTTGCGCGAACGCTTCGGCGTTGAAGTGTTAGTCGAACAAGCAGACCTGTCCTCGATCCCGGCGATCATCGAACTGCATGAGCGACTCCGCGAACGCAATATAGTGATCGATGCGCTCATCAACAATGCCGGTCATGGATTGCAAGGGCCTTTCCTGGATCAACCTCTGGATGAGTCCCTGGCGTAGATTGATTTGGATATCGCCAGCCTGACAGCCCTGACACGCTTTTTCGCCGCCGACATGAGAGCCCGCAAACGTGGGCAAATCCTGATGGTCGCAAGCTTGCTGTCCTTCTTGGGCGTGAAGAATTTCGGCGTTTACTCTGCCGCGAAAGCCTATGCTCTTCGCTTCTCTGATGCGCTTCATCGTGAGCTGAAAAATGACGGCGTCGTCGTTACTGCACTTTGCCCTGGGATGTCAGATACCGGATTTGCAGAAAGCGCCAAACAACCCGGCCTTGAAAATGGTGATGATGCAGCCTCAACCCGTCGTGCGTGCAGGAATCCGCGCCCTGCAAGTCGGACGCGTGAGTGTCGCCCAAACGGGGTCGATCTGTAGCCTGCACCAAGATACCGGCGTTAAAACCCAGGGCAGTGTCGTCACCCGTGCTTTGAGTTTTCCGTCATTGCGACCAAGGCTAAGCGGATTGGGCACCATACCGGAAATTTCACCACCGATACGGTTGATGGTCGGACCGAAACCGATCGAAACTTTGTCGTTGAAGGCATTCAAAGGTCAAGGCATGAGGCTACGCAAGATGAGGTTGGAGGTAAGCGTGGGCGCCTTCTCGACAAAATCGAGGTTGTACTGCAGCAGCAAGGGGTTAACGAATGGCCGTAGCGCGAGATGTATCGCTTCTACTGTCTCGTCCAGCGGAGTCTTGCGTTCAAATTCGCCAATCTCTCGCCCCTCTCGCACGATTCGCAACACGAAGCTTTTGATCTGTGCGTCATAAACCTGCGAACTGGGCCAGCTTTCCGACGCCGCGAACGCTGCAATGTCATAGAGTTTTCGGTCGTTAAAAAACAGATTCACACCTGTGGCGATCACCGTTTTGACCAAACGTCGAAAGCGCTCCGTCGGCGACAGGTCTTCTACATTGATAGCCTGCTCCACAGCCGCGACGATTTCTGCCAGACAATTTGCGCAGATGGCTTCACCGATCGCCTGCTTGGAATCAAAAAATTTGTAGATGTAGGCCTTGGAAAACCCGATGGCCTTGGCCAGGTCGGAAACCGTGGTTTTGCCATAGCCGTATTGACTGAAGTGTTCGTTGGCCGCTGCGACAATTTGATCGCGAATCTCGTGATCAACTGGGCCACGGGAGCTGGGCGAAGATGAAGATATTGATGGCTGATTCATGGAAATAGCTTACTCACCCTATCGAGGACCTACAGATCGTGACCAAATAAACATATAGTCACAAGTCTAACGTTTGGAAACCACAGTTCATCAGCTTTGAAACGAGCTGACATTTTGATTACGTCCAACACGGCGCACTAGCGTTCCAACAGCTCATTGTCGCTAACGCTAGACAGCTTTGTCTCCTTTGCCTCGTGCTGATGACGAAGCTCTGCCCAGTCTATAAGGGCAGTCATAGCCGGGCCGAGTGCATGACCCAGCACCGTTAGCGCGTACTCCACCCGCGGCGGCACCTCTGGGTATACGGTACGCTGAACAATGTCGTCCTGCTGAAGCCCTTTCAATTGCTGAATGAGCATCTTCTGCGTGACATCGGGAATGAGCTTCTCCAGTTCGGAGAACCGAAGCGGCCGGCCTTTAGCGGCCATCAACTCATTAATGATCACAATTTTCCATTTGCCCTCCAAAACGCGAAGCGTAGCGTTTATAGCGGCAGACCAGGCCTGCCGTCGTAAAGGGTTCTCACATTCCCAGTCACGCGCCATCGATACTTACCTTTTGGTGGGTTACAGACTAAATCGTCGGTTCTTGCGGATACTGCAGTACTGATACTAACGTATCCGGACTTTGAATCTCTGGAGGCATTATGAAAATCGCGATCGTTGGCATTGGATCTATCGGCGGAACCCTTGCTCGCAAGCTTGTCACTGCTGGCCACGAGGTCAGCGTCGCCAACTCTCGCGGAAAAGACTCGGTAAGCGCTTTTGCCAAGGAAGTGGGTGCTATTGCTTGCGATCTGAACGATGTCTTCGACGGCGCCGATACTGTGATTGTTTCCATCCCCCTACCGGCCATGGCGGCTCTTCCTAAGAACCTGCTGGCCGCATTGCCATCTTCGGTTCCAGTGATCGACACGAGTAATTACTACCCAGGCCTGAGAGACGAGCGCATCGCTGCTTTGGAAAATGGTCAAACGGAGAGCGTCTGGGTTAGCGAGCAGCTTGGCCGACCGGTGATCAAGGCATTCAATAATATTCTGGCTTATTCGCTAGAGAATCTTGGAAAGCCAAAAGGCGCGGAAAACCGTCTGGGAGTCGCCGTTGCTGGTGACGATGCAAATCATAAGAATCTCGTCATGCAACTTGTCAATGAAGTTGGATTCGAGCCAGTCGACAGTGGCAGCCTGGAGGACTCATGGCGTCAACAACCCTGTACGCCAGCGTACTGCTGCGATTACACCGCTGATGAGATGCGTCCCGTGTTGAATGCCGCAGTCAAGGGAGTCGCAGCGCAGAAGCGAGAGGCGTTCAATGCGCAACTCTCTGCCCTGTTCGCCAAAAATCCCTCTCATCATGACGTAGTTGAATTTAATCGGAGCTTCAACACGGCAAGCTGAATTCGTCGTCACCGATCTAACCAGAAGCCACGCCTTGATATCCATCGAAAATTCCACCCAGAGCCGGTGGTTTTGTGGGGAGGGGGTAAAAACGACCAAAAATAAAAAAGGGTCGCGAGATAAAATCTCGCAACCCCTTGAATTATATGGTCGGGACGGAGTGATTCGAACACTCGACCCCTAGCACCCCATGCTAGTGCGCTACCGGACTGCGCTACGCCCCGACTAGGCGTTAAACCCGTTCCTCTTCTCGAAGAACGCTCAAGAATATATCGCAAGCTTTTGAAAACTGGAAGTATTTAAAAGCAGGAATTTATTTCTTGAGTACCACCAGAACATCCTCCAACTCGGCGATCATCTGGCGGATCATTTGCTTGTACTGGGTCGTGTCGTCTTTGGCTTCATCGCCGGACAAACGCAAGCGTGCGCCGCCGATGGTGAACCCCTGATCGTAAAGAAGCGCGCGGATCTGCCGGATCATCAGCACGTCTTGTCGCTGATAATACCGGCGGTTTCCGCGGCGTTTGACGGGGTTGAGTTGAGGAAACTCCTGCTCCCAGTAGCGCAGCACGTGTGGTTTTACCGCACACAGCTCGCTGACTTCACCAATGGTGAAGTAGCGTTTGCCTGGGATGACGGGAAGTTCGTCGTTATGACTTGGTTCCAGCATAAGCCTCAACTCGGGCCTTCAACTTCTGCCCTGGACGAAAGGTGACCACACGGCGAGCCGTGATCGGGATTTCTTCACCCGTTTTCGGATTGCGGCCAGGCCGCTGGCGTTTGTCCCGAAGGTCGAAATTGCCGAAACCGGACAATTTGACTTGTTCGTTGTCTTCAAGAGCGTGCCTGATTTCTTCAAAAAACAGTTCGACCAATTCCTTGGCCTCCCGTTTATTCAGGCCCAGCTCTTCATACAGACGTTCCGCCATCTCAGCTTTCGTCAGAGCCCCCATACGTCACTTCCTTAACGTGGCGTTCAACCTTTGTTCGAGCGAGGTGAGGATGTTTTGCGTCGTGGTATTCACCTCATCGTCATTAAGAGTGCGCGATGGATGCTGCCAGGTCAAGCCGACTGCAAGGCTTTTTCTATCAGGATCAATGCCTTTACCCTGATACACGTCAAATAGCCTTAGGTCTGTCAGCCATTCGCCTGCATTTTCACGGATTACGTCCAGTACGGCACTGGCTGCGACGTCTTTTTCGGCGATTAGTGCAAGATCACGACGTACTTCAGGAAAGCGCGATAACTCCTGGAATTTAGGCATTTTACCCAATGCCACTTCGGCCAAAACCAGCTCGAAGACGAAGACTGGACGGTCGAGACCGAGAGTTTTCGACAATTCAGGGTGAATAGCGCCGACGAAACCGACCAAGCGACCTTCACGTTCGATACGCGCGGTTTGACCCGGGTGCAACGCAGGGTGTTTGCCCGGCACGAAAGTGAATGAATCCAGTGCACCGGCGAAGCCCAGCACCGCTTCCACATCGGCTTTGACGTCGAAGAAGTCCACCACATCGCGACCTTGTGCCCAGCCTTCCGGCAGACGACTACCGCAAACAACCCCCGCCAGCATTGGCTCTTGCTTCAGGCCTTCCAGCTGACCGACGAAACGCAGGCCGCTTTCGAACAGACGCACGCGATCCTGTTGACGGTTCAGGTTGTGCTGGAGCGCCTTGACCAGGCCCGGCCACAAGGACGAGCGCATGGCGGCCATGTCGTTCGAAATCGGGTTGGCCAACAACAGCGGTTCGACTCCTGGATTAAACAGCTCAAACTGTTTCGGATCGATGAAGCTGTAGGTGATCGCTTCCTGATAGCCACGAGCCACCAGCAGACGGCGCAGCTCAGGCAGATCGCTCCGCGCTTCAGCCTTGGCCTGCGGCGCCAGACGAGCTTGCGGGTAACGAACCGGCAGACGGTTGTAACCATACAGGCGAGCCAGCTCTTCGATCAGATCGACTTCCAGGCTGATGTCGAAGCGATGGCTTGGCACTTCAACGCGCCACTGCCCTGCCCCATCGGCAGAAATCTTCAGACCCAAACCACTGAGCAGTCGCTCGACTTCGGCCGAATCCATTTCCATACCCAGCATCTGAGTGATGCGTTGCGCACGCAGCGTAACGGGTGCAATCGACGGCAGGTGCTGCTCGCTGACGGTTTCGATGATCGGGCCAGCTTCGCCGCCAGTGATGTCCAGCAGCAGGCCGGTGGCGCGCTCCATGGCTTCACGGGCCAGTTGCCAGTCCACGCCACGCTCGTAGCGGTGCGAGGCATCGGTGTGCAACCCGTAGGAACGGGCCTTGCCAGCGACAGCAATCTGATCGAAAAACGCGCTTTCCAGGAACACATCGCGAGTGGTCGCGGTATTGACGCCGCTGTGCTCGCCACCCATGACGCCGGCGATGGCCAAGGCGCGGGTATGGTCGGCAATCACCAGCGTATCGCTACGCAGGCTGACTTCCTGACCGTCGAGCAGTACCAGCTTCTCGCCTTCTTCAGCCATGCGCACGCGGATGCCGCCATTGATTTCGGCGAGATCAAATGCATGCAGTGGTTGGCCCAGCTCCAGCATCACGTAGTTGGTGATGTCGACGGCAGCGTCGATGCTGCGCACGTCACCACGACGCAGACGCTCGACCATCCACAACGGCGTTGGCTTGGACAAGTCAACGTTACGGATCACACGACCCAGGTAACGCGGGCAAGCGGCTGGCGCCAGCACTTCGATCGAACGCACTTCGTCATGCACGGCTGGCACGGCAGCAACCACCGGACGGGTGACTTCGGCGGCGTAGAGCGCGCCGACTTCACGGGCCAGACCGGCCAGGGACAGACAGTCGCCGCGGTTCGGGGTCAGGTCAACCTCGATGCTGGCGTCGTCCAGGCTCAGGTATTCACGAATGTCCTGACCGACCGGCGCATCGGCCGGCAATTCCATCAGGCCATCGTTGCCTTCGCCGACTTGCAGCTCGGATTGCGAGCACAGCATGCCGTTGGACTCAACGCCCCGCAGTTTGGCTTTCTTGATTTTGAAGTCACCTGGCAGTTCAGCACCAATCATGGCGAACGGGATCTTCAGTCCCGGGCGCACGTTCGGCGCTCCGCAAACGACCTGGAAAGTCTCCGAGCCATTGCTGACCTGGCAAACGCGCAGCTTGTCGGCGTCCGGGTGCTGCTCGGTGCTCAGCACCTCGCCCACCACCACACCGGTAAATTCGCCGGCGGCCGGCGTAACGCTATCGACCTCAAGACCGGCCATCGACAGACGAGCAACCAGCTCGTCACGACTTACCTGCGGGCTTACCCAGCCACGCAGCCATTGTTCACTGAATTTCATCCTGCTCTCCTAAGAATTCGTTACGACTAGCGAAATTGCGCGAGGAACCGCAAGTCGTTGTCGAAGAACAGACGCAAGTCGTTCACGCCGTAACGCAGCATGGCCAGACGCTCAACACCCATGCCGAAGGCAAAGCCCGAAAACTCTTCCGGGTCGATCCCGGACATGCGCAGCACATTCGGGTGAACCATGCCGCAGCCCATGACTTCCAGCCAGCCAGTCTGCTTGCAGACACGGCAGCCTTTACCGCTGCACATCACGCATTCCATGTCGACTTCGGCGGATGGCTCGGTGAACGGGAAGTACGAAGGACGGAAACGCACGGCCAGTTCTTTTTCGAAGAACACGCGCAGGAACTCTTCGATGGTGCCTTTCAGGTCGGCGAAGTTGATATCACGGTCGATCAACAGGCCTTCGACCTGGTGGAACATCGGCGAGTGGGTGATATCGGAGTCGCTACGGTACACACGGCCTGGGCAGACGATGCGGATCGGCGGTTGTTTCGATTCCATGGTGCGGACCTGTACCGGCGAGGTATGGGTGCGCAGCAACATGTTGGCATTGAAATAGAAGGTGTCGTGCATCGACCGGGCCGGGTGATGGCCTGGGATGTTGAGTGCTTCGAAGTTGTGATAGTCGTCTTCGACCTCAGGGCCTTCGGCAATGCCGTAGCCGATGTGAGTGAAGAACTGTTCGATACGTTCCAGAGTGCGAGTAACCGGATGCAGACCACCCGAGGCCTGGCCACGGCCAGGCAGGGTCACGTCAATGGACTCGGCGGACAGTTTGGCGGCCAGGTCGGCCTCTTCAAACAGTGCCTTGCGCGCATTGAGAACCTCTGTGACACGCTCCTTGGCAACGTTGATCAGGGCGCCGACTTGCGGACGCTCTTCTGCCGGCAAATTCCCCAGGGTCTTCATCACCTGAGTCAATTCACCCTTTTTGCCAAGGTAGTGAACCCGGATTTGCTCCAGGGCATTGATATCTTCAGCGCTTTGCACAGCCTCTAGAGCTTGAGAGACGAGCGCATCCAGGTTTTCCATGTACAGACTCCAGATACAAAATAGGGGAAGAGCTTGAAGGCTCTTCCCCTATTTATGACGTTTAACACCTGACCCCACAGAGGTGAGGCCGGGTGACTGTCGGGGGTACTTAAGCCAAGGTGGCTTTAGCTTTCTCGACAATCGCAGCAAACGCCGCTTTTTCGTTCACTGCCAGATCAGCCAGAACCTTACGGTCGATCTCGATGGACGCTTTTTTCAGGCCGGCGATGAAACGGCTGTAGGACAGACCGTTGATACGTGCACCAGCGTTGATACGAGCGATCCACAGAGCGCGGAACTGACGTTTTTTCTGACGACGGTCACGGTAGGCGTATTGGCCTGCCTTGATTACCGCTTGCTTGGCAACACGGAATACGCGCGAGCGAGCGCCGTAGTAGCCTTTAGCAAGTTTCAGAATTTTTTTGTGACGTTTACGGGCAATGACGCCACGCTTTACACGAGCCATGAGTTACTTCCTCTATTCTTGACTAAATTAACGAAGGCGCAGCATGCGCTCGACTTTTGCCACGTCACACGGTGCCAGCAAGCTGCTACCGCGCAGTTGACGCTTACGCTTGGTCGACATTTTAGTCAGGATGTGGCTCTTGAAAGCGTGCTTGTGCTTGATACCGTTAGCAGTTTTCAGAAACCGCTTAGCAGCACCACTTTTAGTTTTCATTTTTGGCATGTTCGGATACTCCGCATTCAGTTGATAAACATAATCAGAAGGCCTGCCGTGCCCTATTGATTACTTCTTCTTTTTCGGGGCGATGACCATGATCAGTTGGCGTCCTTCCATCTTAGGATGCTGTTCGACCGAACCGTACTCGAGCAAGTCACCTTCAACTCGCTTGAGGAGTTCCATCCCCAGCTCCTGGTGGGCCATCTCACGGCCGCGGAATCGCAAGGATACCTTGGCCCTGTCCCCATCACTCAGGAAACGTACCAGGTTGCGCAGTTTTACCTGGTAATCCCCTTCCTCCGTCCCTGGACGAAACTTGATTTCTTTAACCTGAATCTGCTTCTGGTTTTTCTTGGCCGCGGCAATCTGCTTCTTCTTTTCGAAGATCGATTTGCCGTAGTCCATCAGTTTGCAAACAGGGGGTACTGCATCGGCGGAAATTTCCACCAGATCCAGTTTGGCCTCTTCAGCCTTAAGAAGCGCGTCTTCAATTGACACAATCCCAAGCTGTTCACCTTCAGCCCCAATTAACCGAACCTCGCGTGCCGAGATATTCTCGTTGATCGGGGCCTTCGGTGCAGCTCGTTTATCTTGTCTCATTTCACGCTTAATAGTAATTACTCCGAATCTGGGCGACCACGCCGGGAAACCGCTTGAGCGAGGAACTCGGCGAACTGGGCGACGGGCATCGAGCCCAGGTCAGCACCTTCACGAGTACGCACAGCGACAGTCTGCATCTCGACTTCCCGATCTCCGATAACCAAGAGATAAGGAACCTTGAGCAAAGTATGCTCGCGGATTTTAAAGCCGATCTTTTCATTTCTCAAGTCAGACTTGGCACGAAATCCGCTTTCGTTGAGAGTTTTTTCAACCTCAGCGGCGAAATCAGCCTGTTTATCAGTGATATTCATGATCACTGCCTGGGTCGGAGCCAGCCACGCGGGGAATGCACCCTCGTAGTGCTCGATCAGGATTCCGACGAAACGTTCGAAGGAGCCAAGGATCGCCCGGTGCAACATAACCGGGTGCTTGCGACTGTTGTCTTCAGAGACGTATTCGGCTCCCAGACGGACAGGCAGGTTAAAATCGAGCTGAAGGGTACCACACTGCCAGACGCGGCCAAGGCAATCTTTCAGCGAGAACTCGATCTTCGGACCATAGAACGCACCCTCGCCCGGCTGCAGATCGTACGGCAGGCCAGCGCTATCAAGGGCTGCAGCCAGGGCTGCTTCGGCGCGATCCCACAACTCGTCGGAACCGACGCGTTTTTCCGGACGAGTGGACAGCTTCATCTCGACGTCTTTGAAGCCAAAGTCGGCATAAACGTCCATGGTCAGCTTGATGAACGCGGCGGATTCGGCCTGCATCTGCTCTTCAGTGCAGAAGATGTGGGCGTCATCCTGAGTGAACGCACGCACACGCATGATGCCGTGCAGCGCACCCGATGGCTCATTACGATGGCAAGCACCGAATTCGGCCAAGCGCATTGGCAACTCACGGTAGCTTTTCAGGCCCTGGTTGAACACTTGCACGTGGCAAGGGCAGTTCATCGGCTTGATGGCGTAGTCGCGGTTTTCCGACTGCGTGGTGAACATGTTGTCGGCGTAGTTGGCCCAATGCCCGGACTTCTCCCACAGGCTGCGGTCAACGACCTGCGGAGTTTTGATCTCCAGGTAACCGTTGTCGCGCTGAACCTTGCGCATGTATTGCTCGAGCACCTGGTACAGAGTCCAGCCGTTCGGGTGCCAGAACACCATGCCCGGCGACTCTTCCTGGGTGTGGAACAGGCCCAGACGCTTGCCGATCTTGCGGTGATCGCGCTTCTCGGCTTCTTCGATGCGCTGAATGTAAGCCGCCAGCTGCTTCTTGTCTGCCCATGCCGTGCCATAAACGCGCTGCAATTGCTCGTTCTTGGCATCGCCACGCCAGTAGGCGCCGGACAACTTGGTCAGCTTGAAGGATTTCAGGAAGCGCGTGTTCGGCACGTGCGGACCGCGGCACATGTCGACGTATTCTTCGTGATAATACAAGCCCATGGCCTGTTCGTTCGGCATGTCTTCGACCAGGCGCAGCTTGTAGTCTTCGCCGCGGGCCTTGAACACTTCGATCACTTCGGCGCGCGGAGTGACTTTCTTGATCACGTCGTAATCTTTTTCGATCAGCTGCTGCATGCGCTGTTCGATGGCGGCCAGGTCGTCCGGAGTGAAAGGACGTTCGAAGGCGATGTCGTAATAGAAGCCTTCGTCGATGACCGGACCGATGACCATCTTGGCCGTCGGGTACAGCTGCTTGACCGCATGGCCAACCAGGTGGGCGCAAGAGTGGCGAATGATCTCCAGCCCCTCTTCATCCTTTGGCGTAATGATTTGCAGCGTAGCGTCGCTGCCGATGATGTCGCTGGCGTCGACCAGCTTGCCATCGACCTTGCCGGCCACGGTGGCTTTGGCCAGACCTGCACCAATGGATGCGGCGACCTCGGCTACGGATACCGGGTGATCGAATGAACGTTGACTGCCGTCGGGAAGAGTAATAGTTGGCATGGCGCCTCCTCTCCTAGTGGTGACCCCTACCAAAGGTCACGTGGGTTGGGATGAGCCAGTACAAGATCCGATCCAGGCCATTCAATGACGAACGCCTGCCTTACAGCGGCAGGAGCCTTGCGGCCAACCGGAAAACCGAACCAGAGTGACTGGGATTCAAATCAGGGTTATTCGCACATTTGCCGCTACCGGGACTGAAGGTCATCCGGAGCCTGCAAACGCCCGAGCCAGGCATGCTAGCACAGATGAACGGTCGTCGATGCACCGAGGCTTGGTCTTGGGGCAAATCGGGCAATTTTATGCCAGAGTGCTGAACTAGAACCCTGCTTTACCCCTCAGATAACAAGATATTGACCCACAAGGAGCATCCCAGCATGCATCTGAAACGTTTATTCGCAGTCGTCGCCCCCATCGTTTTGCTGCTGCCACTGGCCGCCCATGCCGATTGGCCGAAGGGCGAACGCGAGAAATACATGGCTCAGTGCACTCAGGCAGCCACTCCGCAGATCGGTGCTGCAGCAGCGAAGGCTCACTGCGCTTGCGGTGCTGATTCGATAAAGTCTTACCCGGCGGCTGATATCCAAGCGCTGATGGACAACAAGGCTGCCCCGGAATTGCAGCAAAAAGCACTGGCGCAGATAGCCAAATGCAAGGCCAATGTACCGGCGAAAAAGTGAGAAAAAAGTCCTTTTGACTCGGATCAACGCTGATAAAAAGTGATGGATTTGAGCTTTTTCGTACAATTTATGCAGGTTTTACAGGTTTTTTTATCGTCTTTACTTTCGGCTGAAAGCCTTGTAAAACGGGGCTTTCAGCTACATCAAGCAGCAAACAGAACGCGACTGCAGGGCAAACAGCACGTCCGGGGGGCTCCCAAAGCGAACATTTCGACTATGATACCCCGGTGTGCCCAGTTGGCCTGAGCAGCACAGCACTACTGAAAATATATGTTTCTTGGAGATACACCATGTCTAATCGCCAAACCGGCACCGTTAAATGGTTCAACGATGAAAAAGGCTTCGGCTTCATCACTCCTCAAGGTGGCGGTGACGACCTGTTCGTACACTTCAAAGCTATCGAAAGCGACGGTTTCAAAAGCCTGAAAGAAGGCCAGACCGTTTCCTTCGTGGCTGAGAAAGGCCAAAAGGGTATGCAAGCTGCACAAGTCCGCGCTGAGTAATTTTCAGCCGCACTAAAAAAACCCCGTCCATGTGACGGGGTTTTTTATGGGCGACACAAACGCCTGAGCGATCAGCCGCAGTTGACGCGGGTCACAACCCGGTTGGCATCGGTGTTCAGGTTCAGACGGTCGGAACGGTACTCCAGGGTCACCATGTCGGTGGGCAAGAGGAACCGTGCATTCTGCGCGCCTGCGCGAGTACGCGCCTGTTCCAGCAGTTCAGGCGAAGCCTTTTTGCCAATGGTGAATTCGGCAGCCTTTGCCTCACAACGGCTGTGACCCGTGTCCGTCGTCGTGACAGGATCTGTTGTCGACTCGGTGGAGGTAGTGCTGCAACCGGCCAGCATGGCAACGGCCAACAAAGTACCCAATGACGCGAGCTTCCAAGGCATGAAGCCTCCTTTTTTCAATAGTTAAGCTGAGATCGTGCGACCGCCATTCTGGCGTTTGGTTTCACAGGGAGCACTAGTACCCCGCCCTCTATTCGGACACGCGGCGAGTTTGCCTGAGCATCGCCCTGCCGTTTACCACTCAATCGTGACTGAATATGAACAGCGTTCAATAGACGTCAATGTAGTCGAACGGCGGATTCGGCCAGTTCTCTTTCAGCGCATTGAAAATCTGCATGACCCAGACCTCGTCACTGGCCGCGACCAATCCTACATAACCGGATCCCTTGGCCCACGTCTCCAGACGAAACAACAGCCCGCTGATATCAGTACCGCCCACAACGACTGACGAAATGTAGGCGATGCCGCCCTTGGTGACTCGCAATTGAGTGTGCTCATCGTCGCTGGCAGAGGCCAGCAACTGACGCACCGCCTCAAGGGTCAAGCCGTCAGGAGTGTTCAAATCGATCTGCACAGCACAGTCCTTGAAAAATCATCAAAGACCAAGTGTCGCATAGCCCTCCCCTCATGCCTAAGTCGGAGTGCCAAAAGCCGCGCAAAATGGTTAACTCGACACTCAGACTTTCCCGACTTCACGAGCGCCATCATGACCACCGTAAGTATCGACGCCGACATCAAAGCCAAGTGGCCACAGGGCCACAGCTCTTACAGCCCGGGCAGCCCGGAAGAGTTGGCAATCATTGGTATCGATTTATTGGTCAAGGAACTGGGGACGCAAGCCGCCCAGATATTCATCGCACAGATATTCGAGAAGTACCCTACCGACTATATTGGCCTGATAGATAGCGAGTGAACGTAAACCCGCAGGCTGGTACCTGCGGATCTATGGCTTACTTCAGACGAGCCAGACGCTCGGTCAGCAGATCAAAGAAGCCTTGGGCGTCACCGCTTTCTACCCAGAAAGCGTTCTTCGGCGCTTTCAGGCCGTCATACCAGTCGACGATGGTTTGGCCGAACGTCGGGCCTTCGCGGCTATCAACCACCACATTGACCGAACGACCGGTGAACAACTCAGGCTTGAGCAGGTAGGCGATGACCGTCGCGTCATGCACCGGGCCACCCGGAATGCCGTAGTGCTCCATGTCGCCTTTGACGTATTCATTGAGAATATCGCCCACCAGCTTGCTGGCATTGTTGTTGATCGCTGCGATCTGCTTCAGACGCGCCTCACTGGTAAGGATCTTGTGGGTCACGTCCAGCGGCAGGTAGGTCAGCTTCACCCCACTTTTCAGCACCACTTCCGCAGCCTGTGGGTCGGCGAACAGGTTGAACTCAGCCACTGGCGTAATGTTGCCACCGTTGAAGTGCGCCCCGCCCATGATCACCACCTCCTTGATGCCCTGAACGATCTCAGGTTCCTGGATCAGCGCCAGGGCCAGGTTGGTCTGTGGACCGAGCATGGCGATGGTGATGCTGTGGGGCCTGGCAGCTTTCAAGGTGTCGATCAGGTAGTTGACCGCATTGCCCTGGGCCAGGCCTTTTTTCGGCTCATGTACGGTGACACCCGACAGTCCTTCCTTGCCATGGATGTTCTCGGCGTAGATCGGCGTGCGCATCAGCGGCTTCGGAGCGCCCGCGTAGACCGGCACCTCCTCGCGCCCTGCCCACTCGCGGGCCAGCCGCGCATTACGCGACGTCTTGTCCAGACGCACATTGCCGGCGACGGTGGTCAGCGCACGAATGTTCAGCTCTTGCGGCGATGCCAGAGCAAACAGCAAGGCAACCAGGTCATCGGCACCCGGATCGGTGTCGATGATCAAGTCGATCTTTTCCGCCGCCTGGGCGCTTGTTGCGGTAATCAGGGACAAAAGCAGCAGACTCCGGAGCAGGTGGTGCAGTTTCTGAACATAGCGGTGCATAGCGCACTCCTTGTGCGTGAGACAACAGAAAGACAACAGCGAGTTAGAACGTAACCCCTGCCACCAGCACGATGTTGCAGTACGGCTGACATTCGCCTGTACGAACAATCGCCCGTGCCTGTCGGCTGAGGACTTTGAATTGGTCATGACTGAGCAGCTCACGCCGCCCCAGCGCACCTTCGGCATTCAGCTCATCGAGCACCGCCAACGCCGAAGGCTTTTTGTCCAGGATCTCCTGGGCCAATACATGGCTCTCGACCTGCATTTCACTGAGCACAACCTTCAACGTGCTGATGAAATCCGGGATACCGTGGGTCAAGGCCAGGTCGATCAGTTCAACGCCAGCTGGCACTGGCAAACCTGCATCGCCGATCACCACGATGTCGCCATGACCCAGGGAAGCGATCAGCCGCGACAACGCGACGTTGAGCAAAGGTGTCTTTTTCATGGTGCTTTAAAGGCCTGTACGTCGGACAAGGTGGGAATCGAGGGTTGCGCGCCAGCACGGGTCACCGACAGCGCCGCGGCAACCTGGCCGAAACGGATCGCCTCGGCTTCGCTTTTGCCGGCCGCCAGCGCGGCGGCGAAACCACCGACGAAGGTGTCGCCAGCCGCCGTGGTATCGACAGCTTTCACCTTCGGCGCAGGGAAGTGTTCGAAGCCTTTGCCGTTGGCAAACAGCGAACCTTGAGCACCGAGGGTGATGATGACCTTGCCGGCGCCCAAGGAGATCAACCGGGATGCAGCAATTTCGGCAGATGCCAGAGAATCCACTGGCAAACCACTCAGCGCCGAGGCCTCGCTTTCGTTGGGAATCAGATAATCGATGGACGCATACCAGTCCGCCGGCAGTGGACGGCTGGCCGGTGCCGGGTTGAGGATCACGGTCTTGCCCAACTCACGGCCGCGCTTGAGCGCATGACCGACAGTGGCATCCGGGACTTCCAGCTGACAGATGATCACGTCCGCCGCCCGCAATACGGCGTCGTAACGATCAATCACCTCTGCAGTCAACGCACCGTTGGCACCGGCAACGATCACGATTGCGTTCTGGCTGTTGTCATCGACCACGATCAACGCTACGCCGCTGGAATCGTCGACGGTGCTGACCGCCTGGCAATCGATCTGCTCGGCCAACAGCGCCCCGCGCAACTCTTCGCCGTAAGCATCGCTGCCCACGCAACCGACCATCGACACCTGCGCCCCCAGCCTCGCCGCGGCGACCGCCTGATTCGCGCCCTTGCCACCGGAGACCGTGGCAAACGACTCGCCGATCAGCGTTTCACCGCCACGGGGCAGCCGTGGCGCCCGGGTGACCAGGTCCATGTTCAGGCTGCCTATAACCACTACTTTTGCTGGCATACGTCACTACTCATCAATTCTGTTTCAGCGGTGCTTTTGATTTAGCGGCTTTTTATTTCAACGAAACTGGGCGAACACGCCGGCCAGCGGTGCAGTCGACTCCCGCAGGACAATACTGGGCGTCACGATCCGTTGATCGGTGGCCATATCCGGCGCGGCGATTCTTCTTAAAAGCACTTCGGCCGCCATCTCGCCGAGTTGCAGGATCGACTGCCCCACAGTGGTCAGCGCCGGGTACACATAGCGGCTCATCTGAATATCGTCGAAGCCGATCACCGACAAGTCCGTCGGCACGCGAATATTGCGCTCGGCCGCCGCTCGCAGCACACCGATGCCAATCATGTCGTTACCGGCGAAGATCGCGCTCGGCGGGTTCTTTTCCAACAGGATCGCGGCGGCGTTGTAACCGCCGGTGCTGGTGAAGTCACTTTCCAGCATGCGCTCGCCGGATACTTCGACACCCGCCTCTTTCAGGGCACGGCAATAACCGGCCAGACGCATCTGCGCCACGCTGGTACTCGCCGGGCCACCAATGGTTGCGATGTCCCGGTGCCCCAACTCCAGAAGGTGACGGGTCGCCAGATAGGCGCCGTATTCGTGATCGATCCGCACCATGTCGGCATTCACACCTTCCAGGCCGCGGTCGACGATCACCATCGGCGTGCGCACGCCTGCCAAGCCCTCCGCCAACCCCGCGTCACCACCCGCTGAAGCGACGATCAGCCCGTCAATACGCTTTTCCAGCAGCACGCGCAGGTAACTGCGCTGCTTGTCCGGGTTGTCATCGGAGTTGCAAAGAATCACGCAGTAGCCATTACGCTCGCAGTAATCCTCGATGCCGCGCGCCAGTTCGGCGAAGTACGGGTTGAGGCTGTTGGGCACCAGCAACCCGATGGTCGCCGTGGTTTTGGCCTTGAGGGACCGGGCCACGGCGCTGGGTACGTAGTCGAGGGTTTTGATGGCGGCCTCAACCTTGACCCGCACCTCTTCGCTCACCGGTCGGGTCTTGTTCACTACGTGGGAAACCGTGGTGTAGGAAATTCCCGCGAGCGCTGCCACATCCTTGATTGTTGCCATGACTCAGGTCCGCCGGCTTGCGCGCTGACTGCGATAAGTATCAAGCACCACCGCCACCACGATCACTGCGCCGGTGATGATGCGTTTGGTGGGTTCAGTCGCGCCGATCTGCGCGAGACCGGCCGCCAATACGGAAATGATCAAAACTCCGAAGAACGTACTGATGACCGAACCGCGACCGCCCATCAGGCTGGTGCCGCCGATCACGACCGCAGCGATCACTTGCAGCTCCAGGCCGGAGCCGGCATTCGGATCCGCCGCTTCCAGGCGAGAAATCTGGAACAGTGCAGCAATACCGGCCAGCAGCCCCATCAGACTGAATACCAGAATCTTGTAGGGCTTCGGATTGATCCCTGCCAGACGCACCGCCTCTTCGTTGGTGCCGATGCCGATCAGGTAGCGACCGAACACGGTACGCGTCAGCACTGCCTGGGCAATAAAGATGATGAGCAAGGCAATGATGAACGACGGCGAGATGCCGAAGGCTATCGGGTTGGACAACCAAGCGAAGGCGTCGCCGATGTAGGCCGTGCGCGACCCGGTCATTTGATAGGCCACACCGCGGGCCATTTCCAGCACACCGAGGGACACGATGAACGACGGGATCCGCCACGCCACAGTGATCGAACCGGTGATGGTCCCGGCCAGTGCTGCCGCCGCCATTCCGAGCAGCGCTGCAGGCAGCACGCTCCAGCCCCAACCGAGAATCGCCACGCTGACCGTTGACGCCGCGAGCGCAAGCACCGAGCCCACCGACAGGTCGATACCGCCGATGATCAACACGAACGTCATGCCGACCGCCAGCACCATCAAGTCCGGAATCTGGTTGGCCAGGGTGCTGAAGGTGTCATAGGACAGGAAATGGCTGCTCAGAACCGAGAACAGCGCAACCATTGCCAGCAAGGCACCGGCCAGTCCCAGGTAGGTTCCGAGGCCGTAAAAGTTGCCACTACGTTTGCCGGCAGTCACTACAGTATTCATGCGAGATCCCTAGGCGCTGCTTCGTTGAGCAACGCATCACGTTTTTGGTAGCCGGCGAACGCGGCGGCAAGCAAATCATCCTGGGTCCAGCTGTCACGCTCGAAGGTGTCGATCAGACGTCCCGCCGAGAGCACACCGATGCGGTCGCAGATCAACATCAACTCACGCAGGTCGCTGGACACCACCACGAGCGCTTTGCCTTGACGGGTCAACTCACCGAGCAAGGCATAAATGTCAAACTTGGCGCCGACGTCGATGCCACGCGTTGGCTCGTCGAACAGCATCACCGAGCAATCACGCTCAAGCCACCGGCCGATCACGACTTTCTGCTGGTTACCACCGGACAGTTCCGACACAAGTTGCGTCGGGCTGGAACTGCGGATGCGCATGGCGTCGATCTGACGCTGGGCCAGCGCCATCTCGTCACCCTTGTTGACGAAGCCACTGCTGGAAATCACCGGCATATTGCCCAAGGCAATATTCGCGCTGATCGATTGGGTCAGCAGCAGGCCTTCGCCCTTGCGGTCTTCGGTGATCAGGGCGATGCCATGACCGACCGCGTCAGCCGGTGACCGGATACTGACAACCTGTGCTGGCGAACCGAGTGCAACCGTGCCGCTGTCCGCTGTATCAGCACCGAAGATTAAGCGCAGCAACTCAGTGCGCCCTGCCCCGATCAAGCCGGAAATCCCGTAGATCTCGCCGGCGCGCACTTCGAAGGACACATCGCGAACCTTGTCGGAGCGGGTCAGCCCCTTGACCGTCAAGGCTGGAGCGCCGATCTTGCGCGGGCCCATGTCGATGTGTTCGCCGAGTTCGCGACCGACCATCAGCGTCACCAGTTGCTCGCTGTTGTAATTGGCCATCGGCTCGACGCAAACCAGGTTGCCATCACGCAGTACCGCAATACGCTGGGCGACCCGCGCCAGCTCTTCGAGACGGTGCGAGATATAGATGATCGACACGCCGCGAGCTTGCAGGCGAGTGATCTGCTCGAACAGCATCTCGACTTCACGGTTCGTCAACATTGCCGTCGGTTCGTCGAGGATCAGCACGTGGCAATCGCCGATCAGGTTGCGGGCGATCTCCACCATTTGCTGGTGACCGATGCCCAATTCGCCCACCAGCGTGTCCGGGTCTATCGCGTCGAGGCCGACCTGGGCCATGGCTTCGATCGCCGCCTTGCGCAATTGCCTGCGACTGATCCAGCCGCCCTTGCTGGGCAGGTTGTCGAGAAACAGGTTTTCCGCCACCGACAGGGTCGGCAACAGATTGAGTTCCTGCATCACCATGCGGATGCCGAGGTCTTCGGCCTGAGTGCGGCTTGCGGGGCGGTAATCCTGCCCTTGGAATTGCATGTGACCGGTGGTCGGTGTGACCAGCCCGCCGATGATCTTCGACAGCGTGCTTTTTCCCGCGCCGTTTTCGCCGGTCAGCGCCAGCACTTCACCGCGCATCAGCGTCAGGTCGATGCCGGTCAGGACCGGTTGGGCGTAGGTCTTGCCGATACCGCTGACCGAGAGGACAGCGTTCGGGGCGGAAACTGACATAAAAACTCTCCATGCGCTCGCCCCGACGGGCGAGCGCCGTTGTGTCGCCAGAAGGACTACTTGGTAACCAGCTCTACCGGAGTTTCGATCACGCCATTGGTGCCGCTGTCGACTTTTTCACCCTTGATGATCTTTAGCGCAGTCTCGATGCCGAACACGGCTTGCTTGGCCGCAAACTGGTCAGCGGTAGCCAGAACGCGGCCATCCTTGAGCATTGGCTTGATGGCGTTGATGTTGTCGTAACCGACCACTTGCACCTTGCCGGCCTTGCCCGCTGCGCGCACGGCGGATACTGCGCCGACGGCCATGCTGTCGTTACCGGCCAGCAGGGCTTTGACTTGAGGGTATTCGCTGAGGATCGAGGCAGCCACCTTGTTGCCTTTGTCGATTTCCCAGTCGCCAGACTGCAAAGAGACGACCTTGATCTGCGCCGCTTCCATCGCATCCTTGAAGCCTGCGGTTCTTTGCTGTGCGTTGGTGGTGGTTGAAACGCCTTCGATGATGCCGACTTCGTCTCCGGCCTTCAGTTGCTTGGCCAGGTACTCGCCCACCAGACGCGCGCCTTTGCGGTTATCCGGGCCTACGAACGGTACGGTGAGGTTTTTGCTTTTGACCACAGCCGGGTCCAGCTGGTTGTCGATGTTGATCACGGTGATACCGGCATCGATGGCTTTCTTGATCACAGGAACCATGGCCTTGGAGTCGGCCGGCGCGATGACCAGCGCATTGACCTTGGCCAGAATCATTTGCTCGACAATGCGTGTCTGGCCAGCTGTGTCGGTTTCGTCTTTGATGCCGTTGGAGATCAGCTCGAAATCGCCGGAGTGGTCTTTCTGATAGGCCTTGGCGCCGTCTTCCATGGTCAGGAAAAATTCATTGGCCAGGGATTTCATGACCAGCGCGACTTTGGGTTTTTCAGGCGTCTCGGCGAAGGCCGAAGAGACAGGTAACGCGACGGATGCGGCAGCCAGCATAGCGACAGCGAGAAGACGTCCAGCGAATGGCAGCTTCATGGGTTCACTCCGATCTTATGATTATTGTGAGCAACGCTTGCGCTGGCGTAGGCTTCATTGCGCTCACGGTGGATACCCACCGGGAGCACCGCGCAAACGTTTGCGGAGACCGAACTATGCGAACCCTGCCGACATTTGTCAACGAGCAGAAACGACCATTTATTTGAACTGGCTGACAAAAGCCGGGCATTCAAGTCATGCCGTGGTGTTGACCACCGTTCCGGTGCTGGAATCCTTGGCCAGTTCCTTGACCAGGGCCGCGGACACTTCCAGCAACGCACCATTGGTATCGGCAATCTGTCCTTGAAATGCCATGACCACAGTGGCCTTGGCTTCCGATGTCGGATAAGACGCCGCCTGAGCTGCGGCTAATTGTTGCTGTTGCTCGCGCAGTTGTTGTTGTAGCTCTTGCATGCGCTTGAGCAGGACTTTCACCGCCACACTCTGGTTGCTCTCGTCTGGGGTTTCGGTCTGCGCGCCCGCGCTTTTATCCAATCCCAAAGAGCCAGTCTTGACTTGGTTGCCGTCGCCTTCTTTCGTGCCCAGCGTCTTATCGGCAGCCTCTGCGGTGGCGTCGTTCAACGCTTGGATCGTAGCGGCGGACTTGCCGCCGATGGTGACGCCTGCGGCGTTGGGGAAACCAATGGATAACGACATGTGAACTCCTGAATAGAAAGATCCTTTAAAGGAGCATCGACCGAAGCGCGGGTTTCTTTAGCACTGATTCGCAATCTCGCAAGGCGACTTGCTCGATAGAGGTCGTAGTACTTTTCGGAGAGCCGAACACAAACGCTCAACGCGTTCGGAAACCCGGACAACAGGTTGTGTAATCATTCTGGAAGCTCAAACAAATACTGATACAAATCATCAAGTTAAAAGTTTTCCTCATTCAAAGTACGACTGGTACAGATCCTGCTCATCTCATTCACCCCAAGCGTTCAGATCCGCATGGGGCGCATCTAGATGAACCTGCATCAGCACCGTCTCACTACTAGAGAGAAAAATAATGACATCTGCTTTCAAGACCTTCGTTCCGGGCGCTTTGGCCCTCTTGCTGCTCCTGCCTACTGCCCTTCAGGCAAAAGAAGTCGAAACCCAACAGAAACTGGCGAACGTGGTGATCCTGGCCACCGGCGGCACCATTGCCGGCGCGGGCGCCAGCGCCGCCAATAGCGCGACCTATCAAGCGGCAAAAGTCGGCATCGAACAATTGATCGCCGGGGTTCCTGAACTCAGCCAGCTGGCTAACGTTCGTGGCGAACAGGTCATGCAGATCGCGTCCGAAAGCATCACCAACGACAACCTGCTGCAACTGGGTCGTCGCGTGGCTGAACTGGCCGACAGCAAAGACGTCGACGGCATCGTTATCACCCACGGCACCGACACCCTGGAAGAAACCGCCTACTTCCTGAACCTGGTGGAAAAAACCGACAAGCCAATCATCGTTGTCGGCTCCATGCGCCCAGGCACCGCCATGTCGGCCGATGGCATGCTGAACCTGTACAACGCAGTGGCCGTGGCCAGCAGCAAAGACGCACGCGGCAAAGGCGTACTGGTGACCATGAACGATGAAATCCAGTCGGGTCGCGACGTCAGCAAAATGATCAACATCAAGACCGAGGCATTCAAAAGTGCCTGGGGCCCACTCGGCATGGTGGTCGAGGGCAAATCCTACTGGTTCCGTCTGCCGGCCAAGCGTCACACCATGGACTCGGAATTCGACATCAAAACCATCAAGAGCCTGCCTGACGTCGAAATCGCCTATTCCTACGGCAACGTCAGCGATACCGCCTACAAGGCGTTGGCTCAGTCTGGCGCCAAAGCCATCATTCACGCCGGTACCGGCAATGGCTCTGTCTCGTCCCGTGTAGTCCCATCACTGCAAGCCCTGCGCAAGGACGGCGTGCAAATCATTCGTTCCTCCCACGTCAACGCCGGCGGTTTCGTACTGCGGAATGCTGAACAGCCAGACGACAAGTACGACTGGGTTGTGGCGCATGACCTGAACCCGCAAAAGGCTCGCATCCTGGCCATGGTCGCACTGACCAAGACCAACGACAGCAAAGAGCTGCAACGGATGTTCTGGGAATACTGATTCGCCCTCGCCCGACCGGTTCCGGTCGGGCACTGGTTTCACCACTCGCCACCCCAGGCGAGTGGCTCACACCCCCTTCCGACATTTCGATAAAAATCTTCCCTTCGTCCTACATCAAACGGAAAAAATTGCTGTCAGAGGATTTTCTTGAATTTTAAGCAGTTGCGAAAATGCCTACAGTTAAATACTGTATGCACGTACAGCTTAATAAGGATAATTCCGTGGCCAACACCTCTGCCTCTCCTGACTCCTATGAACGCATGGGTATGCGCGTTCAAAAAATCATCAATTCCCCCACCGCTCAAAAAGCCAAAGCAGCCTTGATCTTCCGTCTACCGGACGAACCCGTGGATGAGTGGGAACAATTGCTCGAAGAAATCGACGAGAACGACAACGTCACCCTCGCCTATCGCGACGATGGCGGTGTGCAGATTTTTTGGGTTGTGCCGAAGGAAGATTGAGTCAATGAGTGTCCGCTGGCTTGCTTTGCTGTTTTTGTTCATCACCCTCGGCGTCCAGGCTGGCGCCCCACGCACCTTCAACGAAGCCAAGAAAGTTGCCTGGAAGCTCTACGCACCGCAATCCACAGAGTTCTATTGCGGGTGCAAATACACCGGCAATAAGGTCAACCTCGCAGCCTGCGGTTATGTACCGCGTAAAAATGCCAAGCGCGCTTCCCGCATCGAGTGGGAGCACATTGTTCCGGCCTGGCAGATCGGTCATCAGCGTCAGTGCTGGCAAGAAGGTGGGCGCAATAACTGCACGCGTTACGATCCGGCTTACCAGAAGGCTGAAGCCGACCTGCACAACCTGGTACCGAGCATTGGTGAGGTGAATGGCGATCGCAGCAACTTCAGTTTCGGTTGGTTGCCGGTGCAGTCGGGCCAATATGGCTCGTGTCTGACCCAGGTCGACTTCAAAGCGAAGAAGGTGATGCCCCGCCCGTCCATACGCGGCATGATCGCTCGAACGTATTTCTACATGAGCAAACAGTACGGTTTGCGCCTGTCGAAACAGGATCGACAACTGTACGAAGCCTGGAGCAAAACCTATCCGGTAGAGGCCTGGGAACGACAGCGCAACCAACGCGTGGCGTGCGTCATGGGACGCGGCAACGAGTTTGTCGGCCCGGTCGACATGAAAGCCTGCGGTTAAGCGCTCACTGAAAACACAAAGGCCTCGGGTTTAATGCAAGCAGTCCACTTGAGTACCTGATTGCATCGGTACTGATCACTCGTTTGAATTGCCACCGCGAATAGCAACCCGTTTTCTTGATTTCAAAGGAAATGACCCGCCCTTGCATCAAACGCAGTTCCCACCCATCCTCGCTGGATCGCCCCAGACAAGGGCGGATTTGTCGCGTCGCAATTCTAATCAGGAGAAATCAATGACTATCGTCGCAATTGTGTATTCATCCGGACGAGGTCACACCCGGACTGTTGCGGAGCATGTCAAGCGAGGCGCAGAAGAGGTAGCGGGAACATGTGCCGAACTCATAGAGATCGTGCCCGCTCAGATTGATAGTGAGGGTAGGTGGCGTGACGACGCTGTCATGAGCCGGCTAGCGGCGGCTGACGCCATCGTTTTTGGTGCGCCCACCTATATGGGATCGGCCCATGGATTGTTCAAGCTGTTCCTCGAGGCTGGCATCGTGCCTTGGCGCAGCCAGGAGTGGAAGGACAAGATCGCAGCCGGCTTCACAAACTCTGGAGCGCGCTCCGGCGACAAGCTCGTAACGCTGCAGCAAAATGGCGCCAGTTTGACGACTGATCTGATCCTCAACCGGTAGGATCAGATATCAGATAAATGGCGCATATCGAGAAAGTCTGCTTTGCCGCGGGTAAGGCCGTGGCATCGGCGACCAGTAGCAGATGTTTGAGCTGCTGAGGCGGCTTCCATTCGAAACCACCCGCGTCTTGCGCCGAAAACTGGCGATCAGGTGCGACGATCTGGATCGGCTCACTCGCAGCGGCATGAATTGCCCAGCGGGATGCAGGGCCGGTTTCGCCGTGCAACTCGAAGTTGATACCCACTTTGCCTGCTCGGCACGCAATGGTGTAAGTGCGCATTGCCGGGCGCTGGGCAACCGGCATCGAGCGGTAAAGTGCGCACCATCCATCGCCATGATCGAGCCTGGTAGGCATTCCATCAAAAGCAGCCTGAAAAAGGACTGCTACTGGGCCACTGGATGGTCGAGAACCAACAATTCGATGTTCTGTTTCTTCGCCCGGGTGAGCGCCGCGCGCACTTCTGTCTGTTTGGCCTCAGCCTCGGCTTTCGAACTGAATGGCCCGAGCAGAATCCGGGTCTTTCCGTTTTCCTTGACGATATTGGAAACGAAACTGTGCTCAATCAGCCAGCCGCTCAAATCGCTGACCGCCTGAGGTGTTTCGCCTCGAACTTCGAGATCCCATTGTGGTGCGGATGCCATCGAAGGTGCAGTCGCAGCAGCCGGTTGCGGCTTTTGCGCGTCAATACTCTTGCCTTCACCGCATCCCGCCAGCGCCAATACCGCGATTACCAAGACCATTTTGCGCACAACGCTTCCCTCAGAATGCTTAAAGCGGCGATTTTAGCATCCATGAATACTTCCCGAGTGCCGCAAAATGGGCTTAAAACAACGAGAATGATGGTTGCGGCCTCTGTATAGTTACGCCTTGGGAATTAATGCAGCATCTGTGCGTCAGAAAGAGGCACCCAAACCGTGAGACTTCGCACTAATCTATACATACCACCGACCTCTGCACTGTCCGAATCAGGTGCCCCACAAAGCAATCAAGGAGAAGACCATGCTGATACTCACCCGCAAAGTCGGTGAAAGCATAAATATTGGTGATGACATTACGATCACCATTCTGGGCGTTAGCGGCCAGCAAGTCAGAATTGGCATCAATGCCCCGAAAGACGTTGCGGTTCATCGCGAAGAAATCTATCAGCGCATTCAGGCTGGCCTCACCGCTCCAGACAAACCGCAGACTCCCTGAATCCTGCTGCAGTCAGTAGCCAGCCCGTTCGTTACAGCGCAATGGCTGGCTAAAGATTCATGCTCGGCATTTTGCTGAGCCTCGCCTCCTCCCCCATTACGTGAAGCCGATGCTACCGGCTTCGGCCACGCCGTGACTGTCAGATTATTCGCTTTAACCCCGACGAATCACGCCGTTATGAGCCGAATGTCACACCGCGCGCCATGCCGGTGGCCGCAATCACCATCAACATCAACAACAGCGCTTCGATATGACTGATGCGTGCAAACAGCCTGGCTCGGCCCTGGTCAATCGAAGCACCCCTGCCCAAGGCGATCCGCCACTTGATCAAGGTAATCATGGGGGCCGCTTCAAGCAGCAGAATGATCACGAACAGCGTCATCTTCAGATGGAACAGCGGCTGATGAAGGTAATAGTCGGTGCCTTTTTCGTACCCTCCGAAGGCCCGCATCAAACCTGTGATCAGCAAAATACCCGCACAGATGCCCCATACGTTATCGGCAACCAGCACATTGCGAACCTGCGCCGTACCGACGGCCAGGCGGCTTAACGCCGCCCCTCGGGTGAGTACCGCCCAGAGGCCCAAGGCAACAGCCAAGAGATGGATCGCCGCAAGAAACCAGTGAAACAGCATAGAGATGCTCCTGACAGGGATAAGGAAATGGGCTTGTCAGTAGTAGTCCACAATCTGGAAATCTGCCTGCAGGCCGTGACATGACTGGCGAACAGCCACCTATCCCCCTATCATGCCGCCCACTGGCCCTTGCGTAAGGAGCCAGAGGATAAACATTCAAAAGGGAATAGACGTGAAAGAGTTCGTAATTGGCGTAAACAACGTAGTTCTGTACGTCGCACTGGCCGTTATCTGGATCGCCGCAGTGGTCATGATCTTCGTTCAGGGCTTCTGGTCCGGGGCAGGCGTCTTCATTACCGGCACCCTGACGTGGTGCATCATCTCCGGCTTCTGGTTTGTACAGTCGGCGACTTATGAAGAACTGAAGAAGTTGAACGCCAAGTAAGATTGGTTTTAGTGGGTTGGACCTACCATGCAGGTCCGACGTTGTTGAGATGAACCACGCCAGTAGTGGTTCATGCTCTTCATGCAACATTTGTAACGAGGGGGCAATCCCCTCGTTACAGTGCCTGGCGACGACCCAGGCTTGTGGTTATCCAGTACGCGATTGACCGCCAACTCCCCCCTCATGATTACCTGTTGCAGCACTCCAGCATCGTCCTGCACGAGTTCCAGATGTGAAGAGCCCAGCGCGATGGCTGGGCTCTGGTTATTTTCTGTTTTCCATCATCTTGTCGGCGAGAGCTTTGGCCCTTTCAATCAACAGGTTCTGCCTGTCTTCATGCGTAGCGCCTCCTACAACCGGTGCGGTCAAATTGCTTTCCGCAATCAACGCAGCGCAGAAGTATTGATCCCAAACAGCTCTGTCCTCAGATACCGGCTTGTTCATTTGGTCGGCGATCATATGCGGCTCCTTTTGATGAGGTAGCACCGCTATCTTACGCCTGAATCACTGGCAATCCGTGCCGCTAAAGCTGATCGGCATACCGGGCGATCATTGACCGGTCCGAGGGCCGATGGCCAGCGCATTCAGTCGTCCCTATCGTCACGATCACGATCACGATTGCGGTCATACCCATGATCATGGTCACGACGATCATATCGGCGGTCATACCCTCGATCATCGTCATACCCGCGGTCGTATCCACGACGGTAATCATGATCTCGATCACGATCTCGCCCGTACCTTTCTCCGTCGTCCCAGTGAGGCCCACAGCCTCCCAGCAGGAGAGAGCCTGAAATGGCCATGAACATTATTACTGCACGCTTCATTTGAACGTCCTGAATGCAAAGGTCAGCGATATGACCATGAGGCCGCTCAATGATTCACAGGTCAGGTACAGCAAGCCAAATCCAAAGCCTGTCTGGAGGGGTAATGCTGTTCACTTAAGACATTCTTCAGTCGAGCTAGAGCCTGTGGCGAGGGGATTTATCGGAATGCCGCACCGCCCCGTTGGGCTGCGAAGCGGCCCAACGGGGCGGTGCGACGTTTCGCTCAATCCCCTCGCCACAAATATGGACGCCGCGCTTAAGTGAACAGCATTAGTCTGGAGGGGGGTGTCGAGCTGGCGTATTGAGTGGGGTTTTGAAAAAGTTTTTCAAAACGCAAGCAACAAAAAAGGGCCCACCTTTCGGTGAGCCCTTCTAGACCGCCCAGCAGAGCGGATTTTGTTTGGTAGGCGCGATTGGACTCGAACCAACGACCCCCACCATGTCAATGTCTGCTTGAGCAAGCTGCAAGCCTTGCTGCTCTTGGATTTCACAGAACGCCCATTCACATCATGAGGCGTCAACAATGGCTAATTTCCGCTTACTTCCGTCCGGCAACTGGAACGCCCAGGTACGGGTAAAGGGCAAATCTCCACAGTCGAAAACCTTCAGTTCGAAGGCCGAGGCAGAATCTTGGGCAAACCAGATCGAAGCCGTGACGATGGATCGCAAGCATCACACTATATATACGCTGGGCATGACCTACTGCGAGACCATGCTCAAGGGGAAAGGCAGTTACGACCACGCACTGAAAATCGTTGAGCATCTGGGTAGGCACTTCACTCAGCCGATTCACGAGATCACGCCGCAGATGATCAACGACTTCAAGATTATGCGGTTGAAGACCGTGAAGCCGTCCACGTGCAGGACGCAGCTTGCGTTCATGTCGCGGTTCTACAGATTCGCCAAACGCGGCCTGCTGATCGACATCCACAATCCGGTCAGTGACATCGCACTCCCAAAGCCTGATCGGTCTTCAGACAAGGTGATTAGTGCAAGCGAGCTTGAGCGGTTACTGGAAAAGCTGTCACCCATCATGAAACCCATTGTCGAATTGGCATATGAGACTGCCATGCGCCGCTCTGAGATCCTAAAGCTGACCAAAGACTGCCTGCACCTCAAAGAGCGGATTGCCGATGTGATTGATGGCAAGAACGGCACACGGTCAGTTCCCCTCACCCACCGTGCAGTGGAAATTCTCCAGCTCGCCCAACTGTGCGCCACCGTAGAACGTCACCCGAACAATCTCATCTTCCCGGTCACTCCACATGCCGTTTCTCAAGCCGTGCGATTGGCACGAGTCAAAGCGGGCTTAGACAGCAGCGTCCGCCTGCATCAGCTAAGGCACACCAGGATAACGAACGTCGCAAAGAAAGGATTCAACAACGCCCAGATCATGATCGTATCTGGGCACCGGGATACACGATCTGTAGCCCGTTACTCTCACTTGAATGTTAAGGACGTTCTGCACCTTATCGACTGATTAAGTTGTCTAGACTGCCTAGCCAAAACACATCCGTTTTGGTTGGGCAGTTCATTAGTCAATTCAGCTACTCGACGCTGCATCGTTAATATGCTTCATCAGTTTCTTCCAGTGCGGACGGAGTTGCTTCCTGATAGATTGGGAGTCCATAATTTTTGCAGCTCTGAAGCCATAGGTAATAAAGTTCCTACGCCCTACACAGCTGTAACCTCGATAAATCGCCCTCAGAAAAAGCTCTCGGGGAGCCTCCCCCCTACTTGCTCGAAGGCCATTACAACGATCCATAGCCTTCTTGGTAACCCAGATTTTCTTGCGCATCTTCTTATAATAACGGGTAATCGACGATGAACGAATGTGTTCACGCTGACCGTCAAACGAAAAACCTAGATAATGAACTGGTTGATCCGCTCTAAGCTTGCGAGATGAATCATAAGTAAAGTGCCGAATCTCAGTCTTTTTATGCTGCAAGTCCAGCTTCAACTTCCTTACCTGCACATCCACAAAGTCGTGAACAACATCTTCGTGCTCTAAGTCGCAGATAATAAGCAGGTCATCACAGTATCTGTAGAAAACTGATTCAATCAGCGAAAGAAAATCAAGCAGCGCCAGATCAAACTCCAACATATACATATTAGAGAGCATTGCACTTATTGGTGAACCTTGAGGAATCCCACGAAACTCTGGATTAACACTTACAAGACCATCGCCTCGTACTTCTTCACGAAACTGCTTTGCAGAACATAGACGTGCATCTTTTACGCTTGGGTTATGCAAAGACACTCCAAGCTTTTTGTAAAGATCGACCTTATCAACCCTAGCACTCTTCGTGATTGACTTATAAACTGAAAAATGGTCATCAGGCAGACTCTTTGCACCTAGAAGATTTGACCAAGCTTGTTTCAAAATAGAATGATCAAGTCTATCAAAGAACTTTTCAATATCGAAGGCAAGCACACAACATTCACCCCTAGCCTTAATTTCCTCAAAGGCATCGTGTGCGAAGTGAATATTACTTTTCGAGTCGATTGACCGAAAAGCCAACACCGAAGTGTGAAGTCCTCTACGATTCAACTCTGCTTCGTACTTCTCGCTCAAGAGAAAACAGTAGTACGCATATATATGCGAGTCCAAGTGAGCCGCATAGCTTATAGGCCTTGGCTTTGGTTTCTTGGTAAAAACACCACGACCTTTATCAAGGCGATATTTCAAAACCTGAGAAGTGTAAGTAATGAATGGATAAAATGAATGCTGTGCCACCTTCGAAGGAGATGTCACATAGTCTTGGGCAGGTTTCTGACCAAGAGGTCTATCGAAGTGAAGGTATTTCCTTGGCTTGTACCACAGCAGCTCATCCATGCTCTATTTACCTTGATAAGCCAACCGGTGGGACTAGGATGGCGGCAATCCCGAACCGCCCCACCGGCTAAACTTAATGCTCTAAACATTATCCATCTTTTCAGACTAGGCCGCGTATTGCTAGAGATGACGTACAGTGTCAGTATCACGATTACATTTGGAGATTCTCGATGAAGAGATTCCGCACGCTGTTGCTCGCCGTGTGTATCGCAGTGGTAAATAACCATGCGCGGCTTGACAACTTGTGATCCACCTCGTGGCCAAATGCCACGAGCAAATCGAATCTACCACACCTCCGGCACCACGCCTAGCGAGATCAACAAAGCCCACCGCTTACAAGCCCACGCTCTTCTGCGGAGAAAGAGAGCAATCTTGACGCGGTCCAGATCAATTGAGGCTAAGATCCTGGCCACTTGCTCGTAGACCTCCGGCCTGACACAGGATGCCCTCACCAACAGGGCATCCCGTGCATCCGCATCGATGACAATCGTGAAAGCCAGAACCTTAAGAATGCCAGCAGTCGACGCATGCTGCCCTTGCACCATGCCTTGATCGAACTTGGGTTGTTGCTCCACGTCGAGTCACTCAGAACCACAGGAGCAAATCGCCTGTTTCCAGAACTGGAAGCTGTGCGGGGGAAGCTTGGTCGGGCACCGTCGAAGTGGTTCGGTCTGCGAGATGCCGGGGTGCAGGACTCGCTCATTAAGCGGATAGCAGGACACAAGGATGGCGCGGTGACTTTCAGCATTTATGGAAGCCGCAGTCCACTCAAGGCGATGGCAGAGGCCATGTCTCAAATCAAGTTGTAATTGACGGTATTACCGGCAGGACAAAAAAAAAGGGGGGGGCGCTATTGCCTCAACGATGTCCACAAGGCTGCCGGTGACATCGGCCGCCAGCGCCCGTCGAAGTGGTTGCCCCCGAATCAGTCAAACGACTTAGTGGAAGAGTTAATAGCCCATAATCGGGCTCTTAAGCCGTTCTATATCCGCAAGGGCAGCGGCATCACCGCCAAGCAAGATACAGACGGCCGTATACGATCAGATGGTAAAACTTATTGCTGAGCTAAATGCGGGAAATCACGCATTTGAATCCTTGGTAGCCAAGCGTGGCCGCACGGGGGGGACCGTAACGACAGGGCTCAGGATTCGATTGAAAATCTAATTCCGGGAATCCCCGGAGTTATCGACAAGCATGGTCGCCACGATGGTAGGCAGGGAGAAAGGCACAAGCTCGACTTGTGGGTTGGTTTTGCCTTCACCCGAGTCCTAGTGATGAGGTCGAAAAGGCAGGATAACCTGCCTTTAACATCATGACATCGCAGCCTGGCCACCAAGGATGCCCAAGCACTGATTCGGCGGGTCGAAATTCAATTGATGGGAAGTCCGTCAATATGGCTTCCGGTCAAGGGACCCGTTTCGACTGTGCTTCGGTGATTCAAGAACTAAATGTGGGAAATCCCACAGTTACCGCCCTGATTTCCGAGGTTGAAAAGGGCGGAAATCCGCCTATTAGCGTGACGCTTGGACGACACGGCGGAACCTACGTCGCCAAGGAACTGGAGGCGGAGAAGGGCAAGCCAGCCTTCGCACCTGAAGATCATCGTCGATTGGATCGGGGGGATGTAATTCAAGGTGTCGCATTGCGAGCGCTTCGAAATTCGAGCGGCTAAATGAGTGGGCGGTAATTAGTTCTCCACCAATGGTGGAAAAGTCGACTCAACCCAGGCTCTGGTGTCCGACCTAAAGGTAGAAAATCCTACTCTTAGACCGATTGTGGCCAAAGCCGGTCGCCACGGTGGCACCTTTGCCGTTAAAGAGCCGGTCTACGCATATGCGATGAGGATGCGGAACGGCTCTGCCTTGGATATGCGAACCTGACCAACTTCGTGCCCACCAGCATTCAATTATCCAACTCACTACAGCATCAGCAGTAGACAATTGTTACTAGCAAGAAAAGAACACTAAAACTTAAAGCGGACGACTTAAGCAGAACACCAACTTCACTAACAAGACTATTACATATAATAGCTACAGCACTGGAAAACTACTGAAAGTTGTTCAGCGACCATTAAAGGAAACTTCACTATAACGTGCAACTACAACAACCCTCCTTAAGCACTTGCACGACCCTCTGGAGGACTGCAACCACAAAACCAAGCCAGAGGTACGGCATAGCGAGAAGAACGCTTTAATGGGGCTTGTACGTTCTTCTGAGAGTGTGACGGCTAAAGTTTAGATTTACCCTACAATGTAGTCATAATTATTATCTTGACGGCCAATTCCAAAGTGTTACTATCCGTACACCCAGCCACAGAGGCTGGCACCCGCAACACCTCCCCTACCTGACAACTACCTCGCATGTTCAAGCCAATAGGCCGCTGAGCAGAGCGAGTTTCGTGCTGTCTGCAATAAGGGTCACGCGTTCCTAACTGACAATAGCCGGAACACACCGAGGGATTGCCCATGAATTGAAGAACCATTACTTGAGTGAAGAGCAACATGACGAACGACACCACATCTACTGTTACTGCAACCACCACCGCAGAACAGGCCGCAATCGAACTTCGCAAGAGCGGTGCGACTTACGACCAGATCAGAGACGCTACCGGGCTTAATGATCGGCAGATTAAAGAGTTGGTAAAGGGAGTTCCCAAGCCCTTAAAGACACGACAACCCGTATCGAAGATTGAAACACCGTTTGCCAAGTCCATTGAACGAGTGTTTCCACTCGCGAGCCGCAAGCATGGCATCCGCGACTATGAACTGCGGAGCATTCTTCATCAGGAATACGGCAGCAAATGGAACACCTCGACAGGCCGCTATGAAAGCAACTACACCTCCGACCACATTAAACGGGTAAAGGCCAAGGTGCGAAAGCAAGCCGCTGAGTCTGACTGTAACGCGTTGTTCCTGACGGACTGGATCGATGAATACAACCCACGGGCCAGCAGTGATTTCCTGATCAATGCCGCCTCCGACCTGATGAACAGGCTTGATGAGTACGTGACTGAGTACATCGCGTCACATGGAACGATGCAGGAGGTTGACAGCCAGGAAGGCGTACTTGCCCGGACGAAACAACGCTACGCAGTGCGGCAGTATCTGCTCAAGCTGGCAGTAAAACGCTACGGTGAAGAACCACTGGAAAAGCTGTTAGAGAGAACGGCTACCCTCGTTGGTGAGCTTGAAGGAACCCCCGATATTGAGGCCGCCGAGGACGCTCACCGCCGAGGAACCGGGGAATCAACCGAGGCAATCAAGTACTACCCCGAGCCATCCAGGCATGACGCGTTCCTTGACTTCGTGCAGGCACAGGGATGGACACGACGCTGACCAACGGAGCACAGACGAGAACAGCTCTCATTTGTCCGAGAATTGAAGTTCGCGCCCACCATACTAAGTGTACGGCAGATGTCGGACACGCAACTGTAAAGGTTAGGTTCAACTGTAGAAGCTTATTACTTATGGCGTTTACGCCAAGAGCATAAACCTGTGCCCCCAGGCTCGGATGATAACTCTATAGGGGTTAAAGGGGAGATGGGGCGGACAGCCCTCCCCGCTTTGCTTTTGCTCTCAACCTTGCGTAATAACTTGTGGCGTGAGCCACGATTGAGCAACCCAAGAGGAATAATAAGTCCGTGCCTGTGGGCACCAGTACTTCCTGCACAATTCAGAGCAAGAGCAAGAGCAAGAGCAAGAGCAAGAGCAACAGCAACAGCGGGAGGGGGTCACCCCCTATCCTCCCTTCTTGAACCTCTACAGTTATTAACTAACCATATTACTTAAGAGAGAATTACTGCGTGACGTAAACGTCACAACTAACTTGGCAAGACAATAACTCTATCTGTAGGGTGGAGTGGTGCTGCACCACCCTGCTCTTCGCTTGTAACATGCCGAGAGGCATAAGTTGTTTCTCGTGGCGACAACGCCACATATTACCCCTGTTTAAGTTTACTCAACCGGGCGTAATCCACGGTATCCTTATCTACCACCGAGGCAATCAAGTGCGAACCAAAGGGCCAAGGAAACAGCGGAGCAAGTGGAATCAACAGGAAACAGAAACCACCCACAAGAGCGAAAGAAAAGCAACTAATTTAGTATGAAGGTATTGACTTCTGCAGTTATTGTGGTAATATAAAACAGTGGCAGAAACAACTTAAATCCCTCCTCGATACACCTTCGAAAACATCCCGCCTGCAACAACTTAGTAAGGACTATTCCTTTCCTTGCTGAGTTACCTTGTACTGTTTCCGATCCAGTGCAGAATGATCGGTGTTTCATTGGAAGATAGTTGTACAGGATGGGCTTAGACTTTTCGAGATTTCAAAAGCCTTCAATGTAATGCCTAGGCCAGAGGTGCAACGAACTGGTCACTAATTCGCTCTGCAATAGAGCAAATACCGCACTTACCCATAACGAGTGCAACACACTAGCAATACCCACCGCCCGCAACCTCAATCCCGAGGAACGGGTTTTTTCGTCTTGAATAATGATCAACATACATTCAGAGGTAATATCTATGAAACAACGCCGTCCGCTTCGAAAACACTGTTGCGAGTCTTGCAGCCGCAACTTCTTTAGCCGTTCTAACCTTTCTCGCTTCTGTTCGGTTCAATGCCAAGTTCGCACGTGGAGAGCCAACAACAAGTTTACTATTGAACAACTCGAGCTGCAGTTTATCGCCCAGGAGCTGGAGAACACCAGCCAACCAAAACAGCAGGCCGTTTGATGAATAACACAACAGTCTGGCTTGAAATAGACAAGACCAACCAAGCGGTGCTCTCGTACTTCCTCGAACAACCAACTACATCGTCCGACAAGGTTGATTATGTCGAGGCTACGGGTGAAGAACTGATCTTCTTGAACGCCTTGGAAGACGCAATCTTTGCCCCCGGCATGGTGGCAACATTGGGAGACCTAGAAGCCCACCGGACACGGGTAGCGGCAGCAAAGCAGGCCAAGGTTGCCCTAGCCATTGGGGCCGCTTCTAAAGGCTCTCAGCAGCCCGTAAATAGCGCCAGCAAGCCCAACTCAAAGACCAACATTAAAAGCACCAAGGAACGCTTTATCGCGGCCTTGAAACAACATCGTTCAAACAAGTAACTCAAGGAAACCATTATGACCACCAAAAACATTGAATACGGCGTTACAGTCGCCGAAGTCTTCCCGCACAATGATGTAGAGTTGCAGGAACTGATTAATAAGCGAACGACTCGCTATAACAATAACTCCGAAGGGCTGTTTTATAAGGACATGGGTGCCCATATCGACTGGGTAAAACATGCACCTGTAGAAGTCTCCCTAATCGAACTTCAGGACGTTCTAAAAGAAGGATTTACTATCGTCAAGGTAGTTACAGAACTACTCTATTTCAAAGCCATCTTACGCAAACCGGATGAGGTTATTGCTGCCGAACTTCCTAAGGTGGCAGAACTGGCTCGAGAAGAGTACGAGCTGGAACGGTACGAGCGTAACCGCGTAGAGACTGCCAGATTGGTGGCTATCAACGTAGAACGCAGTGAACGAGCAGCCGCAGAAGCAGCCGCCAAAGCCGCCACCAAGCGCCAAGTGTCCGAGGAACAGAAAGCCCTGGCTGACCTGCTGAAATCCCACTCCCAGCACGCAGAGCCAGCAGCTTGAGCGACCAGACTTCAAGCCCCACGAAGGCGCTGGGCGTGAGGTTTACGCCCGAGGACTTCAACACCCTTTCGTACCATGCACGCCGCCACCAGCTCCCCATCCGGGAGTTCATCGAACACATGGCACGCAGTTACGTGACCGCGATGCAGCAGCAGGAAGAACGGGTTCAGGCGAGCAAGAAACGGGGTGATCAATAAACATCTACTGGCAGACTTAAAGAGGGAATAGGAGCGAATAGGAACTATGTGAGAACAATTCTCACATCTATTGCCTACAGGTGGGCATTACAGCCTCCCAGCGACAGTAGATCGCGTTAGGGCCAATGTTTACGGGCACCAGGGTTTAGCCGATTGCCCCACACACGCGGCTTTCCCACCGTCACGCCAGATTTCCTCACACCACCCTGATTACACCACCAGGAATTGCCAGACCTGCGCTACAGCGGGGTGTGTGGGCGCCAAGGGGCTGTACCAACCCCTTGACCCACCCACCGCAGTCAGTCGTCCCGCTGGTCCCTCATGTGTTCCCAGACCGCCCGCAGAGTCTCAAGCAATACCGCCCTGAGTACCCATAACGCTTTGAAGAGTTGTCGCATGGTTGATTCCTTTTCCGGTGACACCCCTGCCCGGATCTTAAGCGGTCGGGTACCGGGTTCAAAGTCACGCCATGTGGATAGGGCTACCTCTGGTTGCGAACGCCTATAAGGGGATCTGGTGCGGCAATCCGACGAGCGGTCTACGAAGCCACCTTGCAGAGGCATCCAGTTCAACCAACAACCCCCAAAAAAGAGACCTTAACAAATCGTTGTCGAACGTCTACAAAGTGTTAAGATAGGTCAACTCCAGATAGCGAGGCGAGAACATGAAGCAGGTCGTGGCTTACGCAAGGATGAGTACAGACGATCAGTGCCTGTCGGTAGCTGGTCAGTTCGCCGCTATCCAGATCGCCGCTGAGACACACGGCTGGCAGATCGTCGCCCAGTTCACGGATCAGGGCGTGTCAGGTTCCATCGACCCGCAGGAGCGACAACAGTGCCGCCTAGCTCTGGCGATGGCTAAAGGGCTGGATTGCCCGGTGGTCGTACACCGTGTTGACCGCCTGACCCGTGACCACGCCCACTTCGCTGTTCTCCAGAAGAAATACACCATCGTCGAAGCCGAGGACGTTCATGGCAGTCGCCTCGTCCGCAACATCAAGTCGCTGCTGGCTGAAGAAGAGCTGGTCAAGATTCGCCAACGTACCAAGGATGGTCTGGCCGAGTTGAAAGCCCTCGCCGCCACTGGCGATACCGAGGCACAAGCGAAGATCGCTCGTCGTGACGCTGGCCGGGCGAAGGCTTGGGAAGTAGGCAACGATGCCGCACTGGAGGCGAAGAAGCAGAACGCTGATAACCGTGCGGACGCAATCGCTCATCACATCAAGGCGTGCCTGTACGACGGTTGTACGTCCTTTGCCAGCATTGCCCAGTGTCTCAACGCTAAGGGCGTCAGCACGGCCAAAGGAAAGACATTCCAGCCAATGACTGTATCCCGCCTGATGGCTCGCCTTGGACTGTCGCTAAACGCCAAGGCGTAGTACAAGCAGGCGCCAACCGAGTAAGCATCCCAGCAAGCTCCTAGAAAGCTGCTTGAGCGACGTTCTCCGGGTGGCCATGCACCCACTTGATATTTCTAGAAAGCGCTGTAGCCCAGCACACGCCGATGTTACGAGGGGTTTAAGCAAGCACCACATTCGACAGGATTTCCCCGCCCCCCCGGACCTCCCTAGCGATATTTTTGGCCACAGATTCACGGGCAATACTCGACCGGGGCAAGTGTCGAGTCTGAAAAGTTTTGGGTATCAGCAGCCTTCAAGAAGCGGTCTACGACCGTCAGAAAACGGCCAATAGTGGATGCCCCTAGCACCCGCTAATTTATTAGCGATTCATTGTCAGGCATTCCGAGTTCAATCGCCGAAGTCTGGGTCCACGTCCATCGGGGCGCATTCATACTCCCCATTAGCAATTTCGATTTCGATATCCCAATCCTCTGGCTGGGAATCTTCTTCGACCCCGGAACATGTGAAGTACACCTGAACCTCAAGGCTACTGTCCGAAGGTACGACATCTGATCCAATTGAAACTTCTTCCCGATCGATAGAATCCCAAGCAAAAAACTCTACATTTATGGATAGCAAGACATTTACGGTTATGCCCAATTCAATGACCCAGGTTTTCTTGTCATCACTAATCGACCAAACTCCAGCTGAGTCGATTGTGTATTGTTCAAGTTTCGTGTCGTAGACGTCGGCTTCGACTCGCGAAACCGAGCCACTGACTACATCAGATGCACTCCATGATGAATTACTTAAGTGTTCAACAAGAGCATCATGAAGATTATCTCTGAGAGATGATTTCTCGCTTTTAACAGATTCAATAACCTTTTGCTCGATGGCTTTTGCATAGTCATCTGTGGCGACGAAAAGAGTAGCCAAGTCATCGATGGATCTCACGCAGTAGAGATAGTCCGAGCTGTCTGCAAAGCTGCTCCACCCTCCGTCACCTGACGCGATTAACCCCATGGTTCCGTTGAGTCTTGCGTAATCCTCTAGCATAAGTAGCGAGGCCGCATCGGGAAACTCAGCCTTCTTATCCTTACGCTCAGCAAACGGGGGGGATGAATCGAAATAAAGATTAAATATTCTTTGTGTTAGCAACTGCCCATCGATCGGCAAAATCGTACCTTGGCAGCTAGTTACATAATCTGTAATTTGCTGATAGAAGTGGTTCGATGCACTGGCCTCGACTGCAAGCTTATCGAAGTTAGCATCTATATCACCCATAGCAATAGACGCCAATCGCTTAAGGTCATTGGAAGAACTTTTAAAGTAATCAATCGCTTTGGTAATGCCTGCCATGCGATGCGAAACTATTTCCTGAGCTACAACTTCAGACAGATGCAGCCCCATCGTGTCAGGGAGCTGTTTTGGAAGTTGCTTAAGTGCTCCGCCGTCGAAGTTGTATCCCGCTGACTGGATGAGATCCGTGTCCAAAGAGAAGAAAGATACTTCACCTTGCCAGAGCTGCGCTGCTGTCGGGTTACCTTTGGGCATATAACTGTCCTTGTAAGTCATCGTCAGGTGGGCGCAACAGCTACAGGCGCCATTATGGCTTGCAGCATGGCGATGTGCCTGAGTGCTAGTCAAGGATCGGATTCCAAAATCTTCATTGTCATTTACGATCCTGGGCCTAGTGCGCAGTCATCGCACGGAATACGGTAGCGTGTCCTAGGCAGGGCTCCGTCCAGGGGACGTCTTCGGCCGGTCATGATCAAGAAGCGTGCTGGCCGAGTCCAATCCAAAGGACTGGTAAGGTCGAATGCAAACAATGTGGCAGGCCTGTGCAATTACCTCCCTGGCCCAGCCAGCAGCGATATGGGCTAGGATTCTCGCACCATCACTCAAGGAAGATAGCCATGTCAGCTAACTCAGAAGTCAACATCGCCACAGCGGACGCACTGACATTGCTGCTACATAACCAGCACGCCATAGGTGCTGCTATAGAAGAGATCACCAAGTGGCTCTCAGAGAACGGTGTAGGGAGTGTCGCCGCTAACGCAACAGCGGCCATAGAAACCCTCGACACGAATGCACAAGCCATCACAGATGCGATTATGCGACTACGCCTTTAATCGCTGACAGCCAGAGAGCAGCAACCTACAATCTGTCCTGCTCGCCCGGCGTGGACAGTGCCCGTCTTCGCTGGATGCAGTACACCACGCTGGGTGAGTCCCATCATTATTTATCCAGCCTGAATCTGGATCGCCTCAAGAGTTGCACTGTTCTCGCGGCGGGCATGGATTCCGTGGAAAACGGTCTTGGTCACTGCTTCTGTTTGCTGTGAAGCTCGACCATCAGGGCTACTGAGGCATCGTTGAACAGGTCTAGCGGGTGTGTTTGGCAGTAGTTACGTATCCAGAGAAGCCGACCTTCGTTGTCAGTTCCTTCGAAGTAGTCAATTCCGGATTGAGCGCTCGCCATGGTAGCGAACCCGTTGAACCAGAACATGTAAGGTTCTTGAATGCTCTTGGTGTACGAGATGAACGTCCCACAACTTGTCGCCCCCAATCCATAGATCTTGGCTCCTGCCATGGCACTACCGCTTGCCAAAGTCCCTACCAGTGCAGCCGCTGCCATCATCCCTTTCTTCATGCTGACTCTCCGATTCCGTGGTGTTAGTAGCAATCGGTGCTGACTGTCTGGCCGTAAGCCATCGAAGTGCAATGTGTTTGCTTCGGCACCACGTAGGGTTGCGGCGCCGGTTGCTGGTATTGCTGGCTCTGGGTCTTCAGCATCTGCACAACACGCTGACGCCTTTCTTTCTCTGCTTGTGCTAGTTGGTCAGTCGCGGTCTTATCCAGCTGAACACGACAGTTCACGTAGGCATCAGAGCCGGGTGTGGCCCCGTAGGACTGACACTGTGCGTCGTCTTTGGCTGCTTGTAGTTCCTTTGCCGCTGCAAGATTGTTCAGGCTTTCTTGCCGGTTCGCATAGCCCTTGGTGTCAGGGAGGCAGTCGTCCCACGTAATGCCAATCGAGCAATCCACTGGGTGATTGGCACATCCTGCAAGCGCCAATAGTGCAACCCCTGCCATCCATGTCTTCATGGTGAATTCCTTCTGAGTGATCCGGGCATGTTACCGGGTGCCGTGGCTCGCTGCCATCACGTCACTGGTTTGACCTGGGGCTAAGTCTTGTCCTTGGGTGAGTAGTCACCGTAGGCGTACCCCAACGGGGTCTTTCCTTGTTCCCGTTCCCGGCTGTACATGCCCGTCAGCGTCCACTTCAGCCGCTCGTGTTCAATCTTCAGTGCAGCAAGCCCCTTCGTGCAGTCTCGGTACATGACGATCAGTCCGGCGATGTTCTTGTGTGCCCTCCGCAAGTCTCGACGTGTCGTCTCCAGCTCTGCACCCAGCAAATCACAGTGGTGCTTCAGCATTTCCTCGCGTGAGGGGAGGCCCAGTTCAAAGCCGCTGTCATCGATCAAATCGTCTTTCATCACGCACGCACCAAATACTGTGTATACATACAGTACAGATGGAGAAATGGTTGCTCAAGTAGGACATGACAGGTGGTGAGGAGGGTCGAGATATGGAGGGACAGAACCGGACTCTTTAGGCGTTCACATTGCCCAGTGTGAACGAAGCCTATATTTTGTGAACGTTCTGCGTGAATTCAAAGCAACAAAAAAGGGCCCACCTTTCGGTGAGCCCTTCTAGACCGCCCAGCAGAGCGGATTTTGTTTGGTAGGCGCGATTGGACTCGAACCAACGACCCCCACCATGTCAAGGTGACCCCGAAACCCATGCAAGCTGTTGATCCTTAAGGATAAACAGGTTTTTTTGATGGGTGAAAAACCACTACATGCCCCTATAAGAATCAATAACTTAGCGTTGTATATTCCTACAGTAGCCCCCCTTTCCCGGCGTCCTGCCGACTGAACACCAATTCCTTTGCGACTGCTACTCTTTCCTCATCTATAGAGGAATTGCCTTGCCAAATTCAGACCTGCTCCCTTCCCTGCTGTACAAGATCAACGAAAACCAACTCGCCCTCGAAGCCGCCATCATGGAGCTTTCGAATTGGGTAGAGGCCCGCGGTTCGGCTGACGTCGCAGACAACGTCCGCGGCGCCTTGGACACCATCGACAAGAACGAGGAGTTCATCAAGCTGACGCTCGCGGTGTTGATGTCACCGGACTGATGGGACTACTGCTCGTCGCCTCACTCTCGCCCGATCCCGCTCGCCTCTATTACTGTATATCCGAACAGTATAGATAAGGCATGACCGTGGACCCTCTCGACATCGAAGACACCAGCGACTGGCTTGGATGCCCGACCGAACTGGAAACCATCTACCATTACAAACTGATGCTGGAAAACGAAGTCCAGGAATTGAATCTACAACTGCGCAACGCACGGGAAAACATCTTCGGCTTGGTAAAAATGTACGACGAGGCCTCTACACAGCGTGACGAAGCAATGAGCAATCTTCGGGAGCGGTCCGGGCAGCTCGCAAAAGTCCGCAAGGAGCTGTACGACCTCGACATAGCAGCGAGAGGCTACAAGCGGGAAGCTGACCGGCTTCGCGGGATACTCGACGGCATCACTCCCAAGCCGAAAACCATCATTTAAATGTTACTTGTCTCGCTGAACCCTGCAGTTCACGTAGGCATCGCTTCCCGGCTTCGCTCCGTATGATTGGCAAATTGCGTCATCTGTCGCCGTTTTCTCATCTCTAGCGACCGAAAGGTTCTTCAGGCTTTGCTGGCGAACTTCATAGCCCTTTGTTCCAGGTAGGCAGTCATCCCATGCAATAAGTCCAATCGCACAGTCGAGTGGATGGTTTGCGCAACCCGCCAGCACCAGTATGGCCGCAGTTAAAAGCAGAGTTTTCATATTGATGGCCCTCCCCGGCCATACGGGAGTTTGCCACCATCTCGATGAGTAGCGTAAGGCTCACGCCCTAATGCAAGATCTCCCGCACGTAGGCCTGACATGCGGCCAGCGCGATCAGTCCTTGGTCGCCGGCGTCAGTGATTCCGATAATTCGTTGAGCAGTATCAGCAGTAGGACGCCGATCAACCTCCATGGAACCGGCATCACGGCACATCCTTGAAGAAGACGTGGTGCCCGAGATTCAGCGTCTGCTTGGCCTTCGCTGCCCAATCCGGGGCCTTCGGCATAGTGGTCGCGTAATAGTGCGTGGCGCCGCCGGTGGGATCTGGCACTTTACCGGCCAGCACCTGATCAGCGGCAATCTGCGCCTGAGCAAACTCGCGGAACGGGATCGGCTTCGCGCCACTCAGGTAAGCAAAGTTCGGGTCGTCCTTGTTCCAGCAACTGAACTGGTACGGCTTCTGGCACACGCCGGCGTAGCCCTCACCCCACCACGACTTCTGCTTGCCGTCGTTCACGCGGTTGCGGATCGTCCAGGCCACAGCAATCTGGCCAGCCAGGGATTCACCGCGCGCCTCACCCCATAGCGTGCGCGCGAGGATGTCTCGGTCTTTGTCGGTAACTGGCATCACTTTTCTCCAGGCAAAAAAAATCCCGCTCGATGGCGGGTTGCGTTGTGCTGCAGTGGCGCTTCAGATCAGGTCGGCGGCCACAGTTTGGGGGTCTGCCACGATTACCGGCGCCACTGGCTCAACTGGCCAAACCGGCGCGGCGTACCAGGTCGGCTGCACGGTGACTTTCCCCAGTGCGAACTTATAGGTTTTCCAGGCTTTCAGGCTGACCAGCAGCGCGGCCTGCTCGGCCTCGTCTTCCTCGGTAGCCTCACCGACATCGATGCCATAACCAAGCGTGTCGACGCGGTCTTGGATGCGAGCGATCTGCGCCACCGCCTTGGCGTTCTTGGCCGATAGCTCGGCTCGGGCCTCAGCCAGTTGCACGGCTTGGGGGGCGGCGTCCTTCATGGCCTTGGTGATGAGTTGGGACCAGTCGATATTCATTCTTGCTCCTCACTATTTGGCTCGACTGATACTTCTGGGAGCGGCTGCGGAAATTGGACTAGACCATCTGGAACATCAGCCAGGTCGACTGGGTAAGCCTGCTCAGGGCTGTAGTGAGCCGGCAGTGGCAGCATGAGAGTCAATGTAAGCTCTCCTTCCACTTTCGACACATCGCCTGCGAACCACTCGGAGGCAATGGCTTCGCGCGGCAAGGTGTCGCCGTTCGACATCAAAGAGAAGTCAAATGCTTCTCCATTAATTGTCAGAACATCCCCGGCTTTCGTAACGGAAAGCACATTGTCACAACGCACAGGTGAAAGTTTAATAAGCATTAGAACCACCTTCCGGTTGCGATATATCGGCCGAGCACAATCCACTGGGCGGAGGCCCCGTTTTTGTACATTTTATTGAAAAAAGTTGTGGCTTTTGCGTTGGGCGAAATATAACCATAGGTATCGTAAGAAGCTTGCGGCGTCCCGTCCGCGATAACTACGTAAGAGGTATCAATGAAAGCAGATGGGAAGGTGGCTGTTGGGCACGCAGTTATACTATTAGCAGCCACAAGAAAGTCTGCTACTGCGCCTTCACAGATGAGCAGTCCCGATGCAAACTTGGTGTATTTTCCATTGGTATTACTCCCTGCCTCGATAACCTTACCTGTAGGAACGCCGGACGTTTGTGAAACTGTACCGACTGCCCCAGCACCCATAGAGGTAGCGCCTGTACCACCAACGTTAACCGGAACTATACCATCCGCGCCTGACATTGCAACGCGACCCCATGCACCCCAAGTAGAAGCACCTTGCCGTTTACGGAAGAATACAGCAATGGCAGTGCTTCCTTCCTGAAAGGCCAGTTGCGACACTTCATTGTCGTAAATCATTGTCGAAATGGAGTAAGCATTTGCTGTTGGGCAGTTGGTGAATGGCGAAGTTACACGATATACCGCACCACTACCGGTGCAGTTGTTTGCGTCAGTTGCATTTGCAGGTATACCCAGCCCCCATGCACCGGTTTTCAACACACGGTTATTTGTTGTGTCAATTTGAGATGATTGCGGAATCAAGTCCAGCGCCGTTTGTGCGGCCGCCTGTGTGGTACCTCCAGTACCTCCCTTGTTAACTGGCAGAATGTCATAGTTGCCGGTCGTGCCCAGAGCGGCGAGTTTCGTGCCGTATGTGTTGACCAGCGCCCGCAATGCGTCCGCCGAATCCTTGACATAACCCTGCATGGGCGCCAGTGCGTAGACGCCTGCTGCATTGGTCACGCCCTGATAGTTCGGCGAGATCGACAACGCGGTATCGCTGGCAATGTTCGTCACCTCGTACCAACCGCCGTCCGGGCCACGAAAGGCATCGCCGACCCGGCTGTTGGCAATGAATGCGGTACCCGTGCCGATCACGGCATTGGAATTTTGAGTGACAGAGACCGTTCCTGATTTGTACCAGGGCATTGAATATCTCCAGAAAGAAATGTGCGGAGCGGAAGAAGTCAGGCCAGTAATTTGGCGCAGAGGAATGGACGGTGACCTTGGTCAGTCCAGGCAGTTGTGGCGAGGCTGTACATCATGATCCGGCCATTGGCGTAATCGACGCCCAGCGCGCAACCGCCACCCGACGCATTGTTGTGGCAGTTCATGGCGAAAGGGTTCAGGGACACGTACTCGCCTGAGCCGAGCATCTTGTTAATTCCCCAGATATACCGGTGGCCCACGGTCAGCTGCTCGTCTCCGAGGTACGTCCAGTTGCCTGCGGCGAAGGTCACGACAACCGCCGGCGCGCCACTGTCGTAAACAAGTGTCGCACTCTGGTCCCACAACCGCAGTCCATAGGCTGCCGTGCCCATGGACGCCCAGGCGGCCACGAAGTACTGGCCGCTTAACGTTGCGTTGACGTTGGATGCCTTCATGGTGAACCCGGTCCAGTTTCCCGGCCCGCCGGTGAACCACACCGATATCGGCACCTGAATCGCCCCCTGATCCGGGCGGATGAACACTAGCGGCGGGTCTTGGCTTGTGATTGCTCTGGCAAACACCCCGGACGCATTGGTAGTTCCTGAATACGTCCCCTTGGTGAGCATGCAAAGCCTGGGGGCTTCGGCGTCAATCTGAACAAATGCATTGTCGTTGATGCTCTGAAATCCAAAGCTCATGTCGAGTACCTTATCGCGTAGCCCTTGGCGGCAACCGTGGAGCCGATAGTGGAAGCACTTGCGGATGGATTTTTTCTCCTGACAACCACCTGGCCCACCGCCGTCGTGACGAACGGATAGGACTTTTGGTTCCCGCTCCCGTCGGTTTCGGATGACTGCACATCCTGTGCCCTTGTCGGAATGATCATGAACACGCAGTTGGCCGGGTTGAAGCCCGGAATGCTCAGCGTGTAGTCGGGTGCGACTCCACTGAAGTCGATCACGCCCTGCCAGATCACCTGGTAGGTGAAGCTGTTGGTGTCCATGGATAGGCCACCGCTTTCATCAAAAACACGCAGCCCAAATGAAGCCATAGTTCACCCCAGATAACCGAGCCGGACACGCAACACGTTGTTGGCGTCGTAAACCGAGACGTTCAGCGAGTTGATCACCAGCCGCCCCTGACCGGGGACGATGCCGTTGATCTCCAGCGTTCCGTCTTTATTGAGAATCCAGCCTTGCTGGCCGGCGATGTAGTTCGTCGAGCTGATGTAGCTGCCGATCTTGGCGTTGGTGATGGTGCCATCAGCGATAAACGCCGAGTTCATGAACACCTGGCCACCCTGCACCGCAAACGGAACCGAGACGGTGCCGCCCGCGATGGTGTTGACGATGGCGAAGCGATCGGCGCTCACCAGGAACTGGCTTTGCAGGCCGGCGCCGGTGTTCTCGATGCCCAGGCCTACACCGGCAACGATGTACTGCCCAGTCCCTGAGTTGTACTGCATCTTCACAGACCAGGTCGCCGCGACCTTCCCGTTTACATCGTTGATGATGGACGTGTTCTGCTGGATCGCGGTCTGCTGGCCGCCAACCGTCGTACTCAGCTGAATCAGTTGCTGTGCCGTGGCTTGCTGATTGGTGACCACCACTTCTTCGAGCAGGGTAACGTTCGCCGAGTTCTCAGCGACCTGCGCATCCAAGGTCGTCAGTCGGCGAGCCGATGCCTCGGTCTCTGACGCCCTCACCTTTTCTTCTGTCGCGATCGCCGCGGTACTGGTCCAGCCCTTCAGGGCATCCGCCAGATCCCCTTCGCCATTGTCGTCGCGAGATGATGCCCGTAATGCTTGAAACGCGGTCGACTGCGCGGTGACTACGCCGTCAAGCTCAGTGATATCGGCGGTATTGAACGCAACCTGCTGCGCCAGACCATTGGCAGTCTCGATCGACTGACCCACGTCAAGCCAGTAAGTGGTGTTCGGCGGTGGCGTGTTGATTGGCACTTGGACTTTGGCCTGGAATATCCAGCCATCCCCAACCACCATCTGGTCTTTATCGTAAATCACGTCAGGCTTGTAGCCGGTCAGGCCATCGAGCGCATCGATCTGATCTTGAAGGCCGGGGATTAGGTTGATCTTGTCGACGATATCCTGACCGAGTTCCGTCTCGCCAATCTCGCCCGCAATCATTTCCAGAATGGGCGAGGCGTCAGAGCTCGTCTGCCCCATGACCCCGAGCCCGACGGGATAGAACGGACCGATATTGCCGGTACGATCAACCAGGCGCGCCCAGAAGAAGAGCGTCACGCCGGCACGAAGGCCCTGCATTGCGTACTCTTTCTGCGGATAGGCCAGATCCGCAAGCTTTGTGGCAGCCCCCAAGCTGGTCGATGGGCCGTACCATATCTCCGTTCGCTGCGTGTCCTCGGCACCCGGCGGAAATCCCCATTTAAGGCTGATGCCGAACAACAGCGGCGTGGCTATGAGGTGGGTAACAGCTGGTGGAAGCCCAGTCTTGCCGAGCAAATCAGTCAAAACCGAGTTGGTCGGAATGGAGGAGACGTTCATCGCGCTGACGGCGCGCACCCGAGCCAGGTACTGGCCGGAGTAAATCCCTCGAACGTCCACCGCCAACTCACCCGTGCGCGGAACCTTGATCCACTCCCGCGCGCCACAGCGCCATTCAACGTCATACCCTACCGCCCCAGGCGCAGCATCCCAAGCGATCGTCATGTTGGTGACTGCGATGCCCTGCTCGATCACAACGTGTTGGCTGAGCAGTACCCGGGCAGGCGCCTCTTGTGTGCCGACTGGAATTCCGCTGATCGGGCGCGTGTCTACAACAGCGCCGAAGTCGATTGCGTCGAACTTGCTGGGTTCATGCTGGATGACCTCGAGCTGGAACTGATGCCACTCGGGCCGGGTGACATTGCGCACGTAGAACTGCATGACTTTCAGATCGTCGAAGTCGATCACCCAGCCGCACTCAGACTCAGGTACTTCGCTGTAGTCGGCCATGACGGTAACGGCGCGACCGGCAAACGACTTGATGACGCGGCCTTCAGACTTCCCGCTCGGAAGGTTCAACATCAAACGGGCGCCAGTGGGAATGACCAGGTCGCGGTCGAGTGTTATCACCCGGCCGTTCACTGCAGAGATGCGCCCACCATTTGCGCGCCCGGCCAGCATCGGATCGCCAACAGCGATCACTTGGCCAGGCTTGGGGATTTGTCCATCCAGCCCTACGCGAAAGGTACCACCGCGAGTTTGTAGCTGCTCAGTCAGCAACGCCCATTGACCGGCGCGCTGCGCCTGGCCGAGGGAGGTGCATCCAAAAGCATCGACAGCGAGCTCCCGCACCGAGCCCAGTTCACTCAGCGCCTCATCGTCGAATACCGGCTCCTTGTCCGTCTCAAAGCCCTGAGCAGGGTTATCCCACGACACCATGGCGTTGGTGTGCCGATCTCGCCAGCGAGTGCCTTCGTACTGAATGGCGCCGTTGTTGAGGATCTGCGCAGGGCTGTAGCTGAAGGCTGGATCCCCCGGCATATCTGCATTGACGACGATCTGGCTGCCGTCCCAGTAGGCCAGGCCATGGAAGATTGAGGCGAGATCCTGAAGCACGGCATAGGCTTCTGCCTGCTTCTGGAAATAGAGGTTGCAGGTAAAGCGCGGTTCTTGGCCCCCCTTACCGTCCGGCACCATCTGATCGCAGTACTGAGCGATTCGGTACAACGACCAACGATCAACCATCGTCGCGTCAATGCGTTCGCCCAGCCCGTAATACGGGTGCAGCACCAGGTCGTAAAAGACCCAGGCGGGATTGTTGGTGTAAGCCTCTTTGAATGTCCCGTCCCATACGCCGTTGCTCGTGCCGGGACCGCCCGCTGCGTAGGTGCGAGTTTCCGGGTTGTAGTTGGTAGGCACCCGCACAATGCGGCCGCGCATCAATACCGCGATCTTGGCGATATCGCCGCCGAACTGCTGGGCGTCATACTCAATGCAGCCGACCGACGTCAGCGGATACTCCTGATCGCTGTCGACAACCTCGGCAATAGCCTCGACCACCATTGCGTCTTGCACCAGCGAACTGTTCGCTTCAGGGGTCAGGCGCCGGGCTCGGATCGTCCAGCGAGCGCCATCCGGTAATTCAATGCGGTGCGATCGCTCGTATTTGGTGATGTTCTTACGGTCGACAAACGAGGTCAGCACCTGCACATAGGGGCCATTGTCGGTCGAGATATCCACGGCGTAGTCGACGCGTACGCCGTTGATGTTGCCGCTGGAATCTTGGCTCTGAAGCTGCGGCCAGCTGAGGCGCAGACGCACCGCATCGATCATTGCGTTGTTGATGGTGTGCAGCCACGGGGCAGTGGTAAGCAACTCCTGGCCGACGGCAATTTCGTTGCTCGACTCGGAAACACCCTCAAGCCGCGGCTGATTAAGCTCTCCTGATCGGAACTGCCATTTCACACCTGGATAATTGATGGTGCCGTCTTGCGCCTGGATGGGCGTGCCGTCGAGCCGCACAGAGCGCAACCCATCCACAGGCCCTACGATGGGGCCCCAGCTCCACAGGTAAACAATACGAGCGGTGGCGATTGATGGGACGCTGTTCGAAGCAATGCTCGGCTGTTTCTGTTTTGCCTGGCCACCCTTGGCGCCCATCACCGATTGGCGTTTCTTCGCTACTGCGCCCATTCCGGGATCTCCATAAATGCAAAAACCCGCCGAAGCGGGTTATGGGTGTTGCCGAGGAATCAGATGTTGTCTTGCGTGTAGATGCCCCCAGACTCAACGGCGCCGCCGATCTCCCGCTCGCCATACAGCAGCGGGTACGGATTGCCCTGGGCGATGGTGGTTACAGCGCTACCGAAGCCGTAGCTCGGGTTGTTGCCGTCTTCATTTTTATCGCTGGTGTTGGCCTTGGTCGTGGGGGATAGCATTTGCACCACACCACCCAAGCCAACCGCGGCGCCGGCAGCTAACAGGCCCATACCCAACGTCGACGTCGTACCGCCGGTGAACAGGCCCGCAACGACCAATGCCACGCCAAGCAATGTCTGAAACATGCCGGCCTGCTTGCTTCCTTGAATGATCGGCATGATGCGGATCGCACTTGGCCCTGCAGGCTTGAGATCAAGCTCCTGCTCACCGACGTTTTTTTCGTCAATGAACACCGCAAACACTAGTCCGCGTTCTTCGGCGCTGCGAAGGAACTGCTCGAAGCCCGGCTTCATGTTGCACAGCGCACTCATGGCGTCGCGGAAGCCATAGAGGTCGAGCAGGTACTCGCAGCCAAAGCGCTTGCCAAGCACACCGCCCAATTTAATGGTGGTCATCGTCATGGCCTGTAGTCCTTGTGCCTCAAGATCAATTTCACGCGGTTCGCCTGCGACCAGCCGAAGATTTCCCGTCCTGCCAGACGACCCGCCATGTGGTGGTAGATGAAGGGGCCTGAACCGCCCAGCTTTGGTGCAGGCTCGCTGACAAAAGCAGGCTCATCCCCGAGATAAATCGCAGCGTGGTTGGGGTGGAAACATGGCCGGCCAGGTGTTGGGATCTGCAACACCAGCATGTCACCGCGCTGCGCAGTATCAACCTGGTAGAAGCCGGTGGCCTTGAAGTTGTCTTCATAAAGGCTGGGGCCGTCCTCCTCTTCCCACCACAGGTCATGGCGCTCGAAGTTCGGCAGCACCAGTCCTGCCTCCCGGGCATACCAGTCGCGGCAAGCAGCCCAACAGTCCAGAAGGCAGTGGGAAAAGTCGCGGGCCAGTAGCGGCGCTTGGAAACCAGTGGGCTTGAACCATTCGAGCTCGCCACCCGGCCAGCCCACGATCCCCCAAGGCAACTCATGCAATTCGCAGCTGACGCGATCGGCCATGCTCGGCGCCGGCGCCTTGTCCGGGTGACTGTGAATGATCGCCAGCACCTCCCCAAGATCCTCGGCAGCGGCCAAGTCGCGCTCATCGATCTGGAAATTCTCCCGGGCGGTCTTCGCTTTGTTGCCGCACGGGACGTAAACGCGGCCGGACTCAGTGCTGACCAGCACACCGCAAGCCTCTGCCGGGTAGTCGCGCTCGGCATGAGCGCGGATCTCTGCCTGCAATTTCTGATTGATCCGCATGATTACCTCGAAGATGCGATCAGGCTCGCGCCCATGGATCCGCCAAATCGGCGGGTGTTACCGCGAAGCTTGCAACTGCTCCACCAACCGCCACAGCGATCGAGAGCAGGGTTATCCGTGGGCTCATTCTTTTTCGTGAACATCACGGTGCCGGTGTAGGCACAGGCTTCGCCCCGGTAGCCGCCCCGACACGCCCACCGGCAGAGCTTGGTGATCTGCTGCGAGGGCAGCATCTGCCCTTCCATGTCCGTGGGTCCGGACAGATCGAAGGTCAGCGACTCGAACGTTTCAGAGGTCTTCTGCTCGATGTACCAGAGGTTGATCTTGCTCTGGTTGCTGGCAGTGGGATTGCCGTCAGGGAAGTTGGCTGCGTCCAGGAAGTGGCGGAACGTTTCGATGACGCGCACTTTGGCACCGGCAAGGTCGCGGAACTGCAAGCACAACGCGGTCAGTGCTCCGCGCACGCCGCCCAGTTCGTTGGCCACCTGCAAGGTGGGCGAAGCAGGCCGGCCATCACCGCGAATATCGAAACCCTTCGCCGTGATCTGGAGCGGTGAATACAGCTGGCCCTGCCAGATGATGTCCCCTTCTTGAGCATGGCCGTGAAAGCGCCAGAGGTTCGCGCCCAGGCGTGTGGCGTCCAGCTCGAACAAGCGGATCTGGTTACCTGGCTCAAGCTTTTGGATGTCTGCGTTGTAATTCATAGGGCTCCAGAAACAACAAACCCCGCACTTGGCGGGGTTCATCAACTTGGAAAAATCAGGGCGTGTAGACCTGCTTGAAGGCGAAGGTCAGCGTGAACAAGCCGTTGCCAAGAGGCCTTGGCTTGTACCCGTTGCATTTATAGCGACCCGGGATTCCTCCCGGCGGCGTCCAAAGAAACGACTTGTAGCCCTCGTGACGATCGAGAAAAGCCCAAACCAGCGGCAATTCATCGCCCTCCTCCAGCGACCCGGTATGCGTCAGGTTCCACACCTGGCTCTTGGTGTTGATGCCGATGCCGCCGGACTGGACATAACCGTCGCCAAACTCGTTTTCCCAAGTCCGCTGTGAGACATCGCCATCGGCGCCGAGCTGTACGTCGTAAATGAATACCTCAGCCATCAGTTCCGCCTCCAGAGTCGGCCGCCTTGGCGCATTTCCCGATCGAGGAACTGACCGAAGCTGGACTCAAGGCCGGCACTGATTGATTCGCCCTGCATTTGAGCTTGCTGCTCGCTCATGCCTGGCTGCGCCTGCACCGTCACCGGAGCGTTGAAGATAATGGGCGCCGGACCGCCCGATGAAGAATCACCACTGCTGCTGCCTCCGGACGAACTGATCATCGCGGCCTTCCCGTTACTCATTGCCTCTAGTGTTCCCACACCGATCCGGGCGGTCGCTTCCGAGTTGAACACGAACTCGCCGCGGTGGACTGGGCCGGCAACTTCGTCGCGCCGACCGTCACCGGTGTAGCCGCCCTCCATAAAGCCGACCCCGGACATCGCGGTCATGCCTACGGCCGAAGCGAGCGGGCCGGTGACACTCAATGCCGTAGCCATTGCAGCTGGCGCAGCCGCCGGGCCGATGATCGGGATCGCCGCCGTCGAGGCGTAGGCGTTCAGGCCGGCCTGTAGCGACATCGCTGCCGCATTGGCGCCGAGCGTTCCCGCCGCGGTTGCCTGGGTGGATTTGCCGACGAGCATTTGCACGCCCTGATAGATCAGCCACTGAGCAGCCATATCGCCCAGGGCCTTCAGCATCGACTTGGCGAAGTTCCCGACCATGTCGCCAAGGGCATCACCTGCATCTTCCGCACCGCTGGCCACATCAGCGAAGAAAGTGCCCATTCCCCCCGTTGCTTCGCTCAGAGCAGTGTTGGTGATGTCCGCAGCCTGCGCCGAGTAGTCCCGCGCCGAATCGGCGTAGTTTACCCACGCCTCGTTGACGCCGTTCATCCAGTTGGCCTGCTGCTCATCCGTGGCAGCGTAGAAGTTTTCTTGGGCCACCAACCGCTTATTCAGTTCGTCTTGGAGGACCTGGGTTTCATTGGCATAGAGCTCCGGCGTAATCTGTCCGGTGTTGCGCTGCTCGTTAAGGCTTACCACATCAGCGGCGTATTTCTGCCGCATGGCCAGATCAGCACGCATCCGGTCACGGGCCTTGTCGCCCATCCCGATGCCGGCTAATTCTTGGTCGAAACCATCCTTTGTGGTTTTGGTGGTCAGCGCCTGGGCATTCTTGAACGCCGTGAGTTTAAGGTCATCTTCGTTGGCTTTCTTCAGCTTGTTCAGCGCATCGAGCTCTGCAGCCATGCCCATGAGCTTTTTCTTTTGCGCCTCGCTCAGCTTGCCGAGCTTCCCCTCCTGCAGCTCGAAGGACAGCTTCATCACCTCGGTGGCGTTTTTCTGCTTGTCACCCGTGGTGTTGAGCAGTTCAATCTGGCGCTGATAGCCTTCCTCGGCGGTATCGAACGACTTGAGCTGCTGTTTCGCGGCAGAGCTCGCTTCGGTGGTGTTCTTCCTCAGCGCCTTGGCGGCAGCATCGTCTGAAGATTTTTGGGCATCCTTGGCCGCAGCAGCCGATCGGATGGCAACAATCATGCCTTCCGTTAAATCCGTGTTTTGAGCAATGAAGCGGTTGGCTGCCTCAAGGCTGGTTTTGTCTTGAGCGGCGCCGAGTTGCTTCTGCAGCTGCTCAAGGTACTTCTGACCTACCTGTTCGGCGGCGGCGATGGCGGCGTTGTTCTTATTTCGGGCCGCGGTATTGGCATCGGTCTCGCCGGTCAGTCTCGAAATCACCTCGCTTTGCCGGCCAAGCTCAGTACTGAGATCGCTGACTGGAATCTGGCTTTTGTCGATAGCGTCCGCCATCGACGCAGTGACCCCGGGAACGGTACGCAACTGATCAGTGACGGCCTTCCAATCAACAGTTATGCCGGCCGCCTGATCTTTGGATGCCTGCCTCACCAAGTCCAGCGCCTGCTGCGCCTCCTTTGGCAGGGGGGTAAGACCAGCCATAAGGCCATCCGCGCCTGCCGCGCCCATACCTCGAAGATCACTCTCGAACTTGTCAGCTATAGCCCCGGACATCTGCCCGAGCTTACTTTGCATGTCCTCGACTTTTGACTTCAGCTCGTTAAGCGTCACCGATTGGGTGGCCCGATTGAGCTTTCCGAACCTCTCAATCAGTTTGTCTAGAGGATCACTCAGATTGCCCAGCTTCTGCTCGAGAACGCTTGTATTGTCGCGCAGCGTAAGGAAAGCCGTGGCAGCGCCGATCGCGAGCGACGCAATCCCAAGCGGCCCGCCGAGGACGCCCATGATCACACCAGTGGTCCGGCTCAAACCAGCTTGAGCAACTGAGACAGCGTTGGTTGCGCGAGCCTCAACCAGGCGCGCCTCGGCAAGTTGTATCGACATCTGCGTCTGCACTGCGGTGCCACGTGCTGCAACCGCTTCTTTCTGGGCGAGAAATACCGATGTCTGGGCTTTTTGCTGTTCGGCTTCTGCAGCGAGAAGCACTGCTGCCGCTTGAGCTTTCCTTGCAGCTGCGTCTTTGAATGCGGAATAAATGGAAACCGCCGCGGAATCTGCTGCACTCACCCCGTAACGGGTTAAGGCTGCAATGGCCGCAACGATAGCGATGTCGGCGAGTGTTTCAAAATTGTCACCGAGCGTGCCGATTCCGCTCGCGAGAGTCCCGGCAAAGTCAGTTGTTTCATTCAAGCGACCGATGTACACGGTGAAAGCATTTGAAAGGTTCTGCACAGCATCGCGAACCGCCACGCTCATGCTGTCCGCTAAGACACCATTAGCTTCGGCGGATTTCTGCAACCCTTCCGTTAGCAGATCGAGGCTCAGCTTGCCCTGCGCCCCTAGGCTGCGGATCTGCTCGGCGGACTGACCGGTAGATTCGGAAATCGTATCAACCACAGTCGGCATGGCTGCGAGCATTGATTGCCAGCCATCGGCTTCAACTTTGCCGGTTTGCAGGGCCTTTGAATAAGCGTCGATTGCCGAGCTGGCTTTGTCAGCAGACGCCGAGTTAGTCACCAGCAAAAAGCTGAAGCTGTCCATCACATCTAGTGCTTGGCCAGTGTTGTAACCCATTGACTTCAAGCTGTCGGAGGTTCGTATATACAGCTCTTGCGCTTCACTTAAAGGGCGATAGGTGCGCTTCGCCGTTTCGAGCAGGCGCTGCTGGACCAAGTCGTACTCGCTAACACTGCTGGTTGCCATGCCGATTCGATCAGACATTTGGCCGTACGAATCTGCCGCTTCAATGATCTTCCCAAGACCTACGAGGCCAACAGCGCCCGCAAGGGAACTCTTGATGAGACCTGCAGCATTTTCCGCGCGCTCGCCGGCCCGATCAAATGCAGCATCGACACGACCCAGGCTCTTATCAATCTTCCCAGACGTTTGGGCAACACTGGAGTCTGCGCGCGCCATCTCCTGACGCAACTGGGCTGTGGTCGCCTCGATGCGGACGAGCATCCCCTGTACGTCGGTATCGGCCATGCTTTTCTCCAGGCATAAAAAAACCCGCCGAAGCGGGAGGTAAAGTTGAAAAAAACTAAAGGCAGAACTTAGACCAGGCTTGCTCAAAGTCGCTTGAGCTTAAGCGACCATCCTTCTCAAAAACGACCATCTCTTTGGTTGCTGCGATGAATCTCCTGAAACCGCCATATCCACCAAACGAGTTCTTCGAATTCACCTCACCACAAAACCCGCGCTGATTACGAAACTCAGCGCTGCCTGGATCTTTCAAAACTCCGGTTACAAACTCCCTGGCCACGCGCTGATATCTTATCTCAGTCATTTCGGCCGCATGCTTTGCCTTATCCGCCTCCGACTGTCCGCACGCCGCCAACAACAAAAAAACCGGAAGCATCACTATCAGCTTTTGCATTCGTCAATCCCTCGCTCTTGATCGGCGAAGACTATCAAAATGCTACGCTGACTGCCTCCCCGTGAGCGCGTGCCGCAGCTTATCCGCCACAGTCGAAGCGGATGGCTTGCCCGCCTTGGGTTTTGTCTTTCCTCCGCCGAAGGGGTTGGTCATTTGTGCCCACTCGATCCTGGCGTCCATGGCCAGGAACAGTTCGGGGATCGGCGTGGTCCAGGCCAGTTCGGGCGACCAGCCAAGCCACCCGGTGGCCACTGCGTAGAGCCGGTCGACGTAGCTGCCGTCCTCGACAGCACTTACGCCGCCGCCGGCTTTTCCTTTCCCGCGTCAGGACCCTTCGGGTTATACAGCGCCACCAGGTATGCATTCAGCTGCACAGACACTTCCAGGACACCAGCCTGCCAAACCTGCTCGGCGACAGCCTCGGCGGCCTTACCTTTCAGGCCTGCACCACTGGCGATGATCACCGCGCAACCATCGACGCTCAACGCGTTGATAGCCTGGGACGCCCCGCGCAGGCCACCGAAGTGAGCTTCAATTGCGCGCACGGCGCCGAGCGTCGGCATCAAGGTGTAGGTCTCGTCGTCGAGCTTGATATCGACGGTTCCGAAAAGGGTCTTGCTCATTCGTCAGATCCTTAAGAGTCGGGGCCGAAGCCCCGCAGGTTACGGCGCTACAGGGGCCGGGAGGATTTCAAGGATGTCGGAGTTGATGCCGATCGTGACGTTGCGGCGAACCACGTTGTCAGCGGCGCCGGCGGCAACGGTGTTGTTCATCACCTTGCCGCGCAGGTAGAACGTGGTCGGCAGCACCGCCGGGGCGGCATCAGGATCACCATCGTTCAGGGTGATCTTGATGTTGTAGTCGCCCTTGCTGCGGTCCTTGTGAGCAACCTTCAGCTTGGCCTGGCCCAAGTCACCATTGTCCAGGCCAACGGTCACTGTCAGGTCGCCAGCATCAGCGGTTCCCTTGTACTTGCGCACGCGGCCGTCGCGCAGAGACGTGAAAGTCACCGAGCTGAAGGTATCGCCGAACTCGCCGAGGTCTTCGACTTCACCGAGCTCGACATAGGTGTCAGCCTTGTAAAGCGCTTCGGTATCGGCGCCGTTCTTGCTGCCGATCGAGATTCGGCAGCCGGCGGCTGTGTTGAGGTTGTCATCGGCCATGGGGATTCCTCCAAAGGCGCATTGGATAAAGCCGCGGGGCGGCCGGTGTTGGGATTTAGTGGGTGGTGATAACCCGGACCGTGATCGATCCCTGGTACGTGACGCCGTCAGCATCGCGCTGGGCGTCGGCTTGCTCAACTCGGACTGATACAGCCCGGCCTACTGCCAGCGGCAAGCGGCGCTCATCCAGAGCGGCAACAATCTCACCATTGATCCGCTTCACCTCGGCCTGGCCGTGGGCATCAGACCAAACCGACAGGTAGATCAGGCGCTGCTCGCGCTTGCGCCCAGCGATAGGACTGGTGTTCGCCGAGATCTCCCGGTCGAACGAGATGTAAGGCATGGACGTATCCAGCGGAGCGCCGTCGTACACGGGACAGGAGACTTCGGCCTCCAGGCGCGCGAACAAGGCTTCTTGCAATGCAACGGATGGATCAGCCATCGGTAACGCCCTCACTTGCTTTGTGCAGCGTCCGGGCTACGGCTGCCTTGATGTTTGCCAGAACAACCTCGCGGTTGACCGCCATCGACGGACGAAGCCAAGGGTGTGCCGGCCGGGCCGGAATATCTGGGTACTTTCCGAAGAAATGAGAACCGTCGCTTTTGTTTTTTGTGGGGCGCCGGTTCAGGGCATTACGGCGCCCTTTGAGTTGGGACTTGTCCCGGTTGTTGGTGTGCTCCCCGCCTGCGGCACTGATGTCAGCCCGGCGGTAAATGGAGCCGCTGTAGCCCTTGGTCCCGTACTCGAAGAAGCGCAGATAAAAGAAACGGCGCGTGTCCCTTTTACCCCGGATACCGATCTGCGCATCCAAGCCGCTTTTCGAAACAAAAACCTGCAGTGCGGCCGCAGCAGCACCGGTATCTTTCGGTACGAGCTGCCGCATTGTTTCCAGAATCTTGTTGGCCGCCTCCTGCATGGCAGGTGCCAATTCGTTATCCATGGTTTCGTGAATATTGCGCAGCGTCTTCCGAAGCTTGAAGTCGCCGGACATCCGGGAACGGCGAGCGGCCACGGTTCACTCCTTGGCCGGTTCGGCCTTCTTGGGGATTGCTTGCGGCTCATCCGCTGCGCGCACCAAGCCGCGACTGATAAGGTCGGCGCCGGTGTCGGCATTTACGGCGAACTCTTCACCTTTGATCTTTTCACCAACGGCACCTGACAGGATGCCCAGGGCAATAACCTTCATGATTCACCTCTACGGATTGGGTACGTTTGAACAAAGCAATCGAAGCATGTCGCGCTCGTTGTTGGGCAGCTGGGCCTCGATCAGGTAGGTGGCGGTGGCGATTCCACCAACCATTTCAACAAGGCGGTTACCGACGACAACATCCTTGCACGGACGGAGTCGAATCTCAGCGCTGACAACGGCCTTAAGTTGCTCGGCCACCGGTGCAATACGACCCGTAGGTAATGTGACCTCAGCCCACAACTTACCGATTTCGACCCATGTGGTGTCGAAGCCGCCAGTCCTGTTCTTCGTCAGCACCGGTTTCAGCATCATGCACCGATGACGCAATGGCCCGGCTCTCATACATTCACCCAGCGGTGGGGTTTCCACAGGGCATTTGTAGCCATGGGAAGTTCCGCAGTAATGGTGCCGATTACCACGGTTTCACGACTGCCGTACCAATGGCCAATCAGCATGAGCGCACCCTGCTTGATTGATTTGGTCATGAGAAGCGCATTGCCGACTGGATCAGGCAGCACTCCATCCGGGTCGACCAACGTCCGATTGGTCCAGGTCTCAAACGCACCGAGGGCTGCATCCGTGTAGCCCTGAATCAGTGCATCTTCATCGTCATGGTCGACCCGCAAGTGAGCCTTGACGATGACCAGATCAATCACCAGAAGGAACCTGTGCCAGCAAGGCTTCCTTGTTGGCCGATGGATCGAAGGCAATGCCTTTGGCAGTGAGCCATTCCTTCAACACTGGAACCTTCATTTTCTTCGGATCCGTCTCTGTAGAGCCCCCCACCAAGGTGGCACACTCCAGGTGTTCCACTGCTACGAGTGCCAAGCGCTCGGAAGCTTCTTGCTCGCCGACTTCGACTTGAATCACTTCATTGCCGTCAACCGCAAAGGGAAACGGTTTGGTCACATTGATTGTTGGCATGATGCTCTCCTGCGGGCCGGGCGCCCGAAGACGCCCGCCACGATTAGGCTGCGCTGAGGGTCAGAACCTTCACGGCCTGAGAGTCGACCAGCATGCCGCCGACGCGCTTGGTGGTGTAGAAGCCAACGTAGGGCTTGTTGGTGTACGGGTCGCGCAGCACACGGGTACCGATGCGATCCACAATGGTGTAGGCGCGCTTGAAGTCACCAAAAGCAATGGCATTGGCATCGGCAGCGACATCTGGCATGTCTTCGTTTTCGACGATGCCATAGCCCAGCAGGCTCGAAGGAGCCCCAGCTTCCAAGCCCGGACGCCACAGGTAGTTGCCTTCGCTGTCTTTCAGCTTGCGCACATAGGCGACGGTCAGGTTGCCCATCATGAACTTGCCGTTAGCCCGATAGCCGGCCTTCAACGCATGAATCAGATCGATGAGCTTGTCACCATTGAAGGTGCCTGCCACGCCCGAAATCAGCTTTTGCAGCGAGCCGAACGCGCGATCATCGTCGGACGTGGTCAGCAATGGATACGCCAACAGACCTTTCGGCTTGTTGGTGCCGTTACCCAGGAGGAAAGCATTGCCTTCTTTTTCGGAAAACTCGCGTGCGACCTCTTCGTTTAGCCACGTTTCGGCGTTAAAGAAGATGTCGTCCAGACTGGCTTGAGTGGCCTGGGGGTTGGAGTAAATCTCGCCCATGAAGGCAGAGATCTGCCCAAGGGTAGGCGTGCCCGTCGCCGGCCGCGGGTCGGTTTCACCAACCCAGCCAGACCCCGCGCCACCCAGACCGACCAGACGCTTGTAGTCCGGTGACCCGACGGTGATCTGGTTGCAAACCTGGCGCATCGGCGAGGTATCGCGGAGCAATTGGATGATATTGCGATCCATTTCTTCAGGTACCGCATAACCACCGTCGGCCTCGGTGCCAATCTGCAGAGCCTTCGCTTGCAGGTCGCCCAGGCCAGTATCGACACCCTTGCGCACAAACTGCAGAAACGCGGTCTTGTGCTCGCTGGCTGCTTTGGTGCCGGTACCGTCCGGACGCTTCAACGCCAGCAGTTCTTTTTCCAGGTCGCTTTTCAGTGCATCCAATTCGCCAAGCTTTTCGTTGAGCGTATCGACTTGGCCGGACAGCTTGCCCTTTTCGGCTTCTAGGCCATCAATGCGCTTGTCGTTCTTTTCTTTGAACTCGTCGAACTTCTTGCCCAGGGCTTCAGCGACTTGTTCCACATCTTTTAATTCAACAGCCATGAGAGGCTCCTTACATTCGGTTCATAAGTGATTTCAGGGATTGCAGTGCGTCGTCGGCACCCGCCTCTCGCGGTGAAACTGCGCCGTAGCCTTTGGCCATAAAGGCCTTGGCCTGGGAGCCAGAAAACCCAACCTCTCGAAGGGCTCGCTCCACTTTGCTGGGCGGCGGTGTTTCGCCACGGGCCAGCAGAGATTTCACATCGGTGATCCGGGCTTCGTCGTTGGCCGGAAAGGTGACCGGGGATACTTCCCAGAGGTCGATAGCCTTCAGCAGCCAGATGCCCTTTTCCTTGTCATAGTCATAGCCGCCGTCTTCGAGCATGTAGCCGATGGATAGCCCGGTAAGGCTTCCTGCTTTCATGTGCCCGTGTGCGCGCTTGGCCAGCGGATCCGCATCGACCAGAAGTCGACCTTTGACGTACAGGCCGACGTCGTCCTCGCGCATCTCGGTGTAGATGCCTATCGGCTCGCTCATGTTGTGCTGCCAGAGCATCGCCGGCAGACGTCCTTTTTCCTTCCATCTGGCGAGGCTTGCCGCGAATGCACCTCGGACAACCACATCGCTGTAGCTGTCCACGACGCCGAACACGGAACCGTAGCCTTCGAACTCGCCGCTGTCGCTGACCGACTTAATGGTCAGCGGCACGTCAAGGCGCTGTTTTGTCTGCATCGTCGGCAGCCTCTGGTTTAGTGGTCATGTTCATGGGGGTGAGGTAGATGTCGCCGCCCTCGCGGGGGTTCTCATCTTCCAGTTCACGGCAGTCGTTTGGGCTCAAAATTCCCCATTGGATGCCCTTACCATAGGACTCATAGCGCCCCTTCAGGTCGCCACGCATGAGGGCACCCGCGTTAAACTTGGCGTAATGAGTTAGCCGGTCTTTCTCACTGAGCAGACCTACCTGAATGCGGTGTTCGATGCGAGTCATGATCGGGACTAGCGAGTAGTTCACGAAGCTCATGCCCATGTGCTCAATGTTGTTGAGCGTCATTTTTTCCATGCTGGCCACCAGGTGCGGCGGCACACGGAACAAGCCGCAGATCTGCGCTTCTGTCAGCTTTTTGGATTCGATGAATTGGGTGTCTTGGGCATTGAGGCTGATTGGTTTCCAGTCCAGCCCCATCTCCAGGATCATAGGTTTGTAGGCGTTAGCCACGCCCATATGCTCGCCCTGAAACTCCGTCTTGAGCCGTCCGAAAGCCTCGTCGGTGAGTTGCTGCTCAGTCCTCAGAACACCACTGGTAACGGCGCCATTGGTAAATAGCTTGGCCGCATGAGCATCCATAGCCTGGCCCAAGCCGAGCGCCTGACGTGCGTAAGCAATTGGGTTCAATCCATTCAGCCCATCCAGCGTGAACAGCCGGACGTGCCAGATTTCGTCCTGAGTGAGGACCTTTGTTCCCGACTTGAAGTTGACTGTGTACTCAACCGTCCAGTCGTCCTTTAGCTTGGGGGTAACGATGTCGGGGCTGAGCGGCAGCAGCTCTACCACATTGCCCAGCGCCATCACTTTGTAAGCATAAAAGTTGCCACGAAGGCACAGGCACGCCACCAACATCTCCCAGAACTCCTGGGCAGTCATGTAGCTGTTCGGTGCCATCGTGATCAGCGGGTAGAGCCTATGCGCCGTAGCTGGCAATCGTACCCGGCCTGTCTGTTTCAAAAGGCGGCAAGGCAACATCCCCATTGACTCAGCCAGCACCCGCACGCAGTTGAATACAACCAATTGCTGCATGGCGCTCGTGGTGGTCACGCGCTGGCCAGCATTGCTTTCATATCCTGCGCCCAATGCCTGGGCGAGCTTTTCCGGCGTATCAATGATCTGAGTACCACCTTTCCTTCCAAGGAGTGCGCGGAGCATCAGCGATCACCTCGAAGAATTGAGGCCACGGACAAGGTGATCAGCAGAGCGCCACAAACGGTCAACGCAAGTGACTCCCCAACCCACACCCACAGACCTCGCGTCAGCAAAGCCAAACCAAGGATGCCGACGAGATCGGGGGCGGCCTCTTTCAGCGCCTCCAGCTTTGTCGGCTTGATTTCGTCGGTCATAGGGTTCGAATTCCGTGCTTGGAGATGTGGTCAGAGAGGGTGTCGTCGGGGTGTAGGTTCGCCAGAACGCGGCCGATCGCCATAATCAAAGCGACGGCGCCATCGATCTTGTTGTCATCGCCCTGCTTAATCGGCCGCACCACGTCATCATTACCAGGCAGGTTTTTGCCAATCACATTACCGATGCACCAGGTCATGATCGGGTTGCCGTCGTGATGGAACCGGCCAGCCTCTATCGCAGCTTCCAGCTCCTTCATCGGGTCGGACATGTTGGTGTAGTTCTGCGTGATGGTGATCGGCTCAAAACCTTGGTCATCAAGATCATGGCTAAGACCTGTCGCCCCATGCGGATCAATCGGGCACTCACGAATCGGAGCGTGACGGTTCGCCTCTTTGGTGTCCTCGAGGATCTCGCGATAGTCGACCTCAGCACCATCAGTCACATCCAGGTGCTTGGAGTGAATCCACGCCTGGAACCGCTCCGACATCCGCTTGTTATCGGCATTGAAGGCCGTGTCATAGGGAACCCAGAACTTCGGAGCGATGCTGTAGTAGTGGACCTTTTCATCAATCACACGCCAGAACAGCCTGGATCTGGAGTTCATGTCGAGCTTTCTCGCCAAGTCGAAACCGGCGTTCCACTCCTGCCCCTCGAACTGCTCCAGTGTCAGCGTGGTGTCTTCGCACGCCTTCCAGCTTTCCATATTGAAAAAGCCTGACTTGGCGCTCACCCACAGGTTCAGGTGTTTTGTCTTGAAGGTGTTGGTGAACCGCGCAGACCGTATTGCCCGAGCCTGCTGGCTTTCCAGATATTCCTGGAACACCGAGACCCCGTGATTCGGATTGGCCTTGGCCAGCATCTTCGGATCGGTCCAGTCGTCGCCCTCGTCCAGCGTCCATATCCATCCGAACAGCTCGTCATCGGGCACAGTGCCTTCGAGCATTTCGATCACCTGGCGGCGCTTGTCGTAGCACGGGCCTTCGATATCGGCGCCGGCGGTGGTGATGATGAACATCAACGGCTGCCGCCGCGCGCCCATGCCGGTGAGCATGGTGTCGTACTGAGCCGATGTTGGGTGTTCGTGGTATTCGTCGACTATTGCGCAACTGGGCGAAGCGCCGTCTCCGGGGTTGCCGATCAGCGGCTCGAAGCGACTGAAGTCGGACGGAATGTTCATGTTGGAGGCGTTCACCTCAATACCGGCAGCCTGCACCAGCATTGGCGACTTACTCACCATCAGCTTCGCAGGTCGGAACACTTCCCACGCCTGCTTCTCGGTGGTCGCGCCTGCGTACACTTCGGCGCCGTACTCGCCGTCGGCAACGAACATGCTGATACCAACGCCGCCAGCAACTACGGACTTGCCGTTCTTGCGGGGCACTTCCCAATAGCTTTCACGGAACCGGCGATGGCCGCCCTTCTTCTTGACCCAGCCGAACGTTACAGCCAAGCCGAAAAGTTGCCACGCCTCCAGAGTGATCAGTTGCCTCTTGAATGCCCACTCACCCTTTGTATGCGGCAGGAGCTGGATTAGCTTGAGCTTCTTCTCAGCCTTGGCCGGGTCGAACTTGAAACGAAAGCCGCGCTTGCGGCTCGCCGCCACGTCATCGAAGTGACGCTGCACAGCCTGATGGATGTAGCGGCACGCTGGAACCTTCCCGCGCAAAAGAGACCTTCCCCAAGCCATCGCCTTGTCGACGTTTGGGTGCGGGGATTTGGCCATCAGGAACTCAATAGTTTTGCGAATTCGTTGGTGGAGGATTGTTTGTTGCCGCCGATGATCCGCGTCCGGCTGGCCGGATCGAGGCCGAGAAGTGAACCGAATGTGACCAGCTGGCGCATGGATTCATTCGCTGCCGTGAGCGCGGGGTTTTTCATCGGGCTGCCCTGGGCAGACTCGACCACGATCCCGAATTTTTGAACGGCTTCTTCGGACATGCGCCACTTGTCATAGGCGGTACAGAACGCCTCGACGTTGTGCAGATCGGTCAGCGCAACAACTTTTTCCCGCAATAATTCAGGGATAAGCATCTTCCACATAGTGGCGGCGCGCTCACTGAGCCACTCGGGTGGATCAATATTAGTGACGGTGGTGAACTGAGGCTCATCATGGTTTAGCGCCCGCTTTCCGGGGTTCCCAGCGAGTTTTTTCTGTGCCGTCGGCTTGGGTTTGCGACCACGGCCGGCGACCGTGGCGGTACCTCTCATCGCGCAACTCCTGAATTTTTAATTTCGCGGTCGTACGAGAAAGCCCAAGGGGACGGTCTAGCTATCGAAAACCCCAGACTTTTGACCCTCCCCCTCCCGCATTGAGAATCAACCTCATTTCGGTACTGAATTCGGTCAATTCGCACGATTCCTCGCAGGATTGCCCCAGCCGCCGTCCTCAGACGCCGTCTTCCTGCTGTGGCAGGGGTGGCAAAGGGCTTGCCAATTCGAGCTGTCCCAGAACACGGCCTTGTCACCCTTGTGAGCGATGATGTGGTCAAGGTCAGTGGCTGCTACCACCAACCCATGGCGCTCGCACTCAACACAGAGCGGGTGCTTGGCCAAGTAGGCCTTGCGGGCCTGCTGCCACTTGTAGCTGTACCCGCGCTGAGCACTGGTCTCACGCTGCCGCTCGCGGCGCTTGGCCTCGGCGCTCTTGCCGACGTCCACATGGTCATCGCAGTAGCGTGGGTTGCGGGTCAGCACATTGCAGCCCTGGGCATTGCATGGTTTCTTCGACCTCAGAGGCATACCTTACCAACCTCCAACCATCTTGCTGCCGACTGCCAAGCCGGCAACGAACACCAGCACCATCCACATAGGGTCAACGTTACGCATGGCGGTCTACCTCGTCTGGCTGCGCTTGATCTGGGCGTCCACCTGGTCGGCGCACGTGTCCAGCAACTTGACGGCCTGGTCTTTGAGGTCCCACACATCACCGTTGTCGCGCAGGTCAGCCTGATCGGCATCAACGCGTTCGCACGGGATCAGCTCAGGGGGCTCGACTCTTACTGCTGTTGTCTTTGTTACCAGCGGCGGGCTTCCCGCGCAGGCCGTCAGGCAAAGGCTGAGCAGCCCAATCACGAACAGGCTTGCTGTTGCGCTTGAGTTCTTCAAAGTCTTTCCTCGCCTTGTTGGCTTTCTTTTCGCTGGCCTTGATTCGTGTGGCCAGGTCGGCGGTGTAGTCAGCGTTGCGCTTGGCTTCGGCGCGCAGGGTGGTGATCGTCGCCTGGCTCTCGGTGTTGGCCGCGATGGCGTCCTGCTTGCCCTTGGCCTCGATCGTCACCTGCCCCTCAAGCGCAATGACCTGGTAGTGCTGGATGCCCAGCAACAGGCAGGCAACGAGCGCGATGATTGCTGCAGCAGCGAACGCCTTCATAGCGAATCAACCTTGCGACCAAGGAAGCGGGTCACCATCTCGCGAATGGCCGTGACGCCGAGGAAACCAATGGTTCCGCCGGCGGCAACAGACAGGCTCGATGGCCAAGCCATCCACTCGATGACGCTACTGGCAGACAAGCTCAACCCACCACAGATCAGCGCCTCGAAGAAGATCCGGCGCTTACTGGTCTCTTTAGCGTCATACAGGACGCGCAGGAAGGAGATAAGGATCGCCATAATTGCGCCCTGCCAAAGTGGATTGCTCAGGGCCACCCAGATAGCGGCCCACGTGTCCGGGTTCTTTTCGGGCATGAGCTTCATCCGATGTCCTCCCTTGCGGGGAGCGTGATAGGTACGGCTCCATCAGCACTCCCAGCTCGGAGCAATGGGTGTGATGGAGCCGAAAACGAAAAACCCCGGACGATGCCGAGGTCTGTGGTGTGCGACGCATAAAAGCGGTTAACGGATCAGTGCTGGCCGCGTGATATTGTCTCGACTCATTACATACATAGGAGACAAATTGTGATTACCAAGCACATTGAACGATTCGATGAAGTCGCTACAAGCATTCTCAAGGATATGTACCGTCGCTTTCCGGCGACATCCTATCCAACACCCACAACTATCGGGCTGACTACAGAGGTCCCGGATAACAGTGATGGCGACAGCAAGGTAAGCAAAGAGTACGAAGCCTTTTCTTCTGAGGTTCGGGGCGCAATGCAATGGCTTATCGAAGAAGGATATGTCAGTGACCGCGGCTACAAATTTGGAGCAAGCTATGTGCTATCTAGTGACGGGCTAAAAGCTCTGGCGCGGATTGCACCAGAATGCCGCGCGCCTCTAATTGTCAGTTGAGCAATAAAAAGCCCGGCTCAATGGCCGGGCTTTTGTGTGTCGTCTCTCATACGCGCAAGAACGACATGATGGGGTGAATTTACGGCCATTCTGCCACTCGGTCAAGCGGCGTCGACAAAGATTTCCTCGAGGTCGAAAATCTCGGTGGCATGGATCACCGCCGCCTCCTCCAGCGCCTCTAGTCGCTTCTTGATTCCGTCCCTCCAGCGGTAGCGAGTGCGCTCAGGGTTGGCCTCTAGATCCCAAGCGTTCATGTCGTAGAACTCAGCCGGCAGCACGATCATGTCGGTGGAGCGCTTTCCAGTCTGAAGGCCCTTGAGCTGCGGAATTGCCCAAGCTGTGAGCGCCTTATATATGAAGAGCTGCGGGGCTGGTGATGCAATGCGGCTGGCCAGGCGCCCGATAGCTCCGACCTTGTTCGCCTTGTGGGTCGAATACTTCGCTACCAGCACATCCCAATGGGCGGCATCGAGGTTGCGGTGCAGCAGCGCATAAAGGCAGCAGTCGTAATCAAATTTGTCGCGGACCGAGATGGAGCTGCCGGTACCACCCTGGCGAAGGTCCGCATCGATCAGCTTCTGCCAACTCTGCTTGGTGCTGTTGTCGATGTTGTCGGCGGCCAGTACGCGTACCAGGGTGCCCATCACGTCTTTATAGATGCCCATGCCTCAATCCCCCTTGAACGATGAGCGGCCGGCGCCGCGGCTATTACTCTGCTGGTATTCATCAGCAATGCAGCGTGCTGGATTCTTGCCGACCAACTGACTGCGCTCCCGGCGAACCAGTCGACCAAGCTGGACCACCAGGTCATCCACCGACAACGGCTCCAGGGTCTGAGCATGAACGAAGCCGGACGAGTGACAACCGATGCAATCGAGCTCGTGAAGCAAACCCTTGATAAACCCCTTTCCGGCACACGAAGGGCAGTCGGTCATCGGTATCAAACTGCGCACTAAGGCGGGGCCATGCTGCTTTTTGATCACTTTTAAACCTCGCCTATGGTTGATTCTTGATTGGCCTTGCAGGCCTTATGTTCCGTGGCTTCCAGCGCATTACCAGAATCTCCCGTTCTAAAGCCGGTCAATCCGTGAATGTGATTGAAACCCTTCTGGTCTAGATGGGCGTGCCACTGCTCCAGGGCATCGCGCTTGCGGCTCATCACGTCCGACTGGATGTACACCTTCACGTTGTGACCCATCGCGTGGTTGATCAGCAGCTCACCGATCAGGTGGTCAATGCCGATGTCTGCCCAACCGGTGCGGGCCACCTTGCGCAGGTCGTGACTGGTCCACTCGCCCTGCCCCAACCGGGTGAATACGGCACTGGCTTGGCCTTCACTCAAGGCTTTGCCATTGCGGGCCGGGAACAGGAACTGGCCGTCATATCCTCTGGCGTACTGACCTTCTCGATACCGGATCAGCAGCTCGCACGCTTGCTCTGTCAGTGGCAGGTGATGCTCGACACCGGTCTTGGTGTGCTCGGCCGGAATGAACCACTCACGCTCGGCCAGGCTGATGTGCGACCAGCGCGCCTGACGTGTTTCGCCGATACGTGTTCCATGGCAGAGCATCATCAAGGCCAACATGGCATCCAGAGGCGCCGCCTTGGTGACTTCGCTCAGTTGCTCGAGCAGACCTTGCAGCTGAACACCGCGCAGGCGAGATGGCTTGATCCCGACCTTGGCCTTTGAGAAGTCGTTGAACTTGATGGCGGCCATAGGATTAGCCGAGATGTGACCCAGCTTGAACGCCTGACGGAATGCCAGGGCCAGCAGCTGGAATGCCGACCGCACGTAGTCGATGCCGATCTTCTCCTGCAACGGCCACATGAACTGGCTGTCGAGGGTTGCCTTGTCTATACCGGCGAGCGGCTGATTGCCCAGACATGGGATCAGATGGCACTTGATCAGCGACGCGCCGGTCTTCTTACGCTTGCTGGACAGGTTGCGATCGCGAGACATGCGTTCGGCGTACCAGTCCAGCAGCTCACGAACTGTCACCCACTTCGACAGGTTCGAACCATCACCGGACTCCAGGCGCAGGCGAATCGCCGGCAATGCCGCGACGACCTGTTTGGCATTGAGGTCAGGAAAAGCCCCGATACGGTTCCACTCCCCTTTCTTCACCAGGTACCACGACGCCCGGGCGCGGTCCTTATTAAATCGCAGGTATAGCCCGCGATTCTCAATGTCCCGAAGATCACGAACGCCGCCGGCAGCCTGGCGCCTGATCTCTGTGTCGGTGATTTTTACGGCGGCGCTGCTCATGCGGCCACCACGGTTGGAGCAAGTCGCAGGTAAGCCCGGATCTGCTCCATCGCGTCGAAGTGCCCGCGACATACCACTGCGAGATAGCCCTGCTCATTGAGGCGACGGATACAGGCTGCCTGGCTTGCAGAGACCGCCGCTGGATCAACAGTGGCTTTGAACTCGATGTACAACCCGAAGAACCCGCCGCGAGCCATTGGCAGGACCAGATCAGGAATGCCCGCCTTCACGCCCTGCTGCTTTAACTTCATGGCCACCAGCTTGTGACGGTGACCGCCATTCGGAACGTGGTAGATCAGCTCGAACACTTGCGGGTAACGCAGCTCGATTTCGGTCATCAGCGCGGCCTGTTCCTGGCCTTCGCGGTCGATTGCCTTGGCGCGCACCGGATTCTGCTTGAACAGCTTCATGGCGGCGGGCTTCATTCGTGATTACCCCGTGCGAGGCGCGCACGGCGCTCAAGGCGGCGGATACCCCACAAGACGCCACCGGCGGCGATCAGCATGAAAACGATGAACAGATGAATCAGGATGTCGTTCAGGTAGGCGCTCATACCTTCTCCCCGGTGATGATGTCGATAATTTCGAAGGTGTTGGGCCACATCAGGCGACCGAAGTGCTGAGCAACGGCGCGATGCTCGAACAGCCCAACGGCCCGATCTGGCTTGTCAGTGAGATCCAATTTGTAGCCGCAGCAGTGCACGGCGAAGCGGTACTCGGCGGGATTGGTCGGAGCGAGACGGGAATCAGCCACGGGCACCTCCCAACTTGGCACGCAGTTGTGCCAGGGCGTCCTGTCCAACTTCAGGCGTCACCTTCGCTTCAGCTCGAGCGGGCAGAGCCTTTGGCATCGCTTGGAGCGGCTGACCAGCCAGCAAGCGGCGAATGGTGATGGTGTAATTTCGCTCGAATAGCTTGAGGCTGAGTGTTGAATCGAGCCTGTTCAGGCTTTCGAAGCCACACTCTTTGGCGGCATGCCAGACCGCGTCGTGCGACCACTTGCCCTGCCCTGCCATCCCGGGATGAGCGTTACGGCACGCCTCGCGGTGCGCGGCCGCAAGTGGCGGCAGGCCCAGCATTTCTGGGGTTGGTTTGCACCACTCAATAAATTGACCAGGGCTTGGGATGAAGTCACCGGACTGCTTGCGAACCTGGGTCATGCCAAAATTGATTTGGCCTTGAGTGCAGACGCCTTCCTCGATGAACGCCTGGAACCATTGGCGTTTCGATGCCTGGTAGGTTTCTTTGTCTGGCCAGGCTTGGCGCCACGCTGAACGGATCGATCGCAGCTCCTTGAACAGGTCGTTGATAGCTGACACCAGCGTGCTGCTGGTTTCATTCGCGACCGGTGCTGTATCGCTCGCGGCGATGAACTCGCCGGCCTGGGCCTTATTCCAGAGTCCCTGGGAAATCACGGAGACGTTCTTCATGGCTTCACCCCGTTCTGCCATTCGGTGTCGTCGTCATCGAAGTCGGAGGCCGGTGCTGGTTTCGGCTTGAACTGCTTCACATTCGAAGCAGCTGAACGAACCTTATCGTTGTTGACCCACTTGACGAGCATGCCCACCCATTCAGCCTGGGTGTTGACCTGGTGTTGAGGCTCGTAGTGAGCAGTGAATGCGACACGGACGGCTTCGGTGAACAGATCAAGCGACAACCCGCGGTGCAAGGCGTAGGTTTTCAGCAGTGTTTCATCCGCCACCCAGTCGAGGGTCATTTCACTGGGCATGCGAGGATCAACAGGCTCTCGCGCAGAGAGAGGTTCTATATTCTTCTCTACATCTTCTTTAGGTAACGCACAGCTAACGTTCGCAGCGTTACTTTTACCGTTACTCGCCTTGTGGTTCGCCACTCGTTTTGCCGTGAGAAGCCTGTTTTTAGCGGTCTTCCCGTTGTGTCGGTCGAAATGCGGAAGACTGATCACACCATCGACTTCGATCATCCAAGTGACCGACTTCATGTGCTCACAGAAACCGATAACGCCAACAAGACGGTCGAGTAACTTTTTACTAACGCTCGGAGCGTTACCGTTTTCGGTTTGTTGGTCGAACCATCCCCACACTCGCATCAACTTGCCGACAACTGCGTCAGGGTCGATATCGGCCAGGTCGGCGATCTGGCAGACCTCGGGCTTGTCCAGGGTGGTGAGTTCAAATTTGATCCAGTCGCCGGCCATTACGCGGCCTCCTGCATTAGTTCAGCGAGACGTGTAAGGCCCTTCGGGGTAACCATGGGATCGAATGCGGCGCGCTCAATACCCGTTTCAGGATCGGGCTTCAGAGCGGTGACCTTGTGGGTCATGTGGCCGGTGGTAATGCGCGGCTGATAAGCAACCCAGCGCTTGCAGCCGTGCCGTCGGAAGATCCATCGGTGCTGCTCCAGCCAGGCAAACAAACGCGCCGGGGCAACGCCGAGTTGCTTCGCTGCGTCGGTGATGCAGATAGCACCACCGGCTGCGGCAAGGCGCCTGATGGCGGCGATCTTAGGGGCCTGCTCGGAAATTACGCGCTGAAGCTCGCCGTTCTTATCTGCCAGATCAGCCGCAAGACGCAGAGCTTCGGGAAGGGATTGCGGGATCGTGACAACCTGTCGTGACACGTTTTCGAGTTCGGCCAAACGTGTCACGACACGATGCCGAAGCGGGATGCTGTAGCCGGTCAACAAGGTTTCAGTTAGGACGCGGTCAAGGTGGAATTCGGCGGTGTAACCCCGGCCATCCTTGACCTCTTGGAGATGGCGCAGATCTGCGCCATCGTCTGCCAGTGCCTTACGCATCACGCGGATGTCACGAATGACGTCCTTGTGCTGCTTGCCAGTGAGCTCGGCAATCTCCCGGCTCGACATGGTGACCGTATTGCTTGGAGCGACGATCGTGTTCATAATGGCCCCTCAAGTGTTTGTGTTGTGAAGAAGCCGGTCTAGCCACCGGCTTTTTTGTGCCTGTCATTTGAGTACTGGATGAATCAACAGCCATATGCAGCGTGATGCTTTTGCCCTATTCCATCCCGGATAATTGACTCAACGAAACAGATGTCATGCCACTGCGAGCTCTGGCCAAATCTGCTTCCAGTCATCAGGACGCAGCGCTTTTCGCGTCACTGCCCCTCCGGTCGCTGACTCGGCACGAGCAGCAATTTCGGCGGAAGCAATCTTGTGGCCGTAAGCGATCAACCGCAGATACGCACGGCTGGTGCCGGTGCTAACAACCGCGTCATCACTTGCTGTTTTCAACCACTCAAGAAGTTGAGGATGCTTGGTCCGCATATCGGGCCTCCTTTTAGATGCCTCGGATTATTACCCGCAGGTAATCTCAAAGCAATACCTAAAGGGAATTTACCTATTGGTAACGGTGATGGATGATTTGCGCATGGAAATTTCAGATATTCGCCGCGAAAATTTGCGGGCACTTATGAAGCAACGCTTCGACGGAAAGCAGGCCAGGTTGGCCGATGCTTTGGGAAAGAGCGCCAACTACATTTCCCGCTGCCTATCGACAGCACCCTCATCAGCTGGTAGTAAAAACATCGGAGAAGAGTTCGCTCGAGATATCGAAGCGAAGCTTGGATTAGAGCGTTATCAACTGGACCGGAAAGGCATGCAGCCTGCGGAAAAGGTTGTTAGCAACGCCGAATACCTAGGCCAGTTTTCGGTCTGGGACGATGACACACCGCTGGATGATGATGAGGTGTACGTGCCATTCCTCAAGGAAGTAGAGCTATCAGCTGGCAACGGCAAGACAGTTGTGGAACCGTCGCATAAGCAAAAATTGCGCTTTGGCAAAATGACCCTTAGGCGCCAAAACGTACAGCCAAGCGAGGCCGTCTGCGTAACTGTCAGCGGAAATAGCATGGAGCCAGTCCTGCCCGATGGCAGCACGGTCGGAGTGGACCAGGGATGCACCGCTGTAACTGACGGGAAGATGTACGCGCTCAACCACGGAGGCCAATTGAGGGTTAAAACACTCTACCGGGCTCCTGGCGGAGGAATCAGGATGCGGAGCTACAACCGGGACGAACATCCCGACGAGGAATACAGCCCCGACGAAATGCTTCGCAAAGATATCATCGTGATTGGCAAGGTTTTCTGGTACTCAGTTCTACTTTAATTCGCAAACAAACGAACATCCCAGCCCGCCCTGAAGCGGGCTTTTTTTTGCCCGCTCTAAAAATAATTACCTACAGGTATTGACCACAATCGTTACCTACAGGTAATGTTGCTCCATCGCCGGATAACAACCGGCCAGATGGAAGGCAGCGATGAACCGGCCTCAACGGTTCAGAGGGTTGGCAACTGACCCGGGTGTGCAGCGTAAAGCACCAAAAATAGTTATCCGGCGGACAGAGTCGCGGTCGGTGAGAACACTTCAACGGAATTTTTCACTGCTGCACCTGGCTTTCCGGGTGCATCGGGAAAACAACCGGGAGTCACGACGATGGAAACAACAATCGTAAGCGGGGCATGGAAGGGTGAACTAGGCAGAGGTCTTGCACCTCGAGAGCTTGAGTTTGTCCTCTCGGTTGCCCAGGGCATGACCGCCAAGGAAATCGCCAAAACGTTCGGCATTGCGCCGGGCACCGTGGTTAAGCGTCTATCGAATGCGATGTTCAAGCTTGGCGTTCATCGCCAGGCAGCGATGGTCGCTGAGGCGATGAAGCGACAGATCATCTCGCCAGTCTGCGTGGTGCTCGCTGCTGTGATTGCCATTCACGCAATGATTGATGACCAGCCGATGCGTCAAAACCGCAGAGTCGGTGAGCGGCGTGTTGGTGAGCTTCGTCTGGCACGCCGAGCTGAGTTGGGCGAGTTGTTTGGTTGAGCATCGCTGAAGCACCTTTTTTATGAGGGTGCTTTGGGATGACAACCGACAGGTAATCAACCATGAAGCACTCAGCAGCAATCGCCCAGCTCGAAATTCACGCCTCCAACTGCGAGAACAACGCAGCGAACCAGGAGGCCGAAGGCCAGTTCGAAGACGCCGCAAACAACCGTACCAACGCAGCCGACTACCGGCAGGCGATCGAGGCGCTGCAATCAGATACGCCTCTGCCGTCGCCTTACTCAGTACGAATGCAGCAATCGGCAGACGGGAAGTTCTACGCGGCCGGACTTGGCCTAGGCATCCACAGCGGCGATGGTCAGTTTTTGGTAACCGCTGATCGCTTCGCCATCAATGGAAAGCCATCTGAATAAGCATCACTGCTGCACCTTGGCGATAGGGTGCAGCGGGATGCGGACGAATCCCCGGCTTATACCGGCCACCTGTATCAAAACCAACTAGTGCAAAAAATGCCCTAGTTCAACCCAGCACGGAGGATTGGCAGCCATGTGAACTTCAGATACCTACCCGGCCCTCATGGCTCGGTAGGCTCGTAACGTAAGTGGTAAAGCCCGGTTTCGATCGGGCTTTTTTACGCCTGCCTTTATCCGTCAGCACTCTCCCCTGCGCCCAACGGCAGCCAGCAGGAGGCCCGAGTGCTGACGAATAAACGCCACCCCATACCGAGGGATCAGCCATGCAAATGCACCCACTGATGCAAGCGCGAGTCGAAGGCAACATTGCCCTGACCATCCGCGCAACGGCGGCAACCGCCGAGTTCTACGCAATGATCGGCAAGGACGCGCCAGTAAGCGCCGTTCGCTTCCAGGTAGTCACCAAGGGCGAGAACGCCTATCACGTCATCGAGCGGTCCACCGGCAAAGTGAAGGGTTTCCGCTTTACCTGGCGGGCAGCAATCAACCTGGCGCAGGTGCTGGAAGCTCGGGCCGACGGTGTGAAGGTCAACATCGAGGGCTGGGGCAAATGATCGGTGTACCAATGCCCAACCCGCGAGACTCAATCGTCGCGAACTTGAATCAGCAGCTGGAGCAGTACTTCGGCGCAGGCAAACCGGTGCAGGAAATTGCGCCGGGCGTCAGTGGTGAAAAGGCGGCCATGTTCGGCACCTCTCACAGCAACAAGCTGCGTGTAGAGCGGGACAAGATCGCGCCCAGGCTGAAGGAGTTAGCCTGGGCCGGCACACCCATTGCCAAGGCCGCGAAAGAGTGCGGCATGGAAGCCAAGCGCGCCCGGCTCATCGCTCGGGAAAACGGCTTCAAGTTCACATCATGAAGCGTCTCAGCAACCAGGTGCGCCAGCGCCGACGACAGACATGGCTGGATCTACCGGCCCACGGAATTGAAGAGGCAGGCCATGGCCGAGGAACAGCAGGAGCTGACGGCGGAAGCCATCAAGCAGCGCAAGAAGCGCGAGAAGGAAGCGGCCAAGAACGCCGCGCTGGGAATCGAGAAGTTCACGGTTGAGGTGGCCGGGGTGTTCAAACCGGATCTTCAAAAAGTGATGAAGGCCCACGGCATCAACAACCAGCAGGACATTCACCAGCGGCTGCTGACCAACCTCATCGCCGCAGACTTCGACACTCAAGCAAAGATGCTTCGCTGTGTCACGACACCTTTCGTTGTAAGCGAAAAGGTGTCGCGCATCATTCGAGCGGCCGGCCTTAAGTCGCTCGCCGACGATCCACCAGAGCCTGACGACGAAATCGAAAGGCCCTCATAACTCACTCTACTCGCTGCATCCGGTAACGGAGGGGGAAGCATTGAAAATTTGACTCCTATTTTTTCTTCGATAGCTCCTGATTTGTGGCGGCTAGCCAGTCTTTAGCCTGCACGTATTCAGGGCTATCTCCAACGTTATCGATAACTGTTTTTAAGTCCAGCTGTGCAAGCTCAAACTTAGACAGGTTCAATCTCGAAAGACCGCGAAAAAAGTAAAGTGTCATCCAGTCAGCGGACCTAGCTATACCCTCTGTGCACAGGGCTTCTAACTCTATCCACTTTGAGGAGGTCGCCAATTCATTGAGCTTGGGGAAAATAGACTCCTCATAGCTACCGCCAACAACAACCGACGTGCGCCCCGTGCTCGTTTCCCTAAGCACTCCGTTAAACTGCCTAAACTTTGAAACTCCTCGCGAAGCGTTCGCAGCCTTGGTTTTCAGCTCGTCTATCTGCTTCTGCTTTTCCTCTACCTGATGTCTGTAATCGTCGACGCTTGCCAATAGCGAGTTCTTACCGGCAACTAGCTCGTCAACTTTTCCATCTTTGATTTTATCAAGCTGATCGTTGACGAAGCCGAGGCATACAGTCGAAATGAACACAAAAGCCATACCGATATAGCCAACAAACTTCAGCGTAGAACTCCACCACTCATAACCCATAACGCCCCCATATCCGGCTCCATGCCGGTTACCCGTAATACCCCACTTCAACGAATCACGCCAGCCGGCGAGGCAGGCGTCTGCCTGGAGATTGCCAATGAGCATTCCCGCAAATGCGTTAAGCGACGAAGAGTGCCTGCACTACGCCGCGCTTGATCCGGCGGCCACCGCCGAACTGACCCGTCGCCTGACTTCGCAGAGCATCGACCCGAGCGCCGAGCGTGAAGAGCTGCGTGAAGACATTCGCCGCCTCGAAAGCCAGGCAAGCGATGACGAAGACGAACTGGAAAATTTGCGCGACGACGCGACAGAGGCTTGCGAGTGGATTAAGCGAGCAATGGACCCCGAAGATCGCGAGCTTTCACTGAATGCGCTGCTGCAAAAAGCGCTCGACCGCCTGGAGTAACGCCATGAGCACATTTGCAGTGTTTGGAATGAATGAGCACTTCGCCCGCGAAGAGGCGAAGCGCAAGGTTCGCGACTTCAAGATCGAAAAGGGTAAGCGGGTTGAGCTGTCAATGAGCCAGTGGCTACAGGCTGTCGAAGATCGCGTGGTCAAGATCATGGACGGCAAGCGAGTCGCCCAACTCAGCAGCATGTTCGACGCCCCCCAGTACGCAGCCGATTATGCCGAGCGCATCCGGAAGCTTGGTCGGTGCCGCGACGTCATCATCAGGGCGAAGATCAAGCTGCCGCAGAATGACCTGCGACGGAAGTCGCCGACCAAGCTTTCATGGATGGACTACTCGCCGGAATCGACAGCGGCCGCCTGAGCGGCTCGCTCCTACGGCTTGTTTGCGGGCTTCGGAGCTGGTGGTGGTGAAGAGGGTCTTTGCGAGACGACCACCTTCTTAGATGCGCCGTCGTTCGCAACCTTGACCTTATCTCCCCCTCGGACACTCCCCTCTCTAAACTTGTCACTCATGGTGTTTGGCTCCATTGGCTCTTAGGGATCAACTCAATAACAATACTGCCGAATGGCTTGCAGAGATAGACAAAAGGAACCTCATAAAGAAATTCCGAATCGCTGTACCTGTACACTTTCACGTCTGCAAGCACCACCTCGTGACACGATGGATTCTCCGCAAAGGAAATCACCTGCCCTTCGTAAGTTAGATCATCTGGCTTATCTCGTATGTAGATCCAATCTACATCTTTACCTCCCATAAAATATGAAAAAAGGTTCTCATCACCGAATTTGGTTGAAACTCCCAGCCGTCTTGCGACCCTGTTGAAAACTTTATGGTTTACACAGAAAGATGAAACCAGTGCTACCGGAAAAGCAAATGCAGTCGCCCAAAACACTTCGCTTGCGTTTACCCCGGTCTCGGCCTTTAAAGCGGCCTGCCATATGCCTAGCCAGCTCCACTGCGTTGGAATTCCTTCCGCGCGCACCAAATCAACAACAAGGTGAAACGCTTGTAATCCGACATATGAAAAAACCCCTAGCACTAGGGAATACAAGCCAAATTTAAAAGAGTCCCATTTTGCATGAAAAGTTATTTTATCACTGATAATTGCCGCAATAATCCCCGGAAGCATTATCACAATTAAGGTAACTACAAGCTGACTCATATCTACTTCCATAAAAATAGTCGTTCCTGTTTATTTCTCCGATCACAGTAGTGCACTAACACAATTTGAGCCAGATCGACCAAAACTTTTTATCCGCCACCGCCCGGGCATGACCCGGCATAGGACGCCCCATGCCCAAAGAAAACAAACTTGCCCTGAAGCGCCAGCGCGCCGAGCAGGTCAATCAGGCTATCCGGATCATCGCCGACCACGGCCGGCGGTTCTTCTACAGCCAGTCCGTGAATCGCTACGCCAGCATGGAAGTCGACGCTCGCGGCAAGGTCTGGTTCATCGACGACTACAGCGGGAAGCGCGTCTTCACGCATGAAACGGTGTGGGGCGGTCGGTGGCGCGGATTCACTCACGGCGGCACGCTGAAGGATATGGTCAAGGCGTTCAGGGACTACATCTGCACCGGCGAACCGCTGCACCCTGGCTATCTCGGCCCTGAGCGGTTCAACGACAGCAACATCTGGGGTTACGACGAGGCAGGCATGAAGGCTGTGCGTAAGCAGGCCGGCCCCCTTTCCGTGTTCCGCCAGCCCGTCTCGGAGGCCGCATGATCAATCTCTTCTGGCGCCTGGTCGCCAAGCTGCTTGCACGCCCAGCCGTTGCCACCCGGCTGATCACCCGCGCCCAGCGCACCCCGTACCAGCACATCATGTCCGCCGACGGCACCGAGATGTACATGGGTCGCTGGTGGCTGTTCAACCCGTACAGCCGGGAGACGCACAAGCCGGCGCTCTGGTGGTGTCCGTGGTCGTTCCGTATCCACCACATCATGCGGCCGGATGAAGACCGGGATCTGCACGACCACCCATGGAACGCGAGGACGATCATCCTGCGCGGCTGCTACACGGAGCAACGACTACTCGATCACGAAGACCCGGCGCTGTCCGGACTGAATGTCCCAGCCAACGCGCAGGCCACCGAGTACATCGACCGCCAACCAGGCGACACCGCGCAGCTACTGCACGGCGAATACCACCGGATCGACAAGGTATTCCACGAAGGCGTCATCACCCTGTTCATCACCAGCAAGTGGCGCGGTGACTGGGGATTTCTGGTCAACGGTGTCAAGGTTCCTTGGCGCACCTACACAGGCACGGACAATTGAAGAGGACTTTCAAGGTGAGCGAACCAAAAGTGATTTACCTCGGGCCGGCCTGCGAGGCGGATACCGGTGACGGCAGGACTTGGGCAGAGGACAACCCTTGGCCGGACTGTGAATGCGGTCACCGCGCAGTGCAGTACGTGCTCGGCGAGACCTTCAATCGCATGAAGGCTGAGCGTGACGCCCTGCAGCTGCGCTTGAACGTAGCGGATCAGCGGATTGATGAGCTGACCCAGCACGAGCTCGAGCCGGTGAACTGGGCCGCGCCGAAGACGGTTCGCCAATTGATCCGGCAACTCCAGACGCTGGACCCGGATCTGGAAACCCACGCCATGTTGCGTATCCCTGACTTCAAAGACGGAAAGCAGGTCCGGTCATGCCCACTGAGCATTTCGTATGAGCGCATGGAGGGGCCGTGGCTCTCGAGCTTCAAAGGTGAAGACCGAAAGGTGATCGCCATCTGGGCCAAGCCTGACCACCGCGACCTGCAGGACCAGGGTGAAACGCTGACCGAGTCAGCCGAATCCTGATAGGAGTACATCTGTACTCCTGCCGAAAATTTACTCCCCCCTCAAAGTCAGCCGCTATAGCGGCAAAGGAACAGTCATGCCTAGAGATCAGCTCGCAGCACAACTGAACGGCATTCAGTACCCAGCGCACCGCGCCATCACCAAAGACCAGATCGCGGCCGCCAAAGCTGCCGGCCTCGTGATCGTCTTCGGCGCCAGCGATGACCTCATGGAATTCGAAGGTGCCATCCGTGATGAGTTCGGCTGCTACAACGGCGGCACTGCCTGGATAGATGCTAAAGGGCTGCTGGACAGATCGCAGATTGACGATGACGACGATGAAGCGATTGCTGATTTCGTAAAACGCAGAACGAGTGCCGAGTCCATCCAGGCTATTTGGGATCAGGACGGGTTCAGCTGGATCTACGAAACAGACATCCCGCACACCACGTTCAATGTTTGGGAAGGGGAAGATGGCTACTGCCGCGGCATTGTTTTCGCACTGGCTGATCTGAAATCACAGGTGACGCCATGATCGCCCCAGTCTATGCCCTCGCCTACATGGCCTGGCTCATCTACTCGGGGCCACGGCGATGAACAGCAATGAAGCTCGCGCTCTGTTCTCCGGCGCAAACCTTAACTACTCGGTTGTCACCCAGAAAAACATGCAGAGGCTTCGGACGCTGATCAACAAACAGATGAAGGATAGCGGCCTAATTAAAGGCACCTTCAGCTGCCATCAGCGAGCCAAGATCCGCGAAGGCTACGCCGAGATTCGGTGCCGGTCGTTCTACTTCGATAATCGCGAGGCAGTCACCTTTAACACCGACGGCTTCATCGGGTTCGCTGGCTGGGCTGACGAGAAGAACATCCAGCCGGTGCTGGCTGGGTTTGCTGAGTGGGTGAAGGAGACTGCGCCATGACCCATCAGCCCAAAGGCGGCATGTGTCGCACCTGCGTCCACGCCCACCGCAATTGCAGCCACCTTCCCTTCAGCACCATGCCGGCGCTCGCCCGGGACGCTCAGACCGTGATCGTCCGCTGCATTGAATTCCAGCGCCGCAAATAACCCCTCCCACCTTCTGCCGCCACGCGCGGCATGGAGCATCATCATGGCAAAAGTATTGGCCCAGATTACGGTCAAGTTGCCGCGCCTCATGGAGGCAGGCGAATACAGAAAGCTGCGGTACGTCGGCGGAAAGCCGAGCCTGCAACAATTGAAAAGATGGATCGAGGAAGGCGAAGTGATTGGAGAGGTAAAAGGCGGGATGTATTTCGTCGATGTTCAGGCAGCAGTGATGGGGTCGAGTGATCCACTGCTGGCCAAGATGCTGGAGATGGGCTGATGGCTGCCCGGCCGCGCACACTTCAGAACAGGAAGCTGCCGCCAAACCTTTACCCGAACGGTAAGTATTGGCGGTATCGCAACCCCGTCACCGGCGTCATGACCAGCATCAACCGGCCCTTGGAGGAGGCAATCAAACTGGCCAGGGCGGCCAATTTGAAGTTCGCGGTGTTGGTCGTCGACGATGGGTCGCTGCTCGCCCTCCTGACCGGTGATCGGCTTCCGATCGTGAGCAATCTGCTGAAACGCTTCGAGGAGGAATGGCTGCCAGACAAAACCTACGCCGCTCGCACCTTGGAGGAAATCAAATTCAAGCTCGAGCGGTACCGACAGGATCTGGGTGATCGGCTGATTGGGCAGATGGATGTGCTGGCCATGGCCGAGTATCTGGACGGTTTCAGCAACAACGCGTACACGAAGCACCGCGGGCTGTGGGTGCAGATCTTTGCCTTCGCCGTGGCCAAAGGCCTTGCCGAACGCAACAACGCCGAGCTGACGCTGGTGAAGAAGGAGGCGGAGAAGAAGCGCCAGCGGCACACATTCGACGGGTTGAAGATGATCATCGACGCAGCAACGACACCACCTTGGCTGAAGCGCGCCATCCGCCTGGCGCTGGCCAGTCTTCAGCGTCGCGAGGATATCGTCACCTGGCTGAAGTCAGCCGTCGACATGGACAAGAACACGCTGACGGTGTCGCCCGGGAAGACCCAGGGCTACGACAACCCGATCCATCTGAAGATCACCATGGGCGCAGCGCTTCGCGAAGTGATCGGTGAGTGCTTGCGGTCACCGCTGGTCTCGCCGTACCTCATCCACTACAAACCGAAGGCACGGCGCCGGGAACAAATCGACGCGAAGGACCACTGGACGTCGGTGACCCCGGACTACCTGACCAAAGAGTTCAGCAAGGCCCGGGACGCGGCGCACGCTTACGACCATGTTCCGGCCGGCGAGCGCCCCACTTTTCACGAGATCCGCGCTTTAGGAGCGTGGCTGTACGAACAGCAAAATTTCCCGCAGGAATACATTCAGGCTTTGATGGGGCATGCGGACGAGAAGATGACGAAGCACTATCAGGAGGGGCACGACGAAAAGAAGATCGAGTATCTGGAGGTGGGCGCCGAATTGGCGTTCTGAGGTGGGAGTTTTGCAAAAGTTTTGCAAAAGTTTTGCAAATCGCAGAAAGCAAAAAGGGGTCACCATTTCTGGTGACCCCTCTAGACCGCCCAGCAGAGCGGATTTTGTTTGGTAGGCGCGATTGGACTCGAACCAACGACCCCCACCATGTCAAGGTGGTGCTCTAACCAACTGAGCTACGTGCCTGCTGTGAGGCGGCATTCTACGGAATTCCGGAGGGGTGTCAACACCTTTTTTCGAGCTAACCCTATGAATATGCAAAATATTTAATTTTGCGGCTGCAAAGAAGATTTTGCGGTGGCTGGCGGTCGTTTTTTATCTCGGGTAGGATCGACGCACTCGTAAAATATATTAAACAGAGGCTGCAGGATGGCGAACACCCCCTACCCGGATTCCTATTACGCCGCATCGGCCAATCCGGCTCCGCCGCGCCCGGCCTTGCAGGATGACGTAGAGACTGATGTCTGTGTGATCGGTGCCGGTTACACCGGTCTGTCCTCTGCCCTGTTTCTGCTGGAAAACGGTTTCCGGGTCACGGTGCTTGAAGCGGCGAAGGTAGGTTTTGGTGCGTCGGGGCGTAACGGTGGCCAGATCGTTAACAGTTATAGCCGCGACATCGATGTGATCGAGCGCAGTGTCGGTCCCAAGCAGGCTCAGTTGCTGGGGCAGATGGCGTTCGAAGGTGGGCGGATCATTCGTGAGCGGGTTGCCAAATATAATATCCAGTGCGACCTGAAGGACGGTGGCGTATTCGCTGCCATTACCGCCAAGCAGATGGGCCATCTGGAATCCCAGAAGCGTCTGTGGGAGCGCTTCGGTCACACGCAGCTTGAATTGATGGATCAGCGTCGCATCCGTGAAGTGGTCGCGTGCGATCAATACATCGGCGGCATGCTCGACATGAGCGGCGGGCACATTCATCCGCTGAACCTGGTGTTGGGTGAAGCGGCAGCCGTCGAGTCGCTGGGCGGCACCATTTATGAGCAATCGCCGGCGGTGCGCATCGAGCGCGGCGCGAATCCGGTGGTGCATACGCCTCAAGGCAAGGTCAGGGCCAAGTTCATCATCGTGGCGGGCAATGCGTATCTCGGTAATCTGGTGCCGGAACTGGCCGCCAAATCGATGCCCTGCGGGACTCAGGTGATCACCACTGAACCCTTGGGCGAAGCATTGGCCAAGAGCCTGTTGCCGCAGGATTACTGCGTCGAAGACTGCAATTACCTGCTCGACTACTACCGTTTGACCGCAGACAAGCGCCTGGTTTTCGGCGGTGGCGTGGTGTATGGCGCGCGGGATCCGGCGAACATCGAGGCAATAATTCGGCCGAAGATGCTCAAGGCTTTCCCGCAGCTCAAGGACGTGAAGATCGATTACGCCTGGACCGGCAATTTCCTGCTGACCTTGTCACGACTTCCTCAGGTCGGACGCCTGGGCGACAACATCTACTATTCCCAGGGTTGCAGCGGCCATGGCGTGACGTATACGCACCTGGCGGGCAAGGTGTTGGCCGAAGCGTTGCGTGGTCAGGCCGAGCGTTTCGACGCGTTTGCCGACCTGCCCCACTACCCGTTCCCCGGCGGACAACTGCTGCGCACTCCGTTCGCTGCGTTGGGCGCTTGGTATTACGGACTGCGAGACAAACTCGGCTTCTGACCGACCGACGCAAAAAAGGGGCAACTGCACAGTTGCCCCTTTTCATTTCAGCTCGGGAAGTCAGCCCCTTCGCTGATCGAGTCTCTGCAAGAATTCCGCCCTGCGCTGCTGGTCCATTTCCTCTTTGGCCAAGAGCTCGGGAAGCAGCTCGGCCGCACGCCGGGCATCGAGGATGAAGACGCCGTCATCATCACCAATGGCCAGATCCCCCGGCTGTACCTGAACGCCGCCCACATTGATCGACTGATTGACTTCCCCTCGGGCGCCAATGCCGCGAGTCGTGTACGCACTGACGTCCCGGCAAAAGACCGGCAACCCATGGCGACGCAATGCGCTGACATCCGTGACCGCACCCGACACCACCACCCCGGCCAACCCTTTGATCAGACCGGCCAGGGTGCGCAGTTCACCCCAACAGCCACACTCCTCGTCGCCCATACATTCGATCACCAGCACGTCGCCCGGCTCACTCAGCAACAGCGCTTCACGCAAAACACTGCCATCCGGCGGGAAGACTTTGACGGTGACGACATGGCCGAACATGCGGATGTTGTTGAACAGCGGCTTGATCCCCCGCAGGAAGCCCTGATCGGAAAAATGGCCGATGGTCGACGAAGGGATCGCCTGGTAGGCGTTGAGCAACTCCGAGGTAACGAGCTGCTGGCGTGGATTGATCTGATAACTCATCGGCATTTCCCCGGACGCAGCAATGGGCAGGTCGAACAATATTCAGCAGGCTCCGTAGCCAGATAATAGAAGCAGCAGGTTCGTCGAAAGCGAATGCTGCGCTGCCCCTCGTCGACCAGTGTCGGCGGTCGGCGGAAATGGCTCAGCGGGTTGTAATCGAGGCCGAACAGCGCAGGTTGTGCCTGGGTCAGCAACCACCTGAAGTCGGCTTCATAGCGCTCGCGTACCGACGGTTCGTCGATTTTCGTCATGCGTTTTTCATACAACGAATACACGCGCACGGCGGTGTTTTCCCACAAGATGCGCCGCGAAACACCACTCACACGGTTGAAGGTTTGCCACAGCGGCTTCAACAGCCCGGCAAACAGCGCCTGCACCAGGGTTTCCCGCCAGGCCTCGCGCTCACCGGCCCCGTACGCCAGCGGCAGGGAATGAGCCAGCGGCATCGAAGACGTCCACAGCCCGTCATCATGGCCGTACTCGATCACCGTGTTGTCCAGCGACAGCAGCAGTCCTTTGTCGTACACCGACATGGCGTACAAACACGCGCCGGTGGCCAGGAACGACAGGCGCTTACCCAGCAGCGAGGCGGTGATCGCCCGCGACGGTGAGCCAATGACCGGGCTCAATGCGTCCAGCAAACGCTCGCACACCTCGTCCTGCAACAGGTCACGCGCCATCAGCGAGCGTAAGGGGTCACGTTCGGCGCAGTTCTTCAACCGCAACCCACCGCCCAGCACGTTCCATTCTTGCGCAGTGAAGTGGTGAGCCAGACTCATTGCGGCAATTCCCGGCCAAACGGAATGCACATCGGCGTACCAAAGAACGGATCAGGAATAATCCTGCAGTTGAGGTCGAACACGGTTTTGACCAGCGCTTGAGTCAAGACGTCTTCAGGCCGGCCCTGGGCAAATGCCGTACGCTCATGCACCGCGACCATATGATCGGCATAACGACAGGCCAGGTTGAGGTCGTGAAGCACCATGATGATGGTTTTGTTTTCGAGCCGGTTGAGGTCGCGCAGCAGGTCCAGCACTTCAATCTGGTGAGCCAGGTCGAGGAAGGTCGTCGGCTCGTCCAGCAGCACAATGCCGGTGTCCTGGGCCAGGGTCATGGCGATCCACGCACGCTGGCGCTGCCCACCGGACAAGGCATCCACCGGCCGATCCGCCAGCGCTTGCAGACTGGTCTGCGTCAGCGCGCGATTGACCATGGTTTCATCCTCGGCCGACCACTGTTGCATCCAGCTCTGGTAAGGGTATCGGCCCAGGGCCACGAGCTGGCGAACGGTGATGCCCTCGGGCGCCGTCGGTATTTGCGGCAGGATGGCCAACTCACGCGCCACCGCCGCCGTGGATTTTTTCTGGATATCCACGCCGTTGAGAATCACCGAGCCTTGCTGCGGTTTCAGCAGTCGTGCGAAGGATTTGAGCAAGGTACTTTTGCCGCAGCCGTTACTGCCAATCAGCACCGAGATCTTGCCCTTGGGCAGTTGCATGTCCAGCGCGTCAATAATCACCTGGCGCTGATAACTCAGGGTCAGGCCGCGACTTGCAATCGACGTCATACGTTGAATTCCTTAATGACGCTGTTTAATCAGTAAATAGAGAAAAAAGGGTGTGCCCAGCACCGCAACAAAGATCCCGGCCGGTAGATCCAGGGGCAAGAACAGCGTGCGCCCGACCAGGTCCGCCAGCATCACCAGGTTTGCGCCAATCAGGGCTGCCATCACAGCCTGCCCAGCGAAACCGGGGGCCACCAGGCGTTTGGCAATATGTGGCGCGATCAGCCCGACAAACGCGATCGCCCCACCCCAGGCAATGGCCGCACCAGCCAACGCCACACTCACCAGCAACAAACCGGCCCGCAGCCATTGCACGCGCACGCCGATGCCCTGGGCCAGGTTGTCATCCAACTGTTGCACCATCACCTGACGGGCCAGCAGCACCAGCAGCGGACAAATGCCCAACAACCAGCTCGCAAGCGCCAGCGGTTCGGGCCAACTGGCGCCGTATACGCTGCCGGTCAGCCAAACGTAGGCAGACAGGGTGGTGGTCAGCGGACTGAACACCAGAATGAAGGTCGTCGCGGCGGTCAACATCGCCGAGACGCCCACACCGATCAGCACCAGTCGCAGCGGTGAGGTCCCCTGCTTCCAGGCCAGCAGATAAATGGCCAGTGTCGCCAGCGCCGCACCGAGCATCGCAGCCAGGGGCAAAAATTGTTGACCCAGCGTCGCCGACAAGAACGACAGATAAAGCACAGCAGCGGCGCTGGCACCGCTGGTGATGCCCAGCAGGTCTGGCGATGCCAGCGGGTTGCGGATGATGCTTTGCAGGATCAACCCGGACACCGACAACGCAGCCCCGACCAATGCCGCCAGCACAATGCGTGGAAAACGCAGTTGCTCGACGATCAATGTCAGGCCGGCGTCCTGACTGGAAAACAGGATTCGCATCACCTCGAGGGGCGAGAGGATGACTTTCCCCAGCGATAACGAGCCGAGCATCACCAGCACCGTCAGCACCAGCGCCGCCGCCAATCGCAACCACGTGGAGAGGTTGACCCGCCGGGAATACCCGCCCCGGCGCCAGGTCACCACCTTATCCATAACGACCTCCACGCCGGGCCAACAGGATGAAAAACGGTGCGCCGAACAGCGCCGTCATCACCCCCACCGGCACTTCCTGAGGCAGGATCAAAACCCGCGACAGCGTATCCGCCAACAGCAGCAGAATGGCGCCGAGCAGCGCACAACCGGGCAGCAACCATCGATGGTCGATGGACAACCCCTTGCGCACCATGTGCGGTACCAGAAGACCAATGAAACCGATGCTGCCGGCCAACGCCACCGCGCTGCCCGCGAGACAGATCACCAGCACGCTCATCAGCAGCCGGATCAGACCGGTTCGCTGCCCCAACCCCGTGGCGATCTCTTCCCCGGCGTTGAGCACATTGAGCTGCCCGGCCAGCAACAGCGCCCCCGCCAACCCGAGCACAGCGCACAGCAACAACGGCGCAGCGGTCGACAGGCTGCGTTCGGTCAGTGAACCAGCCATCCAGAACAAAACCGTGTCCAGGCCATCCTGATTCACCACCAGCAGCGCCTGACTGAAAGCGGAGAACAACGCGGCGATCGCCGCACCCGCCAGCACGATGCGCAGCGGACTGAGACTGCCTTGCCCCATGTTGCCGATCAGCCATACCAGACACCCCGCCACGCCAGCGCCAATAAACGCCGACCATAGCCAGGCATCCGGGGATGACAGCGAGAAGATCGAGGAAAACAGGATGATAAAAAAAGTCGCACCGGCATTGATCCCGAACAACCCGGGTGATGCCAATGGATTGCGCGTCAGTGCCTGCATCAGCGCGCCCGCGACCGCAAGGCTGGCGCCAACGGAAATCGCCATCAAGGTGCGCGACAGGCGCGTGGTGGTCACCAGCGCATGATTGATACTCAACGGGTCGGGATGGACAAACGCCGCGGCAATCTGTGGCAGTGGAATCCAGGTGGCACCGACCGCCAGGCTCAACACGCAGCACAGCAGCAACACGACACCCGCGCTGCACAGCTTGACTCCCGGGCTCATGAGACCACCTGCGCGGCGGCCACGCGGGCCACGTCGTCGAGCATCAGGTTCGCTCCCAACATCCCGCCCGACAGACTCCACGCGACGCCATCGACCTGCCACACCTGTCCTTGCTGCGGGGCACGCATCTGCTTCCACAACGGGTGTTGCACCAGGCTCTCGTAATTGCGCTGCACCGCCGCGTTCTGCGCGCGCAGGAACACAAAAAAGATGTCGGCATTCACCACCGCAAGGCTTTCCTTGCTGGTGAGTTTGATCGACACCCCGCTCGCCTCACGGCTAGTGTCACTCCAGTTGAATCCCAGTTCGGTGAGCACCGAGCCCGGAAAACTCGCCGGCAGGTAACTGCGGATGTGGTCTTCGCGGATGTCCAGAATCGACACCGTGGGAGGCCAGCGTCCGGCAAATGTCTGCCGCAGTTGCTGACACAGTTGTGCCACGCGCTGCTGCCATCGATTCAGAATCTCATCGGCCCTCTGTTGCTGGTGTAATGCAGCGCCCATCAGCGCCAGGGTCTTCTTGAACTCGAACACTTCCTCCAGCATCAGCACCGGGGCGATCTGCTTGAGTAATGGGAAGATGCGCTCATGGCGAAAATGTGAGGCAACGATCAAGTCCGGTTTGAGCAGTGCGATGTCTTCAAGGCTGGGCTGGGTCTCCAGCCCGACATGGGGCACAGCGCCCAATGCCGTGCGCAAATAGCGATAGGTCGGTTTTTCGCTCCAGGAATCGACTACGCCACACGGGGTCACGCCCAACATCACAGCGCAGTCGGTGGCCCCCTGAAACAGGGTGATCACCCGCAACGGTGCAGCGCCGGTCTCGGACCATGCCGGCGCAGAAAACCTGAGGGCGAGCGCCCCCAGGGACAGGCGCAACAGCGTGCGCCTGGAGGGTTCACGTCGCGGTTCAGGCATTATGATCGAGCCGGTGAAACGGGTTGACCACCTGCCCTTTGCCAAACGGCATGCTGCCAGGGCCGCCCGCGCGCTCGATCATCGGGGTGAGCAGCAATTTTTGCGGCCAATGTGGCGCTTCGAATAGCTGGTGCTTGATCATGATCCGCGCCTCGGCGTCAAACTCGATGGTGTCGATCAACTCGTTGAGCACTTCGCCCATCGCCGTCCACAACCCGGTCGCCGGCAATGCGTAGACCTCAGCCAGCGTATCGATGATGGCGCGGAGGTTGACCTGAATACCCAGGGTCTGCAACCAGAACAGCAGGTCTTCAGGGCGATCGTGGTACAGCGTGTTGGCGTGCCCCTTCTTCAACCGGTAAGCCGGGTCGGCCAGGCCGTTGCGCTCCAGCCACGGCACAAAGATGCGCAACGAATCGTGGTCACGCAACAGCAAGCCCTGGGCGTAACCGGCCTTCCACACCAGTACCGCGTTCTGCCCGTGAATCTCCCCGAGCATGCCGATGCGGAACATCCGCAGGTTGATATCGAAGAAGCTATGGCACAACTCGCGGAACAGGGTCATCACCGACGCGGCACTGGCCGGCAATTGGCGGTAGGCCATCCAGTCATCGAAGAAGTGCTGATTGCTACCCGGCAGCGGTGTGCCCAATGCCGCCATGGGCACCAGTCGGGTGTCCAGGTCTTCGAGCAGCGCAGGCGGATAGCCGCGCACCATGGCCGACAAGTGACGCGGCGCTTCGTCGAACAGCGTCGCGTCCGGCGGCATGAACGCCCACCATTTGGTTTCGTCGCACAGGTGCAGGGACTGTTGCAGGGTTTGATCCTTGCTCAGAGCCTGACGCAGCAGCACCTCGCTCAAGCCGCCGTTGATCATTTTCACTGCAGGCAGATAACGGGAAGCACCCAGCGAATAGATCGCCATTGGCAACTTGAGGTAATCGGCACTGTTGAAGCACGGCGTCATCGAGCGCAACGACGAGGTGGCGAAGAAATCACCGTCGGAGAAGTCCAGTCGATGGCAATCACCCTTGGCGAACGCGTCGCCGAGCTGTGCCTCCAGCACGTGTTCAAACTGCCACGGGTGCACCGGCAGCGCGATATGACTATCGGCAATGCCCCGTTGTTGCAACTCGTGTTGCAGGCCGACCTGTAACGCGAACGGCAACAAGTACTGGGCAGGATAACTCTGCGCCAGGTCCGTCACACCGTCGCCGCATTGCAGCAACGTGCGGTCGACCGCGACCCAATTGAGCGCCACCGGACGGGCGAACTCCGCCTGATACTGCTGATATTCCGCGTCGTCCAAACCCTGCTTGGCTTTGGCCAGCGGATGATAGGGACGATCACGCAGCGAAGCCCACTGCTCCATCGCCAGGAAAAAGTCCGCATTGCTCTTTTCCAGCAAGCGTTCGCTGTTAACCCGATGTGCCAGGGACAACTCGGTTTGCCGGACACTGGTGCGCAGCACATCCAGAAACAGGGCGAAGCCTTTTTCATTGTCCGGGTAGCGATCGGTCATGCCGGCCAACACCTGGGTCGTGAAAGCCTCGGGTGACAGCGCGGCCAGCTTGTCATTCTGTCGAGCCAAAACCGGCGTGCCCGGTACTTTTTCCCACTGCTGGGTAATGCCGGGACGCAGGGCAATGACGATGCAACCTTGGGGATCGATAGGCCATTCCCAGATCCGTTGTTCGGCGCTCAATCCGGTAAACGGCTGATCGGCCGATGACGAGGGCGCCACCAGGTTCAGCGGCTCGGTCCCGAAAAAATGTTCGGCCAGCAAACAATCGACCAGATCCTGCATCACCTTGTCGGCGGCCATTGTGGTGAAGTTCATCCGACTATTTTCCTTCTGCTGAAGTGGCGGCCAATTTGGCCTGGAGGGCACGAAAAGCGATGCCACGCTCGTCACCCAAAACAAAACTTTTTACGCCCCGGCTCAACCACCGTTCGTGGTCGCCAGGCTGACGTGGAATCGCGCAATACGGCACGCCCGCGGCGCTGGCTGCCTGCCAACTGGCGAGCAGCGCTTGCTGCACCTCGGGTCGGTCGATCTGCCAGGGCATGCCCATCGATTGCGACAAGTCGGCGGCCCCTTCGAGGATCAAGTCGAGGCCGGGCACGGCGGCAATCTCTGCCGCCCGCCGCACACCTTCGGCACTTTCGATCATCGCCACGACCATGGTTTGCTCGTTGGCCAGCGCGACGTACTCCGCCAGGCTGTGTTTGCCAAAGGCACCGGGGCGCCCGGCATTCAGGCTGCGGGTACCCTGCGGGTGGTATTTGCAGGCACGAATGCTTTCGGCCAAAGGCTCGGGGCCTTCGATCATCGGCAAGACAATGCCCTGGGCGCCGCCATCGAGCAGGCGCAGCAGGGTTTTCGGGTTGAGGTCCGCCACCCGTACCAACGGGGTCAGCGCGTAACTCTCGGCCGTGCGGATCATGTTCTCCACGGTCTCGGGATTGATCAGCACGTGTTCCATATCGATGATCACAAAATCAAAACCCGCCTCGGCAATCAGTTCGATGGCCGCTGGCGACGGAATCGAGCTGATCAGGCCGTAGGCCGGCTCACCTGTCCTGAGCTTCTGCTTGAGCAGATTGGTCCTCAGCATGATTGCGGCCGGAACGCGTGCAGCGGATTCGGCACAGATTTGAAACGACGTTCGCCGTCGCCCAACAGGCGGCGCTTGGTCAGCTCTTCCACTTCATAGAACGGCGCGAACACATCAAACGCTGCATAACGTGGACGGTGTTGCGGATGTTCAGCCTGGTAAGCAGTGATCACCTCGGCGGTCATTTTCCAGAACAGGGCCTCTTCGAGCTGATAGTGCTGATGCAGGAAGATCGCCATCTCGGCCAGGGCGATGAAAAAGAACGAGTCACAGGAAAAATCCCGGACCGCATCCAGATCGTCGGTGAGGATGAACGAGTTGCGATTGAGCTTGGCGTGGCTGGCGGGCAGCGGCACCAGGGTCGGGCAGAGCTCGGGGCGCCCCAGGTGTTGCGGCGAATAGCGCACGCCGTCATGGAAGTCTTTCAGGGCGATACGTTGCGGCCAGCCCTGCTTCACGATCAAGACGATGTTCTGCCCATGGGACTCCATGCCGATGCCTTCGGCGTAGAGCATGTGAATGATCGGCGACACCGCCACCTGCAACAGTTGACGGGTCCAGGCGTGCAGGCCGTATTGCTTGATCCAGGCATCGATAAACGGGGTCTGTTCACCGCTGCCGTAGCGATTGTCCACGGAGCTCAAGCCATTGAACGGCACCGCTTGTTCGTCGTCTTGCAGGTACTGGTGAATGCTCCCGCGCCACAGGGTGCCCATCGTGCCGTAGGCCTGGGACATCCGCGTGGCGGGCAGGTGATCGTAGTCAAAGCTGACCCCGACGACCTCTCCGAGGACCACAAAGCCAAGGTCGCGGGCGGTGCTGTCGCTGCCGATCAACTGCTGCAACCAGTCGGTGATGATCGGGCCGTTCATCACCGTATGCCGGGCCAGAATTCGGGTGCTGGAGGTGTTGGTCATGCTCAACGCGAGCTTGACGTAAGGCCGCTTTTTCTCAGTGACGTTGGCCAACGTGCGGATCGACTGTTGCGCCTGATAGCGATCATCCGTGGTGCCCAGATGGATCACTTCACCGCTGACCAGTTCTGGGTAGAACACGGGAACAATGATGTTTTCCCACTGCCACGGGTGCACCGGCATCAACCAGTAATCGCCCATCGACTTGCCTTGGTCGGTGAGGCTCTCAGCCAGTTGCTGCCAGCGTTGAAGTCCGAATTCCTGCTGGATAAACACGTTGTAATCCAGGCGCTGCGAGATGTTCATCGCCCCGCAGGTTTTCGCCACTGCCAGCCAGACAATCGCGATGGGCGCGGCAAATTCCGGCCCGTAATTGGCGTTGTCCTTGAGCGAAAAACCGATGCGCGATTTGTAGCAAGGGTGATAGCTGTGGGCGTCCATGAAGTGCTGTTCCAGCGCATCGACATCCATTTGATGGGTTGGCTTGGCCGCTTGATAACCCTGACTGCGCGATTGCAGATCCTTGAGCAGGGTCTGCTCCAGTTCATGGGTGAAGCGAGGTAGATGCGGGCTGTCCTGAAGTTCGCTCAGCAGCTCCGCCAATGCTTGATGAAGGTGCGGCCGACGGCGTGCGCCCAACGCGTCAACGCGTTCGAGACTGGCATAGTCGAGGCGGATCAGCTCGAAGCTTTCGCTGAGCAATCCGCTGCAGTGGTACTCCACCGATTGTTGCTGCGCATCGAAGCCGCTGACGACAAAACGGTACTGGCCGCCATCGAGGGGCGAATGGCGATACGGCAGGACGTTTTCATACAGCAGCGTTTGCAGCAGTTGGCCCACCACGCGCTGTTCCACTTGCTGATAGTGGCGCGGATCGGCCGTCGCCAGCCAGACGCCTGGCGCTGAATCCGCAGCCTGATGTGTTGCCTGTGAAGAAGTCGCCATAGTCATAACCTTGTCCATGAAAGAATTAACGGTGTTCGAGGGCCGAGGGCAGTGCCTCGGCCGGCTCGTCGGATGCGTGAACGGGAAAACGCCAGGCACAGGGCAATGCCAGGAGGATGAGGATGCCGGTGGCCATGAAGACCTCGCTGATCGCCCCCGAGCTGGCCATCGAAACCACCCCACTCCCGGTCTCGGCAGTCAGGCGGAATTCCAGCCACAGGGAGGCAACCACGATGGCCAGCGACGAGACGAGACGACGGGAAATGTTGTTCATCGCCGCGCCTTGCGTGACCATCGGTTCAGGCAGCGCATCGAGCCCGGCGGTGGTGATGGGGATATAGGAAAGGCCCAGCCCGGCGCCGCGGACCATCATCAGGAAAAACACCACACCGATTGAAGCGCCAGCCCCCAGCATGCCCAATCCCAGCGTGGCGCCCCCGGTCAGCAGCAGCCCCCAGAGCACCACGCCGCGCGGGCCGTGTCGGTCCAGCCACTTGCCGCCGAGATGCCCGAACAGGCTGGCGAACATCGCCGTGCACAGCAGCGACAGGCCGGTCCAGATAGCGCTGTAGCCCATCACCACTTGCACCAACAGTGGCAGCAGGACCAGGCATTCGAACATGCCGACCGACTGCACCACCGCGATGATCACGCTCAAGCGATAACCGCGCAGGGCAAAGATGCGCAGGTTAAGCAGCGGCGAAGTCCGGTTCAGTTCCAGTCGAACAAACGCGACCAGACACAGAATCGCCGCCAACAGCATGCCAAGGTTGAGCGGATCAGTGAGGGCTTCGGCATGGCGCAGGCGGCCAACGGCGATCATCAGCAGGCCGATGCCCGTCGCAATCAACAGGTAACCCGCCAGGTCGAAAGGTTTGCGCTCCGATGCTTCAGAAGCCGGCAGCACGCCGACGCCAAGGATCAGCGCCAACAGGCCAATCGGCACATTCATCAGGAACAGCGAGCGCCAACTGAACCACTCCAGCATCAGGCTCCCGCACAAGGGCCCCAATGCCGGCGCCAGCATGACCGCCGCGCCCCACAGGCCGGTGACCCTGCCCCGCTCGCCCTTGGCGTACACCGAAAAAATGATCGCCAGGGACAGCGGAATCATCAGCCCACTGGCGATGCCTTGCACCACGCGTGCGGCAATCACCAGCGCGATGGAATTGGCCAGCGCCCCCAGCAGCGAACCGCAGACAAACAACGCCACGCCCCACAAATAGAGGGATTTGCGCCCCATCCGCTGGCTGAGAAAACTGGTGAGCGGCATGGTCATGCCCATGCTCACCATGAACGCCGCCACAATCCAGGTGGCCAACAGCGGGCCAATCTCAAAGGCCTCCATGAACGCCGGCAACGCCGGATTCAATGAGCTGTTGTTCAGGCTGACCGTCAGCGTGCCCAACAGCACATTGACCACCACCAACCAGCGCGGCACGGCGAACGTCAATCCCACGGTGCGACTCCGGCCTGTTGTACAAACACCTGCGGCGGTCGCGGATGACAGAGGAAATCGGCGTGGGAAATGTTGTAGCCATAAGCACCCGCCAGGGGCAGCACCAGCATGTCGCCGATCTCCACGTCCGTGAGCGGGCAATCGCGACTCAGCACATCCTTGGGCGTGCAGAGTTGCCCAACGACGGTCCACTCCTGTTGTGGCGCCGTTGAAGTGACGCGATGCCGGGGCAGATGAATGACCGGGTGATCATGGCCCTGGGCAACCGGCAAACGGAACTGATGCGTGCCGCCACGACAGACCAGGAAGTGCTTGCCGTGACTGGTTTTCCTGTCCAGCACTTCAATGGCGTAATAACCGCAGAAGGCGCTGATGAAACGACCAGGCTCAAAGCGCACGATGGGCGCATCGGTACACGCTGCAAGGGACTGGCCCAAGTGCGCGCACAAGCGCTGCCAATCGAATTGCTGCGGCCCGAGGTAATTGACCCCGATGCCACCGCCCACATTGAGGTGAGTGATCGCCGCGGGATCGACCGACAGCGCTTTCCATTGCGGCCAGCGCTGCAGGTACAGATCGAGCAATTGTTCATGGCGTTCCACCAGCGACTGATGGGACATCGCATGCACATGAAAGCCCTTGAGCCGCAGGTGACTGGCGTTATCGACCCAGCTGACCGCCTGAGCCAGTTCCGCTTCATCGATCCCGAACGGTGTGGCCGTGCCGGCCATCGCCAGTTTGCTGGAGAGCGGCGACGGCAGTTCAGGGTTGATCCGTAGCAATACGTCTTGCACGCGCCCCGCTTCCAGTGCCAGCCGTTGCAGGCGGACGATTTCATTCAGGCTTTCGATGTGAATCGCTTCGACCTGGTGTTGCAGCGCCGAACGCAGATCGGAGTCCAGTTTGCCAGGGCCGGAGAAGATGAATGGTTTGCGCGTCGGGCAGGCCTGAAGACGATCGATCTCACCGCCGGAGGAAATCTCGAAGCCGTGCACCAACGGCGCCACAGCGGCGAGGATTTGCGGCTCGCTGTTGGCCTTGATCGCGTAGTAAAGCTCTACGCCTTCAGGCAGCGCCGCCATCACCTGCGTCACGTGCTGCTTCAACGCGTCCAGATCATAGACGAACAGCGCCAGTGGATCTTCGTGCTGCGTGCGGGCTTCGTCGATGGCGGCCAATACCGCTTCGGGCAGCTTATCCATGCTTGGCCTCCTTGCCCCACGGGGACACCAGACTGACGTAGCTGGCCTGGCGATCGGCCTTGGCCGCCAGGCGCACTTTCAGGTTGGTTTTGCAGGCAATCGGCTGACCGGCAATCAGTGCGTCCAACTCTGGCGCAGCGCGGGCCAATTCGACGCGGATGCTGATCAATTGCTGCTCCACCCGTTGCCACATCAGCGGCGCCAGGTGCGGACGCTCCCAACTCAGGGCCAACACAGCCTCGGACAAGTTGTTGACGAACAGGCAATAGACGATGCGGTTCCAGCCTTGCTGGCGGGAATAGAGCAGCGACTCGCGCACCCGTGGATGAACGTCTGCATCGATCCGCGAGGCCCCCAGTTCGTCGGTCAGTTTGACCCCTTCGAAATCCCGCAGCAGCAAGCGTTGTGGACGACCGTTGTCATGCACCAGCACGCTGTTCTGCAAATGCGGTTCCATGACGATGCCGTGGTTGAAGAACAACGCCAGCACTGGCCGTAGCAACAGCGCCTGATAGTCGTCGAACCAGCTCAACAGCTGTTGATCGTCGATGTCATGGCCGTTGAACCGGCTCAGGAACTCATGCACCAACGGTGGTAAATGCAGGCCGCGAGCGAACAATGTACCGGCCATGATGCTGCAGTCGGTGCCGGTGTCGAGGCAGAAGTTCTCCCGCAGGATCGCCCCGGTCTGTTCGCGGAACCAGTGGTTATCGGCTTCGCTGGCCTGTTGCGGCGCCCAGCTCAGGTTGCCCGGCTCGGCGACCACCGAGAGCCCGCCAAGGGTTTCGGGCTGGGTCAATTGGAGGTTACGAAAGACTCGGTCGATCATCAGTGCGCTTTCCAGTTCGTACCAGGCGTTTTTCCTGACGCAGTTGGTGATGCGCACGTTCAGCGAGCCCTTGATGAAAAACTCATGGCCCTCGATGTACCAGGTACGGATGGACGCCGTGGGGTTGGCCATCAGCCCTGTGGCGCCAAGATCGACGATGGCCGCGGATTTCAACAAACGCTGAACCCGACCGTCCTGCATGAACAGCTGGGCCTGAACCGGGTGCATGCAGATAACCGCGTGTCCTGGCCGCGCCTGCGCCTGATCGGCAAAACCGGCCAGCACTTGGGCTTTGCTCAGGCCGTTGGCCCCGACGTTCAATCCTTCCAGCGGCACCTCGAACAGGTGCAACGGCGTGCGGGCCTGGAATTCCGGGGCATAGGTTTCCTGGGCCAGATGAGCTGGCCACAGGCGCGCCTTGGGTGCCGGGTGGTTCGGATGACCAAACCACAAGCCCTGCTCACTGGCGAGGTAACCGCTGAGCGGTGCCGGGTGCTGCCCGTCCATGTTGTGGCCGACGATGGACGCGGTCAGCAACTGGCTTTGCAACACCTGATCCAGCAACTCGTCGTTGCTGGCGCGGGTCATGTGTTCGCACGCCGCGAGCAACTGCTCGACGAACTCGGTGAACCTCAGGCACGACCAGTCGCCCTCGCCACGCCGGGCATAAACGTCCGACAGGTAACGGTGACTGCCCAGACCATCACGGCGGTCCACCATCACAAAGAATTGCTGCTGGTTGGGCAGGCTGATGGTCAGGGGAATACCCTTCCATTCCAGGCCCTCGAGGTAACTGCCCGGGGCGATACCTTGCATCTGCGTCGGCCAACTGTAACTGAGGCAGTTTTCCGGCAAGGCGAACTCTTTGATCAAACAATTAAGCAACGCGCGCGTCGTCGCCAACTCACTGACCATATTCGATAAAACACTGCGATCTGGATGATTCATGGGTGCTCCACAATAGCCCACGAGGCCACTGGACACGTTATATGGCGAAAAAAATTAGTTGCTGATCGACCTGTTTAACAGCCGACGAAACCCCACGTAACGACATCACTTCACTGAACTTTTTTAAACAATCAGACGACCATCAAAGTTACTTGTAGCCCTGTCATCAAACTGCAATTCAGCGAACTGCCAGCGAAACTTCGATTAACTCATTCAAGGGCGCAACTGCAATAACGCTGCCGCCATCGCATTATCAAAACGCTGGATGACTTGCTGGCATTGTTCATCGTCGATAATCAAGGGTGGCAACAAGCGAATGACATTGCCCTTACGTCCGCCGCGTTCCAGCAACAGGCCTTGTTTGAAGCACTGTTGCTGGATGGCCACGGCCAGCGCCGGGTCCGTCGGGAAACGCCCGTGGCGATCAGCCGGCTGGCGCTCATCGACGATCTCGATGCCCAGCATCAGGCCGCGACCGCGCACCTGGCCGAGGGCCGGATAATGCGCCTGCAACTCGACCAATCGGTCCTTGAGCCACTGGCCCTGGCGATCGGCCTGGGCGGCGAGGTTTTGCTGTTGCAACACCTGCAACGTGGCCAGCCCGGCGGCCATGGCCATCTGGTTGCCGCGGAAAGTCCCGGCGTGATTGCCTGGTTCCCAGGCGTCGAATTCACGACGGATGCCCAGCACCGCCATGGGCAAACCGCCACCGACCGCTTTGGACATGACGATCAGGTCCGGCTCGATGTCGGCGTGCTCGAAGGCGAACATCTTGCCGGTGCGGCCGAAACCGGTCTGCACTTCGTCGAGGATCAGCAGGATGCCGTGCTTGCGCGTCACTTCACGGATCGCCCGCAGCCAGCTCACCGGGGCACAGTTGACCCCGCCCTCACCCTGCACCGCTTCAAGGATCACCGCCGCCGGCAGTGACACGCCGCTTTCGACGTCTTCGATGAACTGGGTGAAGTAGTGGGTCAAGGCCTCGACCCCGGTTTCACCGCCAATGCCCAGCGGGCAACGGTATTCGTGGGGGTACGGCATGAACTGCACCCCGGGCATCAGGCTGGCGATGGCATTTTTCGGCGCAGTGTTGCCGGTCAGGGCCAGGGCGCCGTGGGTCATGCCATGGTAGGCCCCGGAGAAACTGATGATGTTGTTGCGCCCGGTGTAGGTCTTGGCCAGTTTCAGCGCGGCCTCCACTGCATCCGCCCCGGACGGCCCGCAAAATTGCAGGCAATAATCACAGCCCTGGTTCGGCAACAGGCTGAGCAAGGTTTCGCTGAAAGCGTCCTTGACCGCGGTGGTCAGGTCCAGGGTGTGCATCGGCAGGCCTGAGGCGAGGAAGCTGTCGAGGCTGGCCATGACGGCCGGATGATTGTGCCCCAGGGCCAAAGTGCCGGCGCCGGCCAGACAGTCGAGGTAAGTATTGCCCTCGACATCCGTCACCCAGAGCCCGTGCGCCTTGGCGATCGCCAGTGGTAACTTGCGTGGATAACTGCGTACATTAGATTCGAACTTGCTTTGTCGAGCCAAATAGTCGGCATTGGTCTTTTGCAAAGGATTAGAGTGCAATACGCCATCATTCAACATCGCTTCACCCTCGTTAAATTCGATATGCAACTTATTCTCATTTGGAGGTTGTTGCAACTAATTCTTACTACCAATTTGGAAATTTACATATAGCGATTTGAACTACTTTAAAAATAATCAGGCACGCAAAAAACCAAGTTAATAAACCTGGTATGAACTCCGGAAGTGCCATGATCTGGCCATGTTCTTGTAATGCAGCTGACAACTTATATATAGGCTACCGACAGATAGCGACTTATACGCAAGTGTCTTGATTGTTCATTAACTGAGGGTTTGCATATGTCCTTCCTCTATACGAATCAGGTCAAGGTCCAACGAATACGCCCCGGTCCCTGGGGCGCATGACAGGGGTAAATCAGAAGTCGACAGTCGCCGAAAGGAGGTAGGTGCGCGGGGTCGACAGTGTCAAGCCAGGCTCACTGTCATCCGAGGCTCCGGCCGAACTCCAGTAGCGCTTGTCCGCCACGTTCTCGACATTGGCACGCAGGGTGATGTTCTTTTCCTCGACCTTGAACGCGTAGCGTGCGCCCACGTCGAAACGCTCCCAGGAGTCGATTTCCTTAACGTTGGACTGGTCCAGATACTGCGAGCTCGAATAGATGCCACGGCTGGTCAGGGTCAGGCCCTGTACAGTCGGCACGTCCCACTCGGCGCCCAGGTTCACGTTGTATTTCGGCGTGGCCGGTGCCCGGTTGCCGTCGAAGGTGCCATTGGTGGTGTCCTTCAACTCGCTGTCGATGTACATGACACCGCCGAGCAGACGGAAACCATCGAGCGGTTCACCGAACACACTCAATTCCACACCGGTGTTCTCACGCTTGCCGTTCGGGCCGAAGACGCGCGTGATGGCATTGGTCTCGTAAGCCGGCTGCTTGATCCGGAACACGGCGGCGGTGACGGCGAACGGACCGGCGTCATACTTGGCACCGACCTCGACCTGGCGGCTGATGAACGGCGGGAAGATCTCGTCCTCGTTCACTGAGGTAGACGGTGCGATCTTGCCCTGGCTCAGGCCTTCCATATAGTTGGCATACAGCGACAGCTTGTCGGTCGCCTTGAACAGGATGCCGCCTGACGGCGAAACCTTTTCCTCGTCGTAGCCGGTGTCGCCTCTGACGTTATCGGTCCAGTCGTCAACCTTCACGCGCTGCCAGCGGGCGCCGAGGGTCAGCAGCAGCCGGTCATCGAAGAAACCCAGGGTGTCGGACAACGCCACACCGGTGGAACGGTTTTCGGTATAGACCTCCGAATCCTGTCGCGTGGGCCTGACCGGCGTTGGTGTTACCACGGGGTTATAGATGTTGCTGTTGGCCGCGGCATAACGGGCGCCGCCGTTTTCAAAGTCCATGTAGTAATAGCTGGCGGCCAGGTTGACTTCATGGCTGACCGGGCCGGTATGGAACCAGTTGCGCACACCCGCCGTGGCCGTCCGGACATTTTCGTCACGGGTGAAGTCACGCGGTTGAACGCTGAAATTGCCGGCGTCGTTGGTGACCGAAACGGCATGTCGGAGGAAGTCATGATTACTTTTACGCGCGCCCACGCCGCCATACAGCATGACGGAATCGTTGACATCGAATTCAGCGTTCACCATGCCGAACGTGTCGTTGGTACTCGCCTTGCTCCAGGGCTGCGCATAATTGCGGCGCACATCGCTGGCATGCGGAACCTGCGCGTTAGGGCCAACCTGTACGCGTTCCTGCGGGGCGTCGGTATCACGTTCGGTGCGCCCGATGTCCGTCGAGAGCCTTAGGCGTTCACCGCGAAAATCCAGGCCCAGCACGGCCATCTCGCGGTCGACATTCTGGTGATCCCATTCGGTGTCGCCAGACTGCTTCACGCCGTTGAAACGAAGACCGAACTTGTTGTCTTCACCGAAGCGCCGGCCGACATCCACGGCACCGCCGACCTGGCTGTCGGACGCGTAACTGCCGGTGAATGAAGTGATGGGCTTGTCGGTCGCGCGCTTGGGCACCACGTTGATCCCTCCACCCACGCTGCCCCGCGGCGAGATGCCGTTGATGAGCTGGCTCGGGCCTTTGAGGACGTCGACGCGGTCGGCCATCTCCATGTCGATCGTATAGGTCGGCAGGACGCCGTAGAGGCCGTTGTAGGAAACATCACTGTTGAACAGGCTCAACCCTCGAATGGTGAACTGCTCATAGCGCCCACCCGCCGGGTTGGTAACGCGAACCGAAGGATCGTTGGCGATCACGTCGCCCAAGGTGCGCGCCTGCTGGTTTTTGACCACCTCACTGGTGTAGGTGGTCATGCTGAACGGCGTCTCCATAAAGTCTTTCGAGCCCAGCAGGCCCTGTGAACCGCGGCGCGCGACCTGACCGCCGACATACGGATCGCCGTGTTCCGAGTCAGTGGCACCGACAATCGAGGTGGCGCCCAGTTGCAGGCTGCCGCCTTCTGGCGCCGGGGTCAGGATGTACGCCTCTTCGCCTACCGGCTGCAGTTGCAGACCGGAACCCTGCAACAGTCGGGCAAAGCCCTCCTCGACCGCGTATTCGCCGGAAAGTCCAGGGCTGGTGCGACTGCCCACCAGTGCCGGGTCCACTGACAGATTGACCCCGGCCAACCCAGCGAAACGGGTCAGCGCTGCACTGAGGCTTCCTGCCGGCACCTGGTAACTGCGTCGAGGCGCGTCTTCGGCCCAACCGGCAGTGATGAACAACGGACAGGCACTCAGACTCAGCATCAGACTCAAGTGCAACAACGGGCGCAGCCTGGAAGAACCCAGACGCGGACTGCAGGGCATCACTACGGGCATTGAGAATCTCTCTGATTTCGTTTCACTTGCCCTGAATGACAAGCGACGCGAAAAAAGGGGACACACCTCAAACACTATTTTTGCGCGGCAGCAACGTGACCCAGTAGCGGGTTCGCCTATGCACCTCCAGCGGCAAGCTGGCCGCCAGCAACGTCAGGATGCGATCGGTGTCTTCCAGACGGAAACTGCCGGTGACGCGCAGGGATTCCAGTTCCGGTTCCCAGCGCAACAGTCCCGGACGATAGGTGCTGAGCTCGCGCAGAAAATCGCCCAGGGGCTGGTTCTGTGCCATCAACACGCCGTCGCGCCAGCCTGGGGCTAGCACATCGAAAGGTTCGGCGCGTCCGGCTCCCATCGCCTGAAGGCCGACTTGCTGGCCTGCGCGCAATGAAAAGACCGGTCCGCGCAAAGGCTGCAACTGCACCGAGCCTTTAAGCACTGACACCTTGCACCCCGCCTGCCCCTGACGAACGCACACTTCGCTCTGACTGACGACCACTTGCCCGAAGTGCGTCTGGACCGTCAGTGGCGATGTGCCGGGCACATTCAGCGCTATTTCGCCTTCCACGAGTGTCAGTCGCCGATTCTTCAGGTCGATATCGACGGCACTCGCGGTATTCAATTGCAGCAAGCTGCCATCCGCCAACTGGACCTTTTTATCCTCCCCGGTCGCGGTTCGCAGGTCAGCGCGCCAGACGTCCAGAGGTAGCTGCCGACTGATCAGCCAAGCGGTTGGCACCAGCGCCACCGCGCCGACGGCGCGCTTGAGCACCATGCGCCGACTCGTCTGCGGCCGATCCAGGCTGGCCATGGCCAGTGCCGATGGCAGGTCGGCAAAGCGTTGGCGCAAGAGCTGGGCTTTCTGCCAGGCCTGTTCATGACTGGGATGGCTGTCACGCCAGTGCTGCAGATTGGCACGATCGCGCTCGTTGGCGGCGCCTGACTCCATGAGTGCCAGCCATTGAGCGGCAGCCCGCACGACTTGCCGGGCTTCAGCCGAAGGGGTCGAACCGATCACATTTGCACCAGCAGGCAATGTTCATAGGCTTGCGCCATGTAGCGCTTGATCGTGCGCTCAGAGACGTGCAGGCGTTCAGCAATCTCGTGATAACCCAACCCCTCCAACTGGCTCCAGAGAAACGCTCTTCGCACCGCAGTCGGCAATCCATCGAGCAATTCATCCAGGGCTTGCAGGGTTTCCAGCAGTAGCCAGCGTTGCTCGGGAGACGGCATGCAGTCATCAGGCAGCAGCGCCAGCGCACTGAGGTAGGCCTGTTCCAGGCTGCGGCGCTTATAAAAATTGGTGAGCAATCGCTTACCGACCGTCGCCAGATAGGCGCGGGGTTCTTGCAGGTCAGCGATGTGCTGGGAGCTGGCGAGTAAACGCACGAACGTATCCTGGCTCAAGTCCGCCGCATCATGGCCATTGCTCATGCGTCTTCTCAACCAGCTTTCGAGCCAGCCACGATGGTCGCGGTACAGGTCGTGGAAGGTTTGCGCCGCCGGCATCGCTGCATCACTCATCTAAAGGAACCCTGCGCGAAGAAATATTTTAAATGCGACTCATTCTAATTAGTGTTGATACGTCAAACCAAGCGCTTTATGCGTTTTGTCCCCAGGAAAAACTTGAATACGTGAATGAGAGACAGGTGTTTCTGCCACGCAGCCACCGGCAAGTCAGGGCTGAGCGCTATTGAGGGAAATTGTCGAGAAGAGTAAGAATTCGATACAAGGCCGCATGTGGCTGGCAGATACGAATACCCATGGTTGCGGGGGCCAGGAGAAAAGCCAAATCACAGGCACAAAAAACCCCGGTCTTTCGACCAGGGTCTTTGCTATCGACTCGAAGTAGACACTGGCTTTACCAGCAGCTTTCTTCGTAGCTCCAAGGCGCTCAGTGGGCCTTGAGGCAGATATGGCGCAGCGGACGGGACTCGAACCCGCGACCCCCGGCGTGACAGGCCGGTATTCTAACCGACTGAACTACCGCTGCGTATCGCTTTGGACTTGCGTCCAAGTAACTCGTCTGACTGAAAGCTTCGAGGCTTTCAATCTCGAACCAGAACAAACTCTGATTCGGAAAATATGGCGCAGCGGACGGGACTCGAACCCGCGACCCCCGGCGTGACAGGCCGGTATTCTAACCGACTGAACTACCGCTGCGCGTCGGTGGAGGCTTTTAAAAGCTTCCATCTTGCTTTCGCAAGACTCTCGGAAGTGGTGGGTGATGACGGGATCGAACCGCCGACATTCTGCTTGTAAGGCAGACGCTCTCCCAGCTGAGCTAATCACCCGTTTGCATCTCCGAGGCCGCGAAATTTACGCAGGTACCGAAGCTAAGTCAATACCCCGCTTGAAGTTTTTCTGAAAAAGACAAAATCATGTCATTTCCCGCAGCGCTGCCAATGGCCGCCTGCAACCTCAAGCCGCCGCTGTCGCGGCCCCTGCTCGAATTACTCGCTGTAAATCATCTTCTTGGTCATGCCGCCATCGACCACGAACTCCTGGCCTGTGACAAAACCGGCGTTCTTCGACAACAGCCAGGCGACCATCGCCGCCACATCCTCGACCGTCCCTACCCTGCCCGCCGGATGCTGGGCATGATCGGCATCGGTCAGAGGCTCGGCACGACGTGCGGAGGGATCCCGTGCATCGATCCAGCCCGGGCTGACCGCATTGACGCGGATTTCCGGCCCGAGGCTGATCGCCAAGGCATGAGTCAGGGCCAACAGACCGCCCTTGCTGGCCGCATAAGCCTCGGTGTCGGGTTCCGACTGCCCGGCGCGGGTCGAGGCCAGGTTGACGATCGCGCCGCTGTGAGCGCGCAGATACGGCGCACAGTGCTTGGCCAACAGCATCGGCCCACTGAGATTCACCGCCAGCACCCGATTCCAGTACGCCAGATCGAGGCTTTCAAGGGTGATGTTGTGCGGATCGGCAACCGCTGCGTTGCACACCAGCGCATCCAGACGCCCGAACTGCCCCAGCACTTCGGCGACGCCCAATGCCACCTGCCCTTCGTTCGAGACGTCCATGGCGATGAACCAGGCGTTGTCGCCAAGCACCTTCGCCACTTTCGAACCGCGCACTCGATCGAGATCAGTCAGCACCACCTGCCAGCCTTCGCTGATCAGCCAGGCCGAGATCCCCAGACCAATGCCCCGCGCAGCACCCGTGACCAGTGCAACTCGGCCGTTGGTGCCAGTGCCTGGCGTGGACAACTCGATCACAAGGCAGCCAACCCGCGCGCCAGATCGGCTTGCAGGTCTGCCACGTCTTCCAGGCCGACCGCGATGCGGATCAGGCTGTCACGAATGCCCGCCGCTTCACGCTCTTGCGGCGCCAGACGGCCGTGAGAGGTGGTGCTTGGGTGCGTAATGGTGGTTTTGCTGTCACCGAGGTTGGCGGTGATGGAAATCAGACGGGTCGCATCGATGAAACGCCAGGCGCCCTCTTTGCCGCCCTTGACCTCGAAACTCACGACCGCACCAAAGCCTTTCTGCTGACGCAGGGCCAGCTCATGCTGCGGATGGCTTTTGAGACCGGCGTAATGGACTTTCTCGATACCTTCCTGCTGCTCCAGCCATTCGGCCAGTTGCTGGGCATTGGCGCAGTGAGCCTTCATGCGCAGGCTCAGGGTTTCCAGGCCCTTGAGGAAGATCCAGGCGTTGAACGGGCTCAGGGTCGGCCCGGCAGTGCGCAGGAAACCGACGACTTCTTTCATCTGCTCGCTGCGACCGGCCACAACACCACCCATGCAACGGCCCTGGCCGTCGATGAACTTGGTCGCCGAGTGCACGACGATGTCCGCGCCCATCTTCAGCGGCTGCTGCAACGCAGGGGTGCAGAAGCAGTTGTCGACCACCAGCATCGCGCCTTTGGCGTGAGCGATTTTCGACAGTTCGGCGATGTCTACCAGCTCTGCCAGCGGATTGGAGGGCGATTCGACGAACAGCAGTTTAGTGTTGGCCTTGATCGCCGCATCCCAGCCGGACAAGTCCGCCAGAGGCACGTAATCGACTTCAATGCCAAAGCGCTTGAAGTACTTCTCGAACAGACTGATGGTCGAACCGAACACGCTGCGCGATACCAGCACGTGATCGCCGGCACTGCACAGGCTCATCACCACCGCCATGATCGCGGCCATGCCGGTCGCCGTGGCCACGGCTTGTTCGGCGCTTTCCAGCGCGGCAATGCGCTCTTCGAACGCACGCACGGTCGGGTTGGTGTAGCGCGAGTAAACGTTGCCCGGCACTTCACCGGCAAAGCGCGCGGCCGCGTCGGCGGCGGTACGGAATACGTAGCTGGAAGTGAAGAACATCGGATCACCGTGTTCGCCTTCCGGCGTGCGGTGCTGACCGGCGCGTACGGCCAGGGTGTCGAACGCTACGCCTTCGAGGTCGCTGTCCAGCCGACCGGCATCCCAATCCTGACTCATGCTGTCACTCCTTGCCTTGCTCTTTTTAGTAGATACAAAACCGGCCCCTCAGGGCCGGTAGTTACTCAGTTGTTATACAGATCAATGATCGCACTGACAGCCTGCGTCTTGACCTTGGAAGCATCGTTACGTGCCTGCTCGATCTTGTTCAGGTAAGCCTCGTCGACGTCGCCGGTGACGTACTGACCGTCGAACACCGCGCAATCGAACTTCTCGATCTTGATCTTGCCGCCACCAACCGCTTCGATCAAGTCAGGCAAGTCCTGATAGATCAACCAGTCAGCGCCGATCAGATCAGCCACGTCCTGGGTCGAACGGTTATGGGCGATCAACTCGTGAGCGCTCGGCATGTCGATGCCGTAGACGTTCGGGTAACGAACGGCCGGTGCTGCGGAGCAGAAGTAGACGTTCTTGGCGCCGGCTTCCCGGGCCATCTGGATGATCTGCTTGCAGGTGGTGCCGCGAACGATGGAGTCGTCCACCAGCATCACGTTCTTGCCGCGGAATTCCAGCTCGATGGCGTTGAGCTTCTGGCGTACGGATTTTTTCCGTGCAGCCTGGCCCGGCATGATGAAGGTCCGGCCGATGTAGCGGTTCTTCACGAAGCCTTCGCGGAACTTGACGCCCAAGTGGTTCGCCAACTCCAGGGCCGCGGTGCGGCTGGTATCCGGAATCGGGATGACAACGTCGATGTCGTGGTTCGGACGCTCGCGCAGAATCTTCTCGGCGAGTTTCTCGCCCATGCGCAGGCGTGCCTTATAGACCGACACGCCGTCGATGATCGAATCCGGACGCGCCAGATAGACGTGTTCGAAGATGCACGGGGTCAGGGACGGGTTGGTCGCACACTGACGGGTGTGCAGCTTGCCGTCTTCAGTGATGTAGACCGCTTCGCCCGGCGCCAGGTCGCGAATCAGGGTAAAACCGAGCACGTCCAGGGAAACGCTTTCGGAGGCGATCATGTACTCGACGCCTTCGTCGGTATGACGCTGACCGAAGACGATCGGGCGGATGCCGTGCGGGTCGCGGAAACCGACGATGCCGTAACCGGTCACCATCGCCACAACCGCGTAACCACCGACGCAACGGTTGTGCACGTCAGTAACAGCCGCGAACACGTCTTCTTCGGTCGGCTGCAACTTGCCGCGCTGGGCCAGTTCGTGAGCGAACACGTTGAGCAGCACTTCCGAATCGGAGTTGGTGTTGACGTGGCGCAGGTCAGATTCGTAAATCTCCTTGGCCAGCTGTTCAACGTTGGTCAGGTTACCGTTGTGCGCCAGGGTGATGCCGTAAGGCGAGTTGACGTAAAACGGTTGGGCTTCGGCCGAAGTCGAACTGCCCGCGGTCGGGTAACGCACATGGCCAATACCCATGTGACCGACCAGGCGCTGCATGTGACGCTGATGGAACACGTCACGTACCAGGCCATTGTCCTTGCGCAGGAATAACCGGCCATCATGGCTGGTCACGATACCGGCAGCGTCCTGGCCGCGGTGCTGGAGGACGGTTAGCGCGTCATACAGCGCCTGATTGACGTTCGACTTACCGACGATACCGACGATGCCACACATGCGACGCAACCCCTACTTAATGGATCTGAACTGAACACAACTCACTGAGGCGTTTTGGCCATCGGCAAGAGGTGCTCCTTGAACGGTATCTCAGCGGGTACGCTGATACCGCTGGCAAGCCACTGACTGCTCCACCCCAGAATCAGGTTTTTGGACCAGTCTGCAACCAATAGAAATTTTGGCACGAGCTGTGACTCTTTCCACCACCCGTCCTGCTGTACCGGCCCCAGGCTCAACAGCCCGACCGCCACGACCACCAGCAACACGCCACGCGCGGCGCCGAAGGCCATGCCGAGGAATCGATCGGTCCCGGACAGCCCGGTGACGCGAACCAATTCGCCGATAAGATAATTGATCATCGCGCCTACGATTAACGTGGCGACAAACATGATGGCACAGCCCGTGATCACACGGGCCGACGGCGTTTGGATGTATCCGGCGAGGTACTCGGACAATGAACCACCGAACATCCAGGCGACGACTCCTGCGATGATCCAGGTCACCAGCGACAGTGCTTCTTTGACAAAGCCGCGGCTCAGACTGATCAATGCGGAGATGGCGACGATTGCAACGATCGCCCAGTCAACCCAGGTAAATGGCACAGTGCAGCCTACAGACGGATAAGGCGGCGCATTTTAGCAGAGCGCATGGCTGTCGGTAAGCTGCGATTGTCAGTGCATTTCAAATCAGGTCGATAGTTTTAGCCACGCTCAGGCTGGAAACGCACCACAAAACCCTTGAGGTTCTGCTGGCGGCTCAACAAGTCACGCAGACGATCGGCTTCTGCCCGCTCGATCAGCGGCCCGACAAACACCCGATTCTTGCCGTCGGCAGTACGAATGTAGGCGTTGTAGCCTTGGCTGCGCAGGGATTTCTGCAGGCTTTCTGCACTTGCACGGCTCGACAGGCTGGCCAGTTGCACCGACCAACTGACCGACAGGCCATTGGCATCGACGCGGCTTTGGGTCGTGTCCGGCTTGCCCGGTGCAGCCGTGATGGGCTGGCCAGGTGCAACCGTTGGTTTGTTGACCGGCGCAGGTGCTGGCGCGACCGGTTTGGCGGCAGGCGCAGGCGCCACCGGCGCACTCGGGGCAATCGCTGTCGACGGTGCTTCTTGCTGAGCGATTTCATCATCACTCGGCACAGGTTCCTGAGGCAGCGCTTGCGGCTCAGGCACCACCACCGGATCGACCTGAACTGGCGGCACCGCAGGCGCTTGCGGCGCAGCCGGGGCGTCAACCGTCACTTGACGCTGTTCATCCTGACGGGAAAACAGCATCGGCAGGAAAATCACCGCCAGCGCTACCAGAACCAGGGCGCCGACCATGCGCTGTTTGTATGCCTTATCCAGCAATGCCATTTGCCGCTTCCTCCGTGGAGCGCCGGGCCAGCCATTCGAGGGCCTCGGCGACACAATAAAATGATCCGAACAACAGAATCTCGTCGTCGCTCGTCGCCAGCGCGCACTGCCCTTCCAGGGCGGCGGCCACGCTGTCATAGGATGTTACCGAGGCGCCAAGGTTGCGCAACGCCGCGTGCAAATCGGCAACCGGGCGTGCTCGCGGTGAATCCAGCGGCGCGACGGCCCAATGCTGGACACTAGCATTCAATTCACCGACAACACCATCCAGATCCTTGTCTGCCAACAGTCCGAACACTGCCAGACGCTTGCCAGCCGGTGGACGGCTGGCCAGACGGCGAGCCAGATACTCTGCCGCATGGGGGTTATGCCCCACGTCCAGCAACAGGTTCAGGCGCTTGCCCTGCCAGTCAAACTGACGGCGATCGAGGCGACCGACCACCCGTGTGGCTTTCAGCGCAGCAATAATGTGGGCATCCACCCAAGGCAACCCGAGCAACAGGTAAGCCTGCAACGCCAGCGCGGCGTTTTCCATCGGCAGATCGAGCAACGGCAGATCATGCAGCTCAACCACACGCCCTTGAGCGTCAAGACCGCGCCATTGCCAGTTGTGATCGGTGATGCCGAGGTCGAAATCGCGCCCACGCAGGAAAAACGGGCAATTGAGCTCGCGCGCTTTATCCAGCAGAGGCTGTGGAGGATTCAGGTCGCCACACAGCGCAGGCGCGCCCTGGCGGAAGATGCCGGCCTTTTCGAACGCTACGGATTCACGGGTATCGCCCAGATAGTCCGCGTGATCGACACCGATGCTGGTGACCAGCGCCATGTCGGCATCGACCACATTGACCGTGTCCAGACGCCCGCCCAGCCCGACTTCCAGCACCACTGCATCGAGACTGGCGTTTTGAAACAGCCAGAACGCCGCGAGGGTGCCCATTTCGAAGTACGTCAGGGATGTGTCGCCACGCCCCGCCTCGACCGCAGCAAAGGCTTTGCACAGCTCGGCATCAGTGGCTTCGACACCATTGACCTGCACCCGCTCGTTGTAACGCAGCAGGTGCGGAGAATTGTAGACACCGACGCTCAGGCCCTGCGCCCGCAGCAACGAAGCCACGAATGCGCAGGTAGAACCTTTGCCGTTGGTGCCGGTGACCGTAATCACCCGAGGCGCCGGCTTGCCCAGTCCCATGCGGGACGCTACCTGTTGCGAGCGCTCCAGGCCCATGTCGATGGCTGAAGGGTGCAACTGCTCAAGGTAGGCGAGCCACTCGCCAAGGGTACGTTCGATCATAGGTTGGCGGGTACCGGTGGAACCACGATTGGCTCGATTGGCGCGGCGACGAATTTCGGCGTCGGCAGGCCCATCATTTGTGCCAGCAGATTGCCCAGACGCGGACGCAGTTCCTGGCGGTGGATGATCATGTCGATCGCACCGTGTTCCAGCAGGAATTCGCTGCGCTGGAAGCCTTCCGGCAGTTTTTCACGCACGGTCTGCTCGATCACGCGCGGACCGGCGAAGCCGATCAGGGCTTTCGGCTCACCGACAATCACGTCGCCGAGCATCGCCAGACTGGCGGAAACACCACCGTAGACCGGGTCGGTCAGCACGGAGATGAACGGAATGCCTTCTTCACGCAGACGCGCCAGCACCGCAGAGGTCTTGGCCATTTGCATCAGAGAAATCAGGGCTTCCTGCATCCGCGCACCGCCGGAAGCGGCGAAGCAGATCATCGGGCAACGGTTTTCCAACGCGTAGTTGGCAGCGCGAACAAAACGCTCACCAACGATGGCGCCCATCGAACCACCCATGAAGGAGAATTCAAAGGCCGACACCACGACCGGCATGCCCAACAGAGAGCCGCTCATGGAGATCAGGGCGTCTTTTTCGCCGGTCTGCTTCTGCGCAGCGCTCAGACGATCCTTGTACTTCTTGCCGTCGCGGAACTTCAGACGGTCAACCGGCTCCAGGTCCGCGCCCAGTTCGGCACGGCCTTCAGCGTCAAGGAAGATATCAATGCGGGCGCGTGCGCCGATACGCATGTGGTGGTTGCACTTGGGGCAAACGTCCAGGGTCTTTTCCAGCTCCGGACGATACAGCACAGCCTCGCAAGACGGGCATTTGTGCCAAAGACCTTCAGGCACCGAGCTCTTCTTGACCTCGGAACGCATGATCGAAGGGATCAGTTTGTCTACTAACCAGTTGCTCATGCTTTCTTTCTCCAGTACCGGCGGCCCGAACACTCTGGTTCGCAGCCCCGCGTATGCCCTTGAGCTAAATTCATGTGTGTGGCGATGATCGATGGGTTGCCGGGTCAGTGAAGCGTGACCTGCGTACACCCCAAAAACCCTCAGCCATGCCTGTGGACGGCGGCAGTGTGCCAGCCGTCACATCAGCTTCCGCGTACCGCTTTGATGAATGCCTGAATCTTTGCGTGATCCTTGATGCCCTTGCTCGCCTCCACCCCGCCGCTGACGTCCACGGCATAAGGCCGAACCCTTGCAATCGCCTCGGCGACGTTGTCCGGCGTCAAGCCACCCGCCAGGATGATCGGCTTGCTCAAGCCTTGCGGTATCAGAGACCAGTCAAACGCTTCACCGGTTCCGCCGGGTACGCCTTCAACGTAGGCGTCGAGCAGGATACCGCTGGCGCCTGGAAACGCATCGCATGCGGCCGCGATGTCGTCACCGGCCTTGACCCGCAGCGCCTTGATGTACGGACGGTGCCAGCCTTCGCACTCGGCCGCGGTTTCGTCGCCATGGAACTGCAACAGGTCCAGCGGCACGGCATCGAGGATTTCCCCCAACTCGCAGCGGCTGGCGTTGACGAACAACCCTACGGTGGTCACGAACGGCGGCAACGCCTCGATGATCGAGCGCGCCTGCTGAAACGTCACGGCCCGAGGGCTTTTGGCGTAGAACACAAATCCGATCGCATCAGCCCCGGCCTCAACCGCCGCCAACGCATCTTCTATGCGGGTAATCCCACAAATCTTGCTGCGAACGGCCGACATGTCGATAGAACCCCAAGGTAAATCCGAGAAAGTCCCGGATGGTAACAAAAGCGTTCGAGGTCGTCAGCCGTCAAGTTCCGAGAAACCGGTCAGGAAGTGCGGCCCGATGTAACGCTCGGGCAATTGGAACTCGTCGCGGTACTCGACCTGCACCAGGTACAGGCCGTACGGGTGCGCCGTCACCCCACCGGAACGGCGAATGCGGCTCTCCAGCACTTCTTTCATCCACTCCACCGGGCGCTCCCCGGCACCGATGGTCATCAGCACGCCAGCAATGTTGCGCACCATGTGGTGCAGGAAGGCGCTGGCGCGGATGTCCAGCACGATCATCTTGCCGTGGCGCGTGACGCGCAGGTGATGCAGTTCCTTGATCGGCGATTTGGCCTGGCACTGGCCGGCACGGAAAGCGCTGAAATCGTGGGTGCCGACCAGGTACTGCGCCGCCTCGGCCATGCGCTCGACGTCTAGCGGACGGTGATTCCAGGTGATTTCTTCGTTCAGGTGCGCCGGGCGGATCTGATCGTTGTAGATCACGTAGCGATAGCGCCGGGCAATGGCCTTGAACCGCGCATGAAAATGCGCCGGCATGACCTTGGCCCAGCTGACACTGACGTCGTGAGGCAAATTGATATTGGCGCCCATGACCCAGGCTTTCATCGAACGCTCGACCTGAGTATCGAAATGCACCACCTGGCCGCACGCATGCACGCCGGCATCCGTACGCCCGGCGCAGAGCAGTGACACCGGTGAGTCGGCGACTTTGGACAAGGCCTTTTCGAGCGTCTCCTGCACGGTGAGTACGCCGGAGGCCTGGCGCTGCCAGCCGCGATAGCGCGAGCCTTTGTATTCAACGCCTAAAGCGATCCGGAAAAAGCCCTCGGCCGCCAGTTCGGCGGCCGGATTATCTATATTTGCCAAGGAGTGACAGCCTGCTGATATACGCAAAGGCGGGCATTATAAGGCTGTCAGGCAGGGACGCCAGAGGCGTATGTTTTTTGTGGCCTTACGTGTCGGGGTTGATCGTTCCCACGCTCTGCGTGGGAATGCATCCCGTGACGCTCTGCGTCACATTCAGAAGCGGAACGCGGAGCGTCCCTGGCGGCATTCCCACGCAGAGCGTGGGAACGAGCTGTCGTGGACTGAAACAAAACGGCAGCCTCAATGGGCTGCCGTTTTGTTTACGCCTTACCGATCAATCAAGCCAGACGCGAAAGCATTTCCTTGGCTTCGGTCTTCTGACCTGAATCACCCTCGGTCACCACTTCATTGAGGATGTCCCGGGCGCCGTCGGCGTCGCCCATGTCGATGTAGGCCTGGGCCAGATCGAGTTTGGTCGCGACTTCGTCGGTGCCGGAAAGGAAATCGAATTCCGGCTCGTCAGCGGCGGAGGCCATCGCATCTTCCGCCGTGAAGCTCGGCTCGCCAAGGCTCTGGGACAGACGATCCAGTTCGGCGTTGACGTCTTCCAGTTCGGCGGCAAACGCGTCCGGAGCGTCTGGCGCGTCCATTTCGTCAGCCAGCGACAGGTCGAAATCGGCTGGCAGCTCCAGATCGTCCAGCGCAGCCGCAGGAACAGCCGGCGCTTCAGCGACAGGTATATCAAGGTCCTTGACGCCGTCATCCAGGCTCAACAGGAAGTCGTCTTCGGCCAGGGTCGCCGGCGAGGCATCCCCACCGAGATCCATATCCAGGTCGAAGTCCGACAGGTCATCGAGGTTTTCCTTGATGTCGGTCTGCTGCTGCAACACCGACTCGAAGCTCAGGTCGTCGTCCAGCGGGAACGCGTCCAGCTCAGCCACAGACACTGGCTCTGCTTTTGGTTCTGATTCTGGTGCAACCACTGCCGGAGAGGCCGCTTCCAGATCATCCAGGCTCAAATCGAAGGCACTGTCGAGATCATCGAGCTCAGGTTCAGGTTTTTCTGATGCTGGTTCGGGTGCTGGCTCGGGTGCAACCACTGCCGGCGAGGCAGTTTCCAGATCATCCAGGCTCAAATCGAAAGCACTGTCGAGATCATCGAGTTCTGGTTCCGGTTCTGGCTCTGGCTCTGGTGCAACCCCTGCCGCCGAGGCAGTTTCCAGATCATCCAGGCTTAAATCGAACGCAGTGTCGAAGTCATCAGGCACTGCCGGTGCCGGCGCCTCAGGCTCGTCCAGCAGCAGATCCTTGACGTATTGCGCGTCCAGTTCGGCAGCGATCGCAGCGGCTGCGATACCACCGGCTGCCGCAATGACCATGGCCGGGAAGCGGCTCTTGAGTTTTTCGACCTGAGCAAAGTTGTCCCCGTTGGCCACCAGCTGGCGTTCCTGGGCAACGAATGCATCGCGATCGCCTTGCTGACCGTAGACTTCCATCAGCTTGAGGCGCAAGTCACTGCGTTGCGGCTCTTGCTTGATCCCGTCTTCCAGCAAGGCAGCCGCCTGATTCAGACGACCGGCAGTGATGTGCGACTGCGCCTTGCTCAACACATCGTCATTGCGCTCGCCAGCAGGCGAAACCAATGGCGCAGCGATCGGCGGCGTTACCACAACCGGAGCAATCACCGGAGCCGGCGCGGGAGCCTTGGCTGGTGCAGGCGGTGGCGTTGGGGTTGGCGCGGTAGCGAGCTTCACGCTCGGCGGCGGCACTTCCAAATCATCGAAGATGCCTTTTGGCAGGTCGAGTTCAGCGGAGAACGCCTGCTCCTCGGCCAAATCACGGGCCATGCGCACATGCTTCTCGGCTTCTTGCTGGGCTTTGCGGCGACGTGCCAGCAACAACAGCAGGAACAACGCCACCACGGCACCGCCACCTGCCAAGCCCAGCAGCCACGGATTGGTCAGCAGTTCCTTGAATTGCTGATCGTCGGAGGCTGCCGGCGTCGGCTCGACAGGCTGCTCGGCCGGAGGCGCAGCGGCCTCGGGAGCAGCCGCTTCAGGCGCAGGTGCAGGCGTTGCATCAGAATTGGCCGCCAGTTCGGCTGACATCGCCGGAGGGGTCTCAGCAGATGCCGGCGCACCCGCCGCGCCTTCAGCCTGCAACTTGGCCAGTTGATTGTTTTTCAGTTCGATCAGGCGTTGCAGCTTGTCCAGCTGACTTTGCAGATCGGTCATGCGGCTTTTCAGTTCGGCGTTGTCACGACGGGTCGTGTCGAGGCTTTCCTGGGTCACGGCCAGCTTGTTGCTCAAATTCTTGGCTTCGCCCGCTGCGCCTTTGCCTCCGGCCTTGCCGGACTCGGCAGAGACCAGGCTCAGCTTGTCTGTCGCCGTTTGCGACGAAGGGCCTTCACCGCGAGCGCGCTTGGTGGCATCGAGCTGCTGCTGTCCGGTCCCGGGCTTCGCCACGTAGCGACGACCCTGACGCCACGCGGTGTTCTGCGCGGAGACTTCGGCAATTGCCTTCGGTTGCGGCAGATTGGTGCTCTGCGCCTGATCCGGCAGACGCAGCACCTGACCGGCTTTCAACCGGTTGATGTTGCCGTCGATAAAGGCATCCGGATTCAACGCCTGGATGGCCAGCATGGTTTGCTGGACCGAGCCGCCATTGCGCGTCTTCTCGGCGATTTCCCACAGGGTATCGCGCGGCGCGGTGGTGTATTGGGTTGCTTTGGTGCCACCGGTCACCGGTGCGGTGACGGTTTGCGTCGGTGCAGGCTGCGCAGCCGCTTCAGCGGTTTGCGGCGAGAATTTGGACGGATCGAGCAGCACGCTGTAATCGCGCAGCAGGCGACCGTTGGGCCACATCACCTGCACCAGGAATTTCACCATGGGTTCGGAGAGTGGTTTGCTGGACGTCACACGCAGGATGCTTTTGCCGCTGGCGTTGAGCACCGGGGTAAAGGTCAGGTCATTGAGAAACGCCTGGCGGTCGACACCGGCCTTGGCGAAATCTTCAGGCGAAGCCAGGCTCGGCACCACTTCGGCAGCGGAGAGGTCCTTGACGTCGAGCAACTCGATTTCTGCCACCAGGGGCTGGTTCAGCGTCGACTTCAGGGTCAATTCCCCGAGCCCGAGGGCATGCGCCATACCGGAGGACAGCGCCGAGGCGGCCGCTATTGCTAACACCAGTTTGCGAACTTGAACCATAGCCTCATCCTTTGTTTGAACATTCCTCGGCCAGCGAGAAGGTATTGATAGTCGCTGCCGTAAGGCATTGCGCGCGGCGGCGAAGAGTCATCGCGCGCGATCATTTCATTCATGCCACGCAAAGCCCCCCAGGGAGCCCGCCTTCAGCAGTCCGACCAAGCATAGCGCCCGGCTGGATTCATTCGACAAATTGTTGCCAAGTATCTTTTACAGCAGGTCTTTTATCAACAATTCAGCCACCTGCACAGCATTGAGCGCGGCGCCTTTGCGTACGTTATCTGACGTCAGCCACAAATTAAGTTCCGACAGGTCGTCGATCCCGTGGCGAACCCGACCAACGTAGACCACGTCCTGCCCTACCGCATCACCTACCGGCGTCGGGTAATCGCCGGCTTCCACCAACTCGATACCGGGCGCGTCTTCCAGGGCGGCGTTGACTTTTGCCAGGTCGATGTCGCTCGCTGACTGCAAGGTCACGTTAAAGCTATCGCCAAAAAACACCGGGGCTTGAATGCAAGTCACGGAAATCTTTAATAAAGGCAGCGCCATGACCTGACGCAGTTCGCGCACCAGGCGTTTTTCCAGCAGCGTATGGCCCTGATCATCAGGCTTGCCCACTTGCGCCAGCAGGTTGAAGGCCATCTGCCGATCGAAGAAGGTCGGCTCCAGCGGACGCACATTGAGCAGCTCGGCCGTTTGCCGTGCCAGCTCGGTCACGGCTTCGCGGCCTTGGGCGGAGACGGCCAGGCTGGCGGTCAAATTGATGCGTTGCAGATCGAGCAAGCCGAGCAACGGTGCCAGCACAACCGCCAGTGTAGTGGCCGAAGGGCTTGGACTGCTGACCTGGAACGGCTTTTTCAAACCGGCCAGCACCTGCGCGTTGGCTTCAGGCACGACCTGTGGCGCCTGATCAGCCGGCAAGGCGCCGGACAGGTCGATCAGCGAGCAACCGGCGGCTGTGGCACGCGAAGCGAAACTCAGGGTTACCGCCGGGCCGGCAGCGAAGAACACCAGCTGGACTTTACTGAAGTCGAACTCATCGACTTCCCGCACCCGTACGTTCTTGCCGCGAAACGGCACTGAATGCCCGGCCGATTCGCTGCTGGCGAGCAGGTGCAGATTGCCGACCGGGAAGTCGCGCTCTTCGAGAATCTGCACGAGCGTTTCGCCGACAGTACCGGTGGCGCCGATCACGGCAATATCAAAGGACTGGCTCATGGTTCTACCTCTGGCGAAACGGGGGGAGCGGCACTTTACCGGGTGGTTGGCATGCAGGCAATTCACGCCCACCCCGATCGTTCCCACGCTCTGCGTGGGAATGCCGCCATGGACGCTCTGCGTCCGTCGTTGAGGCAGTGACGCGGAGCGTCACGGGATGCATTCCCACGCAGAGCGTGGGAACGATCGGCGGGAACAAAAAAACCCGTACCTCTTTCAAGGCACGGGTTCTTTTATGACTTCAACCGATCAACGCTCAAGCAGGATCCGCAGCATGCGACGCAGCGGTTCGGCCGCGCCCCACAACAGTTGGTCGCCAACGGTGAACGCGCCAACGTACTGCGTGCCCATGTTCAGCTTGCGCAGACGGCCAACCGGCACGTTCAGGGTACCGGTGACCTTTGTAGGGCTCAGCTCCTGCATGCTGATTTCGCGGCTGTTCGGCACCAGTTTGACCCAAGGGTTGTGCTGGCTGATCAGCCCTTCGATATCAGCGATCGGCACGTCTTTGTTCAGTTTGATGGTCAGCGCTTGGCTGTGGCAGCGCATGGCGCCGATACGCACGCAGATACCATCGACCGGGATCGGGCTCTTGAAGCGACCCAGGATCTTGTTGGTCTCAGCCTGGGCCTTCCACTCTTCGCGGCTCTGGCCGTTCGGCAGTTCCTTGTCGATCCACGGGATCAGGCTGCCGGCCAGCGGTACGCCGAAGTTCTCGGTCGGGTACGCGTCGCTGCGCATGGCTTCGGCGACACGACGATCGATGTCGAGGATGGCGCTGGCCGGGTCGGCCAGTTGATCGGCGACAGCGGCGTGGGTCACACCCATTTGCTTGATCAGTTCACGCATGTGCTGCGCGCCGCCACCGGAGGCCGCCTGATAGGTCATGGCGCTCATCCACTCCACCAGACCGGCTTCGAACAGACCGCCCAGGCCCATCAGCATCAGGCTGACGGTGCAGTTGCCGCCGATGTAGTTCTTGGTGCCCGCGTCGAGTTGCTGGTCGATGACCTTGCGGTTCACCGGGTCCAGCACGATCACCGCGTCATCCTGCATGCGCAGGCTGGAAGCGGCGTCGATCCAGTAACCCTGCCAGCCGGCTTCGCGCAGCTTCGGGAACACTTCGCTGGTGTAGTCGCCACCCTGGCAGGTCAGAATCACGTCGAGGGTTTTCAGCTCATCAATGCTGTAAGCGTCCTTGAGCGGAGCAATGTCCTTGCCCACGGACGGGCCTTGGCCACCGACATTGGAAGTGGTGAAAAACACCGGCTCAATAAGATCGAAATCCTGCTCTTCCAGCATCCGCTGCATGAGCACGGAACCGACCATACCGCGCCAACCGATCAGACCTACACGTTTCATCGCAACTACACCTTCTTTAAAAAGTGGGCCGCTGCTTTCAAGAGTGAAAGTTGCAGCGGGCCAGAGAGATTACAGATTCCGCAGCGCGGCGACTACTGCGTCGCCCATTTCCTGCGTACCGACTTTAGTGCAACCGGCCGACCAGATGTCGCCAGTACGCAGGCCTTGGTCCAATACCAGACTGACGGCCTTCTCGATCGCATCAGCCGCATCCTGCAGATTGAAGCTGTAACGCAGCATCATCGACACCGACAAAATGGTCGCCAACGGGTTGGCAATGCCTTTGCCAGCGATGTCCGGCGCCGAACCGTGGCACGGCTCGTACATGCCTTTGTTGTTGGTATCCAGGGACGCCGACGGCAGCATGCCGATGGAGCCGGTGAGCATCGACGCCTGGTCGGAAAGAATGTCGCCGAACAGGTTGTCGGTGACGATCACGTCAAACTGCTTCGGCGCGCGCACCAACTGCATGGCGGCGTTGTCGACGTACATGTGGCTCAGTTCGACTTCTGGGTAATCCTTGGCCACTTCCTCGACGATTTCACGCCACAGTTGGCTGGAAGCCAGCACGTTGGCCTTGTCCACCGAGCACAGCTTCTTGCCGCGAACCATGGCCATGTCGAAACCGACACGGGCGATACGGCGGATTTCGCTTTCGCTGTACGGCAGGGTGTCGTAAGCCTGACGCTCGCCGTTTTCCAGGGTGCGAGTGCCACGTGGCGCGCCGAAGTAGATGCCGCCGGTCAGTTCGCGGACGATCAGGATATCCAGGCCAGCCACAATTTCAGGCTTCAGGCTCGAAGCCTCGGCCAGTTGCGGGTACAGGATCGCCGGACGCAGGTTACCGAACAGGCCCAGTTGCGCACGAATTTTCAGCAGGCCGCGCTCAGGGCGGATGTCACGCTCGATGGTGTCCCATTTCGGGCCACCCACGGCGCCCAGCAGTACAGCGTCGGCTGCGCGTGCACGATCCAGGGTTTCGTCAGCCAGCGGCACGCCGTGTTTGTCGATGGCAGCGCCACCGATCACGTCATGGCTCAGCTCGAAGCCCAGGCTGTACTTGTCGTTCGCCAGCTCCAGTACCTTGACCGCTTCGGCCATGATTTCCGGGCCAATACCGTCACCTGGGAGAATCAGAATCTGCTTGCTCATGCTTTCCTCATGTCATCAGTCGGTGCGCCCTTGGGGCACGCCCGGAAAAATTCGTTTGACGCTTATCTTTCAGCCATCAGCACCAGTACATCTGTACTGAACGAGCCATCGGCCTCAATCTCAAAATAGTCGCGCACTTCGTTGCCCATCGATTGCTGCAACTCCAGAATCGCGGCGCGCATCACTTCTGGTGTACGCATGCGCTCGACCCAGGAGGTGTACTCCAGACGCAGCCGTTGACGGGTAGTGCTACGGGTATGCAACCCCGCTTCGCTGACCTGACGCAACCACTCGCCGGCGGAATAATCGCGCACATGGCTGGTGTCGCGCAGCACTTCGACGCTTTGCAGGTAAGTGTCGAACAACGGACTGCCCGGTGACAACACATCGATGAACGCCGCCACGCCGCCCGGCTTCAGCACCCGGCGAACCTCACGCAGGGCCAGGCCGAGATCGCTCCAATGGTGCGCCGAATAACGGCTGAAGACGAAATCGAATTCGCCATCGGCGAATGGCAAGTGCTCGGCGGCGCCGTTGACCGTCGTGACATTGCTGTAACCACGATCAATCGCCGCTGCGGCGACCACGTCGAGCATTTGCTGGGACAGGTCGTAGGCCACCACTTCTTTCACCAACGACGCCACATGAAAACTCACATGTCCGGCGCCGCAACCCAGGTCCAGCACCCGGGCATCGCCCTGCCCTGCCAGCTCTGCCTGTAGCAACGCAAATTCGGTGCCCTGAGCGTGTACGGCGCTGCTCAGATAGGCCGAGGCTTGTTCACCGAATTGCTTTTGTACGACTTGGCTGTGCTGGGCGGTGCTGGTCATCGTAATGTCCTGATATTTTGTGTTGTAGGGGCTGCCGTCATCGCGAGCAGGCTCGCTCCCACAGGGGTTTTGTGTACGCCGCAAATCCACTGTGGGAGCGAGCCTGCTCGCGATGAGGCCGGCACTACCTACCGAGAATCAAACGTCGCGAAACAACCACGGCTGGCTCGCACGGTGTTTGGCTTCAAACGCCGCAATCGCTTCGTGGTCCTGCAAGGTCAGGCCGATGTCGTCCAGGCCGTTGACCAGGCAATGCTTGCGGAACTCGTCAAGTTCGAAGCGGTAGACCTTGCCATCAGGCCGGGTGACGGTCTGGGCTTGCAGGTCGACCGTCAACTCGTAGCCAGGATTCGCCTCGACTTGCTGGAACAACTCATCCACTTCAGCGTCGGTCAAGATGATCGGCAACAAGCCGTTCTTGAAGCTGTTGTTGTAGAAGATGTCGGCGTAGCTCGGCGCAATGATGCTGCGAAAACCGTACTCTTCCAGCGCCCATGGCGCGTGTTCACGGCTGGAGCCGCAACCGAAGTTCTCGCGGGCCAGCAGCACGCTGGCGCCCTGATAACGCTCGGCATTGAGCACGAAGTCCTTGTTCAGCGGACGCTTGGAGTTGTCCTGGTAGGCATAGCCCACGTCCAGGTAGCGCCATTCGTCGAACAGGTTCGGACCAAAACCGGTGCGCTTGATCGACTTCAAGAACTGCTTCGGAATGATCTGGTCGGTGTCGACGTTGGCACGGTCCAATGGCGCGACCAAACCGGTGTGTTGGGTAAAAGCTCTCATGTGCGGTTCCTCAGATCAGTTCGCGAACGTCGATGAAACGACCGTGGACGGCAGCCGCCGCGGCCATGGCCGGGCTGACCAGGTGCGTACGGCCACCGGCGCCCTGACGCCCTTCGAAGTTGCGGTTGGAGGTCGAGGCGCAATGCTCGCCCGACTCCAAACGGTCCGGGTTCATCGCCAGGCACATCGAGCAACCCGGTTCACGCCACTCGAAACCGGCTTCGAGGAAAATCTTGTCCAGGCCTTCGGCCTCAGCTTGCGCCTTCACCAGGCCCGAGCCCGGCACCACGATGGCTTGCTTGATGGTCGAAGCCACTTTACGGCCCTTGGCGATCACCGCCGCAGCGCGCAAATCTTCGATCCGCGAGTTGGTGCAGGAGCCAATGAACACTCGGTCGAGTTGAATGTCGGTGATCGCCTGATTGGCGCTCAAACCCATGTATTTCAAGGCGCGTTCGATGGAACCGCGTTTGACCAGGTCCATTTCCTTCGCCGGGTCCGGCACGTTCTGATCAACCGCCAGGACCATCTCGGGCGAGGTGCCCCAGCTGACTTGCGGCTTGATCTGAGTAGCGTCGAGCTCGACCACGGTGTCGAACACGGCGTCAGCGTCGGACACCAGGTCTTTCCAGGCTTCGACCGCCATGTCCCATTCCGCACCTTTCGGGGCAAATGGACGGCCCTTGACGTAAGCCACGGTTTTTTCGTCGGCAGCCACCAGGCCAACACGAGCGCCGGCTTCGATGGACATGTTGCAGATGGTCATGCGGCCTTCGACGGACAAATCGCGAATGGCGCTGCCGGCGAACTCGATGGCGTGGCCGTTGCCGCCGGCGGTGCCGATCTTGCCGATCACCGCGAGCACGATGTCCTTGGCGGTCACGCCGAACGGCAATTTGCCTTCGACCGACACCAGCATGTTTTTCATTTTCTTGGCCACCAGGCATTGCGTGGCGAACACGTGCTCGACCTCGGAAGTCCCGATGCCGTGAGCCAATGCGCCAAACGCGCCGTGGGTCGAGGTGTGCGAGTCGCCGCAAACCACAGTCATGCCCGGCAAGGTGGCACCCTGCTCCGGACCGATCACGTGAACGATGCCCTGACGCACGTCATTCATTTTGAATTCGGTGATGCCATATTCGTCGCAATAGTCATCAAGGGTCTGAACCTGCAAACGCGAGACCTGGTCGGTAATCGCTTCAATGCCGCCCTTGCGATCCGGAGTGGTCGGTACGTTGTGGTCTGGGGTGGCGATGATCGAGTCGACGCGCCAAGGCTTGCGCCCGGCCAGTCGCAGGCCTTCGAAAGCTTGGGGCGAAGTCACTTCATGGATGATGTGGCGGTCGATATAGATCAGCGACGACCCATCGTCGCGCCGTTTCACTTCATGGGAATCCCAAAGCTTGTCGTAAAGCGTTTTGCCGGCCATCAGACGGTCCTCATCAGCGTGTTTCTATGCCCTGGGTTTTGAACAATTCAATAACCCCTTGGCTTGTGAGGTCGATCCTAGGGGGTTACATTAAATAACTCAAATTCATATTTTTTATGCTTTGGATAACCAACTGGAATACTGCAATGGACCTTGCCAACCTCAATGCTTTTATCGCGATTGCCGAGACCGGTAGCTTCTCCGGCGCTGGCGAACGGCTGCACCTGACGCAACCGGCCATCAGCAAGCGAATTGCCGGGTTGGAACAGCAATTGAAGGTGCGCCTGTTCGATCGCCTGGGCCGTGAAGTCAGCCTGACCGAGGCTGGACGCGCCTTGCTGCCGCGGGCCTATCAGATTCTGAATGTGCTGGACGACACGCGCCGCGCCCTGACCAATCTGACCGGCGAAGTGTCCGGCCGCCTGACCCTGGCCACCAGCCACCACATCGGGCTGCACCGCTTGCCCCCCTTATTAAGGGAGTTCACCCGACGTTACCCGCAAGTTGCGCTGGATATTCAGTTCCTCGATTCGGAAGTGGCCTACGAAGAAATCCTCCATGGCCGCGCCGAACTGGCGGTCATCACCCTGGCGCCGGAGCCCCACGCATTGGTCAAGGCCACGCCGGTGTGGGACGACCCGCTGGACTTCGTGGTCGCCCCGGAGCACTCGCTGATCAGCCACGGCCCGGTCAGCCTGGCGGACATTGCCCTGCACCCGGCGGTTTTCCCCGGTGGCAACACCTTTACTCACCACATCGTCCGGCGCCTGTTCGAAGCTCAAGGCCTGACGCCAAACATCGCCATGAGCACGAATTATCTGGAAACCATCAAGATGATGGTCTCGATCGGCCTGGCCTGGAGCGTGTTGCCGCGCACTATGCTTGACGATCAAGTGGCCCGAATACCTTTACCGGGCATACAACTCACTCGCCAGCTAGGCTATATCCTGCACACAGAAAGGACACTATCGAATGCGGCGCGAGCCTTCATGGCCTTGCTGGATGCACAAATCGATCTGCCAGGAACTCTCGGCTAAGCTGTGCTACGTCTATAGGGCCTCGAGTCACTGACCTGACACCTCACTCAGCCAAGGCTTGCCAATGCCGAAATCTGTTGACCGTATTCCGCCGATGCCGCGTATACAGGCGCTTGACCCAAAACGGTCCGAGCAGAGCTGGGAAAGCGCCCCACAATTGCTGGCCGCCCTCAACGGTGCACATCTGGGCGCCTGGTATTGGGACATCGAGCGCGGGCAGATCAGTTGGTCGCGGGGTACCCAGGCGCTGTTCGGCTTTGATCCCCGGCAACCGCTGCCGGCGGATCTGGAATACCTCGACTTGCTGCCGCCAGAGGATCGGGCGAAAACCATTCGCGCCTTCGACGCGGTGATCGCCGGCGCCCCGCTGGAACAGGCGATGCATCACCGCATCCGCTGGCCCGACGGCAGCCTGCACTGGCTGGAAATCAACGGCAGCCTGCTGCCGGACAAACACGGCCGGCCACGGATGATCGGCGTCATCCGCGAAATCACCCACCAGCGCCAGCGCGAACAGGCGTTGAGCAGCTCGGAAAAACGCTTCGCCACCCTGTTTCACCTGTGTCCGAACATGGTCCTGCTGACTCGCCAGGAAGACGGCCTGATCAGCGAAGCCAACCAGTATTTCGAAAGCCTGTTTGGCTGGCCAGTACAGAATGCTATTGGTCGCACCACCCTGGAACTGGGCCTCTGGGTGCATCCAGAGCAACGGGCGCAACTGGTCAAAGCCACCAAGGCCAAGGGCGAACTGATCAACATGGAGGTGCAATTTCGTGCCAGCAACGGCCAGATCCACGACGGCATCCTCAGCGCACAAAAAGTTGAGCTCGAAGGCCAGCCGTATCTGCTGAGCACATTTCTGGACACCACCGAACGCAAAGCCGCCGAGCTTGCCCTGAAAGACAGCCAGGAGCGGCTCGACCTTGCTCTGGATTCGGCGCAACTGGGTACCTGGGACTGGCACATCCCCAGCGGCATGCTGTACGGCTCGGCACGCGCCGCCCAGCTACATGGGCTGGAAGCCATACCCTTCCATGAATCCTTCGACGAGTTTTTTGAAGGTGTGCCCGACGAAGAACGTGGCTCCATGCGTGATGCCTATCGCAGCCTGCGAGAAGGCCCGGCCGGCAATTATCAACTGACCTACCGCGTGCAATTGCCGGATGGCAGCTCGCGCTACCTGGAAAGCCGCGCCCGACTCTATCGCGATGAAAACGGTGCTCCGCTGCGCATGGCCGGCACCCTGCTCGACATCACCGATCAGGTGGAGCGCGAACAGCTGCTGGTGGCGTCCGAAGAGAAGTTCGCCACCCTGTTCCAGGTCAGCCCGGACCCGATTTGCGTGACCCGTCAGGACACCGGCCAATTTATCGAGATCAACTCCAGCTTCACCCAGACCTTCGGCTGGAGCGCCGCCGATGTGATTGGCCGCGTCGCCGACGAAATCGGACTATGGGACGCTTCGGCGCAAAGCCTGCGACGGATCGAGCAGGTCATCCGCGAACAGGGTCTGAACAATGTGGCGATCCTCGTTCAGCACAAAGACGGGCAAGCCCTGACCTGCGTGATTTCCAGCCGCCAGATCAGCGTCGGCGATCAGCCGTGCATCGTCACCACCCTGCGCGATATCACTCAGCAGCAACGCTCGGAAGCCGCGCTCAAGGCCAGTGAAGAGAAGTTCGCCAAGGCTTTCCACTCCAGCCCCGACGCAATCACCATCACCGAGCGCGACACCGGGCGTTATCTGGAGGTTAACGACGGTTTCTGCCGCCTGACCGGCTACCGCGCCGATGAAGTGGTTGGGCGCACGGTGTATCAGGTCGGCATCTGGGCCGAGGAAAAACAACGTTCGGCGCTGCTCGCCGAACTGCAGATCAAGGGCCGGGTGCATCACCAGGAAATGCTCGGGCGCAATAAACGCGGCGAGTTGCTGACCGTCGAAGTCTCGGTAGAACCGATCACCCTCAACGAAACCGCCTGCCTGCTGCTGACCGCGCGGGACGTCAGCCTGTTGAAAAACGCCGAAGCGCAGATCCGCCACCTGGCCTACCACGACCCGCTGACCAACCTGCCCAACCGCGCCCTGCTGATGGATCGCCTGAGTCAGCAGATTGCCCTGCTCAAGCGCCACAACCTGCGCGGCGCCCTGATGTTTCTCGACCTTGATCACTTCAAGCACATCAATGATTCGCTCGGTCATCCGGTGGGCGATACCGTGCTGAAAATCATCACCGCGCGCCTCGAAGCCAGCGTGCGCATGGAAGACACCGTCGCGCGTCTGGGCGGCGACGAATTCGTGGTGCTGCTCAGCGGACTCGAAGGCTCGCGCAATGAGGTCAGCGAGCAAGTCCTGCAACTGGCGGACACCTTGCGTGAATTGCTGTCGGAACCGATGTTCCTCGACGGACAACGCCTGCAAGTCACCCCGAGCATTGGCATCGCGCTGATTCCCGATCACGGTTCGACCCCGACCGACCTGCTCAAGCGCGCCGACATCGCCCTCTACCGGGCCAAGGATTCGGGCCGCAACACCGCGCAGATGTACCACAACACCATGCAGAAGGCGGCGAGCGAACGCTTGCGCATGGAAACCGACCTGCGCCAGGCCCTTTCCCGGGGTGAGTTCCGCGTGCATTACCAGCCTCAGGTCGACGCCCGGAACGACCGCATCGTCGGCGCCGAGGCGCTGGTGCGCTGGAACCATCCGGAACTCGGCGCGCAATCCCCCACCGAGTTCATCAAGGTGCTGGAGGACAGCGGGCTGATTCTGGAAGTGGGTACCTGGATCCTCGACGAAGCCTGCAGCGCCTTCAAACAACTAATCGCCAAAGGCCTGGTCAATCCGCTGGACTTCAGCCTGTGCGTCAACATCAGCCCACGGCAATTTCGTCAGAATGACTTTGTCGAACGCATCGAACACAGCCTCGAAAGCCACGGCCTGCCCTTCTCGCTGCTGAAACTGGAAATCACCGAAGGCATCGTGATCCAGAACCTGGAAGACACCATCAAAAAAATGCGTAGCCTGAAAAAACTCGGCGTGAGTTTCGCGATGGACGATTTCGGCACCGGTTATTCCTCGCTGACCTACCTTAAACGTCTGCCGGTCGACACCCTGAAAATCGACCAATCGTTCATCCGCGACGCCACCACCGACCCCAACGACGCCGAGATCATCCGCGCCATCGTTGCCATGGCCCGCAGCCTGGAATTGAAAGTGATTGCCGAAGGGGTAGAGACGCCGGAGCAGCTGGAATTCTTGCAGGGGCTGGGCTGCCATTTCTATCAGGGGTATTTGCACAGCCCGCCGCTGCCGGCGGAGGACTTCCAGAAGTTGCTCAAGTGAGAGCTGCACACCTGCAATTTTGTAGCAGCAGCCTCGCAGGCTCGGCAGCTGCTACAAATGGGCACAAAAAAGGGCGCCGGCGGCGCCCTTTTCATTGCGCTGCCTTAGTGCTGCAGCGCTGGCTTTTGCGTCCCGTTGATCGGGATGCGTTTGGCTTTCGCCTCTTCCGGAATTACCCGCAACAGGTCGATGCTCAACAAACCGTTGCTCAGACCGGCGGCCTTGATTTCGATATGGTCCGCCAGACGGAAGGACAGTTTGAAGGCACGCTGTGCGATGCCTTGGTACAGATAGGTGACGTCTTCGGTCGCGTCACGCTTGCCGCCACTGATGGTCAGCACACCTTTTTCCACTTGCAGCTCCAGGTCTTCTTCCTGGAAGCCGGCGGCCGCTACGACGATGCGGTATTGGTCGTCGCCGTGTTTTTCCACGTTGTAGGGTGGGTAGGTGCTGCCTGGCTCGTTGCGCAGAGCGGTTTCGAACAGGTCATTGAAACGGTCGAAACCTACCGAGGAACGGAACAGGGGTGCCATGGAAAATGCAGTACTCATGATTCAAATCTCCTGAAACATATCAGCAAGTTTTTTTGTCTCCGCGACCCGAATTCGGCATCGCGTAATCCTTAAATAAGGACCGCTGATTGCTTTTCAAGAGATTATCTACAGATTTTTTTCAGGCGGCTTCGGACACCTGAAGACCCAGTAAACGCGAGACATGATCCAGTTCGGTCTCACGACGCAGCACGGTGAACAGCTCGACCGCTTCGGGATAATTGCGGGTCAGCATCGCCAGCCACTGCTTCAAGCGACCCGGCGATTGGCGTGCCGTCATCTGCGCCTTGGCTTGCAACCAAAAGTCCTGAATCAATGGCAGCAACTCGGCCCAGGTCATCTCGACGACGTCCTCACCCGCCCGCGCCATTGCGATTTGCCGTGCCAGGTCCGGACGCGAAACCAGGCCGCGACCGAGCATGATGTCCTCGACGCCGCTGATTTCACGGCAACGACGCCAGTCTTCGACGCTCCAGATGTCGCCATTGGCGAATACCGGAACCTTGACCACATCCTGCACTCGGGGGATCCATTCCCAATGGGCCGGCGGCTTGTAGCCGTCAGTTTTGGTCCGCGCGTGGACCACGATGTGCGCCGCGCCACCTTCGGCCAGGGCCGTGGCACACACCAGCGCACCGTCCGGGCTGTCAAAACCGAGGCGCATCTTGGCAGTCACCGGAATGTGCGCCGGAACGGCACGACGCACGTGTTCGACGATCTGGTTCAGCAGCTCAGGCTCTTTGAGCAGCACCGCGCCGCCACGGGACTTGTTCACGGTCTTGGCCGGGCAGCCGAAGTTCAGGTCGATGACCTCGGATCCCAGCTCACACGCCAGCGCAGCGTTTTCCGCCAGGCATACCGGATCGGAACCGAGCAGCTGCACCCGCAGCGGCACGCCGGAGGCGGTGCGGGCGCCGGTCAGCAGTTCCGGGCCGAATTTGTGGTAATAGGCAGGCGTGAGCAGTTGATCGTTGATCCGAATGAACTCGGTCACGCACCAATCGATACCGCCCACACGGGTCAGCACGTCCCGCAGGATGTTGTCGACCAACCCCTCCATGGGCGCCAAAGCAATTTGCATGAAAAACACACTCAACGAAAAACGTGCGGCAGTTTACTGGATTGCGCGGAAAATCTGCAGAACATCGCAGATTCCCCTGTGGGAGTGAGTCTGCTCGCGATAGCGTTGTGTCAGCCAACAGTGATGCTGCCGATGCGCCGCTATCGCGAGCAGGCTCACTCCCACATTAGATTTTGGATGCTTCGAGATTTTGCGACAACAACGCGGGGCCGTAGCCCTCGATGAACTCCGCCGGCATGCGCTTGGGCTTGCCGGTCGACAATTCGATGCAGACGAAGGTGGTCTGCGCCCGCAGCAACGTGGTGTTATCACTGGGGCGCTTCAACTGGAAGTGCCGGGTCATTTTCAGGCGCTGGTCCCAATCGACGATCCAGGTCGCCAATTGCAACTCATCGCCTTCATAGGCGGCCGCCAGGTAATCGATCTCGTGCCGCACCACCGCCATTGCCCGATCCAGCCTACGATACTCGACCAGATCCAGCCCAAGCCGCTGGGAATGGCGCCAGGCACAGCGTTCGAGCCAGGTCACGTACACCGCGTTATTCGCGTGCCCCAACCCATCGATGTCCTCTGCGCCGACTTCCAGATCAATGATAAATGGCGTTGCCCGATCCCAGCCCATGCCCCACTCCCGGTCAGAAAATTTTCACCGGGGCAGTGTAACGGATGCTCAGGCCGATTGGCGCGATTGCAGACTGCGACCGGCGAGCAACGAGAGAACGCCTTCGGTCACCCGAGGGTCAGCCAGCACCCGTTGATGACCACCCTCCTCCAGGCGCAACAGACGGCTATCAAACCAGGCCTCGTTGATCAGCTGCGATTCCTTGACCGGAACGTAGCAGTCGTCTTCGGCGTGAACGATCAGGCCGGGCATATCGAGCTGATAGTGCGCGACATCCAGGGCCGCAGCGCGCATGCCGACGTCTCTTTCGACCTGACGTATGAACGCCGAGCGGGCTTTCGGTGGCAGCCGTACATAGCGGGCGAAACCGCGCAATACGCCGAGAATCCGCGCAGGGGCTGCGATAGTGACCAGGGTTTCGGTACGCAGGCCCAACTGAACGGCGAGCATGGCACTGGCGCCGCCCATCGAGTGGCCGATGACGGCTTGCAGCGGTGGCAACTCGGCAGCAGCCTCAAGCATGGCCCGGGCGAACAGCACCACATTGGCCTCGCGACCCGGCGAACGACCGTGGGCCGGACCGTCCAGCGCAACCACGGTGTAACCGGCATCGACCAGCGCGGTGATCAGACTGGCGAACTGCGTCGGCCGGCCTTCCCAACCGTGCATCAGCAACACGGCAGGGCCTTGCCCCCAACGCAGCGCCGAGAGACCGAAGCGCAAGGTGATTCGCTCGGACTTCGCCAGCAGCGGCAATTCCCAATCACGCGGCGGCAGTTCCCGCGGTGTCATGAATGCCAGTCGCATTTTGCTCGCGACCAGTTTCGGTGCGAACCAGCCCAAGGTGCCATTAACGCCACGAACCCACTTCAACGTGCTCATCGCTCTCACTCCTCAGGCCAATGCCTTTAGGTCACAGCACCGCAGACTTGGCGGCGCGCAGCAATCGATCGGACAATTCTCCTGGCCCCAACGCGCGAGCCAAAGCCAAACCACCGACCATCAAAGCCATGTCGGCCAAGGCTTTGTCGGTGTCTTCCGGGCTGGCCGCCAACTGCGCGACCATCATTTCCACATGCTCATTCAACGCCACGCGAAACGCGTCCGGCAGACGCCCCAGCTCGCCGACAGAAGCCGGAATCGGGCAGGCTGACTCAGAGGAATCACGGTGTTTGCGCGACAGATAAAACGCAGCAACCAACGCGCGACGTTCTTCGCCGGTCAATTCGGCGTCCATATCGGCGATCAAGCCACGGCGATGACCGAGCAGTTGCTTGAACGCTTCCAGCATCATCGCGTCCTTGCTTTCGAAGTGCGCGTAGAAACCGCCGACGGTCAGGCCGGCCGCACCCATCACTTCGCCCACGCTCGGTTCGGCCGGGCCGCGCTGAATCAGCGCTGCGCTGGCAGCCTTGAGGATGCGTTCGCGGGTTTGAGCTTTTTTATCGTTCATCGTTGCCTCCGAATATTACGACTAGAATATTATTCTCATAATAATTTTACGCAAGTCGTGGATGTGACCGCTGGTCTGAAGAACAGTTTGAAAGAAATAGGGGATTTGGCCAAACGCCAGACAAACAAAAGGGCCATTCAATAATTGAATGACCCTTATAAAATCCCGCAGAGCGGGTAATCGTGGCGTCCCCTAGGGGACTCGAACCCCTGTTACCGCCGTGAAAGGGCGGTGTCCTAGGCCACTAGACGAAGGGGACGCAAAACCTTCTATACAACTGATCAGTGCTGAGAGCTGATCGATTCAAGGCCGGTGTGGCCAGACCTTGAACTGTAAAATTGGTGGAGCTAAGCGGGATCGAACCGCTGACCTCCTGCATGCCATGCAGGCGCTCTCCCAGCTGAGCTATAGCCCCGGATTTTTCGCCTCGCGGCGGAGCGACATCTTGCAACATCGCTTCTGTAAAACTGGCGTCCCCTAGGGGACTCGAACCCCTGTTACCGCCGTGAAAGGGCGGTGTCCTAGGCCACTAGACGAAGGGGACGCAAACCCTTCTATACAACAGATCACCGCTGAGTGGTGATCGCTTCAAGGCCGGTGTGGCCAGACCTTGAAGTGTAAATTGGTGGAGCTAGACGGGATCGAACCGTCGACCTCTTGCATGCCATGCAAGCGCTCTCCCAGCTGAGCTATAGCCCCTCATCGCTGAGGACGGGGCGAATCTTAATGGCGCATCGGAAAGCTGTCAAACTTATTTTTAAAAAATTTCAAAGTTTTTTGCCGACATAACAATCACTTACCGCCCTCCCCCTGCAAAACCGGGGTAGCGCCGAAGAGCTGGATCAAAAGATCGTCCGAACGCGGCCCGAACCTTCGGCAGCTCCTACGCAGGATCAAACAATTTTAGGCGATGCTGCCCAAGAGTTTTTCCCACTCCTTGTTTTCCTTCTTCGACACGCCGCCCAGCAAGTCGATCGCCTGGCGCAGACGGAAACGGGTCAGGTCCGGACCCAGGATTTCCATCGCATCGAGCACCGACACCGAACTGGCCTGGCCAGTGATCGAGGCGAACATCAGCGGCATGGCGTCACGCAGCTTCAGCTCCAGGGATTCGACCACCGCCTGGATCGTTGCGGTGATGCTGTCCTTTTCCCACTGACGCAGGCTTTCCAGCTTCCACAAAATCAACTGCATCAACTGACGCACCTGATCGCCCGACAGTTTTTTGGATTCAAACAGCTTGACGTCCGGGTTCACACCACCGGCGAAGAAGAAACCGGCCAGCGGTGCAACCTGGCTGAAGGTTTCGACGCGGCCCTGTACGTGCGGCGCGATCTTCATCATGTATTCCGGGTTCAGCGCCCATGTTTGCAGGCGCGAAGCGAACTCTTCCACCGGCAGGTCACGCAACCACTGGCCGTTGAGCCACGACAGTTTCTCGATGTCGAAAATCGGCCCGCCGAGGGAGACGCGGCTCAGGTCGAAGTTGTCGACCATTTCCTGCAGCGAGAACTTCTCGCGCTCGTCCGGCATCGACCAGCCCATGCGACCGAGGTAGTTGAGCATCGCTTCCGGCATGAAACCCATGCGCTCGTAGAACGTCACCGAGGTCGGGTTCTTGCGCTTGGACAGCTTGCTCTTGTCCGGGTTACGCAGCAGTGGCATGTAGCACAGCTCGGGTTGTTCCCAGCCGAAGTACTCATAAAGCAGGATCAGTTTCGGTGCCGAAGGCAGCCACTCTTCGCCGCGCAGAACGTGGGTGATGCCCATCAGGTGGTCATCGACCACGTTGGCCAGGAAGTACGTCGGCAGGCCGTCGGTCTTCATCAGCACTTGCATGTCCATACGATCCCACGGGATCTCGACGTCGCCACGCAGCATGTCCGGCACCACGCAAACGCCTTCGCTCGGCACTTTCATGCGGATCACATGCGGCTCGCCAGCGGCCAGGCGACGCGCGACTTCTTCCTTGGACAGCAACAGCGCACGGCCGTCGTAACGCGGGGTTTCGCCGCGGGCCATTTGCTCGGCGCGCATCTGGTCCAGCTCTTCAGCGGTGCAGAAGCACGGGAAGGCGTGGCCCATCTCGACCAACTGCTGGCAGTACTTCTGATAGATATCGCCACGCTCGCTCTGACGGTAAGGACCGTGCGGGCCGCCAACATCCGGGCCTTCGCTCCAGTCGATACCCAACCAGCGCAGGGCGTCGAAAATCTGTTGTTCGGACTCGCGGGTCGAACGCAATTGGTCGGTGTCTTCGATCCGCAGGATGAACTCACCGCCGTGCTGCTTGGCAAAGCAGTAGTTGAACAAAGCGATGTAAGCGGTACCTACGTGGGGATCCCCGGTAGGCGATGGCGCGATGCGAGTGCGGACGGTGGTCATGGCAAGTCTCGAAATGAAGATAAAACAAAGGGCGAATGGTAACAGGCGTTGGCCGCCCGGCTCCAGTGAGCAGGGCATTTAAGCCAAGGTTGCGTCTACAACGCGCTCTAGCCTTGGTGAATGGCCGATTATCGGCCGATGGCATTTACCCATCATTCGCTGTATGCCAGATTTGACCACTGATAACTTTCCTTACAAATTCTCGACTACAGTCTGCCCATGCCTGCCCAACTCAAGCGTCGCCTGTTTATTTTCCTGCTGCTCGTCCTGCTGGTTGCCGGGGGCTTTTTCGCCCAGTGGTTCTTCAAGGGGCGATTCTACGAAAGCACCGACAACGCTTATGTCCAGGGCGAGATCACCCGTGTGTCGAGTCAATTGGGCGCGCGCATCGATCAGGTGCTGGTGCAGGACAACCAGCACGTCGAGAAAGGTCAATTACTGATCAAGCTCGAAGGCGATGATTTCCACCTCGCCGTCGACCGCGCCAACGCCACCCTCGCCACCCGTGAAGCCGAACGCCTGCAAGCCCGAAGCAAACTGACTCAGCAAGCCAGCCTGATCGCCGCCAGCGAGGCGCAAGTCGCCTCCAGCCAGGCCAGCCTCGGTCGTTCGCAAATTGATCTGTCTCGCGCGCAAACCCTGCGCAAACCCGGCTATGTCTCGGAAGAACGGGTGACCACCCTCTCCGCCGACAACCACATCGCCCGCTCGCAAGTGACCAAGGCCCAGGCGGACGCACAAAGTCAGCGCCAACAAATCAACTCACTGAGTGCCGAGATCAAACGCCTCGACGCCATGATCGCCAATGCCAAAACCGATCTGGCCCAGGCCGAACTGAACCTGACCCGCAGCGAAATCCACGCCCCCATCAGCGGCCTGATCGGCCAGCGCGCCGCCCGCGAAGGCCAGTATGTGCAGGCGGGTGCTTACTTGATGTCGATCGTGCCGGATCAGGACATCTGGATTCAGGCCAACTTCAAGGAAACCCAAATCGGCCATATGCAGCCCGGCCAAAAAGCCGAACTGACGTTCGATGCCTACAGCGACACGCCCATCGAAGCACGAGTCGATAGCCTGTTCGCCGCTTCAGGCGCGCAGTTCAGCCTGCTGCCGCCGGACAATGCCACCGGCAACTTCACCAAAGTCGTACAACGGATTCCGGTAAAACTGACCTTCGCCGCGGACAATCCGCTGCAAGGCAAGATTCGTCCGGGCATGTCAGTCACCGCCAAAGTGAATATTAAAGACGCCCCTGACGATGGCCGGTGATCAACTGATCCGCCCGGTCGGCGAACCGACCCGGCGGGACTGGATCGCGGTCATGAGCGTGATGCTCGGTGCCTTCATGGCAGTGCTCGACATCCAGATCACCAACTCGTCGCTCAAGGATATTCAGGGCGCGCTGTCGGCGACTCTGGAAGAAGGCTCGTGGATTTCCACCTCGTACTTGGTCGCGGAAATCATCATGATCCCGCTGACGGCGTGGCTGGTGCAGTTGCTCTCGGCGCGGCGACTGGCGGTGTGGGTGTCCCTCGGATTTCTCGCTGCTTCCCTGCTCTGCTCCATGGCCTGGAGCCTGGAAAGCATGATCGTCTTCCGCGCCTTGCAGGGCTTCACCGGCGGTGCGCTGATCCCGCTGGCGTTTACCCTCACGCTGATCAAACTCCCCGAACACCACCGAGCCAAAGGCATGGCGATGTTCGCCATGACCGCAACGTTCGCGCCTTCCATCGGCCCGACCCTCGGTGGTTGGTTGACCGAGAATTGGGGCTGGGAATACATCTTCTACATCAACATTCCGCCGGGCCTGATCATGATCGCCGGTCTGATGTACGGCCTGGAGAAGAAAGAAGCCCATTGGGAACTGCTGAAAAGCACCGACTACCTCGGCATTCTCACGCTGGGCGTCGGCCTCGGTTGTTTGCAGGTGTTTCTAGAGGAAGGCCATCGCAAGGACTGGCTGGAATCGAGCCTGATCGTGGCCCTGGGCAGCATCGCGCTGGTCAGCCTGATCACCTTTGTGATCGTGCAGACGTCCAAGCCCAATCCGCTGATCAACCTCGGCATCCTGCGCAATCGCAACTTTGGTTTATCGAGTATTTCCAGTGTCGGGATGGGTGTCGGATTGTACGGCTCGATCTACCTGTTGCCGCTGTACCTGGCGCAGGTCCAGAACTACAACGCCCTGCAGATCGGCGAAGTGATCATGTGGATGGGCGTGCCGCAGCTGTTTTTGATACCGCTGGTGCCGAAGCTGATGAAGTACGTCTCGCCGAAATGGCTGTGCACGCTGGGTTTTGGGCTATTCGGATTGGCGAGTTTTTCATCGGGCGTGTTGAACCCGGACTTCGCGGGGCCGCAGTTCAATCAAATCCAGATCATCCGCGCGCTGGGCCAGCCGCTGATCATGGTGACCATCTCGTTGATCGCCACGGCGTACATCCTGCCGCAGGACGCGGGTTCGGCGTCGAGCCTGTTCAACATCCTGCGCAACCTCGGCGGCGCGATTGGCATCGCCCTCCTCGCCACGTTGCTGGATGCGCGAACCAAGACTTACTTTGATTATTTACGGGAAGCGATTGTGCCGACCAACCCGCAGGTGGCCGAGCGCATGGCGTCGCTGACGGATCGGTTTGGCAGTGAGACGGCCGCGCTGGGCAAGCTCAGCGAAATTGCACATCAGCAGGCGTCGATCATGGCTTACAACGATGCGTTTCACTTTGTCGGGATCGCGCTGGGGATCAGCATGCTGGCGGTGTTGCTGACCAAGGCGTTGCCGGCGGGGCTTAAGGCTGGCGAGGCACATTGAGACCGAGGCGCGGCCATCGCGAGCAAGCTCGGCTCCTACAGGATAGATGATCACCCGTAGGAGCCGAGCTTGCTCGCGATGGCAGCCTGACAGGCACCACAACTCTCAGACGGTGATCAACCGATCCCGCAACTTGCCAATCTCGTCGCGCATCTGCGCCGCTGCTTCGAACTCCAGGTCGCGGGCGAGCTGGTACATTTTCTCTTCCAGCGCCTTGATACGCTTGGCGATCTCGCCCGGCGAACGCAATTCTGCTTCGTACTTGGCGCTTTCCTCGGCGGCCTTGGCCATGCCTTTGCGCTTCTTGCTGCGCGAACCCGGCACGGTGGCGCCTTCCATGATGTCGGCGACGTCCTTGAACACGCCCTTGGGCGTGATGCCATTGGCCAGGTTGAAGGCAATCTGCTTGTCGCGACGACGCTCGGTTTCGCCGATCGCCCGCTCCATGGAACCGGTGATGCGATCCGCATAGAGAATCGCCCGACCATTGAGGTTGCGCGCCGCCCGGCCGATGGTCTGGATCAGCGAGCGCTCGGAACGCAGGAAGCCTTCCTTGTCCGCATCGAGGATCGCCACCAGCGAGACTTCCGGCATGTCCAGGCCTTCACGCAGCAGGTTGATCCCCACCAGCACATCGAAAGTGCCCAGACGCAGATCGCGGATGATTTCTACCCGCTCCACGGTGTCGATGTCCGAGTGCAGGTAACGCACCCGCACGCCGTGGTCGGCCAGGTAATCGGTCAAGTCTTCAGACATGCGTTTAGTCAGCGTGGTGACCAGCACCCGCTCTTCCAGCGCCACGCGCTTGCCGATCTCCGAGAGCAGATCGTCGACCTGGGTCAACGCCGGACGGATTTCGATTTGCGGGTCCACCAGACCAGTTGGACGCACCAGCTGCTCGACCACGCGACCGGCGTGTTCTGCCTCGTAATTACCCGGGGTTGCCGAGACAAAGATTGTCTGCGGGCTGATACTTTCGAATTCGTCGAAACGCATCGGTCGGTTATCCAACGCGGACGGCAGACGGAAACCGTATTCCACCAGCGTCTCTTTACGCGAACGGTCGCCCTTATACATGGCGCCGACCTGCGGCACGCTGACGTGGGATTCGTCGATCACCAGCAAGGCGTCGGCCGGCAGGTAGTCAAACAGAGTCGGTGGCGCCTGCCCGGATTCGCGACCGGACAGGTAGCGCGAGTAGTTTTCGATACCGTTGCAATAACCCAGTTCGAGGATCATCTCCAGGTCGAAACGGGTGCGTTGCTCCAGGCGCTGGGCTTCCACCAGTTTATTGTTGGAGCGCAAGTATTCCAGGCGTTCCTGCAACTCGACCTTGATCCCTTCGACGGCATCCAGCAGGGTTTCTCGCGGGGTCACGTAGTGGCTTTTCGGATAGAACGTGAAACGCGGAAGCTTACGGATCACTTCGCCAGTCAGCGGATCGAAGGCCGACAGGCTCTCCACTTCGTCATCGAACAGCTCGATGCGGATCGCTTCGAAATCGGATTCCGCCGGATGGATATCGATCACATCGCCACGGACCCGGAAGGTCGCACGGGCAAACTCCATGTCGTTGCGCGTGTATTGCAAGTCTGCCAGGCGACGCAGCAACGCACGCTGATCGAGTTTGTCACCGCGATCCACGTGCAGCACCATCTTCAAATAGGTTTCCGGACTGCCCAGACCGTAGATGCACGACACCGTGGTGACGATGATCGCGTCTTTGCGCTCCAGCAGCGCCTTGGTCGCGGACAATCGCATCTGCTCGATGTGATCGTTGATCGAGGCGTCTTTCTCGATGAACGTATCCGATGACGGCACGTAGGCTTCGGGCTGGTAGTAGTCGTAGTACGAAACGAAGTATTCGACGGCGTTGTTCGGGAAGAACGCCTTGAACTCACCGTACAACTGCGCGGCCAGGGTTTTGTTCGGCGCCAGCACCAGGGTCGGACGCTGAATCTGGGCGATCACATTGGCGATGCTGAAGGTCTTCCCCGAGCCGGTCACACCGAGCAACGTCTGGTGCGCCAGCCCGGCTTCGATGCCCTCGACCATCAGGCGGATGGCTTCCGGCTGATCGCCGGCGGGCTCGAAGCGGGTGACTAGCTGGAATTCAGACATGAAATACCTCTCGGTTTTCGAAGCAGGAGTCGCGCCTGTCCGGGTGAACCGGGCAGCAACGGGAAAGACCGCAAACGACCGATGTCGCCCGAGGAAAAAACTGGATTGTGCTCAATGTGGAGCCGATTGCCATCGCTTTCAAGGCAAACGTCCTACATCGGGTAAAACCTTTGACGATGCCAATCGACTAACGGTCGAGAAATAATCGGAAAAACTTACCGCAAAAGCCGAATCGTCTGTCGCCATCAATCGCAGATGGCCTCTATACTAGCTCCCCGTTTGTGCACCGCTCTAGTGCATTCGGCTGGAGCGCGACACGTCCCTCCATTTTCCATTCAGAGCCGCCGCAAAATGAGCCTGTTCTCCGCTGTCGAAATGGCACCACGTGATCCAATCCTGGGCCTCAACGAAGCATTCAACGCCGACACCCGTACCAACAAAGTCAACCTGGGGGTCGGTGTTTACTGCAACGAGGAGGGGCGAATTCCACTCCTGCGCGCCGTTGTCGAAGCCGAGACGATTCGCGTCGCTCAACACGCTTCCCGTGGCTACTTGCCAATCGACGGTATTGCCGCCTACGACCAGGCCGTGCAAAAACTGCTGTTCGGCAATGACTCGCCACTGATCGCCGCTGGCCACGTCATCACCACCCAGGCCGTTGGCGGTACTGGCGCGCTGAAAATCGGTGCCGACTTCCTCAAGCAACTGCTGCCGAATGCCGTCGTGGCGATCAGCGACCCGAGCTGGGAAAACCACCGCGCGCTGTTCGAAACGGCCGGGTTCCCGGTGCAGAACTATCGCTATTACGACGCCGCGACCCACGACGTGAACCGTGCTGGCTTGCTGGAAGACTTGAACGCCCTGCCGTCCGGCTCCATCGTTGTCCTGCACGCGTGCTGCCATAACCCGACCGGTGTGGACCTGAGCCCGGCGGACTGGAACAACGTGCTGGAAGTCGTGAAAGCCAAAGGTCACGTACCGTTCCTCGACATGGCCTACCAGGGCTTTGGCGATGGCATCGACGAAGACGCCGCTGCCGTGCGTCTGTTCGCTGAATCGGGCCTGACCTTCTTCGTCTCCAGCTCGTTCTCCAAATCGTTCTCGCTGTACGGCGAGCGCGTGGGCGCCCTGTCGATCGTCAGCGAATCGAAAGAAGAAAGCGCGCGCGTGCTGTCGCAAGTCAAGCGCGTGATCCGCACCAACTACTCCAACCCGCCGACCCACGGTGCAAGCATCGTCGCCGCTGTACTGAACAGCCCGGAACTGCGTGCCCAGTGGGAAGAAGAACTGGCTGAAATGCGTCTGCGGATTCGCGGCATGCGCATCCAGATGGTCGACTTGCTGGCGAAAAACGCGCCACAATGTGACTTCAGCTTCGTCGGTCGTCAACGCGGCATGTTCTCTTACTCCGGCCTGACGGTTGAGCAAGTGACCCGCCTGCGTAGCGAGTTCGGTATCTACGCCCTGGACACCGGCCGTATCTGCGTGGCCGCGTTGAACCAGAGCAACATCGACGTCGTGACCAAGGCCATCGTTGCGGTGATCTGAATCGTCCGGTGATACGAAAAACGGGAAGTCAAAATGGCTTCCCGTTTTTATTGGCTACAGATAAATCTCAAAGCAGCAGCTGCGCCCTTTAAACTCCACACAAATTAAATGTGGGAGTGAGCCTGCTCGCGATAGCGGTCTTTCTGTCATATAGATACAAGATGTGCCGCCGCCATCGCGAGCAGGTCGGATCGCCGCACCGTCGCTCCCACAGGTTTTGAGTACACCCCGAATTCTTACGAGAACCCACATGAAAAACGATGACCTACGCGCCGACCGCGATGAGCTGGACCACTTCGTGCCTCGTACCCCAGCCAAACGCAGTAACAATCTGGTGATGCAAGTCGCTGCCGGCGTGTTTCTCGGCGGCCTGGCCTTGTGGCTGGTGCAACTGGCCGCAACCATGCTGTACGCCAAACTGGCGCTCGCTACAGTGACCTTCGGCGGTTAAGCCAATTCGGTCGCGCGCTGGCTGGCAGCGTCGTCATAGGCGACGTAGAGCGATTCGGCGACCTGGCTTTTGATGGCCTTGGTGCTTTCCAGGCCCAGGACAAACCCTTCGGCCTTGCCACCGGCACGGTTCAATTCATCAGCGGTACTGGCCTGAGTGATTGCGTCGAACAGTTTTTCGGCGTGAGGGCCGACGCCTTTGGGCAGACTGATTTGAGCGATGCTCATGCGAACACCCCGTTATGGCGAGGTGTGGTGATTGGGTGATTCATGGCGCGTACCTTTTCGGCGAATGGCCGGCAGCGCGTGTAACCACTTCCGGGCGGCCATGGTAGACCTCTGAGGCGATTCTGGTAACCGCCCACGGTCGATAAACCACCACCCGTCCCCATGAACCCGTCAAATTGCTAACAGGTGCTTGACTTCTCTTTTTGAATCAGTAACATACACGCCATTCCGCGATAGCTCAGTTGGTAGAGCAAGTGACTGTTAATCACTGGGTCCCTGGTTCGAGTCCAGGTCGTGGAGCCAGACAGCAATATAGAAAAGCCCCTGTATCGAAAGATTCAGGGGCTTTTTTGTGGTCGTCATAAACACGCAATCCTTCAAATCATCCCTCCTTTGAAAGTAGGAAATCTCCTGACTTTCTGTAGCCGAGATTTCTACTGTCCTTTTACCCCTGTAAACCTTGGCCCAGAGCACCAGCAACGACTTTGGTGATGGCCAGATGCGGCCTGTAAACCAGCCTCTTTGTACGTTATGAATAGCGCCTTTCGCCTAGCGGTAGCCTTGGATTGTTCGCGTGTCAAAGTTACTCAAGCTCAAGGAGAACGTCCTTGTCCCTCACCCTTCAGGCTCGTTGAGCTTGTGAGATTTTCCTGAGGGTCGGGATACACAAAGGAATCAACAAAGGGTTCGGCGTCGGGTTACTACGTCGTGACCTGGTATCCCAGGAGACGTGCTGAAGGCACCTTGGTCGGCACCATTGCCAAACCAGATTCCAGGCAATAAAAAAGGCGCCCCAAAGGACGCCTTTTGAATATTTCGAGGAGTAGTCGCAGCGATTCTTTAGCTCCAGATCACGAATGACCTTGGGTTCAGAATCCGACCGGCATGCCAGTCGTCACTACTTCAGAGGGAGCCAGCTTCTCTGCTGCCAACAAGATGGGGGCCAATACTGGAGGCCAAGCCCAAGGATGCGCAATTGCAGACCTCAAGTCCGATGTTCAATCATGACTGGAGTGAGTGTCAACCTGACTCTCGATCCGCCCTTGAGTGCAGTCAAACGTGCTCACTACTTTTCGCATGCACCGTCCGCGGCTCTGCATGCTCATGGTCCGCCTCCACCACCGGAATCTCATTCCCGTCGCAGTCACGCAGTTTACCTTCGCTGAAATAATCCCCTTCGCGCAACGCTGCCAGATCCTGATAACGCAGGACGCGTTCAGTACCGGCCGCGAACACCGACTGCTGATCGGAGTTACCGGCAGTGAGGTGGTTGAAGGTCAGGTTCAGCACGATCGCCATGATCGCCGACGAGCTGATACCCGAGTGGAAGATCGTGGCGAACCAGCTTGGGAAGTGGTCGTAGAAGTTCGGCGCAGCGATGGGGATCATGCCGAAGCCGATGGAGGTAGCGACGATGATCAGGTTGACGTTGTTGCGGTAGTCGACCTTGGACAGCGTACGAATACCGCTGGCGGCCACGGTGCCGAACAGCACGATACCGGCGCCGCCGAGGACTGAAGTCGGTACAGCGGCGATGACCCGGCCCATAAACGGCAGCAAACCGAGGATCACCAGAAACAAACCGCCGGTCGCCACCACGAAGCGACTCTTGATCCCGGTCACCGCCACCAGCCCGACGTTCTGGGCGAACGCGCTTTGGGTGAAGGAACCGAAGATCGGCGCGATCATGCTCGACAGCATGTCGGCGCGCAGGCCGTTGCCCAGGCGTTTGGAGTCGACCTTGGTGCCGATGATTTCACCCACCGCCAGAATGTCAGCCGAGGTTTCCACCAGGGTCACCATCACCACGATGCACATCGACAGGATCGCGGCGAAGTGGAAGGTCGGCATGCCAAAGTGGAACGGCGTCGGGAAGCCAAACATCGGACCTTGAGTGACGGACGAGAAGTCCGCCATGCCAAGGAACACCGCAATCACCGTACCGATGACCATCGCCAGCAGGATCGACAAGCGGGAGATGGTCGCGCTGCCGATCTTGCTCAACAGCAGCACCAGCACCAGCGTCACCGCCGCCAGACCGATGTTCGACATGCTGCCGAAGTCCGGAGCATGGCTGTTACCGCCCATGGCCCAGCGTGCGGCCACTGGCATCAGCGTCAGGCCGATGGTGGTGATCACAATGCCCGTGACCAGCGGCGGGAAAAACCTGGTGATTCGCGAGAACACCGGCGTGATCAGCAGGCCGATCAACGACGCGGCAATCACCGCCCCGAGAATCGATTGAAACCCGCCCTCCCCGCCACTGCTGACAATCGCCACCATTGTCGCGACGCCAGAGAACGACACACCCTGTACCAGCGGCAATTGGCAGCCGAAAAACGGTAAGCCCAGGGTTTGCAGCAATGTCGCCAGCCCCCCTGCAAACAATGAAGCAGCAATCAACAAACCGATGTCCGCTGGCGAGAGCCCGGCCGCCTGGCCGATGATCAAAGGCACCGCGACGATGCCGCCATACATGGTCAGAACGTGTTGCAGGCCGTAAGCCATATTCGCGCCGATCCCGAGATTCTCGTCCTCAGGCCGTTGGTGTGAAACATGGGGCGTTTTCATGGTTGGGGGGTTCCCTGGTTTTTGTTATGCGCACACTGTATGCAAGACTCAGGACAAATGTCTATAGAGTTGTATACAACTAATCAGTCAGATTATGGACACATGGCCATTTCACACCTGAGACTTGCGCCGCACCTTCCCTGATAAACTCTCTCGTTCCGCAGCCCTTGCGGACGATTACGGACATGGAAGCCGCCATCTTGATAGACCGCTCAGCACTCGAACACCTTGCCCAGATCCTGCCCCTGACCTTTGGCGCGTTTTGCACCGTGGTCGCCGTGCAAGCCCTGGTCATTGCCCTGCCCTATGCCATGGATTCCGCCGACCTGGAGGTTGGCCTCTGGGTTGGTGTCGGCGTATTTGTGGCTTTTTTGGTCGGTGGCGTGATCTTCGGCATGGTGCCGCTGCTCGTGGGCTTCACACCGCTGTACGCCTGGCTTAGCGCCAAGGGTTACGCCAACTGGGTGACTGGCGTGTTAGCTGGAGTGGCGATCGCCGGGCTGGTCTGTCTTCACCCTAAATGGCGGTTGCTGTGGCCGTTCTGGCTGATCGATGGCGCGGCAGTAGGACTGATCACCCACTGGGCGTGGCGCCGAGTCCAGAAAATCCAACGTAACGCAAAATCCCGGGCGTTCTCACGACCATGAAGACCCTGGTGCGATTCGCCCATTGGCGGGGCAAGCCCCTTGAAACCAAAACCTCCCGGCAACATGACGCAAGGCAAGACGTGCACTACCTTGATAGAGGTACGCTCTCACTGAGACCACGATAGGAAATCGACATGAGCAAGGCTGACCAACTCGTCGCGAAACTGAAGCAAACCCAACAGTCCAGTGCCGACACGACACACTGTGCCGATCAGCAGATCGACAGCTGGCCTGCACAGGTTTACGAGCTGTACCACCTCATCGAAGCCTGGCTGGCGCCGCTCAGCGAAGCCGGGCTGAACATTCGGCGAGTACCGACGCACGTCTTCGAGCGTCATCCTGACGGGGTGACCTACGACTACGCCATCGATCAGTTACTGATTGAAGGCAACCACCACAGCATCACCTTCGACCCCGTCGCTCGTTTCACCGAGGATGGTGCCGGGCGGGTCGAGATCCGCACCCAAGGAAAGGCACTCTCGATGCTGCGAACCGTGAGCGAACACGGCGAGACACAGTGGTGGCTGCAGGCGATCGATCAATCCGGGCAACAACCGGATGCGATCGCCATGACCGAAGACACCCTGCTTTCGGTGGTGCAGGAGGGGCTGGAGCTGTGAGGTTCAGGGCCGTTGAATCAGCCCTTCAATAACTCGGCGCAACGCCGCCTCCCGCGGCACCCGAATGTCGAATTCGCTGCGCAACAAACCCATCAATTCATCCACATCCGCCACCTGCCGCCGTTCAGTCTCACGGCCGATCCGATGAATCGCAAAACTGCCGTTGTTCAGCGTGCGGCGCCACCCTTCCCCGGTGCGCGCCACCATCAGCTGCCTGGCGAACGACGATTCGGGGTGAGTTGAGACGTACCAGTTGCCAACGGCGTAATCGATGTCTTCCTGGCGCTGCAAATCGAAAATGTACATCGCCCGCCATTCGCCGCCGACGTTGGCCCGCAGGGTGTAGCCATCCTCGTGCGGCTCGATGCGATAGGGTTCGTGGGGCGTGAGCTGTTCAGCCGGGGTATCGAGCATCAGCGGTGCGGTGGGCACCATGCCGCCGAAGCCGACGTCGGTGATGTAGCGCACGCCGTCCAGGGTCACCAGGCTCAAGCGGTGCGTACGGGCGGTCCACGCGCCTTCGGGCTGGCCCATGACCACTCGGCCGGAGAGGCCGCGAGCGTCGAAGCCCAGCGCCTGGAGCAAGGCCAGGAACAGGTTGTTGAGTTCGTAGCAGTAACCGCCGCGACCATCGTGCAGGACCTTTTGCTCGATGGACGGCAGGTCGATGAGCACCGGCTGGCCCGACAACGTGCTGAGGTTTTCGAACGGGAAGACGCCGGTGTGGCGCAGTTGAAGTTGGCGCAGGGTGTCCAGGGTCGGCGCCGGAGGCGCATCGAAGCCCAGTCGCTGTAGGTACAACGCAAGATTCGTCAGCTGTGGCTCGCTCATTGCTCAGTCCTTATGCAGGGGGCCGGATTTCTCCGCCGATGGGCGCCATGTATAAGGGAAAAAGCGGTTCGACCGACAATTGATTTAGCCAATCGCCACCCACTTCAATCTCAACGCCGCTTGCGCGAACTCAATCGAATCCATGCCGGCGCATGATCACTCGCGTGGGGCTCATTGCGAACCCAGGCATCGACTCCGGCCTCCTGCAAATAAGGACTCAGTGCCGGGTTAAGCAACAGATGATCGATGCGCAACCCGGAGTTTTTTTGCCAGTGCTGGCGAAAATAATCCCAGAAGGTATAGAGCCGATCCTCCGGATACAGATGGCGTAAGGAGTCGGTCCAGCCCTGGGCCAGCAGGCGCTGATAACACTCGCGGCTTTCAGGTTGCAGCAACGCATCCTTCAGCCAGGATCGCGGGTTGTAGATGTCGAGGTCGGTGGGCACCACGTTGTAGTCACCGGCCAGGACCACCGGATGATCACTGGCCTGAAGCGTCTGCGCGTAGCGGATCAGTCGTTCGAACCACGCCAGCTTGTAATCGAACTTCGGCCCCGGCTGCGGGTTGCCGTTGGGCAGGTACAGGCAGCCCACCAGAATCCCGTGCACGGCGGCCTCCAGATACCGGCTATGGGTGTCGCTGTCATCGCCCGGCAGACCTCGACGACTCTCCAGCGGCTGCGCATCCCGCGCCAGAATCGCCACGCCGTTCCACGAAGACTGACCTTGCCAGAGCGCGCCGTATCCTGCAGCCTCAAGCTCGGCGGCGGGGAATGCACTGTCGACTGACTTGAGTTCCTGCAAACACGCAATGTCCGGCTGCTCGCGCTCAAGCCAGGCGAGCAAGTTCGGCAGTCGGGCGCGCATGCCGTTGACGTTGAATGTCGCGATTTTCAGGTTCTTCATGGGCCAACGCTCGCAACGCAGGGTCGATGTCCAGTTGTGACCAGGGTGCGTGCTGGCAGTTGCCTCTCCGAGCGAGTCAGGCGACTAAAGGCGCGCCCCCTACACGGGAAACTCGTCATGCGATGCCTTCAGCAAAGACAGCAACGCCAGTTTTTCCATCGTCCGACTCAAGTAGAAACCCTGCACCTCATGGCACTTGTCCGAGACCAGGAAGTCCAGTTGCTCCAGGGGCTCGACGCCTTCTGCGGTCACGGTCAGGCCCATGGCTTTGCCCAGGTTGATGATCGCCTGCACCACGGCGCGGTCATTGCCGCCGCCGCTCATGGACGAGATGAAACGCTTGTCGATCTTGATCCCGTCGAACGGGTACGTGCGCAAGTAACCCAGGGACGAATAGCCGGTACCGAAGTCGTCCATGTTCAACCGCACGCCCAGTTCCTTGAGTGCATTCATGGTCGCCAACGCGCCCTCCACATCAATGAGCATCACGTTTTCGGTGATTTCCAGCTCCAGGCGACTGGCCGGCAAACGGCTCTGGATCAAGGCCTCCCGGACGTCCTCCACGACATCGCTGCGGGCAAATTGAACAGACTGGTATGCATCACGAACTCGTTGAGATTACGGGTTATCGGCGTACCGGGGAGCGGTGACGGTGGTAACGGCAGTTGACATAACCATTGCCAATCGACGGCCGCTGCCCTGTAATTGCACGCAACACCCGCGTACCTTTTAATGCCGAGAATGCCTGCTCATGGACACACTGGAAGGTCAACGAATCTGCCTGCGCCCCCTGCAATTGAGTGATGCTGATGCGCTGGTCAATGCCGCGCAAGACGGTGAACTGTGGAACCTGACCGTCACCGTTGTGCCCTCCCCGACCACCGTCGACAGCTACCTCAAGAAAGCCCTCGACGGCCGCGACGCTGGCACTGTGCTGCCCTTCGTCATCGTGCTCAAGGACACGGGCGAGGTCATCGGTTCGACGCGTTTCTGGAAAATCGACCGACTCAACCGCAAGCTCGAAATCGGCAGCAGCTGGATCTGCGCCCGCTGGCAGAAAACCTTCGTCAACACCGAAGCCAAATACCTGATGCTGCAATACGCTTTCGAGACGCTGGACTGCGTGCGGGTGCAATTCACTACCGACGAAAACAACCAGAAGTCGCGCAATGCGATCCTCAGGCTAGGCGCACAGCAGGAGGGCATCATGCGCCACGAGCGGATCATGCCGGACGGCCGCAAGCGCAATTCGGTGCGGTTCAGCATCATTGATGAGGAATGGCCGCAGGTGCGGCAGAACCTCGAACAGAAGATGGCAGAATAGAACCTTCGCTGACACCTGTGCGAGGCTTTCGCCTGAAACGCACACCGGCCACGTGTCAACCAACCGGCACCACGCGCTCTGTCCATCACACCCACATCAGGTAACGACTCATCTTTGGAGACGCACCATGATGAGCATCAAAATGACTTCGCTGTTACTGGCTGGAGTGCTGTGCGCCCTGTCCGTCGGTATTTTTGCAGCCTCAGGCGATGGCGCTGATGCGACCGGCACCCGATCGGGTTCAATCGGCGGCTCGACCATGGCGCCCAACAATAACCCTGACCAACCCTCGAGCGACCATAGCGCTAACGGCAGCAATAGCGGATCGGACTCGTCGGGTGGCGGAAATGGTGGCAATCCCGGGAACAGTGGCTCTGGCGCGGGGGGTGGCACGGGCGCGGCGGGCGGTGGAACGGGTGGTGCCGGCGGCGGGACGGGCAGCTGGACGCGTAAAAGCAGCCGATGATCGCCGGCTGCTTTTGGGCCTGAAACGCGGAACTAGGTTGGCTTGACCGGTGGGGGATTCCATTTGCCGTTCAACACCTCGGGCTTGGGCCCATACAAACGCATGGTCAGGTTGAACCCGCCCTTCGGTGCCGGCAGCCAATTGGCTTCAAGGTCCTTGCCAGGGTTTTCGTGCTGGAAGTAGATATCCAGCGAACCGTCAGCATTGGTCTTGAACGGCATCCAGCTACTGAGTGCAAAGCGGTTGAGCGCATTGCCGACCTGGAAACCCTCGGGGTCGTACAAGGTGATCGACCAGAAAGCGTTTACCGGCGGCGTTTCACCCTTGTCGAAATGCAGCACGTACTTGTTCGCGCCATCGAGTGACTTGCCTTCGACGACGCCCATGGTGTCGGTGTTCATCGACCAGCCATTGACCACGCGAGCGAGGGTGGGAACCTTCCACGTCATCAGCGCCTGCGCGTCCTAGGGTACGGTCTGAAGCGCTGCTTTGGTTTCAGGGGCCAGCGCATCCATGTTGAAGGATTTTCCGGATTCGATACGGAATTACTTGCGGGTAATGTCCATGGTCAGCGGGTACAAATAAACGTAGGCATCCACGCCGAAGACGTATGCTTCTTCGGTTGTGACTTTCGATTGGGCATGGCTCGCGAGCGGAAAGATGGCGCAGGCTGCACCGGTTAGAGCAACGGCTGTCAATGCTTGAGTAATCAACATTTTGACGATCATCCGTGCGGTGGGGAGACCTGCCGGGATTGGCCGCGTTACCGCAACTCTAGACGATCAATTTAAGGGGATCTGACAGGCAGACAGCCGGCTGGCCGGGGTGTTGCGTCGATAGACACCTCAACGATCCGAACGCAGCAGCGCATCGACACCACCCTCCATCGACAGCACCGCCGAGCGGTTTCGCCCCGAATGCTTGGCTTGATACAGCGCCGCATCCGCACGTTCGATGAATACTTCCATGCTGTCCCGCCCCGTCGGTACAAACGAATAACAACCCAGACTGACTGTCACGAAGCCCGTGGGTGAACCGCTGTGGATGATGTTCTTGTCCATGACGCTGCGACGGATCTGCTCGGCAATCACCAGCGCGCCGTGAATGTCGGTGTCGGGCAGCAACACCGCAAACTCCTCTCCGCCGTAGCGCACGGCCAGATCGGCTTTTCGATGGCAGCACCCCTTCACCGCCCGCGCCACTTCAGCCAGGCAATGGTCCCCTGCCACGTGGCCGTAAGCGTCGTTGTAGCGCTTGAAGTAATCGATATCGAGCATGATCAGGCTCAGTGAACTTGACTGCCGGGCGCCTCGGCTGAACTCGATGTCCAGCGCGCCCTCGAACAGCCGGCGATTGCCCAGGCCGGTCAGGCTGTCGTGGGTCGCGATCAGCTTCAACGCTTCCTTTGCCTTGCGCAAATCCGCCTCGACCTGTTCGCCGACACGCACCTGACAAAGGAACATCCAACCGAACAGCCCCACGCCCAACACCACCAGGGCAACGATGACTGAGGAGCGAAATGCCGTGTCGTACCAATCCTTGAGAATCGCGTCCCTGGACGAGGCGGCAGACACGACCAACGGATAAGCGTCGAGCTGACGGTAGCCATACAACCGCACAACACCATCGACCAGCGAGCTGAACATCGCGTTACCGGAAGGCGCGTCGGGCAGCAATTTCTCGAAGATCTCGCTCTTGGCCAGTGATGTGCCAATCTGCGACTCCACGAACGGCCGTCGCGCCAGCAGCGTTCCGTCGATCAATCCCAAAAACATCGAACCGTTGTCATCAATGCTGAAGCTTTTGAAGAACTGATCGAAGTACGCCATCTTGATACCGGCCAACAAGACGCCCTGGAAATTGCCATTCTTGTCGTTCACACGCTTGGATATCGGGATAATCCATTCGCCATTTTCCCGACTGCGAATCGCCGGCCCGATGTGCGCCAGGGAGGAGACGTTCTGCTGGTGGAACTTGAAATAATCGCGATCCCCTACACCCGGTCCGCGTGGCAGTTCGTCGAAAGAGGTAACGACCCACTGCCCCTTTTGGTCGAACAGAAATATCCCGTGCAATTGATTCAGCGCCTGCACCCGCCGGGCGAATGTTTTCTGCAAGCGTGCCTTTTGGGGCGCGCCGAAACCGTCAGCCTGAATCCAGTCGGCCAGACTGGTCAGCACCAGATCGGCTTGCATGAAGGTGTCTTCGGCCTGCTGCGCCATGGCCCGCGTCAGGTTTGATGACGCCACTTGTGCCAAGGCCAGGTCATGCCGGCGCGACTGCTCCAGTTGCAGGTACAGCAAACCGCACAGGCTCAGGCACACGACCGCAATAAACAGTACCGCTGCTTTGCGCAGAGGTAACCGTTTCAACGTGACGCCGGTGGCGTTGTGCGGATTGTGCGCAGGGATAGGCAAAAGCTCGTCCTGTAAGGGTAAGGCATGGGTAGCACCCCAAAACCCTTATTTTTTGTGAGCTTAGTCTACGGGGGGGTATGGGGCAAATGTCCTTTGGCTAGCCGCCGCATCGCACGGTGCAAATGCGCCCGAGCACTTTCTGCCCGCCCTGGCGCATTAGCACACGGTGTGCACCGACCTGTCCGAATTGCCACCGACCGAGTTGGCATTGATCAGCCGCGAGGGAGCGCTGACCGGGTTGCAACGGGCGTTGGTAGAGTTTTTTTCGGGAGGAATCAGGAGCTGTAGGGAATCAATAAGGGGGCTCAGCAAGCCCCCATTCTCGAGGGCGTAATTCCGATCAGTTAAGCCGCAATGCTACGGAATGTGTCGTTCCTTAACTGATCGGCATTAGCCTCGAGGGCACCCATTTCAATAAAGTACGAACAACCTTTAGATCAACTTGTCGATCTCATCCAACGTCACTCGCGGAATGAGCTCACCCGGAATCCTTGAAGAACTGGATAAGTTGTAGACCTGAAAATCTTCATCCACGACGTACTTGGACAAGATCTCGAACGACGGCAGGATTCTCGTATAAAAATGCTGATCGAGCAGGCATGGCGACGCTAACGTGCCGGCCTCTTCGTAAAAACGGCTCACCGACTGATTCAAGTCGACGCCCACTAAAAACACCTTGGTAAACCCCACGTGATAGGCAATCTGTAACGCCAGATAGGCCACCGTACGGGCATCAAAAAAACCGCGTTTAAGGTTCTTGCTGAAACCAAGGGTTCTATTACGGCCATTTCCGAGTTTGCGACTTCTGACGAGTTCTTTATCGGCCCTGAACACCAGGTCTGTCCAGGAGAGCTTGGGTGCTCGACCGAGCAAATACAGCTCGCCCTCAGGCGCTACTGTCGTATGCCAGATGTGCTCTTGCCACAGTGCAACTCGCTGACTGATGCGCATGCCCTCTGAAAACAGTTCGGGTTGCTGTCGGGAAAAGCCTTGATCGGTACAGGCATAAAAGAACGGCTTGATACCTGTCCCGGAGAACATGGAAATGGCGCCGTTCATTGTGATCATCGGAACATCTGCAAACTTTTCCAGCGGAAAATCTTTAGCTGACGCCCCCGAGGCGATGATAAACACGGCACCTTTTTGGATGTTGCGGCACTCATCGAGGTCATGCACATCAAGCATACCTGTGTTGAGTGATGGTTTTTTTTGTGCAACATCCATCTTCAATTTCCTATCCCTTTACATCGATGATCGGTGACTATTTTGCATTGTGATAGTTTTCAACGGGAGAGCCAACCTTTTGGCTTCGCCAACCCCGGAATCTGCGACGGAGCGCAAAGGTTGATGCAGAGCGCTTGCATCGTTGGTGCATCGATGACCTGACCGTTACATACGGATAGCAAGTCCCGCTTCCTTCACGGCCATTGCCGGTTTTGCCCCGTTGCAACAGCGGAAGTTCCTGCTCGTCGCACATCCAGAACAGGCAATTCCGAAGGCAGATTCAATCCCCGCAGTACCGCGGAATCGTACCCGTATACATCCGGTTTAAACATCACTCGACCATCGCTACTCAGGTCCACCGTCCAGTAAGCCAACAGCACCGGCACCTTGACGGGAAGCCTGATGTTTTCGGTCTTGCCATTAGCCAACTGGGCCTGTATTCCGGCGCTGTTCCAACGAACCGGGTCGTTGAACAGCAGTTCAACTAACTGCAGTGGGTTCTCCACGCGTATGCAGCCTGAACTGGTGGCTCGACGCGATTGCGCAAACAGTTCGCGATGCGGCGTGTCGTGGAGGTAAATCGAATACTCATTGGGAAACCGAATGGCCACCTGCCCGAGCGAGCCGTCCGGGCCTGCATCCTGTCGCAGCGTGATACCGCGCGCATTATTCCAGTCGACGGTCGCTGGATCGAGCACATTCCCCTCTCGATCAAGCGCTCTTATCCGGTTGGCCGCAAGGTAGCCGGGATCTCTTTGAATCTTCGGCAGCATGTCTTTGACGAGGATGGTCGGCGGCACGGTCCAGGTGGGGTTGAACGTCACATAAGTAATCTCGGATTGAAACACCGGCGTACTGCGGAACGGCTTACCGACCTGAACCCGGGAACGCCATATCGCCTTACCGTCGCGATAAAACGCCACCTTGTAACCCGCAATATCAACGATGACAAAAGTGCCCTGAAGTTTGTACAGCAACCAACGCGCACGCTCCATGTTCACCCGAACCTGGTCTATCCGCGCCTCTACGGGCACATTCAACGCAGCCAGTGTCGCGGCCCCCGCCACGCCATCCGCCCCCAGGTATTGCTCGGCCTGATACTTTTTCACCGCTGCAGTGACGCTGTCGTCGTAATCAGTGCGTGGCTTTTTTGATGGGGCCAGATAACCACCTGCCACCAAACGTGCTCGCAACTGCGCGACAGAGGCGTCATCCATGCCTGGCTTGAGCGACTGGCCTTCGGCAATCTTCGGCCAGCCACCCGCGTCCCGAACCTTGCGCAGTTGCGCCAGGCCCACGCGCAGGCTGCGGTAAACCGCCTCTTGTGGCGGTGCTTCGGCGAAAGCGCGTGCCACGTCATGAGCATCGAGCGCGGCGAACAAGTTATTCATGTCTCCACGAGGATCGGCGCCGACGGGGTCGAAGTTCCAATGGATGTCCAGACGCGAAGGGTCAACCTTGCCGCGCCGCAATTGCAGCAGCGCGGTGACAAAGGTCCGGGTCGCCGCGATATCGAATGCCGCCCGTTGCGCCACCGTCGGCTCTGCTGCCTGCATCGACGCTCTGGCCTTCGCCAACTCATCAATATGAAAGTCCGCAGGGTCCAACCCATCGGCCTGGGTCTCGCTCAGGCTTTTCAACAACTGGATGACATCGCTGTCGTTCGCCCAAGCCGAGCGATAACCCCGATGCATGTAAAAATCCATCACCACACGACTCGGATCCACCCGTCGATAGCCACGGGAAGTGAGCAAGGGTGGAAACGATGAACTCAATGGCTCAAATGCCGCCTGAATCGTTTGAGCGACGTAATCGTCAGGTGCCGCGCCAGCTCTGCTGATGACGGCAGATACCGCCTCAATCGGCGAAGTTTCTGCAATCGCTGCGCCGCTGATCAGAAAGCCCATAAAAAAGATGCGGCTTATGACGAATAACCTTGTTAACTGCCCCATGGATAATCCTTAATCGCCCCGTATTCAACGGCTAGCACTTCTGCACACTGCTAGACTCGAAACATTAATGTGAGATTTACATATGGCGCTAGACCGCTTTGGCTTCCTATTCACGGCCCTGCTGCTGACGTCAGTTTCAGTACCGGCAGCCTACGCCGATTCGCTTGAAGCCGCGCTGCTCAAAGCAGCACCTGACGCCAACGCCAAAGTCATCGGGCTGGCCGTACGCGCTACCCAATGCAGCTTGGCCCAAGGCAAAGCCCCTGTCCAAAGACTCGCTGTCATCGACTACTCACTGCCTTCGACCGAACAACGGTTGTGGGTGTTCGATCTGAAGAAACGCAAATTACTGTTCCACGAACTGGTCGCCCACGGTCGCAACAGCGGCGAGAACATGGCGGTCAAGTTCTCCAACCAGAATGAAAGCTTTGCCACCAGCCTTGGTTTATATCGGACCCAATCGAGCTATGTCGGCCAGAACGGTTATTCCTTGCGCATGGAAGGTCTGGAGCCGGGGTTCAATGACAACGCATTAGAGCGGGCGATCGTTATTCACGGGGCGCCCTATGTCAGTCCGGTTCTTGCCCGAGCGAATGGCCGGATCGGTAGAAGCCTGGGTTGTCCGGCGGTGCGGCCGGCGATTGCGCATAAGTTGATTGATTCGATGAAAGATGGGCAGTTGTTGTTTTCTTACTATCCGGATCAGCGCTGGTTGAAGTCGTCTTCCTATATCAATTGCGGTGGCGGCACTGTGGCCTCAGCGTCAACACCCGGTACACGCTAATAAATACAGCATGAACCTGACAAAACTGTAATCCCCGCCTCAGGCTGCTGAAAGGCACCGCCCGTTAGCCTCGTCGTCAAGCTCTCTCCACGCTGACGGACCGGGAAAACGGAATGCATTCCAACACATCAAGACGCACCTTCGTGAAGGGGCTGGCCGCGGGCGGGCTCCTCGGCGGGCTCGGGTTATGGCGCACGCCTGTCTGGGCGGTCACCAGCCCTGGCGAGCCCCAGGTTTTGGCGGGCACCGACTTCGACCTGTTCATCGGCGAAACCCCGGTCAACATCACCGGCAACCCGCGCACCGCGATGACCATCAACGGCGGTATTCCCGGCCCCCTGTTGCGCTGGCGCGAAGGTGACACGGTGACGCTGCGGGTGAAGAACACACTCAACGCCAACACCTCCATTCACTGGCACGGCATCTTGCTGCCGGCCAACATGGACGGCGTGCCAGGACTGAGCTTTCACGGCATCGAGCCGGATGGCATGTACGTCTACCAGTTCAAGGTCCGGCAAAACGGCACTTACTGGTACCACAGCCATTCGGGTTTTCAGGAGCAGTCCGGCGTTTACGGGCCGCTGGTGATTGACGCCAAGGAACCGGAGCCGTTCCAGTACGACCGCGATTACGTGGTGATGCTGACCGACTGGACCGATGAAGATCCGATCAGCCTGATGAAGACGCTGAAAAAACAGTCCGATTACTACAACTACAACAAGCCCACCGTGGGTGATTTCATCCACGACGTCAGCGAGAAAGGTTGGGGTTCCACAGTCGCCGACCGAAAGATGTGGGCCGAAATGAGAATGAACCCCACCGACCTGGCCGACGTCAGCGGCGCAACTTACACCTACTTGATGAATGGCCTGGCGCCGAACTCGAACTGGACGGGCGTGTTCCGGCCGGGCGAGAAGCTGCGCCTGCGCTTCATCAATGGCTCCGCCATGACCTACTTCGACGTGCGCATTCCCGGGTTGAAAATGACGGTGGTCGCTGCGGATGGCCTGCACGTCAAACCGGTGAGCGTCGATGAGTTTCGCATTGCGGTGGCCGAGACCTTCGATGTGATTGTCGAGCCAACCGAAGCCGCTTACACCTTGTTCGCCCAGTCGATGGATCGGACTGGCTTTGCACGCGGCACGCTGGCAGCGAAGGCGGGTTTATCCGCGCCGGTACCGCCGCTGGACCCACGGCCGCTGGTGACCATGGATGACATGGGCATGGGCGGCATGGATCACGGCAGCATGGCGGGCATGGATCACAGCACCATGGCCATGCCCGGCATGCAGTCCCATCCCGAGACGGAAAAAGACAACCCGCTGGTGGACATGCAAGCCATGACCACCGCCCCCAAACTCGACGATCCCGGCCTGGGCCTGCGCAACAACGGCCGCCGCGTCCTGACCTATTCCGACCTGCGCAGCACCTTCGAAGACCCGGACGGTCGCGACCCCAGCCGTACCATCGAACTGCACCTCACCGGCCACATGGAGAAATTCGCCTGGTCGTTCAACGGCGTGAAGTTCTCCGACGCCGAACCTGTGCGCCTCAAATACGGCGAGCGGGTTCGGGTGGTGCTGGTCAACGACACGATGATGACTCACCCGATCCATCTGCACGGCATGTGGAGCGACCTCGAAGACGAGAACGGTGAATTCATGGTGCGCAAACACACCATCGACATGCCGCCCGGTTCCCGACGCAGCTATCGGGTCACCGCCGACGCACTCGGCCGTTGGGCCTATCACTGCCATCTCCTGTACCACATGGAAATGGGCATGTTCCGTGAAGTTCGGGTGGAAGAATGAGGCGCCTATCCATGACCAGACTCACTTCCCTCTCTTTGGCACTCGTGACCGCGAGCCTGACGCTCTCCTCGGCGATGGCCGCCACCGACGACATGCAGAACATGGATCACAGCCAGATGCCGGGCATGGACCATAGCCAAATGCAAAGCATGGACGACGGCCAGATGCAGCCCGCCGCGCCGACCGAAAGTCGCACGCCGATCCCGGCGCTGACCGATGCCGACCGCGCCGCCGTGTACGCAAGCCCGACCGGGCACAACGTGCATGACACCGCGCTCAACTACTACTTCCTCGCCGACAAACTCGAATGGCAGGACGCTGACAACGGCAGCACCCTGGCCTGGGATCTCTCCGGCTGGATCGGCGGCGACATCGATCGCCTGTGGTTGCGCTCCGAAGGCGAACGCACCAACGGCAAAACCGAAGACGCCGAAATCCAGGCCCTGTGGGGGCACGCAATCTCCCCGTGGTGGGACGTGGTGACCGGCGTTCGCCAGGACTTCAAACCCGGCGACCCGCAAACCTGGGCCGCGTTCGGCGTGCAAGGCATGGCGCTGTACAACTTCGAAGCCGAGGCCACTGCCTTCATCGGCGAAGGCGGCCAAACCGCTGCACGACTGGAAGGCGACTACGACATCCTGCTGACCAACCGGCTGATCCTGCAGCCGACCGCCGAACTCAACTTCTACGGCAAAAACGATCCGCAACGGGGGATCGGTTCCGGGTTATCCAACACCGAAGCCGGCCTGCGGCTGCGCTATGAAATCCGCCGGGAAATCGCGCCCTATATCGGCGTGACCTGGAACCGGACCTACGGCAAAACCGCCGACTACGCCAACGATGAAGGTGAGGATCGCAGCGAAGCACGCCTGGTCCTCGGTGTTCGCCTGTGGTTCTAAACGCATTAACTCAACAACCAAAAAAACAACCGCTTAAAGCGGTAAGAGGCCTTGCATGCGCATGATTAAAACTACCGCTGTTGTCATTGGACTGCTCATGAGCGCGCTCGCTCAAGCACACCCGAAACTGCTGTCCTCCACCCCGGCCGAAGGTGCGGATGGCGCGGCACCCGGCACCGTCGAACTGCACTTCTCGGAAAACCTCATGACCCAGTTCTCCGGCGCAAAACTGGTCATGACCGAAATGCCCGGCATGGCGCACTCCCCCATGCCGATGAAAGCCAAAGTCTCTGGTGGCAGCGATCCGAAAACCATGGTCATCACACCGCTTTCGCCACTGCCTGCCGGCACCTACAAAGTCGAATGGCGCGCGGTGTCATCGGACACCCACCCGATTACCGGCAACGTTACGTTCAAAGTGAAGTGATTGATGAGCGACTCGGTCAGCATTGCACTGCGCTTTGGGTTGTATGTGGATTTGATGTTGTTGTTTGGGCTGGCGCTGTTTGGGCTCTATAGCCTTAAAGGACAGGAACGGATATCGGGCGCGGCGTTGCCGTTTCGGTCGATGTTGGTGGGAACGGCGGTGCTGGCTGTGCTGTTTTCCATCGCCAGCATGGTGATGATGGCGAGCGCCATGAGCGGCGAGACGGACTTTGCCGAGCTGCGCCCACATATCGAGATGATGGTGTTTGAGACGGATGTCGGGCTGGCCTGGGTCGTGCGCATTGTCGCGTTGGTTGTCGGCGGTTTGGCGATGATGCTCAATCCACGTGCGCCCGGGTTCAGCCTGCTGATCGCGTCTTTTGCCGGCGCTATCGCCCTCGCCAGCCTGACCTGGAGCGGTCATGGGGCGATGGATGAAGGTGACCGTCGTTACTGGCACTTTATCACTGACATCTCGCATTTGCTGGCTTCGGGGGCCTGGTTCGGGGCGCTGGTCGCGCTTGCCTTGATGGCAAAGATCAACGATCTGCAAACCGAAGAACGCATCAGATTGCTGGCTCGGGCTGTCCGCCAATTTGAAGGAGTAGGCGCAGTGATCGTGGCCGTCATCACGGTCACGGGAATCGTGAACTACCTGTTCATCGTGGGCCCAACGCTCGACGATGTATTGCTCAGTACCTACGGGATTTTACTGTCCATCAAAATCGCGCTGTTTGCCGGGATGCTGGTGCTCGCCGCGTTGAACCGGTTTCACCTGGGGCCGTTTTTGGAGCGGTCGTTGCGTGAGGGTCAGTATCGGGTGGCGGCGAATACGTTGCGGCGCAGCGTGGTGGTTGAATTGGCGGCGGCCGTGTTGATTGTGGGGTTGGTGGCCTGGCTGGGGACGTTGAGTCCAGAGATGGAAATGAGCGCGGAGTAACGTAAAGGGGCACCACTTGATATGGATCAATGACGGCCTCTTGCTCGGGACTAAGCTCAAGGTCACCCCTCGGATCGAGTACGCACTATGCTCCGGTTCCGCACTCACCTACCGTTGTTGATCCGCCAAGTGCTCGCACTGTGGCCGCCCTTACGCCTGCGCTTCGTTCGCTTCAACAATTAAAACCGTCCTCCGGGCGTCCGCAATTCCGGACGCTCCCTTTGGCTTCGCCACTTTAGCGCGGCCCAACAGTTCCTGTACGTCCCTGACTCACTGGAGATTGCCATGCATATGCACTTCAAAGCACTCGTCGCCGCACTGCTCATCAGTAGCCCATTGGCTGCTCTGGCCGTCGAGGAAAATCACCCCGACACACCGCCTACCGCACCGACCACCGCCGCCACGGCCACCGCACAAGACAAGGCCATGAGCGAGCAGATGGAAAAAATGCAGGCCGCCCACGAAAAAATGATCGCCGCCAAAACCCCGGCCGAACGCCAGGCCGCCATGCAAGAAGGCATGGCCACGATGAAGGACAGCATGGGCATGATGCACAACCATTGCCAAGGCATGGGAATGGGCAAAGGCATGTCCGGCGGCAAGGACCGCTCAGACCAGATGATGGGCATGATGATGAAAATGATGGATCAGCAGTCGAGCATGATGAAGATGCCGATGAACAACTAACGCCCTTTAAGAAGCGCTTGACCTTGCCATCGTGACAAGGTCAACCATCGATCTACTTCATCACACCACCTGCCGCTCACAGTCAAAGAGGTTTACGTAATGAACAGCACTGAACTGCAAGTCGAAGGCATGAGCTGCGGGAGTTGCGTCAAACACATCAACGCCGCGTTGCAACCGCTCGCAGGAGTGGGCGAAGTGACTGTCGATCTGGCGTCCGGTCGGGTCAAGGTGACTGGAGATACCCAGAGCGATGTTCTGTTATCGGCATTGAAGGAGGCAGGGTATCCAGCAAGCGTACTGACAGAAGACAAACACGAAAGCGTAAAGAAGAAATCTGGCTGCGGCGGTTCAAGTTGCTGCTGTCACTGAGTCCACCCCGGCGAGGATGAAGTTGAGCGGAGCAGCAGAAAGTAAGTACTCTCAGCACCCTCTCCATCATGGAAGCCGGAAAACAATGAACAACCTGAAAAGCACAATGATGCTCGGTGGCCTGCTCGCTCTATCGTTTGGTGCTCAGGCAGAGCAATCGCACTTGGACAGCGTCATCCAACAGGGCCAATTGCGCGTGTGCACAACAGGCGACTATAAACCCTACACCGTCAAAACCGAAGACGGCGAATACTCGGGCATCGACATCGCCATGGCCCGCTCGCTGGCCGACAGCCTCGGCGTCAAAGTCGAGTGGGTGCAGACCACCTGGAAAACCCTGATGCCCGACATGCTCGCGGGCAAATGCGACATCGGCGTCGGCGGCATCTCGGTGACGCTGGAACGCCAGAAAAAGGCCTTCTTCAGCACCACGCTGGACGTCGACGGCAAAATCCCGCTGGTGCGTTGCGAAGATCAGGCGCTGTACCAGACCGTCGAGCAAATCAACCAGCCTTCGGTTCGCCTGGTCGAACCGGCCGGCGGCACCAACGAAGCCTTCGTTCACGCCTTTCTACCCAAAGCGCAATTACGGCTTCACGACAACGTGACCATCTTCCAGGAGCTACTGGACAAGAAGGCTGACGTGATGATCACTGATGCTTCGGAAGCGCTGTATCAGCAGAAACTCAAACCTGGTTTGTGCGCGGTGAACCCGAAGCAATTCATGCAATACGGCGAGAAGGCTTACTTGCTGCCGCGTGATGACATGACCTGGAAGTTGTACGTCGATCAGTGGCTGCACCTGGCCAAGGTGACAGGCAACTACCAGAAAGTTTTGGGCCAGTGGATAGCCACGCCCGAGCCCAAATAGCCGCGCTATACAGCAGTCGCCAACCCAAAGCACACGGCACATCAGGCAAAACGCAAAACGGCGGAAACACTTCCGCCGTTAATCGTCGTGCAACAACCCCGAACTGTACTCGCCGAAGCTGTTGCCGAGCGCACTGCCATGGAAATTCATCTTATTGGGGTTGTTGGCAGGCCCCGGACCAAAACCGGCAGACGGCAGGTTGGCTTCCGAAAATTCGCTATGGGTGCTTGCCCCCGAACAGGCGCTCAATAGCAATGCGCCGGCGATCAGAGCGACTTTGAAGAGGTTCGAGATCATTTTTCAGTTTCCTGTGGGTGGGAAGCGCGGTGACCTTAGGTCGTTATCCTATGCCGCAAGGCTGCCTGGGATTATGAAACTTTGCTGGGTGACAGCGTTGGTTCAGGTAGTGATTGTTTTAGGCAAAAATGGGTGTTTCCCAGACAAACTGTTAAAAGAGCAACGTCCTACACGACTCTGGGAATTGTCCGTACACTTGTCCATTGCTGTGCTTTTGTCACGAGGCCTATAGTCCACCCAACGCCAAAATGGCGTGTCGGGTTTGGCGACTCGATGGCAATTGAACTGAAACCTTCGAGCATTTTCGTAGCGTTTCGGAACGCACTTAGCTGCCTGTTTTATGGTGGCTGTGCGCGGGAGACCTTAGGGTCTGCCGGTTTCTCCATTGCCCGGTTCGCCAACCCGCGTACGGCTACCACCCATTCGTTTGGCGACGATTGAGTAGTAGTTTTCTCAAATTAATGGAGCTTCACATGAAAGAATTTATGGCTTTAACCAGCAACGCCGACGACCTCCCCTCGCTGTACGTAAACACCACCCAACCGCTGCACTCACTGCTTAGCACCGCACGCTACCGAATTGGTGCGGTAACGCAGATCCTGGAAAACCTCGCAATGCGCGGCGACATCACCACGGATTCAGTGATACTCAGCGACTTCGCAATGCTTTGCTGCATACCTTTGCGCGATGGCTGCGATGTGCTGGATGTCGTTGCGCGACGTATGGATGCTGAACCGTCCTGATGTCACAAAGGGGCGTCCTCCTCGGACGCCTCGTTGACCCATCTATCTCGTTCCTAGACTTCCTCCACTCACACGCTAAAAAACTGCTGCAAGATTCGCCTATGTCGTGATCAACTAACTCCCGCCCCCCCCCAATCCTGATAAACGCCCAACGCTCCCAACACCCGCCTCTCTCTCCCGTCGCTTCTCCATCGCCCCGATGATGGATGGGAATTATTTTTGCTGAAAACCCAGTAAATAAAGGCCGGAAGCGCACTCTAATTTTTACATGTACCAATTTTGTACCACCTCATTTCCTTAGCAACTCACCGCCCAACTGGGGTTGAGAACAAACAGGTGCAAGGCGCTGCATTAATGAGGTCGATCTCTCGTCCCTACCAGTTCGACAATTTGACGGAGCCAACTGGGAAGATGCTGCCAAGGCCTTCTACGATAGCCGCAAGTAGGCGCCTGCGGCTTGACCCCTAAGGAAATTCTGTAGGTGAAAACGGAGCCAACGGGGCTCAGGTACGATTGATTCATTTTACCTGGTTGTCGCTCGCTACATTTTGCTGTTTCTGGGGTCGTCCGCCGGGTTGAGGTAGGTGATCCCCCAAGGCCCCGTGCCGTGGAGTTGGAGCACGGTTTCCTGTTCTCGACTGGCGCCGTACATCGGCATGCCGACGGGAATGATCAGGGTGTCACCCGGTTGATAGGCCTTGGCCCGTGCCGAATCGAATGTGTCTCCGGTGGCGAAGTAGAAGATGCCTGATATAACGGTTACGCGCTCGGTCACGGGATGGGTATGCACGCCGATTTTCGTATTTGCCGGCAGCTTCAAGCGCAGGGTGAAGGGCTCGGCGGCTTTCAGGTCACCTTCAATCACAGCAATCATCGCACCAGGCCCCACCGACGGCGCGGCTGTCCACTTGAGTTCGGATGGGGTGGCGGCAATTAAACCCGCTCCCTCGGCCAGGGCGGCAGATGTCAGGAAGGCTGCGCTGAGCAAGGCCAGCGAAACAGCGACAGCTTTGTGGGAGTTCATCATGGTTTCCTCGTGTTTGGGGGCTGTGGGTGTATCACAGCAGAGGCAAATATAGCTTCAACGCACAGGAGCAGAGCCTGCGCAATCAAGACATATACGATGACGGTAGCCGAATGTTGAAGCGTGGATATACCCATTAGTGAACAGTGCTATAACGCACTGGTATGGACTGTGGGCTCCCACAGCTGGCGCTGTGCTGTTCGCTGTCAAGTCAGCCATTGGCGGTGCCAAGGATGACGGCCGCAGATCAGCAGTAACAAGACTCACCAACGCCCCGCCAGCCCAATCCTGATAAACTCCCCACCTCCCAGCCTCACCGATCCAGATCCCTAATGTCCGTATCCAACGCAACACCCTCCCCGCTCTCCCGCCGCTTCAGCGTGGCGCCCATGATGGATTGGATGTAGCCATCCACCAGAGGCCCGGCCCGCTTAGTCCACCCCATTTTACTTCTTCACCTTTGTAGCAATTTTTAAGCAGGTATTCACACAGGCCTGTCACGGGCACTACAGGTTCTTATTTTGTCGTCTGGGGAGTCGCCCCTTGCTTGGGATAAAGGCGGCACAACTCACGTGGACCTTGCAAGTGGTTGAGGTAAAAAAGAACCTAGCATATCAATTAGTCCGTACTAAAAACTGGATGAACTGTTATGTCACGACCCTGAAAAGTTTTTGTAAGATATGTTTTATTGCGAGGACTGGAATTTCCGGGTGATATTGAGCCCAGCGCCTTTCGTCGAACTTCGCTTTAGCATCTATTATCGTTTTCGACGGTGTGCTAGTGATTTGTTTATTAGAGATTGGGGCAGTTCGATCCATGCTCAGAAGTATTGAATCAAGCCTCCGATCGTGATCAAGTGATCCATCATTTTTGACAGCTACGCGCAAACTGTCGATCTTCATGATTTGATCGGGTCTTTTGTCTTTGAGTGTGTAGAACACAATAGCCACATGAATTTCCTGGCTCGCATAACGGGTGAGTGTGGGCGCATCTCGAAGGTAAAAATTCTCAAAAGACTTCTGCGAGACGGTATCGATGCTCTTGTCCGAATTTATGATGAAGATTCGATGTGCCATATAGCCTCCTGATCTAGTGCGGGGTTAAGGGGCCGCGGAGTGCCCTTGAGTTGCTTTGTATCGAGCCAAAAAAACAGCATAAAGTGAGGAGAAAAAGCGACATGACTTCTGTGCACATTACGCTGTCATTGTAGCGTGTCCATGGGACGCTATTGGCCGATCACTGCCAATCATCCACCGTCAGTTTTGGGTCGAATGCAGCCCCTCACGACAGGCCGCAATCGATCCAGGCAGCGTGAAAAATTAGGGGACGGAGTTGATGCTGGAGATTGAGCAGGCGGGGGCGTTGGGTTTCGCTAAGCTCAGCTCAACCTACTCACCGAAAACAAATGAGCCACCATCATGGACAGAACCCCAGCGAGACAAACCAAAAATCGCCGTAGCCCATCGTGGTCGCGGAACGAGTTGATATTGGCTCTCGATCTTTTCTTGAATCACCCGCGAGAAACATTTTTACAAGATGACCCAGATGTTGAGGAGCTATCTGATTTCCTGAGACGAATGGGAGCGCTAATGGGGCGGTCTATGCCCCAAAATTTCCGTAGTCCAGACGCTGTTGTGATGAAGCTTGCCAACTTCAGCCATTTCGAACCTTCTCACATAGATGCAGGCCTTCAGGGGCTTCCTAATGGGGGCAAAGGCTGCGAACTCGTCTGGTGGGAATTTTTCGGTGTTCCCAATAGATTGGCATCAGCAGCCGCCACTATCCGAGCTGAAGTAGAAGCTGGCAACGTGAACTCAATTAGCCAAAAATCGACGACAAGGACAGTAACGAGCTATATCACCCGAATCTGTAAAAATGACTCCAATTGGCAGTACCCCACCAGGAGCGCAGCCGAAGCATCGAATACCTTTTCCTCACAGCACGGCTATGGCCATGAGGAGTGGCTTTTTCGATTCGAATGGCAAATTGGAGGCTGGCAATATGGCTTTCTTCAAGGAGTAAACAAGGGCTGGGAGTCACGGCTCGCACGTGGTGAGCGTGCAGGTGATGTTGTGCTCTACACCCTTACTCCTGATGGGCGCCGCTATGTGGCCCGTATTCGCCATATCGAGTTCCTAGATGAAGCTCAAGGCATTGCGGCATTGGATCACTACAAGCGCGTTGGGTGGTATGACCGCATGCTGGAGGAAATAGACACTGTAGATGGTGATAGAAGTGGATTGGGGAACGGTGAATGGGCCCCTTACGTGTTGAATGTTCGTTTTCGCCCAGAAGATGTTGAGTGGTATCCGCCAAACACATTTGCCAAGGCTGGGGACCCCGTGCTGCACTACAACCGTTATCAGCTCATTGAGCTTAATCACGAGACCTCCCTGCCAGAAACGGTGAATACACGCCGCCCGGCTCGGAAAGGACAGAATCTTCCTCCCATTCAAGACAGCTATTTCAGGAGCGGCGGCTCGGGACGGGAGTGCTCGCCAGAGCATGGGATAATGCAGGCCGCCCTGCATGAGGAACTGAAGATTGAATACCCTGGGGCGAATATCGTCTTCGAAGAAAATTTTGTAGATGTCACCGTAACAACGGAAATGGAGAACATCCTCTTCGAAGTTAAGTCAGATTTCTGCACCCGTAGGGTTTTGCGCTTGGCGATTGGTCAGCTACTCGAGTACGCGTACTACTGGAATGAGCTACCAGAAAAAGCGGTTAGGCTGGTTGCGGTTGGTCGGACAGCTCTGAGCCCTGAGGACGAGAGATATCTCAGATACCTTACGGGAAAATTGAATCTTCCACTTGAGTATCGCCAGGTCAAGCTTCCCTCTGAGGCTTAGGAGTATCTCTAAATCAGTGCCGATTTTCCCAACCCATCGGTACCCCTTGAGACTCTTCCGTTTCCTGATGATGGATTGGATGTAGCCGTCCACTTCAGCCCCGGCCGGCCTAGCCCATCCCGTTTTATTTTTTCTCTTTGTAGCAATTTTTAAGCAGGCTGTAAGACAGGCCAGTCACGGACACTACCGGTTCTTGGTTTTTAGTCTTGGGGGTGTAGCCCTTTGCATATGGTGGCGGTAAGTCCCCCCTATCAAAATTCGACTGCTACGCTGAATTCTTCACGGAGGATTCGCGATGCCAAATTCTGACTTACTCCCTTCCCTACTCTTCAAGCTCAACGAAAACCGACTCGCCCTTGAAGCCGCCATCATGGAGCTTACGCTTTGGGTCGAGCAGCGCGGTTCAGCCGAAGTGGCCGGCAACGTGCGCGGCGCTCTGGTCGCGATCGATCGCAATGAGGAATTTATCAAGATGACGCTCGCGGTGATGATGACCAGTTGAATCCACAGCTAAAATCGGACATTGCTCAACCCTGCTCGCCTGTCGGGTTGTCCAAAAAAATGGGTCAGTTTTGCGAAAAAGATCAGGTTGACTTTGGTCATACAAGTGGACACAGCCTAGACCTATCGCCGGGCGCTATTAAATCCATCTTCATTAGTCTGAAATCATAACTCACCGAAGATGCGACATCTATAGACCAAGTCTATAGTTGCATGGCTAGCCATGCAGCGAGGACACCACAATGAGAGACATACTGTATTGCTTCGAGCACGCCGACCAAAATAAGTCTGACCAGACTAGGCTTACATTCCCGAATGGAAAAGACATTTACGTAAGAACAACGGACATTGAGAAAATTGTGCCTATCACTTCGCAAAGCGGGGGTATAAATGGTTATTACTTAAAGCCAGATGCCCAAATAACAATTGAAACATCGGTAAAGGACCCTGCGCTTGAGGCTTACGCAGACGAGGAAGCAAATACCTATCCAAAATATTATGACGACGACGGATATTCCCCACTTAAAAGCTATGATGACCCTTTAGCAGCCGGATACAATATACCTCACGGACCACAACCATCTCCCGATTTAAGACTACTCAGGAGCGGGGCAAGAAAACGAGTAGAAGACACTGCGTTCTGGCCATCTTGGTGAGGTGTACGATGCTGATAAAGCCTAGCTGCATAATCTTTTCCCACCCGAGCGATGTGCATGTAACTGCGGTACTTGAAAATTTAGATAAAGGCACCGTCCCATACATACTGGATTTTGGCGAATTTTGTAGAAGCTTCGGAGCTAGCCTGAAACTCGGAGAAAAATCCGCACTCCAACTCACAAGTAGCTCAGGTGACCGTTTGGAAGTGTCCGAACTGGAGACTATATGGTGGAGGCGTCCCCAGCCCATTTATGCAGAGGTGCCTAGCGACATCAAAACACACAGCTTCGTTAATGAGGAGTATTTACGCTTCTGGCAAAGTGCACTGGCGGTATTGGCAGCTCTCCCTAATGTGCGCTGGTACAATCCGTACAAAAAAAACGAAACAGCTGACTGCAAATTCCGACAATTAGAAGTAGCGACAGAAGTCGGCCTATCCGTTCCGAAAACCATCGCCACCAACGTCTATGAAGACGCTATCAATTTCATCAAGCAAAATAACAGCAAAACAATATTTAAGTCATTTGCTGGAAATGAAGATTTTTGGCAGCCAACCCGACCTTACAAAGATACATACGAAAACCATCTAAAAGACAGCATAGGATTCTGCCCTATCATTTTACAAGAATATATTGATGGCGCTTACGACTATCGAATAATAGTCATAGATGACCAGATATTCCCTGTTCGTTTTTGCCTAAAAAACTCTAGATACCCTTACGATGTTCGTATCGATATAAAAAATAAAGCTGAATCAGCCACCCTCAACGATGAATTACGCACAAAAATTCTAGCCTTTATGAAAAATTATGGCATCCGGTACGGGGCATTTGACTTTCGTGAAGACTTACAGGGCGACCTTTACTTCTTAGAAGTCAATCCTGCCGGACAGTTTTTATATTTGGATCACCTTGCCGGAACCACAATCGCAAGAGCAATGGCTGCCGCATTAAGTTCTAATAGATCTTCTATCTCTCGCACATTTCAAAAGGTGTCGCATACCTATTACCCCGGAAATAATCTTCCATTTTCTGCTGTTGTGCCCGACCGTATAGAACATATCAACTGAGCACCGCCTCTATCAATAACTCGTGTTGGTGTTGAGGCACAAAGGGGGGAGAGTCGTTCCGACACTCATGCTACTCGGCCCACGGTCGATTGCCATCTGTCGTGGGTTGGAATTACCAGCGACTAACGCAGCGTTGCTAGATCGGATTCGCGCGGATAGTTGGATCTCATATCACGCTGTGGGCGATATCCATCCGAACCCGAAAGTCTGGACGTCCGCTTTGGGTTGTGGATTCAACCGGTCGACGCATTTCTAGTAAATGGCAGGGCATAGATAGGGATTCGAACCCCTTCAGCGGTCCTTGTGGGCCGCTGTAGACCAAAAAAATAGGGGTGATCCAATGTTTGAACTGGCTTAACCCGGTTTTCACCGGTCCAGAATTTGCCCTAAATTTGCCCTAAGCCCCGCTACTCGTCACTCAATCAAATCTTTGAACCTTAAGATGAGCCCTGCTGCAAAAACTACTGTCAACTCAGCACCATTCACTGCCCCACCAGGTAGGAAACTCGTTCCAGGATTTTCTACAACCAAACGTACGTGCTCCTTCAGAGCTGTTACTTGGAGCTCCGTTAGGATTTGGATCTTATTAGTCTCAACGAAACCACATCCAAGGTCCACTTGGGCCTCGATTCCTAGCTTTTCACAATTACGCACTAGAGCACGCTTTTGCTCGGTCCCTCCCAGGATATCTAGCATTTTAACTACACTTGCCCCAAGCGTGTAGTCAGCCTCAAAAGCGACTACTTGATTCGCCAGCGCGTCAAAGTCAGTTCTCAGCTGTCCTCTCCCACCTACAGCAAGCTGCAGAGAACGGAATGCAAACTCTAGTTGTGAAGCCTGATTCGCAATAATGCCATTTAAATTATTGAGTGGTGATGGCAACGTACCTGGCGTCGATCCAGAGTGACATACAGGAATCGCAGGTATTTCTTGGTTACCATCTCGTTGACTGATCACATTGCGAACCCAAACAGCTCCCAACTCAAAATTAATCCAGTTGCGTTTGACTGAGGCCGGGCTAATTAAATAAATGGCCCCAATACAATCGGTCAAGCCAGTTTCAATTCTCTTCAGAAAATTTGCGCCTGCTGGGATACTGACACCATCAGAAGACACAAAAACATCTACAAAGCCCGCGAACTCGTTTTCTAAAGCCTCCTTGATTTTTAAGGCAAGCGCTTTTTCTTCATGAATGTGCGACAGGAAAATCATTTTTTGTGCCATACCCCCTCCCCACTGGAAAACCAAATGATGAGCAAACTCTTGACCAATCAATGAGCGGCTCGAGCAAAAACGGCCACAAGCGTATCTCGAAAACATCATTCTAACGAGCGCTCCACACACATTCGCTACGCTCCGCCATCTCATCACACGCCAATTGTGCTGGAGTATTCCGGTCATTAAGCCCCAACCCCATGTGTTTATGGGGGCTCAGCGCATATCACCACTGCATGCACAAACGCATGATTGGCATTGAATGGCATGGATTGGCGTACGGTTTGCCCCATTTTTGCCCCATCCTCGCCTGCCGCATTGCCCTAGTTCACGGTGTCGCCAGGTAACCCTAACGAAGGTCAATCTAATCTAAAGTGTTTTTACAAACTGCTTCCAGCCAAAATCGACCACTTGCCCCCATAGATTTATACCCATGATGGATTGGACTTACTTACCGCCACACGCCAGAAAATAAAGGCCCAGATGGCGGCCAAAAAACCTCCGTACCAATTTCGTACCAGCAATATTCGCCCGTCATTAAAGTCTGCCTCCTCTTTCACCCCCCGTAGCAAATTTTAAGCAACCATTTTCGGCTCCAATCCCAAGCACTGTCGCGCCTGTCAAATACCTCGGTGCATTGGCGCCCAACCTCCATGAATCCACCCGACCCATGAAGTTTTCAAGCTGCTACGCTTTCCTTTTCACGGAGGAATCGCGATGCCAAATTCAGACCTGCTCCCTTCCCTGCTGTACAAAATCAATGAAAACCAGCTCGCCCTGGAAGCCGCCATTTTGGAACTCTCAAATTGGGTTGAGCAGCGCGGATCGGCCGACGTCGCCGACAATGTTCGTGGAGCCCTGGACACCATCGACAAAAATGAGGAGTTCATCAAGCTGACGCTCGCAGTCCTAATGACACCTGAGTGACAGTTAGCGGTCCAGGCTGTGTAAAAACGCATCCATCATTTTTAGGTCTGCGTCGCTACGTAAAATCTGCCGGCGTTCTGGTCAGTCAAACACCTGAAATTCCCCTAGAATCGTGTTATTTGACCCGATTCAGCTCGCCGTTACTGGTCGAAAACGTTTTTACACGGCCTCGGCCAAAAGCTGCCTGTCGGAAGCGTCTAGAAAATCTGTGGCTATTCAGTGATACCTCCTTCCAATTTGCCGAGCAGACATGGCATTCTGCCCTCGCCAAATGACAACTCGAACTACTAAACTCAGAGACGCACCATTATGGACGATAATAAAAACATCTATAAATACATGGGGCCAGATATAGCAGATAAGTTTTTACTAACTGATAATAAATGCAGTCTTAAGTTATCTTACCTCAAGGACTACAACGATCCGTTCGAATTTTTTCTAACTATTGACTACAATCAAGAACCAAAAATCCTAGCGTACTATAAAGAAATAATCTCGATGGTAACCGAAAGACCGGTTACATGCTTCTCCAAGTCCCCATTAATAACCCCCATGTGGGCGCACTATGCATCCAACTCGCAGGGATTCGTTGTAGAAATAAATGAAGACAAGCTAAAGAAATGGCTAAGAGAACAAGAGGCCGCAGAAAGCTTCGGTGACATCGACTATCAAGATAATCCCCATGATCACATGCAAGACATGCTGCAGCGTGCATACGTATTATGTAAACCAAGACATGTAGGATTCCTTTGGCAGGCTGTCTCGAGCGCGGCGTACTTTACAAAGCAAACCTGCTGGAGCTACGAACAAGAAAGACGGCTGATCACGAACCAAAAAGCATCCAACAAAATAAACGAAAACCTTTCACTTCTTTATTTTCCGGCTGACTTTGTGAGCTCTATAATTGTGGGTGCGAAATCATCCCCAGAAACAAAAAAGCAAATAAGAGAAATTTCCGATAAAATCGGGTGTAAATATTTTGAGAAGCGTATCGGCAGAAGCTCTACAAACCCGTATCTTCTAGACAGTGACAACAATACATACACGTTCGATGGCAGCGATATTGTTTTACACACCGATCGGTGCGCTTCATGCTTAGAGCCAAAATCCAATGTTCAGTCCAAACAATGCGCATGGTGCAGCATCACTGACAACCATGAAAAAGATGCGGAACATAGAAACTCATTTAGAATGCTGGATCGCGCAGGCATACTCGACAACTATTTAAAAACATTCCTAGAAATAGGGAGAAGGCAATAAATTCATTATTCTCTCACACCCTGATTGTGTTGGAACATCAATGATAAATGGTATAAAACACCAAAATATCAAGGGTTATCTGTGCTTTGCTTTACCAGTTTCGCCTGTTGCAAATAGATTCAACTGTGATCCAAGACAGGATTACGTCACTGAATGCTTTTAATGAGCAACGGCATAACAATCTTTCTGCTAGGCATGACCAGCTAAAGAACGATCTAGAGAGCCGAATGGGGATACTTGAAAATCAAGTAAAGCTCCTACAAGTTCGTATCTAGCGACGTAGCTTTACTGGTCTATTTTGAGATACCCAGCAGATAACACGAATAGCTATACCAAACTCTCTATGGACTCGGAGGCTACAGAATACATCTGAGTTAAAGATATTATGCCTGTAGCCGATATAGCCGGAAGGAAACTAAAAATAAGCCTGCTGGCTTTATGTTGTCACACATCATTCATTCGAAAGGATAGCAATGAATAACATAGCGAAAAGATTAGTCCTATCAATTTCTTTGGCAGGGCTATCCGGCTACTCTCTGATCGTTTTAGCCGCGAATGATGGCGCCTTTCATTCCAAACGTGCAGACATTAATACTCAGAAAAGTTACGGCACCCTATTAGAACAGCTTAAAATGGTAGAAATTTGGCAAGCTCTCGGTTCTGCTAGAGATGGAGGAGCCGCTAAATCCCTACAAGCCTACCAAAAATTAAGCGAAATATATTCGCCGCTGATTATCGAAAACGGTGAACCCATCGTACCCATTTATACCGTCGACTCTCTTAATTTAAAAGACATAGATGGATTTCGTGCATTCGCATCTCGAGGCCAATTTATCCCAGATGAAAATACATGCTCTGCGGCTATGACTTTTGTATTTCCACGACAGATCGCAGATCTTTTGAGTGACACAAGACCAACATACGTATATGGCATGCGGCAGTCCAATGATGTCTTGGAGAAAGTCAGATCAAAACGGATAGAACAGGGAGTGGAGGATCTTCATTATCTTAAGTCATTGTGTGTCAATCAAAAAGATAAAAACTACTATAATGGGTATATAAATCTTTACATGAACTTGCAAACTGACATCAAGACTATTTTGCCCGTCGCAGACCAAAATTACCTAGCTAGCGTAGCCAAACAACAAGCCGTACCTGACCCAAAAATACGCCCCCCTCGTCCGTTTGATCTGCCGAAGGCAATGAAATTCGCTTCGTGCTCCGCTCTCTTTACGTCATTCAATCAAGTTATTCAGTCGCACGGACAACCCGGAAATCCAGCCGTGACCGATGGAGGGATAGACATGGCTATCGCCAGCGTAGTGTATTCCAATGTTGACTATCTCCTAAACAATACCCAGCCATGGGTAGATAAATACACCACTGAAATCAACGCTAACCTTGTAAATATCGAGGCCATGTTTAGACCTATGGCAGAAGGCTGTGTTGCTACCTACAGAGCGAATTTGACGGAAATCAATATGTATGGCGATGAGGCACAGGCTGAGTTTTCCACAAAGGCCAAAGCCCTGACCAGTCAATAAGTTGCTCAATAACGTTCTATGTGATTCTCAGTCTTCTTCTGAGAGACATAGTTGATTTTGCAGGGGGTCAAATTTGGCCTCCTCTTGCGTTATTAGACCAATAAACCGTTAACTAGGACACGCTCAGTTAATACTTACTACCGTTGCAGAGTCGCCTGAAAACGGTAAAAAGCAACCGCCAGCGGATCGCATAACGAACTGGACTTCCAGCATCGTCCCCTTCGAAAGATTGTATCCAGCATTGGGATCTTCAAATCGCACCGACAAATCTTGAGTGCCGCCATCCATATCGATTGGAACCTTGCCCGCTTCCAGCAACACAACTCGGTGGATCACCAGGTAATGCATTGCCGAAGAGATAGCCCTCGTGTGCATTCTTGAAGGCCAGAAAACAAGTCTCTTGTTCATGATCTGCAATCAATGTGCTATATCACGTGAGGAATGATGAAAACTCCTGGAGCCTAAAAGCCAACCCGCCGCTCTGTTACGGGAAGCGTTGAGTGGACGACGCAATCATTAGTGCAGGGATCTGCGCGGAAGATCAAATGTAGCCACCTACAGTTGAGCCTTTTAAAAAGAGGCTGGAGGCCTCTTTTTAGTCCCAACGAGAGAAAAGAATAGTTCCTATGTTATTTCGGCTTTACATCCAGGGCACCGAGCTCTTCCGCCAACAACACTGAGCAAGCCCACTTGGGTCCCGCAGTGCTCGCACTTAAAATTAGCAATCGATTCGGTGCGTGGACTACCCGCAGCAGCTATAAGAGGTCCCTTACAGCTGGGGCATCTAGCCACCCCGCCAACTGATGCTAGAACTCCAACTGTGGTGTTGCACGTAGGACAGTGATGCCCAAAATATACTTCGCTTTTCATCAGTGCTCCTCAGGACGGTTCGAGCCGCCTATTTTCAGTCCGGTTACCCGCTTGGCTCCAGTTGCTTCCGTTTTTATATGCGTCCCGCTCAAAAATCTTGTTTGGCCTGCACTGCTGTCAAGATCAACGCCGACAACATCCTCGACATCAAACGCGACTGTCTCGATCAGCCCGTCTATAACCACTCCTTGAGCCTTCGCTGCCTCCCCCACATTGACCAAGGCATCATCAATGGCACACAGCAAATCAAGAATGCACCCTCGCTCAATCTTCAACCTTTCAGCATCGATAGCGTCTGCGCGTCCCAGAAAAATCTTTCCGAGCGCTGCAACTGGATCAGTAAAAGCACCGAACAAAGCACTGATAGCATTACGATTTACTACTCCGGCTCTCCGGTCGCCTAACTCAGCAAGGATTTTTTGTTCTAGGTCCTGCCTCTTCATTTGTCTATTCCTTCGAATTTTTATAGCGTCACAGTATTACCGCATCAAGAGAGTAGTTGGTCGCGGCAAGATCGCCCGTCCTTTGGTGTCAATAAGGTAGATTTCGCCTTGTTCAGCCTTTCCACTTTATAAGTTACACCCAAAGTGCAACAGTATTGGTAGAACGCCCTAACTGATACAGGCACAAGGTTTTAGCACGAAAAACTGAGTTCGCCTGGGCATCAAACCCCTGATTTCATTGCCCCTGCAAACTTAGCAAACACCCCTCAACATGTCGGTGTAATTCTTACGTTGGGCTAACGGCCGCGCGCCTAGTGCCTGTGCGCTCCCGGCGCGAAGCGTTGCGCACCTGGGCGAGCCTAAGTGCCGTGGGCAAGTTTCCCGACGGGATCGGGCTGCTCGGGTTTGTAGTCGAGCTGTGAGCGCGCCTTAGACACCCTGAGCTATCGCCGCTGGTCCACGGCGGCGGAAGACCTGCTTGAGACAGGCACGACTTGAAACGACTGCTCGTCGCCTCCCACTCGCCGGATCGTCTCTTCTCGATTACTGTACATGTAACCAGTATTTGTACAGCGAACCCGTCATGAATTTCGACCAGGCTAAAGCGCTGAGACTTCAGCAGTGGCGCTCGAGCCTCGATGACCACGACTTTCGAATGCAGAACCCCGAGGCCCACCGACAGACCCTTCATTCAATGAGCGCGACCCTGGTCGTCGAGGGGGTGATCGATGAACTCCAGCAGTTCGACATGAACGAAATGGCGAACGCCGCCTACTGGCACGCCGTAGAAGAATTGCAGACCACACCGGGCCGCTACTGCGGCGCCTCTACCTACGACGTCATGCGGCACGGAAACACCGAGCTGCTCGGCAAGATTGGGCGTTCGATTTTCTATGCCACGAGCACGCTGGCCGACGGTGCGCGATCCTCCTATGACGGGAAGATTTACCGCGATGCCACTGGTGCGAACCTGCTGTTCAGCCCGTCCGGGGCTGTGGCGAGAATCATCGGGCTTACCTTGACCCTGCCGGATGGGCAGCAGTACGACCTCATAGAAACGGGAAGAACAGTCGAGGGCGTCACCTACGAGCCGATCGAGGATCCTGACCTCTACCGCGCATTGGTGGACGCCGCCCAAGTCGCCCAGGAGTGCCGCGACCTGCGCACCTTCGAAAGAGTGCGGCCGCTTATCGACCTGGCCAGGTACTGTATCTGCCCGAGTTGCCTTGATCGTTTTGACCGGTGTGAAGACTGCCCGACCTGCGCCGGCCGAGGATTTGTAACGAAGCCGGCCCCCACTGGTCTACCCTGAATACACAGCCGGAGGGTGCAATCATGTGCGGACGCCTTTCCCAGTACCGGGGCATTCACGACTTCGTCGCGGCGCTCAGCATCCCCAACGCCCTGCTCAACTATGCCAGCGACCAGCCTTTCGAACGCTATAACGCCGCGCCGACCACTCAGCTCGCCCTCTTTCACCGAGATGGTGAATACCTGCGCGCTGACATGGTTCGTTGGGGCTGGCGTCCGCACTGGGCCAAAGACCGCGCCGCGCCGATCAATGCTCGGGTGGAGAAAGTCGCCCACGGGCCATTCTTCAAAGCGATCTGGCCGCACCGAGCCATCATCGCGATCGACAACTGGTTTGAGTGGGTTTACGAAGGCGGACCGAAGAAGCAGCCCTACCTGATCCGCCATCGCGACCGGACGCCAATCCTCTGTGCCGCGATTGGCCAGTATCCGATCGGGGAGCACGAACCAAGTGAGCATGACGGCTTCGTGATCATCACCGCCGACAGCGCCGGGGGTATGGTAGACATTCACGACCGGCGGCCAGTAACGTTATCGCCGGACCTGGCCCGGGAATGGCTGGCCCCGGGCACGCCCAAGGAGCGCGCCGAACAGATAGTCCTGCTTCAGGGTGAGCCCACCGAGGCATTCGATTGGTTCAAGGTTGATCGCGCAGTAGGCAATGTCCGCAATCAGGGTGCGGCACTCATTGCACCGGCCGACCCAGCACTGCTTTGATCAGCTTGATGCGGTTGAAGTGTTTACGACATGATTTACACTTTTCGTGTAATTAACAGCCTTAATGTGCAAGCCCTTTCAACTAGCCACACCCAGCAACAGCAACTACCTCCATCCATGTTTGCAGAAAATGGCTGGGCAGTTACTTACTTAAGTAAGTACGTAATTTCCACTTATCGTGTAATAAACAGCCGCAGGAAAAACCAACAACCCATATACACCTAAAGCCCTAATCCCCGCACACCATAAACACCCATAGACCTAGGACAAAGTCGTTACAGCGAAGCATATACACATACAGCCCTAGGGCAATGTACCCGACGTGCTCGCCGCCTAAAGTTCAATTAATTGCGACAAACCATTGACGAACGCTGCTTTAAACAACTAGTTTAAAAAAACAGATTCACTTCCTCCCTCTCAGCTACCGCGCCATTAAGCGCGGCATATTTCTTTGCGAGAATAAAAAATGAATGTGCTGACTCTTCTTATGGCGACCGTTGAGTTTTTGATAAAACTTACCGAGCTGTTGCAGCTCTGGGGTGTCGGTTGCCCGGGATTCGCTCCATGGTGATCAGAACAATCCGCCCAAGGCAGCCGGCTCCCAGTTCATGATCACCAGTTCGCCACTGATCGCGACCTTGCCCTGCCGCTGATTGGTGTTGCAATAGCGGATGTCGAGCGTCTCGAAATGAAAGCCTTTAAAGACCCTGCGGATGTCCGGATGATCGTTGATGCTGACCATTACCTTGCCTTTGCAACGGCGCATGAAGTCGGCCATCCGCTCGTAGTTCTCGAACGGAAAGTCGACCCCATAACCGGCGGTCTGCCAGTAAGGCGGGTCCATGTAATGGAAGGTGTGAGCACGGTCGTAGCGTTCGGCGCATTCAAGCCAGGGGAGATTTTCGACGTAGGTGCCGGACAGGCGCTGCCAGGCGGCCGAGAGGTTTTCCTCAATCCGCAGCAGGTTGATGGCCGGGCCGGTGGTCGCGGTGCCGAACGTCTGCCCGGTGACCTTACCGGCGAAGGCATGGTGCTGCAGGTAGAAGAATCGGGCCGCGCGCTGGATGTCGGTGAGGGTTTCGGGGCGGGTCATCTTCTGCCACTCGAACACCTGGCGCGAGCTGAGCGCCCATTTGAATTGGCGCACGAACTCTTCCAGGTGGTTCTGTACAACGCGGTACAGCGTGACCAGGTCGCCGTTGATGTCATTGAGGACTTCAACCGGTGCTGCCTGGGGTCGCATGAAGTACAGCGCGGCACCGCCGGCAAAGACTTCGACGTAGCATTCGTGAGGCGGAAAAAGCGGAATGAGGCGGTCGGCCAGGCGGCGTTTGCCGCCCATCCAAGGGATGATGGGTGTGGACATTGAGAGCAAGACCTTTACTGTATGGATAAACAGGTTCTAGGCTCGCCGCGCTTCGTGCACGGAGTAAGAGCCTTGGCTGGACTTGCAGGGGCAATCTGCGGGGACAGCGACCGGATTCGATGTTGACGCATCCACCCCGGTCGCTCTTTTTCACTTCTCTGTTGAGACTCCTTTGGCGTAGGCCTGACAGGCCGCCAAGGCAATCAATCCTTGGTCGCCGGCATCGGTGATGCCGATAATTCGTTGAGCATGCGCTGGGTCAAGTTGGGCTCTTGTGGGGCCATGAACCACGCCGCCGGTTGGGGTGGCGGCCAACACTGTGTAGCCACTGCCTGCATCGGTGGTGTCGAGTAGGACTGACAGGCGCAGATCAGCAGTGGCAAGGCGATCACGCAGGCGAGCCTGGTTGGTTTGAGCATCACTGAGTTCCTTGTAATGGGTTTGTTCACTGGTCGACAGCCGCTGTTCAAGGGCCAGGCGGTTGTCCTGTGCCGTGCGCACTTGGTCAGCTGCAGCGTTGCTGATGGCGATCAGATCGGCCTTGTGCAGGCCGTCCTGTTCGGCGAGTTGTTGGCCGTAGCGCCAGTCTTGAACCTTCCAGGCCGACGAGGCCGATCCGCCGACCAAAGCGGTCAGCAGCACGCCAACGGCTAACAGCCGGTACGGCTCGGGGATCAGGTCGACGACACGCATAGCACTGCCCTCGCCCGTTTCCACAGCTGCAGCCGATCTTGCAGGCCGTTGAGTCCACCGTTGATTTTGCGAGTGATCGCTTCGAACTCATCTCGATCTGCCAGCGCGTTCAGCTCGCGTACCCACCAGAACCACGCGGCCGACTCGGCCGCCCATTGCGGCAACTCGAGCAGCTCAGGGGTGCGCAGCAAACGTTCGTCACCGAACAGCGCCAGACTGCAGCGCAGATAATTGCTATGGCCGGTCACCTGGATCAGGCCGCGACCGCGAAAGCGCTGGCCATCGCCATCGAGCTCCGGGGTATTGCCCAGTTTCGCGGCCAGATGGCCGGTGTCGTATTTGCTCAGGTACTGATCGCCGCCCAGCTCGCGGACGTACTGCAGTTGGCCCGACTCATGACCGACTTGGGCCAGGAACGCCGCCTGACGTTTCGACGTATTGATTTGCCGATGCGCCATGGCCGCGTTGAGGGCGGGTACAAAAACGCCCGCTTGGCGGCGGGCGTTGGGGAGGATTCTCAGCAATTGCGGTTCTGTGATGGACATACAAACTCCAGGTATAAAAAAACCGCACTCAGGCGGCGATGGGGTGCGCTATGGCGCGTTGACATTCACCACCTTGAGCGGCGGCTTAACCTTCTTTTTCCTACCCTTGGATTTGCCCTGGTTGCCGGCATTGCACTCGACAGTGGTCGACCAGCCGGATTGGGTAAACACCTGCTCGACCGAATCCGCCAAGTACTCGCCATCAAGGCCGACCTTGAAACCCTGGGCGTTGATCAATCGTTCGGCAAAGATGTCGGTCCGGCCGGGCATCTCGAAACGCACATCAGCGGTCGAGCGATTGAACGCCGCCAAACGCGCCTTGGCGGCCGACTCGGCGGCGGTCTTGTTCGGGTAGATATGCCGATCAGAATGCACCGCCGGCAGGCCGTCCGGAGCGTCCTCGTTATCCACGGTGACCACCGACAACTTGCCGGTCTTCTTGTCTTGGTGCTTGGTCGCCACGGCCTTGTGCGAGTTGCGATCGCCCAGGCTGAACTGCCAGCGACTGACGTCGCTCCGCGTCAGGGTGATCGCGCCGAACGCCTTGCCGCTGGCGGTCTGGCCCGCTTGACGCGGCATCACCAACAGCTTCCCGTCCGCCACCTTGGCCGTGCAGTCGTACTGTTTGGCCAGACGCGTGATGAAATTAAAATCCGACTCGTTGAGCTGATCGACCCGGGCGACTTTCGTCGAGACCGGGCACACCGGCTGCCAGCCATTGCGCGCGGCGATATCGGCCACGATTTTCGAGAGCGGCACGTCTTCCCAGCTACCGCTGCGGATGGTCTTGCCACTGCCGCGCATGTCGCTGGCCTTTCCCTTGATCACGATCGTGTCCGGCGGCCCCGACACCTCGACCGTGTCCACCGCGTAACGCCCCATTCTCGCCAAGGAGGTTTCGGCATAGCCCAGGTAGATCTCGATCGAACTGCCACGCCGAGGCAGCACCACCTGGCCGTCTCGGTCATCAATGCGCAACTCAAACTCGTCGGACTCCATCCCGGGCTTGTCAGAGGTGCGCAGCAACAACAGCCGATCGTTGATCTTGGCCGTCACATCGGCGCCATCGGCCACGATTCGAAACATGGGGGTCATGAATTTTGTCCAAAAAAAACCCGCACAAGGCGGGCAAGAAAGTCAGGAGTTTGAAGTGAACGAGAAAAGTGTAGCCCATCAATCCCACAAGCTGACCCCCTCCCCGGTCGGGCTGGGCAGATCCGGCAGATAGATCAGCACGCCGGTGCGGTAGGGCTGGGGTTCATCCGCCAACCCCTGATTGGCATCCAGCACCGCTTCGGTGCTGCCGTTCAGATGGCCATAAACGTTATGGCAAATGACATCGAGCATGTCCCCATCAGACGTTCTGCATGTCGTCGCCATAGCGCACAAACTCCAGAGTGAACCCTTGTTTACGCGGAATCCCGCCGTGCAAAAACGCGCCTTGTTCATCGTTGATGGTCTTCAGGCACCACGTCCCAATCACCTCGCCATAACCCGTGGTCAGGGTCAGCGGCTGAAGCCGGGCCCCAATGGTGCGCAACGTGTCGAGCTGTTTGAGGCCCCCCTTGAAGCCCGGGTAGATCGTGCCTTTGAGCGTGAGCTTTTCCTCACCCATCCCAATCGCCTGCTGCGCCGGGCGGCGCGACAGGCGCTCCTGGGAGGCCCAGCGGAATTCGCTCGAACGACTCAGCTCGTCGAAGGCCGCTGTGTCCAGATTGAAGAAGTACGGTTGAATCTTCGGGTCGCGGGGCTGAATGATCAGCAGGTGCGGGAACGGCTTCACCGCTTCCGGCGCCGGCGTAGCATCCACGGCAAAGGAACTGGTGGGCACAATGTTGGCCAACGACGGGCTGACCTTGCCGGCGATGTTGTTGATCGCCGTCGCCGCCTTGCCCGCCTGTTCCTTCAGCGTCCCCATCCGTTCCTGGACTTCGGCGGCCGCCCGCGTCGCCCGGCCGTACACCGCCACCACCTGCCCTACCTTGGCCTGTGCCGCGTCGACGCCGCGCATCACCCGCTGAAGCTTGGCGCCGATCGCCGGCCCCACGAACGGGATGTTTTCCAGCTCGGACGCCGCGCCAGTGATTTCACTGATCGCGCCGTTGACTGGGCCCAGCATGCCGTCCGCACTGCGACGCCCGGCCTCCCCGGCTTCGACCAAGTACTTGAGCCCTGCTTGCAACTGTTCCATATACGCCATGCGGCCTCCTTACAGGTGGGGTTCGTCGTACAGCTTGGTCGCGTTCTGTTTCGCCGCGTCCGCCATCATCCGCTGCATGTGCGGCATCAGCTCCTGAGCCATGCGTTGCGGGTCTTTGACATCCCCCTGCACCGTGACCGGCATGTTCAGCGAGTACTGAAACTGCTGATCCACTTTGGTCGGTGCCGGCTTCTCCGGCTCCTTCGGCTGAATGGCCACGGCCGCCGGCTTGGTCGGCGCCTGTACGGCCATGGCGCGAGCGACGTCGCCCAGCGCCGGCCCTTGTGGGGTTGCACCCGAGGCCATCAGCAACGCACCGGAGCCCTTCGCGCCTTTGAACGATTGGCCCATGCTGGCCAAGCTGGGAATAGCCGGACCAGGGCGTGGCGCCATCAACAACGGCGTGGCCGGTGGAGCGGGCTTTTCCTCGTCGCCCCCAAACACCGACTTACCCACGGCGCCGCCCAACATCTGGCCGCCCTGACTGCCGAGGTAGGCACCAATCAAGCCACCAATGGCGGTGCCGATAATCGGCACCACCGAACCAATGGCCGCCCCCGCAGCAGCGCCGGCCATGGTGCCCGCCAGCGAACCGGCGGCCGCGCCGTAACCCTCGGCCTGTTCGCCCCGGGTCTTGGCATTCTCATAGGTGTCAAAGGCCATGGCGCCGGCTTCCATCAGCGAGCCACCGGGAATCATCCTGGCGGCTTTGCCGATCTTGCCGACTGCCTGCACCACCCCGCCCAGCCGGGACATCGAACCGGCCGGTACCGGCATCGGCGGAATCGGCGGACGCGGCACAGGGACCGGCGGCCGTGGCCCAGGAATAGGCAAGCGCGAAGCACCACCCGGCCGAGGCAACGGCCGACGGCGCGAAGCATTGCGCCTTGACCCGCGTCCACGCCGACGCGTTTCCCCAGGGCCTTCTGCGCCGCCGCCCAGGGCTCCCGCGTTGACCACGAAAACCTTCTTGACGCCGTCGTCATCCGATCCCGACTCGCCGCCCTCGTCGCCGCCTGAGGCGACTTCCTTCGCCATCGAAACCACTTTGAGGCCGGTCGCGATCAGATCGAATTTACCGGGCTTTTTGTCATCCTTGCCGCCCGCTTCATCGTCGGCGCCCTCGGCCCCCTTGCCCGTGAAAGCCGCCACCGCCTTGAGTCCGGTTTCCACCAGCGATAACGCCTTGCCGGCCTTGCCCTTGGGCCCGGCATCCTTGCCGTCACCGCCCCCATCCTCGGCGTTGGTGACAAAGACCTTTTGCACCGCGCCGGCCTTGCCGCCACCCAGCGATCCGCGCGCCAGGTTGAACAGCCCTTTACCCATCTTGAAGGAACTGAACAGGCCCGTGAGCGTGACCAATCCACCACCGACCAACGCGATCCCCGTCACCACCCCGGGCGCGCTGTCAGACATCGAGGTAATGCTTTTGGTGACCTTGGTCAGCGCTTCGGCCACGGTGTCCGTGACCGGGCGCAGGGCGTCCCCCACGCTGCGCATGGCGTCATCCATCGACTGCGCCATCTCGGCCCACTTCTGCGACGACGCCTCACGCCGCTCGCTGAGGTTTTTGTCGAGGATGCCCGTTGCATCACGCGAATCATTTTTAAGCTGACTGTACAGCGCCTTGTTCTGCATGAACGCCGACAGCGCGGCCTTGACCTGCATGTCAGCGAACAGGTCGCCGGTTTTCAGGGATTCTTCCAGCGAGGCCATCATGGCCTTGGCCTTCTCCGGATCGGCTTCCTTGCTGATCTTTGACGTCGCTTCAGCCATCGCCGCCGCGCGCTTCGGATCGGTGGCTTGGATGTACTTCTGCGCCAACGCCATGCTGGTTTCGAGCGTCGACATGCCGTTTTGCAAACCGGTTTGCATCGAGCCCTTGTAGTCGATACCGGCCTTTTCATACGCCTTGACGGTGTCGCCGGAGCCGATTTTGCCCATCCAGTTTTTGAGGTTGTTCGCCGCCTCATCGGCGCCGCCGGCCGATTTCATCTGCACTTGCAGCATGGCGCCCAACTGCGTCACCGCATCCATGCCGGTGATGCCCAGGCTGCCCATGTTGGCCAACAGCTCAGGGAACCACTTAGCCATGTCGGCCGCTTCAAAGCTGCCCGCCTGTCCTTGATAGGCAATCGCTTCCAGCGCTTGCTGCATCTGCTTGGGATCGGTGATCTTGGCGTTTTGCCCCAGGGCGTTGATCATCTTCGCCGTGTCGACACCGCTGGACCCCTGCCCCACAACAAACTTGGCCGCGACCGGCGCATATTCCAGCGCCTTGCTCAACTCCATACCGGCGCCAACCAGCTGGTTAACCACGTCGGCCACGTCGTTGCGCGCCATGCCGGTGTCACGCGAGGTGGCGATGATCTTTTGTGACATATCCTTTTCTTGTGGCTTGTTGGCAATCCCTGCCTTGATTGCGATGTCTCGAACAATGGCGCCAAAGTCCGCGCTAACCTTGGTCGGCACCGCCATAGAGCCCACACCGACGACAGCGGCGCCGACCGCTTTTTTCATGCCGGACTTTCCGGCGTCCAGCTGTTGATGCCCCTTTGCCTTCAGCTCGGCTTTATTGGCCGCCTGCCCCATGGCCCGATAGGACTTCTCCAGACGCCCGACTTCGACGCCCTGCTTTTTCAAACTGTCCAGATTGGCGTTCAGCCGACTCAACAACTTGGAGGCTCCGGCGGTGCCGCTGTCGTGGGCCTTTTTCCATTCATCGCGCAGGCGAATGGTGTCGCCAATCGTGCGCTGCAGCACACGCGCCTTGTTGCCTTCTGCCTCGAGGCGTTTGATGCGCCCCGTCACGTCTTTGAACGCAGCACCGACCGTAGAACTGACGGCGCCGCCGATGACCAGCCCGAGGGCGATCTTGTTCGCCATGTCATGGCTCCCCGTTGCACAGCATTACTGGCAGCGGCTCAATCCGTGAGCCACCACACCATCTCAGCAAACGGCATCGACAGAATCTCTGCGGCGGAAAATCCGGTTTCCGCCGCCAGACGTTTCGCGGCCATTTTTATGACGCCGGGGTCAAACCCCGTTGTCTTGGTCCATACGAAAATAGCCGGCCTGCAGACGGTTGAAATCCACCAGCTTCAGGCCCTCCAGATCCGCGACAGGCGCACCGGCCAACTCGGCAAACAACACCAGCTCGCGCTGCTCGTCATCGCCACCCGCCTCACGATTCGCCGAACGAACGTCGCGCACGGTCGGGGAACGCATGGCCAACTTATCGACGGTGACGCCGTTGATTTCGCTCGGGCACGACAGCGTGACCAGCACGTTGTCGGTGGTGATCGACAACCACGACGGCATCGAGGTCGAGTAATCGGTATCGGGCGCCAAGCGCGAATAGGCCGCCTGGACACGGCGATAGTCCACCAGCTTGAGGCCTTCCAGGTCCTTCAGGCCCACCTCTGCCAAGCCCGCGAACAACATCAGCTCGCGCTGCTCGTCATCACCGTTTGAGGCACGGTCGGCCGCCCGCACTTCGCGCACGGCAGGGGCCCGCAAGGTCAACGTCTCGACCTTGATCCCGTTGGCATCGCTGGGACGCGAGAGCGTCACGACGGCGCTCTCAGCGGTGACCGCCAGCCAGACCGGCAGTTCTTTATCAGTTGCTTTCATCTGGATCTATTCCCTTACATGCCGAGCGCGATGCGCACTTCGGCCAGCTGGTCTTTGCCGTCGATCACCTGAATACCGGCGACCATGTCGATTTCGTACATCAGGCGCCCGTCGATTTCGAGCTTGTAGTACGTGACTGCAATGGCGTGTTTGATCTCGGCCGGATCACCGGCTTTCCAGTCGCCCAGGTCGACCTCTTTGAGCCGGCCGCGCAGGGTGGCGACAACGGCCGTCACTGCCCCCTTTTGCCCCCTGAAGGCGCCACGGAAAGTGGCATTGAAGGCCGTGCCATCGGCCAGACCGAAGTACTTCAACGACTCACGGCGCACGCCCTTGGTGACAAAGGACGCCTCCATTTTTTCCAGCCCCTGATCCATTTCGATGGCACCGGCCATGCCGCCACCGCGATACTCGTCGGTCTTGCTGGTCAGCTTGGGCAGCGTCAGGCTCGGCACGTCGCCGGAGAAGTTCACGCCGTCAACAAACAGGTTCGTGTTAAACAAAGTTTGAGGAATCATTGACTAGGCCCCTTAGGCTGCTTCAAGAACTTCGGTCATCCACTGATCGGTGACTTCGAAAAGGAAATTCGGGTTTTCAGCCGGCGGCACGTCGGTGAAGCGAATGCGCCAATAGACTTTGCCCTGGGCGATTTGGCTGGCGGTGTTCAACTCGGTGTCCGGGTACACCTCGAAGTTGATGATTGCGCCCTGCGCTTTCAGGTCGCGCATGAACGCTTCCAGGCCGTCGGTCACATCCTTGACGTAGGTCTTGGTGATCGAGCGGTCAACGGCCCACTTGTGGCCGGCCTGCACCGCATCCATGAGGATGAACAGCGTGCGAACGCGGGTGACGAACGACCATTTCGGATCGCTCGACAGCGTGCGGTTGCCCCACAGGCGATAGCCGTCGTCGCGGATGATCGTCGCGATATTGGCGTTATTCAGCAGGTTGGCCCGGCACGTCTCGTCGCCGTCCAGGTACTCGACGGCCCGGGTCGTTCCGGTGATGCCGACAAACTCCTTGTTCGATGGCGACGCCCAGAAGCCGTACTCCGCATCGGTCCAGGCAAACAAGCCCGCCGCCCAGGCCGAGCCCGGGGCATCGACCGTCTCACTGATGCCGGTGTCCCAGTACTGGACGCCCGGGTCAACCATGAACAGGTTGCGACTGCCGAAGTTATCGGCGTAGGCCATGGCGGCTTCATCCGTGGTGCCAGGCCCGTCGATAATGCCGATGGCCCGCAGCTTCTGCGCCAAGCCATCGAGCGCCGTGGCCACCGCCTGCGTGGCCGTGTGCCCCGGCGCGATCAACAGCCGCGGCTGAGCGTTAAACAGGCTTTTGCCATCGAGCAAGGCCTGTAGGCCGGTGCGCTTACCCGAAGCCAGCACCCCGCCAATGATCGCCGAGGTTTGCAGCGCCGCGTCTTCAAGCTTCGGCACACCGATGGCGACGATCACCGCCTTGGCCTTGGTGTAGATCGCCTGACAGGCCTTGGTGATCGCCGAATCGGCGCCGAAGGCGGCAATGGCTTCGCGCTCGGTGGTGATCAACTTCAGCTCGCCAGCCAGTGCCGTACCGCCGCCGAGGACGCCCGGGGTGAAGGTGTCGCACAGGCCGATGATCGACGACGACGGCAAGGAAATGGTGCGCGCGCCGGTCTTGATATCGGTGGTCGTAACGCCGTGAAAGAAACTCATAAAGCTCAATCTCCAGAAACGAAAAAGCCCCGCATAAGCGAGGCTGTGAGGGATGTTCGTGTGACGCGTAACGGAAAAGAAAACGCCCCGTCAGTGCGGGGCGTTTATTGGGGCAGCGTTGAGAGCCAAGCCGGCGCTGGGGGCCGGTGCTCGTTCAAGGGGAACTCGCCAGCTTCTGGCCAGTTACGAAGGTCGCGGCGATACACCTGCAATTCGGTGTATTGCTCGACTGTGAGCGTGGGCGCAATGCCTTCCTCCACCTCGTCACGGTGCCGGGTTACGACACCATCCGTTGCGGCCAGCTTGTCGTCACGCCAGATGCGCTCGATCGCGGAAGCCTCCTCCGGCGTCAGCGGCGGCGGATCAATCAGCACCGGATAACCATCGGGTCCCGCAACGATGCGCCGCCCATGAGACACAAGCGCCAACAAGGTATCCCGCTCTTCAGCGCTGTACTCAACGACGTCATCAGGAATGAAATTGCACACCTGATCGTCGTAGAAAAAAGCCGTATTCGGACAGAAATAAACAGTCATACCCTACCCCTCACCTTCCAGAAAAATGACGCCGAGATGCTATGCAAATTACGCACAGTAAGGGTTCCCAGTGTGTTGCCGCGTACCTGCAATACGGGCGCCTGACCCACGGCGATATCGTTACCAGTGTCAACAAATGTCAGCTCGACATTGGTTGCCTGCGCCAACAAAGTCACCGGCAGCGTAATCACCACGTTCGCGCCAGATGGCGCGCCAACGTAGAGCCCCCATTGCTCAACGTCACCGCTCGGCAGCCTTTGGGTGCATGTAGGTCCGGCTAACGAGGAAGCAAACTGCGCGGAATATTTCATGGAGCCAACGCCATGCAGCCGCCACACCCCAGCTTCCTTGGTGGCGTAGATTGTGTCGCCCTGCTTAATGGTGACGGAGGTGTATTGCGTCCCGTCCGGACTGAGCTTGTCGGCACCGCTGACGGTAATGGCTTTGTCGAAAGTGGTCGGGTTATGCAGGGTGATCGTTGCGCCAATGGGAACGTCTGACAGTAACGGCAAGGCGACCGTTTGAATTCCGGCGAACGTCAAGGCTACGAACTTTCCGACATCGGTAACTGGCAGCACAACGCTGACTGATACCTCATCACGGCCACCCGAAAAGCTACCTAGTGCCCGCTGCACAAACTCGGTAGTAGGCAACTTCAGGGTGTTATCGAACTGTGGCGGGGTTACAAAGTTTGGACCCGCCATCACCGAGGAGCCAATTAGTTGCGCGGACCCTCCAGTTATATACCACCCCGATGAGGCGGTTAAAGTAAGTTGGATCGTGTCGGCCACACCAAGAGTAATTGAGGCTACACCACCACCGTTTGAGGTAATTGAACCCGAGGCCGGCACAATGGTGGCCCCTACGGAGTTGCCATACAGCGTTATCGTTGAACCCGCCGCAACACCTGCTGCGGGCGGTAGCGTGAACGTCAGCCCGCCGGCGGTCGGGAGAATGATGCTCCCCACATGCAGGGCAGTTAGCGCGGTACTGACAGCGATAGGCCTGTACGCGGAGTAGCTCCCAAGCGCGCGCTGCAAAAACTTCGTCGTAGCGAGCGAATCGTCGTTGGCGAACTGCGGCTGCGTTAACCAGTTTGCACCGGCCATGATCGCCGCATACTTGAGGGCCATGGACCCGCCACGCAAGCGCCAGGTGCCCGAGACTTTCACGAACTCGGCGTTATCCCCCATACCCAAGACGACGGGTATCACTCCGGCGACCTGAGACGCCAACACGTCCAGCCCGGCCGCAAGAACAGTTACCGCACCGGCCCCAGCGTTCACCACCTCGACCGACGCCCCCTCAGGAACCCCGGCGGTAGGCGGCAACGTGATGTTGATCGGTGTAGCGGATGCGGCGGCCACAATCCCGCCAATACTTGAAGCGCCCAACGCGGTGCTGGCCGTAAGTGGCGCGAAGCCCGAATACTCAACGCCCATCCGCTTGGCGAAGACGGTGTTCACCAGCCTGAGCGAGATGTCGAACTGGGGCGGGGTTAGTGCCGTTGGAGCGCCCAGCAAAGCCGGGGAGTTGATCGGCGCAAAGCCCTGAGTGATGTTCTGAAAGGTCAGCGCCGTGGTGCCCAGGACAATCACCCCATCCGTGACCAGTTGCCAGCGGGTGTCGGCCTGCGTAGCGCCCTGCTCAACGGACACCAGCAGGGCAGACGTCACCTCGGCATTACTGTCGGCATCCAACGCCCGGAGCCAAGAAACCGCCGTCGCGATGTACAGACCATTGTCCTTGCTGGCAATTTGATTTTTCACCAACACCCGATCGCCGGCCAGCAACGTTACGCCGTCGATCGTTAGCAGGCCCGCCAACGCGATGTTGGCCGTAGTGGCCACCCGCACCGACTGCTTGTTGTCGAGCTTGTACAGCTCTTCCAGAATTTTGTTATCGACATACTCGCGGGTCGCCAGCACCACCGACGGGTCAATCTTGAGCGTGATGTTGCCGGTGCTGGACACGATGAAATTCATCCGCACTACTTGCGTGCGGCCGGAGCCCTGCGACAGCACCGGCTTGAAGCTCGGGGCGCAGTTGGCCACCGCCACCAGATCGCCGTCCGCGTCATACAGACCGATTTCGCGAATCCAGCGCCCACCCTCGTCGGCCGGAATAATCTGCTCGACGATAATCACCGCCGGGTTCACCGGATCGACCCGCACCTGATTCAGCGGACGGCGGCGCCATTCGTTGATCAGGTGGGTTTGTGTCGCACTGGGAATCGGGTCGGTGTTGTTGGCATCACCCACGCCCATTTCGGTGAACTTCCAGGGAAGGCCGAGCGCGTCGGCGTTCGCCTGCTTGGCCATCCCCACGTTCGTGAGGATCGCGAAAAACTGCGAATTCGCATCAATCATAATAAACATCCAGGGTGTCTATGGAGTGTTCGCGACCCACCACGCCGATGGTCCCGGTGACCTCGATGTCACGCATGACTGGCGGATAAACGTCGATTTCGTCGCCTTCGTACAGGGCAACACTGATGTTCAAAAAGCCTTGGCTTTCGAGGCTGATCGCCAGCCCCGTCAGGTGCCGGGTGACCGGCTTGGCGTCGTCGATCAGGCGCTCTAGCTCCTGATACATTTCCTCGGTGATACCGGTGTCCAGCACACCGACCTTCAGCGCGAAGGTGCCCGGCAAGCCTTCCGGCACCGTGTTGAACCACTCGATAATTTCGATCAGGTAGCCCAGGGGCTCGACCACCCGGCGCAGCGCGCCGATGGTCCCTTTGTGGGCATGGATGTAGTAAGAGGCCTTAATCGCGGCGCGCTTGGTCGCCTCGGTCCATCGGTAGTCCCAGCGATCCACCGACCACGCCCACGCCAGATGCGGCAGCAGATGCACAGGACAGGTATCGGCGTTGTAGAGGTCGCGCAGAGGGACAATCGTTTTCTCGAAAAACGTCGCCTCCATGGCCCGTTCCAGTTGCGTGCTGTTGATCGGCAGTAGGCTTTTCATGTCAGCCCGCCAGCGTCACGGTGTAGCCCGTACAGAACGCCGCCTGAGCCTTGGTCGGGGCCAAGTCCTGCCAGCCGATCAGCTCAACCCGAGAAACACCGGCAACGTGCAATTGAGCGTCGACACCGGAGCGCGCGACCTCGATGCCCAGCCGCTTGCGCGGATTGATCCAGGCCGCCAATCGGCTTTTGGCTTCGGCCAAACTGGCATCCGCTTCGGGGCCGGCGCTGGCCATGTGCAGAATCGCGTTAATTTGGTAGGGGATCACTTGGGCGCTCTGCACCGTCACCCGATCCCCCACCGGCCGCACGTCGTCGTCATTCAGCGTGGCGGCCACCGTGGCCAGCAGCTCCGGCGGCGCCACGCCCTGCCCGTCCAAACACAGCACCGTTACCGTAACGTAACAAGGCGCCGGGCTTTCGGCCGTGGCATCCGCCACCAACCCCGAGGCGTTGCGAGCGTGCAGGATGTAACTGTTACGCGGGCCGGCTGTGGTCAACCCCTCATAGGCCAACTGGATACGCTCGCGAAACGGGTCGTCCTCCTCCTTGACCTCCGGCACCGGCGGCACTACCAGCAGATCCTTGGCTTGAATGACCAGGCGCTTCAGATTGACGTTGGCCCCCAGGTGATCGAGGTCGCCCTTTATGGCGTGCGCCAGCAATACCGCCTTGCCGGCGTCATTGACCCGGGCGCGGTTGCCGACCTTGATGTATGCGCCGACCTCCAGCACCTTCACCACCGGATCGCTTTCCAGCGCGGCGGTCCAGTTACCGCCCATGTACCCGCGAAAGATGCCCAGCCCTTCCTGATAAACCTCTTCGAAGTCCAGAGGTTCCAACACAGTCGGCGCTGGCAGCGACGACAGATCCACGATACTCATACGGCTACCTCCAACGTGACGCCGTCGCCCAGGTACTCGCCGACAATCTTCAGGTTGATTTGCCCGCCTATAACGGAAATGACACGCACCTGATCCAGTTTCAAACGCGGCTCCCAGCGCCCCAAGGCACGGGCGATTTCAGCCTGTACGGCGCTTTTCCAACCCTCATTGACGGGCAAGTCAATGAACCGCCGGAGCTTGCTGCCGTAATCCATCCGATGCCGGCGACTGCCGAGCGGCGTGCCCAAGATGTCCGGTACGGATTGCCGCAAGTGAGCGATGCCGGAAATGGGTTGGCCGGTGTGGCGGTCCATTCCGATCATCTAAATCACTCCTTCGCGGGCTCAAATTCGGCGCTGGCTTTCAGGAACTTGACGGCGTCGGTATCGGATACCAGAACCTCTACAAGCCCCTTGCTCACCGGTAGGGTGCGGTCGGTTTCAGGGATGATCAGAGTGCGCGACGTATAGACCTTGTCGCGAAACTTCAAAACCTCCGGTGTCGTTAGCAGTAGCGGTTCCCGCATCGATGATGCGAACACCTGTTCGTCGGTGACAGGCATGTCGACGATCTTGGCCATGTGTTTCTCCAGGCGTGAAAAAGCCCGCACTGGGCGGGCTGTCGTGGGTTGAAATTAATGCGTGTGGTGGTTGCTGTTGCCACCGGCGTCGATGATCGCGCCGGCACTGGTGATGCCCTTGGTGACGTGTAATGCGCCGTCGATGGTCACCGCCGCTGTCAAGTTGATATTGCCGGTGGTCACGTTCACAGCACTGTCCGTGATGACCGCCTCCGTGCTGGCGACTTTGATGGTCACCGTACCGCTGGGCAGGGTGATGCTGTAGCTCTTGGCCTGCCAGTCGTAGATCAACGAACCGCCATCATCAAAGCGCCAGACTTCCACATGGTCGCGGTTATCCGGCGGTGGGCCGGCATTACCGTACAGGCCCGGGATAAACGTGCCTTGTGAAACGTCACCACTGGCACTGACCAACGTCCCCTGCTCGCCCATGGACGGCGCCCGCCAGTGCCTGGCCTTGCCGGCAGCGATGCTGTGCCAGCGCACCCAGGCGCTGGTCCATTCGCCATCGGAGACACGACACGCCGGCGGGGAGGCGGCCAAGTCCAACCCAACCACATAACAAGCCTTGACCACCCCGGCGAGCATGCGGTCATGCTGAGCAACTGCGTAGCCGCTCACATGTCCTCCGCCGGGACAAAGTCCTCTTTGACATCGTTGTTAAACCCAACCAGCAGCATGCCCGGCGGCTGATCAGGCCAAGGCCACTCCTCAACACCGAGGTACACCTGTTGAGTCCACTCCACCAGCCACACGGTGTAGCCATCCAGGTGCGGCTGGGTCCAGTCCTGCTGCGCTTGTACGAACTCGGCGGGTTCGACCGGTAACCCCCACGTCTGTGCGCGCAGCAACACGGCGAGCTGGGTCGCCAATTGCACGGCCTGCCGTTGATGGTGCGGCTTGATCGGATCGACGATGATGCGCGCCTCAAACCTGCACACCAACGTGGTTTCACCCGTGCCAATGTCGGTACCCGGCTCGACCTCGGCCAGCTCCAGAAAAACCGCCGGCAGCGCAACGCGGTCCGAAATGTTCGGCCAGACCGTCACGGCCTGCACGCCTGGTAGATGGGTCGTCAGATGCTGTTCAACCGCCTGATAAAGCTGGTCCAGGCTCAAAGTCTCATCAGACATTGCCTATCCTCTTGAGGTACTTCTGCAGCTCAAAGTTGAGCTCCTGTTTCAGGATCTCCAGCAAGCGCTCATCCGCCTTCTGTACCCAGCTATCGAAGTGTGGCCGCGCCTGCTCCAGCGAGACTTTCGCCTTGGCCAACGGAAAGCGACTGCCATTTTCCGCCACCCACCCCGAACTTGGCCCGCGACCCGGGGACACCGTGCTGTCGGGGTAGTCGTCCGCGTTGAAGTGCTTGCTTGCCGTGCGAATCCAGATGTCGGGCTTGTTGCCGTAGACCTTCTTCAGGAACGCACCCTGGTAACGCCGCCCGGCTACCGAGACGCCACTGCCAGTCTGCCGTGCTCGGCCGATCCGACTGGACTCGATGGCGTTCAAACCGAACCACAGCTTGCCGCTCGTAGCCCCGCCGGAGACTGGGTAACTGCGCAAGCGTTGACGCACCGCCGCGACCGCGATGCGCTCCTGCCGGCTGACGGCCCGGGCGATGTGCGTGCGCAACCAACCCAACGTCTTGTTGATCGCGCGTCGGTGCGCCGTTGCCGCCGCCTTGGGTACCAACTTGGCAAAGTCTTGGAACGCCTGAAGGTCCGCGGCCGAGGACTGGATGGAAATCATCCCGCCGCCGGCCGAGGGTTTGAAATAGCTACCGACACTCATGGGCGCATCCTCAGGATCAAGGCGACCAGACCGTCACCGCTCGGCTCCAGCTGCAGCAGGTCGTAATCGCCGCCGCCATCCAAGGCGGGCAAATCGATACTGACCAACAGGCCCTGCACCAGGCCCTGCGAATCGCTGACGCGGATCTCGAAACGCGGCTCACGCAAGCCAGTGTTGAGCTTGCCGAACTTCGGCTGCAACCAGGGCGCGGCAAACATACCGAACACCGGCTCCTCGCGACCCTCGATCCGTGCGGTGTCGCCCAGCGTTTCGAACACCACCGCGTCGATCTCGGCGATCAGATCGCGAAAGCCCATGGTCAGAGCTCCAGGAGGATCTGGGCGCGAGGTCGGGTGCACAGGTGCAGCGGGTTGGACTGCGCTTCCCCGGCCATGCCTTTGTTGAACGGCAGCGGCTCGATCATGCTGTAGTAAGGGATTCCCTGAGTGTTGACCGTTTCCATGTAGTCCGCCGGAGCAAACACCGAGATGTACAGATCAGGCACACCCTCAGGGATCAGCAACGCCTTGTCGTCGTGGACGAAAGACACACCCGCCACCTTGCCACGGTAGCGCTCCCAGACAATGCCGCCGAACTCGAAGCTCTCCCGAGCGTCACCGCGCAACGCTGCCGCTTGCTGGCTGTTGAGGTAGGTTTCTTTGACTGCCTTGTGAACGATCAACTTATTCCAGAAGTTCTTGCCGCAGAAGGCGCGAGAGCCGGTACTGGTCACACTGCCCAGCGCATCCTCTTGCATATCCAGTGCTTCGCCGCACTTCACCCGCAGCTCGGTACTCTGATCAGCCAGGCCCATGGGCAGCTTCTGACGCTGCACTCCGAAGGATGCATAGATGTCCAACAGCGGTGTTTGGCCATCGGCGTCGAGGATCAGGCCATTCAGGGCACCCATGCGCTGGAACTCGTGCGTGGCATCCAACTGCCGACGCGCTTTAGCCAAGCGGGCATTGACCACGTCTTGCACCGCCTGCAGCTCGGTGCGAGTCCCGAAGGCGCGAATGCCCTGGATCTCGTCGGCTTTGATGGTGAAACGCTCTGGCAAGTGGACGGTGTTGAACGGAATCAGGTTGCGCTTGCTGGCCGCAACCACCAGACCAGAACTACCGCGCTCACCGGCCGGTACCAATGCCAGGGTGTCGCCGTCCTTTTCAATCTGCACGGTCAGGGTCGTAACCCCTTCCTCGCGAAACAGGCCCAGCGCACTGATGCGGCCCGGCAGGTACGGTTGTTCGTTGAGTGCAGCGGTGAGCGCGGTAACGGTAAACGCTTCGTCGTCAAAAATGGCGATATCGGCCATGGGTACTCTCCAGAAATGAAAAACCCCGCTCAAGGCGGGGTGCATGCAGTGGGCTGATCGACTTATCGAACGATCAGGAAATGGGCGGCCAAGTCTTTTTCAGCGTCGGCGTCGAGTCCGGTCAGGTGCGCTTCACTGACTTCCGCCAATCGCACCACCGCGCGACCACGGCGCACCACATCCGACTCACCCAGCGGACCGAAGAGAATCGCCACGGCCGCCTGAGTACCGTCTTCGGCCGCCGGAGCGTACGGCGCGAATTCGCTGGTGGCCGTCACCAGGCCGAGGACCTGGCCCGGGTACAGTGCCGGGCCGGCTGCGACGTTGATCGACTCACGCGAAATGTTCCCCGCCCCTTCAGACAGCAGAAACTCACCGGCGTGGATCGGTTCTTTTTTGATGGTCATGGTCTTGCTCCTTTCGCGCCGTGCGCAGTTCCAGAGTGAGCGGCTTGTCGAGCGGCCCAGATCGAGGTGGGATCAGTTTGTTTGGCCAGCACCTTCGGCGCCGGGTCGTTGTCCAGCGGCAAGCTGTTGTCGATCTCGAAGCCTTTGCCGCTGCTGACAATCTTGTCGAACAAGCGCGCCCGCACTGCCGCTGCATCCAATCCAGCCGCCACGTATTCGGCACTGAACTCCGGCAAGCGTGCAGCCACGCAAAGGTCATTCACCGCCTTGGCACGGGCCAGGCCAGCCAGGACGATCTCTTCGCTTTCAAGCTTGGTCGCACTGAGCAACGGCGCAACCAGGTTGCTGACCCCCGCCTCGGTGCAACGCTGAGTGATCATCAGAGCCAACTTGGTCGAGTCGACCACCGGCGGTACCAGCGGTGGAGTCTCAACCTCCAGTTCCGGATCCGCTTCGGGTGGCTCATCGAGCTGGGCCAGCAGCTCAGCCGGTGCATGCTGGTAACGCTGCAACACGCCCCCCTGCCCGAGACAAGCCTTAACCTTGATCCCGTCGCCGATTTCATCGGCAAGGCCCAGGGCCAGGGCCTCATTCGCGGTGAGCCAGGTTTCAGCAGCGACCAGCCGCCGCAATTCAACCTCATCAATGTTCGACGCCTTGGCTTTGTAGGCCGCGATGATGGCTTCCATGGTCTGGTCGAGAACGTCGGCCACCTTGCGGAAGTCTTCGGCATCGCCGGCCGCGTAGGTCCAGGGGTTATGGATCATCAATATCGCGCTTTCGGCGATGACGACCTTATGCGCGCCGCACACCGCGACGCTGGCCGCACTGGCGGCCAAAGCATCAATCCGCCCGGTACACCGCGCGCCCAAACGCCTCAACGCGTTGTGCATGGCCAAGCCGTCGAACAGGTCGCCGCCGACGCTGTTGAACGCGGCGACTACTTCCGAGACGCCGTCGTCCATGGCGCGCAGATCCTGCACGAACTGATTGGCCGTCACACCCCAGGCACCGATCTCGCCGTAGACGAAGACCTCAATCACCCGCTCGGTGGCCTCGCCACTGGCGTGCACGGCGTACCAGGTTTTGTCTTTGACCTGCACCCGCTGGCCAGCGCGGTTGTAGATGCGCGGTCGCGCTTTTTTGCTCATGGTTGCTCCTTGTCGTCGATGGGCTCGACGGCGTCGAGAGTGTTGTAGTTGAGGCCCAGTCGCGTGGCCCGCGCCAGATCGGCGGCGTTTTCCGCGTCGACCGTTTCGGCGTCGTAGCCGGTGCGCAGGACCATCTCGCTGCGCGAGGCAAAGCCCGCCTGCACTTCCATGCGCCGCGCCTGTACGTCCTGCACGGGCTGGATGTAGGCCCAGCCTTGCGGCACCCAGCGGGTCCGCAGGTAATTGCGACGCTTTTGCGCGTAATCGGCCAGCACCAGGACACCGGACAACACGGCCATGTCCATCCAGGCGGCCCGCACTGGGCGGCAGAGCTGGTGGACGTAAACACCAAATTGCAGTTGTTCCAGACGGCGCCGAAACTCGTTGAGCACCACACGCAGCGCCCGGTCGTTGACCTCACGCATGTCGCCGGTGAGGATCTCGTAAGGCGTGCCCGTCCCCGCTGCTGCGGCCATCAACTGCTGCCGCATGAAGTCCGGGTAGTTGTTGCCGGCGTCCGGCGGCTTGGAGAACTCCACCTCTTCACCCGGCCCCAGCTCCTGCATGGTGCCGGGCTCCAGCGCAACCATCGGGGTGAAGCCATCACGATCAAGACTCAACAATTGACCGGTCACCGGATCTCTCGGAGCCTGTCCGGAGTCCGGTGCCGGGCGACTGATAAATCCGGCAAACAGGTTGGCCACCTCTTGGCGAAACAACACCGCGTCGTCGTAGTTGTCGAGACTGCGCAGGCGCTTGAGCACCGGTGACAAACGCGGTACACCGCGCAACTGGCCAGGCTCGACCGGCTCAAAGATATGCAGCACCTGCGAGGCCGGCACGCGCACCAACTGGTTGTAACCGGCGTTCAGCGACGACGCGTCACGCGGATGTGACAGGTACATCCAGTACGCCACCCGCTTGCCATCCGGGGTGAACTCGATGCCGGCGCGGATGAGGTTGCCGGTTTTGGTGGTCTCGAACTTGTCATGCGGGACGAACTCCGGCGCGAGGATCTGCAGCTGCAGCGGTACCGCGAGGCCTTCGTCCAAACTGCGCGGACGCAACCGCACAAAACACTCGCCTGAGGTTTCAACCGTGCGCGCCGCCAGCGCCTGCTGGCCGTAGAAATCGGTGCGCTCATCGGCGTCCGATTCATCGACCCAGTCCTCCCAGAGTTCCTGCAGCAATTTGCGCAGGGCTTCGTCGTCGGTTTTCGGGCGCGGCGTGATGCCGGTACCGATCAAATTACTGACGCGTTTGTCGATCACATTGAAGGCATACGGGTCATTGCGAACCGCTGCCCGGGAACGCGAACGCAAGTTACGCAGTGCCGGAGTATTGATGCTGTTGACGCCGTTGTCGGGAGCATCCCAGCCAGTGGATCGTCGGCCCTCTCCAGCGCCTTCGTAACTGGCCTTGATGTTCGACGGCAACACGAATCAGTTACGGGTCAGCGTCGGATAGTGGCGGGCCATTAGACTCCTTTGCCTCCGTGGCACAGCCTGACCACGCGCGAGCGCGGCCCGGCGGAGTTGACCAGCGAAGTGCGGATCTGATCGCGCGCCTTGAGCAGTTCGTCGATGGTGCGGTATTCCACGGTACGGTCGGTGTAGCGCACGACTTTTTCACCGCGTGCGATGGCCGCCTCAACCGCGTCGAGGTGCTTTTGGGTAAAGGACATATCAGCGTCTCTTCAGGTAACCGCTGGTGGAGCTGCGGCGTTGAGGTGGCGGTGCTGCCGGCCGCGATGGCACGATCGGCGCAGTAAGTTGTGGAGCCGATTGCGGTGCAGCAACGGGTGTTGCGGGTCCGGTAACACGTTTGCCTTGAACAGGCTTGATGCCCAAGGCATCGTCGAACAGACCAGACTGCGCCAGGGACTGACGCACGCGCTCCCAGTCGTGTTCCTTGTAACGGTTGAGGCCCAGGTAATGCGCCATGGCCAGGCAATACACCATCAAGTCGAGCGCTTCGTTGCGCTCGGCCTTGCCCTTGACCCACTCGATGCGCTTGTGGCCACGGATGTAGCGCGCCACCTTGCGCTCCGCGACGCACTGATCAAAGAAGTCGTCCGGCAGGTCATTGGCAAAGTGCAACGCACCTGGCCCGGAAGGGAACGAATAACGGTTGTAGATCCAGTCCTTGGCCGTGTCGGTACCGACGAACCACAGCTCGGCGCCGTTGCGTTCGGTCTGGCCCTTCCAGGTCACGTCAACCATCGACGGGCGTTGAGCAATCACCGGTTTCCCGGGTTTGCTCGCGCCCTTGATGGCGAACACATTCCGCCAGCGGCGAACGCGGCAGAACTGATAGACCTCATCGGTGTGGTGGCCACCGGAGTCGACAGCGGTAGCCAGAACGCCCAGACCAACACCGCACGGATGGCGATACTTAGCTTTGAGCAGTTCGTCCAAGGCCGCCCAGGTGCGTTCGTCTGCGGGATCACCCGAGACCACCTGGTAATCGACGACCCAACGCTCCATGCCGACGCCCCAACCCATCGCCATGAACTCCAAGCGGTTGGCCTGGACGTCGACGGAGCCGGTGATCATCAGCACCGCCGCCGGCAGTGAGCCGAGGGTGAAGCCTTCCAACCGCGCTCGCTGCCTCAGCACATCGGCTTTGGTTTGCTCTTGTGCGCTGTCCCAAACTTTCGCCAATCGGGTGTTGTAGAACACCTGCATGGGCTCAAGATCGCCTTTGGCCTGGGCCTTCTTGGCCTTCTCGAATTGTTTGGCCAGTGACTTCCAGTCCATCCAGCCCAGCGGCGAATACAGCGCGTTGAGGTGGAAGCCCACCGTCTCGCCATCGCCTTCGGCATGGGCACGCCATTCACCTTTGGCGAGCATCTCGCCCTTGTGGTACTCATCGATCAGCACGTCGCACTCAGGCCCGGCACACTGGTAATGCACGACACTAAAGTCCTTTGAGTAATGCAGTCGCTCCCACTCAAGAATTTGCATGTGCCCGCAGCTCGGGCACGGCACGTAGTAGTAACGCTGGTCGCTGCCCTCGAACAGGTCGGAGATCCGCGAGGCGCCCTTGATCGTCGGCGAACTGGAGAAGTAGAACTTCGCATTGCGGCCGAAGGTACTGCCTCGGGTTTCCGCCAGCTCGATAGGGTCGCCCTCTTCGCCGATGTCCACTTCCCAGCGATCGATCTCATCACCGTAAACGTAGCGCGCCGACAGCTCCGAGAGGTTGGCGGCCGAGCCGGCGGTGGTCACGTACAACGACCCGCCCTCGAACTCCTTGGTGTCCATAGTGTTGCGTGAGTCTCGCGAACGGCTGGACGCCACCCGTTCACGCAGCACCGGGGTCGCCTTAATGGTTTTGCCAATCCGTGATGACACCCGCTTGGCCAGGCCGAGGCTCGGCAAAAGGGTCAAGATGTTCGACGGCGCCATGTGGATCAGGCCGCCAATCCAGTTCAAGGCAATCTGCGTTTTCATCAGCTGCGACGCGACCATGGTGATCACGCGTTTGCAAGGATGAGCCGGCGACAGGCAGCGCATCGGCTCACGGGCATACGGCGTACGCGAGGTGCGGTACTGGCCTGGCTCAGCGGCACCGGTGTCACGCGGGATACGCATGTACTCGTCGGCCCACTCATCGACCCAGACGTCCGGGTCAGGATGCAGCCCACGAAAATACGCCTCCCGGTACACCTCAGCACCGTCAGGAATTTCCGTGGGCATAGGTTTAACTCGTGGTCAGGGCGTGCTCAAGATCCGCCGAGGACAAGCGTTCTGCATCCTCAAGCGAGCGACGGATAGCGGCGGTCAGGTGCTTTTCGATTTGCCAGGGGTCGGTCATGACGGCAAGTTCCGGTGCCAGTTGCGGGGGCATACCCAGCAGTTGATCCCGCAACAGGCGGCCTGCGTTGAAGGCGCCGGTTTCCACCGCGATACGCTCGACCAAGGTGCCCTGCTGTTTGTGGAAGTTGGCTTGCTCTTGCAGGGCCAGGTAGTGCTCGCGCAGAGCCCGAGACTTTTGGAAGTCCACCGCCTGCCCGACTTGCGGCACCGCAGGTTCTTCGACGGCGATTTCAGCCTCCTTTTGAAGGCGAAGCCGTTCGTGTCGGTTGGCGACAGCGGCTTTGCTGGGATCGGCGGACTCGGCCAGCAATGCTTCGGTGGCTTCCAACTCCACCTTGCCATCGTCAGTCAGTACCAACCGATCCTGATTCGCCAACTTGGAAACATACGATTTCGCCCAGCCGCGCCGTGCCGCAAACTCCGTTTTGCTGATTACAGTCATGATGGAATGTCCTGTTCACCTAATGAATACGGGGGTTCACCTGTTCACCCCAGTTCACTAAGCTGGTGAACTGTCCGCTAACACTTTCCCGCGGGTTTCCGACCCCGTACCCCTCGGATAACCCCAGGGTCCCCGGCAGTTTTTCGGCGCCCCAATTCGGTGCATCACCCCTGATCACCGTCTGAGGGTGGCATTTCGCAGACGCCCAGCCGCTTGGCGGCCCAGCGTTCGTACAACCCGATGGCAACATCGGCGCCGGCCATTGCGGTCAGGCAGCCCATCGCCGACGCAGTCCAGATCGACACCCCGGCGGCGTGCAACAACATCATGGTGGAAAGTCCGCAACCAACGCAGGCACCGGACCGAAGTGCCAGGCGCCGTAACAATGCCCAACCTCTCGCCCCGTCCTTGTCTGCCCGCCACATCTCACCCGATACACCGCCGACCAGAGCTAGGACGATCACTAACCAGATTGGCATCTCTGCCAGCGCTTGCTGCTCGTTTGTCATTGCTGCTCCAGACTCGATAGTGGGTTGAACGATTTGCTTGTTGCGGGACACCTAGGGACTTAACCTCAAGCTCTTCACTCCATATCAAACGAGGTGTTCAATGGGAAAAGCAGAACTTGCGGTAGCCGTTGTTTCTAGCGTGTTGATGTACTTTGCGATAAACGAAAAACGCCTTGTTGATCTGAAGATATTCGCTGTTTGGTGCAGCCTGACGGCGCTCACATGCAGCCATATCTACAGCTTCTACCGTGAGGCAACGAGCACTGCCCCCTATGACTTTGAACGTGTGGTGGTTTTGAACGTTACAGCCGTAGGCATCTTGGTTTTGTTGGGCGTAGCCGTTTTCTTGAGAAAATATCTGCGCTATTCACTTGAGTTCAAAAAGCCAGGGCAATAAAAAACCCGGCGCAATGGCCGGGTTTGTTGTGTATCGCCTGCCGCTCTCTGCGGTCGCACCTATCGAAGATGACTACTTTTTACAGGTGGATTTTACTGGCAGCAACCCCACTTTAATGCCACCCGGTGAATAAGTGGGTAACGCAGGGTGAACGCCTAGGCAATGTCGGTGAATACACCACCTCGGCTATCTGTTGCTGTTGCGTTGTCCCATTTGCCCCACCTTTCAGAATCGAAGTGGGACGCCTGAGAGCGCCTAAATTCGGGGCCTCGCCCCACTGCCCTACTGTTCTATCTACTTTCTCGTGTAAAGGAAGAAATTGAATAACACGCGTGCGCGCCACGGGCGCGTGCTGGTGCCCGCTCCGCTCACATGGGCGGGAGGCCCCGAAAGGCGGGACGGTGGGACAGCCCAACAACGACAAGGCCCGCGCTTGTCCCACCGCGTTGAAACGCAGTAGGACAAGGCGGGCAAGCGGGACAGCAACAGCCGAAGTCATGCCCAGGGTCACGCAGCCTTCCCCATCAGCATTCCCTCGATGTTCACATGAGCCTCATGCAAACGCAGATAGTAAGTGCGAACGCTGCAGGCACAGTGCAGCAGCTTCTGCCGCATGAAGCTTTCATGGTTGCAGTAGTGCTCCCTCACCACCTGCGCTAGGCGAGGCTCCAAATGCTTGTTCACAATCAGCTCAATATCCGCCGACTCATCCAATAACACCCGACTACCGCGAGTCCCACGGATCAACTCCCCTTTGCACTCCATCAACATGGCGATCATGTTCCCGCCGCTCGGCCCACCGGAGTACGTGGTCACAGGAGAATGCAGATCCTCAGCCCAAAGCTTGAGCATTTCATCAATTCGCTTAATCACCGAAGCAAGGCTCCTCGATCGGTTCCACCTTCAGCGCCGAAGCGCCACCCCAACCTGCCGGCTTCTTGTAAGCCCAAGGACGCTGCCCACTTTTCGCCAGCGCCGGCATCCGAGTACGCCGCCAACCAAGTCGGTGCATGATCGCCCCGACACGCATCTGCTCGGGCTTACCCCAATGGCCGAAGTCGAGCTTCAGCGCAATAGTCAGCACCTCACTGCCAGATGTGGTTTCACCGATCTGCGATTCTTCCAACCAGGTGAGGATTGGCCCTTCCCACTCATCCACCACAAAACGTTCTTCCTGCGCCTCGGCAAAGGTCGGCGCTTCATCAGGCGTCACCCACCAGATATCGCCTGCCTCATAGCAAAACATCGCTTCTGCCCAGAGCTGGTCACGGATCTCACGCAGCAGCTCCAGGTCGACCTTGGTACAAGCCACCGGCCAATAACGCCGGTTACCGGTGGCGTCCTTGAGATACTCGTCTTGGTTGGTCGTCCCCACAAACACACACTGGCGTGGCACATCGTTTGTTCGGCGGCCGTAGCTCTCGCGATAGGTATCGGTAGATGCCGAGAAGAACTGTTTGGCCTTGGTACTCTCAGCCTTGTTAAAGCTATCCAGCTCCCCCAGCTCGACAATCCACTTGCCACGAATAGCCTGAAAGCCGTCCTTGTCGCCCAGGGCGAAAGGTGTATCCATAAACCACTCGCCGCCGAGAATGCTCATCGCCGTCGACTTACCAGCACCCTGCGCGCCTTCCAGAATCATCACCGAGTCAGCCTTGCAGCCGGGCCGCATCACCCGCCCCACCGCCGACAGCAACCAGCGCTTACCAACCTTGGCCGAGTAGTCGCTGGCCTGCACGCCCATGACATCGGTGAGCCAACTTTCCAGCCGAGGCACCCGGTCCCATTCGAGCTTGTGCAGGTACTCCCGCACCGGATGAAAAGCATGGTCATGAGCAACAACGCTCACCGCCTCAATCACCTGCGTCGACTTAACCCGTAGGTTGTATTGCTGCGCGAGCCACTTCATCACCCGAACGTCATCAATGTCGGCCCAGTCGCCCGTACCACCGCCATAAGGGGCCGAACGCAGCTTGACGCTCTTCGAACTGAAGGCGCTGTAAGTGATCACTCCGGCCCAGCGCTCGTCGTTGCCAAGAATCAACTCGACGTTCTGCATATGCGCGATCAGGGCGCCGCTTTCGGTGCGAGCCAATTGGTCTTTCCATCCACCCGCAGCCGGTGGCTTGACCACCGCCAGCACCTGACGTCGGACCGCCTCCAAGCCTTCGGCGACATGCAGATCATTGAAGTCTGTCCACTTGTCCTCCCGCTCACCGGAGAAGATCGGCGCGACCACCTGGCCACCGACGATCAGTGCCGCATTGTTCGCCTTCTCTTCACCGGGGTTCCAGGCATCACCATTGGCACGTTTCGTCTTCCAGTCATCATCTCGACAAACAATCAGCGGGCAACCCGGAAAGCGCTCACGCATGGCCTTGCACACCACTAGCAAATTGCCCGCATCGAACGCGATGGCCACCGTCAGCGAGGTCGCCATATGCAGACTGGCGCCCGTGGCGTAACCCTCACATACCAGCACCGGCTCCCCCGGTTCAGGGTGAGGCCCGATTAGGTGAAAAGCCCCCTCTTTCGACATCCCGTAAGGCCAGTAGGATTTATCCCGACCGGTGTCTTCCTGCTTCGCCGGAAAGACCACCTGCAGACCGACAATCTGATCCCGCACATTGCACATCGGCACCAAAAACGCGCCAGTGCGCGGCGCGTAACGAACACCAAAACCGACAATTTGTTTTCTGTCCAGATAGTCGCTACGCCCCTTCTCGGGCATGCGCTTGAACAGCCCCGCCGCCCGGTTCGCCGCTCGACGTGCCGCATTGGTCGCAATCTCGGCGGCGCGACGTTTAGCGTCCTCCTGACGAGCGCGCATGACCTCACGCTCTTCAGACGATATCCGCCCCGCCTTCACTTTGATCTTCTGCGTTTCGCCCGAACGCCAGTCACCGAAGCTGCCAAATATCAGCGTTTCGTCTTTTTCGGTGCAATGTTCATGGACGATATACCAACCGTTCTTTTCCTTGCCCTTGTCCTGAGCAGTCTTGCAGCGAGTCAGCTTGCCAAAAATTAACGGTTGGTCCGGCTCAAGGCCGTAGTCTGCGAATTGACCCAATACCTCATCGAGCACGACGTGCCTCCCGCGATTCTTCGATAGATTGGCAAGGCACGCACTGCGAACAACCGGGCTGCGCTAAGCGACGGTCTTCCGGTATCGGGTCATCACACCCCTCACAGAATAGAAATGAATGCGCCGCCGAAGCGGGCTTGGCGGCGTTACGTGCAGCGAGTGCCTGATCAAGACGCTCCTGCACCAGGTCGTTAGCGAAATCTGCAATATCAGCCACGGTCGACACCCCGCGTTGTTTGATTAACGTAGGTGGCGCGGTTGAACATACCCAGCAATCCTTGAATACCGCGAAACACCTGCAGGCGAATCGCGGCCAGCTCGTGGTCCGTCACCACGCCATCGCCAATGCTCTTGGCCCATGTCTCAGCCAAATCCGCGACCTGCCGGAAATACTCAGCAATGCCGGTGGTCAAGGTTTCGGGCATGTCATTGGTGTATGCCTCGGCCAACTCCTGCCAAGTCGTATCCCCAACCAGTGCATGCACTGCATCGAGAATGCGGCGGTCCTTAGTCAGCTCCAGGATCTCGCCGAACTCTTGAATGTTCACCGTGTGGCTGGGGTGGGTTGGAGACAGCTTGTGCTGCAGCGTGGTGGCGTTTCTGCCGGTGGTGGCGGCAATTGCAGCAGCGCCGCCGGGATAGTCCCGGGCAGCATGGTAAAGCGCTAAATCGAGCGGCAGGATTTCCCGCTGCGCCCGTTCTACAGAACTCAAAGCGATTCGGCTCATGGCATTAATCCTTAAGGTTGCCAGTGCCGCGCGACATGCAGTGGTGGTACATTTGCCGCGTGGCTTGAAAGGGCCCAAAAGCCGGCTAGATCTTCAGGATCGACACCGGCACCGTGCCGAGGCGAACAATCCGTTGTTCACCCCTGGCGCAACAGCTGCCCAATCTGTGGTGGAAAAGGCAGCAACACCAAGGCATCCGTGCCTTGGAAAGCGCGGTAAAGAGACGTGGTTAGCATGTGGTGTGCCCACCTATCTTTATCGCGACCCGACAGCGCTGTGGTGGTGCGTGTCGGGAGGAACTGGGCGGCCGTTGGGTCGCCTTTTTTCTTGCTATGCAGCTTTTCCTGCAATACCAATCTCGGTCACTCCGAAATGCTCAAGCACGTCGGCAAGTGAGACATTACCCTGACTCTCACGCGTCAATGATTTGATCAAAGAGACGCTTGGATCTTTGCTCGCATATTTGACGTGAAGACGTAGGTAGCTGATAGCTATGCCGCATCGCCCGGCGTAAGCCGCGAGCGCGTGTGAATCCAAACCGCCTATGTAGTCGCGTAGCTTCATCAAATGTACCTCCCGAACCACAAATTAACCTTTATGGTTATTTTTTTCAATACCCAACAGGGCATTCACCCATAAGGTTAATCCATCCAGAATTGGCCAATGAAAATCTCAGACACACGCTTACAAAATTTCCGAAGAATTCTCGAGGAGAGGAAGCTGCGGCTTACAGACATTGCCGAGCTCCTAGGCAAGGCTCCCGCTCAGGTCAGTGCCTTCGGCGGTAAAAATCCTACGAAAGGTATTGGTGATCAAATCGCGCGCGAGATTGAAAAGGCGCTGGATCTTCATGGTGGCTATCTGGATATGCCTTACGGAGTAGGCGAATTCAACAATGCGACAGTGCTTAGCCATACCGGACGTAAATTGCCAGTGATTGGATCAATAGCAGCTGGGGCTTGGTGCGACACTCATGGCACTTTCGATCCCAGAGATGCGGAAGAATGGATCGATGCTCCAGGTCCGGTAGGACCTCGAGCTTTCATTCTCCGAGTAGAAGGGATGAGTATGGAACCAAAGTTTATGGAAGGGGATAAGATTGTTATTGACCCCTCGCTTGATGCATCTCCGGGTCACTTTGTTGCGGCAAAAAGGACAAGAGACCAAGCAGCAACGCTTAAACAATTGAAGCAGGAAGGGAATGAATTATATCTATTCGCGCTCAACCCAGATTGGCCTGAGCGCATTATTAGAATGACGGAAGAATGGAGTATTTGCGGCAGAGCCCGATGGAAAATATCAGACCTTTAGTAATGCGACCGCACTAGTCGCTTACCGCGCGAGATCTGGCCAATCACTTAGGCTAACAAGTCGACATCACCAAACAACATCCTGACGAAGCTCAATGTTGTTCTTTACAGAGATCTCTTTCATCACTTGATAAAGTTCTAAAAATTCCTTTTCAGTCCGCATTTTTGCGAACGCTGATTTTATCCCCAACAATTGATCCGACTGCGTGTAAGGTGCGATTATTGCGAGGTTAGCGTTGTAGATCCGCCAAACAAGAATCGACTGATTTGTAGTGCTAATCATGACATATGCAAATATCAAAAAGATTACAGCTGAAAAACGTGATGTATAAATCGCAACCTGCAGCTTAACCTTGGTAATAGGCTTCTTTTCGGTAGGCCCATTTCGGCATTCAGATTGATCACCTCCTTGACGCCCACGATCCAGCCTTCTTCTGCGCATTTCAGAGGACGCCGTATTAAATGAAACAAATACAACCATACCTATAATCAAAAACATTAGAAGCATTAGAGAAGGAAGAGACGACGGGTCTAATGCGGCATTACTATAGGCTGAATCTTTCATCCGCTGCGAGCCTAAAGTAAACACGCTAAAAAGAAATTTTGAAACCACGCCAAACCCCGGCTTTACAATTGCATCATAAATTGCAGAGCCAATAACGCCTATCACTATTACTCCGATAATTGTTATCGGTGCTTTCGTTTTAAACATCCCCAGAAACTTTTCCATAATTTTCTCATTATTGGTTTACATACGCGCAGCACAGTCGGCTTGCAATAGAACGCAGCAGGTATTTCTAAAGGTTGCAAATTACGAACGAATGCAGTTGCTGTCCATCATTTTTACAATAGGTAGGCGACTCTTTCAGCTGTTTTGACCGCAACGCATCAAAAAAAATACCCAGAAGGTTAATTTTAGCTTGTAAAAATAACCTTATGGGTTATTTTTGTCTTACTCTTCCACCACAGAGCGAGGCAACATCATGCACACCAGAGCTACCCTGCACGTCCATCCGGCCGCTGCTGATCCGTTCCGCATCTTCGAGATTCGCCGCTTGGCCCGCGAATGCGGCTGCGCATTTGTCCCCACCAAACCAAAGCTGAAAGTCCGCGCCACACCTGCACCCTTCGATCCAAACGGCGGAGGGTATGCAGCATGAGCAAGTACAAGTTGGATAACCGCACGCTGCAACTGCTCAACGCTCAGGTCAATTTGACCGAGACCTTCAACCACGTTGTACGGTCGACACCCAAGCGCGAGGCCCTGGCGTTTCGCCTGAAAGTCGAACGCAATACATCTGACACTCTCTTCACCGTTGAACTGGGCAGCGAGCGCCACACGCTGACCTTGAAGAACGAAAAAAAGATGCACCTCAAGCTGGCCGACTTTATCGAAGAGATCGTCAATGGCCCCTTCGACCCCAGCAATGCTGCCGACCTGTTGAACCTCCCCCACGTCAGCCGTCAATGCGCTCGCTTCGATACTGAGCACAAGCAGCGGGTATTTGAGTTGGTGCGCACTGGTGGTGTGGTGAGCCTCGACATGGGTTTTGAGCTACCCCTTCACGTGGCATTGCATCGCACTCAAACCCGCTCTGGTGTTACCACCATCATGAGCATTGGCGAGAAAAGGCCGCGCACCAAATGCTTCACCGTGTACGGAAGCGATGTCGAGATCTACGAGAAAGTGTCCGAGTCCATCAACCACCTGGCTGCGGCAGCAACACCCGCCGCACACGCCGCTTGAGGGGAATGCCATGGAACGCACACTCGCTCAAGCCGCGAAACACCTCGGTATGACTAGACCCAAGCTGATCGACATTATGCGGGCAAAAGGTCTACTCAATAACCGGAACCTACCCGCCTATCCGGCCCGTGATCGCGAGTACCTGCGGGTCAAGGACAGCAACTGGTACCACGAGACCGCCGGCATGCAGTACAGCCAGTCAACCCGCGTCAGACAACCCGGCATCCGCTGGCTGGCCGATCAACTGGGGCTGGATCTACCCGCTATCCCGGTAAACAACCGTGACGTGGCCTAGGGAGTACGCCCGCCAGATCGTCGCCATGCGCACACGCGAGGAGCGCAACGCTGCGCTCCTCGAAGTGCCGGAACATCTGCGGGAGCTGACCAAAACACACTGCCTGAATGCCTGGAACCACCCGGCAAGAACACAACGCAAGGAGGCTCAGCAAGCCAATGCATAACACCAGCCAGACACCGCTACGACTTCGACCCGCACCCGAGTCAGCCACCGTGGAACTGCTTTACCGCACCTTCGGCGATGTGCTGATCCCGTTGGAAAAAGTCCGCGAGCAGTACTTCCGCAACCTCAACGAGCAATCGTTCGTGGCTGAGATCAACAGCGGACGGATTCAGCTACCCATCACCACGTTGGACACCAGCCGCAAGGCGCCGAAGTACGCGCACATCAGGCATGTCGCTTCGCTGATCGACATCCGCGCCTACAAGGCAGACGAAGAGATGCTGCGACCGCAGGACGATTCAACCGAGTAACACACCTGACCCAACGGCTGCCACCACCGGCCTACGACAACACCAGGAGCACACCACATGACTGCAATTCAAATCTGCGCATTGATCGGCCTCATCATCGGCGCTGCCCTACTCTACTGGACCGGCTACCGAGGTGGCCTGATCGATGGCCGCATCGAGGGAATCGACGAAGGCAAAGCCATCCAGCAATCCGACAACTCGGAAGCCATCCGCAGCCTGGAGCACTCACTACACCAAGTTCGTGCCGAGCGCATCAAACTATACGCCCACTATGAGCGCGCACTGGCAGCCTCAAAACTGGGGGAGCAGGAGCATCAAACTCTACTGGCCATCGCTGACAAGCTCAGGATCGCCGCAGAGACCTTCAGCGCATTCCGCACCGGCAAAAAACTCGAACGCGATTCACTCGCCCTGCGGGATCAAGCGCTCGCCATGGCAGCCCTGCTGGAGCCAGCAACGCAGGAGGATGCAGCATGAATCACGCGCCCCAAATGTTGCGCCTGTCACCCCAGGCAGCCGGCGCCTTGCAACAGCAATACACCAAAGCCATCACTGAGTTGCTGGAACTGACACGGTTTCGCAAAGAGTTCGACCGGCAACTGGTCGCACTGATCAGCAACGACGCCCTGCGCAAACTGAACAAAGACACCAAGAACGCCCTGCTACTGGCGGACTTGGTCAAGGAGGCAGCATGAGCCAGATTTCTCACCACCATCGCAATACGGCTCACGCTTCACCTGCACCTGATGGACCAACTCGCTATCGAACACCGGAGGAAAGCGGCATGAAAATGGACCAGAACACCACCCAAACATCGACCGCTTTGCTCTGCAACGCCAGTGGAGTCGACGCACTGAAAACAAACAGTCTCTGCTGCGCAGCAGCAGGCATTATTGCCCCTCCCGGCGCCACTGCCGAGGCACTTATACCCCACGAAAAGCTGCGCGAGGCAGCCACACCTTATGCAACGCTGATCGCTCAGAATCGCCCGCCCGCACAGCTTGTCGAGGGGTATAAGCCTCTTTTGTGCAGCAAGATCAACATCGAACAACCAGTATTTGAACCGATTCAGATTGATGAGCGCGCAGAGTTCGAGAAGGAGTTTCCAGTGCCTGAAGGGCTGCGCTACTGTGGACAACGCCGGACCTACATCACTTCACTGGGCGCAAGTACTTCCGATAGCTTTTGTCGCGAACATTACGCATACAGAGCGGGTTACGCAGCCTGGACACGTCGAGGATGGAAACATATCGCTCTTGTCGAGGAGCAAATGCAACGGGAGGGGCAGGAATGAACACCTTATTTTTACTGATGGCCCAGTACAACGGGCAAGCTGTGATTCCCCTAGAAAGGGTATGTGCGGACTACATGAATTTGACATTAGTGAAATTCAAGCAGAAACGGCTATCAGGTGAAATAGACATTCCAATAACTCGTCTAGGGGCCAATAGCCAAAAAGCCGGACTTGGAGTCCACATCAAGGACCTTGCCGAATACATTGATAAACAACGAGAGAGTGCTATACGCGAACAAAACCAATTAATGGGAAGACGGGTATAAAAAGAGAATCCAGCATTATTCAATGCTGGGTTCACTTCGCGAAGGTGGCAGGTTACGATTTAAAAGGTTGGCAAATTGCCAAGGTTATCTTTTGTGACTTTATTTGGATCAGTAGTAATAAAAACGCCGTCTATCACATGGACCTCTGCCCCAACAGTCCATTTTGAGGTAGTAGCATTTTTGGTCATCGTTCTGAAAACGGTTTTACCTAACGAGATGAGGTTGGCAACGAATTCTCTGTCGGTAGTCAAGCCTTGACCATGCTGATCACCATTTACCTTATGGACCTTCACCTGCTGGATATGGGTGTGTGTGCTGTCTTTACGTATTGCAGATATATAAAAATTTGCCATTTTGATTTCCTTGCTTCAATTTTGGCACATCCTTCGCCTTCCCTATATGGATGCTGGCAATATGAAATCAAGCTCTACAAGGGATTTATTTTCTTGAGATCGAAGCTCAAGCTGATTCTTCCAACGCCAGTGACTGTACGAATCCCCCCTGCCTCGAAGATGGGTGTAGCGTCGCAACGAGTTCCAATCTCTATGCCCTGAGACACTTGATACCCTAGGAATATCCCAATCCATTTCGAACAGCCGACTAACCCCGTCATGCCGGAGATCATGAAAATGCAGATCTTCAATGCCCAACAGCGGGCATGCCCGAGTGAAGGCCGCCGACACTGACTTGCCATTATAGGGAAAGATCTCCTTTTCCTTTTTGGGCATGGACTGAAGAATAGCCCAAGCCTCATCAGGCAGATGGCACCACACATCATTACCTATCTTCTGCCCGGGATTCTTCATGTCCCGTACCAGGACAGCCTGACGAGATTCGTCGAGATCTTCCCAGCGAATCCGCGTGATCTCCTCCTGCCGACGGGTCGAGAAGATCGCGAAGGCAATCATCTTCGGCATATGGATCGAGTCCGGCCGGCGCTTCAGTACCTCGAAGAAATGCTCCATCAACTTATCCAACTCTTCCAGGGTGGGTCGGCGGTTGCGCTCTTTGCTTTTGCTCACCATGCCAAGCTTGCGCAACACCTTGCGCGCATCCGGCATCGCCAGCGGATCGACCTCATACCCCCAAGCCGGCCGCGCCACGGACAACACCGCGCCCAGGTGCGACAGATCATTGCCGACCGTCTGCGCCTGAACACCACCGCCCTCCTTGCCCATCCGCCACTGCGCAAACTCCACCAGCTTCTGACTGGTAAGCGCTGAGTCATCGAGTTCGCCCAACCAAGTGTCCTTAATGGCCTTCAGCGTGGCGTTCTTGGTCTTGCCCAGCGGACGGATTTTTTCGTACTCGTCGAGGTACTGCTCGATCATCTTCTTGATCGTCACGCCTTTGCGGTTCGCACGTTCAATGGCACCGGGTTCCGCCAGCTCCGTCTCTCGACGCTTGATCCAGGCCTGGGCGACCTGCTTACGGTCGAAGGTTTGGCTTTCCTGATAAACTGTCTTCCCGTCCCGATTGATCCGTATTTGCGCCGTGTAGGCCGTCGAGTTGTCCTTGCGCTTGCGTGATGTGATCGTGCCCATTTCCAGTTGCTACATTGCTGAAGTCAGTTGCTACATTGTAGCAACCGACTCCGAAAAACAAGGAAAAATGGGTAAAAACTGCTGTATAAAAGATCAGTATTAATGAATCTCGAAAAATCTGAACCCCTTATAAACACTAGCCATGCCCGTCCTTCACTGTCTCGCCGTTTCAGTGTTGCCCCGATGATGGATTGGACTGATAGGCATTGCCGTTTTTTCCTACGCCTACTCTCCAAACACGCCCTGCTCTACACCGAAATGGTCACCACCGGCGCACTCCTCAACGGCGATAACGACCGTTTCCTGCGTCACAACGAAGCCGAACACCCGCTCGCCCTGCAACTCGGCGGCAGTGTGCCGCTGGACTTGGCCGCCTGCGCGCGAATGGCGCAGGAGCACGGTTACGACGAGGTGAATCTGAATGTCGGCTGCCCGAGTGATCGGGTGCAGAACAATATGATCGGTGCGTGCCTGATGGGGCATCCGCAGTTGGTGGCCGATTGTGTGAAGGCGATGCGCGATGCGGTGTCGATTCCGGTGACGGTGAAGCACCGCATCGGGATTAATGGCCGGGACAGTTATGAGGAGTTATGTGATTTCGTCGGCACGGTTCGGGATGCCGGGTGCACGAGTTTTACGGTGCATGCGCGGATTGCGATTCTGGAGGGGTTGTCGCCGAAGGAGAACCGCGACATTCCGCCTCTGCGTTATGACGTGGCCGCGCGGTTGAAGACGGATTTTCCGGAGTTGGAGATTATTCTCAACGGCGGGATCAAGACGCTGGAAGCCTGTCACGAACATTTGCAGACGTTCGACGGTGTGATGTTGGGCCGTGAGGCCTATCACAACCCTTATGTGATGGCCGAGGTGGATCAGCAACTGTTCGGCAGCACGGCGCCGGTGATCAGCCGGGCTGAGGCGCTGGCGCAGTTGCGGCCTTATATAGCCGCGCACATTGATGCGGGCGGCTCGATGCACCATATCACTCGGCATGTGCTGGGGCTGGGCACCGGGTTTCCCGGGGCGCGCAAGTTTCGGCAGTTGTTGTCGGTCGATATTCACAAGGCTAAAGAGCCTTTGGCGTTGCTGGATCAGGCGGCGGAGTTGCTTGAGGGGCGTTAACGGTCGCTTGGGTTGAACCTGTGGTCTGATTTGGCATCGTATTTACCGATACCGCGCCCCGCCATTCAAACAGCCGTTTTCAGGTTGTTGCCGCTGGAGCCCTCGATACGTACATGCACCCTTGAGTGGCTGTCAGCGCTCGGGTAATGTCATTAGACCCATAGGAAAGAGCACGCCCATGACTTCCAAGCTGGAACAACTCAAACAAATGACCACCGTGGTTGCCGACACCGGCGACTTCGAAGCTATCGCTCGCGTTAAACCCGTGGACGCTACCACCAACCCTTCCCTGCTGCTCAAAGCGGCGGCCATTCCCGGTTATGCCGAGTTGCTGAATGCCTGCATTCACGACTGCAAAGGCGATGTTGGCCTGGCCAGCGACCGTTTTGGCGTTGCGGTAGGGCAAGAAATTCTGAAAGTGATTCCTGGCCGTATTTCCACCGAAGTGGATGCGCGCCTGTCGTTCGACACTGACGCCGTATTGAAGCGTGCGCACCGTCTGATCGACCTGTACGACAAGGCCGGCATTGGCCGTGACCGCGTGCTGATCAAGATCGCTTCCACCTGGGAAGGCATCCGCGCTGCCGAAATTCTGGAAAAAGAAGGCATTCAGACCAACCTGACGCTGCTGTTTTCGTTCGCTCAGGCTGCGGCGTGTGCTGATGCAGGGGTTTTCCTGATTTCGCCGTTCGTAGGTCGCATCTACGACTGGTACAAGAAGGCCAACGGCAACGACTACACCGGCGCGGATGATCCGGGCGTGCAATCGGTGACACGCATCTACAACTACTACAAGGCCAATGACTACAAGACTGTGGTCATGGGTGCGAGCTTCCGCAACCTGAATCAGATCGAGCAACTGGCCGGTTGCGACCGCCTGACCATCAGCCCGGATCTGATTGATAAGCTGGCGGCGGACACTGGCAAGCTGGAACGCAAATTGGCGCCGGGTCACGCTGGTGAAGCGCGTTTGAGCTTGAATGAAGCGCAGTTCCGTTGGTTGTCCAACGAGGACGCGATGGCGACCGAGAAACTGGCTGAGGGTATTCGTCAGTTCGCTCGCGACCAGGAAAAGCTTGAGGCGTTGCTGCAAGCCAAGCTGTGATTTGATTTAGCTTGATGCAAAAAGGGCGAACCTTGGTGGGTTCGCCCTTTTTTTGCGTTGAATTTGGGTAGTGGCTTCGCGCTGAAAGATGTGGTGATTGTTATGGCGCCTTCGCGAGCAGGCTCGCTCCCACAGGAGATTTTTTGGGGAGCCGGGATGGTGTGTTCGACGCAAGACTAATGTGGGAGCGAACCTGCTCGCGATGGGGTCTTCGGACCCACATCACTTCAAGCAATCAATGACGTTCCAGCGCATTCACCAGATCATGAAACGCTTCACGATTGGAGTCGTTCAGGCCCATGAGGATCTTGTGCGCTTCGAGCACTTTGATCCGCACCACTTCTTCGGACTGATCCTGGTCTGGCAGGTCGGTCAGGCACTCAGGGCACGGGATCGGGCGGTCAACGATGTTGAACACTTGCTCGAAGCCCATGGACTGCAGCAGACGGGTGATGTCTTCGTGGGTGGTGACGACGGTCGGCAGCAAGCCGACCTTTTGCCGCGACAGGATAGACAGCTTGGCCAGCAGGCCCAACGTGGTGCTGTCGATGCTGCGGGTTTCGGTCAGGTCGATCACGATTGCGTTGAAGTTCAACGCCGTGAAGATCCGCTCAATAGTCGCATCCAACGCCGAACACAGGGTCAGGCGAACTTCACCGACGAACTTCAGGACGAAGGTGCCATCCTGCTCGGCGAACTGGATTCTACCGGTACTCATTAAAGATTCCTGCTCAACACCAACAGGGCGATATCATCCGGCATCTCCCCTAGCGTGGCCAATCCAAATACCTGCCGCAGACCATCCAGGCTGCCGCCCGCTGCCTTGACCCGTTGGGGCAAAGCCGCTTCTTTTTCTTTGAGTGTAGGTTCTGGCAAAAGGTCCAGAATGCCATCGGACATCAGCGTCAGGCTGAACGTCGGCGGCAGCTCCAGTACGTGATCTTCGTAGGTGGCTTCATTGAAGAGGCCCACCGGCAGACCACGCCCTTCCAGATAACGAACACTGTCTGGCGTGTACAACACAGGCAACGGCAAATGACCACCGATGCTATAGGTCAACAAACCTGTCTCCTCGTCGATGACTCCACCGACCATTGTGACGTGTTTACCCAGCTTACAACTGATCAGGCCTCGGTTGATATGACCAAGGACCTCTGAAGGCTTGAATTCCGGCAATGTGCCGCTGCGCTTGGATTCGAACAGCAAGCGCGTGGTCATGAACTTCAGCAGCACGGTAACGAAGGCTGAAGAGGCGCCATGACCGGAAACGTCCGCCAGGTAGAAGGCTACCCGACGCTCGTCGACCCGAAAGTAGTCGACGAAATCACCCGACAGGTACAGCGACGGGATGATCTGGTGAGCAAACTGGAACTCGTCGATGGTCCAGGGGCTGACCGGCAGCATGTTCATCTGCACCTGGCGACCGGCGTTCTGGTCTTCCTGGAGCAGGTTCAGGCTGGCGGCGAGCTCGCGGTTGGCCTTTTCCAGCTTCTCGCGGTAGCGCTGGTTTTCCAGCAGCAGGCGCGCACGATCCAGGGCCCGGCGCACAGAGTGCTCGAGCACAGCCAGATCTTCGAGAGGCTTGATCAGATAGTCCGCAGCGCCCAGGCGCAGGGCCTCGACCGCGTCGTTCATCACGCCGGCGCCCGAAACCACAATCACCGGGGTTTGTGGTGACCGCTCGGTGACCTGGCGAATGAGTTCGAGTCCGCCCATCTGTGGCATGCGCAGATCGCAGATGACCAAGTCGGGCTTGTCTTGCTCGAATACCTGAAGACCCTGCTGGCCATTGCTGGCCTGCAAGACGCTGAAACCACTGTCTTCCAAATAGGCGGCGAGGCTCGCGCGCACTACTTCGTCATCATCGATTATCAGCAGCGTGGCACTGGTTTTTGGCATGTGGGCAAACGGCGCCAGAATTAGGTTGGCGTAGCAGGCAGGGGCTTTGTCCCGGCTCACACTACTGGATTCGCTTTCTAGCCTCTCTACTGCACTGTTTTCGAGCATTTGCCCTACACACAGGTACACCAGAGGTGCCCTTCTAAGGCGCAGACGGTACTCCCATCCGCGGGGCGTTTCAAGCTCACGCCGATGGTCGCTTGACGTCTTTCCATTTCAAATCACCGGGAGTTATAAGAACCGGCAAAACCGTAACGTAATGGAAGGTTAAAAACCCCGAGCCAAACCGGTCAGGAAAGCCAAACGAAAGAAGGCGGCCCACTGGGCCGCCTTCTTCGTTTTACCGGTCGAGATCAAAAATCGTCTTCGACCTGGCCGTCTTTGACCTTGAATTCGCGGTTCTGCAAGTACGCATTGCGGATGAAGGTGTACTTGTCGCCGGTGATCAGCTTCTCGCTCGACAGCAGGCTGGCGCGGGTGTCGATGATGTTCAGGCCGTAGATCGAGTTACGCACGGGAATGTCGTTGATGTACGGGTACGGGCCGGTGTAGCCATCGACATACTTGGACGGCGCGTCACGCAGCGTGCTTGGACCCAACAACGGCAACATCACGTAAGGACCGCTGCCTACGCCCCAGTAGCCGAGGGTCTGGCCGAAATCTTCGTCATTGCGTTGCAGGCCCATCTTGGTGCCCACATCGAAGAAGCCCAGCAGGCCGAAGGTGGTGTTGAAGATCAAGCGTGCGGTGTCGACGCCAGCGGCGGCCGGTTTGGCCTGCAAGATATCGTTGGCAAGGTTGGTGACGTCACCGACGTTGCGGAACATATTGTGGATGCCGTCTTCAAGAAACTGCGGCGTCACGAACTGATAACCCTGGGCCAAAGGCTTCAGCGCATAGGTGTCGAGCACATCGTTGAACTTGTAGATCGGGCGGTTGATGCTTTCCCAAGGGTCGTCTTCCGAGGCTGCCTGTGCAACGAACGGAACCAGCAATAGACTGGCAGACACACAAAGCTGAGCTAGATGATTGCTCCAGCGCATAGAAAAACTCCTTGGATTGTACTGGCGCGGGCGCTTGGCCCACGCGTTAAGTTGGCTAGTATAAGACGGAAAAGCCGCTTAAGGCAGCACCGGAGCAAGGCAGCCTGCGGATCATTCGCGATGATTGTGAGCGATTCACATCAGTGTCACTCAACTGTCACTGTCGCGCCCTAGCCTTGAGGCTATTTCAGGGACGTTAATATGCCGCACGCCGAAACGTTACCCCACATTGCGCCCAGCCTGACCGCCGTCCTGTTCGGCCTCAGTGGTTGCCTGGTGGATTTCGGTGCCCGCACACGCGCACAGGGCATCCCCTCTGCCATACACGCTGAGGCTACGCCCGGCGCGCTGGATAGCCTGCACAGCTTGCAACATCAGCAGATTCCCTGTGCCTGGCTCGATGAACTCCCCCCTGCCTTCAGCCATTCACTGGCTGCTGCCTTGCCTTCATGGATCAAACCCTCGCAACACCCTGAAACAAACAATCCATGGCCGGCACCGCATGCCTGCTGGCAAGCCCTGATGACGTTGAATGTCGAACGGCTGGAGGGTTGCGTACTGGTCAGCGGCGAACCACGATTGCTGCAAGCGGGGCTCAATGCCGGATTGTGGACGATTGGGCTGGCGTCCTGCGGCTCACTCTGCGGCCTGGCACCCAACGAGTGGCAGGCGCTGACTCAGCAGGAGCGGGAATTCAAACGCGGCAAGGCAACGATGCAACTGTTCGGCCTGGGTGTGCATTCGGTGATCGATCACCTCGGTGAACTCGACACCTGCCTGGCCGACATCAGTCTTCGCCGGCTCAAGGGCGAAAAGCCCTGATCGAGATCATGCAGGTTGCGCGCGAGTGGATTAATCTAAAGGTCAAGCCATAGACCTTTGGCGTGCTGCCGCGGTCTATGCCAGTGCCTATCGATAAAAGGAAGAACGCCATGCCTGCCCGCGAACTGCAACAACAACTCAATACTCTGCGCGAGCAATTGGAACAGAATCCACCGCTGACCGAAGCCGAGCGCGAAGACCTGCACGCGCTGATGCAACAGATCGAACTGGAACTGGAACTCGAAACCAAAACCCAGGACTCCAGCCTCGCCGACAATGTGAACCTGGCTGTTGAACGCTTCGAAATCGAACACCCGACCCTTGCTGGCACCTTGCGCAACATCGTGCAAGCCCTGGCCAACATGGGGATCTGAACCCGCCGAATACAAAAAAAGCCCCGCCAGTGATAGCGGGGCTTTTTCATATCCGGGACTTGCAATGCAATACCCTGTGGGAGCGAGCCTGCTCGCGATGGCTGAGTGTCAGTCAACATCAATGTTGAATGTGCTGGACTCATCGCGAGCAAGCCCGCTCCCACAGGGGTTCTTTACTGGCGGACCAGGCGGTGGTTTGGCAGTTGAATGGTTTCAGTGCTGCGATACGGGTTGATGTCCAACCCTCCGCGGCGCACATACCGTGCATACACCGTCAATTTCTCCGGTTTCAACAACCGTTGCAGGTCGAGAAAGATCCGCTCCACGCACTGTTCATGAAAGTCCGAGTGCTGCCGGAAGCTCACGATGTATTCCAGCAAACTCGCGTGATCCAGCGCCGCGCCACGGTATTGCACCGCCACGCTGCCCCAGTCCGGCTGACTCGTAACCGGGCAGTTGGATTTGAGCAAATGGCTGTGCACGCTCTCCTCCACAATGCGCGATTCATCGCAACGCAGCAGTTCCGGGCGCGGATGCTCATAGTTGCTGACGCTGATGTCCAGATCATCAATGCACACGCCCGGCAACGCCACGACGCCTTCGGCTTCGACGTCCTTCAGGCTGCGAATCCGCACGCCGACCGGTTTACCGGCAGCGGCCGACAAGTCCTTGGCCAATGTCGCTTCAAGGCTCGCGGTGTCGGCAAACGGCGTCTGGTTCAGGGAGTTGAGGTACAGCTTGAACGACTTCGATTCGATGATATTCGGCGAATCCGCCGGGATACTGAATTCGCCAATCGCCACCACTGGCTTGCCGGACGGCAACAGCCACGACAGTTCGAAGCAGTTCCAGAAATCCACGCCCTTGTACGGCAGGGTTTCAGCCGTCAGACCCAGCTCGGCCCATTTCGCGGTGCGCGGGATCGGGAACAGCAAGGACGGCGTGTAGGTGGCGATGTATTCGCTGGATTTGCCCAGCGGCGAGTGTTCGGCTGCGGGATGCATGGCGGAAACCTGACTGAAGAATCAGCGGATTCTACCAGCCTTTGCATCCGCCTTTGAGTGCTTACTGACTGACAGTCACCTTGCCGACCATGCCGGCCTGGTAATGACCGGGGATGTTGCAGGCGAATTCCAGGTTGGTGGCCTTGGTGAAGGTCCAGGTCAACTCAGCAGTTTTGCCCGGCTCGACGAGCACACTGTTGGGGTCGTCGTGTTTCATTCCATGCTCCATGCCGGCCATACCGGCCATGGCGCCGTGGTCCATTTCCTTCATGCCTGTAGGCATGAGCATGCCGCTCTGCTGCATCTTCATCATTTCCTGCTGATGCTTGGCGTGCATTGCCGCGTCACCGAGGTTGAATTCATGCAACAACTGACCTTTATTCACCAATACAAAACGAACCGTCTCACCGGCCTTGATATCAATCGCCTTGGGTGTGAACGACATGTCGCCCATGACGAATTCAACGTTGCGAGTCGCCTTGGCCGCCGGGGCCGGTTGGCCGAAGTCGTAGGTATGCGCCGGGGCAGCCCACGCCGGCGAGCTCAGCGCCAGCAAACACGCGACACGCACCAGTGATATGCGCAAAAACATAGTCGTACTCCAACAAGATAAGGTTCAGCCTGTGGAAAACTCTAAACTGCTGCGACTGCCCGCAACCTGACAGCCAGATTACAACTTTGTCAGGTTGGCCAGTATTAACGCCACCCACGGTATAAAGCGTCCGTTCCATTTACCTCGAGTCGCCCATGAAACTGCTGATCGTCGAAGACCAACCGAAAACTGGCCACTACTTGCGCCAAGGCCTGACCGAGGCCGGTTTCAATACTGAACTGGTGGCGGACGGCAGCGCCGGCCAGCAACTGGCGCTGTCCGGCGATTACGCGCTGTTGATTCTCGATGTGATGCTGCCCGGTCGCGATGGCTGGCAGATTCTGCAAGCGGTGCGCAGTGCCGGCCTCGACACGCCGGTACTGTTTCTGACAGCGCGCGACGCGGTGGAGGACAGGGTCCACGGCCTCGAACTGGGCGCCGACGACTACCTGGTCAAACCGTTCGCCTTCTCCGAGCTGCTGGCCCGGGTCCGCAGCCTGTTGCGCCGTGGTAACGCCACACCTCAGGAAACCACCTTGCAACTGGCGGACTTGCGCCTTGACCTGATCCGCCGTCGGGTCGAACGCAGCGGTCAGCGCATCGACCTGACGGCCAAGGAATTCGCCTTGCTGGAAATGCTCCTGCGCAGGCAAGGCGAAGTCCTGCCCAAGTCGTTGATCGCTTCCCAGGTCTGGGACATGAACTTCGACAGTGACACCAACGTCATCGAAGTGGCGATCCGTCGTTTGCGCCTGAAGATCGACGATGAATTCCCCAACAAGTTGATTCACACCGTACGCGGCATGGGTTACGTCCTTGAAGAGCGCCCCGCCTGATGCGTCGACTTTCGTTAAGCAGTCGCCTGGCGCTGCTGTTTGCGGCGTGCACCGCCGTGGTGTCGCTGTTTGCCGGGGTGTTGTTCAGTCGGGCCAGTGAAGCGCATTTCGTTGAACTCGATCAACAGTTGCTGGACGGCAAGTTGATTGGGTTGCGTCGGGCACTTCATGACATTCAGTCGAGTGAAAGCGAAGTCAAACTGGCCGATGAATTGAGCCGACAGGCTGATCTGTCGCTGCGGATCACCGGCAGCGACGGCAAGCGCTGGTATGACAGTTCGACGCGCCTGCCCCAGGAATTACCTACCCAGGCGGGTTTGTCCACGGTAAGTAGCGAAGGTACCGACTACCGCGTCCTCAACGCTCCGCTGTACCTCGACAAACCCGATTCGCCGCAGTTGACCTTGCTGCTGGACATCACCCATCACCAGCACTTTCTGCAACGCATGCAGCACCTGATCTGGTTGACAGTCGGTTTGTCGGCACTGGCCACTGCCCTGCTCGGTGCCTGGGCAGCGCGCAGTGGGTTGCGGCCGTTACGACGCATGAGTGCGGTTGCCTGCGGCGTTTCAGCGCAATCGCTCAATGCGCGCTTGCCCGAAAAGAACATGCCGCCAGAACTCGCGGAAATGGCCCACAACTTCAACGCCATGCTCGGACGCCTCGACGACTCTTTTCAACGGCTATCGGCCTTCTCCGCCGACATCGCCCATGAATTGCGTACGCCGTTGTCGAATCTGTTGACCCACACCCAGGTCACCCTCACCCGCCCACGTCCCATCGAGGATTACCGCGAAGCACTGCACAGCAATCTCGAAGAACTGCAATGGATGGCGCAACTGGTCAACGACATGTTGTACCTGGCCAAGGCTGACCACGGGTTGTTGATGCCCAAGCGCGAACCGCTGGAGCTGGCGGAAGAAGCGGATCTGTTACTGGAGTTTTTTGCGCCGCTGGCGGAGGACGCTCAGGTCAGGTTGAGTCGTGAAGGCAGTGCGCGCATGGAGGGCGATCGCAGCATGTTGCGGCGGGCGCTCTCCAATTTGCTGGATAACGCGTTGCGGTTTACGCCGGTCGAAGGCGAGGTTCGGGTGCGGATTGTTGATCAGCCTGAGGGGTTGAATGTGATCGTTGAGAACAGCGGCGACGGAATTGACGGGGCGTTGCTGCCGCGATTGTTTGATCGCTTCTACCGGGCTGATCCGGCGCGCCAGGAAGGCAGTAGTGAACATGCGGGATTGGGGCTGGCGATAACTCAGTCAATCATCCGCGCCCATGGCGGGCAGATTCATTGTGAATCGGATAACGGGTGGACCAGGTTTGTGATCGAATTGCCGCGAACCTGATCGTTCCCACGCTCTGCGTGGGAATGCAGCCCGGGACGCTCTGCGTCCCATCCAAAGCCGAACGCGGAGCGTCCGTTGAGGCATTCCCACGCAGAGCGTGGGAACGATCAAGGGTGGCTTACGAATACCGCAACGCAGTAGCCGGTTCGACTTTCGCCGCACGCCATGCCGGGTAAACGGTGGCGAGGAAGCTCAAGATGAACCCGGCGGAGCAGATCAACAGCACATCCGCCCCCTGCAGTTCGGAAGGCAGGTTACTGACGAAGTACACGTCTGAAGTGAAGATGTGCTGCCCGCTGACCCGCTCCATCCAACCCACCAGTTCACTGACGTTCAGCGCCGCAATCACGCCAAGCACGCCACCAATCAACGTACCGACAACCCCGATCACGGTGCCCTGCACCATGAAGATCGCCATGATCTGCCGCGGCGTGGCGCCGATGGTCCGCAGGATCGCGATGTCCGCACCTTTGTCGTTCACCACCATGATCAGGGTTGCGATGATGTTGAACGCCGCCACGGCGACGATCATCAGCAACAGCAAACCGATCATGGTTTTTTCCATCTTCATCGCACTGAACAGACTGCCCTGTGTGTGAGTCCAGTCATCAGCCTTGTAAGCGGTGCCCAGGCCGCCAGCAATATCGCTGGAAACCTTCGGCGCAGCGTACAAATCCTTCACCGCCAGGCGCACGCTCTGTACCTGATTCGGCGCCCAGTGCTGCATCTGCGCGGCATCGGCCACGTGGATCAGCGCCATGGAACCGTCCAGTTCGGCGCCGACCTTGAACACGCCGACCACGTTCAACCGCTGCATGCGCGGGGTGATGCCGCCCGGTGCGGTGCTGACTTCTGGCACGATCAGGGTGATCTTGTCGCCGACGTTCAAGCGGAAACGGCGCGCCGTGATCTCACCGATCACCACACCGAACTCACCCGGCTTCAAAGCATCGAGACGCCCCTGAACAATGTGCTGGGCGACGATCGACACCTTGCCTTCGAGCGCCGGATCAACGCCGCTGACCTGGATCGGCTGCATCGTCCCCTTGTAGGACAGCATGCCTTCCATCTCGGTGAACGGCACAGCGGCCGTCACTTCAGGATTCTTCATGGCCGCCGCCGCGACGGGCTGCCAATCGTCGATCGGATTGACGCCAACGATAGTCGCGTGAGGCACCATGCCGAGGATGCGCGAACTCATTTCGCGCTGGAAGCCGTTCATCACCGACAACACCACGATCATCGCCAGCACGCCCAGGGCGAGGCCGATCATCGAGGTCATCGAGATGAAGGAAACAAAGCGATTGCGGCGCTTGGCGCGGGTATAGCGCGCGCCGATAAAGATCGATAACGGTCTGAACATTCGCTGGGCACCGTATAAAAATAAAAGACCCGACGTACTGTTCAGTACGTCGGGTTTCGGTCAATCAGATGGGCGTCAGGTAACCTTCCTGCAAATGCAGGACGCGATCCATCTGGCGAGCCAGGTTCATGTCGTGAGTCACCACCAGGAACGCCGTGCGCATCGAGGTGCTGAGTTCCAGCATCAAATCCTGAATGCCCTGGGCGGTGTGGGAATCGAGGTTGCCGGTCGGCTCGTCGAGCATCACCAGGCCTGGGTTGTTCACCAGGGCGCGGGCGATGGCCACACGCTGACGCTCGCCACCGGACAATTCGGCCGGTTTGTGTTCCAGGCGATGGCCCAGCCCTACCCGTTCCAGCAATGCAGTCGCACGCTGACGCGCTTGCGGGATAGCCGTCTTGCCGATCAGCAGCGGCATGCAGACGTTTTCCAGCGCGGTGAACTCAGGCAGCAAGTGGTGGAACTGGTAAACGAAACCCAGCGACCGATTGCGCAGCAAACCGCGAGCCTTTTCGTTCAGCGCCGACAGCTCTTCGCCGGCCAGCCAGACGCTGCCCTTGGTCGGTGTATCGAGGCCGCCCAACAGGTTGAGCAAGGTACTTTTGCCCGAGCCCGAGGTCCCGACAATCGCCACGCGTTCGCCCGGATGCAGCTCCAGTTGCAGACCAGCCAGAACCTCTACCGACTCCGGACCTTCCTCGTAGGACTTGCCCAGGTTGCGGCAGCTCAAGATTGCTTTATCACTCATGCCCAACTCACTCATAACGTAGCGCCTCCGCAGGCTGGGTGCGCGCGGCACGCCAGGCTGGATACAGGGTGGCGAGGAAACTCAGGACCAACGCGGCGGCGCAGACCATCAACACATCCTGGCTCTGCACTTGCGACGGCAGGTAATCGATGAAGTACACGTCAGCGTTGAGGAATTTGTGCCCGATCAGCCCTTCCAGGGCCGAGATCGCGGCGCTGACGTTCAGCGCGGCGAAGATCCCGACCACGGCGCCGATCAGCGTCCCGACCACACCAATGACGGTGCCCTGCACCATGAAGATCGCCATGATCGAACCTGGCGTGGCGCCCAGTGTGCGCAGAATCGCGATGTCGCCCTTCTTGTCGTTCACCACCATCACCAGCGTGGAAATGATATTGAACGCGGCAACGGCGACGATCAGCAGCAACAGCAAACCGATCATGGCCTTTTCCATGCGGATCGCCTGATACAGATTGCCGTGGGTGCGGGTCCAGTCGCGGGCATAGAAATGGTCTTCGCCGAGTTGCTGGGCGATGGTCCATGCGACGCGTGGCGCCTGGAACAGGTCGTCGAATTTCAGGCGGATGCCCTGGACCTGATCCGGTTTCCAGCGATGCAGCTTGGCCAGATCCTGCAGATTGGTGATGCCCAGGTAACCGTCCAGTTCACCGGCGCCGACATGGAAGATGCCGACCACGGTAAAGCGTTTCATGCGCGGGAACATCCCGGCCGGGGTCACGGTGACTTCCGGCGCCACGAACGTCAGCTTGTCGCCGATCGCCGCACCCAACTTGGCCGCGGCCTTGTCACCAATGACGATGCCGAAACTGCCCGGCGCCAGGTCATCGAGTTTGCCCTGCTGCATGAAGTTATCAATGATCGAGACCTGCCGTTCCAGCGCAGGGTCGATGGCATTGAGCAGGACTTTGGACACCTTGCCGTTGTTGGTCAGCAACCCCTGCATCTGGGTAAACGGCGCAACGGCCGTCACCTGCGGGTTCTGTTTGACCTTGGCAGCCAGGCTTTGCCAGTCGCTGATTGGTTCACCGGACTCGATGGTCGCGTGGGGCACCATGCCCAGCACGCGGGTGCGCATCTCATGATCGAAGCCGTTCATGACCGACAGCACCACGATCATCACGACCACGCCGAGGGCAAGTCCGATCATCGAGGTCAGGGAAATGAACGACACAAAATGATTGCGACGCTTTGCACGGGTATAACGCGTGCCAATAAATACGAAGAGAGGTCTGAACATGTCGGGGCTTGTTCGGAGGGAAAAGGAACGTCCTTGTGGCGGGGGTCGATAACCAGCTTTACACTCAGACCACCGCCGCTACCATGGGTTCGCCATGTCGACATTAGATGAAGAAGATCGCCGCGAATACTACCGTATCGAGGACACGATCGCACTGGAAATTCGGCCCCTGTCCGCTCCCGAAGCCGCAGGCCAGGAAGTGTTGCAGGATGCTTCCCCTCTGTTCAACTTGCTCAGCGAACTGCACCTGAGCGAATTCGAGTCACAGCACCTGTTGCGCCAGATCAGTGAGCGCGACCGCAACCTCGCTGCATTCCTGAAATCCCAGAATAAACGCATCGATTTGCTGAGCCAGGTGATCGCAATCACCGTACTCGGGCAGATCGGCGAGCCGCAGCCGGTGATCATTTCCGAAGGCGGGATCGACTTTCAGCATCCGACGCCACTTGCCACGGGCGCGCACCTGTCGGTGAAGCTGGTGCTGATGCCGCAAGCCCTCGGACTCTTGTTGCGGGCTCGCGTCACCCATTGCGATCGTAAAGGCGACGGCTACGACGTCGGTACCGAGTTCGAGTACCCGACCGATGCCCAGCGCCAATTGCTGGCCCGCTACATTTTGCAGAAGCAGGCCCAGGAACGACGTCTGGCCCGCGAACAAAACGAATCAGGCATTTAATTTAAGGAAGAACCGTGACCCTCATCTACGGCCATCGCGGCGCCAAGGGCGAAGCACCGGAAAATACGCTGACCAGTTTTCAGCAATGCCTCAAGCACGGCGTGCGCCGCTGCGAACTGGACCTGCACCTGTCCATGGACGGCGAGCTGATGGTCATCCACGACCCGACACTCAAGCGCACCACCGACCGTCGCGGCAAAGTCGTCGAGCACACGGCGGCCGAGCTGGTGACCTACGATGCACGCAAGGGGGGCCCAGGCTGGATCAAACCGTGCCCGATTCCAACCCTGGAAGAACTGTTCGAGAAATGCGACTTCGAGCACTGGCAACTGGAAGTCAAAAGCGCTTCACGCACTCGCGCGGCGACAACCGTGCTGGCGATTCGCGAAATGGCTCAGCGTTTCGGCCTGCTCGACAAGGTGACGATCACCTCGAGTTCGCGGGAAGTATTGAAAGCCGCGCTGGACTTCGTGCCGGACGTGTCCCGCGGATTGGTGGCCGAGTACGCCTGGCTGGACCCGTTGAAGGTCGCGCAAAGCTATGGCTGTGAGATTCTGGCGCTGAACTGGACCCTGTGTACGCCGGAACGCCTGCAGAAGGCGCAGCGTCAGGGGCTGCATGTGTCGGTATGGACAGTCAACGAGCCCGCGCTAATGCGCAGGCTCGCCGACTTCGGCGTTGACAGCCTGATTACAGACTTTCCCGGTTTGGCCAGCGCCACGCTCGAGAATTGCTGAAATCGGTCTCCCCGGCCGGCTCAGGCCACCGGCCGGAGCCACTCAAAAAAGCCGGTTGAGGCCATCGTACGCCGCTACCCGATAGGCTTCGGCCATGGTCGGGTAGTTGAACGTCGTGTTGACGAAGTACTTCAGCGTGTTCTGTTCGCCCGGCTGGTTCATGATCGCCTGACCGATGTGAACGATCTCCGACGCCTGATAACCGAAGCAGTGAACGCCCAGCACCTCCAGGGTATCGCGGTGGAACAGGATCTTCAGCATGCCTTGCGGTTCGCCGGCAATCTGCGCACGCGCCATGCCCTTGAAGAACGCCTTGCCCACTTCATACGGCACCTTGGCCTGCGTCAGCTCCTGCTCGTTCTTGCCGATCGAGCTGATCTCCGGAATGGTGTAGATGCCGGTCGGCACGTCGTTGACGAAGCGCCAGCTTTGGTTGTCAACGATGCTGCCAGCGGCCGAACGACCCTGGTCGTGAGCAGCACTGGCCAGGCTCGGCCAACCAATCACGTCACCGGCGCCGTAGATGTTCGGCTTGCAAGTACGGTAGGCCTCGTCGACTTCGATCTGGCCACGGCTGTTGACCTTCACGCCGATGTTTTCCAGACCCAACTGATCGGTGTTGCCGGTACGGCCGTTGCACCAGAGCAAGGCGTCGGCCTTGATCTTCTTGCCGGACTTGAGGTGCAGGATCACGCCGTTGTCCACGCCTTCGACGCGGTCGTAGTCTTCGTTGTGGCGAACCGTGATGTTGTTGTTGCTGAAGTGATAACTCAGGGCCTGGGAAATTTCCGAGTCGAGGAAGCTCAGCAACTGACCGCGGTTGTCCACCAGTTCAACCAACACACCCAGACCGCTGAAGATCGACGCGTACTCGCAACCGATCACGCCGGCGCCGTAAACGATGAGTTTGCGCGGGGTGTGGCCGAGGCTGAGGATGGTGTCGCTATCGTAGATACGCGGGTGGTGGAAATCGATGTCCGCCGGACGATAAGGGCGCGAGCCGGTAGCGATGATGATGTGCTTGGCCACCAGTTTTTCGACCACGCCGTTGGCGCAGACCACTTCAATGGTTTGCTCGTCAGCGAAGCTGCCAGTGCCGAAGAACACGTCGACGCGGTTACGGGCGTAATAGCCGGTGCGCGATGCGACTTGTTTGGAAATGACTTTTTCAGCGCTTTTCAACACGTCCGGGAACGAGAACCAGCGTGGCTCACCAATCGCCCGGAACATCGGGTTGGTGTTGAACTGCATGATCTGCCGGACCGAGTGACGCAGTGCCTTGGACGGGATGGTGCCCAGGTGGGTGCAGTTGCCGCCGACCTGGCGACGGCTATCGACCATCGCCACCTTGCGCCCTGCTTTGGCGGCGTTCATTGCCGCGCCTTCTCCCGCCGGGCCGGAACCCAGCACCACCACGTCGTAGTTGTAGACAGCCATGCATACTCCTCAGAACAGGCCGCGGCGCCCTCGGCACCTGCGGCTAAATCACGCCGATCTGCGGCGTGAAGGAACAATTTGGGGCCAGTGCAGAACCCGGACACAGTCTATATAAGCGTCAACGCCGCGCACATTAACCCTTGGTCGCGTCGTAGGCTAGTTTTGCCTGCACTACAACGCCAGTCTTTGCTGCTTGAATCGCCGCGATCACTCGGTTTTTCCGCCACTCAGGCGCTCAAAAGCCTGCGTGGTTCGTGTGACGAATCCTGTATCGGCACGAATCACAAAGAATGCACCGATGTCATGCGCTTCGGCATAGTCCCAGCCCCTTTCGGGACCCAGAATCAGCAACAGCGTCGATAAGCCATCGGCCATCAACGCTGAAGGATGAATCACCGTGACTGACGCCAGGGCATGTAGGACCGGCGCCCCGCTGCGGGCATCGAAGGTGTGGGAATAACGCCGACCGTCCTGCTCGAAATAGTTGCGGTAGTCGCCAGAAGTGGAAACGCCGTAGCCGTCGACGGCGATGATGCGCTCGGCCACTTGTTGGTCGTCGCGGGGTTCTTCCAGGGCGATGCGCCACGGTGAGCCGTCAAGTTTTTTGCCGGCAGCCTTGAGTTCGCCAGTGGCTTCGGCGAGGTAGTTGTGGATGCCCATTGCTTCGAGTTTTGCGGCAATTGTATCGACTGCGTAACCGGCGGCGATGCTGTTGAAGTCGACTTCGACCGCGGCATCCTTGCACAATTTATCGCCATCGATGCGCAGGTGCGCGTGACCGACACGCTGCCTGACTTCGGCGAGCGCTTCGGCAGTCGGGACTTTTTCCTTACGGCCCTGCGGGCCAAAGCCCCAGAGATTGAGCAGCGGTTCCACGGTCAGGTCGTAGGAGCCTTCGCTTTGCGAAGACAGTTGCTCGCCCACACGGATCAATTCGAGCACCGGGCCAGGCATGACCTGACAGCGGTCGGCCGGCAGTGCGTTGAAGCGTTCGATAACCGAGTCGCTGCGATAGGTCGAGAATAGTCGATCCACTTCAGCGAGGATATTTTCCACTTCGGTCTGCACCGCTTTCGGCCCGGGTGTGGAGGAATGCCTTACGTATTGAATGGAATAACGACTGCCCATGGTCGGGCCATCGAAGCGCTCCAGGCTGTCGCCGTTGCCACAACCGGACAAAACACCGGCCAGCATCACGATCCAAGTCCACCGTCCAGTTAACAAATCTTCATCCCCCCTCAAAACCGCGCCCGCCATTATGGGCTTCAGAGCGCTCGAGAGCGAGGTCTGCCAGCGCCCGTCAGTCAAACGCAAAACCTGTGGGAACGAGCCTGCTCGCGATAGCGGTGTGTCAGCCAACATCAATGCCGATTGACCCCACGCCATCGCGAGCAGGCTCACTCCCACAGGTGCAGCGTTTCAAACAAGATTTACCAGCGTGAGTACCTACACATGTCCTCCAACACGAGCAAAGGCAAAGCGATTTTTCGCGTTGTCAGCGGTAACTTTCTCGAGATGTTCGACTTTATGGTCTACGGCTTTTACGCCACGGCCATTGCCAAGACCTTCTTCCCTGCCGATAGCGCTTTCGCCTCCCTGATGTTGTCCCTGGCCACCTTCGGGGCCGGCTTCCTGATGCGTCCATTGGGGGCGATTTTCCTCGGCGCCTATATCGACCGCCATGGTCGACGCAAAGGGCTGATCATCACCCTCGCGATGATGGCGGCCGGCACGGTACTGATTGCCTGTGTGCCGGGTTACGCCACTTTGGGCGTTGCTGCGCCGCTGATCGTGCTGTTCGGTCGTTTGCTGCAAGGGTTCTCGGCCGGGGTGGAACTGGGCGGTGTGTCGGTCTACCTCGCCGAGATTTCCACCCCGGGCCGCAAAGGCTTCTTTGTCAGTTGGCAGTCCGCCAGTCAGCAAGCGGCGGTGGTATTCGCCGGCCTGCTGGGTGTTGGCTTGAACCACTGGCTCAGCCCCGAACAAATGGGTGATTGGGGCTGGCGCGTGCCGTTCCTGATCGGCTGCATGATCGTGCCGGTGATCTTCGTGATTCGTCGTTCGCTGGAAGAAACGCCGGAATTCCAGGCGCGCAAACATCGCCCTACCCTGCGGGACATCGTTCGTTCGATTGGACAGAACTTTGGCATCGTCATCGCCGGCATGGCGTTGGTGGTGATGACCACGGTGTCGTTCTACCTGATCACCGCCTACACCCCGACCTTCGGTAAAGCCGAACTGCATCTGTCGGATCTGGATGCATTGCTGGTGACGGTGTGCATTGGCCTGTCGAACTTCTTCTGGCTGCCGGTCATGGGTTCTGTTTCCGACAGGATCGGACGCAAACCCTTACTGCTGGCGGCGACGATTCTGGCGATCCTCACCGCCTACCCTGCCCTGTCATGGCTGGTAGCAAACCCGAGCTTCAGCCACTTGCTGATCGTCGAATTGTGGCTGTCGTTCCTGTATGGCTCGTATAACGGCGCCATGGTGGTGGCGCTGACCGAGATCATGCCGGTGGAAGTTCGTACAACTGGATTCTCTTTGGCCTACAGCCTGGCGACTGCAACATTCGGGGGGTTTACGCCGGCGGCGTGTACGTACCTGATTCATGTGCTGGACAACAAGGCTGCGCCGGGGATCTGGCTCAGTGGCGCGGCGGTGTTGGGGCTGATTGCGACGCTGGTGTTGTTCCGGGGCAACAAGCATGAATTGCGGACAGCGCAGGCAGCTGTGGTTGGCGGCGCCTGATCGATCGCGTTCTTCGACAAGATCGTTCCCACGCTCTGCGTGGGAATGCCTCAATGGACGCTCCGTGTCCGCTTCGGCAGGGACGCGGAGCGTCCCGGGCTGCATTCCCACGCGGAGCGTGGGAACGATCACCACACAAACAAAAACGCCCCGATCAAAGTCGGGGCGTTTTCATGTGCGGCTAATGCTTAGCGCGGGAATGCAGGCGGGTTTACACCGGCCATGTCTTCCATCACGCGAACCACCTGGCAGCTGTAACCGAATTCGTTGTCGTACCAAACGTACAGAACAACGCGGTTGTCTTGGCTGATGGTTGCTTCAGCGTCCACTACGCCTGCGTGGCGCGAGCCAACGAAGTCGGTGGAAACCACTTCCTGCGAATTGACGTAGTCGATTTGCTTATGCAGATCGGAGTGCAGCGCCATGTAGCGCAGGTACTCGTTCATCTCTTCACGGGTGGCGGCTTTCTCAAGGTTCAGGTTGAGAATGGCCATCGACACGTTAGGCGTCGGAACGCGGATCGCGTTACCGGTCAGCTTGCCGGCCAGCTCAGGCAGCGCCTTGGCAGCAGCGGTGGCAGCACCGGTCTCGGTGATCACCATGTTCAACGCGGCGCTACGGCCACGGCGATCGCCTTTGTGGAAGTTGTCGATCAGGTTCTGGTCGTTGGTGTACGAGTGAACCGTTTCAACGTGACCGTTGATGATGCCGAACTTGTCGTTGACGGCTTTGAGCACCGGCACGATGGCGTTGGTGGTGCAGGAAGCCGCGGAAACGATCTTGTCATCAGCGGTGATTTCACCGTGGTTGATGCCGTGAACGATGTTCTTCAGCTTGCCTTTGCCAGGCGCGGTCAGAACAACGCGATCGATACCCGGGCAAGCCAGGTGCTGGCCCAGGCCGTCGGCGTCACGCCATACACCGGTGTTATCCACCAGCAGCGCGTCTTTGATGCCGTACTGGGTGTAGTCCACTTCAGTCGGGTTTTTCGCGTAGATAACCTGGATCAGGTTGCCGTTGGCGGTGATGGTGTTGTTGGCTTCATCAATGGTGATGGTGCCATCGAACGGACCATGAACCGAGTCACGACGCAGCAGGCTGGCACGTTTGACCAGATCGTTCTCGGCGCCCTTGCGGACAACGATGGCGCGCAGACGCAGGCCGTCGCCGCCACCGGTTTTCTCGATCAGGATGCGTGCCAGCAGACGGCCGATACGACCGAAGCCGTACAGAACAACGTCGGTGCCTTTGCGCGCGGAAACATTTTGCTGGCCAACGACGTCAGCCAGTTCTTCACGGACGAACTGCTCGGCAGTGCGGCCATTGCCTTCAGCCTTGAACTTGACTGCAAGCTTGCCCAGGTCTACCGAAGCAGCGCCGAGCTTGAGTTCGCTCATTGCCTTGAGCAGCGGGAATGTTTCGTGGACGGACAATTCGCTGTCATCGGATTGACGATGACGAGCAAAGCGGTGGGCTTTGAGAATCGCAATGACTGAACGATTGATCAGGCTGCGGCCATAGATCGAGCTCACCACGTTGTTATTGCGGTAGAGCTGACCGATAAGCGGAATCATCGCTTCTGCGAGTGCTTCACGGTCGATCCATTCACCAAGACACTGGTCGGGCTTCTGAGTCACGGGAACCTTCCACATGTAGGGGCAGAAAAAAGGGGCTACATTATGCCGCCGAGTGCCTCCCGTAGCAATGCGCGCTTGTCGCGCAGCCAGTAACAAAATCCTCTTCAAAAAAATGACGCAAGGCTCAAGCCCAATAAAACCGGGGCCTGCAAAGCAGTCATTTTTTCGGAGACATCGCTGTCTTGTCTGTAACCCTCCGTAACACTCGACCGTTTTGCCACTACATATTCAGTCATTTTTACTAAAAAACGGGCCGATTTTGTCTTTACCACTACATTTCGCCCAACCTGTGTAATAGACACATCTGCAACTGACAGGCGGCACCGGGGACCGCTACAATTACCGACTTTGTCGCAACGCTTGGAGCTCAACCTTCCGTGCCCGTTCTGCGTCTACCGCTTCTCCCTGCCGCGGCAGGTAAACAGCACTGGGGCAACCTGCCCGGTGCCGCCCTGAGCCTGGCTATTGCCGAGGCCGCCAGCGCTGCCAAGCGCTTCACCCTGCTGCTGACCGCCGACAGCCAAAGTGCCGAACGGCTGGAACAGGAGCTGAGTTTCTTCGCCCCGGATTTGCCGGTGCTGCATTTCCCGGACTGGGAAACCCTGCCCTACGATCTGTTTTCACCGCACCAGGACATTATTTCCCAGCGAATCTCCGCCCTGTATCGGTTGCCGGAGCTGAGTCATGGCGTTCTGGTCGTGCCGATCACCACGGCCCTGCATCGTCTGGCGCCGACCAAATTCCTGCTCGGCAGCAGCCTGGTGCTGGACATCGGCCAGAAGCTAGATGTCGAGCAAATGCGCACCCGTCTCGAGGCCAGCGGCTATCGCTACGTCGATACCGTCTACGAGCATGGCGAATTCACCGTGCGCGGTTCGTTGATCGATCTGTTCCCGATGGGTAGCAAACTGCCTTTCCGCATCGACCTGTTCGACGACGAAATCGAGACCCTTCGTACCTTCGATCCGGAAAACCAGCGCTCCATCGACAAGGTTGAAACGGTTCGCCTCCTGCCAGCGAGAGAGTTCCCGCTGCAAAAGGATGCGGTCACCCGCTTCAAGGCGCGCTTCCGTGAACGTTTCGATGTCGACTTCCGTCGCTGCCCGATCTTTCAGGATTTGAGCAGCGGGATTACACCGGCCGGTATCGAGTACTACTTGCCGCTGTTTTTCGATGAGACTTCCACGCTGTTCGATTATCTGCCGCAGGAAACGCAAGTGTTTTCCTTGCCGGGCATCGAGCAAGCGGCGGAGAACTTCTGGAACGACGTGCGCAATCGCTATGAAGAGCGTCGCGTCGATCCGGCCCGTCCTTTATTGCCGCCGGCCGAGTTGTTCCTGCCGGTGGAAGATTGCTTTGCGCGCCTGAAGAATTGGCCACGCGTGGTCGCCAGTCAACAGGACGTGGAAACCGGCGTCGGCCGCGAGCGCTTCCCCGCTCGGGAGCTGCCGAACCTGGCCATCGAAGCCAAGGCCACCCAACCGTTGGCGGCGCTGGCGGGTTTCCTCGACGAATTTCCCGGTCGCGTGCTGTTTACCGCCGAATCCGCGGGCCGTCGTGAAGTACTGCTGGAATTGCTGGAACGCTTGAAGCTGCGACCGAAAACCGTCGACAGCTGGCCGGATTTTGTCGCGAGCAAAGAGCGCCTGGCGATCACCATCGCGCCGCTCGACGAAGGCTTGGTACTCGACGACCCGGCGCTGGCGCTGGTCGCCGAAAGCCCATTGTTCGGTCAACGCGTGATGCAACGCCGTCGCCGCGAAAAACGCGCCGACGCCAACAACGACGCCGTGATCAAAAACCTTACCGAGCTGCGCGAAGGCGCACCGGTGGTGCATATCGATCACGGCGTCGGTCGCTATCTCGGGCTGACGATCCTGGAAATCGATAGTCAGGCCGCTGAATTCCTGACCCTCGAATACGCCGAAAACGCCAAGCTTTACGTGCCGGTGGCCAACCTGCATCTGATCGCCCGATACACCGGCAGCGATGATGCCCTGGCCCCGCTGCACCGCCTCGGCTCCGAGACCTGGCAGAAAGCCAAACGCAAAGCTGCCGAACAGGTGCGCGACGTGGCCGCCGAGTTGCTCGACATCTATGCCCGCCGTGCCGCTCGCGAAGGTTATGCGTTCGCCGACCCGAAAGCCGACTACGCGACCTTCAGCGCCGGCTTCCCGTTCGAAGAAACACCGGACCAGCAAACCACCATCGAAGCCGTGCGCACCGACATGCTCGCGCCGAAACCGATGGACCGGCTGGTTTGCGGCGACGTCGGTTTCGGCAAGACCGAAGTGGCGATGCGCGCCGCGTTCATCGCGGTACACGGCGGTCGCCAGGTAGCCATTCTGGTGCCGACCACCCTGCTCGCCCAGCAGCATTACAACAGCTTCCGCGACCGCTTCGCCGACTGGCCGGTGAGCGTGGAAGTGATGAGCCGCTTCAAGTCGACCAAGGAAGTCAACGCTGCGGTTGCGGACCTGGCCGAAGGCAAGATCGACATCGTCATCGGCACGCACAAGCTGCTGCAGGACGATGTAAAAATCAAAAACCTGGGGCTGGTGATCATCGACGAAGAGCACCGTTTCGGTGTCCGTCAGAAGGAACAGCTCAAGGCCCTGCGCAGTGAAGTCGACATTCTCACCCTGACCGCCACGCCGATTCCGCGCACGCTGAACATGGCCGTGTCGGGCATGCGCGATCTGTCGATCATCGCCACGCCGCCGGCCCGTCGCCTGTCGGTACGGACGTTCGTCATGGAGCAGAACAAGAGCACGGTCAAAGAAGCCTTGCTCCGTGAGCTGCTGCGTGGCGGTCAGGTCTACTACCTGCACAACGATGTGAAGACCATCGAGAAATGCGCCGCCGACCTCGCTGAACTGGTGCCGGAAGCACGAATCGGCATCGGCCACGGGCAGATGCGCGAACGTGATCTCGAACAAGTGATGAGCGACTTCTACCACAAGCGCTTCAACGTGCTGATCGCCTCGACCATCATCGAGACCGGCATTGACGTGCCGAGCGCCAACACCATCATCATCGAGCGTGCCGACAAGTTCGGCCTGGCACAGCTGCACCAGTTGCGCGGCCGGGTCGGTCGCAGCCACCACCAGGCTTACGCTTATTTGCTGACGCCGCCGCGCCAGCAAATCACGCCTGACGCCGAAAAACGTCTGGAAGCGATCGCCAATACCCAGGACCTCGGCGCGGGCTTCGTGCTCGCCACCAACGACCTGGAAATCCGTGGCGCCGGTGAATTGCTCGGCGACGGGCAGAGCGGGCAGATCCAGGCCGTCGGTTTCACGCTGTACATGGAAATGCTCGAGCGCGCGGTGAAGTCGATCCGCAAGGGCGAACAACCGAACCTCGATCAGCCGCTCGGCGGTGGTCCGGAAGTCAATCTAAGGGTACCGGCGTTGATTCCCGAGGACTATCTGCCGGACGTACACGCCCGACTGATTCTCTACAAACGCATCGCCTCGGCCTCCGACGAGGAAGGCCTCAAGGATTTGCAGGTGGAGATGATCGATCGTTTCGGTCTGTTGCCGGAACCGACCAAGAACCTGATGCGCATTACCGCGCTGAAATTGCAGGCCGAGCTACTGGGCATCAAGAAAGTCGACGGCGGCCCGCAAGGTGGCCGAATCGAGTTCGCGACGCAAACCCCGGTCGACCCGCTGACGCTGATCAAACTGATCCAGAGCCAGCCCAAACGCTACAAATTCGAAGGCGCCACGATGTTTAAATTCCAGGTGCCGATGGAGCGCCCGGAAGAGCGCTTTAATACTGTAGAGGCGCTGTTTGAGCACCTCATTCCGAAAACTGCTTGAAGGACGCCGCATGCGCCTGTTTCGCTCACTGATCCTGTTGATGACCCTGGTTGCGCCGACGACGTTTGCCGATGACCTCTATCAGATAGAAATGATTCTGGTCCGCCAAAACGCCGTGCCCGCGATCATCAGCCGCGCCGCACCGGAAGACTGGGCGGCCGGCGCCCAACACATCAGCCCCGACAGCCTGCGCACCCCGAGCCTCAATGCCGAAGTGAAAAAACTCACCGCCAGCAGCGACTACACCGTGCTGCTGCACAAGGCCTGGCAACAGATGCTCGGTGAAACAGCCAGCAAAATCGCGATCAGCGACGGCGCGGAACAGTTCGGCCAGTTCCCGATCGAAGGCACCCTGAGCCTGAAACTGGGACGTTTCACTGATGTAGACGCCGACTTCTGGGTTAACCAGATCGACGCCAACGGCATGGTCACCGCCAGCGAACGCATGAACCAGGAAAGCCACACCAAGAACGGTCAGCTGAACTTCCTCGACAACGGCCACTTGGGCATGTTGATCAAGATCACCTCGCTCACCACCCCTGCGCCTCGGCCAGTCCCCGATGAAATTCCGGACTGATTGAGTCCTTATGTCAGCGACCCTGAGCAAACCCCTGGCACCTTCCTGGGTCAGCCGATTCAAGGAACAGAGCCTGGAGCGTGGCCGTCGCTACGCTTTGGAGAACCGCGTCAGGATCGTCGAGGCCGGCGACGCCACGATCATTGCCGCCTGCGAGGGCTCTGGCGGTAACGTTTACCGTCAGACCATTCGCCTGCGCGAGTCGGCCAAAGCCACTTTGCTGATGATCGATGCCACGTGCACCTGCCCTGTCCACAGCAACTGCAAACATTGCGCAGCGGTGCTCCTGAAAGTGCAGGAAACTCTCGCCTACCCAGCCGCCGCGCAAGACGCCGAGCTACTCGAGAAACTTCAAGCCGTACTGGAAAACCGTAACCCGAAGGCCCCGCAAGTGCTGGTGGATAACGTGCAACCGGTACCTCGCTTGTGGCTGGCGAGCATCGAGTTCAGCGCCTTCGAACCGCGCAATGGCAAAATGCAGCGTTACATTCAGCATCGCGCGGCGCTGTCATTCAGCTATCTGGATGAATACGTTTCCGGGCAGAAGAACGCCGACATTCTGATTCGTCAGGAGACGCAAACGTTACGGATAAAACGCCACCCGGAAGTCGAACAGACCTACAGGGAACAGCTGCGAATCCTCGGTTTCAAGGTTGCCACCCGCCAAAGCAAGGCCTTGCCGGAAAGCGCCGGCGAACTTTTCGAGATGGTCAACGACAGCGCCTGGCTGACCTTCACCCTCAATGAACTGCCGAAGCTGCGTACCCAGGGTTGGGAGTTGCAGATCGACGAAGACTTCGGTTTCGACCTGACTGCCGTGGACGATTGGTACGCCACCGTCGAACAAACGCCGGAGCGCGACTGGTTCGATCTGGAGCTGGGAATCATTGTCAACGGCGAGCGGCTGAGCCTGCTGCCGATCCTGCTGAACCTGATGCGCTCTCACACCGAGATCCTCAATCCGGAACGCCTTGCACGACGTCGCGACGACGAGTTGATCCTGGTGAATATTCCCAATCGACCGAACTCCGAGCACGGGCCGTTGCAAGTCGCCCTGCCCTTCGGCCGATTGAAACCGGTACTGGCGACCCTCGGCGAGTTCTACCTGCAAGGGCCCGGCGAAACGACGCTGCGCCTGAGCAAGGCCGATGCCACGCGACTGAATCCGCTGGAAGACCTGCCTTTGCTCTGGGAGGGCGGCGAGCAAATTCGCACCTTTGCCCAGCGGCTGCGGGACATAAAGGACTTCACCTCGACCGCACCGGAAGGCTTGAACGCGACCTTGCGCCCCTATCAGCTGGAAGGCTTGAGCTGGATGCAGTCGTTGCGACAACTGGAAGTCGGCGGGATTCTCGCGGACGACATGGGTCTGGGCAAAACCCTACAGACCCTGGCGCACATTCTCAGCGAGAAGAACGCCGGACGCCTCGATCGGCCGTGCATGGTGGTGATGCCCACCAGCCTGATCCCCAACTGGCTGGATGAAGCGGCGCACTTCACACCGCAACTCAAAGTGCTGGCGCTGTACGGCGCCAGTCGCAAAAAGCATTTCGACACGCTGGCCGATTACGACCTGATCCTGACCACCTATGCACTGCTGCCCAAAGACGTCGAACGTCTCGCTGCGCAGCCTTTGCACGTGTTGGTTCTGGACGAAGCGCAATACATCAAAAACCCCAACAGCAAGGCCGCCCACGCTGCCCGCGAATTGAATGCCCGTCAGCGTCTGTGCCTGAGCGGCACGCCGCTGGAAAACCACCTGGGTGAGCTGTGGTCTCTGTTCCACTTCCTGCTGCCCGGCTGGCTGGGTGACGTAAAAAGCTTCAACCGCGATTACCGCGTGCCGATCGAAAAGCGCGCCAGCGAAGTGCGACTTCAGCACCTCAACGGTCGGATAAAACCGTTCCTGCTGCGTCGAACCAAGGAACAAGTGGCCACTGAGCTGCCGCCGAAAACTGAAATCATCCATTGGGTCGAGCTCAACGAAGCCCAGCGCGACGTGTACGAAACCATGCGCCTGGCGATGGACAAGAAAGTCCGCGACGAGATCACCCGCAAGGGTGTGGCGCGCAGCCAGATCATCATTCTTGAGGCGCTGCTGAAACTGCGTCAGGTTTGCTGCGATTTGCGTCTGGTCAACGATGCCACCCTGCCCACTCGCGGCAGCACGTCGGGCAAGCTCGACAGCCTGATGGAAATGCTTGAGGAATTGTTCGATGAAGGTCGGCGGATTCTACTGTTCTCGCAGTTCACTTCAATGCTGTCATTGATTGAAGATGAGCTGAAAAAACGCGGAGTCGATTATGCGCTGCTGACCGGACAGACCCGCGACCGGCGCGCACCGGTCAAAGACTTCCAGAGCGGCAAGCGTCAGATCTTTCTGATCAGCTTGAAGGCCGGTGGCGTCGGCCTGAACCTGACCGAAGCCGACACGGTGATTCACTACGATCCGTGGTGGAACCCGGCGACAGAAAATCAGGCCACTGACCGGGCGTATCGCATTGGTCAGGAGAAACCGGTGTTCGTCTACAAGATGATTGCCAGGGGCACGGTGGAAGAGAAGATTCAGCATCTGCAGAAGGAAAAATCCGACTTGGCGGCTGGCGTGCTGGATGGACGCAAGACCGGGGACTGGAAGTTGCAGAGTGATGATATTGAAGCATTGTTTGCGCCCTTGCCGGACAAGCTGGAAAAGCGCTGAGGACCACGGCGCCAGGTAGATCGCTTTCGCGAGCAAGTCGGATCGCCGCACCGCCGCTCCCACAGGGTTAACATCAATCCTGTGGGAGCGTGGCTTGCCCGCGATGGGGTCACATCGTATTTGACTGAAGAAATCAGCTATCAGGACCTGGGTTCAGGCAACGGCGCAAACAACGCTTCAATGTCACTCTGCTCAAGCTTCCAACCTCCGGTCGTCCCACCTTCAAGTACGGCCCCGGCCAGCGCCGCCTTCTCCTGTTGCAGTGCCTGTATTTTCTCTTCCACCGTGCCCTTGGCAATCATCTTGTAGACGAACACCGGCTTGTCCTGACCGATCCTGTAAGCACGATCGGTGGCCTGATTTTCAACAGCAGGGTTCCACCATGGATCGAAGTGAATCACCGTGTCGGCCGCCGTCAGATTAAGCCCCGTCCCACCCGCCTTCAGGCTGATCAGGAACAACGGCACCTTGCCGCTCTGGAAGTCTTTGACTGGCGTGCGCCGATCAGTCGTTTCGCCAGTCAATAACGCATAGCCAACACCACGATGCAGCAATTCTTCCTCAATCAATGCAAGCATCGAAGTGAACTGCGAAAACAACAAAATCTTGCGTCCCTCACTGAGTAACTCCTCCAGCATCTCCATCAAACCGATCAACTTGCCGCTGCCCGCACGAAGTGCTTTCGCCGTCAGGGACATTTTGACCAGCCGCAGATCGCAGCAAACCTGACGCAACTTCAGCAAAGCGTCGAGGATGATGATCTGGCTACGCGCAACACCGCTGCGGGCAATTTCGTCACGCACCTTCTTGTCCATCGCCACGCGCACGGTTTCATAAACATCCCGCTGCCCATCGCTGAGTTCGATCCAATGCACAATCTCGGTTTTTGGCGGCAACTCGGTGGCGACCTGTTCTTTCTTGCGGCGTAGCAGAAAGGGCTTTATGCGGGCTGTCAGGTGCTGCATCCGTTCGCTATTGCCGTGCTTCTCGATCGGGGTGCGGTAGTCACGATTGAAGGTTTTACTGTCGCCTAGCCAGCCGGGCAGCAGGAAGTGGAACAGTGACCAAAGCTCGCCGAGGTGATTTTCCAACGGCGTGCCAGACAGGCACAATCGCTGCCGGGCCTCCAGATCACGGGCAGCCTGAGCGGCTTTGCTGAGCGGATTTTTGATGTTCTGCGCTTCATCGAGAATCAGCACGCTCCAGACCTGTGGCTGCAAAACCTCAAGATCTCGCGGCAATAACGCATACGTGGTCAGCACCAGATCGTATTCGGCAAGGTTGATGAAGTCCTTTTGGCGAGTGGCGCCATGCAGCGCCAAGACTTTCAGCTGCGGGGTGAAGCGTGCCGCTTCGTCGAGCCAGCTGGGGATGAGGCTGGTCGGCATCACCGCAAGTGCCGGAACATCGAGTCGTCCTGCCTGTTTCTCCACGAGTAAATGAGCCAGTGTTTGCAGGGTCTTGCCCAGGCCCATATCGTCGCCAAGAATACCGCCGACCTCAAGCTCACGAAGGGTCTGCATCCAGTTCAGACCTTCATGCTGATAAGGCCGCAATGTGGCGTTGAGGCCTTCTGGCACAGCAACGTTCGCCTGAGTCGATTCACGCAAGCGTTTGGCGAAACTGCGCAAGCGCTCACCGCCCTGCCAGACCAGAGGTAACCCCTCCAACTCACTCAATCGCGCCGCATCAGGGGCACTCAAGCGTAACGAGGTACTGCTGCTCACCCCCAAATACAACTCGCCGAGCGTTGCCATCAATGGCTTGATTCGCCCCAGGGACAGCGCAATTTTCATACCTGGCTTGGCACCCAACTGCCCACTGCTGAGATCGATCAGCACTTGATCGTCATCGTCACGCATGGCCAACTCAGTCGGGTTCAGCAGCTGCGGTTGTCTGTGCAACAGTTGCAGCAGGATGGGCAGCAAACTGTGGCGCTCGCCATTGACGACGACACCCAACTGCAGATCGAACCACTCGCGCCCCGGAGACTCCTCGACATCGGCATACCATTCATCTACGGGCTGCACATTGAAATGAAAGCCCTCACCGATACGGATCTGCCAATTTGCCTCTCTGAGCGCCGGGACTACGGACTGCACAAAAGCCAGCCAGGCCGAGTCGTCCGGCAAATCGAACATTTCGCCCGCACTGTCGGGTAGCGCATCACTTTTACGGGTGGCCTTTTTGAAGCCCTGTTTTTGCAAGGCTTGGCGCAAAGCTTTTTCAGCCGCGGGTTTGCGTTGAATGCGCAGGGTTTCGGTGCCGGACAGTATCAGTACTTCTGAGGATTTTTTATCCGCCGCCATGTGCCCGTTGTAGGTAAACGCCAATGCCGCGCGATGTTCAACTTCGTGCTTCCAGCTCCTGTAACGGTTGGTGCTTGCAAGCGTCAGGAAGGCTTTGGGTTCGACGTCATCGACGATCCGCTCGATCAATGCATGCGGTGGAGGCACGACTCGAGTCACCGCACTCATCCGATGGCTGAATTGCATGGCCTGACGTGCGGGAATGTCAGGGACCAATGACAGATGGCAGGCTAGCTTTTCGTCTAGCTCGCTAAGCAGCGGCCCAACTTCCATCCGTTCGCGATCCAGGTAGTACAGAGGTTCCAGCGCCAGAATCGTTTCTTCAGGAGCATCGTCACTACACCACCGAGGACGGAAGCTGCCGCTGGCTTGCTCGATCCAGACAAACTGCGCAGACCTGCTCTTTCCAGGCACCAGCGGCTGCAATTGTTCGAAGTCGAGATACAGGCGTGAGGTTTTCAATGCCAATTGAAGAACTTCGGCACCACTGCTGCCTTGCAGGGGATAGCCGCTGTAAAACGAATGTTGGGAGTGGACGGCGACCAGCAATCTTGCGATTCGCAGATCAAGTTCCGACAGATAGCCGGGCTCTCGCATCAGTGCGTCTGACGGCGAGTACACGGATTTGATGTCCTGCAAGCGGCCATCCTTGAGCTGACGAGCCTTGTAGATTTCCAGCAACCACTTGCCTGTGGTGGACGTTGCTTTGAGTTTGTAAACCCAGCAAGTGCCAGCGCTCTGCGCAGCCCCATCGCGATCTGGAACGTCGCGGGGAATATCATTGAGCCAACGTTCCAACTCACGATTCAGGTGAACCGAGGCATTACTTTTGAACGAGTCCACCGGAAGTTCTTGCAGGTTGTAAAGCACGGTTGCGCAGTGCTTGCAATTGATCACCACTGGACACGAACAAGAGCAAACCAGCTCAAAATCACCATTAGGGTCTTCAATGAGTTCAATGGCTTGTTCGTAGATATTCCCTTGAGAACCTTTGCAGATGGCGAGAACGAGAGCGTCCTCGATTTCGCGGATTTGTACCCGGCTTTCTACAGCGTATCTGCGAGCCTTATCCAGAGCACGATGACTGAACATCTGCGCCCACGGCAGCTCATGAAGTCGCTCAATAATTGCCAGCATCATATTTACACTTCTGAAAGTGACTGTAGTTCGCAGGTATCAAGACTCAGCCTTTAAGCACCCGGGCCAACGTCGACTTCACCTTCCCCATCCCGTCACGCAACGCTTGCTCGATCTCGGCCATGGTAATCACTGCCGTCGACTTGCCCGCCGCCGGGTTTACGACCAGCGCCAGACAGGCGTAATCCAGTTCCAGCTCACGAGCCAAGGCCGCTTCCGGCATCCCGGTCATGCCGACGATGTCGCATCCGTCGCGTTCCAGTCTGGCGATTTCAGCGACAGTTTCCAGCCGCGGCCCTTGAGTGCAGGCGTACACGCCATGACTGCTGTAGCCGACACCTTCGGCCGCCAGCGCCGCGATCAACTGCTGACGCAGTGGCTCGCTGTAGGGATAGCTGAAGTCAATGTGTGTGACCTGTTCAAGATCATCGGCGAAATAGGTGTGTTCGCGACCGCTGGTGTAGTCGATCAGTTGATGCGGCACGCAGAAATGTCCGGTACCCATCGCGCAATGAATCCCACCCACGGCGTTGACCGCGAGAATCGCTTCGGCGCCGGCCTGCTTCAGCGCCCAGAGGTTGGCGCGGTAGTTCACCTGATGCGGCGGGAAGCGGTGAGGATGACCGTGACGCGCGAGGAACAGCACTTCCTTGCCGGCGTACTCGCCGATCTGCACTTCAGCCGAAGGCGCGCCGTAAGGGGTGTCCACCACCAGTGACTGACGAATGCTCAGGCCTTCGAGCTCAGTCAGGCCGGTGCCGCCGATAATCGCGTAAACCGTCATCACGAAAAGTCCTCAATCTATCAGTTGAGCATCTTTGAGCGCGCCCACGGCTGTCAGCCAGCGCGGGTCTTGACGGTATTCAGTGCTGGCGTACGACTGGCCGCGCATCCGCGCGATGCGCTCGGACGGTTTGACCTTCAGGCGCTGGGCGGCACTCAGGGCCAGTTCAGCGGCCGCACGATCGTTGCACACCAGGCCCATGTCGCAACCGGCCGTCAGCGCCGCTTCGATACGGCTGGCAGCATCGCCGACCACGTGGGCACCGGCCATGGACAGGTCATCGCTGAAGATCACGCCATCGAATTGCAGCTCGCCACGCAGGATGTCCTGCAACCAGCGGCGGGAGAAGCCGGCAGGCTGGGAATCGACTTGTGGATAGATCACGTGGGCCGGCATGACCGCAGCCAGTTGCTTGCTCAGTCGGGTGAACGGCACCAGGTCATTGGCGCGAATTTCGTCGAGGCTGCGCTCATCAACAGGGATCGCAACATGGGAATCGGCCTCGGCCCAGCCGTGACCGGGAAAGTGCTTGCCGGTGGCGGCCATCCCGGCGCTGTTCATGCCACGAATGAAGGCTCCCGCCAGCAACGCTGCTCGCTCGGGATCACCTTCAAATGAACGGGTGCCGACTACGGCGCTGCGCTGGAAGTCGAGGTCCAGCACCGGAGCGAAGCTCAGATCGAGGCCGACGGCCAGCACTTCAGTCGCCATGATCCAGCCGCACTGCTCGGCGAGGTACTCGGCATTCGAATTGTCAGCAATGGCGCGCATGGCTGGCAGTCGTACAAAGCCCTGGCGCAAACGCTGAACCCGACCGCCCTCCTGGTCGACTGCCAACAGCAGATCGGGGCGAATGGCGCGGATTGAGGCGCTCAACTCGCGCACCTGGCGCGGGTGTTCGATGTTGCGGGCGAAAATGATCAGGCCGCCCACTTCGGGCTGGCGCAACAATTGGCGATCTTCAGCCGTCAGCCAGGTACCGGCGACGTCCACCATCAACGAGCCTTGCAGGCCAGCAGTCATAGAGATTCCTTGATAACGATAAACCCGGCTCGCACGCAATCGCCGCCATGGGCTATGCCCGGCAGGTCGGCGATATAAATAGGGAGCGGGTTCAGAACGAGAGTCGGCATGGGCGGCTAGCTTAGCGGATGTCAGCTGCCGCGCCCACCCGTGTGCGGCTAAACCTTGGCGGCAACCGGGGTTGATTTACTGCGCGGACGCAGCTGCGCAGTGGCCATGGCCGCGTCGGACACACCGGTTTCGGCGCGCATGCCCGCGGCCAGAAACGGCACCATCAGACGCATTACTTGCTCAATGGAGGTGTTGACGCCGAAGTCTGTCTCGGCAATTGCGCGCAAGGCCTTGATGCCGGACATGCTGAACGCGGCGGCGCCGAGCATGAAGTGCACACGCCAGAACAGCTCAATCGGCGGAATACGCGGTGCAGCTTCGTTGACCAACATCATGTAGCGGCGGAACACCTTGCCGTACATGTCTTCCAGATAGCGCCGTAAGTGCCCTTGGCTCTGACTGAAAGCCAGGCCCAGCAAACGCATGAAAATCGACAGATCGTTGCCGCTGCGTGGTTGCACCACCAGGGCTTGCTCCACGAGGATTTCCAGCAGCTCTTCAAGCGTCGGCTTGTTCTCCGGCTTGGCTTGACGCCGCTCGAGTTCTTTATCAAGGCTTAAGCAGAACGGCCCGAGAAAGCGCGAAAAAACTGCCTGGATCAGCGCCTTCTTAGAACCGAAGTGATAGTTCACCGCCGCCAGATTGACACCCGCCTTGCTGGTGATCAGACGCAATGAGGTTTCAGCAAAACCTTTTTCCGCGAACAATTGCTCGGCAGCATCAAGAATGCGTTCAACGGTTTCCGACTGGGCCATGGCTACTCCGCCTGACAAACACTTGTTTGAAACATACGTTTCAGCCCAGGCCTTGTCAAGCCTGACGGTTCGTTTTGGGAATGGTCGGTCAGCTATTTAACCATACAACTCGCAAGCGTGAATCAGCAGGCTCATCGACCGTCTGGCGGTCGGCAAAAAAAGGAGCATTGCCAAGATCGTTCCACTGTATATAATCCCAGTCACTGTATAAAAAGACAGAGCGATCAATATGCTAAAGCTGACGCCACGCCAAGCAGAGATTCTGGCCTTCATCAAACGCTGCCTCGAAGACAACGGCTACCCACCCACCCGCGCGGAAATCGCTCAGGAACTGGGTTTCAAGTCGCCCAATGCGGCGGAAGAACACCTCAAGGCGCTGGCCCGCAAGGGTGCGATCGAGATGACGCCCGGTGCTTCCCGTGGTATTCGCATCCCCGGCTTCGAAGCCAAGGCCGACGAGTCCACCCTGCCGATCATTGGCCGAGTGGCTGCCGGTGCTCCGATCCTCGCCCAGCAGCACATCGAAGAGTCCTGCAACATCAACCCGTCGTTCTTCCATCCTCGCGCCGACTATCTACTTCGGGTTCATGGCATGAGCATGAAGGATGTGGGGATTTTCGACGGTGACCTGCTGGCAGTGCACACCACCCGCGAAGCCCGCAACGGCCAGATCGTAGTGGCGCGGATCGGCGACGAAGTGACCGTCAAGCGTTTCAAGCGCGATGGCAGCAAGGTCTGGTTGATTGCCGAAAACCCTGAATTCGCCCCTATCGAAGTGAACCTGAAAGATCAGGAACTGGTGATCGAAGGCTTGAGTGTCGGCGTCATTCGCCGCTAAAGGAGGCTTTATGCAGTTCCCACACACATCACAGCAAGCCCAACTGCCGTTGTTCGAGGCTTTCATGGTGCAGCCATTGGCGCCGATCCTGAAAGACGTGGTCGAGTCACCCTGGAGCACCGAGCCCGAAGTCTTCAGTGAGCTGTCGCTGCGTGGTGCAGCCGGGAATTGCCTGAACCTTCTTGCACCGATTCTCAGGGAACTGAGCCAGGACCAGGATGCGCGCTGGCTGACGCTGATCGCTCCGCCCGCCAGCCTGACCCAGGCCTGGTTGCGGGACGCCGGCCTTAACCGCGAACGCATCCTGCTGCTGCAACCGCGCGGCACTCAGAGCGCTCAGCAGTTGACCTGCGAGGCCTTGCGCCTGGGCCGCAGCCACACGGTGGTCAGCTGGCTCAACCCATTGAGTACAACTTCACGGCAACAGTTGATCAGCGCCGCCCGGATCGGGGACGCACAAAGCCTGAATATTCGACTGGGTTAACTGACAAATAGTGCGCGCGCTGAACAGCGCGGGGCTTCTCCAAGGATAGAGAAGCCAACCTGTAGCGATATCAACAAAAACCGACAGGCGGGATCAATGAAGAACCCGAGACGCCTCGTCCGTATTGAAATCGCCTTCAACCAAGCGTCCGGCCATCTGAACGCCGACGCTCAACATCGCCTTGGCGACTTCCACGTGCTGGCCCTGCAGGAACGCTTTGGCATCCTCGGAGAAATCCAAAGTAACCAGAGAACCCTCGTCCTCAGCCCTGCGCAGCTCGATACGGCCGTCTGGTAACTCGACAATTTCTAGAAAGGACGTTGGCATAAAGGTCTGTTCTCCACGAAAGGCGGGGATTATATAGGCATCGGCCAGGCTTCGCTCGGGATCTTGAGGAACGGTAATCAGCCAGCCGCTACAAAAAAGCTTTTTGCGAACACTCCAGACTGACCGAGCCTGTCATCCTCCACCTTTAAAAATTCGGCTTGTACTCAAATGTTGCGGAAGCCTGGGAGTCGGAAAATGGAGTGATTATCGATTTTTTGTTGAGGCAGCCATTCACAAAGGAGTTAGGAAACATCTGGATCGAGTTATTGAACACCTCTACCGCGCCATTGAAGATGGTAATGGCCGCACCGATGTTTTCTTGCTGCTCAGTGATTTCCCGCATGAAGTTGTTAACCAACTCATTGGACTTGAGCTCTGGATAAGCTTCAAATGCCACGGTCAATCCCGTCAGCAATTCCCGCGTTCCCTTTTGCACCGGCTGTAGAGCGTCCCCGTTCGCCTCTTGTGGCAGTTTGCCGATGGCCGAGCGCAGACCCGTGATCTTTTCCAGCAGCGCACCTTCGTACTCCTTGAAACCTGCAACCTGCTGCTCAAGCAAATCGAGCACCCGGGTTTTCTGCCGCTCATACACCAGGACATCAGCCCAAGCGCGCTGAGCCCGATTATGTCGCCCAATGATTCGGTTGTAACAGGTCCAGAAGGTAATCCCGACTACCACCGCGATAATCAATAACAACCCCATCGTCTAATACTCCATGTTTTTTAAAGGTTTCGGGGAAAGCGCGAAGTTATCGTCATGCAATTCGGCCAATCGATGGACCCACGACAGCAAGAAGTCCAGACGAGGCAAGCGAATACCCGCCTCAACTAACTGCTCAAAGGCCTGCAGATTTTGGAGCCCTTCGGTTGCGCTGGGCGCAAGCAATCCAGGATCGCTGAAACTCAGACACAGCCGCCCATGCTCCGAGAACTCCAGATTGACGTCGCTCAATTGCTGATGGAGCTGCAGTAGGTGAAGCACCGTCGCGGGCTTGGCAAAAACGGCACAGGCCATCTGGGTACTGCCTGTCAGGTGAAACGCGCTATTGAATTCGCTGGAAGCTGTATCCAGAGCCTCCTCAAGATCCACCTCCCAATGCCTGTCACCGCGCACGACCACATTCTCGACCCACGGAAAACCCAGCACCAGGCTGTACCGTTCAAACTCGTGGTCAACCGTCTTGGTTTCAACCTTGGTACCGCCTGCCCCATCTGGCACGGTGGCCTTGTAACTTTCGCGATCAACGTACTGCAAGTGCTGGTAAGTGAAGGGCAACTCATGAACCGCGCCAAGGTAGGTACCTTGAGCCGATTTCAAGATCTGTCGACGGTAAGAGCCTCGATGAAAGTCTTTGAACTCCCCGCTCACCCTCTCCAGCACTTGCTCTTCCGGGTTGAACGACTCGCTTAACCCATAGGTGAGCAATGAAGACTTATGGGTGATTTTTTTAGAAAGAGCGTCGATCACCCCGGACCTGTGGTCCATCACAAGCCAGCCGCCCAATAGAAAAGCGATGCCCAGCACGATAAAAGGTATGAAGAGAAGGGTGGCGGCGATCAATCCCAAACCGATATAACGGAACAGCCTGGCTGTGGCGTTATCGAACGCCAGCGGCGCACCAAATGCCCTGAGCTGCTTTATCACCTCGAGCAGATCTGCGGTACTGGTTGCCGCTTCGACACGGGCGTCCGACTGTTCAAATAACTGACGCAGTTTTTTGTTGTGCAAAATGGAAGACATGCTTCATCCCTGAAGAGACCAACGTAACGCAGTGTCCGATGCAATTATGTGCTCAGCACTCGTTCAGGCCTTCGCGAAACCGAATCGCCAGCCCCTTGAGGTTCTGACGCCAGCTCTCCAGCTCTTCCCGGCTCAGCTCTTGAGGAGCCTCTTCTTCATCCAGGTTAACGGCCAGGATCAGCGGCTGCGTCACGTCACCCTTAGGCTTGTGCGGCGCCCGTGGCGGCTGAAACAGCGCAGCGTGGGCTGCCAGCAGTTTGGCCAGCCAGGTTTCCGAATTATTGGCCAACTCGACCATCTCGGCCATTTCCGGAATCGCGATGGCTTCAAGCACTTCGCGCGTCAGCAATAACTCGGCACGAGGCGCATTGGCCTGAGGCAAGCGATAGAAACCGGCGATTTCATGGCACAGCCCCAGCAACGCACCGTACAGGTGAAACAAGGCCGACTCGCGTCCGGCCTGGATCAGCGCCAGGGAGTTCATCGCCCGCCCCTCTTCGGCTTTGGCGAGCGCTTCGAGCGACAGGCCGGCGAAGTAAATCTTCTGGTTGGTACGGGTATAGAGTTCGTGGGCCATGACGGCAGCCTCCACAACGAAATAATTGCTTAATGCAGGTCAGACAGTGTCGTGGATCAGCTCCGCTTCCCGCAAGCACAAAACAAAAAGGCCGCATGAAAACCCAAGGGTTGTCATGCGGCCTTTTGTGTACAGCGCCTTTTAAGCCTTGGCAGTCTTAGCCGGACGCTTGTCTTCAACCGTCCACTTGCCGCCGTCGTAGTACGCTTTCCAGCCAGTCGGCTTACCGTCGACTTCAGTCTGTACGTACTGCTCTTTGGTTTTGCGGCTGTAACGGATCACAGCTGGCAGGCCATCCGGATCTTTCTTCGGCGCTTCGCAGAGGAAGTGGTACTTCGGATCGATCTCATCCTTGTGCGGCACAATTTCCATGACCAGCGGAGCACGCGTCTCGCGGTTTTTCGGGAATTGACTGGCTGCCAGGAACAGGCCGGAAGCACCGTCGCGCAGGATGTAGGTGTCGTTGACCTTTTCGCATTTCAGCTCAGGCATCTTCACCGGATCCATCTTTGGCGGTGCTGCATCACCGCTTTTCAGCAGTTTGCGGGTGTTCTTGCACGTCGCATTGGTGCAACCGAAGAACTTGCCGAAACGGCCGGTCTTGAGTTGCATCTCGCTGCCACACTTGTCGCATTCCAGGCTCGGACCTTCGTAGCCTTTGATGCGATAAGTGCCCTCTTCGATTTCGTAGCCAGAGCAATCCGGGTTGTTACCGCAGATGTGCAGCTTGCGCTTCTCATCCAGCAGGTAAGCGTCCATCGCCGTGCTGCAGATCGGGCAGCGGTGCTTGCCACGCAGCACCAGCGATTCCGATTCACCCTCGTCGTCCGCCGCGATTTCGTCGCCCGGCACCAGGTTGACGGTGGCCTTGCAGCGCTCTTTCGGCGGCAGGCTGTAGCCCGAGCAACCAAGGAACACGCCAGTCGATGCCGTACGAATCTGCATCGGACGCCCGCACAATACGCACGGAATGTCAGTCATCACTGGTTGGTTGGCGCGCATGCCGCCTTCGGCGCTTTCGGCTACTTCGAGTTTCTTCTTGAAGTCGCCGTAGAACTCGTCGAGTACGTTTTTCCAGTCGCGCTCGCCCTGGGCCACGTCATCGAGGTTCTCTTCCATGCCGGCGGTGAAGCCGTAGTCCATGAGATTGGAGAAACTCTCGGCCAGACGTTCGGTAACGATGTCGCCCATCTTTTCCGAGTAGAAACGACGGTTGTGCAGCGCTACGTAGCCACGATCCTGGATGGTCGAAATGATCGCCGCGTAGGTCGAAGGACGACCAATGCCGCGTTTTTCCATTTCTTTAACCAGGCTCGCTTCCGAGTAGCGCGCCGGCGGCTTGGTGAAATGCTGGGTCGGATCAAGCTTGATCAGCTTCATCGCGTCGCCCTGAGCCATGTCCGGCAGCACGTCGTCATCGCCAGGCTTGGCGATTTGCGGCATGACGCGGGTATAACCGTCGAACTTCAGAATGCGGCCCTTGGCGCGCAACTCGAAGTCACCGGCACCGACGGTGACAGTGGTCGACAGGTATTGGGCCGGCAGCATCTGGCAAGCGAGGAACTGGCGCCAGATCAGCTCGTAGAGCCGCTCAGCATCGCGCTCCATGCCCGACAGTTTGCTTGGCTCGGTATTGGCGTCGGAGGGACGAATCGCTTCGTGAGCCTCTTGTGCGCCTTCCTTGCTGCTGTAGACATTCGGGTTTTCCGGCAGGTACTTCTTGCCGAACTCGCCTTCAATATAAGTACGCGCCATCGTCACAGCATCAACCGAAAGGTTGGTGGAGTCGGTACGCATGTAAGTGATGTAGCCGGCTTCATAAAGACGCTGGGCCATCATCATGGTTTTCTTCACGCCGAAGCCCAGGCGGTTACTCGCAGCCTGTTGCAGGGTGGACGTAATGAACGGTGCCGACGGCTTGCTGCTGGTCGGTTTGTCTTCGCGCTTCACGATGCTGTAGCTGGAAGCCTTGAGCTTCTCCAGCGCGGCCATGGCCTGAGCTTCGTTGAGCGGCTTGAAGGCTTCGCCTTTCTCGCGAGCCACGTCAAAGCGCACGGTTGCGCCCTTGGCGGTGCCGAGGTCGGCGTGAACTTCCCAGTACTCTTCCGGGTTGAACGCGCGGATTTCACGCTCACGCTCAACAACCAGCTTCACGGCAACCGATTGCACGCGACCGGCGGACAGGCCACGGGCGACCTTGGCCCACAGCAACGGCGAAACCATGTAACCCACCACGCGGTCGAGGAAACGACGCGCCTGTTGGGCGTTTACACGGTCGATGTCCAGCTCGCCCGGCCTGGAGAAGGCTTCCTGAATCGCCTTCTTGGTGATTTCGTTGAACACCACACGCTTGTAGCGGCTGTCATCACCACCGATGGCTTCGCGCAGGTGCCAGGCAATGGCTTCCCCCTCGCGATCCAAGTCGGTTGCGAGATAGATGGTGTCAGCATCTTTGGCGAGCCGGCGCAGCTCTTCGATGACCTTTTCCTTGCCCGGGAGGATCTCGTACTTGGCTTTCCAGCCATGATCGGGATCGACACCCATACGCGAGACCAGCTGCTTACGCGCTTTCTCTTTCGGCGTGAGCACCGGACCTTCACCCGCGGCGGCCTTGCCGCGCTTGGCGGCTGGCTCTTTGCTGGCGCTAGCCGAACCGCTGGTGGGCAGGTCTCGGATATGGCCGATACTCGACTTCACCACGTATTGGTTACCCAGATACTTGTTGATGGTCTTGGCCTTAGCCGGGGATTCCACAATGACCAGCGATTTGCCCATGGATCAGAAAATTCCTGAATTCTAGAAGTGAAAGGCGGTTGGCGCCTGACGCGGCACCGCTATATATAGTGGCTACAAGGTGAGGTCAAGCGCAGGGTCTTGCGCGAACTCAGCTTATGGCTTGGAAAAAAGGCTCGGTTCGGCTTGCACCAAAGCAAAGCGTGGCACCTGTTCGCCGTCAACCTCGACCGACTCCAGGAACATGCTCAAGGGACGCACCCAAAAGCCGTAATCGCCATACAGGGCTTGGTAGAAGACCACTTCTTCTTCGGTTTCCGAATGCCGCGCAACACTGAATACGCGGTACTGCGGACCTTTGTAATGTTGGTAGAGCCCAGGTTGTATCGGCATGGTTTGGCCCTCGCTCAAATCTTTTCAAAATAAAAACAAAAATAAATTCAGAAAAACAAAAACCGGGGCACTTGGCCCCGGCTTCCTTCGACGAAACGCTTAAACGCGTTCGAAGACGGTGGAGATGCCTTGGCCGAGACCAATGCACATGGTAGCTACCCCGAAGGTGCCGCCATTTTGCTTCATCACGTTCAGCAGAGTGCCGGAGATACGCGCACCGGAGCAACCGAATGGGTGACCCAGGGCAATCGCACCGCCGTGCAGGTTAACCTTCTCGTTCATCTTGTCGAGTACTTTCAAATCTTTCAGCACTGGCAGGGCCTGTGCGGCGAAAGCTTCGTTGAGCTCGAAGAAGTCGATATCGTTAATGCCAAGACCCGCGCGCTTCAGTGCTTTTTGTGTCGCCGGTACTGGACCATAGCCCATGATTGCCGGGTCCACACCTGCCACCGCCATCGAACGAATCACCGCCATAGGCTGAATGCCCAGGTCTTGTGCACGCTGCGCCGACATCACGATCATGCACGAAGCACCATCAGTGATTTGCGACGAAGTACCGGCTGTCACGGTGCCGCCCTTAGGGTTGAACGCTGGCTTGAGAGCCGCCAGGCTTTCCAGGGTAGTTTCCGGACGAATGGTTTCGTCATAGTCGAACAGCTTCAGGAAACCGTTCTCGTCATAGCCCTGCATCGGGATGATTTCGTCTTTGAACTTGCCTTCCAGTGTCGCCTTGTGAGCGAGCTGGTGGGAGCGCACGCCGAAAGCGTCCTGCTGTTCGCGACTAATGCCGTGCATTTTACCCAGCATTTCAGCGGTCAAACCCATCATGCCCGAGGCTTTCGCCGCATACAGGGACATGTGCGGGTTCGGATCGACACCGTGCATCATGCTCACGTGACCCATATGCTCGACGCCGCCAACCACGAACACGTCACCGTTGCCGGTCATGATCGCTTGCGCGGCAGTGTGCAGAGCGCTCATCGACGAACCACACAGACGGCTGACGGTCTGGCCGGCAGCGGTGTGCGGGATCTGAGTCATCAGGGACGCCATGCGGGCGATGTTCCAGCCCTGCTCCAAGGTCTGGTTCACACAGCCCCAGATCACGTCTTCGACTTCGCTCGGATCAACCTTGACGTTGCGTTCCAGCAACTTGCTGATCAGGTGCGCCGACATGTCTTCAGCGCGGGTATTGCGGTGCATGCCGCCCTTGGAGCGGCCCATCGGAGTACGACCGAAGTCGACAATCACGACGTCTCTAGGATTCAAGCTCATATATTCACTCTCACTCTAGTTGGGGGCGCTTAACCGAAGAACCGCTGGCCGGTTTTGGCCATTTGGCGCAGTTTTGCGGTCGGGTGGTACAGCGCGCCCAAATCAGCGTACTGGTCAGCCAGGGCAACGAACTCTGCAACACCAATCGAATCGATGTAGCGCAGCGCACCGCCACGGAATGGAGGGAAACCAATACCGTAGACCAGACCCATGTCGGCTTCGGCAGCGGTTTCGACAATGCCGTCTTCCAGGCAACGCACGGTTTCCAGGCACAGCGGGATCATCATCCAGTTGATGATGTCTTCGTCGGTGACTTCAAGCTGTTCGAAGACAATCGGCTTGAGCACTTCCAGTACCGACGGATCGGCGACTTTCTTCTGCTTGCCGCGCTTGTCGGTCTCGTAGGCATAGAAGCCCTTGCCGTTCTTCTGGCCCAGGCGCTTGGCCTCGTAGAGCACGTCGATGGCCGAACGACGGTCGTCTTTCATGCGGTCCGGGAAGCCTTCAGCCATCACGTCGCGACCGTGGTGGCCGGTGTCGATGCCGACTACGTCCATCAGGTACGCCGGGCCCATTGGCCAGCCGAATTTTTCCATGATCTTGTCGATACGGACGAAGTCCACACCGGCGCTGACCAGTTTGGCGAAACCGCCGAAGTACGGGAACAGCACGCGGTTGACCAGGAAGCCCGGGCAGTCGTTGACGACGATCGGGTTCTTGCCCATTTTCTTGGCGTAGGCAACGGTGGTGGCAACAGCCACTTCGCTGGACTTCTCGCCACGGATCACTTCAACCAGCGGCATCATGTGCACCGGGTTGAAGAAGTGCATGCCGACGAAGTTTTCCGGACGCTTGAGGGCTTTGGCCAGCAAGGTGATGGAAATGGTCGAGGTGTTGGACGCGAGGATGGTGTCCTCTTTGACCTTGCCTTCGACTTCGGCCAGAACGGCTTGCTTGACCTTTGGGTTCTCGACAACGGCTTCGACGACCAGGTCGACGTGTCCGAAATCACCGTAGGAAAGGGTCGGACGAATGCCATTGAGCACTTCGGCCATTTTCGCCGGGGTCATGCGACCTTTATCAACGCGGCCCACCAGCAATTTGGCAGCTTCGGCCAGACCTTGCTCGATGCCGTGCTCGTTGATGTCTTTCATCAGGATCGGCGTACCTTTGGAGGCCGACTGATAAGCGATACCGCCACCCATGATGCCAGCGCCCAATACGGCAGCCTGCTTCACGTCTTTGGCGATTTCGTCGTAGGCCTTGGCCTTTTTCTTCAGCTCCTGATCGTTCAGGAACAGACCGATCAAGCTCTGCGCGGCAGAGGTCTTGGCCAGTTTGACGAAACCATTGGCTTCGACTTCCAGCGCCTTGTCGCGACCGAAGTTCGCGGCTTTCTGGATCGTTTTGATCGCTTCGACCGGTGCCGGGTAGTTCGGGCCCGCTTGACCGGCCACGAAACCCTTGGCGGTTTCGAACGACATCATTTGTTCGATGGCGTTGAGCTTGAGCTTTTCGAGCTTCGGCTGACGCTTGGCCTTGTAGTCGAACTCGCCGGAGATGGCGCGCTTGATCAGCTCCAGAGCAGCTTCCTGCAGTTTCTCTGGGGCAACCACTGCGTCGACTGCGCCGACTTTCAGCGCGTCTTCAGGGCGGTTTTCCTTGCCGGCGGCAATCCATTCGATGGCGTTGTCGGCACCGATGATGCGCGGCAGGCGCACGGTACCGCCGAAGCCCGGGTAGATGCCCAGCTTGACTTCCGGCAGACCGATCTTGGCCTTGGTGGACATGACGCGGTAGTCCGCCGCCAGGCACATTTCCAGACCGCCACCCAGGGCGATGCCGTTGATCGCGGCGACAGTCGGGACGTTGAGGTCTTCGAAATCGCTGAAAATCTTGTTGGCTTCCAGGTTGCCAGCAACAAGCTCTGCATCAGGCAGCTTGAAGTTCTCGACAAATTCGGTGATGTCGGCGCCGACAATGAACACGTCCTTGCCACTGCTGACGATCACACCCTTGATCGAAGCATCTGCCTTGATGGTGTCTACGGCCTGACGCAGTTCGTTCAGGGTTAGACGGTTGAACTTGTTGACGGACTCACCCTTGAGGTCGAATTTCAATTCGACGATGCCACTTTCAAGAGCCTTAACCGTGATGGCTTTACCTTCGTAAATCATCAACTGATCTCCACGATATGGAAGCTGAACAGTACACGTCGGACGCAAGTGAATGGTTCGGCAGGGACGTTTAACGTCAATGCTACGCCCATTCACCCGGCACACCCGCCAACGCGATAGTCGGGATTCTGTAGGAGCGGTCTGTAATACAAACGCTCAATTCATACGCCCGTTTGATTTGGGTACGTCACCTTCACGGAATTTCCGACAATTGTCAATCGCCCAAAATACGGGTTGAAACGCGACTTTCCGGTCATTTCCGTACCGCGAAGCCCTGCAACACGCGGCTGCATGTGAGGCCATTCATAGGATCAATAGTTAGAAAAGTCGCCCTAATTCGCTGCAGCCTTTGTTTAACAAGCTACGCTGGCGGGACCTTGAGGGAAAAAACATCAACGCTTTTGGCGAACGCCCAGCGTAATATCAGCGCCACACAGAATTACCGGCCTGCCTGGCCAACTCCAGCCCGATGATGATGTCGGGCTTTTTATTGCCTGTCTGCCAGACGTTTCGCGCCATTGCGGCGCGAAATTTCCGTGATTTATGCCAGAGCCTTCAGCACCGCATCAATATCCTGCAAAACCGTCGCCTCGCCCTTCTCGCCCCAATACAACGTGATCATCTGCTTGTCTGCTTCGACCTTGTAAACGTTGTCTGGCAACTTTTCGAAATGAATCAGCAACGCAGGTTCCTCGCAGACCTCCTGCCACTGATTGACCCAGACACCCGGCGTTTTTTGCCAGTAACACCAGCACGCCGGCCGATTGCCCCGCCGTGGTCGATGGTATTGGGCACAAGGGCTCGGCGGCTCCTTGCTCAGCCAGTGCGGCCAGTCCTGAGGCGCCAGCTGCATCGCCAACCCAATGCGTCGCGCCTCCATGCGCAGGGCCATGCGGCCGCTCTGGTGGCGCGACGGGCGCAACCATGCCAGCGGACTCAGTACCACCAACAGGATTGACACCACTATCCAGACCGTCATATCTGTACTCCCGATTCTTGATGAGCGCATTGGGTCACTTCGAAAACAATGCGCTTGAAACCAGCCATACTTACCAATATTGCAACCCTCAGGAGGAGCACCTCATGCCCTACAACCACATTCTGGTCGCTGTAGATCTAACCGAAGAGTGCGATCCTGTAATCCACCGCGCTCGCGAACTGTCGGTGAGCAACGGGGCAAAACTGTCCCTGGTGCACATTGTCGAGCCAATGGCCATGGCCTTTGGCGGCGACGTCCCCATGGACCTGTCACAACTGCAACAACAGCAGTTCGATCAGGCCAAGGAGCGCCTGGACCGGCTGATCGTGAAGTATCCGGAACTCTCCAAGGAATACAGCCACCTGACCTACGGCCAGCCACGCCAGGAGATCCACCACCTGGCCAAGGAACAAACCTGCGACCTGATCGTGGTGGGCAGCCATGGCCGACACGGCCTGGCATTGCTGCTGGGCTCGACTGCCAATGACGTCCTGCATGGTGCGCCCTGTGATGTGCTCGCGGTGCGCCTGATCAAAAGCTGATAACACGGAACGATGTGGGAGCGGGCTTGCTCGCGAAAGCGGCGTGACAGTCGACATCTTTATTGAATGTTAAGCAGCTTTCGCGAGCAAGCCCGCTCCCACAGTGAATCCATGTCGGCCAGTAGATCGCCTTCCATACGAAAAGCCCGGCGTTCATCACTGAACGCCGGGCTTTTTTATAGCAGGATCAATCAGGCATCCAGCTCGGCCCAGCGCTCGACCATTACGTCGTGCTCAGCCTGCAACTGCTCCAACTGAGCGATCACTGCAGTGGTCTCGGCAGCAGGACGCTGATAGAAACCGGCATCGGCCATTTGCGCCTCAACGGTAGCGATCTGCTGCTCCATGGCTTCGATCTGGCCCGGCAACATTTCCAGCTCACGCTGCAACTTGTAGCTGAGTTTCTTCTTCGCCACCGGCGCTTCGACGACAGCAACAACTGGCGCAGCTTCAGCCGTCACGACAGCGGAGGTCAGGTCGGCTTTGCCGGACTTGCTCTCGGTCACGCCCAGCAGGCGCGGCGAGCCGCCCTGACGCAGCCAGTCCTGATAACCACCAACGTATTCGCGAACCTTGCCTTCACCTTCGAAGACCAGGGTGCTGGTGACCACGTTGTCGAGGAATGCCCGGTCGTGGCTGACCATCAGCACGGTGCCATTGAAGGTCAGCAAGACCTCTTCCAGCAACTCGAGGGTTTCGACGTCGAGGTCGTTGGTCGGTTCATCGAGGACCAGCAGGTTCGCCGGCTTGCTGAACAGTTTCGCCAGCAACAGACGCGCGCGCTCACCACCTGACAGCGCCTTCACCGGCGTGCGGGCACGCTGCGGGCTGAACAGGAAGTCGCCGAGGTAGCTCAGCACGTGGCGGCTCTGACCATCGATATCGATGAAGTCGCGACCTTCCGCAACGTTGTCAATTACGGTCTTTTCCAGGTCCAGCTGATGGCGCAACTGGTCGAAGTAGGCCACGTCGATGCGCGTCCCCTCTTCCACGGTGCCGCTGGTTGGCTGCAGACCGTTGAGCATCAGCTTCAACAGTGTGGTTTTGCCGGTACCGTTGGCGCCCAGCAGACCGATACGGTCGCCGCGCTGCAGGACCATCGAGAAATCCTTGATCAGGAACGGGCCGCCCGGGTGAGCGAAGCTCACGTTCTCAAGGACCATCACCTGCTTGCCGGACTTGTCGGAGGTATCCAGCTGGATGTTGGCCTTGCCGGTGCGTTCACGACGCTCGCTACGCTCATTGCGCAGGGCTTTGAGGGCACGGACGCGGCCTTCGTTACGGGTGCGGCGCGCCTTGATGCCCTGGCGGATCCAGACTTCTTCCTGGGCCAGTTTTTTGTCGAACAGCGCATTGGCAGTATCTTCAGCGGCCAGCGAGGCTTCTTTGTGCACGAGGAAGCTGGCGTAGTCGCCGTTCCAGTCGATCAGGCCACCGCGATCCAGTTCGAGAATGCGGGTCGCGAGGTTCTGCAGGAATGAACGGTCGTGCGTGATGAACAGCACGGCGCCCTGGAAATCCTTCAGCGCTTCTTCGAGCCAGGCAATTGCACCGATGTCCAGGTGGTTGGTCGGTTCGTCGAGCAGCAGCAGATCGGGTTCGGAAACCAGAGCCTGAGCCAGCAGGACGCGGCGACGCCAGCCGCCGGACAATTCGGCGAGGGTCTTGTCGGCTGGCAACTGCAGACGGCTCAACGTGCTGTCGACCAGTTGCTGCAAACGCCACCCGTCACGGGCTTCGAGGTCGTGCTGGACGTGCATCAGTTTGTCCAGGTCGGCGTCGGTGACGATGTTCTGGCTGAGGTGGTGATACTGCGCGAGCAGTTCGCCGACACCGTCCAGGCCTTCGGCCACCACGTCGAACACGGTCCGCTCGTCGGCTACCGGCAATTCTTGCGGCAATTCGCCAATCTTGAGGCCGGGTGCGCGCCAAACGGAGCCGTCATCGGGCTTCTGGTCGCCCTTGACGAGCTTCATCATGCTGGACTTGCCAGTGCCATTGCGGCCGATGATGCACACCCGCTCACCACGGGCGATCTGCCAGGACACCTTGTCCAACAACGGCGTAGAGCCGAAAGCAAGGGACACATCGCTGAATTTGAGCAGGGTCATGAGCTTCTCCAAAAACCGGGCGCGCATTCTACCTGACTTGAGGCTTCAGAAGGCCGGCAATTTCACCTTCGCGACACTCTGCATGACAAATGTTGCGAACTGATGCTGACAGGCCGGCAAAGCTTTCGCCCGCTGCTGGCAAAAGGCTAAGCTACAGTTAATTCAGTGTTGGCATCGTCAACGCTTGTCATGATTTCTCTGTTCGGACGTCTCATGCGCAGTCGCCTTTTTGGTCTTTTATCCTGTTTTCTTCTTTCTGCCACTGCCATCCAAACAGCACAGGCGGTGGACCTGTCTACCCAGCGTCAATACTACGATGAAGCCAAGCGTGCCCTGGCCAAGGGTGATACAGGTCCTTACTTCCGTTACAGCCAGGCTCTTAGGGATTACCCGTTGGAGCCTTATCTTGCGTACGACGAACTGACCGCACGTCTGAAAACCGCGAGCAATGCCGAAATCGAGAAATTTCTCGCTGAACACGGCGACCTGCCGCAAGCCAACTGGATGAAACTGCGCTGGTTGCGCTGGCTGGCCGATCGCGGCGACTGGGAAACCTTCGTCAAGTACTACGACCCCAAACTCAATTTCACCGAACTGGACTGCCTGAACGCGCAGAATCAGATCGCGCGCAAACAGAAGACCGAAGGTTATGCCAACGCCGAAAAACTCTGGCTGACCGGTAAATCGCTGCCTGGGGCGTGTGATGGCTTGTTCGGGATCTGGGCCGCCGAAGGTCAACTGACCGAACAGAAACGCTGGGAGCGCACCAAGCTTGCCGCCCAGTCGCGCAACTACCCGCTAGCCAACAGCCTGGTGAGCGGCCTGACCACCCTCGGCCCGCGCGGCCGCTTGCTGGTGGATGTGGCGCAGAAACCCGAGCTGCTCAATCAACCGTCGCGGTTTACCCCGGCCGACGAGCCGATGTCCGACATCGTCAGCCTCGGCCTGCGCCGCCTGGCCAAACAGGATCCGGACAAGGCCATGGCCTTGCTCGACGGCTATGCCAGCAGCATGCACTTCTCGCGCGACGAAAAAGTGGCCATTGCCCGGGAAATCGGCCTGACCCTCGCCCGACGTTTCGACCCGCGCGCACTGGACGTGATGACCAAGTACGACCCGGAACTGCGCGACAACACCGTGTCGGAATGGCGCCTGCGCCTGCTGCTGCGCCTGGCTCGCTGGGACGATGCCTATCAACTGACTCGCCGTCTGCCGCAGGATCTGGCGACCACCAATCGCTGGCGCTACTGGCAGGCCCGCAGCCTGGAACTGGCTCAACCGCAAAACCCGGAAGCGCTAACGCTTTATAAAGGCCTCGCCCGCGAGCGTGATTTTTACGGCTTCCTCGCAGCGGATCGCTCACAGTCGCCCTACTCGTTGAACAACAAACCGCTGGTGCTCAGTCAAGCGCTGATGAACAAGGTCCGCAATACCCCCGGCATACGACGCGCCCTGGAATTCCATGCTCGCGGACAGATCGTCGATGGTCGCCGCGAGTGGTACCACGTCAGCCGCCATTTCAGCCGCGACGAAATGGTCGCCCAGGCGAAACTGGCCTACGACCTGAAATGGTATTTCCCGGCGATCCGCACCATCAGTCAGGCGCAGTACTGGGACGACCTGGACATCCGTTTCCCGATGGCCCACCGCGAAACCCTGGTGCGCGAAGCCAAGGTTCGTGGCCTGCATTCGAGCTGGGTGTTCGCTATCACCCGCCAGGAAAGTGCTTTCATGGACGACGCCCGTTCCGGCGTCGGCGCCAGCGGCCTGATGCAACTGATGCCCGGCACCGCCAAGGAAACCGCGCGCAAGTTCAGCATTCCCCTGGCCTCGCCTCAGCAAGTGCTCGACCCGGACAAGAACATCCAGCTAGGCGCGGCTTACTTGAGCCAGGTCCACAGCCAGTTCAACGGTAACCGCGTCCTCGCTTCCGCCGCCTACAACGCCGGGCCCGGTCGCGTGCGCCAGTGGCTGCGCGGTGCGGACCACCTGAGTTTCGACGTCTGGGTGGAAAGCATCCCGTTCGACGAAACCCGTCAGTACGTGCAAAACGTGTTGTCGTACTCGGTGATCTACGGCCAGAAGCTCAACTCACCGCAACCATTGGTGGATTGGCATGAGCGCTACTTTGACGATCAATAATCCTGCTTTGAAGCACTGACAAAAATGCCCGCATCGATTGATGCGGGCATTTTTTTCGCGTCCAGAACGACTATGCCGACTTGAGCCGTGCGGCAATCCGCTTGCCATGCCGGGTCAGTCGATATTTTTGAGCAGGGCTGCTTGGCGACTCGGGATTGGTCATTTCAATCAAGTAGGCAGCCAATGCGGGCCTGAGGTAGTTAGCCCGAAAGGTCGCCTTGTGAGCCAAACCGACCTCGGTCATTAAGTCGCTGATTTTAAGCGGGCCGTTAACATGAAGCGCTGAAAGCAATTTCCCTACTGGGTCGCTTACCAGGTCGGTTACTGGGTCGGTTACTGATTCACTAAGGGCCGCTTCCTCAAGCGCGAGACTCAATGCCTGCAGCATGAACTCGACAAAAGGCGTCGCCTCAGCCAACTGATCGGCCGCCGACAATGCCGCGTAATAAGCATCCTGCTGATCTCGAATTACCGCTTCGACAGGCAGATATGCCAACACCGGGCGCCATTGACTGAGTATCAACGTCTGCCAAAGACGGCCCATGCGTCCATTACCATCAGCGAAGGGATGGATGAACTCGAATTCGTAATGGAAGACGCAGCTGATGATCAGCGGATGCCAATCAGAATCGCCAAGCCACGCCAACAAGTCTTCAATCAATTGCGCAAGGCGACTCGGCGGCGGGGCCATATGGACCAGTTTATCGCCACGGTAAATGCCCACACCGGCTCGACGAAACTGCCCGCAGTCGTCAATCAACCCACCCATCAGCAACTCATGGGCATAAAGTAAGTCGGCTCGGCGACTCGGCTGCCACTCCGGCATGGCTTCATAAGCCGCGAAAGCGTTGCGCACTTCCTGGATTTCCCGAGGCAATCCCAACACACGCTGCCCCGCCAGAACAGCCGTCACCTGCTCGATGTTCAGGGTGTTGTTCTCGATCGCTAAAGAAGCCTGAATCGTACGAATCCGATTGCTACGACGCAGTTGAGGCGTTTGCAGGCGCTCATCCACAGCCGCCAGCTGACCAATTTGTTCACTAATCCCGGCGACCAACGCCAGCATTCTGGTGGTCAGGGTCAACGGTGGTTGATAACGGCTCATATCCTTTTCCAGGCTCGCAACTGTGGCCGACATAATGCCCGACCACGGCAGCATTCAGCAGCTCTCATTCACGCAGCCTCATGTCCATCGTTAAACTGCAACGCCGCCAACCGCGCATACAGCGCGTTACTCGCAATCAATTCCTGATGCGTCCCCACCGCCACCAGTTTCCCTTGGTCCATCACCGCGATCCGGTCAGCGTTTTTCACGGTGGCCAGTCGGTGGGCGATGACCAGCGTGGTGCGGTTTTTCATCAGGCTCGGCAGGGCTTGCTGGATCAGGTGTTCGCTCTGGGCGTCGAGGGCGCTGGTGGCTTCGTCCAGCAGCAGGATCGGCGCGTCCACCAGCAGCGCCCGGGCGATGGCCAGGCGCTGGCGTTGACCGCCGGACAAACCGAGGCCACCGTCGCCAAGGTGGGTCTGGTAGCCGTTGGGCATTTGTTCGATGAAGTCGTGGGCGTAAGCGATTTTCGCCGCTTCCTGAACCTGGGCCAGGGTGGCGGTCGGGTTGCCGTAACGGAGGTTCTCTTCGATGCTGCCAAAGAACAGCGCCGGGGATTGCGAGACCAGGGCAAAGCAGCGACGCAGGTCCAACGGATCGAGTTGAGTCAGCGGCACGCCGTCGAGCAGGATGCGTCCTTCAGCCGGGTCGTAAAAGCGCAGCAGCAAGTCATACACCGTCGACTTGCCGGCACCGGACGGCCCAACCAACGCGAGGGTTTCGCCAGCATTGATCGTCAGATTCAAACCATCGACCGCATAGCTTTCGGGACGCGACGGGTAGGAAAAGCGCACGTCTTGCAGCACCAGGTCACCCCTTACCCGTTCAGGCAAGGTCACCAGGCCAGTAGTCGGTGGCCGGATGATATTTTCCGAGCGCAGCAACTCGCCAATCCGCTCGGCGGCGCCGGCGGCACGCTGCAGTTCGCCGATCACTTCGCTCAACGTGCCGAATGCGCTGCCGACAATCAGGCTGTAAAACACAAACGCCGCCAGCTCACCCGCGGAAATCCATCCGGCGATGACATCCATGCCGCCGACCCAGAGCATCACCCCGACTGCGCCAAGCACCAGCACGATCACCAGGGTAATCAGCCAGGCCCGCTGGAAGATCCGCTTGCGAGCGGTGTTGAAGGCCTCCTCCACCGTTGCGGCGAAGCGCTGCTCATCCTGGACCTGATGGTTGTAGGCCTGCACGGTTTTGATCTGGCCCAGGGTTTCGGAAACATAGCTGCCGATATCGGCAATCCGGTCCTGGCTCAGGCGCGACAGGCTACGCACCCGACGGCCGAAGATCAGGATCGGCGCGATCACCAATGGCAACGCGACCACCACGATGCTGGTGAGTTTGGGGTTGGTGATAAACAACAGGACGATCCCGCCGATCACCATCAACAGATTGCGCAAAAACAGCGACAGCGAAGAGCCGATCACCGATTGCAGCAGCGTGGTGTCAGCGGTCAACCGCGACTGGATCTCGGAGCTGCGGTTGTCTTCGTAGAATCCCGGGTGCAGATAAATCAGATGATTGAACACCTGACGACGGATGTCCGCGACAACGCGTTCGCCAATCCATGAGACCAGGTAGAAACGCGCGAAGGTGCCAATCGCCAGCCCGACCACCAGCAACATAAACAAGCCGATGGACTGGTTGAGCAAATGCGGCGATTGGGTCATGAAGCCCTGATCTACCAGCAGGCGAATCCCCTGCCCCATGGATAAGGTGATGCCCGCCGTGACGATCAATGCGAGCAAGGCACCGACGGCCGGCCAGCGATAAGGCGCAATGAAACGCAGGGCCAGGCGCATGGCGCGCCGTTGACGGGATGAGAGGATGGAGATCATTCGATGGCGCAACCAGTAGGCTTTGACGCAATCAAGCCTACACCGGTCGATGGGCTTGAACGCTGTAAATCATAATGAGTCAGGTTAAATATGACCGCAAAGACTAGGTCCTAGACGGTATTGGTCTAAAGTTCGGGTGGCAACGCTGCCATATTTCTGGTGGACTGATGCTTCCGCCGCAAAGATCGCAGGGAGTTGTCACAGCCCGGTCACGTGGCGGTTCTACAGTAAGCACACAACCTGATGAGGAGACAGGCCATGTCCTTGCAAAACAGCAGCGAAGACAAGATTGAAGTGATCCGCACACAGCCAGACCAGTCTCTGGGTTGCTCGATTATCGATAAGGATGGGCGCGAAGTACCGATCACTGAAGACATGATCCAGGACGCTTGCCGCGAACTGGAAAAGCGATTGGTCAAGCCTGCCGAACAAAAGTGATATAGCCACCGTCTTCTTGACCCGGCCTCTGATGGCCGGTTTTTTTATGGGTGCTGATCCAGAATTGAGGGGCAGCCATTCGCGAGCAAGCCCGCTCCCACAATACGACTGAGATTAATGTGGGAGCGAGCCTGCTCGCGAAGGGGCCAACTCGATGCTCAGACAGCCGAAGCGCCCAACGCCGCCACGATCTTCTGCAACGCAGGCGAATCCCCCTCGATCCGCACCTGCAACCCATCAATCTCACGCCGCAACGGATAATGTTTGCGCAGTGAATCGAACGCCGCACGCTGTTCGTTCACATTGCCTACAAGGCTGCGGCGGAAATCCGCATCGTCGCGACGCGGGTCGTACACGCCGCGGCACAACATCGCCAGCGACCAGGCCGGATCGCTGTTAGCGTTCAAGGTCACTTGCGACAACCAGGGTGCGGGAAGCAAATCGTTCAAGTTGATCTGGGCGGCTTGCCCGAGAAAATCGCAATACGCCTGATAAATCTGCGCGGTGCCACGCTGTCTGCCGTCGAGGCTGTAACCGGCAATGTGCGGCGTCGCCAGCACGCAGAGTTCGGCCAGGGCCACATCGACCTCAGGCTCGCCTTCCCAGACATCCAGCACTGCTTGCAGGTCTTCACGCTGCAGCAGCACCTGACGCAGCGCGGCGTTGTCGACCACCGGGCCACGACTGGCGTTGATCAACCAGGTGCCGGACTTGAGCTGGTTCAATCGGTTTTTATCGAACAGATGCCAGGTCGACTGGGCGCCGTGTTTCTTCAATGGCGTGTGCAGACTGATGACATCGCACTGCTCGATGATCTGCTCGAGGCTGACGTAATCGCCACCTTCTGCAGCTTGTCTTGGCGGATCGCAGACCAGCACGTTCCAGCCCAGACCTTGCAGCACCTTGACCAACCGGCCGCCCACTTCACCGGCACCGACGATGCCGTAGGTGCGTTGAGCCAGGTCGACGCCTTCGATTTCGGCCAGGGTTAGCAGACTGCCGAGCACATAGTCGACCACGCCCCGGGCGTTGCAGCCGGGTGCGCTGGACCAGGTGATGCCGGCCCGCTCAAAGTAATCCAGATCAAGGTGATCCGTGCCGATGGTGCAGGTGCCGACAAAGCGTACCTTGCTGCCTTCGAGCAACCCGCGGTTAACGTTGGTCACCGAGCGCACCAGCAGTACATCGGCCTGTTCGACGGTGGCGCGGTCAATGGAACGTCCCGGCACCCGGCGGATTTCACCGAAACCTTCGAAGAAGGCATCGAGCAGCGGGATATTTTCGTCGGCAACAATCAGCATGGCAGGCTCCTTTGGCGGATCGGCAGTGTAGGCGCAGATGGCCGTAGTGGGCCAGCAGGCATTAAGTATCACCACGCCCCCTGTGGCGAGGGGACTTGTCCCCGTTGGGCTGCGAAGCGGCCCCTATTCCTGAATCCACGTTATTACAGACACACCGCGTGCACAGGTTCTGGGACTGCTTCGCAGCCCAACGGGGCGGTGCGGCGGTCCGACAAGTCCCCTCGCCACAGGGGATCTCGAACAACGTCGATTACAAATCCCTAACACAGGACTTTTCCTGACCACTGCGTCAGGGCGTAGAATGCGCCGCCTTGCGCATCAACATCTCTGGACGTTTCGCCCTTGAATTCCGTGACTGACCGCCCCGCCGCTATTTCCCTCACCCGTCCGGCCCGGGTTCGCCTGGAGCTGAAAAACCTGCTCGGCCTGGCCTTGCCGATCATGATCGCGCAACTGGCGACCACCGCCATGGGCTTCGTCGATGCGGTGATGGCGGGCCGGGTCGGGCCACGGGATCTGGCGGCGGTGGCGCTGGGCAACTCGATCTGGGTGCCGGTATTTCTGTTAATGACCGGCACGCTGCTGGCCACTACCCCGAAAGTCGCCCAGCGTTTCGGCGCCGGCACCCACCGCGAGATCGGCCCGATCGTGCGCCAGGCACTGTGGCTGGCACTGGTCGTGGGCTTGATGGCGACCGGCATGTTGTTCAGCGCCGAACCGATTCTGCACATCATGAAGGTCGATCCCGAACTGATCGGCCCGTGCATGCAATACCTGCACGGTATCGCCAGCGGTTTGCCTGCCGTTGCGTTCTACCATGTGCTGCGCTGCTTCAGTGACGGCCTGGGGCGTACGCGTCCGGCCATGGTGCTGGGTCTATGCGGGCTGGCGTTGAACATTCCGCTGAACTACGTCTTCATCTATGGCCACTTCGGTGTGCCGGCCATGGGCGGTGTCGGTTGCGGCTGGGCCACGGCGATCGTGATGTGGGTGATGGCGCTGGGCATGGCCGGGTGGGAGCGCTGGGCGCCGGCGTATCAGTCGAGTGAGTTGTTCAGCCGTTTCGACTGGCCGCAGTGGTCGGTGATCAAACGCCTGCTGGGCATCGGCCTGCCGATCGGCATCGCGGTGTTCGCCGAATCGAGCATCTTCGCGGTGATTGCGCTGCTGATCGGCAGCCTCGGCGCGACGGTAGTGGCCGGGCATCAGATCGCGCTGAATTTCAGCTCGCTGGTGTTCATGATCCCCTACTCCCTCGGCATGGCCGTGACCGTGCGAGTTGGCCAGGCGCTCGGCCGTCAGGAACCGCGCGAGGCCCGCTTTGCCGCCGGTGTCGGCATGGGCACGGCGCTGGCCTATGCGTGCATTTCCGCGAGCATGATGCTGTTGCTGCGTGAACACATCGCAACGATCTACACGGCCGACCCGACGGTGATTCATGTCGCGGCGATGCTGATTGTGTATTCGGCGCTGTTCCAGTTTTCCGATGCGATCCAGGTGACGGCGGCCGGCGCGTTGCGCGGCTATCAGGACACGCGGGTGACAATGATCCTGACGCTGTTCGCTTACTGGGGCATTGGTTTGCCGGTGGGTTACACGCTGGGCCTGACCGAGTGGTTCGGCGCGCCAAGCGGCCCGAGCGGGCTGTGGCAGGGATTGATCGTGGGCTTGAGTTGCGCGGCGCTGATGCTGTCGATCCGCCTGACGCGCAGTGCACGCAAGCGAATCCGCATCAGCCATTCGGCGGGTTAAGCGAGTTTCTTGCGGATCCAGTAGAGGTAGGTGCCTGCCTCTTCGTGCTGCGCCACCAGTTCGTGGTCGAGAAACACACAGAACTTGGGAATGTCGCGACGGGTCGACGGGTCGGTGGCGATCACCTTGAGCAGGCCGCCGGGCACCAGATCACGGATGTGCTGGTGCAGCATCATCACCGGTTCCGGGCAGTTGAGGCCGGTGGCGTCGAGGGTGCCGTCAACCGGCATATCAATCATTTCACTCATGATTCACTCCTGAAACTTGCCGGCATTGTCGCGCATTGCCGGGTGTCTAGTCACTGGCAGCTGATCGTTCCCACGCTCCGCGTGGGAATGCATCCCGTGACGCTCTGCGTCACATCCAAAGGCGGAACGCGGAGCGTCCCCGGCGGCATTCCCACGCGGAGCGTGGGAACGATCAGTGTGCAAGATCAGCGGGATTTCGGTTTCTTTACGTCGAGCCGGCGCAGGTGGCAGGTCACTTCTTCACGGTCGTGGTACAGCTGTTTGCAGCCGATCTCGACCCGAATCCCGCGTTCCTTGAACCCATCGGCAATGCGCTCCAGCAAGCGCTTCACTTCGGCGTAACGCTGTTTCATCGGCAGCTTGAGGTTGACCACCGCTTCGCGGCAATGCCCCTCGCCAATCCACTCTTCCAGCATCGCGGCGTTGCGCGCCGGTTTCTCGACGATGTCGCAGACCATCCAGTCCACTGGTTGCTTGGGCTTGAAGGTGAAACCGTCGGCCATCAAGTGTTGCACTAAACCTGTGTCCATCAGGCTTTCGGCCATCGGGCCGTTGTCGATCGCAGTCACCAGCATGCCGCGATTGACCAGTTGCCAGGTCCAGCCGCCGGGAGCGGCGCCAAGGTCGACGCCGGTCATGTCGCTGTGCAGGCGCTCATCCCATTGATCACGCGGGATGAAATGGTGCCACGCCTCTTCCAGCTTCAGCGTCGAACGGCTCGGCGCTTCACGTGGAAACTTCAGCCGCGGAATGCCCATCGGCCACATCGCCGAGTTGTTCGACTCGGCCAGGCCCATGAACACTTCTCGGCCACTTTTGAAGGTCAGCAGCAGGCGCGGCTTGTGGGCATCTTCAACCAGTTTGCCAGCCGCCATCAGCGCCTTGCGCAGGTGGCCTTCGAACTTCTTGCAGAAGTTCGACAGCTCCTTGCCATCATTGGTGTCGACCATTTCCAGCCACAGGCTGCCGCACAGCGGGAAGTCCGCCATGTGCGCGAGGATCACGCTGATGCGGTCGGTTTCCGGCAGATCGATGAAGATCCCGCGAGCCCACTGGCGCGGGAAGATCAGATCGGCGAAACGCTGGCCACGCATCAGGCGCTCGGCGCCGTCTTCTTCGGTGCAGATGAATTCGGCGCAGGCGCTGGCGGTCTTGGCCTTGGCATAACCGGCCACGTTCAGCCGCGCGGCGTGTTCGGAAATCTCGGAACAGACTTCGCCTTCGAAGCCCGGCCGGCAATGCATAAAGAGGGTGTTCATTCTTACTCCTGGGCAGATGGCGAGAAATTCAGCCACTGCACGATGCCCAGACTTGCGTTGAAGCAAAGCCTGTCACGAAAACCGGCGCATGATAGCCGAGTTCGGAACCTTGGACTCGACCATAGAGTCCAGTTATTAGCCTTAAGCACCAAACAGGACTAGGTTTAAGGCTCTGTCTGTCCCGTCAGTCCGTAGCCGTGCGGACCCAAAGGAGTCATTTCAATGCCGTCCCTCGATAGCCTGAAAACCCTTAAAACCTTACAAGTCGACGACAAGACCTATCACTATTTCAGCTTGCCGGATGCCGCCAAAAGCCTGGGCGACCTGGACAAGCTGCCCATGTCGTTGAAAGTGCTGCTGGAAAACCTGCTGCGCTGGGAAGATGAAAAAACTGTCACCGGCGCCGACCTCAAGGCGATTGCCGCCTGGCTCAAGGAACGTCGCTCCGACCGCGAAATTCAATACCGTCCCGCGCGGGTATTGATGCAGGACTTTACCGGTGTTCCTGCCGTGGTCGACCTGGCCGCCATGCGTGCCGCAATGGCCAAGGCCGGCGGCGACCCGCAGCGTATCAATCCGCTCTCCCCCGTGGATCTGGTGATCGACCACTCGGTGATGGTCGATAAATTCGCCAGCGCCAGCGCCTTCGAACAAAACGTCGACATCGAAATGCAGCGCAATGGCGAACGTTATGCGTTCCTGCGCTGGGGCCAAAGCGCCTTCAACAACTTCAGCGTGGTGCCGCCGGGCACCGGGATCTGCCACCAGGTGAATCTGGAATACCTGGGGCGCACGGTCTGGACCAAGGACGAGGACGGCCGCACCTACGCCTTCCCCGACACCCTGGTCGGCACCGACTCCCACACCACCATGATCAATGGCCTCGGCGTACTCGGCTGGGGCGTCGGCGGGATTGAAGCGGAAGCGGCGATGCTGGGTCAACCGGTGTCGATGCTGATCCCTGAAGTAATCGGCTTCAAACTCACCGGCAAACTCAAGGAAGGCATCACCGCCACCGACCTGGTGCTGACCGTCACCCAGATGCTGCGCAAGAAAGGCGTGGTCGGCAAATTCGTCGAGTTCTACGGTGACGGCCTCGCCGACCTGCCGCTGGCCGACCGCGCGACCATCGCCAACATGGCCCCGGAATACGGTGCCACCTGCGGCTTTTTCCCGGTGGATGACATCACCCTGGAATACCTGCGTTTATCCGGTCGCACCCGCGAAACCGTGAAACTGGTCGAGGCCTACAGCAAAGTCCAGGGCCTGTGGCGCCTGCCGGGTCAGGAACCGGAGTTCACCGACACTCTGGCGCTGGACATGAGCCGCGTCGAAGCCAGCCTTGCCGGGCCGAAACGCCCACAAGACCGGGTATCGCTGCCGCATGTCGCGCAAGCATTCAGTGACTTCGTCGACCTGCAATTCAAACCCACCAGCAAGGAAATCGGCCGCCTCGAAAGTGAAGGCGGCGGTGGCGTCGCGGTGGGCAATGCCGACCTGGCCGGAGAAGCCGACTACGAATACGAAGGTCAGACCTATCGATTGAAAAACGGCGCGGTAGTGATCGCGGCGATTACCTCCTGTACCAACACCTCCAACCCGAGCGTGATGATGGCCGCCGGCCTGGTGGCGAAGAAAGCCGTGGAAAAAGGCCTCAAGCGCAAACCGTGGGTCAAGAGCTCGCTGGCCCCAGGCTCGAAAGTGGTCACTGACTACTACAAGGCTGCCGGCCTGACTCAATACCTTGATGAACTGGGTTTTGCCCTGGTCGGCTACGGCTGCACCACCTGCATCGGCAACTCCGGGCCATTGTCGGAGCCGATCGAAAAAGCCATTCAGGCCGCCGACCTGACCGTCGCCTCGGTGCTGTCGGGCAACCGCAACTTCGAAGGCCGCGTGCATCCGCTGGTGAAAACCAACTGGCTGGCCTCCCCACCGCTGGTCGTCGCCTATGCGCTGGCCGGGACAGTGCGCATCGACATCAGCAGCGAGCCTTTGGGTACCGACAAAGAGGGCAATCTGGTGTATCTGCGGGACATCTGGCCAAGCACCAAAGAGATCGCCGACGCGGTGAACCAGGTCAACACTGCAATGTTCCACAAGGAGTACGCCGAGGTGTTTGCCGGCGATGAGCAATGGCAGGCAATCGAAGTGCCGCAAGCAGCGACCTATGTCTGGCAGGACGATTCAACTTACATCCAGCATCCACCGTTCTTCGACGACATCGGCGGGCCGCCGCCGGTGGTCAAGGACGTCGCCGGTGCCAGAATCCTCGCGCTGCTGGGTGATTCGGTGACCACCGACCACATCTCTCCCGCCGGCAACATCAAGGCAGACAGCCCGGCAGGCCATTACTTGCGCGACAAAGGCGTAGAACCACGGGACTTCAACTCCTACGGCTCGCGACGCGGCAACCACGAAGTGATGATGCGCGGCACCTTTGCCAACATCCGCATCCGTAACGAGATGCTCGGCGGTGAAGAAGGCGGTAATACGATTTACATTCCCACCGGGGAGAGGATGCCGATCTACGACGCGGCGATGCGTTATCAAGCCTCGGGCACGCCGCTGGTGGTGATTGCCGGGCAAGAATACGGCACCGGTTCGAGTCGCGATTGGGCGGCCAAGGGCACCAATCTATTGGGGGTCAAAGCGGTCATTGCGGAAAGTTTCGAACGGATTCACCGCTCCAATCTGGTAGGCATGGGCGTGTTGCCGTTGCAGTTCAAGCTGGATCAAAACCGCAAGAGCCTGAACCTGACCGGCAAGGAGACACTGGATATCCTCGGTTTGACCGGCGTCGAACTGACGCCGCGGATGAACCTGACGCTGGTGATCACCCGTGAAGACGGCAGCCACGAGAAGGTCGAGGTGTTGTGCCGGATCGATACCTTGAATGAGGTGGAGTACTTCAAATCGGGGGGGATTTTGCATTACGTGTTGCGGCAGTTGATTGCCTCGTAACAACCTGCTGACACAGACACCGCCTTCGGGCGGTGTTTTTGTTTGGGCCGGACATCCCTATAATCGCGCGCCTCTATGCCTCTATATAGCCGCTGACCAAAAAACCAAGGACTTCAAATGATTGCCCTGCCATGGAACTACCTGGCCCTCCTCTCCCTCGGCTATGGTCTGGCACTGATTTACGGTCACCTCGGCTGGCTGGCCGTAATCTCCTTCGCATTGTTGCTGTTCACAGGCTTCGCCGTCCGTCAGCAAAAGCTCCCCATCGCGCGCTACCTCGGTCATGGGGTGTTCTTCGTCCTGGTCCTGGCACTGGCGATGCACTGGCTTCCCGGTTTCTACAACGGTCGTGGTTTCGCCCCTCAACGATTCACCGACGATGCCGTGCCGTTTTTCATGTACCTGAATCAGGACAAACCCCTGATCGGATTCTGGCTTTTGCTGGCCTGCCCGTGGATTGTCGGCCGACATCCGCTGCGCGCTTCCATCTATGCCACCGCGCTGGCGCTGACGTTAAGTGCCGTGCTGGCCTTGGGTGGCGCACTGTTGCTGGGCGTGATCAGTTGGGCACCGAAGTGGCCCGATCAAGCCTGGTTGTGGCTACTGAATAATCTGCTGCTGGTGACCCTGGTCGAAGAAGCACTCTTTCGCGGCTACATTCAGGGCGGTCTGACCCGGTATTTCAAAAACCTGCCCTACGGTGAAAACCTCGCCCTGATCCTCGCCTCACTGCTGTTCGGCCTGGCGCATGTGGGCGCCGGCTGGCAATGGATGTTGCTGGCGAGCCTGGCAGGTGTCGGCTATGGTCTGGCCTACCGTTTTGGTGGCTTGGGTGCGGCCATCGCCACCCATTTCGGCCTGAACCTGCTGCATTTCGGACTGTTCACCTATCCGATGCTGGCTGGGTAACAACACATATCCTCGTGAAGGGCTGGCTCGCCAACCCTTGGCCAAGCTGTTGCGCGTGGATGCGAAGCTCCGGGACTGCAATTGCCTCCCAATACTTTGCTTTGAGCATCGGGCCGATGTAGTGCAGCCCGCGCAACGAATCACCGCCCGTCGTAATGAGCTGGTAATGCTCATCCACCTCAAGTCCGATTTTCTGTCGATCCTGCTTGATCAAGCCATCATGTAGCAATTGATTGAGAATAGGCTGATCCACCGCTGCAATATCGTAGCTCGGGCCGGTTCCATTAATCAGAGCGCCGACCTCGATGCTACTTACGCCTTGATGACCTCTGAGCGCTACATTGATCCGAAGGCCTGAACAGAATTTCTCTACCCCCCTTACCCTGCCAGCCAGTTGAACAACCTGCCCCGATTCGATCAGCTGTTTAATGCGGCGCTCGGAGGCTGGTGCCAGGCGGTGGCGGTGGATATCCCAGTACGGCACGACCCTCTGTAGGAATTTGCCCCGCTCTGTGTCTGAAAGGTTTTTCCATAGGGTAGCTGTGTGAGGGCGAAGCTCATTAAGCATATCCCGCCAGTTGCCGCCGTCCGCTTCACGAGCCTTTGCTTCTTTGCGCGCAGCACGGGTATAGGCGCGTATGGTCATGGGGAGGGAAGCAAGCCAGGACGGGAATCCGCTGGTGCGTGGCGGCTGGGGATTGAAGCGGTGACCAAAAGGCAAAAGACCACGGCGGGAAATCATGTAGACCTTGCGGCCCGGGTTACAGCTGGTCAGTCTGAACACCGCATCGATAGCGGTATGACCCATCCCGAGGACAACCACTGGTGCATCTCGGTCAAGGACGTCGATGGCAGCGAAGTCCAGGGCACTGACCACCTGGCTGCTCATTGCGACTGGAATTCCAGCTGGCAGTTTCGGGGCAAAGTGACCTAGCGCCAGCACAACCTTATCAGCCATCACGTCTTCAGCGTTTTCCAGTTGCAGCCGGTAAGGTTTGCAGTCAGTAGAAAGATGTACGGCATTCACTTGCGCATTCACGATTGAAATGACACCGGGGTACTGATCCATGGCGTCCTTTAACTTCTGCTCCAGATACTCGCCATACAGCCGGCGCGAAATGAATGACTTAGCGTTGAAGGCTGGATCCAGCTCTTCGCAAAACGCGACGAAATCGTTGGGTTCATCAGCAATGGCGCTCATATTGCCTGCCGGAACATTGAGCAGGAGATTATCGTCATCGTAGCGATAGGCAAGACCACGACAGATCTGACTGGTTTTCTCGATTAACAGAATGCGCAGCCCCGTTCCCGGGTTGGCTCTAAGCGTGTTGATGGCTGTGAGGGTTCCACTGAAACCTGCGCCGACGATGGCGATGCAGCGTTCAAGTGAGGTGAAGGCGGTCATAGGTACTGGACATCCGTGTGGGAAGAACCCGGTTGAGGCAACTCGCCAATATGAAGGCATCGTCAATCGTTCTGACGCAGACCCGTTATGTGGAAGTTTTCGGAAGAAACATGTCGCAGTTTGTGATTCAATACAACAACTAATTAATCTAAATGTTTTAGATAGCGTTTTTTCAAGAACACCCACACAAATCACGTATTGCGACAAAGGAAGCTGTCCATGTTGAACCCTGATCTTCTTGGATTGGACGCCCCCGTCGTGTGGGACACGCAGTTGGCATTTCTTCATCTGAACCAACTCAATCAAGCCGATACCAAGCGCACCGCCGAACGACGACTGCACGAATTGGAGTTGCTTCCTCCCGAGCTGACCGCGCAAAACCTCAGCGATGAGTCAGGACGACAGCCGACGCCCTCGGTCCTGGCTTCGGATATGGAAAAGGCGCGCACCAAACGCAAATTGGTGCTTTTCGCCCAACTGCTCCGCACCTCTAACGGTGCGGATTTTTTGCATGCCAACGATGCCAGGGGCGCTCGCTACTGGTTGCCACTTGGCACTCATCCCGTTGACGCGCAACAGCTCACCGATGCGCTGCAACGCCTGCAAGCGCATATCGCCAAGCCCATCACCCTCTTTCCAAGCGGTCGACTGGTTGCAGTGTGCAGACACACACGTGCACCCGCCAATGTCGAGCTGGGGCTGTTGAGTTATCCGGCCGTGCAGGATGAAAGCAATCGAACCGGGACTGTCGATTCGCTGACGGTGCGCACACCACACCTCAAGCGCCTTGAAGCGGAAAGCCTGCAAATTATTCGCGAGGCTGTCGCTGAGGCCGAGAATCCCGCCATGCTCTATTCCATGGGCAAAGACAGTGCGGTGATGCTGCACCTCGCCCGCAAAGCCTTTTACCCGTCGCCACCGCCCTTTCCGCTGCTGCACGTCGATACGCGTTGGAAGTTTCAAGAGATGTACAGGTTTCGCGACTTCATGGCGCGGGAAAGCGGCATGGATCTGCTCGTGCACATCAACCCGGACGCCATCAGCAAAGACATCAATCCCTTCGATCATGGCTCGGCACTGCACACCGATATCACCAAGACCGAAGGGCTCAAGCAAGCGCTGGATCAGTACAAGTTTGACGTCGTGTTTGGCGGCGCGCGCCGGGATGAAGAAAAATCCCGGGCAAAGGAACGCATTTTTTCGTTCCGCACCCAAAGCCATCAGTGGGAGCCGAAACAGCAACGACCCGAGCTCTGGAATATCTACAACGCACGCAAAAACCAGGGCGAGAGCATTCGCGTCTTCCCGCTCTCCAATTGGACAGAACTCGATATCTGGCAATACATCTACCAGGAAAACATTCCGGTGGTGCCCCTGTACTTCGCCAAAGAAAGACCCATCGTCTTGCGCAACGGCATGACACTCATGGTTGACGATGAACGCATGACCCTACTGCCCGGCGAGAAGATTGAAGCCAGACACATCCGCTTTCGCACCCTTGGCTGCTATCCCCTGACCGGGGCTGTGGAATCGAATGCCGCCACCGTCGCAGACATCCTGCTGGAGCTGCTCGGTTCCAGCAGTTCCGAGCGACAAGGGCGAGCCATAGACAGCGACAGTTCAGCCAGCATGGAAAAGAAAAAAAAGGAGGGCTATTTCTGATGGCACCTAACGCTCAAACAACAGCCACCGCCATGCCCTCGACCATTGAGGCCTACCTTGAACAGCAACAAGGTCAGGACTTGCTGCGCTTTATAACCTGCGGCAGCGTGGACGATGGCAAAAGCACCCTGATCGGACGCCTGCTATGGGACGCCCGGCAACTGACTGACGATCAGTTGGCAGCACTGAAAAACGAATCAAAAAAATATGGCACCCAAGGGGCCGAGATCGACTTCGCCTTGCTGGTCGACGGCCTGTCGGCGGAGCGCGAACAGGGCATCACCATCGACGTGGCTTATCGATATTTCGCCACCGCCAAGCGCAAATTCATCGTTGCCGATACGCCGGGCCATGAGCAATACACGCGCAATATGGTCACCGGTGCTTCAACCGCAGACGTGGCCATCATCCTTATCGATGCCAGGCAAGGGGTGCTGACGCAGACGCGGCGGCACGCTTACCTGGCGTCGCTGATGGGCATTCGCCAAGTGGTGCTCGCGGTAAACAAAATGGACCTGGTCGGCTTTGACCCCAGCACCTTTCAACACGCCGTCGACACGTTTCAGGCGTTCGCACACACGCTGGGCTTTGAAAGAATCACCCCGATCCCGGTCAGCGCGCTCAAGGGCGACAACATTACGCAGCGCTCGGCCAACACACCGTGGTATTCCGGGCCAACACTGATGGGCTGCCTGGAAACGATTGAGGTCAACGTTCCCGAATCCGCGCGCCTGGTGTTTCCGGTGCAGTGGGTCAATCGACCTGATGCTTCGTTCCGCGGGTTCAGTGGCTATGTCGCCGAAGGGAAAGTCATCGTTGGCGATGAGGTTCGCGTCACCCTTTCCGGCCACACGGCGACCGTGACCGAAATCGTCAGCATGGACGGCCCGATGCAGGAAGCCTTGTGTGGCGATGCGGTGACTTTGAAACTCAGCAAGGAAATTGACGTCTCCCGGGGCGACATTATTTCCCTGAGCCAACGCCCGCTGGAAACGACCGACCAGTTCGAAGCAATGCTGGTGTGGATGAATGAAGAAGCTGGCCTGCACGGTCGTAACTACGACATTAAACTGGCCACGCAATGGGCATCTGCATCGATCACCAACATCAAGTATCGGGTAGACATCAACACCCTCGCCCATGACGCCAGCACCCAGCTATCGCTCAATGACATCAGCGTGTGCACGCTGGCGACCAGCAAACCGTTGGTTTACGACAGCTACAAACACTCCAGGACACTCGGTAGCTTTATCCTCGTTGATCGCATCAGTAACGCCACCGTGGCAGCGGGAATGATCACCCACAGCCTGCGACGTGCGCAAAACGTGCACACACAAGTGTTGTCGATCTCTCGTGAAAACCGCGAAAAGCTCAATGGCCACAAAGGCAAGGTCATCTGGTTTACCGGTCTGTCCGGCTCGGGCAAATCGACACTCGCCAATGCACTGGAAGTCGAGTTGCACGCCAGTGGATATCGAACCTATCTGCTCGACGGTGACAACGTTCGCCAAGGACTCAACAAGGATCTTGGTTTCACTGACGCAGACCGCGTGGAGAATATTCGGCGCATCGCCGAAGTCGCCAAATTGATGATGGATGCCGGGCTGATTGTCATGACCGCGTTTATTTCACCGTTCCGCCGGGAACGGCAAATGGCGCGAGAGCTGATTGGGGAAGAGAATTTTGTGGAAGTGTTTGTCAGCACGCCGCTGGAGGTGTGCGAGGCGCGGGATGTGAAGGGGTTGTACAGGAAGGCGAGATCGGGGCAGTTGCCTAATTTGTCGGGGGTGGGGAGTCCGTATGAACCGCCGCACAATGCAAAGATTGAAATAGGATCAAATGAAATGACCATTAGCGATTCTATCTCCACAATCGTAGAAACCATAAACTTATAAATTTTCGTAGTACGCTGACTGCCACGCCTTGGGGGGCAACCAGCTATATTGACGTGATCATGTGTCATACGATGGACTACCTTTACCCAATAAGAGCCCAAACGATGCGATGTCAAGAATGTGAAGAGGGGTGTTCGTTTGGCCGAAAGCACAATGGCACTATCAACATATCCAGGTCGCGGTGTTCGACCCGGAGCTTTTCATGTTCCTCAACAAGCCTCGCAACCGAGTGTCTAGTCCTGAAATAGGTGTACACCTGTTTGGCCTCTATGTTCGATGCATCGTATCGGGCATTTTGTATTTTAAAGCAGGCAAGCGCGGGCGCCCTGCGATTGGGTTGTAACGCATGCTGCGAAAGTATGTCGCGCAGCAGTGTTTCCGCTTCTCCGATGATGGTATCGAAGATGCCGCCTACGACCGCTGGGTTTATGGGCATCAACCTGGGCCGCGAGTCGACGCCGGATGCCACCTCCTTGCTGCGATTTTGCCGCTTGCTGGAAATCCATCAGCTTACGCAGGTGCTGTTTGAAACGATTAACCAGCATCTGGCCAGACAAGATCTGCTGCTCAAGAAAGGCACTATCGTCGACGCTACCCTGATTACCGCGTGGCCCTTGATCAAGAACCGAGAAGGCAATCAATGTCACATCAGGATGAAGGCCCACACTGTCGACGCTATGTCGGGGCTGGCACATAGCTTGGTAGGGACGGCCGCCAACGTGGCGTTTGTCACTCAGGTCGACCAGTTGCTGCATAGCGCCGAAACCTATGTTTCGGGTGACACTGGATATACCGGAGCGGCCAAGCGACCGGAGCATGCTGGACGGGACGTTATATTGCAGCACGGCCAAGCAGCTACAAGCATCACGGCAAAGGCCGTGAGCTGTACCGGGTCAAGCGCAAAAATCGAATACACCAAGGTGCGACTGCATGCCAAGGTCAAGCATCCCCTCCAGGTGATCAAGGTGCGCTTCTATACTCGCAAGGTTCGCTACCGTGGACTTGAAAAGAATATAGCGCCGTTGCTCAGTTTGTTTGGGTTGGCCAAGCGGTATTTGCAACGGGCGACCGGGGAAACCTGTCTGAAAGGCGGGGCAGGCCCGCTGATCAGAAAAATGAAGGCAGACATCGGCCCAAAAACGCAGAACAAGGCCGGTACATTCAAAAAAAACGGCTTGAAAATGGGGGCAGTGCGAGCAAGCGAATTGTTCAGCGTCTCCTTAGGTGAGCTACCAATTTTATTGTGCCACTACTTATGTAGTACAGTGCCGCGCTAGAAAACTGCGCGTAAGCTCACGGAGACACAAGAAAGCATGTGCATCACACAACAGAAAGAAAGCGCAATAGGGCCTCCACCTGAAAATCGACTAAACCAAGAGATCCAAGTGTTACGTGCCATCGCGGTCCTAGCTGTGATCGTGCACCATCTAGCGGGCCTGTTTGTTTGGGACGTGACAAAATGGTCACAGGTGGGTCAGGGGTTGTATGTTGGAGTAGATCTGTTTTTCTGTGTGTCTGGATTTGTGATTGCGAGAACACTGCTACCGAAGCTAGAAGACAAAACAGGTATACCGTTTTGGAAGGAATGCGGAGCGTTCTGGGTGAAACGGCTCTATCGCATTACACCATCCGCTTGGTTGTGGCTACTGATCCCTATGGCGCTTGGACCACTAATGATCCATACGCAAGCCGCACAATTCAATTCCCAGAATTTGGCAGATATTGCCGCCGCCATCCTGCACGTAGAGAATTTTCATTTCTACAACTGCACGACTGACAGTGGCAGTGGCAAATGTGGGGTATTTGCGCTCTATTGGACGTTGTCTTTAGAGGAGCAATTCTATATTGCGTTGCCATTCATTGTTTTTTTCTTTCGAAAACGACTTTCTCTTGTACTTATATGCTTAGTTTTCGCCCAACTTTTCATCAGCCGACAGGAATGGAATGGAGTTCTCTCGTTTATCAGGACGGATGCTATTTTACTCGGAGTTCTGATTGCTATCTTTTCCAACACGCCCATCTATAGAGCACTAGAGCCCAGCCTAAACTCTTCTCGTTTCCGTCTCGTAATTCCTGCTCTTCTGCTATTTAGCTTATTTGCGACTACTCGGTATCAGATCGTTACCTTCTACACTGGGCTAGCAGCAGTCGTCTGCGCAGTAATTGTGTGGCTGTGTTCGTACGACAAAGGTTATTTTTTCAAGCCCTCACCGATTAGAGACTATCTTGCATGGATAGGAACACGCTCTTATGCGATCTATCTTATTCACATCCCATCATTTTGGTTCACTCGTGAGATATGGGCATGGATTGAGCCTCAGGGTACTGTACTAAACGAGACATACACTTTACGATTTGCGCTGACTGCACTGGTACTTATTTTTTTACTCACCGAACTAAATTACAGATTTGTGGAAGAGCCTATTCGAAAGAGAGGCCATATCCGCGCAAAAAAGTTATTTTCACGCCAAGTTTTGGAAAACGCATAAAATCAAAACCACTTTTAGTCAGCGCTCTGCATTATCATCATAATATGAGACTATTTTCCGGTTAAACGCATTTCACCGGGGAGGTCGGTCTGGATTTTCAGAGAAAAGTAGTAATTGTACTTGAAGCCTAGTGCATGGCGCTGGCGGTGGGATCTGGTGCAGCATCGGCGATCACCTAGTCAGCTTCTGCGCCTGAGCGGACTGCCCGGTCGGGATCGGCTTCGCGCCACTGAGGTAGGCGAGGTTTGGGGCATTCTTGTTCCAGCAGCTGAACTGCCAAGCCTTCAGGCACACATTGGCAGGTCGCGGTAGGAATGGCAGTCACCTGCCACCCCCCGCACAGATCCGTACGTGCGGAATTACCGCATACGGCTCCTGCCTTGGGTTTTAACGCCGAAGCGGGTTATGGGATGAGGATGCATTGGTAGCTCGCGCGGATAGGGAATGAACAGCCTGGCTAGCGCAGTCAAGCGCTCCCAGTTCAGTCGATGTCGCTGACTCCGCCGTTTAAGGGCATGCCTCCACGCTCCGATAATTTCCCGGCGAAAAGCATCCAGCCTCCGTGTATTACCGGGTACGTGGTAGTAATTGCAATAACCTCTAAACAGCCGACTCAACCACTGCCCGATCACAGGGACAGGCTCGTGCCTGCGCTTATGCAACTGCGCCCGTATTTCCTTGAGCGTTGCTCTCATACGTTTGCTGATAGTCGTGCGCCCCACCACGAACATCCCGTTCTTGGTTTGACTACAGAAATGCGTGAGCCCGAGGAAATCGAAAGTTTCCGGTTTCCCTTCGCCACGCTTCTTGCAGTCTTCGGCCGCGAACCAGCCAAACCGCAGCAGACGTGTTTTCTCTGGGTGTAGAGTCAGGTTGAACTGAGCGAGTCGAGCTTCCAAAGCATGGCGAAAGCTCCATGCATCTTCACGCTTTTCGAACCCAAGCACGCTGTCGTCTGCATACCTCACGGCAATCATCTCGCCCTGTGCTGTACGCCCACGCCATTGCCTAATCCACAAATCCATCACGTAGTGCAGGTAGATATTGGCCAGCAACGGTGAAATAGGCGCGCCTTGCGGTGTGCCCTGCTTCGCCGGGATTCGCTTTCCATTCTCGATAACGCCAGTACGGAGCCATCGAGCTATCAACCCTAACACTCGCCTATCTGCGATTCGGTGTTGCAAGAAGCACATCATCCATTCGTGATCGATCGTGTCAAAGAACGCACGAATATCCACGTCCAATATCCACCGAACCCGAGAGTTCTGTATTCCCACCGACAAAGCATCCAATGCATCGTGTTGCCCTCGACCAGGGCGAAACCCATACGAGAGTCCGAGAAAATTCTGCTCATAGATCGCATTGAGCACCTGCACTACTGCGGTCTGGACGATCTTGTCTTCCAGCGCGGTGACACCCAGCGGTCGCTCGCTGCCATCTGCCTTCGGGACGAAAACCCGTCGAACAGGTTTGGCTCGGTACCGCCCACTGTGCACTTTGTCATGCAAGGTTTTCAGTTTCTCTTGAAGATCTTGCTCGTACTCTCGCCACGATATTCCATCCACACCACAGGCGGCGTCTCGCTTGAGGTTGTAAAAACTCTCGCGTAGTAGCTCGACCGTGACGTGGTGCAATAAACTCGTGAACTTGACCCGGCGATCCTGCCGGGCTGCTTGACGTACAGCGGGCAACCCTGAGAACGCGCTTATCCGGCTCTGCGTCCGGGGCGCGGAAAGTTGCTCACTGTTCCCCTTGTCTAGCCCCCTTTCCTCCATCACCTCCGCCGGGCCAGGCCCATTGTTCGGTAACTTCTCAGGTACTACGGGGCTATCCGACTTCTCATTCGCGTAGACGGCAGACGCTCGGCTTGTGGCCTTTCCTGCCCCGTCTGGCTTGTCACGACCAGACACGAATGAGATCTCCCAGCTTCCGTACAGTTGACTTCCCAGCATGCTCAGGGTCTACGACCGCGCAGGGCGTGATACATGACTTGCGATTATCGTCATGCACACTGTGGCCTTCCGCTTCGCTTAACAGCGTCGGCGCCCCGGACTCATGATTTCGCGGCTCAATGGCTGGCCTGCTGGTTTCCCCTGCCAACGCTTCGCCGTACACCTCACGGTGCACAACGCATGACTCGGGGTCGAGGTGTTTCGCCATAACTTCTCTCGTAGGGACTTTCACCCTTTATCAACTGCCAGCTTGGCTGGCGCACTAAGCGCTCCATAAACCCCACATTCAAAGCGCTTAGCTGATCCCGGATGCTGTGCTCCCGATTCCCTCAGGAGCCAGCCCACCATGATGCGACCCGATGCCAAAGTCGAAAAAGTCTATCTCTACCCCAAACCCGTGGACTTTCGAAAATCCATTGATGGCCTGGCCGCGCTGGTCGAACTGGATATCAAAGTCGCGGTATTTCGACCCTGTGCTTTTCGTCTTCCTCAACAAGCCACGCAACCGCGTGAAGATTTTGTATTGGGAGCGCAACGGCTTCTGTCTTTGGCTCAAGCGCCTCGAATCCGAGCGATTTAAAACATCGCCCGATGCCAACGATGAAGCAATCATCCTGACCGTCCAGGAACTGAACTGGCTACTGGATGGTTTTGACCTCTGGCGCAACCGCCCTCATCAGGTTTTGACACCGCGATTCGTGGCCTGATTCGGTATAATCCAGGGCATGATTTCCATGCCCGAAAACCTCCCCGATGATCCTGAATTGCTCAAGCAAATGCTTGCGAAGATGCAGTCCAGAGTCGGTTTTCTCGAAGAAGAAAACGCGCTGCTGCGTCAGCGCCTGTTTGGACGCAAGTCCGAGCAAACGGCTGATCCGGCAACGCCACAGTTGGCCCTTTTCAATGAGGCGGAAAGCGTCGTAGAGCCCACCGATGACGCCGCTGAAGAGGAAGTTGTTGCGCCGACCCAACGGCGTGGCAAGCGCAAGCCGCTGCCGGCCGATCTCCCTCGCATCGAAGTCATTCATGAACTGCCCGAGCATGAACTGACCTGTGCCTGCGGCTGCCGCAAACACGCCATCGGCGAGGAGGTCAGCGAGCAACTTGAAATCGTGCCGATGCAAATCCGTGTGATCAAACACATTCGTAAGGTCTACAGTTGCCGTGCCTGTGAAACGGCACCGGTCACTGCGGACAAGCCCGCTCAGTTGATTGAAAAAAGCATGGCCAGCCCAAGCGTGCTGGCGATGCTGCTGACCACCAAATACGCGGACGGTTTACCGCTTCATCGTTTCGAAAAAGTACTGGGCCGCCATGGCATCGATATCCCGCGTCAGACCTTGGCCCGCTGGGTTATCCAGTGCGGCGAACACTTGCAGCCACTGCTGAATTTAATGCGCGACCAGTTGCTGAAAAGCCGCATCATCCACTGCGATGAAACCCGCGTGCAGGTGTTGAAAGAGCCTGATCGGGAGCCAAGCAGTCAGTCCTGGATGTGGGTGCAAACCGGCGGCCCACCCGACAAACCTGTGATCCTTTTCGACTACTCCACCAGCCGGGCGCAGGAGGTGCCGACGCGCCTGCTTAATGGCTATCGCGGCTATGTGATGACCGATGATTATGCCGGTTACAACGCGCTGGGCGCGCAGGACGGAGTTGAGCGTCTAGGTTGCTGGGCGCATGCACGGCGCAAATTCCTCGAAGCGCAAAAAGTTTAACCCAAAGGTAAGACGGGCCGTGCCGACATCGCGCTGAACCTGATCAACAAGCTTTATGGCATAGAACGCGACCTAAAGGCCGACAACGACGGCGAGCGTAAAGCCGGCCGTCACGAGCACAGCCTGCCGGTGTTAGCCCAGCTGAAAAGCTGGATGAAAAAGACGCAGCTACAGGTGACAGCTCAAAACGCCCTGGGCAAAGCCATCAGCTACCTGGCGAGCAACTGGAACAAACTTGAGCGGTACGTCGAGGAAGGCTACTTGCCGATCGACAACAACCCTGCCGAAAGAGCCATCAGGCCCTTCGTGATCGGAAGAAAGAACTGATTGTTCAGCGACACGTCCAAAGGTGCGACGGCCAGCGCTCAACTTTACAGCTTGGTCGAGACTGCCAAAGCCAACGGCCAAGAGCCCTATGCGTGGCTGCGCCACGCACTTGAGCGCCTGCCGATGGCTTCTTCAGTTGAGGATTACGAAGCGTTACTGCCCTGGAGCTGCTCGCCGGCATCGCGTAGTTAAACGCGCTATCCATCTTGATGGCTGGTGGGGTTTACGGTGAGTTTAAAGAATACGAGCGGAGCAACGATCATGGAATACGATGATAAACTGATTGAAGAAGCCGTGCTTGCCCTGTTGGCAACCTTCAGTTTTGATAACGGCAATGCTTGGAAAGGGTTCGACTTCGAGACCATGAGCCGATTGCATGAACATGGTTTCATCAGCAATCCGGTGAACAAGAACAAATCGATTTGGTTGACGGCAGAAGGGCTGGAGCGAGGTCGGCAGATAGCCGACCGGTTATTTGGGGTAAGAACTCAAGTGGAGCATGAATCCGACTTGGATACCTGACTTCATACCACGGCCATACGGTAGGTGGGGTTTATGGATCACATACGATTGGGGGATGTTTTAAACGCTCGGACTCGAGGCGCTTGAGCCAAAGGCAAAAGCCGTTGCGCTCCCAATACAAAATCTTCACGCGGTTGCGGGGCTTGTTGAGGAAAACAAAAAGCACCGGGTCGAACACAGCGACCTTGATATCCAGCTCGACCAGGGCGGCCAGTCCGTCGATGGATTTTCGGAGGTCCACGGGTTTGGGGTAGAGGTAGACTTTTTCGACTTTGGCGTCGGGACGCATCATGAGGGGTGAGCTCCAGAAAAAATATCGGGAGCACAGCATCCAGCATCAAATTGCGGCTTTGAATGTGGGGTTCATGGAGCGGTACAGAGATAGTGCATGAGAGTGCCCAAACAAATCAGCCAATGCCACAATTAAGCGAAGCAAAGTAAAATTATTTGAACGATCATGCAGTATATCTTGCAATCTCATAAACCCGATTCTTGCTCAAATTGTTTAATGGCAGAACCATAACAAATAACAGTCCCGCCATTATTTTTATAGCAGCACTGCATCGATTCTCCCGAAACACCCCTTCAAAAGGGGCGAAACAGGGTAGAACTCACTTAACAACTAGTTTTTTAGAAATTGCACAAGAAACATTTGATTTGTCACGATACATCTCAATCGAAATACCATACTCTCCTGGCGCCAGCGAAGCACCATTTGCCTTAAAATCATAGCCGGACATGAGGTAACCAGTCTTATTAGTCACCGACACAACGTCAGGACGGCTGAGTCTTTTAGAGGCACTAAACAAGGACGATTTCCCAGAAGAATCAATCAATTTAATTGCCATATCTACTGGCACAGTATTAGTCGTGCTGTCTGCAGCCCATCCACCAAAAGAGATAGTTCCTGGAGAAGACCGCACACTATCTGCTCGATCGCCATTAATGGCATCCAACCAACAGTCAGTGGAGACCACATGGCTCTTTGGACCTGCATCATCAGAGCATGCCACTAACGACAGAAGTGTCGCAACGATAAAAGACGTTGCTGCTTTTGTTCTAACACTCATTTCTCAACCTTTAAAATAACAATAGTTTGACTCTATCCATTCTTAAATAGCTGAATAGATTAAAACTGAAAATCGATATCCGCTCTAACATAAGCAGAGTCACGACCTTCCCCTTTACCATTTTTCTGGTAATGGCGCCATGGATCAACACCAAGCCGTAAAACATCCTTATTCAAGACAAGGTAATGAACAGGATCGAAAAAATCTACGGTAGGATTGAGGTTTTTAGCTGCGAAATTTCTAATTCTAAATAAGTCGCCACCCTCATCCATCCAAAGTTTGATCATCGGAAGAACCGAATCAAACAACAACTCATCTGACTTTACACCCTGTGCGGACGGCACCAGGGTTTGGTCATCTACTTCAGCAAAAAGTATAGGCTTTACATCTTTAATAACTTTAGATCCCGACGAAGAGCCCCCCGCTCCAAGGCTATTACAAATTTTCGCCTCAAACCCATTACGAAAATCCATATAAAAAGCAGCCAAATCCGCTGAAAGTGGCTCAGACGAACCTTCGCTATCGAGGCGAATAAACTCATCGCTAATTAATTCTGACAACCGCGCACAGCCAAATATACTATTCACTCGTTCTAGAATTTTTAATTCCTGCTGAGTCAAACTGCGGTTAACCCTGACATCCGGAACCTCATTAGTCAGTTCACGACTTTCACCCATAACCTTTAAAAACGTTCTTAATAAACCGGTACTGCTATAAGGCAAAACGAGTGTCTCGACTTCAAACCTATCTATTGACTGTAACTTCTGAAAAATCTCTTCTTTAAATTTCTCCAACCACTCAGTAGTAAACCCGCTAGACGCACCATGCCTCTTTACCATTTGCATATAATATGAGTAGACCCAAGAATCTATGGATCTAACCACGATAATTAACTTTATATTCTCTGCATATTTAAGCAGTAATTTTTTAAAATAATCGAATCTTTCAGGCGACGCCGAGAAAAAATCTTCACTGGAAATCAGCAAGTCCCCACCAATGGATTCGCAACCTTCCAGTAACTCTTCAAGCTCTTGTTCTAGCTGCTCAGGCATGAACGTTGGAAACAGTTCAGGGACCAACTGTGTGGCCACACTTACACCATTTCCAGAAAAAGCTTGGGTCTCTTTTTTTATTGGATAATGCACGACCTCAAGCCTATTGCTTTTGGACAACAACTCCAAAGCGTGCTGCAAGTATGACGACCCAGTTTTTGGTAGACCTGCGTGTATATAAACGGTATTAAACATACCCCCCCTCCCGAACTCAAAATACAGCCAAGCAACATTATGCAATTATAAGTAAAGGCTTACGCCTCACTTTTTATTTTAGAGTAGAACTCTGACAGCTCATAAATTATACCTTCAGAGTCCATGCTCTCCAATATAAGTCCGCGCTCATAAAGACTCACCCGCTCAGCGGGCGCCCCCAGATTAAAACAAGCCAGCGGAATATCAAGCTGCATGAGCTCCGACGTCACGTAGGAAAATGTCTCGGGCCAAACAGAAGGAAACAGTGCGATATTAATATTATTTTTCTCGAAAATCTCCGGAAGGTCCGAATGCTTATATGGGCCAGTGACATTCACCCCATCAATCGGCGTCACGGAGTCCACGATCCCCACCACGGTAATCATGATATCAAGGTTCTTCTTGCGAATAACCTTTGCCATATCAGTTACTACCTTCAAGCCTTTTTGATAGTTAATGCCACCCACCACACCAATATGCAGTCTCTTATTAAAATCAATTACTGGCTTGCTTGCAAATTGCATTTTTACTTCATGAGGAACTACAGAAATCTTATGATCAAAGCCGGAGTAAGCCTTCAATAAAATAGTTTTGGTATTCTCTGAAAAACAAATGATACCTGTGCAATAAGTGAATAACTCCTTCCAAAACAATCTCCAGGCTGCAACATCAATACCCTCATGAAGAAAGTCCGCATTATTATTTATAATACATTTTTTACATACTTCTAGATCCTCAGGCACACCACAATACACTCCACGATCATTAATCAGCGTATACGATGGGCATACTGGATAGAAGTCGTGCATGGCGACTTGTAGCGTTGCTTCCTTTTCTTTCAATACATCCAAAAACAATCGCAACGATTTTTCCGGTTCTTTATGAGAAACCGCTTCATTATAAAAGCCCTCACCGATATCCAACAATAAAAGTGCTGACTTTACTTCTTGCAAACCACCAAAAAAGACTCTTACATCAAACTCGCCAAATGTAAGACGCACAAACATTTCGCCAGTCGTGGCATCATCACAGAAGAAAATGACGGGAAGTCGATTGCTCAAATAGCTATCTTTAAGCTTTTCACTGTACTGGTTGGACCCACCACCAATATTGTGATCAACAATCAACAATGCCTTCGCACCACAAGACCTTGTCATAATGTTAAAAGCAACAATATCCCTTACCCATCTTGCCGGGTCCGCGGATATGTGCTGATGCACTAGAGAGTTATACTCCGGGTACCGGGATTGCAGAGTTGCCAAATTCTTTTCGACGAGCTTTTTCTTTTCAGCGGATGAGAACGATCCACCGTGCTTGTGATAGACAAATAAATTAGTCACCAGGACATGAGCATGACCAGCTGCAGCAGCTCGCATACACCAATCATTTTCCTCGGCATAACCGCGCCCATAAGCGACAGCATCAAACATACCGATGGACTTAACAACGTCACCATTAAACGCCATACAGAAACCAACACCTGTTGGTATTTTCACCAGAGGCGCTATGGGTGAAACTCTTTCAAATTCCCGATCGACCTCCCCAACCGGGAGCCCCATAAATATTGGATTATCTGCGCAAAACTCAGGAAAACTGCAAATTGTGCCAGCGTTCGTAAACGGTGTTGCACTTGCAATGCTCCTGTCGCTTAGCAACGGAGCCATCAGCCGCTCTAACCAGCCGTGTGGGACTTCTGTGTCCGTGTTCAGCAAAACGAAATCGCCAGAAGTATAAGAGACGGCCTTGTTGACAGTTTGGACAAAACCTAAATTCTCTTCGTTTTCCAGCAACAAAGCAGAATGAAATTTATCTTGATACTCTTCAATTAACGGCAGCACTCTATCATCTGGACTAGCATCATCCACCAAAATAATTCTATACGGCGAGTTAGTCCCTGACAATATACTTTCAAATAACGGCTTGAGAAACTCATAACCATTATAAACCGGAATAATAATATCAACCGGGGTGGTCAATTCCATTTGCAATGGCATTAGGTCTGACGCTTCATATGCGACGTTATCGCGTGCAGCGTATTTCTTTTCCCGATTCGCCACCACACGCATTCTTGCTCGCAGGCTGCGAAGCTCCAACCTACCCAGCAGCTTTATGCCTTTGACTACATATTCAGGCTTCGCTTTTCTGACCAACAATCCGAAGGCCCTGACTCGACCCGCGACCTTTCTATAGCCATTTTTCAAATTTAATGCACGTCTCACAAATCTAAACGGTTTTGTCAGCCACCATGAGTGACTGCTATACAGCCGCATCAATTCTGCATTTTTTTCCAGTATGTGTTTCTGCTTGGCGGATGAATCAGCTTCCATCAATTGCAGTTCAGAATCTTTATCCAGGTTGTCTCTACGAATATCTGCAAGACGGCTCTCAAGCACTGACAACTCAGCCTCCTTTTCCAAGGCCTCTTTACGGCTTTCAGCAAGGCTATCTTCCAGCGCTGACACTTGATCATTACAGACTTCAAGCGTCTGATAAAGACTTACGCTTAAAATATCCTTCTCAAGCAGAGCTTGAGACAACACCTCACACTCAGACTGAAAATGTTCGACAGACAAGTTGAGAACACGGGCTTCCTCATCGCTCGCGAACAACGCTTTTTGCAGGCCCGCCAATTGCTCATCGCGATCAACTAAGAATTGGTATGTATTACTAAACTGGCCTGTGCGCATTGCCAACGTTTGATGCAGAGCGGCGAGTTGTTTATCAAACTCTACCGTTTCATTAACCAAGCAATCAATCTGCTCATTACAGGCTAAAACGGTTTCTTTAAGTGCAACCACTTGTTTATCCAGGTCATGATTTTCTTGCTCCAGCCCCAAGAGCTGCTCATCTCGTGCGACAACGACATTGTGCAGAGAGGCCAATTGCCCATCACGATCTGACAAAACCTGCTGCAAGCCAATAACCTGTTCGTCTCGCTCAAAAATCCCGTCATTGAGAGCAGCTAACGTTGCCTGGTGGTCAGCGACAGCCTGAGTCAAATTCGCAAGTTGGCCATCCTTTTCCCGACCAGTGAAGGACATTTTTTCAATAAGATCTTCTTTCTTGCGCGCATACTCCAACAAGACTCTAGAATCGCGAAGTTGCTTATTAAGTGCATTCAAAGAGAGCGTGACCGAAATCTCGTCCAGAGCTACTTTATCTTTCGCCAGCGCTAATAATACGCCGTACAAGTCGACCACTGGGGCTGGCACTAAACGGTCTAGAGACAAATCCTTTTCAAGGAATTGGGTATGGCGAAGATTTTTCTCCAAAAACTCAACTTCAAACTCTACATAGTCCGCGCTAGCTACGTCCAAGGAACAACCCAAGCACTGCGAGATCCTGCTCATCTCCTTAGCCGGTTCATCCAAGAAGCAATCATAGTCAACTACAACGCGAGGGCAGTTTTCCGTCCAGATTAAACTGTTGAGCATGTGCTCTTGCCAAAGAAGATATCCCTTTTCAAGCGCAAATCCATCTCGAGCGCTCAAGGAGCGGGCAACGCTCATTGGATTCCGACAAGAAATGACGTAGCTCGTATGAGCATTGACATGTGAAAAGACTGATTGCCAGAATGGAAGTAACCTGGCCATTCGAGGATCTTTCATGCCAAAGCATAGGGTCGAACGTAACTTTTTTCGCAGCAAATCAATTGCTTTTAATTTAATGTCGCCGAGAGAGGGAGACTCTAGTTCTTCTGAAGAAATGGGTGATAGCGTATGCCAATCATGCCCTAGCATTCCGAGAAGCTCTATGTTCAGCGCATTAATATCAGCGTCTTCCCAAAAGCCTTTATCGTTCACGCCAGGCATCGGAGGCAATAAGTTCTCCCCCAGTTCGACACCCATAACTTTTAGCGCGCGTGTTATTGTGCTGGTGCCACTGCGATGCATCCCCAACACAACTACAATATGCTTTTGAGCTTCCATAAAACCTAAAGTCTGACTCATACTAAAACCTTGTCCTGGCCATACACTACAGTTGAGAAGCTTGATTCGCATCGGAAGTCTACAACTCCCGTCGCCAAACTTTTCTCATCAGGCAAAACACGAAACATACAGGCATCCAAGACTCGATGTAGATAGGTCTCTTCTGTACCCACTATCCCAACTACGCCGGCATTCAGAAAATAGATAGCAGGATTAAGCGCGCATGAAAAACTGAAAGCGACTTCGTACTCAGTTCCTGCCTCAACAAATGGAATGGCATCCTCCAAATTATGCGCAGATACGCTACCACCCAACTCAAAACCCTGCGTTGTCTTAATCAGCATACCAAAACGTACATTTGTTGCGGACTGATCAAAGCGTACGGTGTAGCAATATCGATATGTTTCGCCGCGCTTCAGACAATTGACCTGCCTGCCTGCAGCATTTCGAACCGTTGGTGTTTCGATCAAAGCGGCTACAGACTCATAGGTCAATGTGCTTTTAGGCTTTAAACTTGGATCAAAGAAAGCTGTAACTTCACTCGGTGTCTCTTTTTCCAAAACGGCCCCAACAGTGCTTTCTGGCGACAACTTCTCATCTAAAAGTCTGATTTCATCGCGAATACCAGCCCTCTTGTCATTAGGGGCATACAAAAGCCGTTGATACTTACCAATAATTTTCTTGGGAGACCCGGACGCCAGCGCCTCTCCGCTGTCAATCAATATGGCTCTGTCACATAGACCTACTACTGCCGCCCCAGAGTGCGAAACAAAAAGAATGGTTGTGCCTTTTTTCTTAATAGCTTCAATACGGGCAAAACACTTTCTCTGAAATAACTCATCACCGACCGAGAGCGCTTCGTCAATGATCAGCACTTCCGGGTCAGCGTTAATAGCTACCGCGAACGCCAGGCGCACTGTCATACCACTAGAGTAGGTTTTTACCGGCTGATCAATAAACTGGCCGATATCTGCAAATGCTTCAATCTCGGCATAACGCGCATCCACCTCATGCTTTTTAAGGCCGAGTACTGCGGCGTTCATATAAACGTTTTCTTTCCCCGTAAACTCAGGATTGAAACCCGACCCGAGTTCAAGTAATGCTGCAACTCTTCCTTTAACCTCAACACCACCCGAACTTGGGTTTAACGTTCCACAAATTAACTGTAGAAGCGTAGATTTGCCACTGCCATTACGACCAACGATACCAACAGTTTCGCCTTTCTTGACCTCGAAAGAAACACCCTTCAAAGCCCAGAATTCTCGATAAAATTTCTTCAAACCGCGTGCGAGCATTTGTAGCAGCCGGTCACTTGGCTTTTCATAAATTTGAAAGCATTTACTCAAGTTGCTGACGCGAATCACAATATCGCTGGCGGCGCTTGTATAGGTAGTCGGCATTGATACCTTCTCAGCAGCAGTAGCAGTTACTTTTTCTTCAGAGGACATCAGCAAACCCTTTACGTGACTTCTGAAACCAGGCGAAGCCAAGCCATGCAAAAACCAAAGAACCACCCAGATAGCTTAAAAGCAATAAATAATCCGGATCCTTGCCCCAAATCAATACATCCCTCGCCTGCTCAATGAGAGGTACAAGAGGATTTATCTTCAACAATTCTTGATATTCAACAGGCAGCGTCGACACTGAATAAAATATGCCTGATAGAAACATCAGCATGGTAATTGCCACACTCACAATCTGTGAAATATCACGCAAATAAACACCCAACGATGCAAACGCCCAGGAAAACCCCATTGACAGCATGAGTATTGGCAAAATAACGAACGGCAACAAAATCACACTCAAATGAGGCACGCCGAAAAAAATCCCGTAAAACACTAACCATACGACGAGACTAATCAATGCATGGAATAACGCTGCCCCCATTGAAACCCACGGCAAAACCTCTAATGGGAATACTACTTTCTTGACATAGTTAACATTAGACAAAATCAAGCCCGGAGCACGGCCGACGCATTCGGAAAATAGTCCAAACACCATAAGACCCGAAAACATCACCAGAGCAAATTCCGTTTTTGAATTACTACCTGTACTCCAGCGGGCATTGAACACAACACTGAACACAAAGGTGTAAACAGCAAGCATCAGCAATGGATTAAAAAAAGACCAGAATATGCCGAGAATGGAACCACGATAACGCCCCAGTATTTCTCGCTTGGTCAGCGCGGTGATCAGTGCACGGTTACGCCAAAAGCTGGCGATCATTTCCACTGGAGATGTCGAAAAATGTTGCATTAACTGAACACCTCGGCGTGCGAAAGCAAAGCAGCTTGTACATCTTTTGCTAATAGTACCGGTGGATCATTAATAGGCCAGTCAGTACCCAGAGTCGGGGCATTCCGGCGTATGCATCGCTCATGCGAAGGCGCGTAATCGCCATGCACGAAAACATGCCCCGCATCGCTCGCGAGGCTGTTGAGGTTGCCGGCATAGGTCAGCTTGTCTAGGTTGATCAGTGGCTCATTCGACTGTGCCAGCCAATCCAGCACAAAGTTCGCACCGATAAAACCTGCACCGCCGGTTACTAAAATGGTCATTGAATTAGATCTTTTTCAGTAAAGTTGCGAAGATCAGTCCCAGATTTCCAAACAAGGTCTGACGGTAAAGACCCGCCCGTTGGAAACCCAGGATCCTTAGAAAAAGTTTTTGCCCGCGAGCAGCTTTGAACTGGGCGAGTTTCGCTTGATGTTCCTGGCTCAAGCGATGGCGCATTGTTTCAAGCGCATGAATGTTCTGAGTATTCCACTCGTAAAAGCGCCCTTGAAACGCCATACGTAAACGCTTGAGTCGCGCGAACCAACTGGAGTTGGTACCGACCAGGTTTTCGGCGTGCTGACGGTATAGCACCGTGGGTACAGGATCATAATGGACAACCCCCCCAGCCCCGGAGACAAGCTGATAAGCCCACCAATCGTGAGAAGGGATAGTCAGCTTATCGCCCGCCTCTTGCAGGAGCGCACGTGCCGCCTGGTTAAACACCATGGTGTTACCACCACCAATATTTTGAACCAGTGCATTGGAGAAATTTGGGGCAAGCCTGAACTTGGGCGAATACCCAAAGGACACGCCTGACTCACTAATCAGCTCGGTGCGACCACAATAAAGTGCAGGGATGTGCGCAGGGATAGACTTCAACCAGGCTAATGCTTTCTGAAGCTTATCCTCCTTCCAGACATCGTCCTGATCGGCCCACGCATAAAACTCTGCTTTTATATCTGCGTGACAGGTCAACGAGAGGAAATTGGCAACGAAGCCGCGCCGAGGCCCCTCGACAATCTGAAGGCGACCCAGCTCCCACTGAGCGCTTGACATCTTCAGCAGGTCCAAAGTCCCGTCTTGCGAGCCATCGTCTGAGGCGTAGACCGTCCACGAGCGATGGACTTGCCGCTCAAATGAGGCCAATTGCTCAGCTAGAAATGATTCACCGTTGTAGGTACACATCAATATTGCGACTGTTGCAGTGCGGCCCCCGTTCCTGTCGATAACGACGGAACCAAGAGGAGTATCAGAGCCCAAAATACCCACGAAACCTCTTCCCTAATACTCGACTACATCCAAGAACGAAGACTGCTTTCCGTCGAAACTCAAGGTATCGAAGGCAGAATACAGAAGACACTGTAATCTTATTTAACATTATATACGGTCGCAGCGACTAATTAAAACCCAATTAGTTCCCAGAGCTACACCTTGACTTCTCAACCAAACTCATGAACTAGCACACGTAATAACAGGGCAACAGCGACAAAGACCGTGCCTTTTTGAAAAAGTCAACCGTGTTAACTCTGATTATTCTAAAAGCCAAAATTAAAAATTCTCTCGAGCCCCACCCTACCCACGCACAGCTCACAACAACACTTTCATACGCTGCACCTCACATCATCCAGCTGCATCGAAACGCCGAGATCCGAGCTTGGCAACAACAATTTCTCAGGCCCTGCACCGAGTGGTGAAAAATATTTTCAATAAATCCCCCCCATTGCCGACAACCTGACAAAGCCTTGCAAAGTCTTGCGGATTAAAAAACACCATGCGTAATAACCAGCCCAACACACAACGCGAACGGACCTTCCCGGCTCAGCAACGGTTGATTTCCACCACCGATGCCAAGGGCGTGATCACCTACTGCAACGACGCTTTCGTCGAGATCAGCGGGTTCTCTCGTGAAGAGCTGATCCGTGCGCCGCATAACCTGGTCCGTCACCCTGACGTCCCGGCCGCGGTATTTGCGCACATGTGGGGCACACTGAAACAAGGCTTGCCATGGATGGGCATTGTCAAGAATCGCTGTAAGACCGGTGATCACTACTGGGTTAACGCCTATGTCACGCCGGTTTTCGAAGGCAATCAGGTGGTCGGTTATGAATCGGTGCGGGTCAAACCCACCGCCGAGCAGATCCGCCGAGCCGAAGCGCTCTACCAACGCATCAACCAGGGCAAGTCGGCGATTCCTTCAACGGACAAATGGCTGCCGGTGCTGCAGGACTGGCTGCCGTTCATTCTGGTCAGCCAGCTGAGCTTCATGATCGGTGCCTCGCTCAACTCCCAATGGGGTTTTGCGCTGGCCGCCGGCCTGTCGGTGCCATTGGGTCTGTTGGGGTTGAGCTGGCAACAGCGCGGTCTCAAGCGTCTGCTGCACCTCGCGGGGCAAACGACCTCCGACCCGCTGATCGCGCAAATGTATACCGACAGCCGCGGTGCCCAGGCGCGCCTGGAGATGTCGATCCTCAGCCAGGAAGCCCGCCTGAAAACCTGCCTGACCCGCCTGCAGGACACCGCCGAGCATCTGAGCGACCAAGCGAAACAGTCCGACACCCTGGCTCACAGCAGCTCCACCGGCCTGGAACGTCAACGTGTCGAAACCGAACAAGTGGCCACCGCTGTCAATCAGATGGCCGCCACCACGCAGGAAGTCGCCAGCCACGTGCAGCGCACGGCCGACGCGACTCAGGAAGCCAATCGCCTGACCGGTCGCGGCCGCGACATCGCCGGGGAAACCCGCGAAGCGATCCAGCGCCTGTCGGTGGTGGTGGGTGAAACCGGACTGACCGTGACTCAACTGGCCAAGGACAGCGACGAAATCGGTGGCGTGGTCGATGTGATCAAAGGCATCGCCGACCAGACCAACCTGCTGGCTTTGAACGCCGCCATCGAAGCGGCCCGCGCCGGTGAAATGGGTCGTGGCTTTGCAGTGGTCGCCGACGAAGTTCGCCAACTGGCGCAACGCACCAGCGAATCCACCGGGCAGATCCACGCCCTGATCGCCAAGCTCCAGCAAACCGCCAGCACCGCGGTGCAAACCATGGAAGCTGGTCATCGCCAGGCTGAAGAAGGTGTGGCGCGGGTTCTGGAAGCGGACCAGGCACTGGTGGGGATCAGCGAAGCGGTGGCCAACATCACCGACATGACCACCCAGATCGCTGCGGCGACCGAAGAGCAAAGTGCAGTGGCCGAAGAAATCAGCCGCAATATCAGCAACATCTCACACCTGGCGGACCAGACCTCGGTACAGGCGCAACACTCGGCGTTGTTGAGTGAAGAGCTGACGAAGACGGCGAATACCCAGTATTCGTTGGTGGAGCGGTTTAACCGCTGATAGCGCCTCGCCTGATCTGATCGTTCCCACGCTCTGCGTGGGAATGCAGCCCGGGACGCTCCGCGTCCCAGAAGCAGACGCAGAGCGTCCGTTGAGGCATTCCCACGCGGAGCGTGGGAACGATCGCTTAGCGTAGGAAATCAGCAACCTTCTGCGCCGCAGCCGCCAAATGCTGCTCATGGGTAAACCCGGACGCCTTCAACGGCTTCAAATCATGATCCCCCGCCGCCAGCCAAAACACCTCGATACTCGGTGCCAACGTGTAAGCCTCGACGGCCTCGCGATTGCCCAATGCATCCCGCTCGCCCTGAACAATCAGCGTCGGTGTCTTGAGCGCGGCCAAATGCTCGACCCGCGGCTTCTCAGGTTTCCCCACCGCATAAAACGGATATCCGAGGCATACCAACGCATCGGCCTCTAGGTCATCTGCCAACAAACTCGCCATCCGCCCCCCCATGGATTTGCCACCAATGGCCAGACGCCCAGCGACATGGCGTCGCACCAGGGCATAGACCTCACGCCAGCTTTCCAGCAATTTGGCAGCCGGATTGGGTGGGCGTTTACCCCCATCAACACGCCGTTGCGCCATGTACGGAAACTCGAAGCGCAGCACATTGATCCCAGATGCAGCAAGGCGCTCAGCCATGTCGCTCATCCAGCCACTGTCCATTGGCGCACCGGCACCGTGAGCGAGAATCAGCGTCGCCGATGCCGGCGTCGTGGCGGCATTCCACAACCATCCATGCTCCCGCACACACCGCGCCCATTGATCCCCGTCAATACTGGCCTTGTGCTCTTTGTCCATGCTTGCCTCGCTTTTAGTCTGCCTATAACTCCAGGCGAAGGGAGCGTCTGCCGTACGCAAACGCCTTCACTTCGGCTGAACCGTGGATGGGGAACCATGAACACTTCTATCAGTACCGCCTACAACTACAAGGTGGTCCGCCAATTCGCCATTATGACGGTGGTGTGGGGCATCGTCGGCATGGGGCTCGGGGTTTTTCTCGCGGCTCAATTGGTCTGGCCTGAACTCAACTTCAATCTGCCGTGGACCAGCTTCGGGCGCCTGCGCCCATTGCACACCAACGCGGTGATCTTCGCCTTTGGCGGTTGCGCCCTGTTCGCCAGTTCGTTCTATTCGGTGCAACGCACCTGCCAGACTCAACTGTTTGCGCCGAAAATCGCCGCGTTCTGCTTCTGGGGCTGGCAAGTAGTGATTCTGCTGGCCGCTATCAGCCTGCCGCTGGGTTACACCAGTTCCAAGGAATACGCCGAACTGGAATGGCCGATCGACATCCTGATCACCATCGTCTGGGTCGCCTACGCCGTGGTGTTCTTCGGCACGCTGGCCAAGCGCAAGACCAAGCACATCTACGTCGGCAACTGGTTCTTCGGTGCGTTCATCATCACCGTGGCGATTCTGCACATCGTCAACAACCTTGAGCTGCCGGTGAGTTTCACCAAGTCCTACTCGGTGTACGCCGGGGCGACCGATGCCATGGTTCAGTGGTGGTACGGCCACAACGCCGTAGGCTTTTTCCTCACCGCCGGTTTCCTCGGGATGATGTACTACTTCGTGCCGAAACAGGCCGAGCGTCCGGTGTATTCCTATCGCTTGTCGATCGTGCACTTCTGGGCGCTGATCACCCTGTACATCTGGGCCGGTCCGCACCATTTGCACTACACCGCGCTGCCGGACTGGGCACAGTCGCTGGGCATGGTGATGTCGCTGATCCTGCTGGCGCCGAGCTGGGGCGGGATGATCAACGGGATGATGACGCTCTCGGGCGCCTGGCATAAGTTGCGCAGCGACCCGATCCTGCGCTTCCTCGTGGTCTCGCTGGCGTTCTACGGCATGTCGACCTTCGAAGGGCCGATGATGGCCATCAAGACGGTCAACGCCCTCTCCCACTACACCGACTGGACCATCGGCCACGTTCACGCCGGCGCCCTCGGTTGGGTCGCGATGATCTCCATCGGCGCGCTGTACCACATGATCCCGAAAATCTTCGGTCGCACGCAGATGCACAGCATCGGCCTGATCAACGCGCACTTCTGGCTCGCCACCATCGGCACCGTGCTGTACATCGCTTCGATGTGGGTCAACGGCATCGCCCAGGGCCTCATGTGGCGCGCAGTCAATGAAGACGGCACGCTGACCTACTCCTTCGTCGAAACCCTGGTGGCCAGCCACCCAGGCTTCGTCGTACGTCTGGTAGGCGGTGCGATCTTCTTCAGCGGCATGTTGCTGATGGCCTACAACACCTGGCGCACCGTGCGGGCCTCGCAGCCTGCCGAAGCCGCCGCTGCCGCGCAGATCGCCTGAGGAGGCCGCCATGAAACACGAAACAATCGAGAAAAACGTCGGCCTGCTGATGTTGCTGATGGTGTTGGCCGTGAGCATCGGCGGTCTGACCCAGATCGTCCCGCTGTTCTTCCAGGACGTGACCAATAAACCGGTGGAAGGCATGAAGCCCTACACCGCGCTGCAACTGGAAGGTCGCGACATCTACATCCGCGAAGGCTGCGTCGGTTGCCATTCGCAGATGATCCGTCCGTTCCGCGCCGAGACCGAACGCTACGGCCACTACTCGGTGGCCGGTGAAAGCGTCTGGGATCACCCGTTCCTGTGGGGCTCGAAACGTACCGGTCCGGACCTGGCCCGGGTCGGCGGTCGCTACTCCGAAGATTGGCACCGCGCGCACTTGTACAACCCGCGCAACGTGGTGCCGGAATCGAAAATGCCCGGCTATCCGTGGCTGGTGGCCAATCAACTCGACAGCAGCCACACCGAAACCAAGATCAAGGCGATGCGCACCCTCGGCGTCCCGTACACCGACGACGACATCGCAGGCTCAGTGGCTTCGCTCAAGGGCAAGACCGAAATGGACGCGCTGGTCGCATACCTGCAAGTGCTCGGCACATCCATCAAGAGCAAGAGGTGAGCCATGTCCATGCCCTTTGAAATCGTAAGCGTAATGAGCAGTGGAATGATCCGCGGCCTGGGCACGGTCGTGGTGTTCGTGGCCTTCGTCGGCCTGACGCTGTGGGTGTTCAACAGCAAGCGCAATTCGCAATTCGCCGAAGCGCGTTTGCTGCCGTTCGCCGATGAACCGCTGCCCGATGACGCCACCCAAGAACCTGAAACAAGGAGTACCCGGCCATGACCACCTTCTGGAGTACGTGGATCTGCGTACTGACCATCGGCAGCCTGATCGGCCTGACCTGGCTGCTGATCGGCACCCGCAAGGGCGAAACCAAGGGCAGCGTCGACCAGACCATGGGCCACAGCTTCGACGGCATCGAGGAGTACGACAACCCGCTGCCGCAGTGGTGGTTCATGCTGTTCGCCGGCACGCTGGTGTTCGCCGTGGGCTATCTGGTGCTTTACCCGGGCCTGGGCAACTGGAAAGGCATCCTGCCGGGTTACGAGAATGGCTGGACCGGCGTCCACGAGTGGGAAAAGGAGATGAACAAGGCCGATGCGAAGTTCGGGCCGATCTTCGCCAAATTCGCGGCGATGCCCGTAGAAGAAGTGGCCACGGACCCGCTAGCGTTGAAAATGGGCGGTCGCCTGTTTGCCTCCAATTGCGCGGTCTGCCACGGCTCGGATGCCAAGGGCGCCTTTGGCTTCCCAAACCTGGCGGACACCAGCTGGCGCTGGGGCGGCAACGCCGACACGATCAAAACCACGATCATGGGTGGTCGCATGGCCGCGATGCCGGCCTGGGGTGAAATCCTGGGTGATGCCGGCGTGAAGAACGTCGCGGCTTATGTGCGCCATGACCTGGCCGGTCTGCCAGTGCCTGACGACAGCGGTGCCGATCTGCACGCCGGACAGCAAGCGTTCAGCACGATGTGCGTAGCCTGTCATGGGGCAAACGGCCATGGGACTGAAGCCATGGGCGCGCCGAATCTGACGCAACCGGCCGGTTTTATCTACGGTACAAGCCTGGCGCAGCTGCAACAGACTATTCGTCATGGCCGCCAGGGCCATATGCCGGCGCAGAACGAAATGCTCGGCAACGATAAGGTGCAATTGCTGGCCGCTTATGTGTACAGCCTGTCACACGGCCTGAATACAGAGCGTTTGCAGGCTGAAGGCAAACACGAATAAATCTCGACCGCTCTGCTGCCGCATTCTCCCGGATGCGGCAGTTCCCTGCCCCTTTGCGACCAAGTGTCGCACCCCTCCGTTGGTCCTCCTTTCGGTTCATCAGATTCGGGTCTAAGCTTCCCCCGATGCGGACTGGCATGAGCCGGTTCCAGGTCGACCCGACCCGATGTGTTCGACGAACCTGCTCGATGACAGGCCGCAAAGGCTGGTAGATACCGGCTGTCGTGCCAATTGCCATCTGTCACCCGATCGTTGTGTTTGAACACACCCCGTTACATCCGACCTGACCCCCTCACCATTTTCGTCTGCTGCGACATTTTGCCCTTGGGCAATTTTGTCCTTACGCGACGCATGGAAAGGCCGCAGAATCAGCTTTTGAAAGCATTGACCCAGGTCATGGCGCGTTGCAATGACCCCCCGCTTTCTACATACTTGCGGCCGATTTTTACTCCTAATAAAACACCCAAACCGTGGAACCTTAGAATGAGCACAGCAATCAGTCCGACTGCTTATAACTATAAGGTAGTCCGCCAGTTCGCCATCATGACGGTGGTCTGGGGGATCCTTGGCATGGGGCTTGGTGTCTTCATCGCCTCACAGCTTGTATGGCCGGAATTGAACTTCGGTCTGCCGTGGACGACTTTTGGACGCTTACGCCCGTTGCACACCAACCTGGTGATTTTCGCCTTCGGTGGTTGTGCACTGTTTGCCACTTCTTATTACGTCGTGCAGCGAACCTGCCAAACGCGACTGATTTCCGACAGCCTCGCCGCCTTCACCTTCTGGGGTTGGCAAGCGGTGATCGTCGGCGCGATCGTTACCTTGCCGCTGGGTTACACCACGACCAAGGAATACGCGGAACTGGAATGGCCCCTGGCTATTCTGCTGGCCATCGTCTGGGTTACTTACGGTCTGGTGTTCTTCGGCACCATCACCAAACGCAAAACCAAGCACATCTATGTGGGTAACTGGTTCTACGGTGCCTTCATCGTTGTGACGGCGATGCTGCACATCGTCAACCACGCTTCCCTGCCGGTCAGCTTCTTCAAGTCCTACTCGGCCTACGCCGGTGCGACTGACGCGATGATCCAGTGGTGGTATGGCCACAACGCGGTGGGTTTCTTCCTGACCACCGGCTTCCTGGGGATGATGTACTACTTCGTTCCGAAGCAGGCCGAGCGCCCGATCTACTCCTATCGTCTGTCGATCGTGCACTTCTGGGCGCTGATCACCCTGTACATCTGGGCCGGTCCGCACCACCTGCACTACACCGCGCTGCCGGACTGGGCTCAGTCCCTGGGCATGGCGATGTCGATCATCCTGCTGGCACCCAGCTGGGGCGGCATGATCAACGGCATGATGACCCTGTCGGGGGCCTGGCATAAGCTGCGCACCGACCCGATCCTGCGCTTCCTCGTGGTGTCGCTGGCCTTCTACGGCATGTCGACCTTCGAAGGCCCGATGATGGCCATCAAGACCGTCAACTCGCTGTCTCACTACACCGACTGGACCATCGGCCACGTACACGCCGGTGCCTTGGGCTGGGTAGCGATGATCTCGATCGGCGCCATCTACCACATGATCCCGAAACTGTTCGGTCGTGCGCAGATGCACAGCATCGGCCTGATCAACACGCACTTCTGGCTCGCGACCATCGGTACCGTGCTGTACATCGCCTCGATGTGGGTCAACGGCATTACCCAGGGTCTGATGTGGCGTGCAATCAACGACGACGGCACCCTCACCTACTCGTTCGTCGAAGCGCTGCAAGCCAGCCATCCTGGTTTCATCGTTCGCGCCCTGGGCGGTGCGTTCTTCGCCAGCGGCATGCTGTTCATGGCCTACAACGTATGGCGTACCGTACGTGCCTCGAACCCGGCTGAAGCCAAAGCTGCTGAACAGATTGCTGTAGTTGGAGCTCACTGATGAAGCATGAAGCAGTCGAGAAGAACATTGGCCTGCTGGCCTTCTTCATGGTTATCGCCGTCAGCATCGGCGGCCTGACCCAGATCGTTCCGCTGTTTTTCCAGGACGTCACCAACAAGCCGGTCGAAGGCATGAAGCCTCGCAACGCCCTTGAACTGGAAGGCCGCGACATCTACATCGCCAACGGTTGTGTCGGCTGCCACTCGCAGATGATCCGCCCGTTCCGTGCTGAAACCGAACGTTACGGCCACTACTCGGTCGCCGGTGAAAGCGTCTGGGACCACCCGTTCCTGTGGGGTTCCAAGCGTACCGGTCCGGACCTGGCCCGTGTTGGCGGTCGTTACTCCGATGACTGGCAGCGTGCGCATTTGTACAACCCGCGCAACGTCGTGCCTGAGTCGAAAATGCCGGCCTACCCGTTCCTCGTGGAAAACAAGCTCGACGGCAAAGACACCGCCAAGAAAATGGAAGTCTTGCGCACGCTCGGCGTCCCTTACACCGACGAAGACATCGCCGGCGCCAAGGATGCTGTGAAGGGCAAAACCGAAATGGACGCGCTGGTGGCCTATCTGCAAGGCCTGGGCACCATCATCAAAAGCAAACGGTGATTTAGATGGATATCGGGATGATTCGTGGCCTGGGCACCGTTGTTGTGATGGTGGCCTTCATCGGTCTGGCGTTGTGGGTATTCAGCCCCAAGCGCAAGTCGGAGTTTGAAGACGCGACCTTGCTGCCTTTCGCGGATGATCCCGAAGCCATCAAGCACGTCGAGCAAGCTTCTAGGAGTAACAAAGAATGACTACGTTCTGGAGTCTGTACGTCACAGTCCTCAGTCTCGGCACAATCTTCGCCCTGACCTGGCTGCTGCTGTCCACCCGCAAGGGCCAGCGCAGCGAAGCCACCGAAGAAACGGTTGGCCACTCCTTCGACGGGATCGAGGAGTACGACAACCCACTGCCAAAATGGTGGTTCATGCTGTTCGTGGGCACCATCATCTTCGCCCTGGGCTACCTGGTGCTGTACCCGGGCCTGGGTAACTGGAAAGGCCTGCTGCCGGGGTACAACTACCTCGATAACGAGAAGCAGACCGCGTTCGCCAACGGCCAGAGCGGCTGGACCGGCGTTCACGAGTGGGAAAAGGAAATGGCCAAGTCGGACGCCAAGTTCGGCCCGATCTTCGCCAAGTTCGCTTCCATGCCGATTGAGGAAGTCGCCAAGGACCCGCAAGCCCTGAAGATGGGTGGCCGCCTGTTCGCCTCCAACTGCTCGGTCTGCCACGGTTCCGATGCCAAGGGCGCCTACGGTTTCCCTAACCTGACTGACGCCGACTGGCGCTGGGGCGGCGAAGCGCAAACCATCAAGACCACCATCATGGGCGGTCGTCACGCTGTGATGCCTGCCTGGGCAGAAGTGATCGGCGAGCAAGGCGTTGCGAACGTTGCTGCGTTCGTACTGACCAACCTCGATGGCCGCAAACTGCCGGAAGGCACCAAGGCTGACCCGGTAGCCGGGCAGAAGCTGTTCGCTGCCAACTGCGTGGCGTGCCACGGTCCGGAAGGCAAAGGTACGCCAGCCATGGGCGCGCCTAACCTGACCCACCCGGCAGCGTTCATCTACGGTTCGAGCTTCGCTCAACTGCAGCAGACCATCCGATACGGCCGTCAGGGCCAGATGCCTGCGCAAGAACAGCTGCAAGGCAACGACAAGGTTCACCTGCTGGCCGCTTACGTCTACAGCCTCTCTCACGGTGAGAAAGCGCCAGTGGCGGACGCCCAGTAAGGCAAACGCCTGACTGCAACACTAAACGGCCCCGCCAATGAGAATTGACGGGGCCGTTTTCATTCCACGCTTACTTGAGCAGCGGGATGACCCTGTCGACTTTGCGACTTGGCCAATTGCTGTTTCGAACGACACTGACAGTGAGCGACTGCTTCTCAATGGAAAGATCGGCAATCAAATACGTTTGCTGCGAAGCGGAGCCGCTGAGGAATACCGGCACATCACCAAAATGCTTGGTTCGATCCCAAGAATAATAAGTCCCCGCACCCCAGTGGTCATGCCCACCGAAGACCGCCGTCACCTTGTATTGCTCGATCATCTGCTTGAATCTCGAAATTTGCTCATCGTTGCCGTTCCACCGGTAAACCTTGTGCATATTCAGAATGATGATCTTGCCCTGCTCCCGAGCCTTTTTTAAATCGTTCTCCAGCCAGTCAAGCGCAGGCGTAATTTCAAAGTCTGTTGGAAAAAGCGGATTGCCAGAGCTAAAACTGACGGTATAGGTCGGCTCGTTATTCAATTGAACGAAATGTACATCCCCGACACTTTTCGAGTAGGCGAGACTGCCGTAATAGATCTTTCCCAGGCCTGAGCTTCGTGCCGCCAGATCCATGGATTCGACTTTCCCCCAGTAACGATCCTTGAGGTCGTTGACACTTCCCGCCGCACAGTTATTCCAGAAGCAGTCATCCACATTATTGGCATAGTCATGATTACCCAAACCATAGTCATAGAGGCCCTCCAGCTTGTTATCGAAAACCGACTTCATGTATGAGCGCTCGCCTCCATGACCAAATGCCGTAATGTCACCATTGATCATCACCGGTATACGGGACGCACCGCCATTCAGCTTCCTGAAGCTTGAAATATCGGAGTATTGCAACTCTATTAGTTCCTTTGAGCGCGCTTCCTTATTTGGGTCAGTGATGTCCTGATCGGTAAGATCACTCCAGGGATATTGCGAGTCCGAAGCAAACACCAGATGGCGCGGTGTTTCTGTAGAAGAGGCTCCATAGGCCACGGGAACAACCATCGCCAACGCAAAACACACCAACAACTTACTTTCTTTATAAAACCTCATAGAAATCCATTTCCTTTAATATTTATCAGCCACTCAATGGCAGCAACTGCAAAATATATCGATCCCCGATAATTAACAAATAAATAGCCCTATTAGATCAACAGAAGATATGTCCAACACCTCCTAACATTTACAAGTTAAAAAAATAAAAAATATGCCCTATGCATTACAACTCATATAAATGCAAAGTCCGGATAAGGTATGCAGCAAGCAAACCGGATTCGTTAGCCCCTTGCGGGCGCACTGTCGCCCCCCCCTGCTGAGCGGGCAGCTATACTCAACAAGTCAATTGATCTGCATCACGTTTTGTTACATCTGCTACACCATTCATGATTTTTCCCCAACGCGACCAAAGGTCGCACCCTTACGCTAGAGCTACAGGCGTATCATTGCGCCACTGCAACACCTCTTTTTGACCGCGGTCGGCATGTACTGACCGGGGCATTTTTCCACTGCCGTGGGATGCAATGATGAGCAATCAGATTCCGGTACACGACGTCACACCGCCTGCCAAGAACGCAAACAACAGCGTCGACCTTTACGCCTCTCGAGAAAAAATCTACACGCGCGCCTTCACCGGTCTGTTTCGCAACCTGCGGATGATGGGCGGTGCCGGGCTGTTTTTGCTGTATTTCGGCACGGTCTGGCTGAGCTGGGGCGGCCATCAGGCCGTCTGGTGGAACCTGCCGGAACGCAAATTCTTCATCTTTGGTGCAACCTTTTGGCCGCAGGACTTCATCCTGCTCTCGGGAATCCTGATCGTCAGCGCCTTCGGCCTGTTCTTCATTACCGTGTACGCCGGGCGGGTCTGGTGCGGCTATACCTGCCCGCAAAGTGTCTGGACCTGGATTTTCATGTGGTGCGAGAAGGTCACCGAAGGCGACCGCAACCAGCGCATCAAGCTCGACAAAGCGCCCATGAGCGCCAACAAATTCCTGCGCAAACTCAGCAAACACTCGATGTGGCTGTTGATTGGCTTCGTGACCGGCATGACCTTCGTCGGTTACTTCTCGCCGATACGCGAGCTGACCATCGACTTCTTCACTGGCGAAGCCGACGGCTGGTCGTATTTCTGGGTCGGCTTTTTCACCCTCGCCACCTACGGCAATGCCGGCTGGTTGCGCGAACAGGTGTGCATTTACATGTGTCCGTACGCACGCTTCCAGAGCGTGATGTTCGATAAAGACACCCTGATCGTTTCCTACGACCCGCGTCGTGGTGAAAGCCGCGGCCCGCGCAAGAAAGGCGCCGACTACAAGGCCATGGGTCTGGGTGACTGCATCGACTGCACCATGTGCGTCCAGGTCTGCCCGACCGGTATCGACATCCGCGACGGCCTGCAAATCGAATGCATCGGCTGTGCGGCCTGCATCGATGCCTGCGACAGCATCATGGACAAGATGGACTACCCGCGCGGCCTGATCAGCTACACCACCGAGCACAACCTGTCGGGGCAAAAAACCCATAAACTGCGCCCGCGCCTGATCGGCTATGCGCTGGTGCTGCTGACAATGATGGGATTGCTGGCGGGCGCGTTCTTCATGCGCTCATTGGTCGGATTCGACGTCAGCAAGGACCGCGTGCTGTACCGCGAGAACGCCGAAGGCCGGATCGAAAACGTCTACAGCCTGAAGATCATGAACAAAGACCAACGCGACCACACCTACGTGCTCGAAGCCGCTGGCCTGCCGGACCTCAAGCTGCAAGGCAAGCGCGAAATCAAAGTTGCCGCCGGGGAGATTTTCAGCCAGCCGGTTGAATTGTCCATCGCACCGGAAAAACTGCCGTCTAGCACCAACGAGGTGAAATTCATCCTCAAGGATGCCGACGACGACAGCATCCACGTTGAAGCCAAGAGCCGGTTCATCGGCCCACAAATTCGTTGAGAGAAGTGATCATGCCCGCAGCAACTGCCGCTAGCCCCTGGTACAAGCACCTTTGGCCGTGGATCATCATCGCCATCCTGGCGTGCTCCGTGACCTTGACCTTGTCCATGGTGACGATCGCGGTGAACAATCCGGACAACCTGGTCAACGACAACTATTACGAGGCCGGCAAAGGCATTAACCGCTCCCTCGACCGTGAGTTGCTGGCGCAGACCCTGCTGCTGCGCGCCAGCGTTCATCTGGACGACGTGACCGGTGAAGTCGACCTGCGCCTGAGCGGCAACAGCCAACCGAAAACCCTGGAGCTGAACCTGATCTCGCCGACCCAGCCGGAGAAGGATCGCAAGATCACCCTGGCACGCAGCGAAACCGAACAGGGCCGTTACATTGGCCAGTTGAACGACAAGGTCGACGGTCGCCGCTTTGTAGAGCTGCTGGGCGTACAGGATGACAAGACCTGGCGCATGTTCGAAGAAGAACAGGTCAGCCATGACAAGGATTTGCTGCTGGGTGATGAACCGCTGCAGGGCGCGGAAGACCTGAAGAAGTAAGCCTCACCCTGATCGTTCCCACGCTCTGCGTGGGAACGCAGCCAGGGACGCTCCGCGTCCCAGCCGAAGCGGACGCGGAGCGTCCGGGGAGGCATTCCCACGCAGAGCGTGGGAACGATCATCGGACAACGCCTCATGACCACTCCACTCCCCTGCTACCACTGCGCCCTGCCCGTCCCGGCCGGCAGCCGCTTCACCGCTGCCGTCCTCGGTGAAACCCGCGAGTTCTGCTGCCCGGGTTGCCAGGCCGTGGCCGAAGCCATCGTGGCCGGCGGACTGGAAACCTATTACCAGCATCGCAGCGAGTCATCGGCCAACCCCGAAGCGCTGCCGGTGCAGTTGGTGGACGAACTGGCGCTATACGACCGCGCCGACGTGCAAGCCCCCTTCGTTCGCCACGAAGGCGAACTGGCCGAAACCACCCTGCTGATGGAAGGCATCAGTTGCGCCGCCTGCGGCTGGTTGATCGAGAAACACCTGCGCAGCTTGCCAGCGGTGGCCGAAGCGCGCCTGAACCTGTCCAACCATCGCCTGCATGTGCGTTGGGCCGATGCGCAACTGCCGCTGAGCCAGGTTCTCAGCGAATTGCGCCATATCGGTTACGCCGCGCACCCCTATCAGGCCGACCGCGCCAGCGAACAACTGGCCAGCGAAAACCGCCTGGCCCTGCGCCAACTCGGCGTGGCCGGGCTACTGTGGTTCCAGGCGATGATGGCGACCATGGCCACCTGGCCGGAATTCAACATCGACCTCAGCCCCGAATTGCACACCATCCTGCGTTGGGTCGCGCTGTTCCTCACCACCCCGATCGTGTTCTACAGCTGCGCGCCCTTCTTCAAAGGCGCCATGCGCGACTTGCGCACCCGCCACCTGACCATGGACGTCTCGGTGTCGCTGGCCATTGGCAGCGCCTACATCGCCGGGATCTGGACCTCGATCACTGGTGTCGGTGAGCTGTATTTCGACGCGGTCGGCATGTTTGCCCTATTCCTGCTGGCCGGGCGTTATCTGGAACGTCGCGCCCGCGAACGCACCGCCGCCGCCACCGCACAGCTTGTAAACCTGCTGCCCGCCTCGTGCTTGCGCCTGAGTGCCGACGGCCAGAGCGAGCGGATCCTGCTCAGCGAACTGCGCGTCGGCGATCAGGTGCTGGTGCATCCCGGCGCGATCCTCCCGGCGGACGGCAAGATCCTCGACGGCCAGTCGAGCATCGACGAATCCCTGCTCACCGGCGAATACCTGCCGCAACCGCGCACGCCGGGTGATGCCGTCACCGCCGGCACCCTGAATGTCGAAGGTGCATTGACCGTGGAAGTCCTGGCGCTGGGTCAAGACACCCGACTGTCTGCCATCGTCCGCCTGCTGGACCGCGCCCAGGCCGAGAAGCCGCGACTGGCGGAAATTGCTGATCGCGCCGCGCAGTGGTTCCTGCTGCTGTCGCTGATTGCCGCGGCCGTCATCGGTCTGATCTGGTGGGAACTGGATTCGTCGCGAGCCTTCTGGATCGTGTTGGCGATGCTCGTTGCAACGTGCCCGTGCGCCTTGTCCCTGGCCACGCCGACCGCCCTCACCGCCGCCACCGGCACCCTGCACAAACTCGGTTTGCTGCTGACTCGCGGCCATGTGCTGGAAGGCCTCAATCAGATCGACACGGTGATTTTCGACAAGACCGGCACGTTGACGGAAGGTCGCCTGGCCTTGCGTTCGATTCGCCCGCTCGGCGCGCTCAACAACGATCAATGCCTGAGCCTCGCCGCTGCACTGGAAAACCGCTCTGAACATCCAATCGCCCGCGCGTTTGGCCGGGCGCCGCTGGCCGCCGAAGAAGTCCACAGCACGCCGGGGCTAGGACTTGAAGGGTTGGTCGGTGAACAACGCCTGCGCATCGGCCAACCGGGTTTTGTCTGTGAACTCAGTGGCGCTGCCGTGCCATCGATGCCGGATGAAGCTGGCCAATGGTTGTTGCTCGGTAACAGCCAGGGGCCATTGGCATGGTTTGTTCTCGACGACCGTCTGCGTGCCGACGCACCTGCCCTGCTCGCCGCCTGCAAGGCTCGCGGCTGGCGCACATTGCTGCTGTCCGGCGACAGCTCGCCGATGGTCGCCAGTGTCGCTGCGGAACTGGGCATCGATGAAGCCCGAGGCGGCTTGCGTCCGGACGATAAATTGCAGGTCTTGCAACAGCTGCACAAGGAAGGCCGCAAGGTGTTGATGCTCGGTGACGGGGTCAACGACGTGCCCGTGCTGGCCGCCGCCGACATCAGCGTGGCCATGGGGTCGGCCACCGATCTGGCGAAAACCAGTGCTGACGCGGTATTGCTGTCGAACCGCCTCGACGCACTGGTCCAAGCCTTCAGCCTGGCGCGGCGCACCCGCCGGGTAATCATCGAGAACCTGCTGTGGGCCGGGCTGTACAATGGCCTCATGTTGCCGTTCGCCGCCCTCGGCTGGATCACTCCGGTATGGGCCGCGGTCGGCATGTCCATCAGTTCGTTGACCGTGGTGCTGAACGCCCTGCGCCTGACTCGCATGCCCAACACACCTGCGGTCAGCGCCACACCAGAAACCCGTCCGCTGCCGGCCTGAGCCGCGCGGGCATGGAGTCAAGATGCCAGCTCTCTACGTGATGATCCCGGCCGCGCTGCTGATCGTGGCCATCGCCATTTACATCTTTTTCTGGGCAGTCGACAGCGGTCAGTACGACGACCTCGACGGCCCGGCCCACAGCATCCTGTTTGACGACCAGGACCCGAACCACAAGGCCGCGGTCGACGAAGCCAGCGGTCATCCGGTCAAACCGGACGACAAGGCGCCACCCCATGCTTGAGTTGGCACCGCTGCTGGTGTCTGCGGTGATCCTCGGTCTGCTCGGCGGCGGTCATTGCCTGGGCATGTGCGGCGGCTTGATGGGCGCCTTGACCCTGGCAATTCCCAAGGAGCAACGCAGCCGGCGTTTTCGACTGCTGCTGGCCTACAACCTGGGGCGAATTCTCAGCTATGCAACGGCCGGCCTGCTGATCGGTCTGGCCGGGTGGGCGGTGGCCAACAGCCCGGCGGCGATGTTCATGCGCGTCATCGCCGGTTTGCTGTTGGTCGCCATGGGCCTGTACCTCGCCGGTTGGTGGAGCGGCCTGACCCGCATCGAAAGCCTCGGTCGCGGCCTGTGGCGGCACATCCAGCCCGTGGCCAACAAACTGCTGCCGGTGTCGAGCGTCCCGCGCGCGCTGCTGCTGGGCGCGCTCTGGGGCTGGCTGCCGTGCGGGTTGGTTTACAGCACCCTGCTGTGGTCGGCGAGCCAGGGCAATGCGCTGGACAGTGCACTTTTGATGCTTGCGTTCGGGCTCGGCACCTGGCCGGTCTTGCTCGCCACGGGGTTGGCGGCTGAGCGGGTCACGGCGCTGTTGCGCAAACGTAGCGTGCGGATGACGGGCGGATTACTGGTGATCCTGTTCGGCATCTGGACCTTGCCGGGGCCGCATCAGCACTGGCTGATGGGCCACTAGATCGGCGGCGCGCCCATCGCGAGCAGGCTCGCTCCCACATTGAAATGCATTCCCCTGTGGGAGCGAGCCTGCTCGCGATGAGGCCGGCGCCAACAACACAAATCCTGACCGTTGACGCAAATCAAGATGCCCCAGCGCCGCGCCCCCTAGACTCGCTGACATTGCCAGCCTATCCGGGGGAATGCCCGCATGATGCTCGACGCCATTCGTTGGGACACCGACCTGATCCGCCGTTACGACCTGGCGGGACCGCGCTACACCTCCTACCCGACCGCGGTGCAATTCGACGGTCAGATCGGCACGTTCGACCTGTTCCACGCCTTGCGTGACAGCCGTAAAGCCCTGCGCCCGTTATCGCTGTATGTGCACGTGCCGTTCTGCGCGAACATTTGCTACTACTGCGCCTGCAATAAAGTCATCACCAAGGACCGCGGCCGGGCCCAGCCCTATTTGCAGCGCCTTGAGCAGGAAATCCAGCTGATCGCCTGCCACCTCGATCCTGCACAGAAAGTCGAGCAACTGCACTTTGGCGGCGGCACTCCGACCTTTCTCAGTCACGATGAACTGCGCCAGTTGATGGCCCAGTTACGCAAGAACTTCAACTTGCTGGACGACGATTCCGGCGACTACGGCATCGAAATCGACCCTCGCGAAGCTGACTGGTCGACCATGGGCCTGCTCCGTGAACTGGGTTTCAACCGGGTCAGTATCGGCCTGCAAGACCTCGATCCGGCAGTGCAACGAGCAGTCAATCGCCTGCAAAGCCTGGAAGAAACCCGCGCGGTGATTGACGCTGCCCGCACGCTGCAGTTTCGCTCGATCAACATTGACCTGATCTATGGCTTGCCGAGGCAAACACCCGAGAGTTTCGCCCGCACGGTTGATGAAGTGATCAACCTGCAACCGGACCGCCTCTCGGTGTTCAACTACGCGCACCTGCCGGAACGCTTCATGTCGCAACGGCGCATCAACAGCGACGAACTGCCGACACCGGCGCAAAAACTGGAAATGCTCCAGGGCACCATCGAGCAGTTGACCAAGGCCGGCTACCGCTACATTGGCATGGACCACTTCGCGCTGCCCGACGATGAACTGGCGATTGCTCAGGAAGAATCGACCCTGCAACGCAACTTCCAGGGCTACACCACCCACGGTCATTGCGACCTGATTGGGCTGGGCGTGTCAGCCATCAGCCAGATCGGCGATCTGTATTGCCAGAACAACAGCGACCTGAATCAGTACCAGAACACGCTGGCCAGCTCTCAGCTGGCCACCAGCCGGGGCCTGCTGTGCAACGCCGATGACCGTCTGCGACGTGCGGTCATCCAGCAACTGATCTGCACGTTCAGCCTGGAGTTTGCCGCGATCGAACACGCCTTCAACATCGACTTTCAGGGTTACTTCGGTGAACTTTGGCCGCAGTTGCAGGGAATGGCCGACGACGGTCTGATCGAACTGGATAACGAACGGATCACCGTATTGCCCGCCGGACGATTGCTGGTGCGCTCGGTGTGCATGGTGTTCGACGCGTACCTGGAACAGCACAATCGCCAGCGGTTTTCACGGGTGATCTAGCCATCACCTCACTGGCCGGTCAGCGAAACGCTGACTTTACGACCCTGCGACAAAATCGCCGCGTGCCTGAATGTCCTCCCGTGGGTTACCCTTACGGCTTATGTGTGTTTTTTCCCACAAGGATTGAAGAAATGTCCGAGCCAGTAAAGCTGCGCGCTCATAGTCAGGCCCATTGCAAGGATTGCAGCCTGGCCCCTCTCTGTTTGCCACTTTCCTTGAATCTGGAAGACATGGATGCGCTGGACGAAATTGTTAAACGTGGCCGCCCGCTGAAAAAGGGCGAATTCCTGTTCCGCCAGGGCGACACCTTCGATTCTGTTTATGCAGTACGTTCTGGTGCCCTGAAGACCTTCAGCCTGAGCGATGGCGGCGAAGAACAACTCACCGGCTTCCACCTGCCGAGCGAACTGGTCGGCCTGTCGGGCATGGATACCGAAAAACACCCGGTCTCGGCGCAAGCCATGGAAACCACGTCGGTGTGTGAAATCCCTTTCGAACGCCTCGACGAACTGGCGCTGCAACTGCCGCAACTGCGCCGTCAGTTGATGCGCGTGATGAGTCGCGAGATTCGCGACGATCAACAAATGATGTTGCTGCTGTCGAAGAAAACCGCCGACGAGCGCATCGCCACGTTCCTGGTCAACCTGTCGGCCCGTTTCCGCGCCCGGGGTTTCTCGGCCAACCAGTTCCGCCTGAGCATGTCGCGCAACGAAATCGGCAATTACCTGGGCCTGGCGGTGGAAACCGTGTCCCGGGTGTTCACGCGTTTCCAGCAAAACGAACTGATTGCGGCTGAAGGCAAGGAAATCCATATCCTCGACCCGATCCAGCTCTGCGCCTTGGCCGGCGGCTCGCTGGACGGCTGATTTCGGCGATGGCGGCTGAGCGAAACGGTTCAGCCGCCGTTATACTGCGTCGTTTGCAGCCTGCCAGGACACCTCGACGATGGTCTTCGACTCCTTCGACATCAAATCCCTGATCCGCCCTGTGATCGACTTTCCCAAGCCGGGCGTGATCTTTCGCGACATTACCCCGCTGTTCCAGTCGCCCACAGCCCTGCGCCTGGTGATGGACAGTTTCGCCCATCGTTATGTCGAGGCCGACTTCACCCACATCGGCGCGATGGACGCCCGTGGTTTTCTGATCGGTTCGATCCTGGCCTATCAGTTGAACAAGCCGCTGGTGCTGTTCCGCAAGCAAGGCAAACTGCCGGCCGACGTATTGGCCGAGGGTTATGCGACCGAATACGGCGAAGCCTTCCTCGAAGTCCACGCTGACAGCCTGTGCGAGGGTGATTCGGTGGTGATGTTCGATGACCTGATCGCCACGGGCGGGACGCTGATTGCCGCGGCGAACCTGGTTCGACGCATGGGCGCGCGGGTTCATGAAGCGGCGGCGATCATTGATTTGCCGGAGTTGGGCGGGTCGCAGCGGCTGGAAGATATGGGGATTCCGACGTTTTGCCTGACGCAGTTTGCGTTGTCTGATAAATAGGCGGCGTCTGGGATGGCGTCATCGCGAGCAGGCTCGCTCCCACAGGGGATTGTCGTTAGATACAAATCTTGCATACGACAAAGATCACTGTGGGAGCGAGCCTGCTCGCGATAGCGTCAGCCGCCACACCTCCGATCAAAGCCCCATCTGCTTACTGATGATCTCGTTCATCACTTCCCGCGTCCCCCCGCCGATCGACAAAATCCGGTTATCGCGATACAGCCGCTCCACCAGGCTCTCGCGCATGTAACCGAGGCCACCCAAAATCTGCACCGCATCCGTAGTAATCCGGTCAGCCGTGTCGGTAGCAAAATTCTTGGCCATGGAAATCTCCTTGATCACACTCTGCCCCGCCGCCATTTTCGCCGCCTGGCGGTAAGTGAATTCCCGTGACACCTCCAGCGCCGTGGCCATTTCGGCAAGGCGATGCTTGAGCACCTGAAACTTGCCGATGGGTTTACCGAAGGCTTCACGCTGGTGAGCCCATTTCAGGCTTTCGTCCAGCGCCAGTTGCGCGGTCATGTTGGCCATTAACGCCAGCGCCAGGCGTTCGCTCTGGAAGTTGCCCATGATGCAAGCGAAGCCCATGTTTTCGGCACCGATCAGATTTCCTGCCGGCACCCGGCAATCGTCGAAGAACAGTTCGGCAGTGTCCGACGCCCACCAACCCATTTTCTTCAACTGACGGCCAACGGTGAAACCGGGCGTACCCTTCTCGATCAACAGCAAGCTGATGCCAGCAAAACCCGGCGCACCGGTGCGCACCGCGACGGTGTAGAAATCCGCGCGGACGCCGCTGGTGATAAAGGTTTTGCTGCCGCTGACCCGGTAGAACTCGCCGTCACGCACGGCGCGGGTTTGCAGGTTGGCAACGTCGGAGCCACCACTGGGCTCGGTCACGGCCAGGGCGCTGATTTTCTCGCCGGCGAGTACCTGAGGCACAACGCGATTGCGGACTTCGGGCCTGGCCCACTTGAGGATCGGCGGCAGGCCGATGTCCAGCGAGCCTAGCCCCGCCACCAGGCCGCCGGAGCCGCAGCGCATCAGCTCTTCGCTGGCGGCGACCTTGGCGAACAGATCACCTTCATGGCTGCCACCCAGGGCTTCGGGGTAACCGATCCCCAGAATCCCCGCCGCACCGGCCTTGAGGTAGAGCTCGCGGGGAAAGCTTTCGGCTTCTTCCCACTGGTCGATGTCCGGCAAGATCTCGCGCTCGACGAAACGTCTGACGCTGTCGCGGACCATTTGGTGGCTGGGGTCGAAGTATTCCTGAAAGGCAGGCATCGGCGAGCTCCACTGAAGGTTCAGCGAAGTTAACCGAGCGCTTGCTTGGTTTTCAACAGGATTGTGTGAATCAGATGGACCGCGTCGTCTGCATCGCGGGCAAGCCTTGCTCCTACAAAAGCAACGCGCTACCTGTAGGAGCCGAGCTTGCTCGCGATGGCGTCAATTCAGACACTACAAAACGATCGGCTTACGCCCGGCAAACGAATGCGCCAACGTCCCGCCATCCACCAATTCCAGCTCGCCACCCAATGGCACGCCATGGGCAATGCGCGAGGCGATCAGGCCTTTGTTGTTGAGCAACTGGGCAATGTAATGCGCTGTCGCCTCACCTTCCACGGTCGGGTTGGTCGCCAGAATGACTTCAGTGAACGTGCCCGCCTCTTCGATCCGCGCCAGCAGTTGCGGAATACCGATGGCCTCAGGCCCGAGTCCGTCGAGTGGCGACAGATGGCCCTTGAGCACAAAGTAGCGACCACGGAAGCCGGTCTGCTCCACCGCGTAGACGTCCATCGGCCCTTCCACCACGCAGAGCAAGGTGTCGTCGCGACGGGTATCGGCGCATTGCGGGCAGAGGTCGTCTTCGGTCAGCGTGCGGCACAACCGGCAGTGACCCACCCCTTCCATGGCCTGGCTCAGTGCCGAGGCCAATCGTGAGCCGCCGCTGCGATCACGCTCGAGCAGCTGCAACGCCATGCGTTGGGCAGTTTTCTGACCCACACCTGGCAAAATTCGCAGGGCGTCGATCAGTTGGCGAATCAAAGGGCTGAAGCTCATGGGGAAAAGTCCGACAAAACAACGAGACGCGGTTTATACCCGCGCCTCTGTTTAGCGTCAATTACTCAGTCCTGGGCGACCCGCACAACCAGTTTGCCGAAGTTGCGTCCTTCCAGCAGACCGATAAATGCTTCAGGTGCCTGCTCCAGGCCATCGACCACGTCTTCGCGGAACTTCACCTTGCCGTCGCGCACCCACGGCGCCATGGCGCTGACGAATTCCGGCTGACGATCACCGTAGTCGTCGAACACGATAAAGCCCTGGATTCGCACGCGCTTGGTCAGCAGCGTGCGCTGCAATTGCGGCAGTCGATCCGGACCGGTGGGTGCTTCGCGAGCGTTGTAGGACGCGATCAGACCGCAGAGTGGAATTCGCGCCTTGGGATTGAGCAGCGGCAGCACGGCATCGAACACCTTGCCGCCGACGTTTTCGTAATAGATGTCGATGCCTTCGGAGCACGCCTTGGCCAACTCATCGGCGAAGTTCGGGCTCTTGTGATCGATGCAGGCATCAAAACCCAACTCATCGACCACGTAACGACACTTGTCCACGCCACCGGCCACGCCGACCACGCGCAAGCCCTTGATCTTCGCCACCTGGCCGACCACCGAACCCACCGCGCCGGATGCAGCCGCCACCACTAGGGTTTCGCCGGCCTTGGGCTGGCCGATGTCCATCAGGCCCATATACGCGGTCATGCCGGGCATGCCCAACACGCCCAACGCCATTGACGGGCTCGGCAGCCCGGACGGTACCGGAATGATGTCGCGACCATCGCTGAGGCTGTGGCTCTGCCAACCGGTAGAACCGACCACCAGATCACCTTCCTGAAACTTCGGATTCAGCGAGCGCTCGACCCGGCTGACAGCGCCACCGGTCATCACCTCACCGATCTCAACCGGTGCGGCGTAGGACGGCGCGTCGCTCATGCGTCCGCGCATGTAGGGATCGAGTGACAGGTAAAGGGTCTTGAGCAGCACCTGACCGTCGGCCAGGTCCGGCAGTGCAACGCGCTCCAGGCGGAAATTCTCCGGCGTCGGCGCGCCTACCGGGCGGGACGCCAGGACGATACGTTGGTTGAGGGTCAATGCTTGTGGCATGTGAGCGTCTCCTTTGATCGATGAATTTGGCGGTATAGGGAGCAGACCTTTATGGCGATAGCGCGTTCGATGTTTCTGGTCCGATCATTCCCACGCTCTGCGTGGGAATGCAGCCCGGGACGCTCCGCGTCCCAAAGCGGACGCAGAGCGTCCATTGAGGCATTCCCACGCAGAGCATGGGAACGATCAGTGTGTGCCAGAAACAAAAATGCCAGGCGCGATGCCTGGCATTTTTTTGTAGCCCATCCGAAGCGCTTTGGCGAATCAGAATGGCAGTTTCATACCCGGTGGCAGTTGCATGCCAGCGGTCATGCCGGACATTTTGTCCTGGCTGTTGGCTTCGATCTTGCGCACGGCATCGTTGACGGCGGCGGCGAATACGGCCTCCAGCATCTCTTTGTCGTCTTCGCTCAAGCCTTCGACCAGGCTTGGATCGATGGTCACGCGCTTGACGTCGTGACGACCGGTCATCACCACGGTGACCATATCGCCACCAGCTTTACCGGTGACTTCGGCGTTGGCCAGTTCTTCCTGCATCTTGGCCATTTTTTCCTGCATCTGCTGTGCCTGCTTCATCAGGCCGGCCATGCCACCTTTCATCATGGGAATCACCTCAAAAGTACTTGGATAAATACAGCACCCGGCCCTTTCGGCCGAACACCTTCAGTTATTAGCCCTGAGTGACCAGGGTCTCGACAGGTTCAATAGTATCGTTACGGACCACCGCACCGAACTGCTGCATCATTTGCTGGATGAACGGATCACCGTGGATCGACTCTTCGGCCTCGCGCTGACGGTTCGCACGGCGGCGGGACGCAGCCTGGGCCGGGGTTTCCTGCTCGGGCTTGATCAGCTCCATGCGCAGGGTCAGCGTACGCCCGTGAAACTGGTTCAACGCATCGTTCAGCCGACGCTGTTGAGTCGCGTTGAACAACGCGCTGTGGGCCGGGTCCAGGTGCATCAGCCAATTGTCACCCTCAACGGCGATCAGCGTGCAGTTGGCGGCGATGCTGCCGGTCATGCCAGAGATCGGCAGTTTCGGGAACAACTCCAGCCATTGCAACGCCTGACCGGTGGCCGGCATGGCGGCCGGCTCAGGCTCGGCTTCCGGCGCTGGCTCGGTGGTGTGTTCGCTGGCCAGTTCATCGAGGTAGCTGTAGGCCGACTCCATGTCCGGCTCGATGTAGTCCTCGTCCAGCGGCGGCTCGTCGTCCAGGTCCATGCCCGGCGTCGCGGCATCGACGTCGGCTACCGACGGCTCCGGAATCGGCGCAGCGGCCCACTCCGGCGCGTCAGGGACCACGCTGTCTGGCGCTGGCAAAGGCATCGGCGCCAATTCGGGTTGCTCGCTGGCAGTTTCCAGCACCGGTTCGACAGCAGGTTGCTGAACGACTTCGGGTTCTATCGGATCGTTCCAGGGCAGATCGACAACGACTTCGACCGCTGCTGCTTCAACGACAGGCTCAGGCGCAACGACGGGCGCGACCGGCTCAGGCTCGGGCGCTTGTACTGGAGCAACCACCGTCGCAACCGGCACGGGTGCAACGGGTGCAACTGCCGCAGCGACTACCGGCGCAACAACGGGCGCGGCAGCCACTGAATTTGCGGAATCAACTGTGGCCTGGCTGATCCCCACTGTCTTTAGCGGTTGCCTCGGCGCGTCCGTGGTGTCTGCCGGGCGGAACGCGAGCATTCGCAGCAGGACCATTTCGAAGCCACCGCGCGGATCCGGCGCCAGCGGCAAGTCGCGGCGACCGATCAGGCCCATCTGGTAATAGAACTGCACGTCTTCGGCCGGCAACGCCTGGGCCAGCGCCAGCACCCGGTCACGGTCGCCATGACCGTTGTCGACGCCTTCAGGCAGGGCCTGGGCGATGGCGACACGGTGCAGCACGTTGAGAATTTCCGAGAGCACGCCGTTCCAGTCCGGGCCTTGTTCGGCCAGGTGACGGACGGCTTCGAGCAAGGCCTTGGCGTCGCCTTCGATCAGCGCATGCAGCACGTCGTAGACCTGACCGTGATCGAGTGTGCCGAGCATCGCCCGCACGTCGGCAGCCATGACTTTGCCTTCACCGAAGGCAATCGCCTGGTCGGTCAGGCTCATGGCGTCGCGCATCGAACCGTCGGCAGCACGGCCCAGTAGCCACAGTGCGTCGTCTTCGAACGGCACGTTCTCGACACCCAGCACGTGGGTCAAATGCTCGACCACACGCTCCGGCGTCATGTTCTTCAGAGAGAACTGCAGGCACCGCGAAAGAATCGTTGCAGGAAGTTTCTGCGGATCGGTGGTCGCCAGGATGAACTTGACGTAGGGCGGCGGCTCTTCAAGGGTTTTCAACAGCGCATTGAAGGAGTGGCTGGAGAGCATGTGCACTTCGTCGATCAGGTAGACCTTGAAGCGCCCACGGCTCGGCGCGTACTGCACGTTGTCGAGCAGTTCACGGGTGTCTTCGACCTTGGTCCGGCTCGCGGCGTCGATCTCGATCAGGTCGACAAAGCGACCTTCATCGATCTCGCGGCACACCGAGCACTCGCCGCAAGGCGTTGAAGTGATACCTGTTTCACAGTTCAGGCACTTGGCGATGATCCGCGCGATGGTGGTCTTGCCGACCCCGCGGGTACCGGTAAACAGATAGGCGTGGTGCAGCCGCTGGCTGTCCAAGGCATTGATCAGAGCCTTGAGCACATGGGTCTGGCCGACCATTTCGCGGAACGAGCGCGGACGCCATTTACGTGCAAGAACCTGATAACTCATCGAAAACCGTCGCAACGAAGGAACAGAAGCAGCTAATGCTATCGGAGCAAGACCAAAATTGCATCCGGTGCGCTCGTCTAATCTGGCTAAGATGGTCTTTGGGGGCTTTTATCGGCTCGGGTTTTATCAGCACCGGAGCGTTTATGCGGCTGGCCTTGGGGGCACTGCTGTCGATCAGCCTGAATGTCGCTGGCGCCGAGCCGCCATTGCGCTTCGTGGTGCCCGACAGTTGGGCGATGCCGATGGTGCAACTGGACCGCGGCCGCCCTACCCAAGGCATCCTGCACGACGTGATGGTCAGCCTCGCGACCCAGGTCGGCGTGCCGGCCGAATTTCACGTGCTGCCTCGCACTCGGGTGCAAAACGCCATGGAACATGGCGAGGTCGATATCCGCTGCTATGCCGCGCAGTCCTGGCAGCCGAATCAGTCCGGGGACTACATCTGGAGCATTCCACTGTGGTTTCAGCGCGACATGCTGATCAGCCGTTCAGATCCGCTGACCTCAGTGATACCTGCGGACTTGTCGCGACAACCCATCGGCACGGTACTCGGATACAGCTACCCGACCTTGCAGCCGCTGTTTGAGGCCGACCGACTGCATCGCGAAGATGCGCGCAACCAGGAGCAGGTGCTGGAAAAACTGTTGGCAGGACGCTATCACTACGCCGTAAGCAATCAATGGACGCTGGACTGGTTCAATCAGCGCCTGCTGCCTGGCCAGCAACTGCAAGGCGTGGCGGTTTTGCAGGAACAGAGTGTCGGTTGTTATGTGCGCAACGACCCCAAGGTGCCCGTGCAGCGCATTTTGCGCACCTTGGTGCGAATGAAAATGTCCGGGGAAATCGACGACATCATTCGACTGTATATCGGCTCGGAACCCGGCACACCTTAAGCGATCTTTCTGATAGACACCGGCCCCTGTGGGAGCGGGCTTGCTCGCGAAAGCGGTGTATCAATTAACATCAATGCTGAATGACACACCGCTTTCGCGAGCAAGCCCGCTCCCACAAGGGGCCGGTGTTGATCACAAAACTTCAGCCTGCTTGATCCAGCGCCTGCCATTGCACTGGCGCGACAAACCCCGCAACCCAACCCGGTACTTCTGCGGACGGCATCGGCCGGGCAATGAAACAGCCTTGAGCAACTTCGCAACCCAGGCGCAGCAGCAATTCACCGTGCTCGATACTTTCCAGCCCTTCGGCGATCACCTGCCGGCCAAAGGCCCGAGCCAGGCCAATGACCGCCATGGTCAGGGCCAGATCATCACGATCATTAACGATGTCGCGCACGAACGACTTGTCGATCTTGATGGTTTGGGTTTGCAATCGCTTGAGGTTGCTCAGGGACGAATAACCGGTGCCGAAGCCCCCCAGTGAAAACTGCACCCCCAGCGCCTGACAGGCCTGTAAACAGGCGCTGACGTGCCGAATATTCTCAATCGCCACCGACTCGACGATTTCCAGATCGAGCATCTGCGGAGCCACCTGGGCATGCCGGGCGAGCACGTGTTTGAGCCGGCCGACAAAATCCGCGCGCTGGAAATGTCGTGCCGCAATATTAATGCTGACTGGCCAGCCCTGCCCCGCTTGCTGCCAATGGTGCAACTGCGACAGGACCTGATCCATTACCCACTCACCGATATCGATGATCAGGTCCGTTTCTTCCACCAGCGGCAAAAACTCCCGGGCCGGCATCATGCCGTGTTGCGGATGCTCCCAACGTAACAACGCCTCGAAGCCGACAACCTCCCCGCGACGCATGTTCACCTTGGGCTGGAAATGCACACGCAATTCACCGGCAGCCAGCGCCTGGCGCACTCGTTCGACCGTCTGGTGAGTGGCCTTGACCTCCTGATCCCGGGACACGTCGAACACATGAAAGCGATTGCGACCGCGTTGTTTCGCCACGTACATGGCCTGATCGGCATGACGCAGCAGGGTTTCGGCATCTTCATTGTCGAGGGGGAACAGGGTGACGCCGATACTGGCAAACACATTGACGCCCTTGCCATGCAGCGAGTACGGCGCCGAAATAGCGCCGAGCACCCGGTTCAACGCCGCACGCAGTTCCGGCAGATCCCGCACGTATCGCAACACCAGCACAAACTCGTCACCGGCCAGCCGCGCCACCACATCTTCGCCGCGAACAATGGTTCGCAAACGCTTGGCCACCTCGACCAACAGCTGATCGCCACTGGCATGCCCGTAGCCATCATTGACCGCTTTGAAGCCGTCAAGATCGAGCATGCACACCGCCAGCGGGATGTTTTCGTGACGGGAGAACTCCAGCGCCTGATCCAGCAAATCCGAGAGGAACGCGCGATTCGGCAGCCCGGTCAGCACGTCATGCCCCACCCGCCATTGCAGTGAATGCAGCAATTGGTGTTTTTCGCTGATGTCGAAACGAATCGAAAGGTACCGGTCAACCCGCCCGGTAGCGTCATCGAGCACCGGCACCATGGTGCTGTCGACCCAATACAGGCTGCCGTCCTTGGCGCGATTGCAAATCTCGCCTTTCCAGACCTTGCCCAAGGCGATGGTGCGCCACATAGCCGCGAAGAAATCGGTGGAGTGCAGACCCGAGTTGAGGAGACGATGGTTCTGCCCGAGCAGTTCTTCGCGGCTATAGCCGGACACGGCACAGAACTGATCGTTGACGTGGGTGATCCGGCCGCTCAGATCAGTCTCGGAAAAAATCGCGGCGGCATCCACGGCCCTGCGGTATTTCTCATCCATGAGTCAGGCTCGCTGTGGCTAGCGGTGATACCGCTCGACCAGTGCAGGATGCCCGGAAGAGATGTTTTTATAGGTAATGCGCAGCAACACGTTATCACTCCATGAACAGCGGTTGATGGCCTCCTGACAGCTGAGATCAACTAACCTTAAAGGCCGCAAATACCCATTTTGAGCGGAGATTCTACGAAACGCATCACATTTTGCAAAGCAAGGTGATGGATCATGCAGTTGTCTAATGCAAAAATCTATCGTTAAGTTCTTGATTCTAAATGGGAATTAAGCGATGCAAATTTCAAGTTTGGGTGCGGCCATTCGGCGCTACCGCAAGGTCGCTGGGCTTACTCAGGCTGAACTCGGTGAAAAAACCGGTTTTGACCCCAAAACCATCAGCCGCTTCGAAACCGGTACCTACACCCCCAGCGTGGAAGCCTTGTTCCTGTTTGCTGATGTGTTGGGTGTAAAGCTGAAAGCCTTTTTCGCAGATTTAGGCGATGAAGATGAACAGCGGGCGTATCTGTTCGGTGTCATACATAAAGCCACCCCGAAGGATCTGGGAAAGCTGATTGCAGCGGTTGACCAGGCCTTGTCCAAGCCTTAGTGCCAGAAATAAAAAAGGAGGCCGAGCTGTCGCATTCGACAGCTCGGCCTCCTTTTATGTGTTCGCCCTGAAAACCGGAAACGAAAAAACGCCGCCTGGACAAGATCCCTGGCAGAGCAACACGTATGTAATTTTTTAGACAGATAACGCGAGAGAGGACTCGCGGTGCGTTATGGAGGCAACCCCACCAGCCACACCCCGGCACACAATGTTCCCGCTGTGGCTGCTTCCTTCCGGATCTGACCAGGTTCACGGGTAATCGTTGCGGGGGGACCGATGGGATCACCATAACGACGTTCACCTGACGGCGAACGGCGCCATTGTACCTATCTGAGACGAAGTTACAACCGTTCGATCCAGATTAAAAATATGAATCAGGTCAAGGACATGCACAGGGAGCGAAATACCACTGTCCGTAGCAGTTGCTACAAGTCCTGCAACACCTCATCCGCCCGGCCGCCCTCTTGCTGGATCACCAGGTGGATGAAGTGCAGCTTGGCGATCACTGCCGGCGGCAGGACGAACGGATAGAAATCCGGCTGCCCCATGCTGCGCGACAACTCATTCAGCATGCCGGCCAGTTCGATCCACGCATTGACGAACGACAGGAACGCCGCGCCGCCGGGATGCTGTGGGTCGTAGAGGGTGCTTGGGGGAAACGGCTGATAGTCGAAATCCATCTCCCGGGCGCTCATTCCGAACCCCAACGCCGTATCCACTGCATCCATCATGTGCAAGTAGTGAGCCCAGGTTTCGGCCCAATCCTCCCACGGATGCATGGTCGCGTAGGCGCTGACGTAATGTTGCTGCCAGTCACGCGGTGCGCCTTGCTGGTAATGCCTCTCGAGAGCGTCGGTGTAGCTGGTGCGTTCGTCGCCGAACAGGCCGCGGAACGGTTCCAGCCATTGGCTGTTGGCGATCAACCGATCCCAGTAGTAATGCCCGACCTCATGCCGAAAATGCCCGAGCAATGTGCGATAAGGTTCGTGCATCTGCACCCGAATCTGCTCGCGATGAGCGTCGTCGGCTTCCTTGATATCGAGGGTGATCAAACCGTTGGCGTGACCGGTAGTTGGCGGCTTGCCTGCAAGGTCGACACCAATGAAATCGAAAGCCAGCCCCGTCTCTTCGTCCACGGTTTTCGGAATCACCTGCAAACCCAGGCTGACCAACTGTGCGACCAGTCGCCGCTTGGCTGTTTCGACCTTGCGCCAGCGTTCGTGGTTTTCGGCAATCGACAGGTCGGGAATGGTGTGGTTCAGGCTGCAGGCGATGCATAACGCATCGTGGTCATTGGCGGGCAATAGCCAATTGCACGCGGCCGGGGAATCGAGGTTGGCGCAGCGGCGAAAGACACCCGCTTCGGGATCGGCGTCGAGCAACCAGGTATCAGCCTGCACGCCGGGCTGCAGCGAAGACAGGCGACCCTGCTCCGGTTGATACCCCAACGCCGCCGAACACGCCAGACACTGGCTGTTGCGAAAAAACAGTGACTGCCCGCAGCGGCACTGCCAGACCTTGCTGTTGCGCGAGCTTTCGCCGATGAAGGGCGCGGCGATGCGCGCACTGAGCTGTTCGAAGAAGCGGTACATGACGATCTCTCCCTGAGGCTTGCCAAGACTAGATCATCCTGAAGACAACAATGTTCCCCCTAACATCGGTTTTGAGTGACATCACTAATTTGGCGAGGGGATTTATCCCCGTTCGGCGACGCAGTCGTCGCAAAACCGGCGTACGCAATCTGTCTGTGATAATGCAGTTGCCGGGTCTGGGGCTGCTGCGCAACCCAACGGGGATAAATCCCCTCGCCACAGGTTCAGTGTCAGTGTCAGACCGGGATGCCGTTCTTCTTCAGGAACTCGACAAACGCCTCTTCATCCAGAACCTTCAATCCCAGCTCATTAGCCTTCGTCAACTTGGAACCTGCACCCGGCCCGGCCACCACGCAATGAGTCTTGGCCGACACCGAGCCCGCCACCTTGGCACCGAGGCTTTCAAGTTTGTCCTTGGCGATGTCGCGGCTCATCAATTCCAGCGAACCGGTCAGCACCCAGGTCTGCCCGGCCAGCGGCAAGCCTTCAACGACTTTCTTCTCGCTCTGCCAGTGCATGCCGAAATCGCGCAGCTGTTTCTCGGCGGCTTCGGCAATCTGGCGATTTTGCGCAACCGCAAAGAACTCCCGAACCGAAGTGGCCTGTTTTTCCGGCAGCGCCTGGCGCATATCCAGCCAGTCGGCGCTGAAAACACCTTCAAGCGAACCAAACTTGTCCGCCAGTTTCTGCGCCCCACCCGGCCCGACCGAAGGGATGTGCAGCTTGTCGAGGAAACCACCCAGCGTAGTGCTGGCGGCAAACTCGGCGCCCAGTTCACCCTGATCCTGAATTTGCATGCCGTGTTTGAGCAGATCCTTGATCACCTGCTGGTTATGCGCATCTTCGAAGAAGCTGTGAATCTCATGAGCCACTTCCAGGCCCACGTCTGGCAAGTACGTGAGCACTTGCGGCAAGGCTTGCTGAACCCGCTCCAGAGAGCCGAGAGAACGCGCCAGCACCTTGGCCGTCTCTTCGCCGACATCGGGAATCCCGAGAGCGTAGATGAAGCGCGCCAGGCTCGGTTGCTTGCTGTCTTCGATGGCGCTGAGCAAGTTCTTGCTCGACAACTCGGCAAAGCCTTCCAGATCGACAATCTGTTCGAACGTCAGCGCGTACAAATCAGCCGGCGAACTCACCAGCCCTTCGTCCACCAGTTGCTCAACGCTCTTCTCGCCCAGGCCTTCGATGTCCATGGCGCGACGGGAGACGAAGTGAATGATTGCCTGCTTGAGTTGCGCACCGCAGGCCAGGCGACCGACGCAGCGGTACACCGCGCCTTCGCTGACGGTCTCGCGACCTTTACTGCGTTTGACCAGTTGCGTGCGCTCGACATGCGAGCCGCAGACCGGGCACTTCTCAGGAATCTGTACTGGCCGTGCGTTGTCCGGGCGGCGCTCGATGACCACTTGCACCACCTGCGGAATGACATCGCCAGCGCGGCGAATGATTACGGTATCGCCAATCATCAGGCCCAGACGCGCCACTTCGTCCATGTTGTGCAACGTCGCGTTGGCCACGGTCACACCAGCGACCTTGACCGGCTTCAAGCGCGCCACCGGCGTCACTGCACCGGTACGACCGACCTGGAATTCCACATCGAGCAATTCAGTGAGTTCTTCCATCGCCGGGAATTTGTGCGCGATCGCCCAGCGCGGTTCACGAGCACGGAAGCCCAGCTCACGCTGAGAGGCAATGCTGTTGACCTTGAACACCACACCGTCGATTTCGTAGGGCAGCGAATTTCGGCGTTCACCGATGTCGCGGTAGTAATCCAGGCATTCAGCAATGCCGTGAGCCAGTTTCAACTCATGACTGATCGGCATGCCCCAAGCCTTGAGCTGCTTGAGATTGCCGATGTGCGTATCAGCAATATCGGCCGAAATCTGGCCGATGCCGTAGCAGCAAAATTCCAACGGACGGTTGGCGGTGATCTTCGAATCCAGCTGGCGCAAACTGCCCGCCGCCGCGTTGCGCGGGTTGGCGAAGGTCTTGCCGCCGACTTCCAGCTGCGTGGCGTTGAGGCGTTCGAAACCGGCCTTGGACATGAACACTTCGCCGCGTACTTCCAGGGTCGCTGGCCAGCCCGTACCGTGCAACTTGAGCGGAATGTTGCGCACGGTACGGACGTTGACGCTGATGTCTTCGCCAGTGGTGCCGTCGCCGCGAGTCGCGCCGCGCACCAGCACGCCGTCCAGATACAACAAGCTGACCGCCAAGCCATCGAGTTTGGGTTCACAGCTGTATTCCACCGCCGCGCCGCCGCCGAACAAGTCGCCAACCGGCAGGTCGAGACCTTCGGTTACCCGGCGATCGAACTCGCGCATGTCGGTTTCTCCGAAGGCGTTGCCGAGGCTGAGCATCGGCACTTCGTGACGCACTTGTGTGAACGCCGACAGCGCCGCACTGCCGACGCGTTGGGTTGGCGAGTCGCTGGTGATCAGTTCGGGATGGGCCGCTTCGAGGGCCTTGAGCTCGTGGAACAACCGGTCGTATTCGGCGTCCGGAATGCTCGGCTCGTCCAGCACGTGGTAGCGATAGTTGTGCTGATCGAGTTCATCGCGCAGCTCTAGAATGCGGTTTTTGGCGGCGGTCATGGGTGTTCTCTCATAAAGCAAAAGAGCAGCCGAGGCTGCTCAATCTTCTAATCACGATAGCCTGCTGGCTTGCACTTTGTGGCAAGGGGGTTTACCCCCGTTGGGCTGCGAAGCAGTCGTAGATCCAGTGATCGTATTTTATCTGACACAGCGGGTTGGCTGGTTTGGGGGCTGCTTCGCAGCCCAACGGGGGCAAGCCCCCTCGCCACAAGAGCCCGCTCCAACCTCTTGAATCAGCGTTTTTGGGTCAGGGCGCGACGTTCGAATTCAACGATGCGCTGACGGTAATGCTCAATCGTCTGGGCAGTCAGTACGCTGCGCTGATCGTCTTTCAGTTCGCCGTTCAGCTCCTGGGACAGTTTGCGCGCCGCAGCCACCATCACGTCGAAGGCTTGCTTCGGATGACGCGGGCCTGGCAGACCGAGGAAGAAGCTCACTGCCGGTGTGCTGAAGTGGTCGATGTCGTCCAGATCGAAGACGCCCGGCTTGACCGCATTGGCCATCGAGAACAGGACTTCGCCATTGCCGGCCATGCTTTCGTGGCGGTGGAAGATGTCCATCTCGCCAAAACGCAGACCGCTTTCCAGAATGTTCTGCAACAGCGCCGGGCCTTTGAAGCCAGCGGCGTCGCGGCAGATCACGCTGATCACCAGCACTTCTTCGGCTTGCGGTTGTTCTTTGTCGCTGGCCGAACTCGAAGCCTTGGTGTCGTCCGGGAAATCGTCGTCCCGGCTGCTGAAGCTCGGGCCGCCGTCCAGATCCAGACTCAGGTTCATGTCGCCTTGCGAAGGCTCGCCATGGCCACGCTTGCCGCGCTTGGAACCCGACTCACGCGGCTCACGAGCAGGCATGCTCACCGACGGCAGATCGTGCTCGTCCAGTTGCGGCTCTTTATGCGTATCCAGCACACGGGGCGGGCCCAACAGCTCAGCGCTGGTGTCCTCGTCCGGTAAATTGGACAAACTTCGGTCGAGACGGAATTTCAGTTTCCCCTTGCCGCCGCGCATGCGACGCCAGCCATCAAAAAGAATACCGGCAATGACAATAATGCCGATGACGATCAGCCACTCGCGCAGACCGATTTCCATGTAATCCCGTGCCTCTATAAAAAATGCTGAAAAATAAGAGGTTTACAACTCGTAAACCGCTTTAAAACGTGGCGCCAACTCTATGTTCTGACAGGCGTTTTGCCCACGTATACGAAAAATTGACATTAAACTAGCACGACCAAAGGCAACTTTACACCGTCTGTCACAACGGCTTGCGCGAATATGTCGATTGGCCAGCAAGTCAAGGGAGGTAAATAAGTCCTACAACTCAAAAATACCTCTCCTACAAGCGCCGACTCAGGCATCCACCATCGCCATCGCCTCCTCGACATCCACTGCCACCAGACGCGAACAACCCGGCTCGTGCATCGTCACCCCCATCAGTTGCTCGGCCATTTCCATGGCGATCTTGTTGTGGGTGATATAGATGAACTGCACCGTCTGCGACATCTCTTTGACCAGCCGTGCGTAGCGTCCAACGTTAGCGTCATCCAATGGCGCGTCAACCTCATCGAGCATGCAGAACGGCGCCGGATTCAACTTGAAGATGGCAAAAACCAGAGCCAAGGCAGTCAGGGCTTTTTCGCCACCGGAGAGCAAATGGATGGTGCTGTTCTTCTTTCCTGGCGGCTGCGCCATGATCGTTACCCCTGTATCGAGTAGATCTTCGCCCGTCAGTTCCAAATAGGCGCGTCCTCCACCGAAAACTTTTGGGAAAAGGGCCTGTAAACCGCCATTGATCTGATCAAAGGTATCTTTGAAGCGGTTTCGGGTTTCCTTGTCGATCTTGCGAATCACGTTCTCGAGCGTATCCAGCGCTTCCACCAGATCGTCGTTCTGCGCATCCAGATAACGTTTACGCTCGGATTGTTGCTGGTATTCGTCAATGGCCGCCAGGTTGATCGCACCCAGACGCTGAATCCGCGCGGCAATGCGTTCGAGTTCTTCTTCGGCGTCTTTCTCGTTGGCGTCGGCCACCAGGGTGGCGAGTACGCCGTGGAGATCATAGCCGTCTTCCAGCAACTGATCTTCCAAGGTCTTGCGGCGCACGGTCAGGGCCTGCCATTCCATGCGCTGGGTTTCCATCTGCCCCCGAATCAACTGCGATTGCTGCTCGGCCTGGTTGCGACGTTTTTCCGCATCACGCAATTCTCGGTCAGCGTCTTCCAGAGCGATCTGCGCCGTCTTGAGTTCTTCGTCGACGGTCATGCGTTTGTCGAGCAGCTCTTCGAGTTTGAGGCGCAACTCTTCCAGCGGCGCCTCGCCCTCCTCCAGATTGAGGCTGAGCTGTTCGCGCTTCTCGGTCAGGCGCTCGGATTGCATTTCCAGACGTTCCAGCGCCTGACGCGTGGAGTCATGTTGCGCCTTGAGCGAACCCAGACGCACCGCCAGTTGATGCGCGTGATCCTTGTGCTGGCGGGCTTCCTGCCGCACCCGATCAAGTCGCTCGCGCAAGCTGTCGCGCTGAGCCAGCAGCAGCTCGCGCTGCTCGGTGTCCAGCGCCATGCTGTCGAGGGCTTCCTGCAATTGCAGACGCGCCTCGCCGATATTCTCGTGTTCCAGAGCGCGTTGCTCAGCCAATTCGGTGAGCTCTTCGTCCAGGCGTGTGCGGCGCAGGGTCAGTTGTTCGGCCTTGGCTTTGCCGGCGGACAACTGGGCTTTCAACTCACCTTGCTGACGCGCTTCGTCTTGCAGCAGACGGCGCAAATGTTCGCGACCGTTTTCCTGCTGACGCTGCTGCGCCCTGAGATTCTGAAGATGGGTTTCCAGGGTTTCAACTGTGGCTTCGCGCTCTTCGCGTTCGAGGCCCAGACGCTGGATTTCCTGACCGCGAGCGAGCACACCGCTTTCGGCTTCGCTGGCGCGACGTACGCGTAAAAAGTGCCGACCGACCCAGTAACCATCGCGGCTGATCAGACTCTGGCCGGCGGTCAATTGATTACGCAGGGCCAACGCCTGTTCGAGGCTGTCGACCGGTTTAACCTGCCCCAGCCATGGCGCCAGATCGATCTGCGCTTCAACTTTATCGAGCAAGCTGCCGGGCACGCGCACACCATCGGAGGCCGGGCTGAGCAAGCGCAAATCGCCCTGGGCAAAACCGGCCAGATCGAAATCGCCAAAGTCATCTACCAGTACCGCCTGCAGGTCGGCGCCGAGCACGGTTTCCACTGCCAGCTCCCAACCGGCTTCGACTTTCAGGCCTTCAGCCAGTCGCGGACGGTCGGCCAAATGTTGTTCGCGCAGCCATTCAGCGGTGCCGGTGCCGGGATCGAGTGCGGCTTGTTGCAAGGCCTCAAGGGAGGCGAGGCGACCGTTCAGACGCTGCAAATCACCTTGGGCCTGTTGCTGCGCCGTCAGCGCGTGCTGCAATTCCTGACGCAGTTGTTCAAGCTTTTCGACCTGAGCTTGTTCACTGGTCTGCAAATCCTCAAGTGTCGCTTCGGATTCAGCGAGCTGCTCGCTGAGTTCCATGATCGCCGCGTCTTCCGGGTCTGCCGAGAGCAACGCGCGCTCCTCGCCCAGCCGCTTCTGACGATCGGCCAGGCGCTCCATGCTCGTTTCCAGCTGCTGGATGCGCGACTGCTGAACTTCGGACTGGCGACGCGGTTCGGCGGCCGTCAGGTTGAAGGTGTCCCATTGCTCCTGCCAGGCGTGCATGGTGGTTTCGGATTCTTCCAGCGCAGCGGCAGCCTCTTCGGCGGCGGCGCTGGTGACTTCCTGTTCGGGGGTGAGCATGTCCAGCTCTTCGCCCAGGGTCAGCAGCAACGTACGGTCGTGACCCAGGTGCGACTCGGTTTCCAGACGCGCACGCTCGGCTTCTTTCAGATCGTCCTGCAGCTGACGTAGGCGTTGCTGACCATGCTGGATACTCTGCTCGACCCGGGCGATGTCGCCGCCGACCGAATAGAAGCGCCCCTGCACCAGATTGAAGCGCTCGGACAGGTCGTGGTGCCCGTCCCGCAAGCGTTCGATAGCCGCATCGGCGTTGCGCTGCTCGGCCACCAGCGCTTCGAAGGTGACTTCCTGATTGCCGATGATCGCTTCGCGCTGACCGACCTGTTCATTCAACGCCTGCCAGCGCAGGGCCGACAGTTGGGCCTTGAGCTGACGTTCCTCGCCCTTGTATTCCTGATACTTCTTGGCAGCCTCGGCCTGGCGGTACAAGCGTTCAAGCTGACGCTCGAGTTCTTCGCGCAGGTCGGTCAGGCGGGCCAGGTTTTCGTGGGTGCGGCGAATGCGGTTTTCGGTCTCGCGCCGGCGCTCCTTGTACTTGGAGATACCCGCGGCTTCTTCAATGAAGTTGCGCAGGTCTTCAGGCTTTGACTCGATCAGCTTGGAGATCATCCCCTGCTCGATAATCGAGTAGCTGCGCGGGCCCAGGCCGGTGCCGAGGAAGATATCCGTGATATCGCGGCGGCGGCATTTGGTGCCGTTGAGGTAGTAAGTGGTCTGGCTGTCGCGGGTCACTTTGCGGCGAATGGAAATTTCCGCGTAGGCCGCGTATTCGCCAAGCAGGGTGCCGTCGGAGTTATCGAAGACCAGCTCGATGCTGGCCTGGCTCACCGGTTTACGGCTGGTCGAGCCGTTGAAGATGACGTCGGTCATCGACTCGCCGCGCAGGTTCTTGGCCGAACTCTCGCCCATCACCCAGCGGACGGCGTCGATGATGTTCGACTTGCCGCAACCATTGGGCCCGACCACCGCCGCCATGTTACTGGGGAAGTTCACCGTGGTCGGGTCGACGAAGGATTTGAACCCCGCCAGCTTGATGCACTTTAACCGCACGCTCAGGCGTCCGTCAGGGCAGAAACCACCAGATCACTGCTGCGCTGGGCATACGCCGTCAGCACAATGCGGATCTGCGGAAAATCACGGGCCAGCACAGCGGCGAGCAAGCGTTCGAACAATTCGAGGAACTCGCTCATCGAGGCCTTGCGCTGTTCTAGGGCGAGGAAATACGCGCGGCTCATGGCCGGCTGCAGATTCTCGACGGTTTCCTGCAAGTACGGGTTGTTGGCGAACGGGTACGCGGCGCGCATCACACTGAAGCTGTCGTCGACAAAGGTGCGAATGTCCTGGCGCTCGTAGCTGGCGGTCAGGCGCTGCTGGATTTGCACGAACGGCGCCATGTCGGCCTGGACTTGCCAGCCACTGGCCACAGCATTGCCCAGCAGGATGTAAAGCTCGCTCATCAGCGTGCACAGGCTCTGGACCTTGTGGGCCGTGAGCTCGGTCACATGGGCGCCACGTCGCGGCAGGATCGCGATCAGGTGGCGGCGCTCGAGGATCAGCAAGGCTTCACGGACCGAACCGCGGCTGACATTGAGGGCCAGCGTGACCTTCTGTTCCTGGATGCGCTCCCCGGGCTTCATTTCGCCACGAATGATGCGTTCGGCGAGGTGGTGAGCAATTTGCTCGGCGAGGCTATCCGGCGCCTTGAACGTCATGGTTGTCCCTTCAAACTCTTCGATCTGCACAAGCGGCGCAGTGTACCGCACATAAAGGGTCATGGCGGAGTGCCCACTCAGCGGTTTTTGGCACGAATCCAGCAAAAAGCAGGCTATCCCGAGAGGGTCAATAATGAAGGAACGAGTCGTTGATCGACAAAATGCTATTTCCTGACCTTTAAGTCAGAAAATCATTGACCGCAAAGTCAGACCTGATAAATTCGGTTCAAGTCGGTTAACAACAATAATGAGTCTGCGAGGCCTTCCGTGATCCAGTTTTTACTTAACCAGGAACTCCGTAGCGAGCACGCCCTGGACCCAAACCTGACCGTGCTCAATTATCTGCGCGACCATGTGGGCAAACCCGGCACCAAAGAAGGCTGTGCCAGCGGTGACTGCGGCGCCTGCACCGTGGTGGTTGGCGAGCTGCAAACGGATGACGATGGCCGCGAACACATTCGCTATCGCAGCCTCAACTCGTGCCTGACGTTCGTTTCGTCACTGCACGGCAAACAATTGATCAGTGTCGAAGACCTCAAGCACCAAGGCGAGCTGCACAGCGTGCAGAAAGCCATGGTCGAGTGCCACGGCTCGCAATGCGGTTTTTGCACACCCGGCTTCGTCATGTCGCTGTTCGCGCTGCAAAAGAACAGCGATCAACCGGATGCTCATAAAGCTCACGAAGCGCTGGCCGGCAACCTCTGCCGTTGCACCGGCTACCGGCCGATTCTGGCGGCTGCCGAACAATCCTGCTGCGGCAAGCAAACGGACCAGTTCGACGCCCGTGAGGCCGACACCATCGCTCGCCTGAAGGCCATCGCCCCTACCGATATCGGCGAACTCAACAGTGGCGACAAACGCTGCCTGGTGCCGCTGACCGTTGCCGATCTGGCTGACCTGTATGACGCTTATCCACAGGCTCGCCTGCTGGCCGGCGGCACGGATCTGGCGCTGGAAGTCACGCAGTTCCACCGCACCCTGCCGGTGATGATCTACGTCGGCAACGTCGCCGAGATGAAGCGCATCGAACGCTTTGACGATCGCCTGGAAATCGGTGCCGCCACCGCCCTCTCCGATTGCTACGAGGCCTTGAAAGCCGAGTACCCGGACTTCGGCGAATTGCTGCAACGCTTTGCTTCCCTGCAGATCCGCAACCAGGGCACCCTCGGCGGCAACATCGGCAATGCCTCGCCGATCGGTGACTCCCCGCCCCTGTTGATTGCGCTCGGCGCGCAGATCGTTTTGTGCAAAGGCGAAACCCGCCGCACGATGGCGCTGGAAGATTACTTCATCGATTACCGGGTCACCGCGCGTCAGGAAAGCGAGTTCATCGAAAAGATCATCGTGCCGCGTGCCAGCGCCGAACAACTGTTCCGCGCCTACAAAGTCTCCAAGCGTCTGGACGATGACATTTCCGCCGTCTGCGCCGCGTTCAACTTGCGCATCGACAACGGTGTAATCGCCGACGCCCGCGTCGCCTTCGGCGGCATGGCCGCAATCCCGAAACGCGCCAAGACCTGCGAAGCCGTATTGCTCGGTGCCACCTGGAACAACGACACCGTCGAACGCGCCTGCGCCGCACTGGCCGAAGATTTCACGCCGCTCTCGGACTTCCGCGCCAGTAAGGAATACCGCCTGCTCAGCGCCCAGAACCTGTTGCGTAAATACTTCATCGAACTGCAAACACCGCACATCGAGACTCGGGTGACCGCTTATGTCTAATCATCACGCTGTAGAGAAGACCCAAGCCGAATTGGCTGAACTGTTCGCCAAGGAACTGACCACCGGTGTCGGCCGCAGCGTCAAGCACGACAGCGCCGCCAAGCACGTGTCCGGTGAAGCGCAATACATCGACGACCGGCTGGAATTTCCGAACCAGTTGCATGTTTACGCACGCCTGTCGGACCGCGCTCACGCGAAAATCATCAGCATCGACACCCAGCCTTGCTACGCCTTTGAAGGCGTGCGCATCGCCATCACTCACAAAGACGTGCCGGGCCTGAAAGACATCGGCCCATTGCTGCCGGGTGACCCGCTGCTGGCCATCGACGACGTGCAATTCGTCGGTCAACCGGTGCTCGCTGTTGCGGCGAAGGATCTGGAAACCGCGCGTAAAGCCGCGATGGCCGCGATCATCGAATACGAAGATCTCGAGCCGGTGCTGGACGTGGTTGAAGCACTTCGAAAACGCCACTTTGTGCTCGACAGCCACACCCATCAGCGCGGTGATTCGGCCGGCGCCCTGGCCACCGCCGAGCATCGTATCCAGGGCACGTTGCACATCGGCGGCCAGGAACACTTCTATCTGGAAACCCAGATCTCTTCGGTGATGCCGACCGAAGACGGCGGCATGATCGTCTACTGCTCGACCCAGAACCCCACCGAAGTGCAGAAGCTCGTCGCCGAAGTGCTCGATGTGTCGATGAACAAAATCGTCGTCGACATGCGCCGCATGGGCGGTGGTTTCGGCGGCAAGGAAACCCAGGCCGCGAGCCCGGCGTGCCTATGCGCAGTGATTGCGCACCTCACCGGCCAGCCGACCAAAATGCGCCTGCCGCGCGTCGAAGACATGCTGATGACCGGCAAGCGTCACCCGTTCTACATCGAATACGACGTGGGCTTCGACAGCACCGGCCGGCTGCACGGCATTGCCCTGGAACTGGCCGGTAACTGCGGTTGCTCGCCGGACCTCTCGGCGTCGATTGTCGACCGTGCGATGTTCCACGCTGACAACTCGTACTACCTGGGCGACGCGACCATCAATGGTCATCGCTGCAAAACCAACACCGCGTCGAACACCGCTTACCGTGGTTTCGGTGGCCCGCAAGGCATGGTCGCTATCGAAGAAGTGATGGACGCCATCGCCCGCCATCTGGCCCTCGACCCGCTGGCGGTGCGCAAGGCCAACTACTACGGCAAGACCGAGCGCAACGTCACCCATTACTACCAGACCGTCGAGCACAACATGCTCGAGGAAATGACCGCCGAACTGGAAGAAAGCAGCCAGTACGCCGAGCGCCGCGAAGCGATTCGTCGCTACAACGCCAACAGCCCGATCCTGAAAAAAGGCCTGGCATTGACCCCGGTGAAATTCGGTATTTCCTTCACCGCCAGCTTCCTCAACCAGGCCGGTGCGCTGATCCACGTCTACACCGATGGCAGCATCCACCTGAACCATGGCGGCACCGAAATGGGTCAGGGTTTGAATACCAAAGTCGCGCAGGTCGTGGCTGAAGTGTTCCAGGTGGAAATGGACCGCGTGCAGATCACCGCGACCAACACCGACAAGGTGCCAAACACCTCGCCGACCGCCGCTTCCAGTGGCGCCGACCTTAATGGTAAAGCCGCACAGAACGCGGCGGAGATCATCAAGAAACGCTTGGTTGAATTTGCCGCGCGGCAGTACAAGGTCAGCGAAGAAGACGTGGAATTCCACAACGGTCATGTACGCGTTCGCGATCACATCCTGACCTTCGAATCGCTGATCCAGCAGGCGTATTTCGCTCAGGTTTCGCTGTCGAGCACCGGGTTCTACAAGACCCCGAAAATCTTCTACGACCGCAGCCAGGCGCGGGGCCGGCCATTCTATTACTACGCCTTCGGCGCAGCGTGCTGCGAGGTGATCATCGACACCCTCACCGGCGAGTACAAAATGCTGCGCACCGACATCCTCCACGACGTCGGCGACTCGCTGAACCCGGCGATCGACATCGGTCAGGTCGAGGGTGGTTTCATCCAGGGCATGGGGTGGCTGACCATGGAAGAACTGGTGTGGAACAACAAGGGCAAACTGATGACCAACGGCCCGGCCAGCTACAAGATCCCGGCGGTGGCGGACATGCCGCTGGACCTGCGGGTGAAGCTGGTGGAAAACCGTAAAAACCCGGAAGACACGGTGTTCCACTCCAAGGCAGTGGGCGAGCCGCCGTTCATGCTCGGCATCGCTGCGTGGTGTGCGATCAAGGACGCCGTGGCCAGTCTGGGCGACTACAAGCATCAACCGAAAATCGATGCGCCGGCGACGCCGGAGCGGGTGTTGTGGGGCTGTGAGCAGATGCGGCAGTTGAAGGAGGCGAAGGCGGCTGAAACCGAAGTTGAGTTGGCTTCGCTCTGATACCGAGGCGCGGCCAATCGCCAGCAGGCTGGCTCCCACAGGATTCGCGGTAATCCAGAATGTGTGGACACCACAAAACAATGTGGGAGCTAGCCTGCTAGCGATGAGGCCCGGATAGACAACAGTAATGTTGAGGTGAATATGTACAACTGGATCGACGCCCTCGCCGACCTGCAATCCCAGGGTGAACCCTGCGTGTTGGTCACCATCATCGAAGAGCTCGGCTCGACGCCGCGTAACGCCGGCTCGAAGATGGTCATCAGCGCCAACCAGACCTTCGACACCATCGGTGGCGGGCATCTGGAATACAAGGCCATGCAAATCGGCCGCGAGATGCTGGCCAGCGGTAAGCAGGACACCCACCTTGAGCGCTTCAGCCTCGGCGCCAGCCTGGGCCAGTGCTGCGGTGGCGTGACCGTATTGCTGTTCGAACCGATGGGCCAGGTCCAGGCGCAGATCGCCGTATTCGGTGCCGGCCACGTCGGCCGGGCGCTGGTGCCGCTGCTCGCCAGCCTGCCCTGCCGGGTGCGCTGGATCGATTCGCGAGAAGCCGAATTCCCGGAACAGATCCCCCACGGCGTACGCAAAATCGTCGCCGAAGAACCGGTGGACGAAATCGATGACCTGCCCGCCGGCAGCTACTGCATCGTCATGACCCACAATCACCAGCTCGACCTCGAACTCACTGCCGCGATCCTCAAGCGCAACGACTTCGCCTACTTCGGCCTGATCGGTTCGAAGACCAAACGGGTGAAATTCGAACACCGCTTGCGTGACCGAGGTTTCGACAGCGCCGTGCTGCAACGCATGCGCTGCCCGATGGGCATCGGCGAAGTCAAAGGCAAGTTGCCAGTGGAAATCGCCATCTCCATCGCCGGCGAAATCATCGCCACCTATAACGCCAATTTCGGCCAGCACACCGCCAGCGCCGGATCATCGATCGCCAAACTGCTGCCTGCCTCACGCCGCAGCCACGCTTCGAACTAAAAAGCCACGAATTGAGAACAACAATGCCTCTGACTCGCAAAGCCTACCGCGCCGCCATTCTGCACAGCATCGCCGACCCTGCCGAAGTGGGCATCGAAGACTCGTATGAGTATTTCGAAGATGGCTTGCTGGTGGTCGATAACGGCCAGATCAGCGCCCTCGGTCACGCCAGCGACTTGCTGCCGACCCTGCCCGCCGATATCCAGATAACGCATTATCAGGACGCGCTGATCACCCCGGGTTTCATCGACACCCACATTCACTTGCCGCAAACCGGCATGGTCGGCGCCTACGGCGAGCAGCTGCTGGACTGGCTCAACACCTACACCTTCCCGTGCGAAAGCCAGTTCGCCGACAAGGCTCACGCTGACCAAGTCGCGGACATTTTCATCAAGGAACTGCTGCGCAATGGCACCACCACCGCGCTGGTGTTCGGCAGCGTGCATCCGCAGTCGGTGAACTCGTTCTTTGAAGCCGCCGAACAGCTGGACCTGCGGATGATCGCCGGCAAAGTGATGATGGACCGCAACGCGCCGGACTACCTGACCGACACCGCCGAATCCAGCTACGTCGAAAGCAAGGCGCTGATCGAGCGCTGGCACGGCAAGGGTCGCCTGCACTACGCGGTCACCCCGCGCTTCGCCCCGACCAGCACCCCGGAACAGCTGACCCTCGCCGGCCAGTTGCTCAGCGAATTCCCTGACCTGTACATGCAGACCCACATCAGCGAAAACCTCAAGGAAATCGAGTGGGTCAAGGAACTGTTCCCGGAGCGCAAGGGCTACCTGGACGTTTACGACCACTACAAACTGCTCGGCGAACGTTCGGTATTCGCCCACGGCGTGCACCTGTGCGATGACGAGTGCGCGCGACTGGCGGAAACCGGCTCGGCGATCGCCTTCTGCCCGACGTCGAACTTCTTCCTCGGCAGCGGCCTGTTCAACCTGCCGATGGCCGAGAAGCACAAGTTGAATGTCGGCATCGGTACGGACGTCGGTGGCGGCACCAGTTTCTCACTGCTGCAAACGCTGAACGAAGCGTACAAAGTCATGCAGCTGCAAGGTGCGCGACTGAGCCCGTTCAAATCGCTGTACCTGGCCACCCTCGGTGGCGCTCGCGCGCTGCGCCTGGAAGACAAGATCGGCACCCTGCAACCGGGCACTGATGCGGACTTCCTGGTGCTGGACTACAACGCCACACCGCTGCTGAGCTATCGCTTGAAGCAGGCCAATAACATTGCCGAGACGTTGTTTGTGTTGATGACGCTGGGGGATGACCGGACGGTGTTGCAGACCTATGCGGCGGGAAATCAGGTGCATCAGCGCTAGGTTTTCTTCGGCCATAAAAAATCCCCCGCAGCTTTTACAGCCCGGGGGATTTTTTGATCGTTCCCACGCTCCGCGTGGGAATGCAGCCCGGGACGCTCCGCGTCCCAATCCAGAGCCGAACGCAGAGCGTCCGTTGAGGCATTCCCACGCAGAGCGTGGGAACGATCAGCGTCAGGAAGTCAGAGTTTGGCGACAGGCCGCCCTGGCTTCTTGGTCTGCAACAAATGCGAGAACACCGCATGCAAATCATCCGACGCGCTTTCTTCGTCCAGGTTGAGTTTGCTGTCGATGTGATCCATGTGATGCATCATCAGGTCCACCGCCAGCTCAGCGTTGCGCGCTTCGATGGCGTCGATCAGCTGGGTGTGCTCGTCGTAGGAACAGTGGGAGCGATTGCCGCTTTCATACTGGGCAATGATCAACGAAGTCTGGGACACCAGGCTGCGCTGGAAGCTGATCAACGGCGCGTTTTTCGCCGCTTCGGCCAGCTTCAAGTGAAACTCGCCCGACAGACGAATACCGGCGCCGCGATCGCCCCGGGAGAAGCTGTCGCGCTCGTCGTTGACCATCTGGCGCAACTCGGCAATCTGCTCGGCAGTGGCGTGCTGCACCGCCAACTCAGTGATCGCACGCTCCACCAGACGCCGGGCCATGAACACCTGGCGAGCCTCTTCGACACTCGGGCTGGCCACGACAGCGCCACGATTCGGACGCAGCAGCACGACGCCTTCATGGGCCAGGCGCGACAGCGCGCGGCGAATGATGGTGCGACTGACCCCGAAAATTTCCCCCAGCGCTTCTTCGCTCAACTTGGTACCGGGCGCCAGACGCTGTTCGAGGATGGCCTCGAAGATATGCGCGTAGACAATATCGTCCTGGGTACCGCTGCGGCCGGCTTTGCCTGCTCGCGGTTGTTTCTTGAGGGGTTGCAACTGTTCGTTCATGGGCACTCGAGTCGGAAGAACTGCGGCGAATTGACCGTGACTGTAATACGGCACAGTGGGTCGCTGGCAAGTATCGCGTAAAAAACACTGCGATTGTACACAATGGACAGTGGCAACACGACTGTACGGCTGTTTGTCACTTCCGCTGTATTGCAACGACTGGTTACTTTTGAGTTTAGGCTTGAACGCAGAATCCGCCGCTTGAACACAATCCCCCTGTGGGAGCGGGCTTGCTCGCGAAAGCGGTGTGTCAGTCGACATCTGCTTCTACAGACTCACCGCTTTCGCGAGCAAGCCCGCTCCCACAATGGTTCTGTGTTGTGGCGGACATCTTCATCTGTATAAGGAACACCGCCGTCATGAACGACGCCACGCACACGCAGATCCGCCCTTTTGCCGATACGTCGCCTTCTGCGATCGTCGCCGGCTTCATCGCGATGATGACCGGTTACACCAGCTCGCTGGTGCTGATGTTCCAGGCCGGGCAAGCGGCGGGTCTGACCAGCGCGCAGATTTCCTCGTGGATCTGGGCGATTTCGATTGGCATGGCGGTGTGTTCGATTGGCCTGTCTCTGCGTTACCGCACGCCGATCACCATCGCCTGGTCGACACCCGGCGCGGCGTTGCTGATCACCAGTCTGGGCGGCGTGACCTACGGCGAAGCCATCGGCGCCTACATTACCTGCGCGATTCTGGTGACCATTTGTGGCCTGACCGGCAGCTTCGAACGGCTGGTGAAAAAGATTCCGGCGTCATTGGCCGCTGCCCTGCTGGCGGGGATTCTGTTCAAGATCGGCAGCGAAATCTTCGTCGCCGCGCAGCATCGCACCGCGCTGGTGTTGGGCATGTTCTTCACTTATCTGGTGGTCAAACGTCTGTCGCCGCGTTATGCCGTACTGGCCGCGCTGTTGATCGGGACGGCGCTGTCAGGGCTCATGGGCCTGCTGGACTTCAGCGGTTTTCATCTGGAAGTGGCGACGCCGGTCTGGACCACGCCGCACTTCTCCCTCGCCGCGACCATCAGCATCGGCATTCCGCTGTTTGTCGTGGCAATGACCTCACAGAACATGCCCGGCATCGCCGTGCTGCGCGCCGACGGTTACACCGTGCCGGCCTCGCCGCTGATTACCACCACTGGCATCGCTTCGTTACTGCTGGCGCCGTTCGGTTCCCACGGGATCAACCTGGCGGCCATCAGCGCGGCGATTTGCACCGGGCCGCATGCCCATGAGGATCGCAACAAGCGCTACACGGCGGCCGTTTGGTGCGGGATCTTCTACGGGATTGCCGGGGTGTTCGGCGCGACACTGGCGGCGCTGTTTGCCGCATTACCGAAAGAATTGGTGCTGTCGATTGCGGCACTGGCGTTGTTCGGCTCGATCATCAATGGCTTGAGCATCGCCATGAATGAAGTGAAGGAACGTGAAGCGGCGCTGATTACCTTTATGGTCACGGCGTCGGGGCTGACGCTGTTTTCCATCGGTTCGGCATTCTGGGGAATTGTGGCGGGGGTTCTAACGATGGTGATTCTGAACTGGCGCAAGGCCCTGTAGGAGCGGGCATAAAAAAAACGGCGACCCTTGGGCCGCCGTTTTTTACAACATCAAACTACCGGATTGATCGGCTTTTCCGGGTACCAGACGTCGATCAGCGGGCTGACAGTCGCTTCGGTCAATTCGCTGCGGCCTTTGAGCCAGGCTTCAACAGCGGCACGCTGCTCTTCGGACACCGAGCCACGCTTCTGCAGGCAAACCAGACCGAAGTCGTCGCCGCCAACATAGCCCAGACCGTTGGCTTCCATGGCTTCTTTCAGGAACGCGTCGAGGAAAGCATCAATGGCTTCATCAGCCAAATCTTCTTTGAAATCCAGGTTCAGTTCGAAACCCAGCTCTTGAAATTCATCGACGCACAGTTTTTTGCGCAGACGCTGGGAACGGTTAGTCGCCATTGGAACAATCCTCATAAGTAATAACGGGCGGCACTTTAGCAGTTTAAGGCGCCGAATGCCCGTCTCTCTGGGTTGCAAGCCCTACCGTCGGTAAAAAATAGCGGATTAGAAGGCCAGGGCACGGCACAAGCCACTACACCTTGGGGCATAATGCCGACACTTTCATGACCACTGAGGGAATTTATCTGTATGCCCTCGTCTTTTTCCCCCTCGGCTGTAGGGTTTTATTTCACATGATCAAATCTTTGCGTCCATTGTTACTGGCCGGTTTTCTGCTCCCACTGGCCTTCTCTGTTTCCGCCGCCTCGATCAACACCGCGCTGTCACCCAACGTTGAAAAAGCCCTCAAGGCCAGCAAGATGCAGGACAACGCCCTGTCGCTGGTGATGATCCCGCTCAACGGCCCTGGCACCCCGACGATTTTCAACGCAGACGTCTCCGTCAATCCGGCTTCGACCATGAAACTGGTCACCACGTACGCGGCGCTGGAAATGCTCGGCCCGAACCACCAGTGGAAAACCGAGTTCTACACCGACGGCACGCTCAGCGGCGGCATCCTCAACGGTAACCTCTACCTCAAGGGTGGAGGCGATCCGAAGCTGAACATGGAAAAACTCTGGTTGCTGATGCGTGACCTGCGCGCCAACGGTGTGACGCAAATCACCGGCGATCTGGTGCTGGACCGCAATTTCTTCGTACAGCCGCAATTGCCGCAGTTCAACGACGACGGCAATGACGATAACAAGCCGTTCCTGGTCAAACCTGACGCGCTGATGGTCAACCTCAAGGCCCTGCGCTTTGTGGCGCGCAACGACAACGGCCGGGTGCTGGTGTCGGTGGAACCGCCGATTGCCACCATTCGCATCGAAAACCAGGTCAAAGCCGTCAACTCCAAGCAATGCACCGGTGGCGTGCGTTACAACCCGGTGACCCAGGCCGATGGCAGCGTGACCGTGACGGTCGGCGGCCAGTTGGGCGAAGGCTGCAGTTCCCAGACTTACCTGTCGCTGCTCGACCACGCGACCTACACCGCAGGCGCCGTGCGAGCGATCTGGAAGGAACTGGGCGGCAGCATTCAGGGCGTGGACCGTTTGGCGCCAACCCCTAAAGACGCCAAGGTCCTGGCTCGGGCCTTCTCGCCGGACCTGGCGGAAATCATCCGCGACATCAACAAATACAGTAACAACACCATGGCCCAGCAGTTGTTCCTGAGCCTGGGTGCGCAGTTCCGCACCGAGGCCGACGGTGACGATGCCAAGGCTGCACAGCGCGTGGTGCGTCAGTGGCTGGCGAAGAAAGGCATCACCGCGCCGCACCTGGTGATGGAAAACGGTTCCGGCCTGTCCCGTGCGGAACGGGTGAGTGCGCGTGAAATGGCCGGCATGCTGCAAGCGGCCTGGAAAAGCCCGTATTCGGCCGAGTTCATCAGTTCGATGCCGATTGCCGGCACCGACGGCACCATGCGCAAACGCCTGAAGACCACGGCGATGCGCGGTGAAGCGCACATCAAGACCGGCACCCTGAATACGGTGCGGGCGATTGCCGGCTTCAGCCGCGACATCAACGGCAATACCTGGGCGGTCGTGGCGATCCTCAACGACAAGGCACCGTTTGGCGCGTCGTCGGTGCTGGATCAGGTGCTGCTGGACCTGTATCGCCAGCCGAAACTGCCGGAAACGGCTTCGGTGCTCTAACCCGATCGACAAAACACCACAGAACCAATGTGGGAGCGAGCCTGCTCGCGATAGCGGTGTGACATTCAACATTGACGTCGACTGTCACACCGCTATCGCGAGCAGGCTCGCTCCCACAGGGGGAAGCCCGCAGCTCTAGTTCATCTCTCCTTCTACCCGATCCCGTCCGGCCTGTTTCGCCGCATACACCCCCGAATCCGCCCGCAGCAGCAGCGCATCCGCGCCCTCCCCGACTCGCCAACTGGCAATCCCGAAACTGGCGGTCACTGTCCCGACGCCTTCGATCGGCGAACTGCGCAACCCTTGCCATAGCTGTAAGGCCAGGACATGGGCATGCTCGCCGCTGATGTCCGGGCAAAGCACCATGAACTCCTCGCCACCCAGGCGACAGAACACGTCGGTGCGCCGCAGCCGAAGGCCGATGCGTTCGCACACAATCTGCAACACCCGATCGCCGACCGCGTGGCCATGCTGGTCATTGATGCGTTTGAAATGGTCGATATCGAGCATGATCACCGACAGTTCGCCGCCACCGCGTTCGACCCGCGCCATTTCGGTGGTCAGGCGTTCCTGGAAATAGCGGCGATTGTGGATCCCGGTCAGGGAGTCGGTGATCGATAGCGCCCGCAGTTCTTCTTCCACCCGTTTCAAGTCGGAGATGTCCGAGACATAGCCGTGCCAGAGCACGCCACCACCGGGCAATTCCTCCGGTGTCGCCTCGCCACGAACCCAACGCAGGCCGCGCAGGGGCAGCTGCACGCGGTATTCTTCGCGCCAAGGGCTGAGGGTTTCCGCCGACGCCCGGATCGAAGCGCGGACCCGGGTGGTGTCCTGCGGATGAATCCGCGTGAAAATCGCTTCGGCGTTGAACAACAGGACATCCGGTTCAAGTTCGTAGATCTCGCGAATACCGTCGCTGGCGTAGATCACACTGAAGCGCCCATCGAACTCCATCTTGAATTGGTAGATCCCGCCGGGCACATGGGCGCTGAGTTTCTTCAACAACAGGTCCCGTGCCGCCAGGGCCTCGTGGACCCGCTTGCGTTCAGTGATGTCGATACAGATCGCCAGGTGCCCGACCCACAAACCTTGCTCGTCGAGGACCGGGGTCGCCAGCATGTTCACCGTCAAATGGCTGCCGTCGCTGCGCAGCAGCGTCCATTCCCGCGCTTCGTGACCGCCCCCCTCATCACCCTCGACCAACATCGCCTGGCAGGTCGGAATCGGTTTGCCATAGCGCGCGCTCAACTCCGCCGAACGTGCCAGGAGTTCTCGGGGCAGGTGCAGGTTTTCCAGGGTCATGTGGCCCACCACCTCGCTGCTGGTGTAACCGAGCATTTGCTCTGCCCCGGCATTAAAGGTGCGGATAACCCCGCGCAGGTCAGTGGCGATGATCGCCACCTGGGTCGCGGCATTCAGTACGCCACGCAACTGGCCGTGGGTGCCGCGCAACTCCTGCTCGCGGGCGCGCAGTTCCTGGGTCCGTTGCTCGACCATTTTCAGCGCCCGTTGACGCTGACTGACCAGCACATAGAGCAAGGCACTGAGCAACAGACTGAGCAACCCGCCCAGCACCACCAGGGTGTTCACCGATGAATGATTGGCTGTCAGGAAGGCATCGCTGGGCTGAATGTCGACTTGATAGTCATGGTCGGCAAGCCGTAACAGCCGGGTCGCGGCCAACTCACTGGGGGCTGGGGGGTTAGGGGACTCATAAAGCACTTCGTGCTGATCGTCTGTGGATAAGTCGAGGATGCGCACCGAAAGATAGTCACGGCCAGCCTCTGGCAACCCGTCCGCCAGCAACTGATGCATGCTGATCACCGCCATGACATAACCGAACGGTTTCACCCCAGCCGTAGCCGGACCATTGCGCAGCAACACCGGTGCGACCAGCAGCACGCCGCGCGCATAGGCCGGTTCGATATTGACCAGATGCATCGGCTGCGATACCGCCATACCGCCATGCTGATCGGCCCGTTCAAGGGTGGCGCGGCGCAAGGGTTGAGCCCACAAGTCATAGCCCAGCGGCGAGCCGAGTTTGCTTTGGGTCTGGCTATACAGCACCGCCACATACTCATCCCGTTCAGCCGCCAGTTGCAGTTGGCCGTCGGCATTGAGTTCGCGCAGGGTGAAGTCGGGTAAACCCTCTGCACGCACCTGGCGTTCAAATTCCGCCCGTTCGGCACCGGTTACCCGCTTGGCGAAGGAATAGGCCTGAGTCCGGTGCAGCAGCGGTTGGGTGTAACCGTCGAACTCCGCGCGGGAGACCGAATCGGAATTGGTAAAGAACCGGCGCAGGCCATCGAGGCGCTGCTCCTGATCTTCGAAGCGTTCTTCGATACGGCTGTAACGCTCACTGGCCAGCAGTTGGAAGCGTTGCCGTAATTGTTGGTGAAACAGATTCAGCGTCGACCATGCCAGCAATCCCGTGAGAATCCCGCCGACGATCAATACCAGCAGCGCGACCAGCCAGGCCGAGACATCTTCGCTGATAAAACCCAGGATCTTGGGGCGCACGGCGTGCAACGACATAGACGCAACTCAAAACGCCAGGTGCGGGAAAGCCCATTGGCCATTCGTTGAGTTATAGCTATTAGCCATCAATTTGACCAGCACAGAAAGAAGCCAAGAGCCTTTAAAAATCAAGGCTCTGTGGATCCAATCCCTTCAAGTGTCAACGAGCCGTGATTTTCCAGGCACGGTGGATTTTGCCATTACGGGCGAAATCCGGATCGATGGTCTGGGCGGTGATTTCCTCGACCGCATAACGCTCGGTGAGGTTTTCCTCGAGCTGGAACTTGCGGAAGTTGTTGGAGAAGTACAACACGCCGCCCGGGGCCAGACGCGCCATGGCCAGGTCGATCAATTGCACCTGGTCACGCTGCACGTCGAAGATCCCTTCCATGCGCTTGGAGTTGGAGAACGTCGGCGGATCGATGAAGATCAGGTCGTATTCGTCACGGCAGGCATCGAGCCAGGCCATCACGTCGCCCTGCTCCAATCGGTTCTTCTCGGAGAAACCGTTCAGCGACAGATTGCGACGCGCCCAGTCCAGATAGGTTTTCGACAGGTCGACGCTGGTGGTGCTGCGCGCGCCGCCCTTGGCTGCGTGAACACTGGCGGTTGCGGTGTAGCTATACAGGTTGAGGAAGCGCTTGCCGGCGGCCTCTTTCTGAATCCGCATGCGCATTGGCCGGTGATCGAGGAACAACCCGGTATCGAGATAATCCGTGAGGTTCACCAGCAGCTTCACGCCGCCTTCGTTGACCTCGACGAACTTGCCCTGTGCCGCTTGGCGTTCGTACTGTTTGGTGCCGCTCTGACGCTCGCGACGCTTGACCACCACGCGGCTCTTGTCGATGTTCAGGGCCTGCGGAATGGCGGCCAGGGCATCGAACATGCGCGCCGAGGCTTTTTCCGGATCGATGGATTTCGGCGCGGCGTATTCCTGGACGTGGACCCAATCCTGATACAGGTCGATGGCCATCGAGTATTCCGGCATGTCGGCATCGTAGACGCGGTAGCAGTCGATGCCTTCACGCTTGACCCATTTGCCCAGGGCCTTGAGGTTCTTTTGCAGACGGTTGGCAAACATCTGCCCACCTTCGCTCAAGCGCGGCTGCTCGATCACCACTGGCGCCGGTTTGATCGGGTTGCCGTTCTTGTTGTACTTCTCGTACTTGCCCGGTGCCACGTCGTTGTCTGCGACTTCGACTTCGGCTTGCTCGCGCTCGACCTGACGCTGTTCCGGAGTGCGACGTTCGCCAGTGACGAACTGGTCTGGCGTGACTTTGATCAGCAGCAACTTGCACGGCAACGCGCCGTTCCAGAACGAATACTGTTTGTGGCTGCGGATGCCCATGCGCTTGCCCAGGTCCGGGGCGCCGGTGAATACCGCAGCTTCCCAGTTCAAGCAGGCCTGACGCAGACGTTCGCCGAGGTTCTGGTAGAGATAGAGCAAGCTCGCTTCATCACCCAGACGCTCACCGTACGGTGGGTTGCAGATCACCAGGCCTTTCTGGTTCTGGTCCGGACGTGGCTCAAACGTCCCGACTTCGCCCTGGTAGATCTTGATCCACTCGCTCAGGCCGGCACGTTCAACGTTGTTGCGGCCCGGTTGAATCAGACGCGGATCGGCTTCGTAACCGCGAATCCACAGGGGTGGCTTGGCCAGACCGGCCGCGCAACGCTCAGTGGCTTCTTCGTGAAGCTTTTTCCACAGGGCCGGGACGTGACCGAGCCAGGCGGTGAAGCCCCACTGCTCGCGACGCAGGTTCGGCGCCATGTCGGCGGCGATCATCGCGGCTTCGACGAGGAACGTACCGACACCGCACATCGGGTCAGCCAGCGCGCCGCCATCGGCCGCAATGCGTGGCCAGCCGGAACGGATCAGGATCGCGGCCGCGAGGTTTTCCTTCAGCGGCGCCGCGCCCTGCTGCAAGCGATAGCCGCGCTGGTGCAGGCTGTGGCCGGAGAGGTCGAGGGACAGGATCGCTTCGCCGCGGTCCAGGCGCAGGTGAATGCGCAGGTCCGGGTTGAGCTTGTCGATGGACGGACGATCGCCCTGTGGCGTGCGCAGTTTGTCGACGATGGCGTCCTTGACCTTCAAGGCGCCGAAATGGGTGTTGTCGATGCCCGAGCCGTGACCGCTGAACTCAACGGCCAGGGTGCCATCGTTGAGCATGTGGTCTTGCCACTCGATATCCAGCACGCCGTGGTACAGGTCTTCGGCGTCCTTCATCGGGAAACGCTTGAGCACCAGCAGCACCCGGTTCGCCAGACGCGACCACAGGCACAGGCGATAAGCGGTTTCCATGGTGGCCATGCCGCGCACGGCAGAGGTGTGCTCACGCGCTTCCTCAAGGCCAAGCCCGACGGCTTCCTCGATGAGCAGGCCTTCAAGGCCTTTGGGGCAAGTGAGGAAGATTTCGAATTGATCGGACATTGGAATTTCAGAGCCTTTAGCTAAGTGAACCGGCAACGCATTGCCGGCCCGGTTTTCAATCAGGCGCTTTTCTAAAAGAGCGCCCGCGTGGCACGAAGGTGTGCCGTCCCACCCCTGCAAGCTCGGGTTAAAAGAGCTTAGATGCAAAGACAGATAAAAAAGTTGATGCAACAAAATGTCATAAGTCGACCCTTCGTCGAATAATGCCCCACCGCAACGCGAGCCATTCTCAGCAAAGGATTAACCCCATCATGCAGCGCGGGGCTGATCATACCGGGGTTTGGCCAATAAACACGGGCAAACATCGTGTTACTTATGGCCATACCATCTTTATCGTTACGTCCTTATGACAAAACGATCATTCCCTCGATGTGACGCATTGGTTAGAACTCAACACAGGTTGACGCCGCAATGACGTCAACACCTTGGCTCGCGACGCCGGCAGCGAGCCCCAACGGCAGGAGTTTTTCTGCCAGACCTCAATTGAGGTCGACGCGATAAATACAGTCAACAAGTGAGGGCAACACCCTATGAGAAGACTTAAGCGTGATCCGTTGGAAAGAGCATTTTTGCGCGGATATCAATATGGCGTTGGTGGCAAATCCCGTGAGCTTTGCCCATTTACTCTACCGTCGGTACGCCAAGCCTGGATTAACGGCTGGCGAGAAGGACGCGGCGACAACTGGGACGGTATGACCGGCACTGCGGGAATCCATAGACTCAACGAACTTCACGCCGTCGGCTAATACAGGGCACACACTCCGACACGACAATCTGAATACGTAACGACTTACCACGCACGCCCCATCCGGGCGGCGGGCTTCGGCCCAGGGGCTCCTTCGAGGAGCCCTTTTTTATGCCTGCTCCAAATTCAGCGATGAACCCCTGTGGTGAGTGGACTTATCTGTGGCAAGGGGACTTATCTGTGGCATCCCCTCGCCACAGACTCACCTCACCACAGAAGCATTGTTGCCGCTGGGTTTAGCGCAGGGCTGCTATCGCGTCGACGGATTCACGAATCAGCGCCGGGCCTTTGTAGATGAAGCCGGAATAGAGCTGCACCAGGCTGGCACCCGCAGCGATTTTCTCAGCCGCGTGCTTGCCTTCGGTGATGCCGCCCACGGCGATGATCGGCAAGCGACCGGCCAACTCGCCCGCCAGTACCTTCACGGTGTGGGTGCTCTTGTCGCGAACCGGTGCGCCGGACAGACCGCCCGCTTCGTCACCATGCTCCATGCCTTCTACACCGACGCGACTCAGGGTGGTGTTGGTGGCGATCACCGCGTCCATCCCGGTTTCGATCAGCGCTTGCGCGACCTGAGCGGTTTCTTCGTCGGTCATGTCCGGCGCAATCTTGATCGCCAGCGGTACGTGTTTGCCGTGGCGCAGCGCCAGTTCTGCGCGGCGCGTCGCCAGGTCGGCCAACAACTGCTTCAGCGAATCGCCGAATTGCAGGCTGCGCAGGCCCGGGGTGTTCGGCGAGCTGACGTTGACTGTCACGTAGCTGGCGTGGGCGTAGACCTTGTCCAGGCAGATCAGGTAGTCGTCGACCGCCCGCTCAACCGGGGTATCGAAGTTTTTGCCGATATTGATGCCCAGCACGCCCTTGAACTTGGCTGCCGCCACTCGAGCCAGCAGGTGATCGACACCGAGGTTGTTGAACCCCATGCGGTTGATGATCGCCTCGGCATCCGGTAGACGGAAAATGCGTGGCTTCGGGTTGCCCGGCTGCGGACGCGGGGTGATGGTGCCGATTTCGACAAACCCAAAACCCAGTTGCGCAAAACCGTCGATGGCCGCGCCGTTCTTGTCCAGACCGGCCGCCAGACCCACCGGGTTCGGGAAGTCCAGGCCCATGACGGTCACCGGCAATTTCGCTGGCGCCTTGCACAGCAAGCCGTTGAGGCCCAAACGCCCGCCCGCGCCGATCAGGTCCAGGGACAGATCGTGGGAGGTTTCCGGGGAAAGTTTGAACAACAGCTGACGGGCCAGGGTGTACATGGGCGGGTTTGACTCTGGGCTACGAAAAGTGGCGGCGATTATAGCCGGGCATCGAGGTTGCAGGCGAGGCGTGCGACAAAATCAGCGAGCGATGGCATATGCCTTGCACCGTCACTGACATCAGCACTCATGCCAACGGCGGGATGAGTCGAAAGACAAAGGCGTCGTCACTTGGCCTTGCCCTGGCAAGCAGCCCGGTCCGGCGCTTTTTTATGGAAGGTGTTTACTGATGATTGAAGTTCCAGCCAACCCTCTGGCCTGGGTCAACGGCAGCGATGCCCCGGAAAAGACCGAAATCAACCTCGGCTTCATGGCCCTGAGCGACTGCGCCTCGGTAGTAGTCGCGGCCACGCAGGGCTTCGCTCAACCTTATGGCCTGACCCTGAACCTCAAGCGCCAGTCGTCCTGGGCCAACCTGCGGGACAAACTGGTCAGTGGCGAACTCGACGCTGCCCACAGTCTGTACGGTTTGATCTACGCCGTGCATTTGGGCATCGGCGGTGTCGCGTCGACCGACATGGCAGTGCTCATGGGCCTGAATCAGAATGGCCAGAGCATCAACCTCTCCCATGGCTTGCAAGCGCTGGACGTGACCAGTCCTGAAGCACTGGAGCGGCACGTGCACCAAAGTCGCCCAAAACTCACCTTCGCCCAGACATTTCCTACGGGCACCCACGCCATGTGGCTGTATTACTGGCTCGCGAGTCAGGGCATCCACCCATTGCAGGACGTCGACAGCGTGGTGGTACCGCCGCCGCAAATGGTCGCGCACCTGCAAGCCGGGCGCATCGACGGCTTCTGCGTCGGCGAGCCATGGTCCGCCAGCGCGGTGCAGCAGAACCTGGGGTTCACGATGGCCACCACCCAGACCATCTGGCCCGATCACCCGGAAAAAGTCCTCGGCTGCACCCGCGCCTTTGTCGAGCAATACCCCAACACCGCACGGGCGCTGGTGATGGCGATTCTGGAGGCCAGCCGCTTCATCGAAGAAAGCACCGAGAATCGCCGCAGCACCGCGAAGCTGTTGAGTGCCCCGCAATACCTCGACGCACCGCTCGGCTGCATCGAACCGCGATTGCTCGGTGACTACGCCGATGGCTTGGGTCATCGCTGGCAAGACCCGCACGCGCTGCGCTTCCATGGTGATGGCGAGGTCAATCTGCCGTATCTGTCCGATGGCATGTGGTTCATGACCCAGTTCCGACGCTGGGGTTTGTTGCGCGACGACCCGGACTACCTGGGCGTGGCCCGTCAGGTCCAGCAACTAGACTTGTATCGAGAGGCCGCCACCGCTGTAGGTGTGACCGCGAGTGATCAGCCAATGCGCAGTAGCCAGTTGATCGACGGCAAGGTCTGGGATGGCCTGGACCCCGCCGGCTATGCCCGCAGTTTCAAGCTTCACGCCATGAGCGACAGCTCGCCCCTTCTCGCCAGCCGCTGACAGGAGACTACGAATATGTTGCGTATCCTGCTGATCAACGACACCGCGAAGAAAGTCGGTCGCCTGAAGGCGGCCCTGACCGAAGCCGGGTTCGAGGTAATCGACGAGTCGGGCCTGACCATCGACCTGCCCGCGCGCGTCGAAACGGTGCGTCCGGACGTGATTTTGATCGATACCGAGTCACCGAGCCGCGATGTGATGGAGCAAGTGGTGCTGGTGAGCCGCGACCAACCGCGGCCGATCGTGATGTTTACCGATGAACATGACCCCAATGTGATGCGTCAGGCGATCAAGTCCGGCGTCAGTGCCTACATCGTCGAAGGCATCCACGCACAGCGCTTGCAACCGATTCTAGACGTGGCCATGGCGCGCTTTGAAAGCGACCAGGCCCTGCGCGCCCAACTCAACGCCCGAGACCAGCAACTGGCCGAGCGCAAGCGCATCGAGCTGGCCAAAGGGCTGCTGATGAAAATGAAGGACTGCAACGAGGAAGAGGCCTACACCCTGATGCGCCGCCAGGCCATGAGCCGGCAGCAGAAGCTGATACAGGTGGCGGAGCAGATCATTGCCATGAGTGAGCTGCTCGGCTGACTCCCCCCAACGATCGAAGCGGACGCAGAGCGTCCATGGCGGCATTCCCACGCAGAGCGTGGGAACGATCAGCGTGAATGTGGCACAGATCTCGCTAGGTAATCGATACAGGTAACCAACGGCGGTTGCCCCACCTACGACAAAGACGTCGCTCACCTCATTTGCCCTTTGGCGAATCCGGTGGCGGCGTTTTTTTGTTTTGGCCCCACAGACCGGGGCCGGTGGTGCGGCCGATGCGGCGCCCCACCTGCAAGCTCATGACTCCTTCTCGAGACTCCTAACAGCTGAGGTGCGCGATGAATTCAAGCTTCTGGAAATCTGGCCATACCCCGACATTGTTCGCGGCCTTCCTCTATTTCGACCTGAGTTTCATGGTCTGGTACCTGCTCGGCCCACTGGCGGTGCAGATCGCCGCCGACCTGCACCTGACCACCCAACAGCGCGGGCTGGTGGTGGCCACGCCGATTCTGGCCGGGGCGGTATTGCGCTTTGTAATGGGCTTGCTGGCTGATCGCCTGTCGCCCAAAACCGCCGGGCTGATTGGCCAGGTGATCGTCATCTGCGCCCTGTTCGGTGCCTGGAAACTCGGCATTCACAGTTACGAACAAGCGTTGGTGCTGGGCCTGTTCCTTGGCATGGCTGGCGCATCTTTCGCCGTCGCCCTGCCGCTGGCCTCGCAATGGTATCCACCCCAGCACCAAGGCAAAGCCATGGGCATCGCCGGTGCCGGTAACTCGGGCACCGTACTCGCTGCACTGATCGCCCCGGTGCTGGCCGCGGCATTTGGCTGGAGCAACGTGTTCGGCTTCGCCCTGATCCCGCTGATTCTGACCATCATCGTCTTCGCCTGGCTGGCCAAAAACTCGCCTGAGCGGCCAAAAGCCAAGTCCGTGTCCGACTACTTCAAGGCCTTGGGCGACCGCGACAGCTGGTGGTTCATGTTTTTCTACAGCGTGACCTTCGGTGGCTTCATCGGCCTGGCCAGCGCCCTGCCTGGCTATTTCAACGACCAATATGGCCTCAGCCCGGTGACCGCCGGTTACTACACCGCCGCCTGCGTGTTCGGCGGCAGTTTGATGCGTCCGTTGGGCGGCGCTCTGGCCGACCGCTTCGGTGGCATTCGTACCCTGTTGGGGATGTACTCGGTGGCGGCGGTCTGCATCGCAGCGGTGGGTTTCAATCTGCCGAGTTCCTACGCGGCACTGGCACTTTTCGTCTGCACCATGCTCGGTTTGGGTGCAGGTAATGGCGCCGTTTTCCAATTGGTGCCGCAGCGTTTTCGTCGCGAGATCGGTGTGATGACCGGTTTGATCGGCATGGCCGGCGGTATTGGTGGATTTGCACTGGCAGCGGGCATGGGCGCGATCAAGCAAAGCACCGGCAGCTATCAACTGGCCTTGTGGTTGTTCGCCAGCCTTGGCGTTCTGGCCTGGTTCGGTCTGCATGGTGTGAAACGTCGCTGGAGAACCACTTGGGGTTCGGCAGCCGTGACCGCTGCACGGGTCTGAAGCCTCAATGAGCCTGCAACTGAGTTTTGCCGAAGCGAGCGCCATTGGCCCTCGCGAGGAGAATCAGGACGCCCTGCGCCTGGTGACTCCAGCCCCGGCGCTGGCGGCGAGCAAGGGTTACCTGTTCGCCATCGCCGATGGCGTCAGCCAATGCGCCGATGGTGGTCTCGCCGCCCGCTCGACGTTGCAGGCTCTTGCGCTGGATTACTACGCCACGCCGGAAACCTGGGGCGTCGCGCAGGCATTGGATCGCCTGCTACTGGCACAAAACCGCTGGTTGCAGGCCAATGGCGGTGGGCAACCGTTGCTCACCACCGTCAGTGCTTTGGTCATGCGCGGTAGGCGGTTTACCTTGGCCCATGTCGGCGATTGCCGGGTTTATCGCTGGCACGCCGACACCTTGCAACGGGTCAGCGAGGATCACGTCTGGGACCAGCCGGGCATGCAGCATGTGCTCAAACGGGCACTTGGGCTCGATCAGCATCTGGTGCTGGATTTTCTCGATGGCGAACTGCGGTTGAACGAAAGTTTCGTACTGCTCAGCGACGGCATTTGGGCCGTGCTGGGCGACACCGCGATTGCGGCAATTCTGCGCGATCAACCGGATTTGAACAGCGCTGCACAGACCTTGGTCAGTGCGGCGCATCTGGCCGGCAGCCAGGACAACGCCAGCGCCTTGTTGGTGCGGGTCGATGCCCTCGGTGAAACGAGCATCGGCGATGCGTTGATTCATTTGCAGCAATGGCCGCTGCCGCCAGCGCTGAAACCGGGTCAGACCTTCGAGGGTTGGCAGGTTGAAGGAATACTCGGCCAGAGCCAGCAGTCGCTGCTCTATCGGGTGCGCGATGGACAACAACAGCCTTGGCTACTGAAAACCTTGCCGGGCGCGTTGCGTGACGATCACCTCGCAGGGCAGGCGTTGCTGTCGGAAGAATGGTTTCTCAAGCGCGTGGCCGGGCGGCATTTCCCTGAAGTCCATGCCGCCAGTCAGCGCCAGCATTTGTACTACGTGATGCGGGAATATTCCGGATCTACCTTGGCGGAGCTGCACGCCGATGTCGGACCGCTGCCTCTGCCCCAATGGCAAGATCTGGCCGAACGCCTGCTGCGCGCCGTTGGCATGCTGCATCGACGGCAGATTCTCCATCGCGATATCAAACCGGAGAACCTGCTGCTGGGAGACGACGGAGAATTGCGCCTGCTGGACTTCGGCCTCGCCTACTGCCCTGGCCTGTCCGAAGATCAGCCTTCTGCCTTGCCTGGAACACCCAGCTATATCGCGCCCGAAGCCTTTCGCGGGGAAGCGCCGACTCCGCAACAGGACTTATATGCCGTCGGCGTGACCTTGTATTTCTTGCTCACCGGGCATTATCCCTACGGCGAAATCGAAGCCTTCCAGCGCCCACGGTTCGGGGTTCCGGTCAGCGCCAGTCGCTATCGACCCGACCTGCCGGAATGGATTGCACAAAGTCTGGAGCACGCCGTGGCGGCGGATCCGGATCAACGCTTTGAAACGGCGGAAGAATGGTTGCTGCTGCTGGAACAGGGCGAGCGACGCAGTTTGAGCGTGCGCCCCAGACCGTTGCTGGAGCGCGAACCGTTGAAAGTCTGGCGGACCTTGGCGCTGGTGTCGTTGCTGGTGAACCTGGTGCTGCTGGTTTTGTTGTTTCATGGTTGAGTTTTTCACTGCACCCAAAAGATCAAAAGATCGCAGCCTGCGCCAGCTCCTACGGGTGCCCACGATCTCCTGCAGGAGCTGCCGTAGGCTGCGATCTTTTGACTTTTCTGCTTCAAAACCGGGCATAGCGCATTGAACCGGTGCACAAAAACACCCTCCGCCCATGACGAAAGCCCATAAATTCTGCATTTGCGAGAGTTGGCACAACCACTGCATTACCTTTCTCAACAGACATAAAGCCCAGCCTTCAACGATGAAGGATGCGCTGCCCGAGAGAACGGGACCAGGACAAAGGCGTCCTCGCTAGGCAACTAGCGGGACGCCTTTTTTTGTTTGCGCAAATTTTGTCGAGCAAGACCTGAAAGCCCTGATGAGGCGGGTCCGAGCTCCCCGGAGAACCTGATGAAAAAATTAAAACTGGTGATGATCGGCAACGGCATGGCCGGGGTTCGCACCCTCGAAGAGCTGCTCAAGCTGAGCAATGAGCTGTACGACATCACGGTCTTCGGCGCCGAACCTCATACCAACTACAACCGCATTCTGCTCTCGCCCGTACTGGCCGGCGAACAGACCTTCGAAGAGATCGTGCTGAACGATCTGGACTGGTACCTGGAAAACAACATCAAGCTGCTGCTCAACCGCAAAGTGGTAGAGATCGACCGGGTCAAACGCCGGGTGATCGCCGAAGACGGCACCGAGGCCGAATACGACCGCCTGCTGATTGCCACCGGCTCGACGCCGTTCATCCTGCCGATCCCTGGCAATACCTTGCAGGGCGTGATCGGCTACCGCGACATTGCCGACACCCAGGCAATGATCGACACCGCCAAGACCCACAAGCACGCCGTGGTCATCGGCGGCGGCCTGCTGGGTCTTGAAGCCGCCAACGGCCTGATGCTGCGCGGCATGCACGTCACCGTGGTGCACATCGGTGAATGGCTGCTGGAACGGCAACTGGACAAAACCAGCGGCCAGTTGCTGCAAACCGCCCTGGAAGCCCGTGGCCTGCACTTTCGTCTTTGCGAGCAAACCCAGGCTCTGCACGACGCCGGCAATGGCCGGGTCGGCTCGGTTGAGTTCAAGAATGGCGACATCATCCCCGCCGACCTGGTAGTGATGGCCGCCGGTATTCGACCCAACACCGAACTCGCGGAAAAATCCGGCATCCCCTGCAACCGCGGGATTCTGGTCAATGACACGATGCAAACCTACGACCCTCGGGTCTACGCCATCGGCGAATGCGCCAGCCACCGTGGAATCGCCTACGGCCTGGTGGCGCCGCTGTTCGAACAGGCTAAGGTCTGCGCCAACCACCTCGCTCAATTGGGCTTTGCCACCTACAAAGGCTCGGTGACGTCGACCAAATTGAAAGTCACCGGCATCGACCTGTTCTCCGCCGGCGACTTTATGGGCGGCGAAGGCACCGAAACCATCACCCTCTCCGACCCTATCGGCGGGGTCTACAAAAAACTGGTGATCAAGGATGACGTGCTGGTCGGGGCCTGTCTGTACGGCGATACGGCAGATGGCGGCTGGTATTTCCGGCAGATCCGTGAGAATCACGCCATCGATGAGATCCGCGATCACCTGATGTTTGGTGAAAACGCCTTGGGCGACGTAGGACATCAAGGCCAGGACAAAGCCATGAGTATGGCCGACACCGCCGAAGTCTGCGGCTGCAACGGCGTGTGCAAAGGCACCATCGTCAAGGCGATTCAGGAGCACGGGCTGTTCAGCGTCGACGACGTCAAGAAACACACCAAGGCTGCCAGCTCCTGCGGCTCCTGCGCAGGGTTGGTGGAACAGATCCTGATCAACACCGTGGGCGGCGCAGCAGACGTCAAACCGAAAAGCGAAAAAGCCATCTGCGGTTGCAGTGACCTCAACCACGGGCAAATCCGCCAGGCCATCCGCGACCAGCACCTGCTGACCATCGCCGGCACCCTGAGCTACCTGAACTGGCGCACCCCGAACGGTTGCGCCACGTGCCGTCCGGCGCTCAACTACTACCTGATTTCCACTTGGCCGGGCGAAGCCAAGGACGACCCGCAATCGCGCCTGATCAACGAACGGGCCCACGCCAACATTCAGAAAGACGGCACTTACTCTGTAGTCCCACGGATGTGGGGCGGTGTGACCAATCCTTCGGAACTGCGGCGCATTGCCGACGTGGCCGACAAATACAACGTGCCGATGGTCAAGGTGACCGGCGGCCAGCGTATCGATTTGCTGGGGATCAAGAAGCAGGACCTGCCGGGCGTCTGGAAAGATCTCGACATGCCGTCCGGCCACGCCTACGGCAAATCCATCCGCACCGTGAAGACCTGCGTCGGCAGCGAGTTCTGCCGCTTCGGTACGCAGAACTCCACGCAACTGGGCATCGAGCTTGAGCACGACCTGTTCAACATGTGGTCGCCGCACAAAGTGAAACTGGCCGTCTCCGGCTGCCCACGCAACTGCTCGGAAGCGGGCATCAAGGACGTCGGAATTATCGGCGTGGACTCGGGCTGGGAGATGTACATCGGCGGCAACGGCGGGATCAAAACCGAAGTCGCGGAATTCTTCGTCAAGCTCAAGACCGCCGAAGAAGTGCGTGAATACAACGGCGCGTTCCTGCAGCTCTATCGCGAAGAAGCGTTCTACCTCGAACGCACCGTGCACTACCTGCAACGGGTCGGCATGGAACACATCAAGAAAGCCGTGCTGGAAGACCCGCAGCGACGCAAAGCGCTCAACGATCGCCTGCAATTCTCCTTGTCGTTCGAACAGGACCCGTGGAAGGAACGCCTGGAGCAACCGCTGTTGAAGAAAGAATTCGACGTCATCACGGTGAAGAATCTGGAGGTGCCGGTATGAACTGGCTGGATATCTGCGCACTGGAAGAAATCAATGCCCTGGGCTCGCGGATCATTGCCGGCCCGAAAGGCGATATCGCGATTTTTCGTACCAGCGACGATGAGGTTTTCGCACTCGATGACCGCTGCCCGCACAAGGGCGGGCCACTATCCCAGGGTCTGATCTATGGCAAACGGGTCGCCTGCCCACTGCATAACTGGCAGATCGACCTGGAAACCGGCGAAGCCCAGGCCCCGGACATCGGTTGTGCTCACCACCATTCAGCACGGGTCGAGAATGGCCGGGTGTTGCTGGCCCTGCGGGAAGCAAGCTGATGAACCAAATCACCGCTTCCACCTGCTGCTATTGCGGAGTCGGCTGCGGCGTGCTGATCGAGCATGACGGCGAGCGCATTCTCGGCGTCAGCGGCGATCCGGCCCACCCGGCCAACTTCGGCAAACTGTGCAGCAAAGGCTCTACCTTGCACCTCACCGGCGACCTCGCAGCCAGGGCGTTGTATCCCGAACTGCGCCTGGGCAAAGGCCTGGCCCGCAGCCGCACCGACTGGGACACCGCTCTCGATCACGCCGCCAGCGTTTTTGCCGAGACCATTGCCGAACACGGCCCGGACAGCGTGGCGTTCTACATTTCCGGGCAATTGCTGACCGAGGATTACTACGCCTTCAACAAATTGGCGCGAGCGCTGGTGGGCACCAACAACATCGACAGCAATTCGCGCCTGTGCATGTCGTCGGCCGTGGTCGGTTACAAGCGCAGCCTGGGCGCCGACGCACCGCCGTGCAGCTACGAAGACCTGGAATTGAGCGACTGCGTGATGATCGTCGGCAGTAACATGGCCTACGCCCACCCGATACTTTTCCGTCGCCTGGAGGAAGCAAAATCCCGCCGGCCGCAGATGAAAGTCATCGTCATCGACCCGCGTCGTACCGACACCTGCGATCTGGCTGACCTGCACCTGGCGATTCTGCCAGGCACCGATGTCGCCTTGTTCCATGGAATTTTGCACCTGTTGCTGTGGGACGACTGGGTCGACCGCGACTTCATCAAGGCCCACACCGAAGGCTTGGCCGAACTGAAGAACCTGGTGCGCGATTACACGCCGCAGATGGTTTCGCAACTCTGCGGGATCAGCGTCGAGCAACTGCAGCAATGCGCCGAATGGGTTGGCACTTCACCGAGCTTCCTGTCGCTGTGGTGCATGGGCTTGAACCAGTCCACCGCCGGCAGCGCGAAAAACAGCGCACTGATCAACCTGCACCTGGCCACCGGGCAAATCGGCCGCCCCGGCGCAGGACCTTTCTCGCTGACCGGTCAGCCGAATGCCATGGGTGGCCGCGAAACCGGCAGCCTGTCGAACCTGCTGCCAGGCCATCGCGAGGCTGCCAATGCCGAGCATCGCGCGGAAGTGGCGGCGTATTGGGGCGTGGATCAACTGCCTGCAAACACCGGGCTCACCGCTATCGAATTGTTTGAGCAGGTGCGCAGCGGAAAAATCAAGGCACTGTGGATCGCCTGCACCAACCCCGCGCAATCAATGCCGGATCAAACCGCCGTGCGCGCAGCACTGCAAGCCTGCCCGTTCGTGGTGTTGCAGGAGGCCTTCCGCACCACCGAAACCGCAGCCTTCGCCGACCTGCTGCTGCCTGCCGCCAGTTGGGGCGAAAAGGACGGCACGGTGACCAACTCTGAACGGCGCATTTCCCACGTTCGTCGAGCCATCGTCGCCCCCGGCGAAGCCCGCCCGGACTGGGCGATCACGGTGGATTTCGCACAGCGCCTGGAGAAATATCTGCGTCCCGGGCAAAGCAGCCTGTTTGCCTTTGAAAACCCGGCGCAGGTCTTCGACGAGTACAAGCAATTGACCCGCGGGCGTGATCTGGACTTGTCCGGCATCAGTCATGCACTGATCGACCGCCTCGGTCCGCAGCAATGGCCCTTCCCCACTGGCGCCAGCGAAGGCACAGCCCGGCTGTACCTGGACGGAATTTTCCCGACGGCCAGTGGACGTGCGCAATTCGTGGCCGACCCGTATCGCGCCGCCAAAGAACAACGCGACGCGCGCTTCCCGCTGACCCTGATCACCGGCCGCCTGCGGGACCAATGGCACGGCATGAGCCGCACCGGCACCGCCGCACAGCTCTTCGGCCACGTCAGCGAAGCCGTATTGAGTTTGCACCCCGATGAACTGCGTCGGCATCGACTGCAATCGGGCGACCTGGTCAGCCTGAAAAGTCGCCGCGGCGAAGTGATTGTCGCCGTTGGAGGCGACGACAGCGTACGACCCGGTCAGGCCTTTCTACCCATGCATTGGGGTGACCGCTTCCTCAAGGGTGGCGTCAATGCGCTCACCCAACCGGCTTTCGACCCTTTGTCGAAACAACCCGAACTCAAACACAGCGGCGTGCGTCTCGAACCCGTAAATCTCCCATGGCAGCTATTCGCCCTGATCGAGGGCGATATTCAACAGAATTTTGAGACGCTACGACCGCTCTGTGAGGCGTTTTCCTACGTCAGCCTCAGCCTCGCTGGTCGTGAACGCCCCGCGCTGCTGATACGCGCTGCCAGCGCCGTCGCGCCCGACCCGCAACTGCTGCGTGATATCGATCAATGCCTGGGACTCAACGATGGCCCGGTTTTGGCCTACGACGACCCACGGCGCTCCATCGGTAAACGGGTGCGGATCGAGAACGGCCGGATCACCGCGATTCGCCTGGCCGGTGAAACCCTTGCCCAACACTGGCTGCAAAGCCTGTGGCTGGAAGGTCGCGCTGACGAACAACTGCGGCGCTGGCTGCTGGCACCGCTGAGCGCGCCACCGGGCAACGCCAATACGCCGGCCGCCGGGAACAAAGTCCTGTGCAACTGCAAAAACGTCAGCCAAAGCGCGGTCTGCGCCGGCATTAACCGCGGTCTGGACCTGCAGGCTTTGAAACAAGAATTGGGCTGCGGCACGCAATGCGGCTCCTGCGTCCCGGAAATCAAGCGTTTGCTGGCCGCCACTGCGCAGCCGGTCGCCGTCACCTCGTGAGGAAAACACTATGAGCGCAAAAGTCTGGCTGGTGGGTGCGGGTCCTGGCGATCCGGAATTGTTGACCCTCAAGGCCGTGCGAGCGTTGAGCGAAGCGGATGTGGTGCTGATCGATGACCTGGTCAACGACGCGGTGCTGGAGCATTGCCCGCAGGCGCGAATCATTCCCGTGGGCAAGCGCGGCGGCTGTCGCTCCACACCTCAGGCATTCATTCATCGCCTGATGCTTCGTTATGCCCGCCACGGAAAATGCGTGGTGCGCCTCAAGGGCGGTGATCCGTGCATTTTTGGCCGGGGCGGCGAAGAGGCGCAGTGGCTGCGTGAACAGGGGGTCGAAGTGGAACTGGTCAACGGCATCACCGCCGGGCTTGCCGGTGCAACGCAATGCGATATTCCGTTGACCCTGCGGGGTGTTGCGCGTGGCGTGACGCTGGTCACCGCCCACACTCAGGATGGCAGCAGCCTGAACTGGCAAGCCCTGGCCCAAGGTGGTACGACGCTGGTGGTGTATATGGGTGTCGCAAAACTGAGCGAGATTCGCGAGCAACTGCTCGCCGGAGGAATGGCGGCGGATACTCCGGTGGCAATGATTGAAAACGCTTCCCTGCCACACCAACGGGAATGTCGGAGCGATCTGACTGCGATGGAAGAAGATGCCTACGCCTTTGAGTTGAAAAGCCCGGCCATCCTGGTGATTGGAGCGGTCGCGGCCTGCAAAGAAAGCCAAAAGATCGCAGCCTGCGGCAGCTCCTACACAGCTTCTGCGTTCAACCTGTAGGAGCTGTCGAAGGTTCGGGCCGCGTTTCGGACGATCTTTTCACCGCAACGCAAATCCCCCGCTAAAACCCAAATCGCAGACAAAGAAAAGCCCGGCCTAAGCCGGGCTTTTCAGAGCTGCGAGCTAATTACTTAGCTGGAGCTTCAACCTGCGCTTCTACGCGACGGTTTACAGCGCGACCAGCTTCAGTTTTGTTGTCAGCAACTGGGCGGGATTCGCCGTAGCCAACAGACTGAACGCGGGACGATTCAACACCGTACTGGTTGGTCAGAACTTGCTTAACGGCGTTTGCACGACGCTCGGACAGTTTCTGGTTGTAAGCGTCAGGACCGACGGAGTCAGTGTGACCTTCAACAGTAGTAGTGGTGGATGGGTACTGTTTCATGAAGTCAGCGAGGTTTTTGATGTCGCCGTAGCTGTTAGGCTTGACTACCGACTTGTCGAAGTCGAACTTCACGTCCAGCTCAACACGAACAACTTCAGCAACTGCTGGGCAGCCATCAGCGTCAACAGTTACGTTGGCTGGGGTGTCCGGGCACTTGTCAACGTTGTCGCAAACGCCATCGTTGTCGCTGTCGGAGCAGACTTCAGCTGGTGCTGGAACTGGAGCAGCAGCAGGCTTGGAGCCGCCACCGAAGTTCACACCGATACCGACGCTTGGAGCCCACTCGGTGTCGCCCTGGTCGATGTTGTATTGAGCTTCAACGCCAGCACGGGCGTAGAAGTTATCGGTGAAGTACAGCTTGGCACCGCCGCCAACGTTGGCGAAGGTGGAACGGTTACGACCGCCACCGCCGTTCTGGCCAATGCTCTGGTCCGAGAAACCGGCAGAAACGTATGGACGGATCATGTCGCCTGGGTTGTTGAAGTGGTACAGAGCGTCCAGAGCGGTATCAGCGCCCTTAACGTTACGACCGTCATCGGAACGCACGTTGTGCACTTCGTCGTAAGCCAGACGCAGTTCAACGTCGTCGGTGATGAAGTAGCCTACGGAAGCGCCAAACAGGTTGCCATTGTTTTTGAAGTCACGATCGCTGTCGTACTGTTCTTTCTTGGCGAAGCCTTCGATTTCAACTGCGCCTTGGCCTTGTGCCAGTGCGCCGAACGTAGTGGCGGCAATCAAAGAACCAATGGCCAAGCCCAAGGTGTTTTTCAGTTTCATCCGTTAAATCCCCATCTGGTGATTGTGAAGCAGTCCCGCAAACCGGGGGACAACTCGGCGGCAAGTCTATCAGAACTTGCCTACACGTAAGAGATATTTGCGCCGAACTAAGTTTCAGCAATGCCTGCAAATTTCTCACGCAATTTATCTAGAGCACGTTTGTAACGCATTTTTGTCGCACTCAAACCCATGTGCATGATATCCGCGATCTCTTGAAATTCCAGCTCTGCGACAAATCGTAGCACCAGAATTTCACGGTCAATCGGGTTCACATACACTAACCAGCGATCAAGTCCACCCTTGTCCTCAGGTTTCGGCGCCTTTTCTTCAGACGCTTCCTCGAGGGGGTCCAGACTCAAAGCATCCATCAAGCGACGCTTTCGCCGTTCTTTCCGATACTGCGTGATGCACTCGTTGTACGTGATGCTGTATAGCCACGTCTTGAACTTCGATTTGCCCTCGAAGTTCTTCAGGCCATACAGCACCTTCAACATCACTTCCTGACAGACATCGTCTGCGTCGCGATCGTTCCCAAGATACCGCGCACAGACGTTAAATAATGTTCGCTGGTAACGCCGCATCAGTTCTTCATAAGCGCGCGTTACGTGAAACAGCTCGGTATGCGAGCGCGCGACCAACTCCTCATCAGAGAGCTCGCGGGGGTCGTAGCGCGTGGACAGCGATTGAGCTTTATTCAAAACAAGTCGGGCCGACAGTCAGGTCAATGTCCGCCGCAACCCTTTCAGGGTATTTTTGCGGCGGCATACATTAGCAGGGTTTGCCGGGTTAGCGGCTACTCACATGCTGTTCCAGGAGAATCCGATTGGAAAGAGAGACTAGCTCCCCCTCATCGGTCAGCAATGTGGTTTTAACCGTGCCGATCTCTTCGATCTGACCTTCGACCTCGCCAACACGCACTTGTTGCCCAACCTGATACAACTCCCGCACATAGATTCCCGCAAGAATCTGACCGGCAATTTCCCGGCTTCCCAATCCCATGGCCAGCGCAACCGCCAGACCAACGGTAATCAAAACTATCACAATCACGTGGTTGAGCAGGTCAGTCTTGACCTCCAACTGGCTGATTGCGACCGAAATACTGATGATAATCACCAGGCCCTGGGCAATTCTCCCCAGGCCCGCAGCATAATCCAGCCCTACACCCTCTGCTGCACCTCGCACCAGCCCATTGGCCAATTGCGCGAGTAAAACACCCACCAGCAGCACCAGCGCGGCGCCAAATACTTTCGGCACATACAGCGCAAGCATATCAAGCGTAGCCGAAACTCGCTCAAGCCCAAGGGATTCTGCGGCAGAAACCAGGAAAATCAGCAGAACGAACCAATAGACAATCTTGCCAATCAAGGTCGAGATAGGCACTTGAAGGCCGGCCCGGGACAGCAATTTGGTCAGTCCGGTGCCGCCCATCAGGCGATCGAGCCCCAGCTTGGCGAGCAACTTAGACAGCAAAGTGTCCAAAAGTTTCGCAACGACGAAACCCAACAGCAGCACAACCAGTGCGCCGAACAGGTTCGGGATGAAATTTGCAACCTTGGTCCATAACGCAGTCATTGCAGTGACGAGGCTCTGAGTCCAGAGATCAAGTTCCATATTCAATCAGCCTTATCAGCAGTGCGAACGGTAGGTTTACGGTGACGGGAAACCGGAGCGACATGGGCCGATCCGTTATTCAGGGCGATCATCAACGCGGGCAACCAACGGCCCAGCAGGCTGAACAGATCACCGGCGCCGACCTGGCGGTTGGCGGTTTTCAGTACACGCCCAAGGCACGCATCGTCGTCCCGGGTGGACGGTGATGCCTTGAGCATGTCACGCAAAGACTGTTCAAACGGATCGTGCATACGCACCTCTCGTGATGTCTGTGAAAGACGCGGTCAAATTTGCTCGGGTCACATCGCTCACCCTCAGACCCAGCGCAAACGTCGGAATAACCACCACTGCCCCAGCGCCACCGAGACCATCATCAGGCACGCGATCAGGAAGCCATAGGGGCTTGCAGAGAACGGAATCCCGCCGACATTGATGCCCAGAAGACCCGTCAGAAAACTCATCGGCAAAAAGATCCCGGTGATGATCCCGAAGCGGTACATCGTGCGATTCATTCGCACGCTCAAACGTCTGTCTTCGGCCTCGAGGACCAACCCCACCCGCTCCCGGGTCAATTCCAGCTCCTCCAGATATCGGGTCAGGCTGTTATTCAATTCGTTCCAGTAATCGCCATCATCTTCGACAAACCAAGGCAGTTTTATCCGTGTCAGCTGACCGAAAATGTCCCGTTGCGGAGCGAGAAAGCGCTTCAACGCAGCAGCCCTTCGCCGGATCTGTAAAACGGCTCCGTGCTCGGGTGTATACCGTTCGTCGGCATCCAGCTTTTCTTCTTCCTCATCGACGACTTCCGAGAGGCAGCTGACCAGATCCTGCACCTTGTGGGTGAGGTATTGCGCCATATAAAGGATGAGTTCTGACGCCGTTTTCGGTCCTTTGCCTTCGGCGAGCTGCAGCAGCAACTCATCGGTGGCGCGCAACGGACGCAAACGCAGGGAAATGACCCGCTGGGCCGACGCGAAGATCCGCACCGAGACCATGTCTTCCGGCTCGGCGCCCGGGTTCAGGTTGACCCCACGCAAAAATAGCAGCAGTTCGCTGTCCGAAAGCTGTACAAGACGCGGACGGGTGTTTTCTTCAAGTAAAAGATCACAGCTGAATTCGCTCAGACCGCTGGATTGTCGCAACCAGGTCTGGGTTTGCGGGTGACTGCGATCCCAGTGCAGCCACAGGCTTTCATGGGCCTGCAGCTGCAAGTCATCGAGTTCAGTCCGGGCTATCGAACGCGCACTGCCTTTACCGTCCAGCACCAGGGCATGCACCAGCCCCCACTGCGCGTTTTCTTCCTCGAACATCCTCACCCCTTTGTTGGTGCAGCGCTTTATTCAGGCATTTTCAGCGGGCTTGGCGAAATGATCACGCCGTTATTGTCCGCATAGATGTAGTGGCCCGGGTGGAACGTCACACCGGCAAAAGTGACCGCAACGTTGAGATCGCCGAGCCCGCGCCGGTCGGATTTCCTCGGGTGGCTGGCCAGGGCCTGAACGCCCAGATCGGTCTGCGCGATGATATCTACGTCGCGGATGCAACCGTAGATCACCAGCCCTTCCCAGCCGTTTTTAGCGGCTTTCTCGGCCAACATGTCACCCAGCAACGCATGACGCAGGGAACCGCCGCCGTCGACCACCAGCACCTTGCCATTCCCCTTCAGCTCGACCTGCTCCTTGACCCGCGAATTGTCTTCGAAACATTTGATGGTCACGATTTCGCCACCGAAAGAATCACGGCCGCCGAAATTGTTGAACATCGGCTCCAGCACCTGCACCAGCTCCGGATAGGCGTCGCAAAGGTCAGGCGTGATGTAATGGTTCATCGAGAAACTCCTGTAGAGAGGAAGACAATCGAGGATGTCGCAAAGTGACCAGAAAAGCTCAATGCGTCATATCTTAGCCGCAAGCCGAACGGAGCGAAATGCCCTTGTTAGAGCATCAGGCTCATACCGCCGCAGCCAGACCCGGTTTTCCACCCAGCAATGGCGTTTGCTGATCTGCCAACCAGCGCGCCACCAGCGGCCAGACTTCAGTCTGCGCAGACTTGCTGACGAGCATCTCTACATGACCGAAATTATCGCCAAAGCCCTGCTCGCGACCCAGGCTGATGAATTGCTTATGCTCAGAACCCACCTGATCAAATAGCTTGCGACAAGCCCAGGTTGGGTCCTGATGGTCACCGGCGGCACTCACGGCCAATACCGGTAACTGAACGTCGGCCAATCCGGCCCACCAATCCTTGTCGGCATCGCCAAAGCGCCCGAACAGGCCATACCAGCGCATGCTTTCCAGGGCCAGGCCAATGGGCTCATCCTCCGGGCCGCGCTTGAGCCGTGAACCGGACAACTGGGCAAAGCGTTTAAGAATGAAACGCCCGCTCCACTCCACCGGGGGAATTTTCAACGGCCAATAGGTGCGGCTGATTTGAGTGCCGAAAAACGCTGCGGAAGCCACTACCGGCTCGCCGATGTACTCACCACCCAATGCCGCTGCCAGGGTAATCCCGCCCAGCGAGTGACCGATCCAGTGCGGGATCTGGCCGCTCTGCTCGCGCACGAACGCGCCAATGGCCGGTAAATCGTAACGGGCGTAGTCGGCAACACGGTTCTTGCGGTAGTTCTGGTTACGCTGGGACAGGCCGTGACCACGCATTTCGGGAATCCATACATCGAATCCCAGACGCGTCAGGTAGGCGCCCAGTCCAAGCCCCTTCGGGGAAAACCAGAACCGGCGATTGGAAAAGCTGCCGTGAAGCAAAATAACCGGAACGCCACGCGCGTCTGAGCCATCCGCCATGCCCAGGCGCGTCACGGCCAGTTCGACGGTGCCGTCAGGGCTGTTGCCGGGTTTCAGACGATAGACGTCTTCGCTCAGATCGCCGCGCCGCTCGGCGCTGATCAGGGCGACAGGAAATAGGTTGCTGCTGCTTTGCATAATGCTCTTGCACAAAAAAGGGCGGCATCCAGAGGAGCCCGCCCTACTTCAATCTCAGAAAACGACTACCCCCTGTAGGAGCACAGTTTGCTGGCGATGGCGATTTTGTAGACGCCATCGCGGGCAAGCCTTGCTCCTACAGTGAGCGGCCCTTTCACTCACACCATCAAGCCGGAGCCTGACCTTCAGCCAGGAAGAACCAGGTTTCCAGTACGGAATCGGGGTTCAACGAAACGCTTTCGATGCCCTGCTCCATCAGCCATTTGGCCAGATCAGGGTGGTCCGAAGGACCCTGACCGCAAATGCCGATGTACTTGCCAGCCTTGTTGCAGGCCTGAATCGCGTTGGCCAACAGCTTCTTGACCGCCGGATTACGCTCGTCAAACAGGTGCGCGATGATCCCGGAGTCACGGTCCAGGCCCAGGGTCAGCTGGGTCAGGTCGTTGGAACCGATGGAGAAGCCGTCGAAGAACTCGAGGAATTCTTCAGCGAGGATCGCGTTGGACGGCAGTTCGCACATCATGATGATGCGCAGACCGTTTTCGCCGCGCTTCAGACCGTTCTCCGCCAACAGGTCGATGACCTGGCTGGCTTCGCCGAGGGTACGGACGAATGGCACCATGATTTCGACGTTGGTCAGCCCCATCTCGTTGCGCACACGCTTGAGGGCGCGGCATTCGAGTTCGAAGCAGTCACGGAACGATTCGCTGATGTAACGCGAAGCGCCACGGAAGCCCAGCATCGGGTTTTCTTCTTCCGGCTCGTAGAGCTTGCCACCGATCAGGTTGGCGTATTCGTTGGACTTGAAGTCCGACAGACGCACGATGACCTTTTTCGGGGTGAACGCAGCGGCCAGGGTGCTGATGCCTTCAACCAGCTTCTCGACATAGAAGCCAACCGGATCGTCGTAACCGGCGATGCGCTTGTCGACGCTGTCCTTGATGTCCTGCGGCAACCCTGCGTAGTTCAGCAGCGCTTTCGGGTGAACACCGATCATGCGGTTGATGATGAACTCCAGACGGGCCAGGCCCACACCGGCGTTCGGCAGTTGCGCGAAGTCGAAGGCGCGATCCGGGTTGCCGACGTTCATCATGATCTTGAACGGCAGATCAGGCATGGCATCGACGGAGTTTTTCTTGATGTCGAAGCCCAGTTCGCCTTCGAAGATGTAACCGGTGTCGCCTTCAGCGCAGGAAACGGTCACGCCCTGGCCTTCTATCAACAGCTGGGTGGCGTTGCCGCAACCGACCACGGCGGGGATGCCCAGCTCGCGAGCGATGATCGCCGCGTGGCAAGTACGGCCGCCACGGTTGGTGACAATGGCGCTGGCGCGCTTCATGACCGGTTCCCAGTCCGGGTCGGTCATGTCGGAGACCAGAACGTCGCCTGGCTGGACTTTGTCCATCTCGGACACGTCCTTGATGATGCGGACCTTGCCGGCGCCGATGCGCTGGCCGATGGCGCGACCTTCAACCAGCACGGTGCCGGTTTCTTTCAACAGGTAACGTTCCATGACGTTGGCCTGGGTGCGGCTCTTCACGGTTTCAGGACGGGCCTGAACGATGTAGAGCTTGCCGTCGTCGCCGTCTTTGGCCCATTCGATGTCCATCGGGCACTTGTAGTGCTTCTCGATGATCATCGCTTGCTTGGCCAGTTCGCTGACTTCGGCGTCGGTCAGGCAGAAACGTGCGCGATCAGCCTTGTCGACGTCGATGGTCTTGACCGATTTACCGGCCGTGGCGATTTCGCCGTAGATCATCTTGATGGCTTTGCTGCCCAGGTTGCGACGCAGGATGGCCGGACGACCGGCTGCCAGCGTTCCTTTGTGGACGTAGAACTCATCCGGGTTCACCGCGCCTTGTACGACGGTTTCACCCAGGCCGTAGGCGCCGGTGATGAACACCACGTCACGGAAGCCCGATTCGGTATCGAGGGTGAACATCACGCCGGCGGTGCCGGTTTCGGAGCGGACCATGCGCTGCACGCCGGCCGACAGGGCAACCAGCTTGTGGTCGAAGCCCTGGTGGACGCGGTAGGAAATCGCGCGGTCGTTGAACAGCGAAGCGAACACCTCTTTGGCGGCGCGAATAACGTTTTCGACACCACGGATGTTCAGGAAGGTTTCCTGCTGACCGGCAAAGGAAGCGTCCGGCAGGTCTTCGGCGGTAGCGGAAGAGCGCACGGCCACGGCCATGTCAGGGTTGCCGGCCGACAGCGTGGCGAACGCGGTGCGGATTTCGGCGTTGAGCTTCTCGGGGAACTCGGCTTCCATGATCCATTGACGGATCTGGGCGCCGGTCTTGGCCAGGGCATTGACATCATCGACGTCCAGGGCGTCGAGGGCGGCATGGATCTGATCGTTCAGGCCGCTCAGCTCAAGAAAATCACGATAAGCCTGAGCTGTCGTGGCAAAGCCACCGGGCACCGATACACCGGCACCTGCAAGGTTACTGATCATCTCGCCCAGGGATGCGTTCTTGCCCCCTACGTGCTCTACATCATGGACGCCGAGCTTATCGAGGGAAACTACGTACTCTACCAAGGTGATCTCTCCACTAACTGTGTTGGAAAAGCTCAGAAGCCGGCTGCTCTATGGAGCGTTTGCCAGCTGTATGGCCTGGACCTGGAAAATAAGTGAGAATGCAGGCCACTGGCGGCCGGCAAATCGCGCCTATCATATCCAAGATTCGTCACTAGCTTAAGGCCCAAGGTGCAAATGAAACGATCTGCTTTCTTTATCTCCGATGGTACCGGCATTACCGCCGAAACCCTGGGTCAAAGCCTCCTGGCGCAGTTCGAAAACATTACCTTCAGCAAATTCACGAAGCCGTACATCGACAACGCGGATAAAGCGCGGCTCATGGTACAACAAATCAACAAAGCCGCTGAAAACGATGGTTTTCGGCCGATCATCTTCGACACCATTGTCAACCAGGACATCCGTGAGATCCTCGCAACGTCCAATGGTTTCATGATCGACATTTTCTCGACCTTTCTGGCGCCTCTTGAACAGGAATTGACCGAGCATTCTTCCTACACCGTCGGCAAGTCCCACTCGATTGGCAGCAACTCCAATTACATGGAGCGGATCGAGGCAGTGAACTTCGCCCTCGACAACGACGACGGTGCGCGCACGCATTATTACGACAAGGCGGACCTGATTCTAGTGGGCGTGTCGCGTTGTGGTAAGACGCCGACGTGCCTGTACATGGCCATGCAATTTGGCATCCGCGCGGCCAACTATCCGCTGACCGAAGACGACATGGAACGCCTGCAATTGCCAGCAACCCTGCGTGCCCATCAGCACAAACTGTTCGGCCTGACCATCGACCCGGATCGCCTCACCGCGATCCGCAACGAGCGCAAGCCCAATAGCCGCTATTCGAGCTACGCCCAGTGCGAATTCGAAGTGCGTGAGGTGGAGAATCTGTTCCGTCGCGAGAACATTCCGCACATCAATTCCACGCATTTTTCGGTGGAAGAGATTTCGGCGAAGATTCTGGTGGAGAAAGGCGTGGAGCGGCGGTTCAAGTAGTGCTGTAGAGCCCGCTATACCGCTATCGCGAGCAGGCTCACTCCCACAGTTGATCTCCAGTGGACACAAAGTTTATGTACGACAGAGATCAACTGTGGGAGTGAGCCTGCTCGCGATGAACGATCACTCGGTCTCAGCCAAAGCCCCCGCCAACGCTTCAAACCCTTGAAGCAACAACCGATCATCCCCTGTCGAATGACACACACTCGCCCTGATGAACTGCGGCACCGCCCCATGTCCGACCGCAAACGCTTCAGCAGTTGCCACCCGATAATTATTCTCCTTGAGCTCCTCAGCAATCTGCGAGGCCCGCCACGGCTCGGGCACTTCAATCCAGAAGTGCGGGCTATGGGAATGAGTTTTGTACGCCAAGCCTTCCAGCACACCACTGACCAACGTCTTGCGCCGACCAATCTCGGCAATCTGCTGGCTCAACAACTGCTCGGCCCTACCGTTTTCTATCCACAGACTCGCCACCTCCAGCGACAGCGGGCTGGCCATCCAGCACGTCCCGCGCACCGCTGCGCTCAAACGTCCGATCAACGGTTGCGGCGCATGCAGGTAACCGACCCGCAAACCCGCCGAAACCGCCTTGCTCAGGCTGCCGATCAGCACCGAGCGCTCCGGGGCGAAATGGCTCAAGGGTAACGGTCGCTGTTGAGCCAATACCGCGTGGGCTTCGTCTTCAAAGATCAACAGATTGTGCTGCCGACAATTCTCTGCAATCGCCTCGCGCCGTGCGACGGACATCACTGCAGCCGTAGGATTCTGGATCGTCGGTGTGCAATACAGCGCCGACACACGATGGTTGCGGCAAACCTCCTCCAGGGCATTGGGCATCAGCCCTTCATCATCCATCCCGACACCGATCAGTTTTATCCCGAGCTGGCGTGCGACGCTGATCAACCCCGGGTAGGTCAGGTGCTCTGTCACCAACGTATCACCCGCCTTGAGCAACCCCATCAAGGCACACAACAGACCGTGCTGGCCGCCGTTCACGCAAACGATCTGCTCGGCGTTCGGGACAAATTCTTTATGCCTGAGCCAGTGCGCCCCTGCCGCACGATAGCGTGGCAAACCGACATCGACGGTGTAACCGCTGATGTGTTGCAACGCCTCAGGATCAAGGGACAACGCTTGCAGGCTCTGACTCAAAAAAAGCGCTTCCTGCCTCGGAATCGGTTGATTGCGGCTCATGTCGAAAAACGCCTGCGGCTCATCGCTGACATTGCGAAAGCCGCCGTCCCGCGGCCGTTCCATCCCACGCTGACGCACATAGGTGCCGTCTCCTACGCGAGCGACCACCAATCCCACACGTTCGAGCTCACCGTAAGCGCGGCTGACGGTACCGATGGTCACACCGAGGCTATCCGCCAGCAGCCGATGAGGCGGCAATTTGCAGCCGGGCTCGATCAGCCCTTCAGCGATGCCTTTTTCGATCGCGTCGGCGAGGCGTTTGTATTTCACCCCCAGACCGTTCGCCAGGCCGTCGCGCAGGATTGACACCATGGCAATACTTGTTTTGACAGTCATTCCAGCCCCGAATAGCGTGCTTGAAACAGGTTCAATCAGGGATAGACCTTTTGCAGAAGGAGGTCAATTCCGAACATAAAAGGAGTCCGATCATGTCCATAGCCATCAGCGCACCTTCACGCACTACGAAACCCTGGCTGGCCGCCCTGATCACCAGCGTGTTGTTCCTGATCGTGTGCCTGAGCTGGGGCACCACGTGGCTCGGGATCAAGATTGCCGTTGAAAGCGTGCCGCCGCTGACCGCTGCCGGCCTGCGGTTCCTCATCGCCTTCCCGCTCTTTCTCGGCTTCGCCCTGATACGTCGTGAACCGCTGCTGTTTCCCAAGGAAAGCCGTTGGTTTTTTGTCTTCGTCACGCTGTCGTATTTCAGCCTGCCGTACTACTTGCTCAACTACGGCGAGATGCACGTGTCATCGGGTCTGACGGCGCTGTTGTTCAGCTGCATGCCGGTGTTCATCCTGTTGTTTTGCGCGCTGTTTCTGCGGGAAAAAATCTACCCCTCGCAAGTGCTGGGCATTGCCATCGGTTTCGGCAGTCTGTTCATGATCATCCGCAGCCAGGGGCTGCATCTGGACCATGCCGAATTGTTCGGAGTGTTGGCCATCCTCTGCGCAGCGGTGATGCATGCGCTGTGTTACGTGGTGACTAAAAAACACGGCACGGCGATCAGCGTCATCACCTACAACACGCTGCCAATCGGCATCGCCGGGCTGATGCTGTTTGTCGCCGGATTGAGTGTCGAAGCACCGGTGTTCAATGGCATCACCGCGCGTTCGTGGAGCGCCCTGCTCTATCTGGGGCTGGTGGCGTCGGTGGGCGGGTTTATCGTTTACTTTTTGCTGCTCAAGCGGCTGAGCCCGATCATTCTGTCGTTTGTGTTCATCATTTTTCCGGTGTTCGCAGTGATCATCGGCGCCTGGTACGAGGGGCAAACCGTGTCCCGGGAATTGATGATGTACTCGGCGATTTTGCTGACGGGGTTTGCGATCACCAAATTGCCTGTGGAGAAGTGGCTCATCGGCAAAAAAACAAACCCCTAGGCGACGGTCAGATCACAAACAAATCCACAAACCTGTTCACCGGTGTGGCTTCAAGCTTCGCCTGGTCCTTGCACAACGCAAAGATCTCGGCGCTGCGCTGGGCGTTGAAGCGCGTCGCCAGGTTCGCCTTGAACTTGTCTTCCAGCAGCGCAATGCCGTCGGAGCGGCGACGGCGATGGCCGATCGGGTACTCCACCAACACGTTTTCGGTGCTGGAGCCGTCCTTGAAGAACACCTGTATCGCATTGGCGATGGAGCGTTTGTCGGCCTCCAGGTATTCGCGGGTGTAGCGCGGGTCTTCGACGATAACCATTTTCTCGCGCAGCACGTCGATGATCGGATGCGCCGCGTGGAAGTCGTCTTCGTACTGCTCGGCCACCAGATTGCCGAACGCCAGCGGCACGGCTGTCATGTACTGAATGCAATGGTCACGATCCGCCGCATTGGCCAGCGGGCCGACCTTGGAGATGATGCGGATTGCCGATTCGTGGGTAGTGATGACGATTTTGTCGATTTCGTGCAGGCGATTTCTGACTTGCGGATGCAACGTCACTGCCGCTTCGCAGGCCGTTTGCGCGTGGAACTCGGCGGGAAAACTGATCTTGAACAGCACGTTTTCCATCACGTAGCTGCCGTACTTCCGGGAGAAGCTGAACGCGCGTTTGTCTTCGGGCTTGAGCGCCAGATCGTTGTTGGTGTGACTGAACAGCACATCGTAGAAGCCCCATTGTTTCGCGGTCAGTACGCCAGGGATGCCCATTTCGCCACGCATGGCGATGTCCGCCAGACGCACGCCACGGCTGGACGCGTCGCCGGCCGCCCAGGATTTACGCGATCCGGCATTCGGCGCATGACGGTAAGTGCGCAGCGCCTGACCGTCGGCGAACGCATGGGACAACGCCGACAACAACTGCTCACGATTGGCGCCCATCAGCTTGGCGGTGACCGCGGTCGAGGCGACTTTCACCAGGATGACGTGATCCAGGCCTACACGATTGAAGGAGTTTTCCAACGCGATCACGCCCTGGATTTCGTGAGCCATGATCATGGCGTCGAGTACCGCGCGAACGGTCAGCGGCGCGTCGCCATTGGCCAGGCGTTTTTGCGACAAGTGATCGGCCACCGCGAGAATGCCGCCGAGGTTATCGGACGGATGGCCCCACTCGGCGGCGAGCCAGGTGTCGTTGTAGTCGAGCCAGCGCACGATGCAGCCGATGTCCCACGCCGCCTTGACCGGGTCGAGGCGATAACTGGTACCGGGGACCCGCGCGCCAAACGGGACGACGGTGCCTTCCACCATGGGGCCGAGGTGTTTGGTGCATTCGGGGAAGCGCAGGGCCAGCAGGCCGCAACCCAACGTGTCCATCAGGCAGTTGCGTGCGGTGTCGAGGGCTTCGGCGGACTGGATCTTGAAATTGAGGACGTAGTCGGCAATGTCCTGCAGGACCGTGTCGTAGTCGGGGCGGTTGTTCTGGTCGACGTTGGTGCTCATGTTCGATTCACTCCAGTTCAGGATTGTTGAGTGGTGGTGTTCTTCCTCAGGGGCAGGTTTGGTTTTGATTTTTGCAGGTCTGGGGTGCCTGCTTGATTTTGTATTTATTCAGGTAGATCCCCCCTCACCCCAACCCTCTCCCCAGAGGGGAGAGGGGGCTGACCGAGGTGTATTTCGATCCGCTGCGACCTGAAAGATAGAGTCGAACTCAGGACTTGAAAAGCAAGAAGATCTGCTCCCTTTCCCCCTCTCCCCACTGGGGCGGTCCGACGTTTCGGGAGGGTTGGGGTGAGGGGTGATTTTCAGATCAGAACGAATCGCCCGGCACGCGGACGTAACCTTCCATCAACACCCGCGCACTGCGGCTCATGATGGCTTTGTTCACGGTCCACTCGCCGTTCACCAGGCTGGCTTCAGCCCCCACACGCAAGGTGCCGGACGGATGCCCAAAGCGCACGGCATTGCGTTCGACACCACCCGCGGCAAGGTTCACCAGCGTGCCGGAAATCGCCGCCGCCGTACCAATCGCCACCGCCGCCGTGCCCATCATCGCGTGGTGCAGTTTGCCCATGGACAACGCCCGCACCAGCAGATCGACATCAGCCGCCGCAATCGCTTTGCCACTCGAAGCAACGTAGTCCGCAGGCTTGGCCACAAAGGCAACCTTGGGCGTGTGCTGACGCTTGGCCGCATCGTCCAGATCCTTGATCAGGCCCATGCGCAATGCGCCGTAAGCCCGAATGGTTTCAAACATCAGCAACGCTTTCGGATCGCTATTGATCGCGCCTTGCAGCTCGGTGCCGGTGTAACCGATGTCTTCGGCATTAACGAAAATCGTCGGAATACCGGCATTGATCATGGTCGCCTTGAAAGTTCCGACGCCAGGCACTTCGAGGTCATCCACCAGGTTGCCGGTAGGAAACATCGAACCGCCGCCGCCCTCTTCTTCCGCTGCAGGGTCCATGAATTCGACCTGCACTTCAGCCGCCGGAAAGGTCACGCCGTCGAGTTCGAAATCACCAGTCTCCTGCACTTCACCATTGGTGATCGGCACGTGGGCGATGATGGTCTTGCCGATGTTGGCCTGCCACACGCGAACCACGGCAACGCCGTTGTGCGGGATGCGGCTGGCGTCCACCAAACCATTGCTGATGGCAAACGAACCGACCGCCGCCGACAGATTGCCGCAGTTGCCACTCCAATCGACGAAAGGCTTGTCGATGGACACCTGTCCAAACAGGTAATCGACGTCGTGATCGGCCTTGATGCTTTTGGACAGGATCACGGTTTTGCTGGTGCTGGAGGTCGCGCCGCCCATGCCGTCGATTTGCTTGTCGTACGGGTCGGGGCTGCCGATCACGCGCAGCAACAAGGCATCGCGCGCCGGGCCTGGAACCTGTGCCGCTTCGGGCAGATCTTTCAGGCTGAAGAACACGCCTTTGCTGGTGCCGCCGCGCATGTAGGTGGCGGGGATTCTAATTTGAGGTGCGTGAGCCATGATGTTCCTTTTAGGATCAGGCGAGGCCGCATAGCCCCGCCCGAACTCATCGTGTTAAACGGCAACCGCCGATTCTTCGAGGAAGTCCTGAGCGAAGCGTTGCAGTACGCCGCCGGCCTCATAGATCGACACTTCTTCGGCGGTGTCGAGGCGGCAGGTCACCGGCACTTCGACGCGTTCGCCGTTCTTGCGGTTGATCACCAGCGTCAGCTCGGCACGCGGGGTGCGCTCGCCGATCACGTCGTAGGTTTCGCTGCCATCGATGCCCAATGTCTTGCGGTTGGTGCCCGGTTTGAATTCCAGCGGCAACACGCCCATTCCCACCAGGTTGGTGCGGTGAATGCGCTCGAAGCCTTCAGCTGCAATCGCTTCCACACCCGCCAGACGCACGCCTTTGGCCGCCCAGTCGCGGGACGAACCCTGACCGTAGTCGGCGCCGGCGATGATGATCAGCGGCTGCTTGCGTTCCATGTAGGTTTCGATGGCTTCCCACATGCGCATCACTTTGCCTTCCGGCTCGACGCGAGCCAGCGAACCCTGCTTGACCTTGCCGTTTTCCTGAACCATTTCATTGAACAGTTTCGGGTTGGCGAAGGTGGCGCGTTGCGCGGTCAAGTGGTCACCGCGGTGCGTTGCGTAAGAGTTGAAGTCCTCTTCCGGCAAGCCCATTTTCGCCAGGTATTCGCCGGCGGCGCTGTCGAGCATGATCGCGTTTGAAGGCGACAGGTGATCGGTGGTGATGTTGTCCGGCAGCACCGCCAGCGGGCGCATGCCCTTGAGCGGACGAGCACCGGCCAGCGCGCCTTCCCAGTACGGCGGACGGCGGATGTAGGTGCTCATCTCGCGCCAGTCGTACAGCGGCGTCACTTTCGGACCGGTGTCTTCGTGGATGGCGAACATCGGAATGTAGACCTGACGGAATTGCTCCGGCTTGACCGACGCTTTCACCACCGCGTCGATTTCTTCGTCGCTCGGCCAGATGTCTTTGAGGCGGATTTCCTTGCCGTCGACCACACCCAGCACATCTTTTTCGATGTCGAAACGGATGGTGCCCGCAATGGCGTAAGCCACGACCAATGGCGGCGAAGCAAGGAACGCATTCTTGGCGTACGGGTGGATCCGGCCATCGAAGTTGCGGTTACCGGACAGCACAGCGGTGGCGTACAGGTCGCGGTCAATTATCTCTTGCTGGATCACCGGGTCCAGCGCGCCGGACATACCGTTGCAGGTGGTGCAAGCAAAGGCAACGATGCCGAAGCCAAGTTGCTCCAGTTCGGTGGTCAGGCCGGCTTCATCCAGGTACAACGCCACGGTTTTCGAACCCGGCGCCAGGGACGATTTGACCCACGGCTTGCGGGTCAGCCCGAGCTTGTTGGCATTGCGCGCCAGCAGGCCGGCGGCGATGACGTTGCGCGGGTTGCTGGTGTTAGTGCAACTGGTGATGGCGGCGATGATTACCGCGCCGTCCGGCATCTGACCGGGCACTTCGGTCCACTGACCGGAGATACCTTGGGCGGCAAGGTCCGAGGTCGCAACGCGTGCGTGCGGGTTGCTCGGGCCGGCCATGTTGCGCACTACCGAGGACAGGTCAAAGCTCAACCCACGCTCGTATTGCGCATTCTTCAAGCTGTCAGCCCACAGGCCTGTGGTCTTGGCATAGTTCTCGACCAACTGCACCTGCTCGTCTTCACGGCCGGTGAGTTTCAGGTAGTCGATGGTCTGCTGATCGATGTAGAACATCGCGGCGGTGGCGCCATATTCCGGGGCCATGTTGGAAATGGTCGCACGGTCGCCAAGCGTCAACGCGGAGGCGCCTTCGCCGAAGAACTCCAGCCATGCGCCAACGACTTTTTGCTGACGCAGGAACTCGGTCAGCGCCAGCACCATGTCGGTGGCGGTGATGCCCGGTTGCAGTTTGCCGGTCAATTCAACGCCGACGCTTTCCGGCAGACGCATCCACGACGCGCGGCCGAGCATTACACTTTCCGCTTCCAGGCCACCGACACCGATGGCGATCACGCCCAGTGCATCGACGTGCGGAGTGTGGCTGTCGGTGCCGACGCACGTGTCGGGGAATGCCACGCCGTCGCGCACCTGGATCACCGGAGACATTTTCTCCAGATTGATCTGGTGCATGATGCCGTTGCCCGGCGGGATCACATCAACGTTCTTGAAGGCTTTTTTGGTCCAGTTGATGAAGTGGAAACGGTCTTCGTTGCGACGGTCTTCGATGGCGCGGTTCTTCTCGAACGCCTCCGGATCGAAACCACCGCGCTCGACGGCCAGGGAGTGATCGACGATCAATTGCGTCGGCACCACCGGGTTCACTTGCGCAGGGTCGCCACCTTGCAAAGCGATGGCGTCACGCAGGCCGGCGAGGTCGACCAGCGCGGTCTGGCCGAGAATGTCGTGGCACACCACGCGGGCCGGGAACCATGGAAAGTCGAGGTCGCGTTTGCGCTCGATGAATTGCTTCAGGGATTCGGTGAGCGTGGCCGGGTCGCAGCGACGCACCAGGTTTTCCGCCAGCACGCGGGAGGTGTACGGCAGAGTGTCGTAGGCGCCGGGCTGGATGGCTTCGACAGCCGCGCGGACGTCGAAGTAATCCAGATGGCTGCCGGGCAGCGGTTTACGGAATTCAGTATTCATCGTCAGGACTCGGTCACGGTGATTTCAAAAGGTGGGGCCTGGCATTTGAATTGAGACCGGTGCCCTGTAGGAGCCGAGCTTGCTCGCGATAGCGGTATATCAGTCGACATCGATGTTGAATGTCAGTCCGTCATCGCGAGCAGGCTCGGCTCCTACAGGTTCCCGGTTCAGCCGGCCTTCACCATTCAGCGTTGTTCGATTGGCACGAACTTGCGCTGTTCGACGCCGACGTACTCGGCGCTCGGGCGGATGATGCGGTTGTTGGCACGTTGTTCGAACACGTGCGCCGCCCAGCCGGTCAGGCGCGAGCAGACGAAAATCGGGGTGAACAACTTGGTCGGGATGCCCATGAAGTGGTACGTCGACGCATGGTAGAAGTCGGCGTTCGGGAACAGTTTCTTCTGCTCCCACATGGTTGCGTCGATGGCTTCGGATACCGGGAACAACACGGTGTCGCCCACTTCCTCGGCGAGTTTTTTCGACCAGCCCTTGATCACCTCGTTGCGCGGATCGTTGTCCTTATAGATCGCGTGACCGAAGCCCATGATCTTGTCCTTGCGCGCAAGCATGCCGAGGGTGCCTTCGACGGCCTCTTGCGGCGAGCTGAAGCGCTCGATCATTTCCATCGCCGCTTCGTTGGCGCCGCCATGCAGCGGACCGCGCAGCGAACCGATGGCCGCCGTGATGCACGAATACATGTCCGACAGGGTCGAGGCGCAAACCCGCGCGGTGAACGTCGAGGCGTTGAATTCGTGCTCCGCGTAGAGGATCAGCGAAACGTTCATCACTTTGACGTGCAACTCGCTCGGCTTCTTGTCGTGCAGCAGGTGCAGGAAGTGGCCGCCGATGGATTGTTCGTCGCTCACGCAGCTGATGCGTTTGCCGTCATGGCTGAAGCGATACCAGTAGCACATGATCGCCGGGAATGCGGCGAGCAAACGGTCGGTCACGTCGTGTTGTTCGCAGAAGTCTTTCTCCGGTTCGATGTTGCCCAGGAACGAGCAACCGGTGCGCATCACGTCCATCGGGTGGGCGTCGGCGGGGATGCGTTCCAGCACTTCTTTCAGCGCTTGCGGCAGGTCGCGCAGCTTGCCCAGTTTGCTGATGTAAGCGGCGAGTTGGGTTTGGGTCGGCAGTTCACCGTAAAGCAGCAGGTAGGCCACTTCTTCGAACTGTGCGTCAGCCGCCAGTTCGCGAACGTCGTAGCCACGATAGGTCAGGCCTGCGCCCGACTGGCCCACGGTGGACAGTGCAGTTTGCCCGGCAACCTGGCCACGGAGCCCGGCGCCACTGAGTACTTTTGCTTCGGCCATTGCTGTCTCCAGTTTTTCTTGAATTTGTTAGGGAAACTTGTAGGAGCGAGCCTGCTCGCGAAGGTGGACGGAACACCTCGGTGCATCAAGGACACCGCGTTATCGTTGGCGTCCATCGCGAGCAGGCTCGCTCCTACAATTACTTCTTCGCGGCAAACAACGCATCGAGCTTCTGCTCGAAGGTGTGGTAGTCGATGCGATCGTAAAGCTCCATGCGCGTCTGCATGGTGTCGATCACATTCTGTTGCGTGCCGTCGCGGCGGATCGCGGTGTAGACGTTTTCGGCGGCTTTGTTCATCGCGCGGAACGCCGACAGCGGGTACAGCACCAGCGACACATCGGCAGCGGCGAGTTGCTCGGTGGTGTACAGCGGCGTCGCGCCGAATTCGGTGATGTTGGCCAGGATCGGCGCTTTCACGCGGCTGGCGAACAGCTTGTACATGTCCAGTTCTGTGATGGCTTCCGGGAAAATCATGTCGGCGCCGGCCTCGATGCACGCGGCGGCGCGATCCAAAGCGGACTCCAGACCTTCCACTGCGAGGGCGTCGGTACGGGCCATGATCACGAAGCTGTCATCGGTGCGCGCATCAACAGCTGCCTTGATGCGATCGACCATTTCCTGCAGGGACACGATCTCTTTATTAGGACGATGACCGCAGCGCTTGGCGCCCACCTGATCTTCGATGTGAATCGCCGCCGCGCCGAACTTGATCATCGACTTGACGGTGCGCGCAACGTTGAACGCCGAGGAGCCGAAACCGGTGTCCACGTCCACCAACAGCGGCAGGTCGCAAACGTCAGTGATGCGGCGCACGTCGGTCAACACGTCATCCAGGCCGGTGATGCCCAGGTCCGGCACGCCGAGGGAGCCGGCAGCCACCCCGCCACCCGACAGATAAATAGCCTTGAAACCGGCGCGCTTGGCCAGCAGCGCGTGATTGGCGTTGATCGCGCCGACCACTTGCAGCGGATGTTCGCTGGCGACCGCATCGCGGAATCGCTGGCCTGGAGTGCTCTTGTTGGAACTCATGACTCACCTCGTTCAGTGGCTGTCTGGTTGGCGCCGTCCTGGTAATGACGAGCGATATTGCGTTTGGAGGCGCCGATGTGGCGGCGCATCAACAACTCGGCCAGCTCACCGTCACGGTCGGCGATGGCGTCGAGAATTCGGTGGTGTTCGGCAAAGGCCTGACGCGGACGATTGGGCGTGGTGGAAAACTGGATGCGGTACATGCGCACCAGTTGATAGAGCTCGCCGCAGAGCATCTGCGTCAGGGTGCGGTTGCCGCTGCCCTGGATAATTCGGTAATGGAAGTCGAAATCGCCTTCCTGCTGGTAGTAGCCGACACCGGCCTGAAACGCCGCATCGCGCTCATGGGTTTCGAGGACCCGGCGCAGTTCGTCGATTTCTTCGAGCGTCATGCGCTCGGCCGCCAGACGGCAGGCCATGCCTTCGAGGGATTCGCGGATTTCGTAGAGTTCCAGCAATTCGGCATGGCTCAACGAAACCACCCGCGCCCCGACGTGCGGCACTCGAACCAGCAGGCGCTGGCCTTCCAGACGGTGGATCGCCTCACGCAACGGCCCGCGGCTGATGCCATAGGTGCGCGCCAGTTCCGGCTCGGAGATCTTGCTGCCCGGGGCGATCTCGCCCTTGACGATGGCCGCCTGAATGCGCCGGAAGACGTTCTCGGAAAGTGTCTCTGAATCGTCTTGGGCAATGACCGGGGGATCGAGTTGATCCAGCATATTGTCGACACCTTGTAAGCGGATGCCGCAAAACCTAGCGAATACAGGCCGAATAGTCAAAGAGAAAATCGGTATTGTCGACAATCGTCTAATAACCGGCCGCACCATAACAAAGCAGCACAGCGGTTTATAGCCGCCCGCCAGCGCTGGCGCCATAAAACCACCGTGCTAGAATGCCGGCCGCATTTGTTTGTGACATCTGCACTGCCTGTCATAAACAGTTGATAGGCATACGAGGGAGCTTGCGCAGCGATGCCAGGGTCTTGAATAGAAGTACGGACCGCTGCGCACCAGGATTTATGAGACTCAAGCCCTTCCCCACCTTCCTTTATCTTCTTTGTCTGCCCGGTTTCGCCGCGGCGGGGGAAAAGACTGTCTACGGCCTCAACGAGTACGCCTCCCTGGACGGCATCAACCTGGAAGTCGCCGCCAAACTCGACACCGGGGCGAAAACCGCTTCCCTGAGTGCCCGTGACATCAAACGTTTCAAACGCAATGGCGAATCCTGGGTGCGCTTCTATCTGGCCATCGACGCTGCGCATTCGCATCCGATCGAACGGCCACTGGCCCGCGTCAGCAAGATCAAGCGCAGGGCCGGCGACTACGACCCGGAAGAAGGCAAGAAGTACACCGCCCGTCCGGTGATCGAGCTGAATATCTGCATGGGTTCGGCTTTACGCAGTATCGAAGTGAACTTGACCGACCGCAGCGCCTTCCAATACCCGCTCCTGATCGGCTCCGAAGCGCTGAAACGCTTCGATGCGCTGGTCGACCCCAGTCTTAAATACGCTGCTGGCAAACCCGCCTGCGCCACCGACGCTCATACCGCAGAGTAATTCCAATGCGCTCTCTTACCCTTCACCTGAAATTCCTGATCGCCATCCTGGTGGTGCTGGGTATTTCAGTCACGGCCTATCAGATCTTCGTGCTCGGCATCCCCGTGACCGAAGACGCTACCGACGACCTGTGGAACATCGACGCCAAAGTCGAGTTCGTCGCCAGCACCAAAGACCCGGTCAAGATCCAGATGTTCGTGCCGCCGCTGAGCCGCGATTACGTCAGCCTCAACGAGAGCTTCATTTCCAATAACTACGGCGTGGCCGTGAACCGTGCCGACGGCAACCGCAAAGTCACCTGGTCGGCACGTCGGGCCAAGGGCAATCAAACGCTTTATTACCGCCTGGTGCTGACCAAGCGCTATACCGGTGAAAAATCCAAGGTCAAAGGGCCGACCTTCCGTGACAGCATCGCCGTCGAAGGTGCGGAAAAAATCGCCGCCGAAGCCCTGCTCGCACCGATCCGCCAACACTCGGCCGACGTCGAAACCTTCATCGGCGAAGCCATCAAGCGTGTCAACAATCTCAACGACGACAATGTGAAGCTGTTGCTGGGCGGCGATCCGTCCCCCGGGCACAAGGCGAAAATCGTCGAGCTGGTGCTGTCCATCGCGCACGTGCCAGTAGAAAAGGTCCACACCATTCGTCTGGTGGCCGACCAACCGCAAACACCGGAACTGTGGTTGCGCAGTTTCAACGGCACCGACTGGCTGTACTTCAACCCGGAAACCGGTGAACAGGGCCTGCCGACCGATCGCCTGTTGTGGTGGACCGGCGACGACAACCTGATCACCGTCGATGGCGGCAAGAAGGCCAACGTGACCTTCAGCCTGAACAACAGCGAAATGAACGCGATTCGCCTGGCCAAGCTGACCGACGAAAACACCGACGCCAACTTCCTCGAATACTCGCTGTACGGCCTGCCGCTGGAAACCCAGCAGACCTTCATGATCATGGTGATGATCCCGATCGGTGTGCTGGTGATTTTGATCCTGCGCAACCTGATCGGCATTCAGACCCTCGGCACCTTTACCCCGGTGCTGATCGCCCTGGCGTTCAGGGAAACCCAGCTCGGCTTCGGTATTGTGCTGTTTACGATCATCACGGCGCTGGGCCTGACGCTGCGCTCCTACCTTGAACACTTGAAGCTGCAAATGCTGCCGAGGCTGTCGGTGGTGCTGACTTTCGTGGTGGTGCTGATTGCGGCGATCAGCCTCTTCAGCCATAAACTCGGTCTGGAACGCGGGTTGTCGGTGGCGCTGTTCCCGATGGTGATTCTGACCATGACCATCGAACGCCTGTCGATTACCTGGGAAGAACGCGGTTCCGGCCACGCCATGAAAGTGGCGATCGGTACGCTGTTCGCGGCGTCGCTGGCACACCTGATCATGAGCGTTCCGGAGCTGGTTTACTTCGTGTTCACCTTCCCGGCGACACTGTTGATCCTGGTGGGGTTCATGTTGGCCATGGGTCGCTATCGCGGCTACCGCCTGACCGAACTGGTGCGTTTCAAGGCCTTCCTGAAGAAGGCTGACGCCTGATGTTCGGCTTCTGGAAAACCTGGAAGGCCCTGGAAGCCCGGGGCATCATGGGGATCAATCGGCGTAACGCGGACTACGTGCTCAAGTACAACAAGCGCAGTCTGTACCCGATCGTCGATGACAAGATCATCACCAAGGAACGCGCCATCGCCGCCGGCATTCATGTGCCGGAACTGTACGGCGTGATCTCTACCGAAAAAGAAATCGACAACCTCGGCGAGATCATCGGCGGGCGCAACGACTTCGTGATCAAACCGGCCCAGGGCGCGGGCGGTGACGGCATCATTGTGGTTGCCGACCGGTTCGAGGGGCGCTATCGCACAGTCTCCGGCAAGATCATGGACCATGAGGAACTCGAGCACCATATCTCGAGCATCCTCACCGGCCTGTATTCCCTGGGCGGGCACCGCGACCGCGCGCTGATCGAATACCGGGTGATCCCGGATCAGATTTTCAAAAGCATCAGCTATGAAGGCGTGCCGGACATCCGCATCATCGTACTCATGGGTTACCCGGTGATGGCCATGCTGCGCTTGCCGACGCGCCAGTCCGGCGGCAAGGCCAACCTGCACCAGGGCGCCATCGGCGTCGGTGTCGACCTCGCGACCGGGCAGACGTTGCGCGGCACCTGGCTGAACAACATCATCAACAAACACCCAGACACCACCAACGCGGTGGACGGCGTGCAACTGCCCTACTGGGACGGTTTCATGAAACTTGCCGCCGGCTGCTATGAGCTGTGCGGGCTGGGTTACATCGGTGTCGACATGGTGCTGGACCAGGAAAAAGGGCCGCTGATTCTTGAGCTCAACGCACGGCCTGGGCTGAACATTCAGATTGCCAATGATTGCGGGCTGACGTTGCGCACCCACGCGGTTGAAGCGCGGCTGGAGGAGTTGAAGGCTCGTGGGGTTGTTGAGACGGTGCGGGAACGAGTTGAGTTTGTTCAGGAGATGTTTGGGCATATTCCGGCGGTTGAGGGCTGAAATCGTCCCCTCACCCTAACCCTCCCGAAACGTCGGACCGCCCAGAGGTAGAAGGGACTGACCGAGGCGCTCTTGGAGCTACATCGACCTGAAAGTCCGAGTCGAACTTAGATCCTGAAAAGCTTGAAGATCTGCTCCCTTTCCCCCTCTCCCCATTGGGGAGAGGGCTGGGGTGAGGGGTGGTTCTTGAGCCCGACACAAATCTTCAATCCCCCACCAACCTGCCATTCCCCGACATCCCCTCTAGGAGCAATTCCCCGAGAAGACTACAATCGCCACCCCCGCCTCGATGGCTGATCTGCCCCGCCCATGTTGACCTGTTCCGTACACCCGCTCCCCTATTGCGCCAACCCCGCCGAGTACTTCGCGGCGATTCGTCATGCCCCCGGTGCCGTGCTGCTCGACAGTGGTCGGCCGAGTGCCGAGCGTGGACGTTATGACCTGCTCAGTGCCTGGCCGCTGGAGCAAATAGCAGTATTGCCTGACGAAAGTGGCAGCGATTTCCTGCAACGCCTTCGCGACAATCTGAAACGACTCGGTGAAGCGGCTGTTCCTTACGATTTGCCCTTCGCTGGCGGCCTCATCGGTTACCTGAGCTACGACTTCGGTCGGCATCTGGAAAACCTGCCGAGTCAGGCGCAGGACGATCTGCAATTGCCCGACGCACGTTTCGGGCTGTATGACTGGGCACTGATCAGCGATCACCAACTGAGTACAAGTCAGCTGGTCTTCCACCCGTCGCTGATCGACAGCGAACGTCAGCGTCTGATCACGCTATTCAGTGAGCCTACAGCTGAAGCAGTCGAGCCTTTCAAGTTGAAAGCCCCGATGAAAGCCGACCTGAGCGCTGACGAATATCGCCACGCTCTGGAACGCATTCAGCAGTACATTCAGGCCGGCGACTGTTACCAGGTCAATTTCGCCCAGCGTTTCCGGGCTCAGTGCCAGGGCGATCCATGGACCGCGTATTGCGCGCTACGGTCGGCGTGCCCGACGCCGTTTTCCGGTTTTCAGAGCCTGCCCGACGGCGGTGCAGTGTTGAGCCTGTCACCAGAACGCTTCGTCAAAGTCAGCGAACGCCATGTGGAAACCCGCCCGATCAAAGGCACCCGCCCTCGCGGACTGACCGCTGCCGAAGATGCGGCAAACGCCGCCGAACTGCTGGCCAGCCCCAAGGACCGCGCGGAAAACCTGATGATCGTCGACCTGCTGCGCAATGACCTCGGCCGTACTTGCCGTATCGGGTCGGTGCGGGTGCCGGAGTTGTTCAGCCTGGAAAGCTACCCGAACGTGCATCACCTGGTGAGCAGCGTGACCGGAGAACTGGCGGATGACCGGGACGCCCTGGACCTGATCGCTGGCAGCTTCCCTGGCGGCTCGATTACCGGTGCACCAAAAATTCGTGCGATGCAGATTATTGACGAGCTGGAACCGACCCGGCGCGGGTTGTACTGCGGGTCTTTGCTGTATCTGGACGTGCGTGGCGAGATGGACAGTTCGATCGCGATTCGCAGCTTGTTGGTGAAAGATGGGCAGGTGTGTTGCTGGGGCGGTGGCGGGATCGTCGCGGACTCGGAGTGGCAGGCCGAGTATCAGGAATCGATTACCAAGGTGAAGGTGTTGCTCGATACTCTGCAAAACCTTTGACACCACACTTGATCGTTCCCACGCTCTGCGTGGGAATGCCTCAATGGACGCTCCGCGTCCGCTTTGGGACGCGGAGCGTCCCGGGCTGCATTCCCACGCGGAGCGTGGGAACGATCACCGTCAACTACGGTAGTTACAAACTCAAGGCCCGGTTCGAAGCCTTGATGAATTCCTGCTTCAGCTCCTCAAAGCTGTGCACCGCCGGGAATTGCGGAAACTCGCGTATCACATTGTCCGGCGCATGGAACAGAATCCCCGCATCCGCCTCACCCAACATCGTGGTGTCGTTGTAGGAATCCCCCGCCGCGATCACTCGGTAGTAAAGGCTCTTGAACGCCAAAACCGACTGACGCTTGGGATCTTTCTGACGCAATTGATAGCTCGTCACCCGACCGGAATCGTCAGTAATCAGACGATGGCAGAGCAAGGTCGGGAAGCCCAGTTGACGCATCAACGGCTGGGAGAACTCGTAGAACGTGTCCGACAGAATCACCACCTGAAAGCGCTCACGCAGCCAGCTGACGAACTCGATGGCGCCGTCCAGCGGCTGGAGCGTGGCGATCACTTCCTGGATGTCGGTGAGTTTCAAGCCGTGCTCGTCGAGAATCCGCAGACGCTGCTTCATCAGCACGTCGTAGTCGGGGATGTCCCGGGTGGTAGCCCTCAGAGACTCGATCCCGGTTTTTTCGGCGAAGGCGATCCAGATTTCCGGGACCAGTACACCTTCAAGATCCAGACAGGCAATTTCCACAAGACACTCCCATTTGTATTGATTATTGAGTCGAGCGAGCAAAAGGACTGCCGAACTCTAGCGACTCAGGCAAGCCTGCGCAACGCAGAGGGCGCGCCAGGTGCCGTAGGTTTTTGTTACCATCAGGGCCATATAGAGCGCCCAGCGCCACCGACCTGTAGGAAGCCGCCCTGATGAGCCCAACGTTCGACGTCGTGGAACTCGCCACGACCTATGCCAACAAATCCGCCCAGGACATCCTGAAACTCGCGTTCGCCGAGTTTGGCGATGACCTGTGGATATCTTTCAGCGGTGCCGAAGACGTGGTGCTGGTAGACATGGCCTGGAAGCTGAACAAGAACGTCAAAGTGTTCAGCCTCGACACTGGCCGCTTGCACCCCGAGACCTACCGCTTCATCGATCAGGTGCGCGAACACTACAAGATCGACATCGAACTGGTGTCGCCGGACTACACCAAGCTCGAACCTTTCGTGAAGGAAAAAGGCCTGTTCAGTTTCTACAAGGACGGCCATGGCGAATGCTGCGGCATCCGCAAGATCGAGCCACTGCGTCGCAAGCTCTCGGGAGTGAAGGCCTGGGCCACCGGCCAGCGTCGGGATCAGAGCCCTGGCACTCGCAGCGCCGTCGCGGTGCTGGAAATCGACACCGCGTTCTCCACCCCGGAACGCACCCTGTACAAATTCAACCCGCTGGCACAAATGACCAGTGAAGAGATCTGGGGCTACATCCGCATGCTGGAGCTGCCGTACAACAGCCTGCACGAACGCGGGTTCATCAGCATCGGCTGCGAACCTTGCACTCGTCCGGTGTTGCCGAACCAGCACGAGCGCGAAGGTCGTTGGTGGTGGGAAGAAGCGACGCAGAAAGAATGCGGGCTGCATGCGGGCAATATCATCAGCAAATCCAAGGAATAACCTCCCGCCTTTGCAACTCCCTGTAGGAGCTGAGCTTGCTCGCGATAGCGGTCTAACAGTCAAAATAGAGGTTGAATGTCAGTCCGCTATCGCGAGCAAGCTCAGCTCCTACAGGGGTCGTGACTGGCCTTAGAAATGTGTACACAGGAGTGTCACCATAGGTGCCATTTATGTGTGCACTTTTCATTTCAGCGCCCCAAAAAGTTACACGTTCCTGCCTTGACTTCCTCAGTCGACCTTTCCTACAAATCCCGCTGAAAAATAAATACCTGTTCAAACAGTCAATTTATATCGCCTTTATTTCAGTCACTTATCGCTCATTGATAACAAAACGAAATTAGCAACTAAATTCATAGATCGCTGACTGGCATGGATCTGGCTTAAGTGCATACATGTTTTGTATACAATAATACTAAAAACATACACACACTTTAGATCCGCAAGCCTGAAGCGCCCTATCCCGTACAGGCTGCAGATGCCCCGTAACCAATGATGCTGACTGCCCGCGACGAAGATTTGTCGAGCCAACGCTCATGCACAGTCATCGCGACGCCAAGCTCGGAGCCTGCCGGAATGCGTACTAGCCACTCCACTAACAACATCGCGCTGGATCTGCCCTCCTTCCCACCCACTTCAACCCCTCACGACCAAACGTTTCAAGAACCCCTCGTACTCAGCCCTCGCCTGCACAACAAGGACCTGGCGCCGACCAAGGCCGAAGGTCGACGTTGGGGCCGCTACAGCATCTTCGCCCTGTGGACCAACGACGTTCACAACATCGCCAATTACTCATTCGCCATCGGGCTGTATGCCCTCGGACTGGGCGGCTGGCAAATCCTGCTGTCCCTGGGGATCGGCGCGGCGCTGGTGTATTGCTTCATGAACCTCTCCGGCTACATGGGACAAAAGACCGGCGTGCCGTTTCCTGTCATCAGCCGGATCAGTTTCGGCATTCACGGGGCGCAGATTCCTGCATTGATCCGTGCCGTTATCGCCATTGCCTGGTTCGGGATTCAGACGTACCTGGCCTCGGTGGTCTTTCGGGTACTGCTGACCGCGGTTCATCCAGGCTTCGCCGACTACGACCACAACTCGATCCTCGGTTTATCGAGCCTGGGCTGGGTGTGCTTTGTAGCGATCTGGTTCGTGCAACTGGCGATTCTCGCCTATGGCATGGAAATGGTACGGCGCTACGAAGCGTTCGCCGGGCCGGTGATTCTGCTGACCGTCGCCGCCCTCGCCGCGTGGATGTACTTTCAGGCCAATGCGACCATCGCCTGGTCGATCCGCGAACCACTGACCGGCGGCGAGATGTGGCGCAACATCTTTGCCGGTGGCGCGTTGTGGCTGTCGATCTACGGCACGCTGATCCTCAATTTCTGCGATTTCGCCCGTTCTTCGCCGTGCCGCAAGACCATCAAGGTCGGCAATTTCTGGGGCCTGCCGGTGAATATTCTGGTGTTCGCCAGCATCACCGTCCTGCTCTGCGGCGCGCAATTTCAGATCAATGGACGGATCATCGAAAGCCCGACCGAGATCATCGCCTCGATTCCCAACACCTTCTTCCTGGTGCTCGGCTGCCTGGCGTTCCTGATCGTCACCGTGGCGGTGAACATCATGGCCAACTTCGTCGCCCCGGCCTTCGTGCTGAGCAACCTGGCGCCCAAATACCTGACATTCCGCCGCGCCGGGCTGATCAGCGCGACCATCGCGGTGCTGATCCTGCCGTGGAACCTCTACAACAGCCCGCTGGTGATCGTGTATTTCCTGTCCGGCCTCGGCGCCCTGCTCGGTCCGTTGTACGGCGTGATCATGGTCGACTACTGGCTTGTACGAAAAGGTCAGGTCAACGTACCGCAGTTGTACAGCGAAGACCCCAACGGCGCTTATTACTACAGCCGCGGAGTCAATTTACGCGCCGTCGCGGCGTTTATTCCTGCCGCGCTGATCGCCATTGTCCTGGCGCTGGTACCGGGCTTCGACAGCGTATCGCCCTTCTCCTGGCTGATTGGCGCCGGGATTGCCGGGATGCTCTACCTGATCATCGCCAAACGGCAGCCCCATTACGCAGACGTCAGCGGTGAAGCCATCGCCGTCGATAACGTCAGCCATTAATCCCTTGGCGGCCCGGCACCGTCGGGCCGCAGAACCACCCGTTATAAGGACTTTCCATGCGAATTCTCGTGGTCAACGTCAACACCACCGAATCCATCACCCAGGCCATCGCGCGTTCGGCTCAGTCCGTGGCCGCGCCGGGCACGGAAATCATCGGCCTGACGCCCTACTTCGGTGCTGACTCCATCGAAGGCAATTTCGAAAGTTATCTGGCCGCCATCGCGGTGATGGATCGGGTGATGGCTTACGACCAACCCTTCGACGCCGTGATCCAGGCCGGTTACGGCGAACACGGCCGCGAGGGTTTGCAGGAGTTGCTCAACGTGCCGGTGGTGGACATCACCGATGCGGCGGCCAGCACTGCCATGTTTCTCGGCCATGCCTACTCGGTGGTCACCACGCTGGACCGCACCGTGCCGCTGATCGAGGATCGCCTCAAACTGTCCGGCCTCTGGGACCGTTGCGCATCGGTGCGGGCCAGTGGTTTGGCGGTGCTGGACCTGGAGTCCGATCCTGAGCGTGCGCTGGAGGCCATTATTCGTCAGGCGGAACTGGCCGTGCTTGAAGACAAGGCCGAGGTGATTTGCCTGGGCTGCGGCGGCATGGCCGGGCTGGATGAACAGATTCGTCAGCGCACTGGCGTGCCGGTGGTGGATGGTGTGACGGCGGCGGTGACGATTGCCGAGTCGTTGGTGCGATTGGGATTATCGACGTCCAAAGTGCGGACTTATGCGACACCGCGGCCGAAGAAAATTATTGGCTGGCCCGGGCGGTTTGGAAGGTAGACCGCGTCATCGTTCATCGTCGGAACGCCGCCCGGAGCCGGCTCGCTCCCACATTTGATCTGTGTCGTTCACAAATCCCCTGTGGGAGCGAGCCTGCTCGCGATGGCAACACCTCGGTTTTGAGCCTTACTCAGAGCGCACTAAACCGCTGCCCCAACCCCTGCTCCGCAAACTGCTCAATGATGAAATCCACAAACGCCCGGGTCTTGCCCGGCAGCAGTTTGTGTTCAGCGTAATAAATGGAAATGTTGCCGTCGTCGACAAACCAGTCCGGCAGCACCCGCTGCAAGGTCCCAGCCTCCAGGTAGCCCACGGCAAACGGCATGCTCACCAGCGCAATGCCCAACCCTTGGACGGCCGTGGCGCAGGCCGCCTCCGAATCGCTCATGGTCATCCGCGCCTTGAGCGTCAGCGGGCTGTGTTGCTGGGTATGACTGGTCAATTGCCAGGAACGCACACGACCTGTCTGCGGTGATCGAATCAGGATGCCATCGTGATGTTTGAGATCATCGGGCTCGGTAATCACCTCACGCCCTGCAAGATAATCGGCTGACGCGACCAACACCCGATGGGCCGGTGTCAGCTTGCGCGCCACCACCCCCTGCGGCAGCTCGAATCCGCCACCAATCGCCGCATCGAAACCCTGAGCGATCAGATCGACCTGACGGTTATCGAAATGCCAGTCCGGGTTGATCGCCGGAAAACGCCGCAGAAACTCCCCAAGCAACGGAACGACATACAACCGCCCAAACACCGTGCCCATGCTGACCTTCAACGTCCCCGCCGGCAGCCCCTCGGCGCTGGCCAGATTGGCCACGGCATTCTGGATCGTGTGAAGACTGGAACTCACTTCGCCGAGAAACCGATGACCCGCTTCGGTGAGCGTCAGGCTGCGAGTGCTGCGCTGAAACAGCCGCACACCCAGTCGCGCCTCAAGCTTGGCGACGCTCTTGCCCACCGCCGCCGGGGTCAGGCTCAGGCGGCGCGCGGCTTCGGCGAAGCTGCCGACCTCGGCACTGCGCACGAAGCATTCGATACTGCTGAAGGTTTCCATAAGCGTCACTATAAACTTTTGGTTTACACAGACTATCGCAATTACTGTCTACACAGCCGGTAATCCTGAATCGATACTAGGCTCCATCAACCCAGGCATCTCGCCTCGGGACTTTGGAGATCGATATGACTACTCAGAACCTCAGCGGCAAAGTGGCTTTGATTCAGGGCGGATCCCGCGGTATCGGCGCCGCCATTGTCAAACGCCTGGCCGCTGAAGGCGCGACAGTCGCCTTCACCTACGTCAGCTCCACGGCCAAAGCCGAAGAATTGCAAAACAGCATCACCGGTAACGGCGGCAAAGCCCTCGCCATCAAGGCTGACAGCGCCGACGCCGAAGCCATTCGCAACGCCGTGACCGCCACCGTAAAAGCCTTTGGTCGCCTGGACATTCTGGTCAACAACGCAGGCGTTCTGGCCATCGCACCGCTGGAGGATTTTAAACTCGAAGACTTCGACCAGACTCTGGCCATCAACGTACGCAGCGTGTTCATCGCCACCCAGGAAGCGGCCAAACACATGACCGAAGGCGGTCGCATCATCAACATCGGCAGCACCAACGCCGACCGCATGCCCTTCGCCGGTGGTGGCCCGTACGCCATGAGCAAGTCCGCGCTGGTCGGTCTGACCAAAGGCCTGGCGCGCGACCTCGGCCCGCGCGGCATCACCATCAACAACGTGCAACCGGGCCCGGTCGACACTGACATGAACCCGGCCAGTGGTGACTTCGCCGAAAGCCTGATCCCGTTGATGGCGGTGGGTCGTTACGGCAAAGCGGAAGAAATCGCCAGCTTCGTCGCCTACCTCGTCGGTCCCGAAGCTGGCTACATCACTGGTGCCAGCCTGACCATCGACGGTGGTTTCGGCGCCTGATGACTTAAACGCAATCTAAAAAATGTGGGAGCGGCGGTGCGACGATTCGACTTGCTCGCGAAGGCGTTGTGTCAGCCGACATTAATGTTGGCTGATACTCCCTCTTCGCGAGCAAGTCGAATCGTCGCACCGCCGCTCCCACACTTTCTGCATCAAGCCCAGTCGAGCGCCGGCAAACCGCAAGCGCTTGGTTCGAACGCTTTCAGCGTACGAAGGATGCCGTCGGCGTGTGCGTATTTCTCGTCAGCCATCGCCGCATCCGGGATCGCAATCGCGGTCATTCCTGCCGCTTTCGCCGCCGTGACACCGAACGGCGAATCCTCGAACACCAGGCAATCGCCGGGCGCGACACCCAGGCGCCGCGCCGCCGTGAGGAAGATGTCTGGCGCCGGTTTAGCCGCGCCGACTTCCGGATCGTCAGCCGTCACGATGAAATCGAACAGCGCAAACCAATCGCGGTGCAAGGTGGTTTTCTGTCCGAACGACTGACGCGAAGAGCTGGTGCCCACCGCGATCGGAATGTTGTTGGCCTTCAAGTGCCGAACCAGCTCCTGCGCGCCAGGCATTGCCAGCGCCGTAGGAAAACGCTCGCGCATCAGCGGTTCGCGGATCACCAGGAACTCTTCGGCAGTAATCGGCAGGTCCAGCGCCTCGACCACATAACGCGCCAGATCACCCGCGCCACGACCGATGATGTTCTGCTTGACGCTCCAGTCGAAGACCCGACCGTAACGCGCGGCAATAATGGACGTGACTTCGGTGTAAATGCCCTCGGTATCCAGTAACAAGCCGTCCATATCAAAAATCACGGCCTTGATCGGGCCGAATTCATTCAGCGGTGCATTCATCGCATCTGATCCGTTTTCTAATGACATCCCAGAGGCGGCTCAGGTACGGCCGGGTCCGCGATCGATTAAAGGATTCAGCAGCATAGCGAGCGCGGCGGGCATAGGGCAACGGCCAATGCCTGATCGATAGTAAAACCTGCGCCGACATGCTCTTCGTCATTTAGCGATTTCCCCTACACCAAACACTTACTTTCCCGACTTCTTTTCCCGCCGATCCCCCGCAAAGTCTCGCGCTCTGAATTGATCCGCGCGAGGGACTGCGAATGTTCATACCTGACAACCTCCTGGCCTTGAACAACACCATCGGGCTGCTGGTGGTCGCCGCCATGGACCCTGAGCAGCCGAATGTCGAAACGGTATTGAGTGATTTTCGACTGTGCCTGAACGACTACGACGCCTGGGCTGAAAGTTTCTGGACCGGCAAGGCCCTGGATGTCGAGCAAGTATTCAAGGTCGGCAACGAAGTCCGTCTAAGCGCGCCGAAGCATTCCACCACGCCAGTCAGCTCGACAGTCGCCGCATGCCCGGCCAACGGTCCGTTGACCCTGGTGCATATGTTTGAGGCTGCGCGCTTCGTACCGATCGGCAATACGCCGGTGATGCTTGAACCTTTGCTTTCCGACGTGGCGGGTGAGCAGACATTTGGCGAGCCGATCTACGACGAGATCGGCCCCAGCGGCATCCAGGAAATCCCCGATTGCCCGCGCGGCCAGCGTTATCGCATCACCTTCTTTCCCGATGTATCCGCTGATCACGTCAAAGCACTTTACGCCTCCTATCAGGGCGTCATCGGCGAGCTGGAAGGTTGGTTGCGCAACGAGTGGACGACCGAGTTCGAACCGGCGTGGGCCGGGTTCTCCCAGGCCGGTTTCATCAAGCGCTACGGCATGCTGCAACAGGCCGACTGGCGCGGCTTCGAGAACTCGCTGAACGGTTTGTGGGATGACGTGAAACAGATTTACGCCCTGATCGCTGACCTGCAGGCCAACAGCGAAAAACTCCTTGAATACCTGACCCGATCCGAGCTTGAAACGCTGCTGAATGCTTCGGCGGAGTCCATCGCCAACGTGTTGCTGATGCTGAGCGACGAGCCGTTGATGTTCATTCATATCGCGGCGTTCACCAGCTGGCTGAGGATGCTGCCGCCGCAGTACATCGCCGAGGTCGTGGCGGAAATTCGTACGCAGATATTGATCAGTTTCCTGCTCATGTGCCTTACCGGTCCTGCAGGACTGGAGTTGCGCCTGAGTGAGAAGGTGCTGTCCAGGATCAAGTCCCCGCAGACCCGCCAATGGCTGGCGGCCGCCAGTTTGCGATTGGCTGGGCTCACCGCCAAGTCCGACCTGACAGCCCACGCTGGCGTGCTCAAACCGCTGATGGTCAATGCCCGGAAGGCACCGATCAATCCTGCGCCCGCCGTGTCGCTGCAAATCACCACGGGTGTTGCGCCGGTTCTATCGGTGAAGAATCCGCTGGCCATTGCTCGCGACAAGTCTGAAGCCATGACCAGGATGGGCAGGCAGGAACATCGCGACGATGCCCCGGATCAAGCGAAAAACCCCAACGGTGACAGCGCCGATTGCGGACCGTTGACCTGTACCCATGGCTGCCCGGTATCGATGGTCACGGGCGAGGAACTGCTGACCCTCACCGACGGTGCGCTGGACGGGATTTTGCCGTTCGACTTCACCCGGCTCTATCGCACCAGTGCCGCTGAAATCGATGACGGCCTCGGCTTCGGCTGGAGCCATTCGCTGTCTCATCGACTGGAAATCGATGGCGACACCGTCATCTGGATTGACCACGAAAACCGTCGCACCACCTTCCCGTTGCCAACCAGCGAACGCCCGGCGATCCACAACAGCCTGTCGCGGGCGGCAATTTATCTGGGCGATGAACCCGAAGAACTGATCCTCGCCCTGGCTGGAGAAAAAGCGCGGTTTTTCCACTTTCGTTCAGGACGTCTGACAGCGATCAGCGATGCCTACGGCAATCAGCTGACGGTGCAGCGGGACATTTCTGACAGGATCAAGCGCCTCGACAACGGCGCAGGGCGTTCCCTTCTGTTGCGCTATGAGCGCCGGCACATGATCGCCGTCGAGTATCAGCGTTTTCAGCCGGCCGACACCCTGGAAGACGCTTGGCGTACTGAACAAACTCTGGTTGCCTACCGCTACGACGCTCGTCATCGCTTGATCGAGGCGACCAATGCCGCCGGCGAAAGCGAGCGCTACGACTACGACGATCAGCACGTCATCCTGCAGCGGCAACTGACCGGTGGGGCGAGTTTCTTCTGGGAGTGGGAGCGTGCCGGCAAGGCGGCCCGGTGCGCGCGGCATTGGGCGTCGTTTGCGCAGATGGACACGCGTTATGTCTGGGACGACAACGGCAGTGTGCTGGTCAAGAACGCCGACGGTAGCGAAGAGATTTACGAGCACGACGACCGGGCGCGGCTGGTGCGCAAGGTCGAACTGGACGGCGGCGAACACCTCAAGGCCTACGACGACCACGGTCGGTTGCTGGCCGAGCAGGATCCGCTCGGCGCCGTCACCGAATACCGTTACGACGAAGTCGGACGCCTTATCGCGCTGATTCCGCCGGACGACGAACCGACGGCCTACGCGTATCGCAACGGTTTCCTGCATGCGCGGTACCACGGCCAAGCGGTGTGGAAATATCAACGCAATGCGCAAGGCGACGTCACCGAAGCGACCGATCCCGACGGTCAGGTCACCCACTATCACTACGACGACAAAGGGCAACTGCTGTCGATCCGTTCCCCGGACACCAGCCGGCATGTGTTCGTCTGGAACGCCTTGGGGCAACTGCTCGAAGAGACCTTGCCGGACGGTGGCCAGCGGCGGTTTTCCTACGATGCATTGGGGCGGCAGATTACCCGTCAGGACGAACACGGTGCCGTTACCCAGTACCAATGGGATGCCGTTGGCCGACTGATCCAGACCACGCTTCCTACCGGCGCCAGCCGCGCGTTTAGCTACAACGCCTACGGCAAGATCACCGCCGAACGCGATGAACTGGGTCGCGTCACCCGCTACGAATACGTCGACGACCTGCACCTGGTCAGCCGCCGCCTCAATCCCGACGGCACCCAGCTGAAGTACCGCTACGACAACGCGCAGCTGTTGCTCACGGAAATCGAAAACGAATCCGGCGAAAAATACCTGCTGGACTACACGGCCAATGGCTTGATCCGACAGGAAACCGGATTCGACGGCCAACGCACGGCGTATGCCTACGACCTCAATGGCCAGCTGCTGGTGAAAACCGAGTTTGGCGAGGACGGCTCGCAGCTGGTGACGGCGTATGAGCGGGACTCGGCCGGACGCCTGTTGGTCAAGACGCTGCCCGACGGCATCCAGGTTGAATACCGCTACGACAGCCTCGGCCGACTGATCGGCGTCGACGACGGCCATGACCATCCGCTGGAGTTCGAATACGACCCGCAGGATCGGCTGATCACCGAGCATCAGGGCTGGGGCACGTTGCGTTATGGCTACGACGCCTGCGGCCAGCTCAATCGCCTGCGCCTGCCGGACGGCAGCAAACTCGATTACCAGCACGCCAAGGGCGGCGCGCTGACGGCGATCGACCTCAACGGCGCGCGACTGACATCGCATACGTTCTTCGCCGGGCGCGAACTAAATCGCCAACAAGGCCTGTTGCTCAGTGATTATCAGTATGACGATCAGGGCCGTCTGAAAGCCCACGCTGTCAGCCAACAGCAACAACCGCTGTATCGCCGCGACTATGCCTACAGCGCCAACGGCAATCTCGACAGCATCGCCGACACCCGTCACGGCCAACGCAATTACCAATACGACCCGCTCAACCGCCTGATCCGCGTCCGTCACACCCGCGATCAACAACCGGAAAGCTTCGCCCACGACCCGGCGGGCAACTTGCTGATGCAGGACCGCGCCGGCGCCGCGAAGGTGCTGGGTAATCGCCTGCTCATGCAAGGCGACCGCCACTACGACTACGACGCCTTCGGCAACCTGATCCGCGAACGCCGCGGCACCGGGCAAAAACTGATCACCGAGTACCACTACGACTGCCAGCACCGCCTCATCGGCGTCACGACCCCGGACGGCCGCAGCGCCAGCTACCGCTACGACGCCTTCGGCCGCCGCATCAGCAAAACCGTCGACGGCAAAACCACCGAGTTCTTCTGGCAAGGCGACCACCTCATCGCCGAAAGCAGCCGCGAGCACTACCGCAGCTACGTCTACAAACCGGGCAGCTTCCGCCCACTGGCCATGCTCGACGGCAAAGGCCCACGCAAGGCCTGCCCGTTTTACTATCAGCTCGATCACCTGGGTACGCCGCAAGAACTCACCGACTACAGCGGCGACATCATCTGGGCTGCCCGATACACAGCCTATGGCCGCCTGACTCGCCTCAACCGCGACACCCATCAGGTGCTTGATCAGCCATTGAGGTTTCAGGGGCAGTACTTCGATGCGGAGACTGGCCTGCATTACAACCGGCATCGCTACTACAATCCGGATGTTGGACGGTATCTGACACCGGATCCGAGCAAGTTGGCGGGCGGGTTAAACGGGTATCAGTACACGCGGAATCCTGCGGGGTGGGTTGATCCGCTGGGGTTGAGTGAGTGTCCTGGGGGGGATGGGTGTAAGCGGCCGGCGTTTGGGGATGAGGATCCGACTTGGAAGATTAAGGTTGATGAGGGGCAAGCTCAACTCCCATCATATCCAGAGAAATTATATTTATATCGGGGAGACCATCGTCACCCAGATGAGATATTTGAACAAGGATTTAAAACCAAGGGCGACAGCAATGACTTGCTGCTCCATTCCCTAGATAGCAATAAGCCTCCGAGCAATTTTGTAAGCACTACCCCAGTAAGAGAGGTTGGAATCGATTTCGCGACAAGATTCAACATGAGAAGCGGTTTTTTGTACACCATACGGATGATACCTGGGCGAGATCTGGCGTCGGAGCTTGGAAAAAAATATAAGTTTGGTAGCGAGCGAGAGTTAGCAATTCAAGGCGGAGTCAAAAGAGAAGATATTTTAGGCGCAACCCCTATTGGTGCTAACGGTCGCCCATCTGGTCACACCACCTTAAATCCCAACAGGAAATAGAATGTGGACAGCGTAAAGATTTTGATAATCAAAAATGGCAAGCGTCAATCCGCTGAGCTTCTCTGTGACTCCGAAAATCTAAGCATCACTTTTGTTATGGAAGATGGTTATCGAAATTCGTACTTTGGCGACGATTTTTACAAATGCCTAGGTCATGTCAGGGAAGACCATCGTGACGTAACTTTTTTGTGTAAAGGAGCAAAAATAAACGTACACCCCTCTACTATGTCCTCACAGATGTCATTAGGTGTAAAAGCATATGAACTAACACTTGGAAAACAAGCATTTAGAAGCGATTTAGTAAGTATCTTTGATTATGAGGAAAACAATCTGACAAACGAACCTGAGGTTCAGGAAGAGTTTTTCATGCGATGGGTTGAATCTGATATCTCCGACGAGTAGCTAGGGTAAAGATAAAGTATCTGGAAAAAGCCCAGTTCTAACTGGGCTAATCTTCCGGTGGACTTCGGACTTAACTACCCGAACCACTCGTACTCCCACCAGCACCACCCGTACCTCCTCCCGCAGTCCCAGAACTCCCACCCCTCCCGCTTCCACTCATCCCGGAACTACCGGATCCTCCAGACCCACTCCCAGAACCACTCCCCATCGAACCTCCACCACTCATCGCCCCACTTCCCGCCTCCGGGCTGGTGCTACTTCCATTTGCATCACCACCATTTCCACTCTCAATGGTGCCAGGCGGCAATGCATTCCCGTCCGAGGAGCCCGCATTCATTTCGGAGTACGGCGGCATCCCGCCCTTATCCACAGGTGCATCGTTGCCGGAGGACTCGGCAAACGCCGACATTGAGCCGACCGACAACACGCCGATCACCGTCAGGGCCGTCAATTTTGACCTGATCATGGTGTATCTCCTTTAAAAGGTGCGTACCTGATTTCTGGCAGTCATCGCTTTTTAAAGGTGCCGCACATTCGACGAGTGGCGCTACGCCACAGCGTATGTTCAGCTCGGTTCGTTTGAGCCTTCTTCACCGGCAATGTCCGGGTCGTCAGGGAGAGCTTCCACATCCCCACGCTTCACTTCATCAGACGGCAACTGCTCTACAGCGGTGTCGTCATCAGGCGGACGTTGATCACGACTCAGGGGATCGGTCGGTGAAGGCAGCGGATATTCGGGGGTATCGTCGAAGTCGGAGTCTTTCGGATCAGTGTTCATAAGGCACCTCTCGTGGGGCCTGAAAAGCAGGCCCTGAAGTATTGAGGTTTGTGCCCTGCATTGCGTTCGATCAGAGAGACGATCGGTCAAATCCGTCGCACAGCAGGCTCAATCTTCGTCCTCTTCCTCTTCCTCTTCCTCGTCTTCGAACTCGATATTTCCGACGTCGCCCGCCTCATCGGAATCATTGAGCGGCACTGTTGCGTCATCCATCAGTGAGCCTGGATCTTCGTTTCCTGGATCGTTAATGAACGGAAGCCCGCTCGGGCCTTTTTCTTCCTTGCCTTCGGTTTCAGGAGTCATGGCATGCCTCTTAACATTCTGGGGTGTATGAAGTTCGAGGTGGCCCACGACCAAACGTTCCAGAGTCCTACTCCAGAAATGAAAAACCCGGCGCGGGGCCGGGTTTCTGATGTAGGTCGATGTCGAATCAGTGATGTTTGTTCTTGTGCTTGTTTTTATACTTATGGTTGTAGCCGCTACCGGAGTGCGAACTGCCGCTATCGTTACCCAAGTTGTTGCCTACCGCACCACCGGCCGCGCCGCCAAGGCCTGCGCCAATGGTCGAACCGGTCTTGCCACCCAGGCTATTGCCGATCACCGAGCCACCGGCCGACCCCAAACCACCACCAATAGCCGCTTCTGTGCGACTGCCTTTGTTCGCGCCGACCGCGCTACCTGCCGCGCCGCCTAAACCGGCGCCAACCGCAGCGCCCGTGCTGCCGCCCATTTGCTGGCCGACCACGTTGCCTAGCGCACCGCCAATACCACCGCCAACTGCAGCGGTGCCGTCACCGGCGGCCATTGCACCTTGAGCGACCAAAAGTCCCAGAACCAACGTGGACAATGTCAAACGCATGATATGAACCTCTAAATTCCGTATCGGGGGTAAGAGAACGCGTTACGGATGGCGTGAGTCTAGCTTTTTCATCACACCAGCGCTGATCGTTGGACAGCTATAAATTCGAAGAGCGCGAAAGAAGAAACATCCAGATACAAAAAGCCCGGCATCAAGCCGGGCTTTTGAGCTGATCGATCAGGATCAGTGACGCTTGTGACCTTTGGCCAGGTTGCTGCCCACGCCGCCGCCCAATGCGCCGCCCAAGCCTGCGCCAATGGTGGAACCGGTCTTGCCGCCCAGGCTATTGCCGATCACCGAGCCGCCAGCCGCGCCGATACCACCACCAATGGCGGCTTTAGTACGGCTGCCTTTGCGTGCTGCAACAGCACTGCCGGCCGCGCCCGCTACACCCGCACCAATCGCTGCACCGGTGCTGCCGCCCATGCTCTGGCCGACCACATTACCCAGCGCGCCACCCAAACCACCACCGATGGCGGCAGTGCCATCACTCGCAGCCATCGCACCTTGAGCAACCAAAAGCCCCAGAACCAAAGCAGGCAGTGTTAAACGCATGAAAAGAACCTCAAAAAAAGGGGTAACCGAAAGGGGCGAGATTGAATGCTTTTGAGGAGACAAAGTCCAGACACGCACGGGTACAACCTCGCATTAGGCGACGGTTGGACAGCGTTTTTAGAAAAGGTTTTATGACAGGCAAAAAAAAGCCCGCTGGGGAACGGGCCAGGTACTGCTTTCTAACGGATGAGCTGAGCCTACGTAGGCAGGCGTGAAAAGTTTGTGAAAAAATTACCCACGGTGGGTTTTATATCTGTAGTCAAAATCCCAATTACCTTGTGGAAATAAAAACCCCGCTCAATGGCGGGGGGACTGTCCGGTTAACGGTTACTTCCTGGAAGGCGCCGTCACCCTCCTCGGCAAGAAATTCGCCTTTTCGGTCCGGGGCACCTTGGATTTCACTTTGGCAACTTGAGCCCGGTCTTCACCAAAGCCCGACACATACTCCGCTTGACCACACTGCACGCAATTGTTGATCGGAAACTCAGACCCGTCGTCTTCGATATACGAATCAGCCATACTTCTCCCCTCTCAAAAATGGGTCGACACCGGCAAGCCGTATGCCTAGAAAAATATCGACCTTCAACGCTTTTGAGACTAGTCAGTCAGTACTGGACTTGTAGTTCAGATTATTGCATCCCCGACGAACGGCTTCGTGACCCACTCACCTCAACTTGACCGCCGTCCCGGTCACGAACACCACCACCATCCCGCCCTTCCCGGCCGGCATGCTGATCTCATAATCAAGCCCCACCACCGCATAAGCCTGAAGTGCCCGCGCCCGTTCCTTCAACTCGTCGGTTGCCTGAATCCGTGCTTCCTTCAACGCCCGCTCCAATGTCTGAGAGCGCCCACCGAAAAAATCCCGCATCCCGGCGAACATATCGCGGATAACGTTGACCCCCTGCACCGACTCAGCACTGACGATGTCCAGATAGGCGGTGATTTGTCGGCCTTCGATGGTGTGGGTTGTGGTGGTGATCATTAAATTTCCTTCTTCAAAACCTGGGGATAATTACTCAAGGCAACCTGGACAGATGTTGAGCCAACGCATCAAACGCCCGCAAGGTGACCGGATCGTTATCCGAGTTACTGACTAACGGATGGGAGGCGTAGCGAACAATCACGATCTCGGCGTTCGGGTCAGCGTAGTCCTCGCTGTACTTGAAACATTGCCTTCCACAAAATGCAGACGCCAGAAACCACAAAACCCCTGACTTCTTTCGAAATCAGGGGTTTTGGTTACATCGAATTTGGCGGTGAAGGAGAGATTCGAACTCTCGATACAATTTCTTGTATACACACTTTCCAGGCGTGCTCCTTAAGCCACTCGGACACTTCACCGTATCTCGTCAAACAAGTTCTGTCTGTCGAGGCGCGCTAATGTAGTCGAAAGCTTTTCCGATGGCAAACTTTTTTTGCAGAATTTTCATGCGCTTAGCGTTTTAGTCGTTCGAGCAGGTTCCAGTCCATGGCAAACCCGCCAATCTCCGGCTTCGCGTCCTCCTCTATATAGAGGGGAATGCGCGGTTGACGTGGCGGGCGACGCTTGCCGTGCGGGGAAAGGGTGACTGGGCGGTCAGTCACGGCGCTTTACCTAGCCTGCGGCGGTGAGTAACGTCTGCGCTACTTTATTGAAAGGAATAGCGTCATGAGTGAGTTGATTTCCTACCATCTCGAAGACGGTATCGCGACCCTGACCTTGAGCAATGGCAAGGTCAATGCCATCTCTCCGGACGTGATTGCTGCGTTTAACGCCGCGCTGGATCAGGCAGTGACTGATCGTGCGGTGGTGATCATTACCGGTACGCCCGGGATGCTGTCGGGCGGTTATGACTTGAAGGTGATGACCTCCGGCCCTAAAGAAGCCGTGGCGCTGGTGACTGCCGGTTCGACGCTGGCCCGCCGCCTGTTGTCTCACCCGTTCCCGGTGATCGTTGCGTGCCCTGGGCATGCGGTGGCCAAGGGTGCGTTCCTGTTGTTGTCGGTGGATTACCGCATTGGTGTCGACGGCCCGTTCACCATTGGTTTGAACGAAGTGCAGATCGGCATGACCATGCACCACGCCGGTATCGAGCTGGCCCGTGACCGTCTGCGCAAGTCGGCGTTCCACCGCGCGGTGATCAACGCTGAGATGTTTAATCCGCAAAGTGCCGTGGATGCCGGGTTCTTCGACCTGGTGGTGTCGGCCGAAGAGTTGCAAGGCGCGGCGCTGGCGGCGGCTCGTCAGTTGAAGAAGATCAACATGACTGCGCACAAGAACACCAAGCTCAAAGTGCGCAAGGCGCTGCTGGAGAGGCTGGACAACGCGATCATCGAGGATCAGGATTTTTTGGTTTAAACCCAAACGTGCCACACCGAAAAGCCCGACCGTCGTGTCGGGCTTTTTCTTATGCGCTCCGTTAAATAGCCTACAACCGCTCTAGATCGCATCTGACCCATAAGTCGGAAACATGCGCTCAAACATCGTCTATCTCCCACCTCTATAGCGGCAATTGCCGAAAACAGTGCACATCCGTACACTGCGCCACCTTTTGTCCCGGTGGGGCCTGTAAATGCTGTTTGTGTTTCGTATGTTATTGATGGGCCTGCACTTTATTCTGGCCGGTGTGCTTGGGGTGATTCTTGGCCTGTGCCGACCGTTCCACCCGGATAACAGCCGTTTGTGTGCGCGTCTTTATGCATGGCCGGCAATGTGCATTTTGCGTCTGCGGGTGAAGTCTGACGTCGGACCGCTGATGGATAAACCCGACAGCTGCGTGATCATCGCCAATCACCAGTCCAACTACGATCTGTTTGTATTCGGCAACGTGGTGCCCCGCCGCACCGTGTGTATCGGCAAGAAGAGTCTGAAGTGGGTACCGCTGTTTGGTCAGTTGTTCTGGTTGGCGGGCAATGTGCTGATCGATCGCGGCAATGCGCAGAAAGCGCGCCAGTCGATGCTGACCACTACCCACACGTTACAGAATGAAGACACTTCGATTTGGGTCTTCCCGGAAGGCACGCGCAACCTGGGCGAAGAGTTGCTGCCGTTCAAGAAAGGCGCCTTTCAAATGGCCATTGCCGCCGGGGTACCGATTGTTCCGGTGTGTGTCAGCAGTTACGTTAAACACATGCGATTGAACCGTTGGCGCAGTGGGAAGATTCTGATCCGCTCGTTACCGGCGATTCCTACGGCTGGATTGAGCCTGGATGACATGCCGCTGCTGATTGCCCAGTGCCGCGAGCAGATGCGCGAGTGCATCGCTTCGATGGATCGGCAACTGCAAGCCGCATAAAAGAAACCCGCCTTGTGCGGGTTTTCTTTTGCCTGCGAGCTTTTGCCTACGAACTCCGCAGATTTCACTGACTCTCAAGCAGTAGACAGGGCTAAGCTGGAGACTGCCTGCCACTGCCATCTTTGCTAATAGAAAGCTGCCAATAAGAAGTGAATCACTATCATGGGTAGAGTTGTTGCTGCTGCGGTTTATAGCGCTGGTAAGAAAGTCACCAATATCACCCTCGATGAAGGCGCTGCCTGGGCTGCAAAGCCTGGCCACTTTGTCTGGATCGGCCTTGAAGAGCCGAACGCCCAGGAGCTGTTCAATCTGCAACGCCAGTTCAACCTGCACGAACTGGCCATTGAAGACGCCCTGGAAAAACACAGTCGGCCGAAACTGGAAACCTTCGGCGATGCACTGTTCATCGTCACGTATTCGCCGATCCGGAATGAAGGAAAACTGGAGTTCATCGAGACTCATATCTTTGCCGGCAAGGGCTACATCATTACCGCACGCAACGGTCACTCGGCGTCCTACGCCCATGTCCGACAGCGCTGTGAGGCGCGTCCGCTGTTGCTGGAGCATGGGGAAGATTTCGTACTCTATGCCATCCTCGACTTCGTGATCGAAAACTACCAGCCCATGGGTGAAGCGATCCATACAGAGATCGATGAGCTGGAACGCAACGTCATGTGCAGTTCTCTGAACGAACGCGACATTCAAAAACTTCACAGCCTGCGCCGGGATGTCTTGCGTTTGCGTCGTTATGCGGCGCCGATGGTAGAGATTGGTGAGGAACTGCAAAAGCTCAACTTTCCGTTCATCGACAAGAACATGCGCCCGTACTTTCGCGATGTGCAAATCCACGTGACGCGGCAGATGGAAGACCTGACGACCCTGGCGGACATTGCCAGCCAGACTATTGAAGTTGGGGTGTTGCTGGAAGCCTCACGCCAAAGCGTGGTGCAGCGCAAGTTTGCGGCGTGGGCGGCGATTCTCGCCTTCCCGACGGCAGTGGCCGGGATATACGGGATGAACTTTCAGGATATGCCGGAGTTGAGTTGGCATTACGGTTATTTCGGGGTGCTGGGGGTTATTGCGGTGGGGTGCGTAAGTTTGTGGGCGAGTTTCAAGAAATCGGGCTGGCTGTAGCCATTACCGAGGTGCCTGTGACATTCGCGAGCAAGCCCGCTCCCACAGTGGATCTCCAGTGTTGTAGAGATCATTGTGGGAGCGGCGGTGCGACGATTCGACTTGCTCGCGAAGCTTTTATCTTTTAAACCGACTCGGATGCTGGCTTGTGCGCCACAAACCGCATCATCCACTCCGCAACGGTAGTGCCGTGATGCTCGTGCTCAAGGCTCGCCATACCTTTCGAATAAATCTGCTCGCCCAGCGCTTCCTGACGAATATCCAACAGCGCGCGCGAGTAATCGTGAATGAACTCCGGATGCCCCTGGAAGCACAGCACCTGATCGTTGATGTGGTACGCGGCGAACGGGCAGAAATCGCTGGAAGCGATAACCGTGGCGTTTTCCGGGAGTGCGGTGACCTGGTCCTGATGGCTGATCAACAAGATCAGTTCTTCTCTCACCGGGCTCATCCACGGCGCCTTGGCGGCGAGTTTGTACTTGTGGGTGCCGACGCCCCAGCCTTGGGGCGCACGTTCGCTCTTGCCGCCTAGTAACAGCGCCAGCAGTTGATGGCCGAAGCACACGCCCAGCAATTTGTCGCCGCGCTCGTAGCGGGTCAGCAGGTAAGCCTTGAGGGTTTCAATCCACGGGTCAGTGCCGAAGGAATCGGCCTTGCTGCCGGTGACCAGGTAGGCATCGAACGTCAGCTCATCGCCGGGATACTCGCCCTGCATCACGTTGTACACCGTGAACTCGGCAGCGATGGGTTGCTGCGAAAACAGACGCTGGAACATCTGCCCATAACCCTGATATTCATCGACCAGTTCCGGACGCAGGATGTCGGTTTCCAGAATGCAGATGCGTAACGACATAAAAAATACCTGACACATGATGGGAATAATGCACACCCCAGAGCCTGCCTTGAAACACAGTGGCAAGGCAAGCCCCGGAATGCGTCACCCGTCCCCTAGAACGCCTCCCCTTTAGCCGCTTTCTCCAGCAATAGCGCAGGGGGTGCGAATCGCTCGCCATACTGCTCCGCCAGGTACTGGGCGCGGGCGACGAAATCTTTCACGCCATACTGGTTGATGAACTGCAGCGCGCCGCCGGTCCAGGCGGCGAAGCCGATGCCGAAGATCGAGCCGACGTTGGCGTCCGCCGTCGAGGTCAACACCCCCTCCTCCATACAGCGCACGGTTTCGATGGCTTGCACGAACAGCAGCCGATCGCGCACGTCCTTCGGCGAAATCTGCCCGTCAGCCTTCTCGAAAAGGCTTTTCAGCTCTGGCCACAGATGCTTCTGCCCACGGGTCGGATAATCATAGAAACCACCACCAGCAGCCTTGCCCGGACGCTTGTATTCCTGGAGCAGCAAGTCAATCACGGCGAATGCCGGGTGCTCAATCAGTGGTTTCCCTTCTGCTCGCAGGTCTTTGGCAGTTTGCTGGCGGATATGGCTCATCAAGCTGAGGGAAACTTCGTCGGAGATCGCCAGAGGTCCGATTGGCATGCCGGCCTTGCGCGCTTCGGTCTCGATCATCGGCGCGCTCACGCCTTCGCCCAGCATGACGATGCCTTCGTTGGTGAATGTGCCGAACACCCGCGAGGTGAAGAAACCGCGACTGTCGTTGACCACAATCGGCGTTTTCTTGATTTGCAGGACGAAATCGAACCCGCGAGCCAGGGTTTCGTCGCTGGTGTGGGCGCCTTTGATGATTTCCACCAAGGGCATTTTCTCCACGGGGCTGAAGAAATGCAGGCCAATGAACTTGCTCTGATCCGGCACGGCGGCAGCGAGGCCGCTGATGGGCAAGGTCGACGTGTTGGAAGCAATCACCGCATCCGGGCCAACGACTTTTTGCGCCGCCGAAGAGACGCTGGCTTTCAGTTCGCGATCTTCAAACACCGCTTCAATGATCAGATCACAACCGGCCAGGTCGGCGTCGCTTTCAGTGGGATGAATTCGCGCCAGCGTTGCATCGCGCTGATCGGCACTCAATTGGCCACGCGCAACCTTCTTGTCCAGTAGAGCCGCCGAATGAGCCTTGCCCTTCTGTGCGGCCGCAAGATTGATGTCCTTGAGCACCACGTCGATGCCGGCCGATGCGCTGACAAAGGCGATTCCGGCGCCCATCATGCCTGCGCCCAGCACGCCCACGCGACGCGTCACGTAGGGTGCAAAGCCTTGGGGCCGCGAGCTGCCGGCATTGATTTCGTTGAGCTGGAACCAGAACGTGCCGATCAGGTTTTTCGACACTTGGCCGGTGGTCAATTCGGTGAAGTAACGGGTTTCGATCAAGTGCGCGGTGTCGAAATCCACCTGAGCACCTTCCACCGCGGCGCAGAGGATTTTTTCTGGCGCGGGCAGACAGCCCTGGGTTTTGCTGCGCAGGATCGACGGCGCGATGGCCAGCATTTGCGCGACTTTCGGGTTCGACGGCGTACCACCGGGAATCTGATAACCCTTCACGTCCCAGCGCTGCACAACCGAAGGGTGGGCGATAATCCAGGTGCGCGCCTTGGCCAGCAATTCATCACGATCCGCCGCCAACTCATCAATCAAACCTGCCCGCAACGCCTGCTGCGGCCGGACTTTCTTGCCCTCGAGCAAATAGGGCAAGGCTTTTTCAATACCGAGCATCCGCACCATGCGCACCACCCCGCCGCCGCCCGGCAGCAGGCCGAGGGTCACTTCCGGCAGGCCGAGTTGCACCGAAGAATCGTCCAGCGCAACCCGGTGATGGCACGCCAGGCAGATTTCCCAACCGCCGCCCAACGCCGCGCCGTTGATCGCGGCGACCACCGGTTTACCGAGGGTTTCGAGGGTGCGCAGCTGCCCTTTGAGTGTCAGCACCCTGTCGTAAAAGGCTTTGGCTTCAGGCTTGCCGACCTTGATCAGTTCATTGAGGTCGCCGCCGGCGAAAAAGGTTTTCTTGGCCGAGGTGATGATCACGCCGGCGAGGGTGTCTTTGTCGGCAACCAGTCTGGCGACACACGCGGCCATGGCTTCGCGGTAGACCGCGTTCATGGTGTTGGCGCTCTGGCCCGGCATGTCGATGGTCAGGACGACGATCTGGTCCTGACCTTTTTCGTAACGGATGGCTTCGGTCATGAAAGGGTTTCCTTGAAGTCGGTCGGGGCTCAGAGGCGTTCGATGATGGTGGCGATGCCCATGCCGCCGCCGACACACAGCGTCGCGAGGCCATAGCACAGGCGCCGGGTTTCCAGTTCATCGAGCAACGTGCCGAGGATCGCGCAGCCAGTGGCGCCCAGCGGGTGACCCAAGGCAATGGAGCCGCCGTTGACGTTGACCTTGTCCGGGTCGATCGCCATGTCCCTGATGAATTTCAGCACCACCGAGGCAAACGCTTCGTTGACCTCGAACAGGTCGATGTCTTCAACCCGTAGCCCGGCCTTGGCCAGTGCCTTGCGGGTGGCCGGCGCGGGGCCGGTGAGCATGATGGTCGGGTCGGTGCTGGTGACGGCGGTGGCGACGATCCGCGCCCGCGGTTGCAAACCCAGCGCCCGGCCCTTCGCTTCGGAGCCAATCAGCATCAGCGCCGCGCCATCGACGATCCCGGAACTGTTACCCGCCGTGTGCACGTGGTTGATCCGCTCGACATGGCTGTAGACCCGAAGCGCCGTGGCATCGAAGCCCATTTGCCCGATCATCTCGAAGCTCGGCTTGAGCTGGCCCAAGCCTTCCATGGTCGATCCGGCGCGGATGAATTCATCGTGATCGAGCAGGATGATGCCGTTCTGGTCCTGCACCGGCACCAGCGATTTGTTGAACGAACCGTCGGCCCTTGCCCGCGCAGCTTTTTGCTGGGAGTGCAGCGCATAGGCATCGACGTCTTGACGGCTGAAGCCTTCCAGTGTGGCGATCAGGTCAGCGCCCACGCCTTGAGGGGCGAAATGGCTATGAAAACTGGTTTCCGGGTCGTGTGCCCAGGCGCCGCCATCGCTGCCCATCGGCACGCGGGACATGGATTCGACGCCGCCGACCACCACCAGGTCTTCGAAGCCGGAACGCACCTTCATCGCGCCGAGGTTCACCGCCTCCAGCCCCGAGGCGCAGAAGCGATTGATCTGCAAACCCGCCACGCTGACGTCCCAATCCGCCACCTGGGTCGCGGCTTTGGCGATGTCGGAACCCTGATCGCCGACAGGCGTCACGCAGCCAAGTACCACATCGTCGACCTGACTGGTATCGAGAGACGTGCGCTGTTGCAGCGCCGTGAGCAGCCCGGCCACCAGGTTCACCGGTTTGACGCTGTGCAAGGCACCATTGGCCTTGCCTTTGCCGCGGGGCGTGCGTAACGCGTCGAAAATCAAAGCTTGGGTCATGACGTTCTCGAACCTGGGCAGGGAGTAAATTCAGAGTCTCCACCTTAGGCCGAGCAGCCCCGGATTCAATGACCGCAGTGCTCACAGACGTTGACGGTCACGCTCAGACGGACGGTAGGCAACCACCGGATTAACCGATTCAGGACCCCAAGCTGTCTAGCAAACGGGCGCCCAAGAAGCTGGCAATAGGCCTCATGCCTTTTTAAAAGCAATTTATGTTAAGTCCATACGAAATGGATCTAAACCAAGCGTGACGCGGGCTCTAAGGTGAACTTGTACGAAGTTGTCGTCGGGTTTTGCCGAGGCGCTCGTCAAACAGGAAGTGCAACGCTCTGCCGTCATGGAGAAATGCAGGCAGGCATCAGGAAATAACAATAAAGGCGGTCAAGCCATGTTCAAACAATCGAAAGTACGTCAAGCCGGGCTCATTCTTTTCGCCACTACGCTGTTGTTGATTTTGCCGAACCTGACCAAGGTGATCGGCTAGTCGGTCAATAAAAAATACGGCGCCAGGTTTTGGTATCGCCCTCTAAAAATGTGTCCGGCTCGCTACCCGGGTCAGCGTGAGTGTGCCAACCTTTACGGCACTTCCACGACATGGACGGCGATCATTTGAAAACGCTCATTTTGTTCGGGGCCTTGCTGCTCAGCACGCCTCTGTCTGCCGCACAGCTGAACCTTGAGCTGGGCGCGAGCAATCGCACCTGGCAAACCGAGGAGTTGCTCAAGCATCCTCAGGTGCAGACCCTCACTGTCAGCAATGACGTTTCCTACAAACGGGACATGAGCTATCGCGCTGTTCCGTTGGCTGCATTGTTGACGGGCATCAAACCTGAAGACCACTTACAAGCGGTAGCCCTGGATGGTTTTGCCGCAGAACTGTCAGCCGCACCGTTGCTCAGCACCCAGGGCGCGCGCGCATGGCTGGCGATTGAAGAACCCGCCAAGCCGTGGCCGCCGCTGTCGGAAGGCAAACCCGGCGCCGGGCCGTTCTATCTGGTCTGGACCGATCCGCAGGCGGGCGACATCAGCCCCGAACAATGGCCCTTTCAAGTCGCGAGCATCAAGCGCATGGCACCGGTGGCCGAGCGCTTCCCTGCCCTGCGGCCCGATCCGGCGTTGAAGGCTGACGACCCGGTGAACAAGGGCTTTGCGCTGTTTCAGAAGAATTGCCTGGCATGTCACCGATTGAACGGCGCCGGGGATGCGCAATTTGGGCCGGACCTGAACATTCCGTTTAACCCGACCGAGTACTTCGGCGCGGATTTCCTCAAGCGCTACATTCGTGATCCGCAGAGCTTGCGCCAGTGGCCACAGGCGAAGATGCCCGGGTTCTCGGCGACGGTGTTGCCGGACGGGGATCTGGAGAGGCTGGTGGGGTATTTGAAGCACATGGCTGGGCGCAAGGTTAAACCCTGACACTACCCCCCCTGTGGGAGCCTGCTCGCGATGACGGTGTGTCAGTCACAGAAGTGGTGACTGATAAGACGCTATCGCGAGCAGGCTCGCTCCCACAGGGGATTTGTGGTGTTCCGGGTTACTGCTGCTGGACGGAGATAATCGGCATCGGTGTCGGTGACACAAACACTTTCGCATGCATCTGCTCGCAACCACCGCCACGCCGCATGCCACGCACCGGGCAGGCATCCAGGTAAGGCTGGGCGAAAAGTTAAGCCCTGACACTACCCCCCTGTGGGAGCGAGCCTGCTCGCGATGACGGTGTGTCAGTCACAGAAGTGGTGACTGATAAGACGCTATCGCGAGCAGGCTCGCTCCCACAGGGGATTTGTGGTGTTCCGGGTTACTGCTGTTGGACGGAGATAACCGGCATCGGCGTCGGTGACACAAACACCTTCGCATGCATCTGCTCGCAACCACCGCCACGCCGCATGCCACGCACCGGGCAGGCATCCAGGTAATCCAGGCCCACCGCCAGTTTCAGATGACGCTCGGGCCGCGCCAATTCATTGGTCACGTCGAAGCTGTACCAGGCGTCATCGAGCCAGGCTTCCGCCCAGGCGTGACTGGCCAGGTGTTCGCTGTTCTCGCTGTACAAATAGCCCGACACATAACGCGACGGAATGCCCAGGCTGCGAGCACAGGCGAGAAAAGCGTGGGTGTGGTCCTGACAGACGCCCGAACGCCCGGCGAAGGCCTGGGCGGCGCTGGTGTCCACTTCGGTTGAACCCGGCGTGTAGGTCATGTGCTGGTTCAGGCCATGCATCAAGTCGATCAGTGCCGTGCGATCCCGGCGTTGCTTGCACGCCTTCTCGGCGAACGCACGCAGGGCTTCGTCGGCTTCGGTCAAGCGCGTGAAGCGCAGGAACGGCAGTGCCGACTGGCTTTCATGCTCCGCCTCGCGCAATTCGTCGATGTCCACCTGGCCCCGGGCGCCGATGATGATCGCCTCGTGGGGCTCGTCCAGGGTCAGCACGTGCAGGATGTTGCCGAACGGATCGAGTTGCGCACGCACCGGGCGCGGCAAGTCGAGCTGCCAGCTGAGCACGTGCTGGCGCTCGCTGTCGTGGGGGGTCAGTCGCAGGTACTGGATGCTCGCCCGCACCTGATCTTCGTAGTGATAGGTGGTCTCGTGGCTAATGGAAAGTCTCATGCAGCCTCCAGGTAGGAACTGTGTATGGCGTTACCCAACTGGCGCACCAGCGGGATGAACTCGGTCAGCCAGGCGTGCAGGCCTTCGTCGAGAATTTCGGTGATGCCGGTGTAGCGCAGGCGTGCGTCGATTTCCGCTGCCAGGCGTTGCGCGGGACGGCCGTTGGCCCCCGGCAGCTGGGCGAGGATCTGGTCGATTTCTTCGGTGCAGGCGCGCAATGAACGCGGCACGTCAGCACGCAGCAACAGCAACTCGGCCACATGCCGGGCGCCGGGGGCGTCGCGGTAGATCTCGGTGTAGGCCTCGAACGAGGACAACGCCCGCAGCAAAGCACTCCACTGGTAATAGGCGTGAGCGGTGCCATCGCTGACCGCTTCTGCCTGATCGCCAGCCATTTCGTAGCGGGCGTCGAGCAGGCGCAGCGTGTTGTCGGCCCTTTCGATAAACGTCCCCAGACGAATAAAGCGGAACGCATCGTTACGCATGATCGTGCCGTAGGACGCGCCGCGAAACAGGTGGGAACGTTCCTTGATCCACTCGCAGAAACGGCTCATGCCGTAGCGACTCAGGCCCTGATCGGCAATCCCGCGGATTTCCAGCCAGGTGGCATTGATGTTTTCCCACATGTCGGCGGTGATTCGCCCACGTACCGCATGGGCGCTGGCCCGCGCGGCGCCGAGGCAGCTGTAAATGCTCGCCGGGTTGGCCGCGTCCAGGGCGAAGAAATGCAGCAGCCGCTCAGCGTGCAATTCGCCGTGGCGCTCCAGGTAATCGTCCAGGGTGCCGGTGATCAGCAACGGCATGGCGAGTTCATGCAGGCCGTCACCACGACCATCCTGCGGCATCAGCGACAGCGAATAACTGATGTCGAGCATCCGTGCGAGGTTTTCCGCCCGCTCCAGGTAACGCGACATCCAATACAAATCCGAGGCAGTTCTACTTAACATGGCAGGCTTCCTTCAATCCTCGACCACCCAGGTGTCCTTGGTTCCACCGCCCTGGGATGAATTCACCACCAGGGAGCCTTCGCGCAGGGCAACACGGGTCAAACCGCCGGGCACAACCCGGGTTTCGCGGCCAGACAATACAAACGGACGCAGGTCGATGTGGCGTGGAGCAATGCCGTTTTCGACAAAGGTCGGACAGGTCGACAGGGACAACGTCGGTTGCGCGATGTACGCATGGGGCTTGGCTTTGATCCGCGCACGGAAAGACTCGATTTCCGCCGCCGTCGCCGCCGGCCCGACCAGCATTCCGTAACCGCCGGAGCCCTGGGTTTCCTTGACCACCAGTTCCGGAAGATTGGCCAGTACGTGGGACAATTCGGAGGGATTACGACACTGCCACGTCGGCACATTCTTCAGAATCGGCTCTTCATCCAGGTAGAAACGGATCATGTCCGTCACGAATGGATACACCGACTTGTCGTCCGCGACCCCGGTGCCGATGGCATTGGCCAGCACCACGTTGCCGGAGCGATACGACGACAGCAGCCCTGGAACGCCGAGCATCGAGTCCGGGTTAAACGCCAGCGGATCGAGGAACGCATCGTCGAGGCGACGGTAGATCACGTCGACGGCTTTCGGCCCGTCCGTGGTGCGCATGAACACCTTGTCATCCCGCACGAACAGGTCCGCGCCTTCGACCAGTTCAACGCCCATTTCCCGCGCCAGAAACGCATGTTCAAAGAACGCACTGTTGAAACGACCCGGCGTCAGTACCACCACGCTCGGGTTATCAATCGGGCTGGAGCTTTTCAGGGTGTCGAGCAACAGGTTCGGATAGTGGTCGATGGGGGCAATGCGCTGGGCTGCGAACAACTCGGGGAACAATCGCATCATCATCTTGCGGTCTTCGAGCATGTAGCTCACGCCGCTCGGTGTACGAAGATTGTCTTCGAGCACGTAGTACGTGCCGTCGCCATCGCGCACCAGATCGACACCGGAGATGTGGGAATAGATATCGCGGTGCAGATTCAGCCCTTGCATCGCCAACTGGTATTGCTCGTTGGCCAGCACTTGCTCGGCCGGGATGATGCCGGCCTTGATGATGCGCTGCTCGTGATAGAGGTCGGCGAGGAACATGTTCAACGCCTTGACCCGCTGAATGCAGCCGCGCTCGACGACTCGCCATTCACTGGCGGGGATGCTGCGGGGGATGGTGTCGAAGGGAATCAGGCGCTCTGTCCCTTGCTCATCACCATAGAGCGTGAATGTAATCCCGGCGCGATGAAATAACAGATCGGCCTCGCGTCGCCGTTGTGCCAAAAGCTCGTCAGGCGTTTCGGCCAGCCAACGGGCAAACTCCCGATAATGCGGGCGGACCTGGCCGCCGGCATCGTACATCTCATCAAAATAGGTGCGGATCATGCCGTACTCCTTGTCACCCGGACATCTGGGCTTCGCAAAGCCCGTGCCATCGGCATAAACGCTTTGATATCAATCAGTTGGATAATCACATTGCACGCACCGCACCAATCCTGTGCGGTAAATGCCCCCACCCGATCGCCCCCGCTTCATTGCGAAGCAATGTTGTCGCCTATCACCAGCATAGCCAGAGTTGATTTCACTGCCCGAGAGTCGCTGCGGATAATCCGCGCATTCGCTGAAAATCTTGACGAACTTCCCTTTAGCCGCCTGTTCAGGCGGTTTTTTTTGCGTCGGATTCTTGTTTCAGGGTTTTGCCAGGTGCGTTTTCTGCCCCACGAAAACGAAAACGGCCAACCCGAAGGTCAGCCGTTGCTGAGCGTTGTCACTGTTCATAAGCTATGCGAGTCGCCCTCGTACCTCCTGCTTGACGCCCCATCCTTCGATGATGCCGCCCAAAGGCTCGACCACCGCCTCGAAATCCTGCTCAAAATCGCCAATGCCGTCATAAGTGGCGTACATCACTTTGCTCAGTTCCAGGTACCACGCGCCGTCATCGCGCACGCTGATTTGTGCATTCAAGGATTCACCACAGTAATGCCCTGCCGCCCTGCGCGCCCGCTCCTCGTCCGGAAAAATGGCGTAGAACTCGATGGGATGGAATCGTGAAAAGTCGAAGCCGCCTTCTTTCATGCGGCGCAACACGCTGGTGCTGATGTCTTCTTGATAGGCTGTGCTCATGAAACGTCCCCCTCAGACTGATGGATAGACTTTCCGTATTCCCGGCACTCGCAACCGAATGGGGCGAGCGATGCGGCAACAACGTTGCCGGTGGGAAGCAAGCATGTAGCTGACAAGACCAGACCTTAGCGATCCGTTCGCTGATCTCGGTTGCAGAGTAGCCTCAAGATAGAGCCACTGCCAAGGTCTGGTTAGAAATGTGACAGGAGATGTTCAGATTGGCGTGATGCTGAGGATTTCAATGCTGTTCTGGGTCTTCAGACTTTTGACCGTCGGATCATCGGCGCGCCCTTCCAGATCGTTGAGGTCCAGTTCGGCAGCCACAGGCAGGCACCGGGCGCGAATAAGCTTCGCGGCTTGCTCGTTGTTCGGGCATTCATCGCTCTCGAACACCTCGTCAACTTGTTCACCGTGATCATCAACGAAAGTGACTTTCCACTTTTGCATCAGGTGCCTCCTCGATAAAACCCATGGATGGGCTTACATGTATCTCGACATTCTTCCCCGGCCAATCGTTCAACCGGACCTTCTACTTCTATAAGTGAAGCATGAAAAAAGGGCCGTCTGCGGTGTGTTTTCACACAACCTGAGAGGGCCCTTTCTGGTTTGCTCGATATCAGTCGTTGCTAGGCTTGTTCACAGCCTGCAGGACGTATTGCGGCAAGGCGAACGCGCCGATGTGGATTTCCGGGTTGTAGTAGCGGGTGATGATGCCGCTGCCGGCGAAGCGCTGCTGCAGGGTTTCGCGGGACAACTTGCGATAAGCGGTATTGGTCGCGCCCCAGGCGAAGGTCATGGCGCCGCCGATGTAGGTCGGCACGGCCGCCTGATAGAAGTGCCAGTCCGGGAACAGGCTACGCAGGCGTCCGGCGGTGGTTTTGACTTCTTCGATTTGCATGAACGGCGTGCCGTTCTGGGTCACCAGGATGCCGCCTTCGTTCAGGCAGCGACGGCAGGCCTGGTAGAAGTTTTCCGAGAACAGCACTTCGCCCGGGCCGATCGGGTCGGTGGAGTCGGAAATGATCACGTCGAATTTTTCGCTGGTGGTGGCGACGAAACGCATGCCGTCGTCGATCACCAGGTTCAGGCGCGGATCAGCGAACGCCCCCTTGGAGTGGTTCGGCAGGAATTTCTTGCACATGTCGACCACGGTGCCGTCGATCTCGACCATGGTGATGTGCTCGATGCTGCGGTGCTTGGCCACTTCACGCAGCATGCCGCCGTCACCGCCACCGATGATCAGCACGCGCTTGGCGGTGCCATGCGCCAGGATCGGCACGTGGGTCAACATCTCGTGGTAGATGAATTCGTCGGCTTCAGTGGTCTGGATCACGCCGTCCAGCGCCATGACGCGGCCCATGCGCGGGTTTTCGAAAATCACCAGATGCTGGTGTTCGGTACGCACTTCGTGCAGCAGTTTTTCCATGCGAAAACGCTGGCCGTAACCTTCGTAGAGGGTTTCCAGGTACTCGCTGGTCGGGGTGTCGCTCATGGGAAGTGCTCCGATGAATGCAGATGGCAAGACGCGAATACTACGTCGCAGCACATGACAGGTCGAACCTTCGTCTGTCGGGTAGGCATGGAACAGTGTGGGAGCGAGCCTGCTCGCGATAAACGATAACGCGGTTTACAGGGAAACCGCGGCGTCTGCATCGCGAGCAGGCTCGCTCCCACAGGGGAAAGGTGTCGGCTTTGGGTGCGTATTCAGATCCGGACGTTTCCTCGAGGCCCGGCGATGGCCCAGATGATCAGGCCCAGCACCGGCAGCAGCAGGATCAGCAGCACCCAGATGATTTTCATCCCTGTGTCGGCACCACTTTTGAGCACGTTGATGATTGCCCAGATATCCAGGGCAAGAATAATCAGGCCAATCAGACCATTGAACGTGGAACCCATGGTGTCGCTCCCTAAGAGTGGTTTGCACTCTTAGGATAGCCGGCCCTTGCGAGGGTTCCGTTTTTTAAACGTGGACGGCGATTTTGAGGGCTTCCAGCGAGGGTGCGGCAGCGATGCCGACTTTGGCGCACAACTCGAGTACGCGCGGCACGTCGTTGCCGTAGACCAGCACCACTTGCAGCTCGTCGTCGAGCAACTGACTGAAGTTCATCAGCGTGTAACCGCCGTTTTCCTTGTTCATGCTGCCCATCTGCACCTGAATGCGATTGAGCGCGGTCAGGGCTTCAGTCTTGGCCAGTTGCTTGGGCTTGATATTGAAATCAACCCCGGGACCGAACGAGGAAACGATCTGGGCGAACAGGTCCACATAGGTGTCGGCCTGGAACAGCACGGTCTCCGGAAGGCTGCCGACGACGACCCACTCGCCCAGCGGAATCGGGAACGTTTCGTCGTAGTTGATATCCGGATTGGCCGTCAGAAAAGCCTCGGGATCGGCGTAGGCCTGGGCCGCTTCGTCAGCGACTTTCAGGATTTCGTCATCGCTCATGCACCCGGAGCTTATTTTGCTGATGAGTTCGACGAGTGCGGCTTTCATGGGGCGGAATCCTGTAGCGAGGGAGTTTTGAAGGCGCGAAGGATAGCGCATTACGCCCCGCAATTCCTGTGCGCGAGCATGGCCGGGATTGTTGACGCACATCAAGATCCAGCCCCCTGAGTAGCGGCACAATACTGGCACCTTGCCGAAACTGTTTCCGCTATCAGAGAAGACCTCCATGGGTGCCTGGCTTAGCAATATCTCGCTGAAATACAAATTCTGGGCGGTCAACGCCGTCGCCTTCGTCACGACCTTGCTGCTGGTGTTGTACGCCGTACAGCTCGAACAACAGGCCCGCAGCCATGCTTACCAGGCATCGGCACAAGCCCAGGCGCGACTGCTCAGCGCCTGGCCCGCCGGGCAACCGCTCCCCAAAGCCGATAACGTGCTGACGTTCAGTCGCGGGCAAGCACCGTTGCTGAACGGGCAGCCGGTACTGGAACTGGCCGATACCAACGGCTGGGTCACAATCAATGCCATGCCGCTGTTCGGCGACAACCCGTTGATGGGCGCGGAAGTGTTTACGCGCCCGGAGGGTAACCAGGTCGCGGTGATTGCCCATGGCCCGAGCCTGGCGCAGGTATTTGGCGAGCGTTTTCCCAACTACGCCGTGGCGGTGGCGATCCTGATGCTGGCGATGCTCGGCGCTTCGCAATTGTTGATCCGCTTCCTGCTCAGCCAGCTCAATACGCTGAAGGACGTGATGCTCCACGTCGAGAAAACCGGTGACCTGTCGGCACGCGTGCCGCTGGCCTGCACCGACGAAGTCGGGCAGATGGCCAATGCCTTCAACGCCATGCAGGCCGGTTACCAGCGAGTGGTCAATACCGTCGCCAGCACCGCCCGGCAACTGGATGTCGGCGCAGCGCGGCTGGCGTCGAGCATGAACGAGGTGCGTCACGGCATGCTCGGCCAGCAAAGCGAAACCGATCAGGCCGCCACGGCGATCAACGAAATGACCGCCACGGTCTATCACATTGCCCAGCACGCTGGCGCCACCCGCGATCTCTCGCAAACCGCCGACACCCTGGCCGGCAGCGGGCAGGAAGTGGTCAGTCGGGTGCAGAAGTCGATTGCCGGCCTGTCCAGCGGGGTGCAACAGACTGCCGAGATGATCCAGCGCCTGGCCGAGGACAGTCAGAAGATCAACGGCGTGGTCAGTGTGATTCACAGCATCGCCGAGCAGACCAATCTGCTGGCGCTGAACGCAGCGATTGAAGCGGCCCGTGCCGGTGAAATGGGTCGCGGGTTTGCGGTGGTCGCCGATGAAGTGCGTAACCTGGCCAAACGTGTCCAGACCTCCACTGACGAAATCACGATCATGGTTTCCGCGTTGCAGGCCGGGACTCGGGACGCGGTGGATTTCATGCAGGAAAGCTCGTTCAAGGCCGACGATTGCGTGCAGCAGGCTCAGGAGGCCGGTGCCGCATTGGCAGAAATCACCAGCGCCGTGGCGCAGATGCGCGAAAGCAACACGCAGATCGCGGTGGCGGCCGAGCAGCAGAGTCACGTGGCCGAAGAGATGAATCGGGCGGTGGTGAGCATTCGGGATGTGACCGAGAACACCGTGCAGCAGACCGTGGATTCGGCGACTACCAGCAATGAGCTGGCGGCGTTGGCGGGGGAATTGAGCAAGGCAATCGGTCAGCTCAAGCTGTAAGGGCCCCTTCGCGAGCAAGCCCGCTCCCACAGGTGATCTTCAGTGGCCATTAATTTTTGGTACCAAAGAGCTCCACTGTGGGAGCGAGCCTGCTCGCGATAGCGTCAGCCCGGTCAACATCAATATTGACCATGACACCTATCACTCCAATAGCCAGCCTTGATTCGCCGACGGGTTTGCCCCGGCCTATTCTTTGTTCAAGAGCCTCAACGAACCAAGGATTACCATCATGGGCAAACGTCACCCCAACCTCCCCGCCTGGCAATGGCGAGCGTACCCGAACAATCACCAGCACCCGACCAATCTGGTGCTGCACCTGATTGCCGTGCCGCTGTTCATCGTGGCGTTTCTGCTGATTGTCTCGGGAGTGTTCGGTCTGAGCTTCACCAATATCGCGATTGGCGTCATCGGCCTGCTCGCCGCCCTCGGCCTGCAACGCCACGGTCACACCTTGGAAGCGCAAGCCTCCGAGCCGTTCAGCGATCGCAAAGATGCCGTGTCGCGCTTGCTGGTCGAGCAGTTTCTGACCTTCCCACGGTTCTTCCTGAGCGGCGGCTGGTGGCGCGCCTGGCGTGAGCGCCACCGTCGTCACTGATCAGGCGAAAATCGTCACCGTCTGCCGGCTCATGGCAATCAACTGACCGTCCGCGTTCCACAATTTCGCGGCCGCATGACCGTAGCCGTCAGCGGCATGTTCGATTTCAACCAGGTATTTGCACCAGTCCAGCGTGCTCAGTTCAAGCAATGGCTGGACGAATTCGATGGTCCAGGTCAGCGTGCTGCCCATTGCCGGCTTTTTCAGGTGCGGCAACAGCGCCGGTGGCCAGGCGTCGACCAGCGCCAGGATATGCGACTCGCTGACCACTTCTTCCTTCACGTCCCCACGCAAGCGCACCCAACCGCCCATCTCGCGGGATTTGTTGCCGGTGAACGGCAGACCGCCGACGCTCCAGCGCATCGCCAGATGACGCATGAATTCCGGGGTAACGCCTTTGACGTAAGGCAATTCCTGGCAGTCGTCCCAGTGCTTCATCTCGGGTGCCGGTTCGGCGATCACCGCCACTTCCGACGGCCGCGAGGCGCCGAAGCTGCCCTGGACCAACGTCACCACCTGGCCCTTCTGCATCGCCCGACCCAGCACCTGGCTGACCGCTTTGCCTTCGCGCAACACATCGACTTCAAAGCTGACCGGCACTTCAGGCTCGACCGGGCCGACAAAGGTAATCGCCAGCGAACGCACCGGACGATCCGCCGGGACTTTTGCGCGCATGGCTTCGTACTGCAAGGCGGCCACCAAGCCACCGAAACTGGCGCGCCCCTGAGCCCATTCGGCCGGGATAGACAGCTCCAGCGGCTGGCTGCGGACAGCGTCGAGCAGATCGGAAAAGCGCATGGAAACCTCGGTGCAGGAAAAGGATGAAGGGATCTTAACCAGCCGGCGAGGATGGCACAGCGCTTATTCCGGCCAAAGAGACTGACAGATAGGCCGCATGCCGGACATCGATTCAACATTCAACAGTGATCTAATGTGGGAGCGAGCCTGCTCGCGATAGCGGTCTTTCAGCCTCATCCATGTTGGATGTGAAAACGCTTTCGCGAGCAGGCTCGCTCCCACAGGGGATTTGTGGTGGTATCAGGATTTGAAACAGTCAGCGCTGAGTTTGTCGAGGACTTGGTCGGCACGGCCTTCGGCCTTGGCCATGGCGGTTTTCCAGGCCGCGACGCAGGGCTGCAAATCGGTTTCCTGCTCGGCCATGGCCAGCCATTGCAAGCAATCGTGCCAATCGCCCAAGGCACCTTGCGCGGACTTCAAGCGCGGCATCGCCGCTTTCGGCAATCGATCCAGTTCGGGATAAGCTTCGATGCCATAGCGCACACGTTTGATCAGCAGACGCAAACGGTGGCGATCATGTGCCGGATCGTGCAGGGCTTTGTCGAGCTTTTTCCACTGCTTGGCCAAGCGTTTTTCGATGTGCCGACGCAACCCCTTGACCAGGCCCTGACGCTGGGAGGCCCGCAGAAAACGCGGAAAGGCGTCGAGGATCATCAGCAACTGCGCCACTTCAGGGCTCGTCGCGACCGCCGGGTAAGCCTCGGCCATCGGCGCCATACGCCGATGGGCAGCCTGGGGTTGATCATGCTCGAGCAGGTACGCCGCCAGCACTTCGCGATCGCGCAACGGCGTGGTCAAGTCGCCGACCCGGGACGCCGCCGCTTCCAGCTGTTCGACCCCGGGCAAGCCGCGCAATGGCCGCAGCAAACTGCGCAAACGGCGAACCGTGGTGCGTAGATCGTGCAACGCTTCAGGGTCGGTGCGGGCACTCAAGCGTGCCTGACAGGCCAGCAAACGGACTTCCAGGCCCAGGACATGAGCCACCAACCGGTTAATCATGGGGGTTTACTCCGTAAACAGCTGCAAGCCGCCAGCCGAAATCCGGGGCGACTGACCTATTGCTTGCAGCTTAGAGCTTAGAGCGGCTTTCAGCGCCCTGCGCGCGATTCACGAATATAAAAACGCGCCTTCTCGGCCTTCCTGGAGCAACCCTCATAGGCTTCGAATTGCTGCTGGGTCTTGGCACCGGTCAGCAATGACAGCGCCTTGGAGTAGCTGACGGTCCCGGCAAAGCCCTCGACTTTGGCCAGGTCCAGCTCATGCCAGGCGGCGTCGAGTTGGCTACCGCAGCTGTCACGGTAAGCGGTTTTACCGGCACAACCGGCGAGTGCCAGGGCAATCAACGGCACACAGATCCAGACTTTCATCACTCACACCTCAAAGATAGGTAAACATGCATGCAGGTAAGACGGTCTGGCGCGTGAAAAGTGCCTTGGCCCCGCCTTGGAAACTCTAGCGCTCGCGAGAATACCCATTCGCCTTCCCTGAGTGTCAAAAAACGACGCACTGGCCGCGCCGAACGACCATAGCGATTGAAGCTTGCCCCTCGATGGGTGCATTGTTGAACCTTGTCAGACGAGGGCGATTCATGAAAAAGCGTGTCGCACTGGTGCTGGGCTCAGGTGGGGCCCGGGGCTACGCCCATATTGGGGTCATTGAAGAGATCGAACGGCGTGGCTACGACATCGCCTGCATCGCCGGATGTTCCATGGGCGCAGTGGTGGGCGGGATCTATGCCGCCGGTAAACTCGACGATTATCGCAACTGGATCGAAAGCCTGGATTACCTCGACGTCTTGCGTCTGGTGGACGTCAGTTTTCGTCTGGGCGCAATTCGCGGGGAAAAGGTTTTCGGGCAGATACGCAAGATCGTCGGCGAGATCAATATCGAAGACTTGCGCATCCCCTACACGGCCGTGGCCACCGACCTGACCAACCAACAGGAAATCTGGTTTCAGGAAGGCTGCCTGCACCAGGCCATGCGCGCTTCGGCGGCGATTCCCAGCCTGTTCACCCCGGTGATGCAGGGCAACCGCATGCTGGTGGACGGCGGCATCCTCAACCCTTTACCGATCGTGCCGGTGGTGTCGAGTCATTGCGACCTGATCATCGCGGTCAACCTCAACTCCACCAACCAGCGCCACTATCAACTGCCGGTGATCCAGCGCCCGGCGGCGTTCAAGACCCGCTTCGACAGCCTGATCAGCTCGCTCGGTTCAAAACTGCCCTTCCGCCGTAAACAGGCGGAACAGTTGCTGCTGCTGGAAAAGGAAGCGTTGATGGCAGAAGCGGCCGAGATCAACCCGTGGATCGAATCCGCCGAACCCGAAGCCCAGCAACCGGCTGCCGCCCCTGAACGCGACGGTGCGCCGAAGTCCGCTACCGGCTCGTTCATCATCGACAACGTCGGACCGGCGTCTTTGCTGGACCTGATCAACCAGAGTTTCGAGGTGATGCAAACCTCATTGGCGCAGTACAAGATCGCCGGATATCCGCCGGATATTTTGATCAACGTACCAAAGCGAGTGTGCCGGTTTTTCGAGTTTTACAAGGCACCGGAATTGATCGCGCTGGGGCGGGAGATTGCGCGGGATACGTTGGACCGGTATGAGAATGAGCGAGAGTCTTGAGGTTCCTGGTGAATCCAAGTGCCCCATCGCGAGCAGGCTCGCTCCCACAGAGTTTTGTGGCGGCCACGTGATCTGTGAACACCCGGATCACTGTGGGAGCGAGCCTGCTCGCGATGGGGCCGGATCACTCAACACAAAACCCTAAAGACTGTCCTCACTCAACAGCCGATACCCGACCCCAGCCTCGGTGACGATAAACCGCGGCTGAGTCGGATCATCCGCCAGTTTCTGGCGCAGGTGCCCGACCACAATCCGCAAATAGTGAGTGTCCTCGGTATGGGTCGGCCCCCAGATATCCTTGAGCAGTTGCTGCTGGGTGATGACCCGCCCCGGATGCCGCGCCAGTTGCGCCAGCACCGCGTATTCCTTGCGGGTCAGCGCGACTTCGGTGCTGTCGAGCAACACCCGGCGATACGCCAGATCCACGGTCAACGGGCCGAACGTCAATGCCGCTTGTTGAGCTTCTCCCGCCGGAGCCTGACGCAACAACGCACGAACCCGGGCCAGAAATTCCTGAATGCCAAACGGCTTGGTCACGTAGTCGTTGGCGCCGTTGTCGAGCGCTTCGACTTTCTGCCCTTCACTGGCGCGCACCGAGAGCACCAGCACCGGCACCGTCGACCACTCGCGAAACTCGCGCAGCACTTGCTGGCCGTCCATGTCCGGCAGACCGAGGTCGAGCACCAGCAAGTCCGGTTTATTCAGCGCAGCCTGGGCCAGGCCTTCGGTGCCGGTGCCCGCTTCCAGCACTTTGTAGCCCTGGGAAACAAGGCTGATGCGCAGGAATTTGCGGATCTGCGGTTCGTCGTCGATGACCAAAATGGTCGCGGTCTGGCTCATGAATTCACATCAACACAAAGAAGTGGCAAGAGAGTAGCGCAAGCACGATCAGGCTTCACTTTCGGCTCTTAATTTTCAAAGGCTGGCTGAGCCTGCAACGGCAGGTGCAAAGTGATGCAGGTGCCCCGCCCTTCAATGCCATCGGCGACGCTGATCCGCCCGCCGTGAGCACCGACCATGCCCTGACAGATCGCCAGCCCCAGCCCGGTGCCTTGCCCGCCACGATCACCGCGCGCGGCGGTGTAGAACATGTCGAAAATCTTCGCCCGCTCCTCCGGAGGAATCCCCGGACCTTCATCGCTCACCGAAAAAAACAGTTCGCTGTCATCGGCCCCGGCGCGCAATTGCAGGCGACCGTTAGGCGGTGAAAACCGCGCGGCGTTTTCCAGCACGTTGACCAGCGCCTGTTCGATCAGCGCGGCGTGGACGTACAGCAACGGCAACTCTGGCGGCACTTCGGTGGTCACTTGCAATGGCGCCAGCACGGCGCGCAGACGATTGAGCGAACTGCCGACGATGTCGGCCGGCGACACCCAGTCCCGCGCCAGCTTCAGGGCGCCGTGCCCGAGGCGGGTCATGTCTAGCAGGTTCTGGATGTAGCGATCGAGGCGCTCGGCTTCATCGCGAGTGCCTTCAAGCAGTTCGCGGCGATCCTCCAGCGGGATCGCCTCACCGAGGGCCAACAGGCTGTCGATGCTGCCGCGCATGGAGGTCAACGGCGTGCGCAAATCGTGGGACACCGAGGCCAGCAAGGCACTGCGCAGTTGCTCGGTTTCGCCATGCAGCCGGGCGGCTTCCAGGTCTTCGGCCAATTGCGCCCGGGCCAGCGCCTGGGCCAGCGGCTGGCTCAGCGCGGTCAACAAACGCCGACGCTGACCGCTCAAGGTCTGGCCCTCTTTGGCACACACACCGAGCAGTGCCAGCGGCCCGTCTTCCACCGACAACGGCCACCACCACCAACGCCCGAACGGCAGCGTGCCGGTGCCCGCGCCGGCCGGTTGATCGTGTTGCCAGGCCCAATCGGCGGCAGCGCGCTCGGCTTCGGAAAACTCCAGCGGGCCACCGGTTTCGACTTTCCAGGCGCCCTGGCCGTCTTGATTGAGCAGGCACAGTTGCAGATCGCTCCAGCCATCGAGGTGCTGGGCCGCTGCGCTGACCACCGCCTGGCGGTCGGTGGCGGCGGTGAGTTTGCGCGACAGGTCGAGCAGTTCGGTGGTCTCTTCCTGGGTGTCGCGCAGCGCCTGCAATTGCCGCCGTTGCCGGGCCGCGAGGTTACCGGTGAGCGCCGCCATCAGCAGGAAGAACAGCAAGGTCAGCACGTCTTCTTCGCGTTGGATGGCGAACGAGAAATTCGGCGGGATGAACAGAAAGTCATAGGTCAGAAACGACAGCGCCGCACAAGCCAGCGCCGGGCCCAGGCTGCTGCGCACCGCCACCAGCAACACCGCGGCGAGGAACACCAGCGAGATATTGGGCAGCGGCAAGACACTTGCCACGGCCCATGCCAATGCGGTGGCGAGCACCGTCGCCACCAGCGCCAGCGCGTAGTCGAACCACACCAGTGCCTGCGCCGAACGCTGGCGCGGTTGATGTTGTTCGTGATCGCTGTCGAGGACGTTGATTTCCAGCCCGCGCGCATCGCGCAGCAACCGTGACGCCAGACCGCCACCGAACAACCGACGACGCAAACGCTGCCGGGACTGACCGACCAACACCAGACTCGCGCGGCGTTCAGCGGCATGCTGGATCAGGGTTTTCGCCACCTCGCCGGCGCGCAGCAGCACCACTTCGCCGCCGAGGCGTTCGGCCAATTGCTGGGCGCTTTGCAGGCGCAGGCGCGACTGCTCGTCACGCACGCTGCCGTTGTCCACATGCACCAGGCTCCACGGTAAATGCCGACGCTGGGCGACGCGACTGGCGTGACGCACCAGACGCTCGGCCTGTGCATCGCCATCAACGCCGACCAACAGGCGACCGCGTACCGCTGGCGCCGCTTGGCCGAGCTGGCGATAGCCCTGAGTCAAGTCATCATCGACCTGAGCGGCGGCGGTTTGCATCGCCAGTTCCCGCAAGGCCGTGAGGTTGGTCTGGGTGAAGAAAGCGTCGATAGCCGCCCTCGCCTGCTCCGGCACGTAGACCTTGCCATCGCGCAGACGCTCGAGCAGCTCGCGTGGCGGCAGGTCAATCAGCAGCAGTTCGTAGGCTTCTTGCAGCACCCAGTCCGGCAGGGTTTCGCGGACCTGCACACCGGTGATGCCGCGCACTTTGTCGTTAAGACTTTCCAGGTGCTGGACGTTGACCGTGGTGTACACGTCGATGCCTGCCGCGAGCAGTTCCTGAATGTCTTGCCAGCGTTTGGTGTGGCGACTGCCGGGGGCGTTGCTGTGGGCCAGTTCGTCCACCAGCACCAGTTTCGGTTTGGCTGCGAGCAGGCCGTCGAGGTCCATTTCTTCGAGCATCACGCCACGGTATTCCGAGCGCACCAACGGCTGCTGCGGCAAGCCGCCGAGCAGCGCTTCGGTTTCGGCGCGACCGTGGGTTTCGACCACGCCGGCAATGACTTTCACACCCTGACGCAGTTGGGTGTGGGCCGCTTGCAGCATGGCGTAGGTCTTGCCGACACCGGGTGCGGCGCCGAGAAAAACCTTGAGCCGGCCACGGCCGTCGCGGGGCAGGTCTGCTAACAGTGCGTCGGCGCGGCCGGAGTCACTCATGCTTGAAGTTCTCTCTCATTGATCGTTCCCACGCTCCGCGTGGGAATGCAGCCCGGGACGCTCCGCGTCCCTTTCGGAGCCGAACGCGGAGCGTCCGTTGATGCATTCCCACGCAGAGCGTGGGAATGATCGTCTACTACAAATTTTCCAGCGCGATGTTCAGCGCCAACACGTTCACCACCGGCGGCCCCACCAAGGGCTGCTCGATGTGCGCATCCATCAATTGTTGAAGGGTCGCCACCGGCAGATTGCGCGCCGCTGCAACACGCGCCAGTTGATAGGCAATTGCGGCCGGAGGCAAGTGTGGATCAAGACCACTGCCGGAGGTGGTGACCATCGCCAATGGCACCGGACCCTGGCCCGACACCTGCAGTTTGTTGGCATCGTCGATCACCCGAGTGGCCAACGCCGGGTTGCTCGGCGAAAGGTTACTGGCACTGCTCGACACGGTGGCAAATGCACCGGCCGATGGCCGTGGATGGAACCAGGCGTCACCGACGAAATCTTGCGCAATCAGTGACGAGCCGCGGACCTTGCCATCGGCGTCGTGGACCAGACTGCCATTGGATTGATCGGGGAACGCGACCTGGGCGACACCGGTAACCACCAGTGGATAGGCGACGCCGGTAATCAGGGTCATCAGGACAAGCAGGCTCAGGGCCGGGCGTATCATTGTGGACATTTCAAAATCCTCGAATTCAGTAAATAACTCAGGTCTGGAATTCGCCACCAAACCCTGTGGCGAGGGGATTTATCCCCGTTGGGCTGCGAAGCAGCCCCAGGACCTGCAACTTCATTTCTTCTGGTGCACCGCGTGTATCGGATTGGCGACTGCTTCGCAGCCGAACGGGGATAAATCCCCTCGCCACAGAAGCCCCCTCGCCACAGAGCCTGCGCCACCCGATAGAACGTCAAACCAAATGCAACGCCGTCAACAGCATGTCGATCGCCTTGATCCCCACAAACGGCACCAGAATCCCGCCCAATCCATAGATCAACAGATTGCGTCGCAGCAACGCCGCCGCACTCGCCGCCTGCACCCGCACGCCGCGCAATGCCAATGGAATCAGCACCACAATGATCAAGGCGTTGAACACGATCGCCGAGAGAATCGCGCTCTGCGGACTGCTCAGGTGCATGACGTTCAGCACACCCAGTTGCGGGTAGATCGAGGCGAACAGCGCCGGCAAAATCGCGAAGTACTTGGCCACGTCGTTGGCGATGGAAAACGTCGTCAGCGCACCACGGGTCACCAGCAATTCCTTGCCGATCTGCACCACGTCCAGCAGCTTGGTCGGATCGCTGTCGAGGTCGACCATGTTCGCCGCCTCACGTGCCGCTTGCGTGCCGTCGTTCATCGCCATGCCCACGTCCGCCTGGGCCAGGGCCGGGGCGTCGTTGGCGCCGTCGCCGCACATGGCGACCAGGCGACCATCGTTCTGCTCGTGGCGAATGCGCGCCAGTTTTTTCTCCGGCGTGGCTTCAGCCAGCACGTCATCGACGCCCGCCTCGGCCGCAATCGCTGCAGCGGTCAGCGGGTTGTCGCCGGTCACCATGACGGTGCGGATGCCCAGTTTGCGCAGTTCGGCGAAACGCTCGCGGATGCCGGGTTTGACCACGTCCTTGAGGTGGATGACACCGAGCAATTTACCGTCGGCGCAGACCAGCAACGGGGTGCCGCCGCTCTGGGCGATCTTGTCGATTTCCCGGGACAGCGGCGCGGCCAGATCGGCGCGTTTCAGGCCGACGAAGGCCAGCAGCGAATCCACCGCGCCTTTGCGATAGATCCGGCCCTGATAGTCAACGCCAGACAAGCGGGTTTCAGCGCTGAACGGCACGGCAGTCAGCACCTCGGGGGACGGCTCGGGTTGCGGGTGAAGACCGCGCAGGTACTCGACGATGGATTTGCCTTCAGCCGTGTCATCGGCCAAGGAGGCAAACAACGCGCCCTCGGCCAGTTCCTTGGCAGTGACACCCGGCGCGGCGTACACCGCGGTGCAACGACGGTTACCGAAGGTGATGGTGCCAGTCTTGTCCAGCAGCAGGACGTGTACATCCCCCGCCGCTTCCACCGCACGCCCGGATTTGGCGATCACATTCAAGCGCACCAGGCGGTCCATCCCGGCGATACCGATGGCCGACAACAGACCGCCAATGGTGGTCGGAATCAGCGTGACCAATAACGCCACCAGGAACACCAGCGGCAGGCTGCCGTTGGCGAAGTGAGCGAACGGTTGCAGGGTGACGACCACCAGCAGGAAGATCAGGGTCAGGCCGATCAGCAGGATGTCGAGCGCCACTTCGTTCGGGGTTTTCTGGCGCTTGGCGCCTTCGACCAGGGCGATCATGCGATCGAGTGTCGACTCGCCCGGGTTGGCGGTGATCCGCACCAACAGCCAGTCGGACACCAGTCGGGTGTTGCCGGTGACGGCCGAACGGTCGCCGCCGGATTCGCGAATCACCGGAGCGGATTCACCGGTAATCGCCGCTTCGTTGACCGCGGCGATACCTTCAATCACCTCGCCGTCACCGGGGATCATTTCCCCCGCTTCAACGCGGACCACATCGCCCTTGCGCAGGCTGGTGGCCGGCACGACTTGAAAGGCGCCGTTGCTGGTTTTGCGCCGGGCACTCAGGCCTTCGCTACCGGCCTTGAGACTATCGGCGCGGGCCTTGCCGCGACCTTCGGCCAGTGCTTCGGCGAAGTTGGCGAACAGCACGGTGAACCACAACCACAAGGCGATTTGCGCGGCGACAAAAGTCGGCACGGCGCTGTCGGGAATGAAGCACAGCACGGTGGTCAGGATCGCGGTCAGTTCGACCACCAGCATCACCGGCGCACGCTGCAATTGCCGAGGGTCGAGCTTGACGAAGGCTTGCACCAGCGCCGGACGCCAGAGGGCCGAGATCGCGGTTTTCGGTTGTTCCGGCGCCTTGACGGTGGCGGCTTTAGTTGCGGGCATATTCATCATTGACTCCTTAGAAGCCCATGCTCAGATGTTCAGCGATTGGGCCCAGCGCCAGGGTCGGCAGAAAGGTCAGGCCGCCCACCAGCAAAATGGTCACGGTCAGCAAGGTCACGAACAGCGGGCCATGGGTCGGGAAGCTGTTTTGGCCGATCGGTGCGCTTTTCTTCATCGCCAGGCTGCCGGCCAACGCCAGTACCGGGAGGATGTAACCGAAGCGACCGATCAACATGCCCAGGCCCAGCATCAGGTTGTGGAATGCGGTGTTGGCACCGAAGCCGCCAAACGCCGAGCCATTGTTGGCGCTGGCCGAGGTGTAGGCATAAAGCAGCTGACTGAAACCGTGAGGACCAGGGTTGCTCACCGCGGCAACAGGGCCAGGCAGGCTCGCGGCAATCGCGCCGAGTACCAGCACGCCGACCGGCATCACCAGCAAGGTCACGACCAGCAACTGCACTTCCTTCGCCTGCAGTTTCTTGCCGAGGTATTCCGGCGTGCGGCCGATCATCAGGCCGGCGAGGAACACCGCGATCAACACGTTCAGCAACATGCCGTAGAGCCCGGCACCGACGCCGCCGAAGATCACTTCGCCGACCATCATGTTGACCAGCGCGACCATGCCGGCCAGCGGGTTGAGGCTGTCGTGCATGCCGTTGACCGAACCGTTGGACGCCGCGGTGGTAGTCACCGACCACAGCACCGTGGCGGTGGTGCCGAAACGCGCTTCCTTGCCTTCCAGGGGCGCGGTCTGTTCGACGGCGACATTGTTCAGGGTCGGGTTCGGCTGGTATTCAGCCCACAGCGATGTCGCGCCGCCGATCAGGAACAGCGCCAGCATGCAGGCGATGATCGCGCGGCTCTGACGCAGGTCTTTCACGTAGTGGCCGAAGGTGAACACCAGCGCCACCGGAATCAGAATGATCGAGCCGACTTCAAACAGGTTGCTCCACGCCGTCGGGTTCTCGAACGGGTGCGCCGAGTTGACGCCGAAGAAGCCACCACCGTTGGTGCCCAGTTGCTTGATCGCAATCTGACTGGCGGCCGGGCCGAGCGGGATCACCTGATCGACGCCTTGCATCGTCACGGCATTCACGTACTGAGCGAAGGTTTGCGGCACGCCCTGCCAGACCAGATACAGCGCCAGCAGCAGGCACAGCGGCAGCAAGCCGTAGAGGGTGGCACGGGTCATGTCGACCCAGAAGTTGCCGAGGGTCTTGCTCGACTTGCGACCGATACCGCGACACAGGGCTACCAACACGGCGAGGCCGGTGGCGGCGCTGACGAAGTTCTGCACGGTGAGGCCGACCATCTGACTCAGGTAGCTCAGGGTCGCTTCGCCGCTGTAGGACTGCCAGTTGGTGTTGGTCATGAAGCTGACGGCAGTATTGAACGCTTGCGTCCACTCCTGGCCCGGCAGGTTTTGCGGATTCAGCGGCAAGTAATCCTGAAACAACAGGATCGCGAACAACAGCAAAAAGCCCGCGAGGTTGAAGGCGAGCAAAGCCAGGGTGTATTTCTGCCAGCTCTGTTCGGCCTGCGGATCAACGCCGGCCACCCGATAACACCCGCGCTCCACCGGCCCGAGAATCGGCGAAAGCCAAGTGCGCTGACCTTCCATCACCTTGTAGTAGAAGCGCCCCAGAAACGGTGCCGGTATCAGCACCAGGGCGAAGAAGGCGAGGATCAGCCAATAGTCATAACTGTGCATAGCCGCTCCTAGTTCCGGTCCGCGCGCAACAGCGCAACCAACAGATAAATGAACAGCCCCACTGCCAGTAGCAGTGACACCCCGTCCAGAACGCTCATGGAAGTTCTCCGTGTTACGGCGTATTGCCGCGTGTGGAGTCATTGTCGGTAGGGAGGCTGTAAAGGAACGAGAGCGAGGGTGTTGGCTGTGCATAAAGAAAGCGTAAAGAGTGGGTTTATGCCGGCGTTACAGCGGTGTTCCGACCGGCCTCATCGCGAGCAGGCTCACTCCCACAGGAGTTCGGCGTTGTATGGACGACGGCAGTCCAATGTGGGAGCGAGCCTGCTCGCGATAGCGCCAGAACAGGCGTCGACGCCCCTAACTGGAGCACAAAAAGCATTCATCCAGCCGCGAACATCCCCGATACGACAGCTTTCGGCGCTTTACGACGCACAAATACAAAATGGCACGCCCACTGCAAACGCCCTCCCCCGAGCTTTCCAAACCGTTCAGGGAGCAACGCATGAACACACAACTCAAACCCACGCTGGGCACGTTGCACTTGTGGGGCATTGCGGTCGGGCTGGTGATTTCCGGTGAATACTTCGGCTGGAGTTATGGTTGGGGCGTGGCAGGCACACTCGGTTTTCTGGTGACGTCCTTCATGGTCGCCACGATGTACACCTGCTTTATTTTCAGTTTCACCGAGCTGACCACCGCGATTCCTCACGCTGGCGGTCCCTTTGCCTACAGCCGCCGCGCCTTTGGCGAGAAAGGCGGATTGATCGCGGGGCTGGCGACACTGATTGAATTTGTCTTCGCCCCGCCGGCCATCGCGCTGGCGATCGGTGCGTATCTGAACGTGCAGTTTCCAGCGCTTGATCCGAAACACGCAGCGGTCGGTGCCTACATTGTGTTCATGGGCCTGAACATCCTCGGGGTGAAACTGGCCGCAACCTTCGAACTGGTGGTCTGCGTTCTCGCAGTGGCCGAATTGCTGGTGTTCATGGGCGTGGTCGCCCCGGCGTTCAGCTTCAGTAACTTCGCGCTGAACGGCTGGGCCGGTTCCGATGTATTCGGTGCGCCGGCGATTGCCGGGATGTTCGCGGCAATTCCGTTCGCTATCTGGTTTTTCCTGGCCATCGAAGGCGCCGCCATGGCCGCCGAGGAAGCCAAGGATCCGAAACGCACGATTCCGAAGGCCTACATCAGCGGCATTCTGACGTTGGTATTACTGGCGATGGGCGTGATGTTCTTTGCCGGCGGCGTCGGTGACTGGCGCACCTTGTCGAACATCAACGACCCGCTGCCGCAAGCGATGAAAACCGTGGTTGGCGAAAGTTCGGGCTGGTTGCACATGCTGGTGTGGATCGGCCTGTTCGGCCTGGTGGCGAGTTTCCACGGGATCATCCTCGGCTACTCGCGGCAGTTCTTCGCCCTCGCCCGGGCCGGTTATCTGCCGGTGTCCCTGGCCAAGTTGTCACGCTTTCAGACCCCGCACCGGGCAATCATCGCCGGTGGCGTGATCGGCATTGCCGCGATTTATAGCGATGGTTTGATCAACCTGGGCGGCATGACGCTGACGGCGGCGATGATCACGATGGCGGTCTTCGGGGCGATCGTGATGTACATCATGAGCATGCTCAGCCTGTTCAAACTGCGCAAAACCGAACCGAATCTGGAGCGCACCTTTCGCGCGCCGTGCTATCCGCTGGTGCCGCTCATTGCGCTGGTGCTCGCAGTGGTCTGCCTGGTGGCGATGGCCTGGTTCAACACCCTGATCGGGTTGATCTTCCTGGGCTTCATGGCCGTGGGTTTCGTGTACTTCATGCTCACGGCGCAACTGCGTGCCGATGCGCCGGCGGACGCGATGCTGACAGGGCTCTAAACAGGCGAAGTGCGGCTGTCAGAACAGGCATAGAATGGAACCACTGCGAAAATTAATCGCTCAAAGTGGTATGCACGATCGATTGGCGAAATCCGCCAATCGGCCTGCCCTCAAGGAGAGCCCTATGCCCTGGTATGCCTGGTTGATTCTGATCGTTGCAATTGGCTCGATCGTTGGTGGTTTGATGATGCTGCGTGACACCGCCAATAAGGTCGAACTGACCGAGGAGCAACGCAAACGCGTCGCTGAACGCAACGCGCAAGCGGATGCCAAGGATGCGCAGGACCGCTAAAACAAAACCCTGTCATTCACATTGAATGACAGGGTTTTGCGTTTCTACTTTTCCCAATCGGCCTTGGCGATGTGCAGGCCATGCAGCCCTTTGTATGCAGCCCGCTCCGGCTGGCTCCAGCCCTTAAGCAACGAATCCTCCAACCGATAAATCTCCACCCCGAGCGGGCGACACACGCTTAGCGGGTCCTGCGCATCCGGCCCCCACATGGCCAGCGACAGATCACCGCCCGGACAGGTCGAGAGCGCGCAAAGCAGATCGATTTCAGCAAAAAACTCCAGGTAATCGCCCTTCTGCGCCGGACAGGCTTTCATGAAGTACATGTCGTCGTGATTCAGGCCCGTGCACTGGAAAATGTTCAGCACGTCATGCACGTCGAACTCGGTCAGGCCATGGGGCAGCACCGCGCGGGTCAGGTTCGAGTGGCAGTGATGGTGGAAGTCTTCGCCGGTGAGCATTTTGTTCACATAAGGGTCGCAGCGGGTGCCCAGTAAATCGTGCAAACGACCGCCATGTTCGTCGATGCCGTAACCGGCCAGGCTGTCATCGGTGATGGTCACCAGCGGCCGCAGAAAAGGCAGGTTCGACCAGAGCCGGTCATGGGTGCTGACATGTGCTCCCTGTAACTGCCGGGTCCGCGCCGCCCACAAACGCTCCCGTGGATCGTTGGCATTCCAGACGTTGAAATCCCCGACTTGCGGGCCGACGGGGGTGGTCACCCGGAACACATGCCCGGCCGGTACTTTCCAGGCGCGACCGGTACGGATCGGCACCTCGAACTCTTCGATCAACGTGCGCCCGTCCTTCTTGTCGCGGATCCGTTCGTAGAAGGCTTTGTCCACCTGCAAGGCGGAACCTTTGCTGACTTGATAGGCCGCCGGATAGTCTTTGTACATGGCACGAATCCTCGATCAGTGATGGGAAGAACGGGTAAGCAGCTGCAACAGGAGGTGTTCGGAATCGTCGAGATACAGGCTCATGGCATCCTCGGCCGCGGGTTTGTCGCCCTCGGCCAACAACTCATGGATCTGCCGGTCACGCGCCAGCCAGGGCGCCTGAAAACGTGACTCATCGGGGGCGGTGCAGAACACCAGGCGCAATTGCGCGACGACGTTGGTGAAGAATTCGTCGAACAACGGACTGCGCAGCAATCCGACGATGTGTTGATGAAAGGCCAGGCTGTGGGTGCCGACGGCGCGCCAGTCTTCGCGCTCCCGGGCAAGCTCCGTGGCTTCCAGGGCTTCGAGCATCCGATCGGATTGATAGTCGCGCAGCGGCTGACTCGCGCTGATGGCCTGCAGCTCCAAGGTGCGTCTGACCTTGAACAGATCCCGCACGTCCTCGACGCCCAATCTGCGCACCATCACGCCCTTGTTGCGCACATAACGGGTCAGACCTTCCTGCCCCAGGCGATGCAGCGCTTCGCGAATGGTATTGCGGGAGGCGTTGTAGGCGGACACCAGATCGTTTTCCACCAACGCCATGCCCGGCAGCAAACGGCCGCCAATGATGTCAGCGCGCAACTCAAGGGTGATCTGGTCAGCCAGGGACAGTCCGCTGTTCATACTCATTGCCTCGTGATTGTTCAACAATCGTCAGTTAATGAGTAATCACTATTCGTGCCAGGTGTTTAAACGCCGTTCTACCAAGATCGACGCATCTGCATGCTTTTTAGAAGTAGAAGTACAATCACCATCCCATTTTCATTGGTTAATATGGCGCATTGTTGCGGAGATACCCGATGCGTTACTCGCAGGACCATAAAGCCCAGACCCACCAACGCATCATCAAGGAAGCGTCAGCGCGCTTTCGCCGCGATGGCATTGGCGCGACAGGTCTGCAACCGCTGATGAAAGCACTGGGCCTGACTCACGGTGGTTTCTACTCGCATTTCAAGTCCAAGGACGAACTGGTGGAAAAGGCTTTGCAAGCCGCGGGCGAGCAGGTCGATGTGATTTGCGCCGAGCTCTTCGCCCAGGATCGTCCGCTGGAAGCGTTCATCGACGCCTATTTGTCCGAATGGCACCAGACTTCACCCGATGAGGGTTGCCCGTTGCCGACCATGTCATCGGAACTCGGCCTGCGCGGGCAGCAAAGCCCGACCACTGACGTGGTGCTCAACGCACGGCTCGAACAAGTGCAAGGCACGCTTGAAGACGAGGACGCCGCCGACCAAAGCATCGTCATCATGTCGACGCTGGTCGGGGCTTTACTGCTGTCACGCAGTGTCGAGAATCCCGAGCTGGCTCAGCGGATTCTCGACGTGACTCGCGCCTATCTCAAACAACCCCGGGACTAGCCCTCCCAGCGCTTGAACAGCACGCTGGCATTCACCCCACCAAACCCGAAGCCGTTGGACAGCGCGTATTCGATAGCCATCGGCCGCGCCTGGCCGTGGACGATGTCCACGCCTTGGGCGGCGGGGTCCGGGTTGTCGAAGTTGAGGGTGGCCGGCACGACCTGATCACGAATTGCCAACAGCGTGAAGATCGCCTCAATACCGCCCGCGGCACCGAGCAAATGTCCGGTGGCCGATTTGGTCGATGTCACGGCGATTTTGTTATCCGTGCCGAACAACGCCTTGATGGCCGCCAACTCTCCCAAATCCCCGACCGGTGTCGAGGTTGCGTGAGCATTGAGATGCTGCACCTGCGCCGGCGAAATGCCTGCCTGGGCCAATGCCAGCGACATCGCCCGTCGTGCACCGCTGCCATCCTCGGGACCTGCCGTCAGGTGATAGGCATCTGCACTGGTGCCGTAACCGACCAGCTCCGCCAACGGTTGAGCACCACGAGCCAGGGCATGCTCCAGGGATTCGATCACCAGAAGGCCAGCGCCCTCCCCCATGACGAAGCCATCGCGGTCACTGTCGAACGGCCGCGAGGCACGTTCCGGGGTGTCGTTGTAACCACTGGACAAGGCGCGAGCAGCGGCAAACCCGGCGAGGCTGACGCGATCGATCGCCGCTTCCGCGCCGCCACATACCGCAATGTCTGCTTCGCCACAACGAATCAACCGCGCCGCATCACCAATCGCCTGGACCCCGGCCGCGCAAGCGGTCACCGGCGCACCCAATGGGCCCTTGAAACCGTGCTGGATCGACACATGACCCGCGGCGAGGTTGACCAGAAATGAAGGAATGGTGAACGGCGACAGGCGTCGCGGCCCACGGCTGTCCGTGGTGCGCACCGCATCCGCTATCGCCCCGAAACCACCGACGCCGGAGCCGATAATGGTTGCCGTACGCTCCTGGGCATTGGCGTCCGCCGCTTGCCAACCGGCCTGCTCCAGCGCCTGACGCGCCGCTTCCATGGCGAACAGAATAAAGCGGTCCATCTTCTTCTGCTCTTTGGGCGCCGTCGCCCGGTCCGGGTCAAAACCCGCCTCAGGATCGTCAGCCAGCGTCGGCACTGCACCCCCGACCTTGGCCGGCAAATCGGCCACCACCTCATCCGGTAAAATGCGCAACCCGGAACGTCCAGCCAACAGACGCGACCAGACGGCTTCGACGCCAGAACCCAATGGCGACACCAAACCCATGCCCGTTACCACTACTCGACGATCACTCATACCGCAAATACCTCAAGCCGATTCATGACGCCTCACGTGTAACGCGCGGCGGCCTTACTCTTGGAAAGATTCGGCGCCATGACAAGACGCGCCGCAACGAAGGCATCCCAGTCGGCCACATCCGGCAACGAAGGAATGGTGATCAACTCACCCTGATCCAGACCCGATAATGCTGCATCGACCATATCATCGGCTTCCATGACCATGTCCCCCGGAATCTGGCTAGCATCGAAACCGGAGCGCTCGAAGATTTCGGTGCGCGTTACACCTGGCAACACGGCCTGCACCTTGACCCCGGTGCCCTCCAGTTCGGCGTTCAACGATTGAGTCAGACTTAACACATAAGCCTTGCTGGCGCTGTAAGTTGCATTGAAACGCTCCGGGAACAACGCAACCACTGATGCAATGTTGATAATCGTCCCGCGGCCCGCCTTGGCAAAACTGGCGGCCGCTGCCGAGGCCAACCGCGTAACCGTTGTCACGTTCAGTTGAATCAAACGTTCCAGCTGATCCATGTCGGCATTGGCCAACAAACCATCCGCTGCAACCCCGGCGTTGTTCAGTAACAGGCTGATACTCGAATCACTGCGAAGACGCTGTTCAAGCTTTAGCACCTCATCCTTTTGCGTCAGATCCGCCTTGAGCACCTCGACCTGAACGCCATGCTCGGCGCGCAACTTGGTAGCCGCCGCTTCCAGCCGCTCTTGGTCACGGGCGACCAATAACAAATCAAACCCACGCGCCGCCAACCGCTCGGCGTAAATCGCACCGATGCCGGAAGAAGCACCGGTGACGAGGGCCGTACCTTGGGACTGGACAGAGTTCATGACTGTGCTCCCGGGAGATGCCTAGGGAAAGACAAGCGTCTGAGTCTCAGAGCGCTTGGCGGAAACCAATTTATTATAGGCATAATTTAAGGCGTATATGATAGCCGTAATTTTTCACATATCGACGAAAGGCGCACCCTCCCAGCGTTCGCCAGAAAGCAAAAAGGCCGATCAATGACCGGCCCCTGGCGCTGACGTATAAGCTTAGTTCACCTCAAGCTTCTCGCGATTCTTATCCAGAATCGCTTTACCGATCCCCTTCACTTCAAGCAGCTCGTCCACCGACGCAAACGGCCCATTACCCTCACGATAAGCAACAATCGCCTTGGCCTTGGCTTCACCCACACCAGATAACTCGCGCTGAAGGGTTGGCGCATCGGCCTGATTCAGATCGACCTTGCCGGACTGCGTCTTGGGAGAAACTTCCAGCACCAAGGGTGCATTGCCAGCCTCGGGCTTGGCCGTGGGCGCAGCAATGGCAGCAATAGAGGCGCTGGTGAGCAGGGCAAAAACCAGAGAGTAGAAATAGCCAGTACGCATAAATGAAGCTCCATGACATCGATTGAGAAAGCAGCTTTTCCGAAGCTGCCTTCCAAACTTAGGCGATGTCTGGAGCCTGTCAAAAATGTGTCCGTTACAGGATGTGAAACAATCAGGGTTCGAGGCGACGTTGCTGGTAGATCCAGTCGACTGTTACACCGTCTGAGCTGTAGCCACTCACACCGACATACCCAATGTTCTAATCATTGAACCCAAGGTATTTGGTGACGAGCGCGGCTTCTTCTATGAAAGCTTCAATGCCAAGGCATTTGAGACAACGATCGGCCCGAATACGCAATTTGTTCAGGACAATCATTCCTGCTCACAAAAAGGTGTGCCGCGTGGTTTGCACCACCAGCTTGAAAACACCCAGGGAAAACTGGTGCGGGTCACTACCGGAGAGATCCTCGACGTCGTAGTGGACATCCGTCGCAGAGAACTTTCACCTCCCAATCACCAGCGTGGTCACCACCGCAAAACCGGTTGCGCTTGCACGCAACGCCCCATGCCTGTTGCACCACAAGGAAGGACCGGTCGATGGCCGGCGTTGCTGCTACGAACGAATAGTATTCATTTGATTTCAAGCATGTCGCGGTTCTAATCCAACATCACCTTGCCAATCCCCTTTACTCCAGCAACTCATCCGAGCTTTTCTAAGCGGCCCTAACACTTGACCGACACCACGCACATCAAATCAATTGTACTCAAGGCTCCAAGCGACGTTGCTGGTAGATCCAATCAACAATCTCCCCGTCAGGACTGTAGCCGCTGACGGTCTCGCGTAGTAGTTGTCGGACGCGACTGTAATCATCATCGGAAACGGCGTCTAACAACTCTGTCAGTTTTTCTTTCAGCGTCTCCCAAGGCAGATAATCCTCGTTTGCTCGCATGATCATCGGATGCTGGGTTGACTCCACATTATCGCCAATCAACAACTCTTCGTAGAGTTTTTCGCCAGGACGTAAGCCACTGAATTCGATGGAGATATCACCATGCGGGTTTTTCTCGGTACGTACGCTCAATCCTGATAGATGGATCATTTTCTCGGCAAGCTCGACAATCTTCACCGGCTCGCCCATGTCCAGAACGAAAACGTCGCCCCCAAGCCCCATGGATCCAGCCTGAATCACCAATTGAGCTGCTTCCGGCACCGTCATGAAATACCGAGTGATTTTCGGATGTGTGACCGTCAACGGACCGCCGGCCTTGATCTGCTTATGAAACAACGGGATGACTGACCCTGAAGATCCCAACACATTACCGAATCGAACCATGGTGAAACGAGTCTTGTTGACGCGGGAAATGTTACCGCTATCTCCAAACATCACAGGTGCCAGTTCACGGCTAAGCGCCTGCAACGTCATCTCGGCAAGACGTTTGGTGCTGCCCATGATATTGGTAGGACGCACTGCCTTATCTGTCGAAATAAGCACAAAGTTGGCAACACCAGCCTGCAAAGCAGCCTGTGCTGTGTTCAGCGTACCAATGACATTGTTGAGCACGCCTTCGGCAATATTATGTTCGACCATGGGAACATGTTTATATGCAGCGGCGTGGTAAATTGTTTCTATCTGCCAGGTTTTAATGACATCCAAAAGTCGGCTTTGGTTGCGAACAGACCCCAAAATCGGCAATAGGCGGACTGCTCGAGACTCGCGCTTAACACGCTGCTCTAATTCGCTCAAGATGCTATAGAGGTTAAACTCGCTGTGCTCAAACAAGATCAAAACAGTAGGAGAAAGCGACAGTATCTGCCGGCACAACTCCGAACCGATTGACCCCCCTGCCCCGGTTACCAAGATGGCTCGGCCGGTAATGCAGTGCTCCAAGAGTTCTTCTTGAGCAGGAACGATGTCACGGCCTAGCAAATCCGCGATATCCACTTCTTGCAGGTCGTCCACTTTCACGCGCCCACTGGCCAGATCCATAAACCCCGGCACACTACGAACGTGAAGAGGGAAGCGCTCAAGATAGCCAAGGATTTCACGACGACGAGCCCGTGTACTCGAAGGTATTGCCAATAGAATCTCTTCCGCACCGGTAATATCAATCATCTTCTGGATGTCAGTCGGACCAAATACGTGCAGGCCTGCGATAACCCGATCGGCGATGCTGCTGTCGTCGTCAATAAACGCCACGGGGCGCATTACCTTCCCCATACGCAGTGCCGCCACCAGTTGATTACCTGCTGCCCCGGCCCCATAGACAGCGACTGTTGGGAGATTGTTGCTCAAGTTGGCAAAGGGCACGTGCTGCGCTGCAGAAAACCAATCCCCCATGAAATAATGACGCATAAAAAGGCGTACGCCGCCAATCATGACCAGGCTGAGCCACCAGTAATTGAAAATGATCGAGCGCGGCACTACGGTCTGGTGATTGCTGTACCAATAAACTATCAAGGCAAGAACCAAAGACGACAGGCTAACCGCCTTGACAATTGCAATCAACGCATCATTGCCGAAATAGCGCATCACCGCACGGTACATTCCAAACCGAACAAATAACGGTATGGCGACTATCGGCGCACAAAGAAATAGCCAAAAATGCTGGGTAAATGGGTTGATCAACTCATCCAACCCCAATCGCACGACAAAAGCGCACCATAGGGCGACCCACACCAACACAACGTCTACTAACACCTGCAGCACACGCTTTTGCAGTCTCGGTAAACTCAATAACGACTGGCGTACTTTATCCATGACTTTTGACACCTTTTACTGAAGCGAAACCGAAACCGAAATACAACGTCAACATCTCCCAGATTCAGAATTTAGTTCAAACTGACCTGACTCTTTGAGAGACAAATGACTCAACTTCTTTCGAGTTCACCAGCATGAAATCTTAACGCCAGGACGACCAACGGCGCATAGGCAATTACAAGTCCAACCACACCGTCCAGACCTAGCAAGACGACGCACATCGCGATAGGTAAAAGCCAGAATAAATTAATTCCCCCCACAACCAGCGTGACTGGTAAATGTCGGCCAATCTCACGCGAAGCAAATTGATAAGCATGGCTGCGATGGGCCTCATAAACTTTATCGCCGCGCAATAAACGCCGCGCTAACGTCAACGTCGCATCTACAATAAAAACGCCAAGAAGGATCAACCAAGCCCACAGCAACTGCGGCGCAATCCATGCTGCTTGCAGCGAAAGCACAGCCAGAATGATACCCAGGAAACCACTGCCTGCGTCCCCCATGAAAATGCTGGCAGGCGGAAAATTCCAATAAAGAAATCCTGCAACTGCCATTGCCAGCAGTAATGGCGCCCAGATGAGGTTCTCAAATCCGCCAAACCAATAGATCAAGCACGCCCCAGCGCAGACACAAATAGCCTCAACGCTGGCGATGCCGTCTATACCATCCATGAAATTATATAAATTTAGCATCCAGACCAAGTAAAAGGCTGCGACGACATACCCAAACCAATCGAGGTTCAGAGTAACGCCCAATATGCTGATTGCAGGTAAACCACCAAGCCAGAACAACGCCCATGCTGCGGCACAGAAATGACCAAGCAATCGCCAACGAGCCGCGATATGGCCCTGGTCATCGAGAAAGCCCAGTATCGCGGTCCCGCCGCCAGCACCCAGAATCGCCCAGACCATATCCCACGAAAGCCTCGAGGTAGCGGCAAACAAAGGTACTGCTACCAAAAAGCTGACGACAATTGCCACGCCACCGCCGCGAGGAGTCGCAACAGAGTGCGAGCTGCGAGCATTAGGGATATCCATCAAGCTGCGTGCCAATGCATATCGCCGCAAAACCCAGGTCAGACACAGCGCCGCAAACGCTACTACCAGCGCCAGAAAAAACAAAAGGTCCATCTAACACCCCATCAACACATTTTTGCCAAGAACCATACCATCTCAGCCATTTTTATTTGCTTGAAACGCTTTGACCGTTTTAGCCAGCGCTTCGTCGACAGGTATCGGTGGCGCCCAACCCAGCAACTCTCGAGTTTTACTGATATCCACCTGTAGCGAACCACACAAACGTCGAGCTACGTCTCTGCGCCCGACGATTGCTGCGCCCAACTCAAGCAGCCACACAGGTACCGGTAATAAACGTGCAGGCCTACCCAGCGCGCCACTGATGCGAGAGAGCAACTCAGCAGTGGACAGATCCTCACCATCACTGACCATAAACGTTTGATTGGCAGCGGCCGGATGATCAAGACAGGTCACAATCAAATCTACCAAATTATCCAGTGCTACGAGGCTACGTTTGTTATGAACAGTCCCTAACGGGAGCGGAACCCCTTTACTTAGCCACTTCATCATGGTCTGGAAGTTAGCTTTCACTCCGGGCCCATAGACCAGCACCGGGCGAATGATAACAACCTCTAGACCCGTTTCCTTAGCCAACTGTTGCAGACCTTTCTCGGCCTCCATTTTGGATATTCCGTAAGGATCCATCGGCTTGGGATCATCATCCGCTGCATAAGGCACTCCCAGCTTCGTTCCCTCACCATTGACCTTGATCGAGCTGATAAAGATGAAACGCTTGACCCCAACGGCGACGGCCTGGCGCGCAAGGTTTAATGTCCCGTCGACGTTAACCTTTCGAAACTCTGACAATGGTTCGCTTGTGCGATCATCCATTACATGAACCCGGGCTGCACAATGTACGATCACCTCCACTCCCTGGAGGGGTACGTTGCCCATCAAGCCCTCATCCGACATCAAAACCGGCAAGACATTGATGGGTAGTTGGGCACCACGCGTCCGAACAAGACCCAACAGTTTCGTATCGCTTGACTCCACTAAACGCGTAAGAACACCTGAACCAACAAACCCGGTAGCGCCTGTAACTAGAACTGCTTTTGCCAAGCTCAAGACGTACGCTCCAATTTGGAATAGATATCCAGATGCTGCTTTACAATTTTTTCAATTGAAAACTCGCTCTCAGCCAACATCCGTCCTGCATGCCCCATCCGCTGACGCAGTTCAGAATCATTTAAAAGCGTTTCTATTGCATCAGCCAATGCGGTCGCATTCCGGACAGGGACCAATAAACCAGTAATACCGGGCTCAATGGCGTCTCGACAGCCAGGCACATTAGTCGTCACTACCGCTCGGCCGCAGGCAGCAGCCTCCACAAGTACCTTCGGTAACCCTTCACGGTACGAGGGTAGAGTGACGATATGGGCATCGCCGAATAGTTTGGCGATATCCTTTCGAAAACCGAGTAATTCGATGAAGCCATCCTGTCGCCAGGCCTCAAGCTCGTCGACAGTTATCGTCGCGGGGTTTCCAAGGTCTAGATCGCCAACCAGTTGAAACCGAGCGCTCACCCCTCGCTGGCGTAGAATTCTAACGGCCTCAACAAACTCCAGGACTCCTTTGTCTCGAAGAAGCCGAGCGGCCAGACAAACAACCGGTGTGCCGCTAGGCTCTGGGAGCTCTGTATAGGAGGCCAAATCGACCCCGGATCCACGGATCACCTCAACCTTGTCGGACTCCAAAGCGCCCATGTCAACGAGAACATCGCGATCGTCCGGGTTTTGAAATATGACCCGCAGATTTTTCTTCCCAAGCGCAAAGCCATACAAAGAGCTGATTATTCGGCGCAGTATCGTAGCCTTCAACCCCTTGGCCAGAAAAACAAAACCAAGGCCGGATACCGCCGCAACAACACCCTTGACGGGAGCCAACCTGGCCGCGATACCGCCATAGAGTACAGGTTTGATCGTCACCAAATGCAAAACATCGGGCCTCAGACGCCAGAGCAATCGCCAAATCGATACCAGGGATACAATCTCACCCAAAATATTTTTCCCACTGCGCGATAGTGGCAATTCATGATGAACAAAACCCAAATCGCGCACCCGTTCCACCGCAGGCCCTGGCATCGAGGCTACATGTACCTCATAACCCGCTTTTTTCGCGCCTTGCGCGACAGGTAGGCGGTGCGAAAGAAAAAATGCCGCGTCATTCACAACGATTAGTAAGAGTGAGTTCATGTTTGCTCACTCAACCATGCCTGAAACATAAGCACATTCCACAAATGGTGCTGCCAATTCCGTCGACCTGATAAATGCTCGTCCCACATCTGACGAATAGGAGCAGGATGAAAGTAACCTTCCTTACGAAGCCGACCTGCGTCAATCAATGATTCAGCCCACTCACGTAAAGGCCCACGTAGCCAGCTATCGAGTGGCACCCCGAAGCCTTGCTTCGGACGCTCTATCAACTCCTTCGGAACATGACGATACAAGACCTCCCGCAGAAGCCACTTACCTTGCCCATTGCGAATCTTGAAATCGAGTGGCATACGCCACGCCAGCTCGACGATGCGATGATCGATCATAGGCACACGCGTTTCAATAGATGCAGCCATTGCGGCACGGTCGACCTTAACCAAAATATCATCGGTCATGTATGTCTGAGCATCCATCGCCATCATCCAGTGCTCAAAACTGTCCGTTTTAGGCCAGGCCGATGGATCTGTAAGCAACGTTTGTGGCTCGATCGCTCCAATGACAATACTGGCAGGGTCTTTCCAGTGACTAGTCAATTGGTGGAAGAAGGCATGATCATCTGAAAGGGCAAGTACATCCGCCAGTTTTTGCGCCTTGTCACCAGGAGCCGCGATATGTAACCGCTTCGGTAAGATGGGACTGATCCGCTTGTACAAACTGTCCCACGTCGAGGGTGAAAGTGAGCGCAGCAAGTGAGCTGCCGCATGGCGAGCAGGTTTCGGTAATAGCCCCATCTGCTCCCAGACTTTTCGTGCAGTCAAATAGCGATTGTAGCCACCGAACAGCTCGTCACCGCCGTCACCGCTAAGCACGACTTTCACTTGATGGCTGGCCATCTGACTTACCAAAAAAGTCACCATTTGGGAGCTATCGGCGAATGGCTCGCAGTACATCGTCGGCAATCGAGGAACAACTTCAAGAGCGTCCTCTGGGCGCACATACAATTCTGTATGCTGCGTACCAAGATGACGAGCAACCTCCTTCGCATGCACAGCCTCGTCGTAACCGTGCTCGTCGAAACCAATCGTAAATGTGCGAACTGGCTGCTTGCTTTGCACCTGCATCAACGCAACTACAGCACTGCTATCCACGCCACCGCTCAAGAATGCCCCTAGCGGCACATCAGCCAACATTTGCTCACCAATACTGCTGCGAAGCTCCTGCTCAAGAAGGTCTACAGCCTCAACTGCGCTTCCTGTAAATGGATTGGCCTGACCTTTTTGCACCGCTGTATTCATTTGCCAATAAGCTTGAGGCTGAGCTTTTTTGGCAGCATCGATGTTACCCAAAGGCAACGTAACATAGTGGCCGGGCGAGAGCTTTGAGATACCTTTATAAATACTGTAAGGGGCAGGTATATAACTATGTCGCAGTAATAAAGCCAAAGAATTTCGATCAACCTCCGCTTTAAACTCGGGATCACGTTTAAGTGCCTTGAGTTCTGAGCCGAACAGCAGCGTTTCGCCCTGCCAACCATAATAAAGTGGCTTCTCTCCCATACGATCTCGTGCAAGGGTAAGCAACTGTTTCTCGCGATCCCACAATGCGATGGCAAACATCCCGACAGTAGCTTCAAGCGTGCGTTCTATACCCCACGCAGCAAAACAAGCCAAAAGAATTTCGGTATCGGCATGCCCACGCCAGGCAGGGGCTTTACCATCAGCCATCAGCATTTCACGTAACTTCAAATGGTTATAGATTTCCCCATTGAAGACGATGGTATAGCGTTCACAAGCTGAATGCATGGGCTGGTGACCTGCCGGCGTCAAATCCAAAATCGACAGACGACGGTGGCCCAAGGCCAACCCAATGTATTCATCCACCCAACTTCCTGAGTCATCAGGACCTCGATGAGTGAGTGCGTTATTCATGCTGGTGATTATATTTTGCAATTCGGGTTTTCGGTTGCAACTAAAAACACCAGTCAAACCACACATCACCGAGACTCCTTATTCAAATGAACATACTCCGCCCACAACAACTATTGCTGACTCGAAACGTATGCAACGATTGAAACGCTCCCCAACCTCAAACGAATGAAGCTTGGGTCGCCTTTCTCAATCCCGGTTACGCTCAAACCCTTGCTACCAAGAACTGAAAGCGTAAACCGTCTATAAACTACATTTTTTTTTGCCAACTATTCCACAAAATATTTTATTAAGAGCCAATACCTGGACGTGCAGAGTGTATGTATTTTCCACCGCTGCCCGCCCCGCCCGACCATAGTGTAATCGCTGGTCAGCATTGCCTAATAGCTTCAGCAAAGAAGACTCCCACTCCGCTGGGCTATCCGCTAACAGCCCGCATTGATTCCCATTGACAATTTCGATATTTACGCCCACTGGAGAAGCAACAACGGGAACACCGGAAGCCATGTATTGAATCAGTTTATAGCCGCACTTCCCCTTCTCCCAAGGACCATCAACCAACGGCATGATACCTACATCCAACTGACGTATGAAGTCGACCTCACTGTCCTCTGACCAAGACCGGACCTCTACGGCGATCCCGGGTAGCTCGTCAACAATGTCGGGCGTAGCCCCCATCAGCATGACACGAGCTCCAAATTCATCGCACACCTTGAGAAGCGCCTGTCGGATCGCGACTACATATTTTTGTGTGGAAGGTGAACCTATCCAACCAATAACGAGCGATTGACAACTAGCATCCCGTTTCGCCAAATACCGGCTTTTGTCGACCACGGTGGGAACCACGACAACATCTTTTGCGCCTGCTGCTGTCGCACGATTGGCAAGGTAATCGTTTCCCGCAATCACGCATCGCGCGTTGCGCATTACCACATCAATTTTCCTGCCCAAAAACTTGCGGATCAGCGAGTTGGAGGAAAGATCATAGTTGTGAAATATCGCATCATCATAATCCACAACATAGGGCGGGGCAAAAGCCCTTAAGAGCCTCTCTGCCGTCGCTGGAAAATAAGGAAATACCTCCTTTTCTATCAAGATAACATCGTATTTCCGAACGGTGAAAAGTGCAAAAAAACGCACCAGATAGCAATATATAGATCGAAAAACTGGGCGCTTGCCCGAACTGTATAGACGCTTAAGATAGGCATCATCAAACAAGCTATTGACCACTACCTCAACGCCGTTTTTCTCAAGATAGGGTATATATTGAAGAAAGCGAAGACGACTACTTGCCCCTAGCCGAGAATACTTTGACAATAATAAAATTTTCATGCTTGACTACATCTCGTCTAAGAAGCCAAAGTGCAACTTGTATCGCGCCCCAACTCATCGAAGCACTTGCTGCAACAATCTGGAATCAGTTCTTTTTCCGCCCATTGAAAATCCATCCAGGCAGCCAACTAATCAACAGCCCGTAGGCGACCCAGGTTTCCTTGATAGATGATAATGAACCACGTAAAATTGAGATCCCGGTACGCGATAGTGGCTCGAGCAACAACGTACTCAAAAGGACCGATGTTGCTCCCAGAAATCCGAAATACTTATATGAATAAATAATTTTGCTACGCTGCGAGTAAAACAGACGTCGCGCCTTGATTTGATCAGAAGTCCCTCCACCTTTATGGAAAGCTTGAATATTACTCAGGAACTCTATTCTCCAACCCTTGGTTTTAACTCTTCGTGATAGATCAAGGTCTTCCAAATACACGAAGAACCTTTCATCAAAGCCCTGCAACTGGTCGAAAATCTCACGTCGAATAAAATAGAAGGCCCCTATCACATGGTCAACAGAGCGATCACTTGCATGATCCCACTCCCTCATAAAATGACCGAACTTGGGAATGAAGTGATCAAGACCAACGGTATGTGCAAGAAAACCTGACACGGTTGGAAACCTGGTGCAGCTACGTGAAACTTCACCGTGTTCGTCTTTCAATTGTACCCCGCAGACACCAACATCCTGGTTGTCTGGCCGTTCCATATAGTCAAATACTGATTGTAGCGATGCCGGAAAGACGGCCGCGTCTGGGTTGAGAAAAAGAATATACTTCGCACTTCCATGCCTTGCACCCAAGTTGCAAGCCTTTCCAAACCCAAGATTCCGACCAGCCTTGATTAGCTCAACATTCGTCAAAGGTAGCAACAGCTTTTCCGAACCATCCGTTGAACCATTATCTACGACGATGATTCGCGCTAGATCGTTATCACCACCTTGGCCTATTGAAGACACGCACTGTAAAACCTGGTCGCCAGAGTTCCAATTCACAATAACCACATCAATCTTATGACTCACTTTCAACACCCACGCCCTTTTCAGTGAAGCCAAAAGCAACCAGCAAGGCTAAATACACCCAGAAGCTAGTAATATACTGCTGAGTAAAGTGCGGATCCTCAACCATCAACGCCATCATAATGATCAAGAATCCGAAGAACACACTTCGGTCACGACGAAACACTGTCCGCCCTACGAAAAAAAAGAAGCCCAGAGAAACCAAAACCGCGACCAGTGACTCCTCGATCAATGAGGTCATCCAAAAATTGTGCGCAGACAGCTCAAAGTGGAATAATGAGGAATAATAGCCGATTGGTTCAAAAGGGTGATCCACCAGATAATCAATTTTCTCCATCATCGTTTGTAATCGCCCATTTCCGGTCGCCAACAACTCGACATCCGTCCTAGACGACAAAAAAGTGTCAAATCCAGATAAATCCCAGCCAACCGATATGACCATGTAGGCGAGAAAAACACCTAGCACAAAAACTGAAATAAAACCAACCACAACAAGCTGGCGCATCCTAAAAACGACAAAAAACAATAACAACAACAACAACATATTTGATCTGGAGAACGTCAGGCATATACCTACCGCAATAAAGCAGAACATCAAAAAATCAAACTTCCGACGCTCATCCAAAATTGTGTAAGACACAGCCGAGAGCAACAAAACCTGCGCAATAGTATTACTTGCTCCCCAAGGAAGAGACATAGCCCCCCCAACATATCGCTCCAGTAAGACCTGTTGAATACCATGCTCCATAGAGCTTAAGAAAAAATTGACAATGAAATACATTGCCAACATTGCGCCCGAACATATTAAAATCCTAGCAAGCGCCTGGACCGACAATCGCTGGCTTAGCACACTGCAAATCAGCCCTAAATAAATGACAAAACCAACCACATTAAAGAAAGCCCTTACCGACGACTGAAACGGGCTAAAAGAAAAAGCTGTCATGACAACAATCAAAAATATATAGAGGAATGGAAAAAGAAAAAACCTCCAATCCATATCAGCCAAATAGCGAAAAATAACAGGCATGAATGCAAGCATTGAAGCGATAAAAAAAGGCGTACCAAAACTCAGTACCCCCCCATCTTCAGGGGATGTGCTAAAGCCCAGAAAAATCATACCCAAGACAAAAAATGCGAGGTATTTTGGAAGCCTTATATTCAACACACCTTCACCGCTTAAATTTAGTAAAATAGAAAAGACCTAGCGAATCAAAAACAACTCGAAAGGTCCACGCCAATGCTGCCCCCATGATGCCAAAATATGTAATAAGTATATAAAGCGCCCCCACAAATAGAGGCAACTCAATCAGGTGCAAAACAGCGGTTTCTTTAGATCGACCAGACGCATGCAAAAACGAATAATACATTGAACCAACAGCATTAAAAAATACGCCAACGCAAAGAATCCTCCCCACCCAGGTAGATTCTTCCGATACATATTGTCCAACCCAAAGACTCAAAATATAGGGCATCAATAGTGCAACGCAACCCATCACACAGAACATGATGAGCGAAACCCTCATCAGCCATCGATTAAAGGTGTGATGCGCTTTTTTTACATCATCTTGCAGGAAACCAGCAATTACCGGAAACGCAACCGTAGTAATCGCCCCAACTAAAATCAGTGCCTGCACCGTTATTTCATAAGGAATCACATAAGCAGTTACCGCCGCCGCGGATATCAGCGTTCCGACAAAAAAACGATCGGCCTGCACTAAAAATGGGCTAACAACACTACTAACCGTGACCCAACCTCCAAACGTGAGGAGTTTACTAGCTTGCACTTTAGTAAATTTACCTTTGTCAGCCTCACCATTTGGCAGGCATTGGTAAGCAAACTTCCTGTACATAAACAATGCAATCCCTCGAGAAAGCACCAAAGTTGCGATCAACCAATACAGCTGGTTAGTGAGTTGCGCAACCAAGAATGGAGCACCAAAATTTGCCGTACCGAGAGCAATACGCAAGAAACTAATATTCTTAAAATTAAGATATGCCTCGTTCACACCGCGATAAGTTGCACTGATAGCCTGCATCGGTATAGCCACCGCCAGGAGCAGCAGAGAGATCAGAACCTCCATAACACTAACAGTCTGTCGCGGTACGAAATTATAACCACCGAAACAGCTTCCCAGTACAATCAGAATGAATCCTACAGTACCAATAATCGTTGTGATTCGAACTGCTGTGCTAATAACATCGGGAATTTCATTTTCACTGTCCCTCCCTCGGAGGGATGCTAACCTTTGAGTAACTGCACGACCAACCCCCAGATCGAGCGCTCCGGCGTAGCCAATCAATCCCCATGCAAGCGCCAGAAAACCAAATCGCTCAGTGCCTATTACCGAAATCAAGCCTGGAACCGTCAGAGCAGCTATCAGCAGAGGCAAGCCGAGGCCTAGCAGGTTCCAAAATATATTTTTATATTGCACTGCAACCTCATGTGACTACATTACGCAACGAGCCCATAGCTATGCTGAGCATTATCAATTCAGCACGCCTGGATAAAAACACATGAACCAAGGACACTCGGTCACGACTCAAATAGCTAGCCGTATAACCAACGGATCTATTCAGCATCAACTCATGAATGACAAATACCAAGGCATTGCTTTATCAATCCCTGCAAAAATATCAAACTCAGGCTCGTAACCCAACATTGTTTTTGCTTTGCTAATATCGGCTTGAGAATGACGAACATCACCCGCTCGAAAATCACGATAAACTGGTTCTTTCGAGTAGACCACTCCTTGTTCCGATAAGCTTTTCTTAAGAGCACTAAACAACTGATTTAATTCGGTTCGCCCGCTAACAGCAACGTTATACACTTGACCCAAAGCGGTTTCTTCGATAGCAGTGGCAGCCAACAAATTCATCTGCACTGTATTCTCAATAAAGCAGAAATCTCGGCTGGTTTTACCATCACCATTAATAAAGATATCATCACCGCTTATCATTGACGACGTCCACTTCGGAATCACCGCAGCATAAGCTCCCTCGGGATCCTGGCGCTTACCAAAGACATTAAAATAGCGTAGCCCTATTGTTTTGAATCCATAATTACGAGCAAAAACATCAGCATAAAGCTCGTTAACATATTTTGTCACAGCGTAAGGAGAGAGAGGATTTCCAATCACATCCTCAACTTTTGGAAGCCCAGGATGATCGCCATAAGTTGAACTGCTGGCTGCATAAGTAAAACTCGTTACTTTCGCATCCCGAGCCGCCACCAACATATTCAGAAACCCATCAACATTGGTACTATTTGTTGCAATAGGATCATTGAGCGATCTTGGCACCGAACCGAGCGCTGCCTGATGCAAGACATAGTCCACGCCCACGCAGGCACTTTGACAATCTTCAAATTTTCGGATATCGCCATTTATGAAACGAAAGCGACTCCACTGTTCAGCACTAACCAGACTTTTCACTTCATCGAGATTACGTTGATGACCAGTCGCAAAGTTATCCAACCCAACTACCCGCTGATCAAGCTTAAGCAATTCCTCGAGCAGGTTAGAACCAATGAAGCCGGCCACACCTGTGACAAGCCAGGTTTTCGGGTCTATGGGAAGTGCTTTCTTCAAAGATTCGTAAAAAGTCATATATAGGATTCTTGTGTGAATATAATCTGATGGAACCCGACCCATTAAGAATAGGATTCACGTCGACCATTGCCTTAGGGAAGGCCTGAATAGTCAGCGATTTTTGATACCATCCTTGGTTGAGGCTCAAAAAGCACTGGTTTTGTCAGAAATCAGACCTTTCCTGTTCTTAACTCATTCGTTTCACCTTTGAACGACGCCTCCTTAAGGCGCTTTTCCTGCATCTCAGGCGCACATCTCCCGCAACCAACCGCCGTTTTCGTATCACCCACAGGTTCGACAGGGCAAATAGAGTAGCCTGTTGCGCGGTGTTTTTCATCAGGCCACGAAAGCGCACTTTTGTATAGCCAAACTGACGCTTGATTACCCGAAACAAGGTTCAACATAGGCGCGTACTTGGGCCTTGGCGTATTCGATCATGAGCCGCAGTCGACCGACCAAACACCTTTTTTCCGTGCCTTTTGTAGCCGCTGGACCGCGCCGCAATCGACCAGATCATCGTGCGATTCTGATGCTCAGGACGCTTGTTCCCACCCATGTAATCGGCATCGCGCAGGATTCCGGATAATGCGGCTCGATCAGGAAGCGCTCGCGGCGGGCCTGCCTACGTTTGCAGGCGTACTCGGCATCAGTGAAGAACATCTGTTTCATCAGGACTCAGCAGTTCAGTTCGAGGAAGGCAAGTATTTCACCAAATCTGGAAGTATTACTCAGAGTTTCCTTAGAGACGAATATCAGACTCCGCGGCGCTCAGCAGGTACTTGAGGTCGTACAAGACATGTTCTGCCCTTCCGAATTGACGGATCTTTGCCGCCCCCATGCTACGAAACTCGTTGTGCGCAACCGCCAAAACAATACCATCATAGGAGTCGATGGCCGGCTCGGTAATCGGCGTAACTCCGTATTCGTGCTGCGCCTCCGCAACACTGACCCACGGGTCGTAGATATCCGCAGCAATATTGTAGTCGGCCAGCTCACGGACGATATCGACGATTCGAGTGTTACGCAGATCTGGGCAGTTTTCCTTGAATGTAAAGCCCATCAAAAGAACACGAGCACCATCAACTTGAATGCGGCGCTTGAGCATTGCTTTGACCAGTTGCGAAACAACATAAGCGCCCATTCCATCGTTCAAGCGACGGCCCGCCAGAATGATTTCTGGGTGGTAGCCGATCGCTTGTGCCTTATGGGTAAGGTAATAAGGATCGACACCAATGCAATGGCCACCAACCAGACCGGGGCGAAACGGTAAAAAATTCCACTTGGTTCCCGCTGCCTGCAGCACAGCCTCGGTATCAATCCCCATTTTGTTGAAAATAATCGCCAGCTCGTTGATCAATGCAATGTTCAAGTCACGCTGGGTGTTTTCAATAACCTTGGCAGCTTCAGCAACCCGAATACTACTGGCCTTGTGTGTACCTGCAGTAATGATTTGATTGTACAGTTCATCTACCAGCTCAGCTATTTCTGGCGTCGAACCTGAGGTAACCTTCTTGATGGTCGTGACACGGTGCTCTTTATCACCCGGATTGATACGTTCGGGACTATAACCTGCGAAAAAATCGATATTGAATTTTAGGCCGGAAACCTTCTCCAGCACTGGTACGCAGTCTTCCTCGGTTGCACCAGGATAAACTGTCGATTCGTAGATGACGATGTCGCCTTTCTTTAAAACTTTCCCGATGGTTTCCGATGCCTTGATGAGCGGAGTCAAATCAGGTTGATTGTATTGATCGATCGGCGTCGGCACCGTTACGACAAATGTATTGCAAGCACTCAGATCTTCAAGGTTAGTGCTGAAATCCAACAGCGCAGCTTGTTTAAGTTCTTCATCACTGACTTCAAGTGTAGCGTCATGTCCCGCCTTGAGAGCGTCAATGCGATTCTGATTGATGTCGAACCCAACAACACCACGAATTTTACCGAACTCAACCGCGAGCGGCAGGCCTACATAACCAAGACCAACGATGGCAAGTTTGATGTCTTCCAGTTTATGCATAAGTAAACGCCTGGTTAATCGGATTAAATTAAAGTTGACTAAAATGAGTTCGTCGCCCACGCTGCATAAAGCACGCTACGGCCCCAAGGTTTTCCGCTGGCTTTCGTGAGGAAGCCAATGCTACCATGTCAAATCGCCACCAAAATACTTTCAAAAGTGCTCAATCAAAGTCTGGCCAAACCCTCAGCGACGGGCTGAGCTCTCGCTGCCAATCAAATCATCTGCTCAGCGGGACTGACTCGCCGTGCTCCGCATTCTTCAAAAAAATGCCATCAACCTTGTGCACGGCATCATCTCCCTGCAGCACTGTCTGATTTATGAGCCCCGCGGAATCCGCTCCGCTCAATTGGGTCCTAATGGAAAACCCACCGACAACAAGATCGGCTCCACAAACTCATCGAGCCGAAACCGCTGCTGCCCCGAACGCCCCCCCCTTCACGGCGATGGGACGCGCTTCGCGCCCCACCAGAAGCAAACAACTCAATCTCGAATACCTAAACCGAGCGCAGCTCACGACTGTGGCGGCACAGGGTTCTGAACAATGCTACGAATATACCAATAACTCCACCCAGCAATATCGCCACTGCCAATATCAATGCTTTCTTCGGTTTGATTGGCTGATCTGGCATCTCAATCGGACCATCTAGACGGAAAACCGCCACATCGCCCGGCTTGACAGACAAATCCCTGTAGAAGGCTTGCTTTATCTGCAAAGCCCGAAGATTTTTTATGAAAGGGTCTTCTAACTTCCGCTCTTCAAGGTTTTTGATTTCAGCTTGGAGCGCCTTGCTACCACGAATATAAGTTAACTCGCCATTCATATTGGCTGACACTTCGCCCGATAAATTTCCGCTTATGATTGGAGGCTTTTCCAAACCAATAGCCTCAGCGATACGCAGTGCCTCACGCAACTGGGTAATAAGATCTTCGCGAACACGCTCACCACTTTCACGCAGTGTAGTAATCTGCTGCGCAAGGTTTCGTGCACGGACTTCAGCTTCTCTATTGACGCTCTCGATCATCTCCCCCTCAGCTAAGACCCGTGCCTTGTCTACAAAAGCCTTCACCCACTCTGCAGCCTTGGCCGGATCATTGCTTTGCATCGTCAAGGAGAAACGATCCGGAGAGCTTTTATCAGCAAGCGCAACAGTCAGATCTTTGGAGAAACGGTCATAAAGCCCATCCTGAGGACCGACGCGCTCAGATTCATTAAGGGACGGGAGATAGTACTCTTCAAAAAAATTCCGACGCAGTGATTCAGCTCGAAGATTACGCAAGAAAACGTCATATACGTATTTCACGCTGTAAGGTTCCAGTTCCGACTCTCGGGTTCGGCCATAGTTAAAATCGGCAATATCTTTCTGCGTCGGCGGAATGACAAAAGCTGTAGCCTCGTAGACAGGCTTGCTAAGAAAAGCATAAGCCCCACCAACCAAAGCGAATAGCATAACGACAGCTAAGATCAGCCATTTTTGTAGCCATAACCCCTGAATAACCTCGATGAGGTCAATTTCATCGTTAGGTCTGGCCTCAGCACGGTTGTTGCGCATTTGTCGCGTTATCCTTCTTAGATTCCAACTACTATTTTTTGTCGGGAGTGGTCCACTCATCAGTTTGCGAGAAAGGTTGGCCGCCGCCCTGTCGGGCCAGTACCAAAAATCAAAAAACGACCTTCACAAAAGCAAAACGAATCATATTGCCGGAAACCCCATCTGCAAGAAATGTGCTTCACCTGCCATGCTGAAACGACCTCAAATTTGCTTGCGGGCCCTCCTCATGATCTTCCAGGCTGCTAGCATCCCTAACAGAGGACCGGTTACCCCCCAGCTGAGCCATGAGCAATTAGATCAAATTTGGTAACTGCGGCAGTGACCATCCCCAAAAAACCAGCGAGGCATGATGCTAGTTTTACAAAACAAAAGCCACCCCTCAAAAGTAACCAAGAAGATAGATTGGTCAAGCAAAAAACGCTTAAAGTTCCGCACAAGCCACTCCAGTGATGCTGCGTCGCCCGTTGGTTGCCGGGCAAAAGCTTGGCGGTCTGGCTAATGTCCGTCGGCTACGCACACAGCCCCACTTACCACCATACTCGCAGACTTAAACTGGTGCTTGAGCTCGAGCCGATCGGACCGGACGCCAATCTCACGACACACCAGCTCGATACGATATTCACTTCGATCCGAACTCGGCCTGGATACCGTACAATCGCGAAGTTCGCCGGCCATTTACCACTCTATCGCCAGGAGTCAAGCCGGTTTGGCCGTCACCCGCTCAACCCTGGCGCAGTGGGTCGGCAAGTCGTCGAGCCCCCCCCCCCCCCTTACCGGGAAGGCGAGTCCAACAACTTCTGCAAGTACTGACCGTAACCAGTCTTCTTCAGGGCATCGGCTTGCGCGCCGAGCTGCTCGGCAGTGATCCAACCATTGTTGTAGGCAATCTCTTCCAGACAAGCCACTTTCAGACCTTGGCGCTGTTCGATGGTGTGCACAAAGTGACTGGCTTCCAGCAACGAATCATGGGTACCGGTATCGAGCCAGGCAAAGCCACGGCCCAACATTTCGACATTGAGCGTCTTCCGCTCCAGGTACGCACGGTTAACGTCGGTGATTTCCAGCTCGCCCCGCTCGGATGGCTTGATGCTCTTTGCGATCTCGACAACATCGTTGTCGTAGAAGTACAGGCCGGTCACCGCATAGTTGGATTTTGGCTTCAGTGGCTTCTCTTCAATGCTAAGAGCGCGACCGGTTTTGTCGAACTCAACAACACCGAAGCGTTCCGGGTCGGAGACGTGGTAGCCGAATACGGTAGCGCCATGTTGTTGAGAGCTGGCAGAACGCAGGTTGTCCGAGAAGTGCTGACCGTAAAAGATGTTGTCGCCCAAGATCAGGCAGCAAGGATCTTCGCCGATGAACTCTTCGCCAATGATGAAGGCTTGTGCCAGACCATCCGGATTAGGTTGTTCGGCGTAGGTCAGCTTGATGCCGTACAGGCTTCCGTCACCCAGCAACTTGCGGAAACACGGCAAGTCTTCAGGCGTGGAGATAATCAGGACTTCACGCATGCCCGCGAGCATCAGCACCGACAGCGGATAGAAAATCATCGGCTTGTCGTAGATCGGCAGCATCTGTTTGGACACGCCAAGGGTCAACGGATGCAGACGCGTGCCCGAGCCGCCAGCGAGGATAATGCCTTTACGATTTGTCGTGCTCATTTATTCAGAACTTCCCTAAGCATTCGGGTTACGCCACTTTGCCAATCCGGCAAGTGTAGAGAAAAGTTGTCACGCAGCTTCTGAGTATTCAAACGCGAATTCAGAGGGCGGCGCGCAGGTGTTGGGTAAGCCGTCGTTTCAATCGGATTGATCGCCGTTACGGCGAGCTGCTCGCCGTTGTCTTGGGCGAAGCCGATCACATGGCTGGCATAGCCGTGCCAGGACACTTCGCCACTGGCCGCCAAGTGATACAAGCCCGACAGCTCGGGACGTTGCAGAACTTGTTGAATGGCCAGCGCGGTCACGTCAGCAATCAGGTCTGCCCCGGTCGGAGCTCCGATCTGGTCAGCGATGACACTCAAGGTTTCGCGATCCTTGGCCAGACGCAGCATGGTCTTGGCGAAGTTGTTGCCGCGAGCGCCATAGACCCAACTGGTGCGGAAGATCAGATGCTTGCAGCCCGACGCGGTAATCGCCTGTTCGCCGACCAGTTTACTGGCGCCGTAGTGATTCACCGGGGCGACTGGATCTGACTCTTGCCATGGCAATGAACCCTGGCCGCTGAAGACGTAGTCAGTCGAGTAATGGATCAGCCAGGCACCCAGGGTCGTCGCCTCTTCGGCCATGACTTGGCTTGCCTGACCGTTCACACGGTCGGCCAACTCGGTCTCGGACTCGGCTTTATCGACAGCGGTGTAGGCCGCAGCGTTGACGATGACGTCGGGTTTGACCTGGCGAATCGTCGCGCGCAAGGCATCGAGATCGGACAGATCGCCGCACAAACCATCGACAACATGACGGTCCAGGGCGATTAATTCACCCAGCGGCGCGAGGGAGCGTTGCAGCTCCCAGCCCACCTGGCCGTTTTTTCCCAGCAGGAGTATTTTCATGCCTTGTTCGAGCGGTCCGCGTAGTTCTGATCGATCCACTGCTGATAGCTGCCGCTCTTTACATGAGCAACCCATTCAGTGTTGTTGAGGTACCACTCGACCGTTTTGCGGATGCCGGTTTCAAAGGTTTCTTCCGGCGTCCAACCCAGTTCACGCTGGATTTTGCTGGCGTCGATTGCATAGCGCTGGTCGTGACCTGGGCGATCCTGAACGTAAGTGATCAGGCTGGCATGCGGACGGTGAGCAGAATCGGGACGCAGTTCGTCGAGCAGAGCGCACAAGGTATGCACCACTTCGATGTTTTGCTTTTCGTTATGGCCGCCGATGTTGTACGTCTCGCCGATAACGCCTTCGGTCACAACTTTGTACAGTGCGCGAGCGTGGTCTTCGACGTAGAGCCAGTCACGGACCTGATTGCCTTTGCCATAGACCGGCAGCGGCTTGCCTTCCAGTGCATTGAGAATGATCAGCGGGATCAACTTCTCAGGGAAATGGCATGGGCCGTAGTTGTTCGAGCAGTTAGTAACCAGGGTCGGCAAGCCGTAAGTACGGCTCCAGGCACGGACCAGGTGATCGGAACTAGCCTTGCTGGCGGAGTATGGTGAGCTTGGCTGATACGGCGTGGTTTCGGTAAAGAGGTCTTCCGGACCTTCGAGGTCCCCGTAAACTTCGTCAGTCGAAATATGGTGAAAGCGGAATTTGGCTTTACGCGCATCATCCAGTGCAGCCCAATAGTGGCGCGCAGCTTCCAACAGGGTGTAAGTGCCGATGATGTTGGTCTGGATAAACTCAGACGGACCAGAGATAGAGCGGTCAACGTGGGACTCTGCGGCCAGGTGCATGATCGCATCCGGTTGGTGTTCACGCAGGACGCGGTCGACCTGATCACGATCGCAGATGTCGACGCGCTCGAACACGTAACGCGAGTTCTGGCTAACTTCGGCCAATGACTCAAGGTTACCGGCGTAAGTCAGCTTATCGACGTTAACGACAGCATCGGTAGTGTTGGAGATGATATGACGGATGACTGCCGAGCCGATAAACCCGGCGCCGCCGGTTACTAGAATTTTCACGCGAAACCATACCCTTGAGTTACTGACAGGGCCGCCAACCGAGCACTGTCTAATCCATGAATGCAGAAGCCATCAAGGTAGCTGAGGCCTCTGACAGAGTCAGTTTGAACCGACGTGGGCATATGCCACTATCGGACAAGCGCAGCATTTTACAGCTTAATGACGGTTTTACTAATGGATATAGACAAGCTGTGGCTAAAGGTTAGTTCGCCTTCGGCGCCATGTCGCAATCAGACAAGGCGCTTGCGTGAAGTTCTGGACGTACGTCCCAGAAACCAACCCAGAATCGGCCCGATCACCATCCCGATCAGCAGTGCAACAACCATGATCAGCGATACGGGTAGTTGCGGTCCCGCCCACCCCAGAAACAGCAGGGAAACCGATTGCTGATTCTCGAGAACGAACGCCAGGATCGCCAAAACCAGCAACAGAATGAATACGGCGAGCAGTACGCGCTTGAGGTTACGCATAAGCGGTTCCTTGAATTGCGGTGGCCGTCAAAGCATCTCCTCCTCGTCCTCATTCACACGATCGCGCAATTCTTTGCCCGGCTTGAAATGCGGCACGAACTTGCCATCGAGGCTGACGGACTGACCGGTTTTTGGATTGCGACCTACACGCGGCGCGCGGTAGTGCAAGGAGAAGCTGCCAAACCCACGGATCTCGATGCGATCACCGGTGGCCAGACATTGGGACATTTGTTCAAGCATGGTCTTGATGGCCAGCTCCACATCCTTGGATGAGAGCAGCCCTTGATGGGTGACAATTCGTTCGATCAACTCCGACTTCGTCATATTTTTCCCTTCTTTTTCAAGCAGCTAGATCAGCGCTTCAAAGGTTTTAGCACGCCCCGATGAATTTGAACAGCCTGAGTTTTTGACATCTTCCACCAACAATGAGATGCCCTCTTCCAGGGCAGCGGAACACCGCTCGCACACTCATCGACAGATGACCAGCATGGTGCGCGTCAGATAGCCCGCGGGATTGAAGCCAAAGGGGTACTCATCCTCGTCTTTGGCATCATCTGACCTGGCTACAACTTTGTAGCCCGCCGCCTTGCACTCCTTGCTCGCTCGCTTGCGACACTTCTCCCATCCCGACCCCAACCCCGAACAATCGATCTCGATGCCACTGACCCCACGCACCGCGTGAGTCTTGGCGCTAGTGGTACAACCCGCCAATGTCAGAACTGCTATTACGACAATGAGCTTGTTCATTCGCTTCCTTAGGTCGGACACGTCACCCGACGGTCGCTCGCTTCAAGCTAGAGACTAGCTGTAAATAAACGATTGATCCGACCAAAGAAAGAGACAACTTGTTGAGAGGATTGGTTTCACGGCAAACAATTGCAGCGCCGTAAAACCATCAGATTCACTAAATCGCAGGCGTAAAAAAGGGCGACCGAAGTCGCCCTTTTTCTATGGTCCGACAGAACTTAGTTCTGTTTGGCCATTGCCTGGCGCAGCAGTGCCGCCATGGTGGTGTCAGTTGCAGCTTCACCTTCCGGAGCAGATTTCAGGCTCTGGATGGCTTCTTTCTCTTCAGCATCGTCTTTCGACTTGATGGAGAGCTGGATTACGCGGCTCTTGCGGTCAACGCTGATGATCTTGGCTTCTACTTCCTGGCCTTCTTTCAGAACGTTGCGCGCGTCTTCAACGCGGTCACGGCTGATTTCGGAGGCTTTCAGAGTCGCTTCGATATCGTCGGCCAGAGTGATGATGGCGCCTTTAGCGTCAACTTCCTTCACGATGCCTTTAACGATTGCGCCTTTGTCGTTCTCTTGAACGTACTCGGAGAACGGATCGCTTTCCAGTTGCTTGATACCCAGGGAGATGCGCTCGCGCTCTGGGTCAACCGACAGGATAACGGTGTCCAGCTCGTCGCCCTTCTTGAAGCGGCGAACGGCTTCTTCGCCCACTTCGTTCCAGGAGATGTCGGACAGGTGAACCAGACCGTCGATGCCGCCGTCCAGACCAATGAAGATACCGAAATCGGTGATCGACTTGATGGTGCCGGAGATTTTATCGCCCTTGTTGAACTGGCCAGAGAAATCTTCCCATGGGTTAGATTTGCACTGCTTGATGCCGAGGGAGATACGACGACGCTCTTCGTCGATGTCCAGAACCATAACTTCCACTTCGTCGCCGACTTGTACGACTTTCGAAGGGTGGATGTTCTTGTTGGTCCAGTCCATTTCGGAAACGTGTACCAGGCCTTCAACGCCTTCTTCCAGCTCAGCGAAGCAGCCGTAGTCGGTCAGGTTGGTTACACGAGCGGTAACGCGAGTGCTTTCTGGGTAACGGGCTTTGATAGCAACCCATGGATCTTCGCCCAGTTGCTTGAGGCCCAGGGAAACACGATTGCGTTCGCGATCGTACTTCAGAACCTTGACATCGATCTCGTCGCCAACGTTGACGATTTCGGAAGGATGCTTGATACGCTTCCAAGCCATGTCGGTAATGTGCAGCAGGCCATCGACGCCACCCAGATCGACGAATGCGCCGTAATCGGTGAGGTTTTTGACGATACCTTTGACTTGTTGGCCTTCCTGCAGGGATTCCAGCAGAGCTTCACGCTCAGCGGAGTTCTCGGCTTCGAGGACACTACGACGGGAAACGACAACGTTGTTGCGCTTCTGGTCAAGCTTGATGACCTTGAATTCCAGCTCTTTGCCTTCCAGGTGCGTGGTGTCGCGCACTGGACGGACGTCAACCAGAGAACCTGGCAGGAACGCACGGATGCCGTTAACGTCGACAGTGAAGCCGCCTTTAACCTTACCGTTGATAACGCCCTTGACCACTTCTTCGGCTGCGAAGGCTGCTTCCAGAACAATCCAGCATTCAGCGCGCTTGGCTTTTTCACGGGACAGCTTGGTTTCACCAAAGCCGTCTTCAACCGAGTCCAGAGCAACGTGAACTTCGTCACCGACGTTGATAGTCAGTTCGCCAGCATCGTTGTAGAACTGCTCAAGCGGGATGAGTGCTTCAGACTTCAGGCCAGCGTGAACGGTTACCCAGCGAGCTTGGTAATCGATATCAACGATAACACCGGTGATGATGGAGCCTGCCTGAAGGTTCAGGGTTTTTAGGCTTTCTTCAAAGAGTTCCGCAAAGCTTTCGCTCATTTTAATTCCTGTTGAATAAGGGCGAAGGATACGCCCATCTCCACATCCCAGACGACGTGGGTTATGTTCATTTGAAGAAGCGACGCAGGACTATGACTGGTCCCCTGAGTCGCTTCTTGGTCACCCGGCGATATCGCGAATGGCGATCTCGCTCATGATGCGTTCCAGCACCTGATCGATGGATAATTCCGTGGAATCCAGCTGTATGGCGTCAGCCGCCGGTTTGAGCGGGGCTACCGCTCGCTGGGTGTCACGCTCATCGCGGACACGTATCTCATCTAGCAGACTCGACAGACTAACACCATCGACTTTGCCCTTCAACTGCAAGTATCGACGGCGCGCACGCTCCTCGGCACTGGCAGTGAGGAATATCTTCAGCGGTGCATCCGGAAAAACCACCGTGCCCATGTCGCGACCATCGGCCACCAGACCCGGAGCCTCCTGAAACGCCCGCTGGCGCTGGAGCAGCGCATCACGCACCGCCGGCAGTGCAGCGACCTGGGAAGCCCAGGCGCCGACTTGTTCGTTGCGCAAATCATCAGTGACATCGTCACCTTCGAGGATGATCCGCTGCGGATGACCTTCGGTCGCACCGACGAATTGCACGTCCAGATGAGCGGCTAGCAGCTTCAGCGACTCTTCATTGGTCAGATCGACGCCATGATTACGCGCGGCGAATGCCAGCAGACGGTACAGCGCACCGGAATCCAGCAGGCACCAGCCCAGGCGCTTGGCCAGAATCCCGGCAATAGTGCCTTTGCCCGAACCGCTTGGGCCGTCGATGGTGATGACCGGTGGCTTGATAATCACGACTGAGCCTCTTGTGCAACACGGATACCGACCTGCGCGCACAGCGCGAGGAAGTTCGGGAACGACGTCGCGACGTTGGCGCAATCATGGATGCGGATCGGTGCAGTGGCGCGCAGCGAAGCCACGCTGAAGGCCATGGCAATCCGGTGATCGCCGTGACCGTGCACTTCGCCGCCGCCGATCTGGCCGCCGTCGATGATGATGCCGTCCGGGGTCGGTTCGCATTTGACGCCAAGCGCCAGCAAGCCATCCGCCATGACCTGAATCCGGTCCGACTCTTTAACCCGCAGCTCTTCGGCGCCACGCAGGATGGTGCGCCCTTCGGCACAGGCCGCGGCTACGAACAGCACCGGAAATTCGTCGATGGCCAGCGGAACCAGCGCTTCGGGAATCTCGATACCTTTGAGTTTAGCTGCACGTACGCGCAAATCCGCAACCGGCTCACCGCCGACTTCACGCTGGTTTTCCAGGGTGATGTCAGCGCCCATCAGACGCAGAATATCGATCACACCGGTACGGGTCGGGTTGATGCCGACGTGCTCAAGCACCAGCTCCGAACCTTCGGCGATCGACGCGGCCACCAGGAAGAACGCCGACGACGAGATGTCGCCCGGCACTTCAATGTGGGTCGCGGTCAGCTTGTGGCCGGACTCGACCGAAGCGGTCGCACCGTTGACGGTGACCGGGTAGCCGAAGCCACGCAGCATGCGCTCGGTGTGATCACGGGTTGGCGCCGGCTCGGTGACGGTGGTCTTGCCTTCGGCGTACAGACCCGCCAGCAGCAGGCAGGATTTAACCTGGGCACTGGCCATCGGCATGGTGTAGGTCAGACCTTTGAGCTTGTTGCCGCCACGAATGGTCATCGGCGGACGACCTTCAGCAGCGGTCTCGATCACAGCGCCCATCTCACGCAGCGGATTGGCCACGCGATTCATCGGACGCTTGGACAGCGAAGCGTCGCCCGTCAGGGTGCTGTCGAAGTTCTGCGCAGCCAACAGGCCAGACAGCAGACGCATCGAAGTGCCGGAGTTGCCCAGATAGATCGGGCCCGGCGCAGCCTTCAAGCCATGCAGGCCAACGCCGTGAATGGTCACGCGACCGTGGTGCGGACCTTCGATCACGACGCCCATGTCGCGGAAGGCCTGCAAGGTTGCCAGGGCGTCTTCGCCCTCGAGGAAACCTTCCACTTCGGTAACGCCTTCAGCCAGGGAGCCGAGCATGATCGAACGGTGGGAAATCGATTTGTCGCCCGGTACTCGAATCCGCCCAGTCAGGCGGCCACCAGGTTGTGCCAGGAAAATCAGGTCGTTGGAATTCATAGCGTCCACATAAGCCCGGCGGGCCAGGATTTTACTGAAATGTTCGCGGGCAACCCGGGCGCGAGTGAACACGCCCAACAATTGGTGCCCATCCCCTGCATCGACCGCGTCGCGCAAGGCGTCGAGATCGCTGCGAAATGTATCGAGTGTGCGCAGGACAGCTTCGCGGTTGGCGAGGAAGATGTCGTGCCACATGACCGGGTCGCTACCCGCAATTCTTGTGAAATCGCGGAAACCGCCCGCAGCGTAACGGAAGATCTCAAGGTTTTCATTGCGCTTGGCCAACGAATCGACCAAACCGAACGCCAACAAGTGCGGCAAATGGCTGGTCGCCGCCAACACTTCGTCATGACGCTCAACCTGCATGTGCTCGACATCGGCACCCAATTCGCGCCACAACCGGTCGACCACTGCCAGCGCTGCCGGATCAGTTTGATCCAGCGGCGTCAAAATCACTTTATGGCGACGGAACAGCTCTGAGTTAGAGGCTTCCACCCCGCTCTGCTCGGAACCGGCAATCGGGTGCCCCGGAACGAAACGCGACGGCATGCCGCCAAACGCCTCGGTTGCCGCCCGCACCACATTGCCTTTGGCGCTGCCGACGTCGGTCAGAATCGCTTGCCCCAGGTCCATGCCGGCCAATCGGCCGAGCATTTTTTCCATGGCGAGGATCGGCACGGCCAGCTGAATCACGTCGGCGCCCTGACAAGCAGCGGCCAGATCTTCTTCACAGCGATCCACCACACCCAACTCGACCGCCAGCTTGCGCGACTGCGGGTCGAGATCGACCCCGACCACTTCGCGGCACAGGCCGCTTTCACGCAAGCCCTTGGCAAACGAACCGCCGATCAGCCCCAGACCGACCACCACCAGGCGACCGATCATAGGTTCAGCAGATTGCAGTGCAGTGACATCAACCACGAGCCAGAACCTTGGTCAGCGCTTCGAGGAAGCGGCTGTTTTCCGCCGGCAGACCGATGGTGATGCGCAAGTGATTCGGCATGCCGTAATTGGCCACCGGACGCACGATCACGCCTTCGCGCAGCAAGCCCTGGAAGACCGGAGCCGCAACACGACCCAGATCGACGCAGATGAAGTTGCCCTTGGACGGAATCCAGCTCAACCCCAGCTCACGGAAACCCGCTTCCAGCTGCTGCATGCCGGATTCGTTCAGGCGACGGCTTTCGGCCAGGTATTCGGCGTCTTGCAGCGCAGCGCATGCAGCGGCCAAGGCCAGGCTGTTGACGTTGAACGGCTGACGCACGCGGTTCAGCACATCGGCGACCACAGCGGTGGACAAGCCATAGCCGACCCGCAATGCCGCCAAGCCATAAGCTTTGGAGAATGTGCGCGACACCAGCAGGTTCGGATAAGCCGCCAGGAAGTCCAGGCCATCCGGCAAATCGCTGCCTTCGGCGTATTCGATGTAGGCCTCGTCCAGCACCACCAGCACGTGTTCCGGAACGTCCTGCAGGAATTCGTCCAGCGCTTCAGCGCCGAACCAGGTTCCGGTCGGGTTGTTCGGGTTGGCGATGAACACCACGCGGGTATCGGCATCGATCGCGGCCAGCATGGCCGGCAGATCGTGACCCCAGTCTTTGGCCGGGATCACTTTGGCTTGGGCGCCGACGGCCTGGGTGACGATCGGATAGACCGCAAACGCGTGCTCGCTGAACACCGCATTCAGACCCGGCGCCAGATAGGCACGGGCGACCAGTTCCAGAATGTCGTTGGAACCGTTGCCCAGCGTCACCTGATTGAGCTCGACGCGGCATTGATCGGCCAGCAGGGTCTTGAGCGCAAAACCGTTGCCGTCCGGATAGCGGGTCAGCTCGACCAATGCTTCGTGAATCGCTGCCAAAGCCTTGGGACTGGCGCCCAACGGGTTTTCGTTGCTGGCCAGTTTGACGATGCTGGCCGGATCGATGTCCAGCTCGCGCGCCAGTTCGTCCACGGGCTTGCCCGGAACGTAAGGCGAAAGTTGTTGCACGCCCGGCTGTGCCAGAGCGAGGAAGTCACCACTCATTTGCTACCGCCCTTAGAGAACTGCTTTCGGGTAGGAACCCAGCACTTTGAGTGCCACTGCTTCCTGACTGATCTTTTCCAACACACCTTTAACCAGCGGGTCGCGGTGGTGGCCGACGAAGTCGATGAAGAACACGTAGGTCCATTTACCGCTGCGCGAGGGACGCGTCTCGATTCGCGTCAGGTCGATGCCGTTGTCGTGGAACGGCACCAGCAACTCGTGAAGTGCGCCGGGCTTGTTGCTCATGGAGACGATGATCGAAGTCTTGTCGTCGCCGGTCGGCGGCACTTCCTGGCTGCCGATGATCAGGAATCGCGTGGAGTTGTCCGGGCGATCCTCGATTTTCTCGGCCAGACGGGTCAGCCCGTACAAGCCTGCGGCCATGTCGCCGGCAATCGCTGCCGAGTTCCACTCACCCTTGACCCGCTTGGCCGCTTCGGCGTTGCTGGACACCGCCACGCGCTCGACATTCGGGTAATGCGCGTCCAGCCACTTGCGGCACTGGGCCAGGGACTGGGCGTGGGAATAGATGCGGCTGATGCTGTCGGTCTTGGTGTTTTCACCGACCAACAGGTGGTGGTGAATCCGCAGCTCGACTTCGCCACAGATCACCATGTCGTGTTCGAGGAAGCTGTCGAGGGTGTGGTTGACCGCGCCCTCAGTGGAGTTTTCCACCGGGACCACGCCAAAATTCACCGCACCGGCTGCCACTTCACGGAACACTTCGTCAATCGCCGCCATCGGCTTGCTGATCACGGCGTGACCGAAGTGCTTCATGGCTGCGGCTTGGGTGAACGTGCCTTCAGGGCCGAGGTAAGCCACTTTCAGCGGCTGCTCGAGGGCCAGGCACGAGGACATGATTTCGCGGAACAGCCGCGCCATCTCTTCGTTGCCCAGCGGCCCCTGGTTACGCTCCATGACGCGCTTGAGCACCTGAGCTTCACGCTCAGGACGATAGAACACCGGCACTTCGCCTTCGGCCAGCGAGGCCATCTTTACTCGCGCAACTTCCTGGGCGCAGCGTGCGCGCTCACTGATCAGCTCCAGGACTTTCTCGTCCAGGGCATCAATGCGCAGGCGCAGTGCCTTGAGTTCTTGCTCAGACATTAACCGTGTTCCTTCTCGAACTCTGCCATGTACGAAATCAGTGCGTTGACCGCAACGATGTCGACGGCGTTATAGATGGAGGCACGCATGCCACCCACGGAACGGTGACCCTTGAGGTTCAACAGGCCACGCGCTTCGGCACCGGCCAGGAATGGCTTGTCGAGACGATCGTCAGCCAGGCGGAACGGCACGTTCATCCACGATCGATCCGACTTGTTGATCGGGTTGCTGTACAAGCCGCTGGCGTCGATGAAGTCGTACAGCGTGCGCTGTTTCACTTCGTTGAGCTTGCCGATGGCTTCAACACCACCCTGCTCTTTCAGCCACTCGAATACCAGACCCGAGAGGTACCAGGCCAGGGTTGGCGGAGTGTTGTACATCGAGCCGTTGTCGGCCGCGACCTTGTAGTTGAGCATGGTCGGGCACAGGGAACGGGCGTGACCCAGCAGGTCTTCGCGAACGATGTTGACGACGATGCCGCTCGGGCCGATGTTCTTCTGCGCGCCGGCGTAGATCATGCCGAAGCGCGAAACATCGATCGGACGCGAGAGAATGTCGGACGACATGTCGGCGACCAGCGGAACGTCACCGGTTTCCGGAACCCAGTTGAATTCCAGGCCACCGATGGTTTCGTTCGGTGCGTAGTGAACGTAGGCCGCATCTTTCGACAGGTTCCATTCGTTCTGACCGGGAATAGCGAAATAGTCGTAAGGCTTGGCGGTAGCGGCAACGTTGACGTTTCCGTAGCGCGAAGCTTCTTCGATGGCCTTCTGCGACCAGATACCGGTGTCGATATAGTCGGCGGTGCCGCTTTCCGGCAACAGGTTCAGAGGAATCTGAGCAAATTGCTGGCTGGCGCCACCTTGCAGAAACAGCACTTTATAGTTCGAGGGGATATTCAGCAGATCACGCAGATCCTGCTCGGCCTTGGTGGCGATGGACACGAACTCATCACTGCGATGGCTCATTTCCATGACCGACAGACCCTTGCCGTGCCAATCAAGGAGTTCACCCTGGGCGCGCTGCAGGACAGCTTCGGGAAGTGCCGCAGGACCGGCACAGAAGTTATAGGCTCTCTTGCTCACATCCAATCTCGCTCTGATTTGAGGTAACACGCAATAAATGCATTATCAGTCGACACGGGTCCCTGCTGAAACAAACATCTGTGGGAGCGAGCCTGCTCGCGAAAGCGGTGTAACAGGCGACATCTTTGCTGAATGTCAGTCCGTCTTCGCGAGCAGGCTCGCTCCCACAAGGGATCGTAGTGGGTGTCGATATTTCATTGCGAACAAACAACAAGGGGGCGAATTCTCATCCGCCCCCTGTCTGTCCGCTTATTCCTGCGGTTCTTCGTCGGCTGCGGCGTCGAGTTGCTGGTCTTCGACAACGTCGTCGATTACGACTTCGCCGTCGAACACTGCACCCTCTTCACCTTCTTCCAGTTCTTCGCCTTCGACTTCCGACGGCTCCTGAACCCGCTCCAGACCTACCAGCGTTTCATCGCTGGCCAGTTTGATGAGGGTCACGCCCTGGGTATTACGACCCAGACTGGAGACTTCGTCGACACGAGTACGCACCAGGGTGCCCTGGTCGGAAATCAGCATGATTTCCTCGCCGTCGAGCACCTGGACTGCACCGACCAGACGGCCGTTACGGTCGTTGCTGACCATGGCGATAACGCCCTGACCGCCACGTTTGTACTCTGGGAACTCGGTGATCGCCGTGCGCTTGCCGAAACCACGGGCCGAAGCGGTGAGGATCTGGCTGCCTTCTTCTGGGATCAGCATGGAAATCAGCTTCTGGCCTTCCGGCAGACGCATGCCGCGGACACCGCGAGCGGTACGGCCCATGGCGCGAACGTCGGTTTCCTTGAAGCGAGTGACCTTGCCGCCGTCGGAGAACAGCATGACTTCGCGACTGCCATCGGTAATGGAAGCAGAAATCAGCACATCGCCTTCTTCCAGCTCCAGCGCGATCAGACCGACGCTGCGTTGACGGCTGAAGGATTCCAGCGGGGTCTTCTTCACGGTGCCTTTGGCAGTGGCCATGAAGATGAAGTGACCTTCGGTGTATTCGTCGACCGGCAGCATGGTGGTGATGTATTCATCACTGTCCAGCGGCAGCAGGTTGACCAGCGGACGACCACGGGCAGCGCGGGACGCTTCCGGGATTTCGTAGGTTTTCAGCCAGTACACTTTACCTTTGCTGGAGAACAGCAGCAGCGTGGTGTGGCTGTTGGCAACCAGCAGGTGAGCGATGTAGTCCTCATCCTTGACGCCGGTAGCCGATTTGCCTTTACCGCCACGACGCTGAGCCTGGTACGCAGCCAATGGCTGGGTCTTGGCGTAGCCACCGTGGGAAATGGTCACGACGCGCTCTTCTTCCGGGATCATGTCACCCAGGGTCAGGTCGAGGCGGGCATCGAGAATCTCGGTGCGGCGCACGTCGCCGTATTCGGCGCGGATCACTTCCAGCTCTTCGCGGATCACTTCCATCAGGCGCGTGGCGCTGCTGAGGATGCGGATCAGTTCGCCGATCTGGTTGAGGATCTCTTGATACTCGGCCAGCAGCTTTTCGTGTTCCAGACCGGTCAGACGGTGCAGACGCAGTTCCAGAATGGCTTGCGCCTGTTCCGGCGACAGGAAGTACTTGCCTTCGCGCAAACCGTATTGCGGGTCCAGGGTCTCTGGACGGCACGAATCGGCACCGGCACGCTCAACCATCGCGACCACGGCGGAGGATTCCCACGCCGTCTTGATCAGCGCTTCCTTGGCTTCCGACGGCGTTGGCGAGGCTTTGATCAGGGCGATGACCGGGTCGATGTTCGACAGGGCAACCGCTTGACCTTCCAGTATGTGACCACGTTCGCGGGCTTTACGCAGTTCGAACACGGTACGGCGGGTAACCACTTCGCGACGGTGACGAACGAAGGCTTCCAGCAGGTCCTTGAGGTTCAGGATCCGCGGACGGCCGTCGATCAGCGCGACGATGTTGATACCGAACACCGCTTGCAGCTGGGTCTGGGCGTAGAGGTTGTTGAGAATCACCTCAGGCACTTCACCGCGACGCAGCTCGATCACGACGCGCATACCGTCCTTGTCGGACTCGTCGCGCAGTTCGGTGATGCCTTCGAGCTTCTTCTCTTTTACCAGCTCGGCGATCTTCTCGATCAGACGGGCCTTGTTCAACTGGTAAGGGAGTTCGGTGATGACGATCTGCTGACGGCCACCGACCTTGTCGATGTCTTCGATTATCGAGCGGGCGCGCATGTAAATGCGGCCACGACCGGTGCGGTAGGCTTCGATGATGCCGGCGCGACCGTTGATGATCGCAGCGGTCGGGAAGTCCGGACCAGGGATGTATTGCATCAGCTCATCGATGGTCAACTCAGGGTTGTCGATGAGCGCCAGGCAACCGTCGATGACTTCACCGAGGTTGTGCGGCGGGATGTTGGTCGCCATGCCCACGGCGATACCGCTGGAGCCGTTGACCAACAGGTTGGGAATACGGGTCGGCATGACCGCCGGGATCATTTCGGTGCCGTCGTAGTTCGGCACCCAGTCCACGGTTTCTTTGTGCAGGTCAGCCAGCAGCTCGTGCGCCAGCTTGGTCATGCGCACTTCGGTGTATCGCATGGCGGCGGCGTTGTCGCCGTCCACGGAACCGAAGTTGCCCTGACCGTCTACCAGCAGGTAACGCAGCGAGAATGGCTGCGCCATCCGAACGATGGTGTCGTACACCGCGGTATCACCGTGAGGGTGATACTTACCGATCACGTCACCGACAACACGGGCAGATTTCTTGTACGGCTTGTTGAAGTCGTTGCCCAGCTCGCTCATCGCGAACAGCACACGCCGGTGCACGGGCTTCAAGCCATCGCGCGCATCCGGCAGTGCCCGCCCGACAATTACGCTCATCGCGTAGTCGAGGTAGGACTGCTTCAGCTCGTCTTCGATATTGACCGGGAGGATTTCTTTGGCCAGTTCGCCCATGAGAAGCCTGATTCCTTTTTCTGGTGAAACTTCGTCACATCCATATGGGACGAACGAAGCTCGCCGCTGCAGGCTGAGTGCCATGCACCGACTTACGACAAATCAACGAGTTATGCCATGGATCTGCGCAGTAAAGGCAGCCACATCGGGCTACCTTGGAAACCGCCGGATGTTATCACAAGAGCCGCCACGCACCTATCCCCCTGATGCGCATGGAGTGTAGTTAGTTGACCGGTGACAGGCTGAAAGGGGACGAGAGAGGCTCAGAGGAAAATATCAGGGGTGAATGAAGCATATTTGTTGACTATCAGGGCCCCATCGCGAGCAGGCTCGCTCCCACACTGGATCTGGGACAGTCACAAATCCCCTGTGGGAGCGAGCCTGCTCGCGATAGCGGCCTATCAGGCGCCAGAAATCTTTAATGCAAACGCTTGCGGCACATCAACTGCGCCATTTTCGCGGTATCCGGGCGCTCGACGATGCCTTTTTCAGTGATGATCGCATCGATCAAGTCAGCCGGGGTCACGTCGAACACCGGGTTGAACGCATCGACATCCGCCCCGACCCGCTTGCCGCCGACTTCCAGCAACTCGCGACCATCGCGCTCTTCAATCGGAATGTCATCACCGCTGGCCAGGTTCATGTCGATGGTCGAACTCGGCGCCACCACCATGAAGCGCACGCCGTGGTGCATGGCGTTCACCGCCAGCTGATAGGTGCCGATCTTGTTGGCCACGTCACCATTGGCGGTGATCCGGTCAGCGCCGACGATCACCCAGGTAATGCCCTTGGTCTTCATGATGTGGGCGGCGGCGGAGTCGGCATTGAGTGTGACGGGGATGCCTTCGTTGGACAGTTCCCATGCGGTCAATCGCGAACCTTGCAGCCATGGACGGGTTTCGTTGGCGTAGACGCGTTCGACCATACCCTCTATGAATGCGCCACGAATGACGCCAAGCGCCGTGCCAAAGCCGCCGGTGGCCAGTGCACCGGTGTTGCAGTGAGTCAGGATCGCCTGGGCGTTGCCCTGGTGCTTGCGGATCAGGTCCACACCCAGTTGCGCCATGGTCAGGTTGGCTTCGCGATCACTCTCATGAATGGCGATAGCCTCCGCCTCCAGTACCGCCATCGGATCGGCGTGATCCTTCAGACGTTCAAGCCGGTCGCGCATGCGGCCCAGGGCCCAGAACAGGTTGACCGCGGTCGGACGGGAATCGGCCAGCAGCGCGAAATCCTCTTCCAGCGCCGCCTGCCAGTCACCGCCCTCGGCAAACCGCGCGCGGGCCGCCAGCACAACGCCATAGGCGGTACTGATGCCAATCGCCGGCGCGCCGCGCACCACCATCGAACGAATGGCCTCGGCCACGCCAGCAGCGCTGGTGTAGGCGATCCAGGTTTCCTCGAACGGCAAAATACGCTGATCCAGCAGGTAAAGGGCGCCATCACGCCAATCGATGGCCTTTACTTTCTCCGCAGCCAACAGTCGATCGCGCATCCCTCACCCCGCACACATGAACAAAAGCCGTCGATTATAGCGATCCCCCCGCGAAGACGCTCGGGTATACTTCGCCATCCTTTACAAAAGCTCTGGAACCGATTCTCGATGCCGAACACTGCCGCTGCGCTCGACTTGCTATTGCTGCCGACCTGGCTGGTACCCGTCGAACCCGCTGGCGTTGTCCTCAAAGAGCACGCCCTGGGCATCCGCGACGGACGCATCGTATTTATCGGCCCACGCTCGGCTGCGCTGAAGCTTAACGCAATCGAAGTCCGCGAATTGCCAGACATGTTGCTCTGCCCCGGCTTGATCAATGCCCACGGTCATGCGGCGATGACACTGTTCCGTGGCCTGGCCGATGATCTGCCCCTGATGGCCTGGCTGGAAAACCACATTTGGCCGGCCGAAGCCAAGTGGGTCGATGAAGCTTTCGTACGTGACGGCACCGACCTGGCGATTGCCGAGCAGATCAAAGGTGGCATCACCTGCTTCTCTGACATGTATTTCTTCCCGAAGGTTGCCAGCGAGCGCGTCCATAACAGCGGCATCCGTGCGCAAATCGCCATTCCGATCCTCGATTTCCCGATCCCGGGCGCCAGCACGACGGATGAAGCCATTCGTCAGGGCGTCGAACTGTTCAACGATCTCAAGCACCACGAGCGTATCAAAGTCACCTTCGGCCCCCATGCACCCTACACCGTGGGCGACGAGAACCTGGAAAAAATCCGGGTGATCACCGAAGAGCTGGACGCCTCGATCCATATGCACGTGCATGAAACGGCTTATGAAGTGCAGCAATCCGTCGAGCAGCGCGGCGAGCGCCCGTTGGCCCGCCTCGGGCGCCTGGGCTTGCTGGGGCCGCGCTTCCAGGCCGTCCACATGACTCAGATCAGCGATGAAGACATGGTGTTGCTGGTAGAAAGTAACACCAACGTGATTCATTGCCCGGAGTCGAACCTGAAGCTGGCCAGCGGGTTCTGCCCGGTGGAGCGCTTATGGCAGGCGGGCGTCAATGTGGCGGTCGGCACCGATGGCTCGGCCAGCAACAATGACCTGGACTTGCTCGGCGAAACCCGCACCGCCGCCTTATTGGCCAAAGCCGTCGCCGGCTCGGCCACCGCGCTGGATGCCCATCGCGCCCTGCGCATGGCCACGCTCAATGGCGCCCGCGCGCTGGGCATTGAATCCGAAACGGGATCGCTGGAAGTCGGCAAAGCGGCAGACATCGTCGCGTTCGACCTCTCCGGCCTGGCGCAGCAACCGGTCTACGACCCGATTTCGCAGCTTATATATGCCACCGGCCGTGATTGCGTGAAACACCTTTGGGTCGCCGGCAAGCAACTGCTCGACGACCGCCGCCTGACCCGCCTGGATGAAGAACAACTCTGCGCCACCGCCAAGGCGTGGGGCCAGCGCATCAGCGGCCATACCGAATCGTAAGCACCCCGGACTTACCACCGGGGCAACAGGATTTTTCAAGTTTTAGAGGACTTAACCATGAGCAACGTCGACTACGCCGAAATCGCCAAATTCGAAGCCCTGGCCCATCGCTGGTGGGACCGCGAAAGCGAGTTCAAACCGCTGCACGACATCAACCCGCTGCGGGTCAACTGGATTGACGAACGGGTCAACCTGGCCGGCAAGAAAGTCCTCGACATCGGTTGCGGCGGCGGCATTCTCAGCGAAGCCATGGCCCAGCGCGGCGCTACCGTCATGGGCATCGACATGGGCGAAGCACCGCTGGCGGTCGCGCAACTGCATCAACTGGAATCCGGCGTGAGCGTCGAATACCGGCAGATCACCGCCGAAGCGCTGGCTGAAGAAATGCCCGAGCAGTTCGACGTGGTCACGTGCCTGGAAATGCTCGAGCACGTGCCGGACCCGTCCTCGGTGATCCGCGCCTGCTTCCGTATGGTCAAGCCCGGTGGCCAGGTGTTCTTTTCCACCATCAACCGCAACCCGAAGGCGTACCTGTTCGCCATCGTCGGCGCGGAATACATCATGAAGCTGCTGCCGCGCGGCACCCACGATTTCAAGAAATTCATCCGCCCGTCCGAGCTGGGTGCCTGGAGCCGCATGGCTGGCCTGACCGTCAAGGACATCATCGGCCTGACCTATAACCCGCTGACCAAGCACTACAAACTGGCCTCCGACGTGGACGTCAACTACATGATCCAGACCCTGCGCGAGGAGTAAGCCGATGCGTATCAGAGCAGTTCTTTTCGACATGGACGGCACCCTGCTCGACACCGCGCCGGACTTTATTGCGATCTGTCAGGCGATGCGCGCCGATCGCGGCTTGCCGCCGATGAACGACAAACACATTCGCGACGAGATCTCCGGCGGCGCCAAGGCGATGGTCGCGGTGACCTTCTCCATGGACCCGGAAACACCGGGTTTCGAGGAATTGCGCCTGGAGTTCCTCGAGCGTTACCTCGCCGGTTGCGCGGTTCACAGCAAACTCTTCGACGGCATGGGCGAACTGCTGGCCGACATCGAAAAGGCCAACCTGATCTGGGGCGTGGTCACCAACAAGCCGCTGCGGTTCGCCGAGCCGATCATGCAGCAGCTTGGCCTGGCCGAGCGCTCGGCGTTGTTGATCTGCCCGGACCATGTGAAGAACAGCAAACCGGACCCCGAGCCGTTGATCCTCGCGTGCAAGATGCTCGACCTCGATCCGGCCAGCGTGTTGTTTGTGGGTGATGACTTGCGCGATATCGAATCCGGTCGCGACGCGGGCACCAGAACGGCCGCGGTGACCTATGGCTACATTCATCCGGAGGATAACCCGCGGCATTGGGGCGCGGATGTAGTGGTCGATCATCCGCTGGAGTTGCGCAAAGTGCTTGATAGCGCGCTGTGCAGCTGCTGACCTGACTGGCTGCAAGATGCTTTTGTGGCGAGGGGATTTATCCCCGTTGGGCCGCGAAGCGGCCCCAAACCGGTCATTGCGGTGAGTCAGATATGCGGCATTCAATGATTTACGACTGCTGCGCAGCCGAACGGGGATAAATCCCCTCGCCACAGAAGCTCCCGCGTCACCAGTGCGATGCCTGCCTATTGAATTGTTGTGAGGTTTTTAATGTTTGATTATTCCGCCCGCCCAGAATTGCTCAAGGACCGGGTCATCCTGGTCACCGGCGCTGGCCGTGGCATCGGCGCTGCCGCTGCGAAAACCTTTGCCGCGCACGGTGCCACTGTGCTGTTACTGGGCAAGACCGAAGCCAACCTGACTCAGGTCTACGACGAAATCGAAGCCGCCGGCCATCCACAGCCGGCCGTGATCCCGTTCAACCTGGAAACCGCCCTGCCCCATCAATACGATGAGCTGGCAGCGATGATCGAAACCGAATTCGGCCATCTCGACGGTTTGCTGCACAACGCGTCGATCATTGGCCCACGTACGCCGATCGAGCAGCTGTCCGGCGAAAACTTCATGCGTGTCATGCAAGTCAACGTCAATGCCATGTTCATGCTCACCAGCACCCTGCTGCCACTGCTCAAGCTGTCCCAGGACGCCTCGGTGGTGTTCACCTCCAGCAGCGTCGGCCGCAAGGGGCGTGCGTATTGGGGCGCTTACGGCGTGTCCAAGTTCGCCACCGAAGGCTTGATGCAAACCCTGGCCGACGAAGTCGACACCGTGGCACCGGTGCGCTCCAACAGCATCAACCCAGGCGCCACCCGCACCAGCATGCGCGCCCAGGCTTACCCGGGGGAAAACCCGCTGAACAACCCGACGCCCGAGGAGATCATGCCGGTCTACCTCTACCTGATGGGTCCGGACAGCACCGGCATCAATGGCCAGGCGTTCAACGCTCAGTAACGCCCGCGCGTCGCTTTTGTGCCGCGACGGCTTCCCGCCGCGGCATACAAATGCGTCGCAACCTTCCCCATCACACGTCAACCAACTGTCACAAAACCACGCGACACCCCCCATCAATAGCTTCAACTCTTTGATTTAAAACGTTTTTTATCCGACTGAACTGAATGGCACGACTTTCGCTCTAAATTTGCTCAGACACGCAGTGTGAAAGCAAACGGGCGGACGCCTGAGCCGACAGATTACTTATCGTCGGCAAAGCGGACTAAACTTGGGCCAAATGTCCTACGGGACTGATGGACCAGTATGACGCGCAGCCCAAAGCCGCTCTCACCCAGCCTGTAAGACAGCCTTACTGCTTAGGGGTGCACGCCATATGAAATCACCTTCCCAGACCAACGCAATTGACTTCGATAGCGCCAAATTGCAACGCCTGGGCTTTGGTCAGCAGCCTACCCTCATCGAGAGGCCCGTCAGCCTTTCGCAACTGCGCCAGCAACTCAGTCTGCAGCTGCAAACCAGTCTTGAGCCGCAACGCATTCTCGGGCTGTTCTTCCGTGAGATTCAGCGACTAGTACCGCTTGACGCCTTGACGTACGAGCACCCGGCCAGCGACTTGCGCCTGGAGTTCGGCCTGCGCGGCCATCACTCGATCAGCTACAGCCTCAGCCACGAAGGCGAGAATCTGGGCGAACTGGTATTCCGCCGCAATCAGCGTTTCAGTGAGCAGGAACAAGGCAACCTCGAGTCACTGCTGTCCGCATTGCTGTATCCGATGCGCAATGCCCTGCTCTACCGCGCCGCCACCCAAAGCGCCTTGCGCGATCCGCTGACGGGCACCGGCAACCGTATTGCCATGGATCAGACCCTGAAAAGGGAAATCGAGATGTCGCGTCGGCATCTGCAACCCTTGTCGCTGCTGATGCTGGACATCGATCACTTCAAACGCATCAACGACAACCACGGACACAGCGCCGGCGATGACGTGCTCAAGGCCGTTGCAGCCTCGATCAAAAACCAGTTGCGCAACGTGGACATGGTCTTCCGCTTTGGTGGCGAAGAGTTCCTGATCCTGCTGTCCAACACGAGTCGTGAGGCGGCAGCCATGGTTGGCGAACGGCTGCGATTTGCAGTGCAGGCAGAGGATTATTTGGCCGATGGCCATGTGACCGAGCTGACGGTCAGCCTTGGCTGCTCGACGCTATTGCCCGGCGAATCTGCCGAAAGCCTGTTGCGACGGGCCGACAGTGCGTTGTATGTGGCCAAGCGCGAGGGACGTAACCGGTTGGCGATGGCGGGCTGAATGCCCGGAGCGGGCACGCTGGGTTAGCGGCCCGCCACGACAGGAATCAGCGTACTGCGCCGCGCAATTCGCCCACCATCCCTTGCAACCTGGCTGGCTCTGCCGCCTCAACCGACACAGCAGGACCTGCCACCAGCGTCACCCGTGACCACAACCGGCGAAACACGCCCTTTTGCGGATCGCGGCTGAAGAAACTCCCCCACAACCCCTGCAATGCCAACGGAATCACCGGTACCGGCGTCTCTTCGAGAATCCGCGTCAGCCCGCCCTTGAACTCGTTGATCTCGCCATCGGCAGTCAATTTGCCCTCCGGGAAGATGCACACCAACTCGCCGTCTTTCAGATACTGAGCAATGCGCGTGAAGGCTTTTTCGTAGATCTGAATGTCTTCCTGACGCCCGGCGATCGGAATGGTCCCGGCTGTGCGGAAGATGAAGTTCAGCACTGGCAAGTTGTAGATCTTGTAATACATCACAAAGCGAATCGGCCGACGCACCGCGCCGCCAATCAGCAACGCATCGACGAAGGACACGTGATTGCACACCAGCAACGCCGCGCCTTCATCGGGAATCAGCTGCAGATTGCGATGCTCCACGCGGTACATGGAATGGCTGAGCAGCCAGATCATGAAGCGCATGCCGAACTCGGGGACGATGCTGAAGATGTAAGCGTTGACGCCGATGTTCAGCAGCGACACCACCAGGAACAGCTGCGGGATCGACAGCTTGACCATGCTCAGCAAGACGATCGAGACAATCGCCGAGACCACCATGAACAGCGCATTGAGAATATTGTTGGCGGCAATCACCCGCGCCCGCTCGTTCTCCGGGGTACGCGACTGAATCAACGCGTAGAGCGGCACGATGTAGAAACCGCCGAACACCCCAAGCCCCAGAATGTCGATCAACACCAGCCAGGCATGGCCAAAACCCAGGACTTCGATCCAGCCATGGCCTGCAACGCTGTCCGGAATTCCGCCGGAATGCCACCACAGCAGCAAACCAAACACGGTCAGACCGAAAGAGCCGAACGGCACCAGACCGATTTCGACTTTGCGGCCGGACAGTTTCTCGCAAAGCATCGAACCGAGTGCAATACCGACCGAGAACACCGTAAGAATCAGCGTCACCACGGTTTCGTCGCCGTGCATCCACTCCTTGGCATAGGCCGGGATCTGCGTCAGATAAATCGCCCCGACAAACCAGAACCACGAGTTGCCGACAATCGAGCGTGACACCGCCGGAGTCTGCCCCAAGCCCAGCTTCAACGTGGCCCAGGACTGGCTGAAAATGTTCCAGTTCAGGCGCATTTCCGGGGAGGCGGCCGCGGCCCGTGGAATGCTGCGACTGGCCAGATAGCCGAGCACCGCAACACCGATGATCGCCGTGGAGACGATCGGCGCGTAATGACTGGAGGACATCATGATCCCGGCACCGATGGTGCCGGCGAGGATCGCCAGGAAGGTGCCCATTTCCACCAGGCCGTTGCCACCCACCAGCTCTTCGTCACGCAAGGCCTGGGGCAGGATCGAGTATTTCACCGGCCCGAACAGCGCCGAGTGAGTGCCCATGGCGAACAGCGCCACCAGCATCAGCGACAGGTGATCGAACATGAAACCGACCGCGCCGACCGCCATGATGGCGATTTCCCCGAGCTTGATCAGACGAATCAGCGCGTCCTTGGCGAACTTCTCCCCGAACTGCCCGGCCAGTGCCGAGAACAGGAAGAACGGCAGGATGAACAGCAGCGCGCACAGGTTGACCCAAATCGAGCGGTCACCGTCGATCGTCAACTTGTAGAGAATGGCGAGAATCAGCGACTGCTTGAAGATGTTGTCGTTGAACGCCCCAAGCGACTGCGTGACGAAGAACGGCAGGAAGCGCCGGGTGCGAAGCAAGGTGAACTGTGAGGGGTGACTCATCTTCCATGTGTCCCTGATGTTGGGTAGAGAGTGGCGTGGATGCAGTTATTGGAATATCCAACGACGATCCAGGCCACACATTACCTAAACTTTGCAGGTTATTTGTTTAATCCTGCAATGCACGGCGAGACAAATAACTCACCCCGCCAGGCGCCCTGCACTGTCCGTTTGGTGACGATCAGCCACATCGCCGCCAGCAACACCACCAGCACGCAGCCGAAGGCACTGAAAAACGTCAGGTTCAAGGTGCTGGCCAGTTTCAATGTCGCCAGTGAATAGACGCCCAACGGGAAGGTAAAACCCCACCAGCCGAGATTGAACGGAATACCGACGCGCAGGTAACGCAGGGTGATGAGCACCGCGATCAGCATCCACCACAGACCAAAGCCCCACAGGGTGATCCCGGCCACCAACCCCAGCCCTGCGGCGATTTCACCGATGCCCGGCAGACCGTTGACCGCAAAGATCGCCGGCGCGTCGGCGCCCAACAGCAACATGCCCAGCGCCCCGGTGCCGATCGGCCCCAGCGCCAGCCAGCTGGAGGCGGCCATGTTTTTGTGGGGCAATTTATGCAGCGCCATGCGCAGCAACAGAATGGTGAGAATGCTGAATGCCACCGGCAGGGAAAAGGCCCAGAGCACGTAGCTGGTCACCAGCACCACCAGTTGCGAATGGGCATCGACCAGGTGCGGCGCCAACAGACCACCGCTGGCAGCCGCCACTTCTGCCGCCACCACCGGCAACAGCCAGACGGCGGTCATCTGGTCGATGCTGTGTTCCTGACGGGTGAACATCAGGTAGGGAATCAGCACACCGCACGCCACAGACATCGCCACATCCAGCCACCACAGCACCTCGGCGAGATGAATCACGCCCTCGCCCCAACGCGGCAGACCGAACACCAGGAAGCCATTAATGAGGGTCGCCAGGCCCATGGGGATCGTGCCGAAAAACATCGAGACCGTGGAGTGACCGAAAATCCGCCGCGCCTCATCGAAAAACAACGCCCAACGCGCCGCGTATAGCGCCGTGAACAAAACGAACAGGGCGATATTGAACAACCAAAGGGCTTCGGCAATTGCGTGCAAACCGGCATTGGCGCCAGGCAGCTGCGCCAACGCTAACGCCAGCACGCCGGTGCCCATGGTGGCGGCGAACCAGTTCGGGGTGAACTGGCGGATGACTTCACGCGGGTGCTGCAAATGACTGAAGGGTTTGAAACCGGCTGGGGCAGTGTTGGGGCATGTCATGGTGAACTCCTGTCCTCTGTTGAGGTGGAGCCCATGGTAGATCCGAATCGAATATCGATATAACGGGTAATATCTCTAACTGTTATCTGTTTTGCAGATATAGCGTCAGACGCTGCCTTCAGTTTCGATCACCAGGATTCTTGCCGCACCCTGCGGATGGGCTACGTGTTCGGTTCCGACGTCGGCATAGAAGATATCGCCTACGCCCAACTCCACTTCTTTCTCCTGACCTGCTTCGCGATAGCGCATCTGCACAACGCCATCCAATACCACGAACACTTCCTGCCCATCATTGATGTGCCATTTATAGGGCTGATCGGTCCAGTGCAAACGTGTGGTGATGCCATTCATGTTGGCGATGTCCAAAGCGCCCCAGGCACGGTCAGCGGTGAAGGATTTGCTGCGGATGATTTTCATGCGTCGGTCCGTCGAAAGGCAGGGCGGTGCCAAGGCTAACGGTCATCGAACATCGACGCCACAGACTTTCATGGACTGCTGACGCAACAACGCGAACAAAGCGCCGACCGAGAGCGTAATCAGCACCGCACCGTAACCATCGGTGGTGGCCACCAGCCCGAAGGTCCGGGTCAAGTTCCCGGCCAGCAACGACGGCAAGCAGAACGCCAGATAACTGAGCACATAGTAAGCCGACATCAACCCTGCCCGTTCATGGGGTAAGGCCAGCGGCACGACGCTGCGCAATGCACCGAGGAAACCGGCGCCGAAACCGCATCCGGCCACCAGTGTCCCGACGAAAAACAGTGGCAGGCTGGCGCTGTGCACCGCCAGCAGAATCAGTGCGACGCCGGCCGGCAGCAAACTGCCACCCAGGCGCAAGACCTTGTCGGCCGGCCGATCGCGCAGGGTGTAGATCATCAACGCGCCGGTCACCGTCAACACGGCCACCGTCGCACCGCCAATCAGATTTGAGGTCGATCCCGTGGCCGTGCGCACCAGAGACGGCGCCAAGGAAGCGTAAAAACCACCGAGCGCCCACACCGAGATGTTGATCGGCAGCACCAGCCACAACGCACGTCGCGCCTGGATCGGCACATGCAGTGTCGGGCGCAGCGAAGCCCAGGCTCCCGGTTGGGGGCTGACGCTTTCCGGCAAACGCCAGACGTAAAGCGCTTGCATCACAAACAGCGCGAACAGCACCCAATAGGTCAACTGCAACGGCAGGGGTGCAAACTCAGCCAACAAGCCGCAGCCCATCGCGCCCGCCGCCATGCCCAGCAACGGCGCCACACTGTTGACCAGCGGCCCTTGCTGACGATCAGTGTCCAACAGCGCCGCACTCAGCACGGCAGTGGCCATCCCCGTAGCAAAACCTTGAAGCACTCGTGCACTGATCAACCAGGCGACACTGTCTGCATTGATAAACAGTAGCATCGCCAGCATGTTCAACATCACAGCAGTGAAGATCACCGGTTTGCGCCCCAGGTAATCCGAGAGCGAACCGACCGTGAGCAATGCCGCCAGCAAGCTGATGGCGTACACGCCGAAAATCAGGGTCAGGGTCGCTGCCGAGAATTGCAGGTGTTCCTGGTACAGGTGATACAACGGCGTCGGCGCCGTGGACGCTGCAAGAAAACTGAGTAAGGTGATCGCCAGGAACCACAGGCTTGAACGATTAGACGTTGAACTGGACATTGAGCATACTCCGCAAAAGCTAACTTTTTGCTTTGCGGAGTGTGCTACTGACCAACGCTTAAAGCAAATTCTTTGTGTTAAGGTCCGATGCATGGCTATTAAAGAAGGGTTACGCCCTGGCGGCAGAAGCGCCCGGGTGCAAGAGTCGGTTCACTCGGCAGTCCGCGATCTCCTCGAAGAGCAGGACCGCACCACCGTGACCGTCCCGCAAATCGCCGCGCGCGCCGGCGTCACGCCGTCGACTATCTACCGGCGCTGGGGCGATTTGTCGGTGTTGTTGGCGGACGTCGCCCTCGCCCGCATGCGCCCCGAGAGCGAGCCGGCCAATACCGGCAGCCTGCGCGGTGACGTGCGCGCCTGGGCCGAGCAGTATCTGGACGAGATGAGTACCGAGCCCGGCCGCAACATGTTGCGCGACGTGCAATGCAGCACCACGCCGGCCCTTTGCGCGACAATCATAGGCGGGCAGTTGCAGACGATTCTGGATCGTTACCCCGATCAGCCGAAGCCGAACGTTGATCGGCTGATCAACCTGGTGGCGGCGCCGACGGTGTTTCGCATCCTGTTTTCAGCGGCGCCGCTGGAGGTTGAGGAGTTGCATCGGTTGATCGAGATTGCGCTGAGTCAGTAATACCGCCATCGCGAGCAGGCTCGCTCCCACAGTTGATCTTCAGTGGACGCGTAATTTGTGCCCAACATAGATCCAGTGTGGGAGCGAGCCTGCTCGCGATGAGGCCAGCCCAAACACCCAAGATCCAACTGGCACACCGCCTGCGACACCCCGCCACGCCGCGACCTTGGTCGACACTGACTAACCCCTGCCATCGTGCGAGACTGTCTGTCCGGGCGGGAGTCCCGGGTGTCTTTTGTCTGGAGTTCCCATGTCGCTGTCCAGCGGGCTGATCGCCGCCGTCGCCCTGGCCTATATGGCCATCATGTTCGCCATCGCCTTCTACGGCGACCGTCGCAGCGCACCGTTGCCGCCGCGAGTGCGCGCCTGGGTGTATAGCCTGTCGCTGGCCGTCTATTGCACCAGCTGGACCTTCTTTGGCGCCGTGGGCCAGGCCGCCGAACAACTCTGGTCGTTCCTGCCGATCTACCTCGGGCCGATCCTGCTGCTGGTGTGCGCGCCGTGGGTCCTGCAAAAAATGGTGATGATCAGCAAACAGGAGAACATCACCTCCATCGCCGACTTCATCGCCGCGCGTTATGGCAAATCCCAGTCGCTGGCGGTGGTGGTGGCGCTGATCTGCCTGGTCGGCGTGTTGCCCTACATCGCGCTGCAACTCAAGGGCATCGTGCTCGGGGTGAACTTGCTGATCGGCGCCGGTGCCGACGCCATGGGCACACGCGCCCAGGACACGGCATTGATCGTGTCGCTGGTGCTGGCGCTGTTCACCATCGTCTTCGGCACCCGCAACCTCGACGCCACGGAACACCACCGCGGCATGGTGCTGGCGATTGCGTTCGAATCCCTGGTCAAGTTGTTTGCCTTTCTCGCGGTCGGCGCGTTCGTGACCTACGGCCTGTACGACGGTTTCGACGACCTGTTCGACCAGGCCATGCTCGCCCCGCGCCTCGAAGAGTATTGGAAGGAAACCATCAACTGGCCGTCGATGGTGGTGCAGACCGGCGTGGCAATGATGGCAATCATCTGCCTGCCCCGGCAGTTCCACGTGACCGTGGTGGAAAACATCGACCCCCAGGATCTGCGCCTGGCCAAATGGGTGTTTCCAGCCTATCTGGCGCTGGCAGCGCTGTTCGTCGTTCCTATCGCCCTCGCCGGTCAGATGCTGCTGCCGAGTTCGGTGCTGCCGGACTCTTTTGTCATCAGCCTGCCGCTGGCTCAAGCCCATCCTGCCCTGGCAATGCTGGCGTTTATCGGTGGCGCCTCGGCGGCGACCGGCATGGTGATTGTCGCCAGCGTGGCGTTGTCGACCATGGTCTCCAACGACATGCTGTTGCCATGGCTGCTGCGGCGCAACAATGCCGAGCGGCCGTTTGAAGTGTTCCGCCAGTGGATGCTCTCGGTGCGCCGAGTGAGCATTGTGGTGATTCTGCTGCTGGCCTACGTCAGTTATCGCCTGCTCGGCTCGACGGCGAGCCTGGCGACCATCGGCCAGATCGCCTTCGCCGCCGTGACCCAACTGGCCCCGGCCATGCTCGGCGCGCTGTACTGGAAACAGGCCAATCGTCGCGGTGTGTTCGCCGGTCTCGCCGCCGGGACATTCCTGTGGTTCTACACCTTGATCCTGCCGATTGCCGCCAACAGCCTCGGCTTGTCGTTGAGCAGTTTCCCGGGCCTGGCCTGGTTACACAGCAACCCGTTGCACCTGCCGATTACCCCGCTGACCCAAGGCGTGGTGCTGTCGCTTGCGGGCAACTTCACACTGTTCGCCTGGGTGTCGGTGCTGTCGCGCACTAGGGTTTCGGAACATTGGCAGGCGGGTCGCTTCATCGGTCAGGAAATCAGCGCCCGCCCCAGCGCCCGTTCGATGCTGTCGGTGCAGATCGACGATTTGTTGCAGCTGGCCGCACGCTTCGTCGGCGAAGAACGCGCCCGTCAGAGTTTTATCCGCTTTGCCTACCGTCAGGGCAAAGGCTTCAACCCGAACCAGAATGCCGACGGTGAATGGATCGCCCATACCGAACGTTTGCTGGCCGGTGTGCTCGGCGCTTCTTCGACCCGTGCGGTGGTAAAAGCCGCCATCGAAGGTAGGGAAATGCAACTCGAGGACGTCGTCCGAATCGCCGACGAAGCCTCGGAAGTACTGCAATTCAACCGCGCGCTGCTGCAAGGCGCAATCGAGAACATCACCCAAGGCATCAGTGTGGTCGACCAGTCGCTGAAACTGGTGGCCTGGAACCGGCGCTATCTGGAGCTGTTCAACTACCCGGATGGACTGATCAGGCTTGGCCGGCCGATTGCCGACATCATTCGCTACAACGCCGAGCGCGGCCTGTGCGGTCCCGGCGAAGCCGAAGTGCACGTCGCACGACGCTTGCACTGGATGCGTCAGGGACGCGCCCACACCTCTGAAAGACTTTTCCCCAATGGCCGTGTGATCGAGCTGATCGGCAACCCGATGCCAGGCGGCGGTTTCGTCATGAGTTTCACCGACATCACCGCGTTCCGCGAGGCTGAGCAAGCGCTGACCGAAGCCAACGAGGGCCTGGAGCGTCGGGTCACCGAGCGGACCCACGAACTGTCGCAACTCAACCTCGCGTTGACCGAAGCAAAGGGCACCGCGGAATCGGCCAACCAGTCGAAAACCCGTTTCCTGGCGGCGGTCAGCCACGACTTGATGCAACCATTGAACGCGGCGCGACTGTTCTCGGCCGCCCTTTCCCACCAGGACGATGGCCTCTCCGCTGAGGCGCAGAAACTGGTCCATCATCTGGACACTTCACTGCGCTCGGCCGAGGACTTGATCAGCGACCTGCTGGACATTTCCCGCCTGGAGAACGGCAAGATCAACCCTGATCCCAAACCGTTCGTGCTCAATGAGATGTTCGACGTCCTCGGTGCCGAGTTCAAGGCGCTGGCCCTCGACCAAGGACTGAAATTCCGCGTCAGGGGCAGTGCGTTGCGCGTCGACAGCGACATCAAACTGTTGCGACGAATCCTGCAGAACTTCCTGACCAATGCCTTCCGTTACGCCAAAGGGCCAGTGCTGCTAGGGGTTCGCCGACGCAAGGGCGAGCTGTGTCTGGAAGTCTGGGACCGTGGTCCGGGCATTCCGTTGGATAAACAGCAGGTCATTTTCGAAGAATTCAAACGCCTCGACAGCCACCAGACGCGTGCTGAGAAAGGCCTGGGGCTGGGCCTGGCGATCGCCGACGGGTTGTGTCGCGTGCTCGGTCATACCTTGCGCGTACGCTCCTGGCCGGGGCGCGGCAGCGTGTTCAGCGTCAGCGTGCCGTTGGCTCGGGCGCAAACCGCGATCCCGACCAAGGTCGCCGAGCTCAATGGCAAATTGCTGAGCGGCTCGCAGGTACTGTGCATCGACAACGAAGACAGCATCCTGATCGGCATGAACAGCTTGCTCACGCGCTGGGGTTGTCAGGTCTGGACCGCGCGCAACCGCGATGAATGCGCGGCGCTGCTCAGCGACGGGATGCGACCGCAATTGGCGCTGGTGGATTACCACCTGGACGATGGCGAGACCGGGACCGAACTGATGGCATGGCTGCGAACCCGATTGGGTGAGCCAGTGCCAGGGGTAGTGATCAGCGCCGATGGGCGACCGGAGACGGTGGCCCAGGTGCATGCGGCGGGGCTGGATTACCTGGCTAAACCGGTGAAACCGGCGGCGTTGCGGGCGTTGCTGAGTCGGCATTTGCCGTTGTAGTGCGGCAGGTTTGAGTCTTGTGGTGGTGCAACTGCCGCCTTCGCGAGCAAGTCGGATCGCCGCACCGCCGCTCCCACATTGAACCGCATTCGTCCGGATAACTCGGTCAAATGTGGGAGCGGCGGTGCGGCGATCCGACTTGCTCGCGAAGCTTTTCGGCTTACTCCGGCAATTCGGCCAACCCATCCACATCCGTCATCGCCCGCTCCAGCAAATCTGCCGGCAGGCTCTTGCTCGCCCGTGCGCCAAGCAACTTGAGCTGCTCGGCGCGGCTGACCAGATTGCCCCGTCCTTCTGTCAGCTTATTGCGCGCAGAGCTGTAGGCTTTGTCCAATTGTTGTAAGCGATTGCCGACTTCATCCAGATCCTGGATGAACAACACGAACTTGTCGTACAGCCACCCGGCCCGCTCGGCGATTTCCCGGGCGTTTTGGCTCTGGCGCTCCTGCTTCCACAGGCTGTCGATGACGCGCAGGGTCGCCAGCAAAGTTGTCGGACTGACGATCACGATGTTGCGATCGAAGGCCTCCTGAAACAGCGTCGGCTCAGCCTGCAATGCGGCGGAAAACGCCGCTTCAATCGGAACGAAGAGCAGGACGAAATCCAGGCTGTGCAAACCGTCGAGACGCTTGTAATCCTTGCCGGCCAGCCCTTTGACGTGAGTGCGCAGAGACAGCACGTGCTGCTTGATGGCGATCTGGCCGATGGCATCGTCTTCGGCCGCGACGTATTGCTGATAGGCCGTGAGGCTGACCTTAGAGTCGACCACCACCTGTTTGTCGCCCGGCAGATAAATGATCACGTCCGGCTGGAAACGCTCACCGTCCGGCCCCTTGAGGTTGACCTGGGTCTGGTACTCGCGCCCCTTCTCCAGGCCCGCGTGCTCAAGCACTCGCTCAAGAATCAGCTCGCCCCAGTTACCTTGGGTTTTCTGGCCTTTCAAGGCGCGGGTCAGGTTGGTGGCTTCGTCGCTCAGGCGCAGGTTCAGCTGTTGCAGCCGCTCCAGCTCCTTGGCCAGGGAAAAACGTTCGCGGGCTTCTGCCTGATAACTTTCTTCGACGCGCTTTTCGAAGGACTGGATGCGTTCTTTCAACGGATCGAGCAACTGACCGAGACGTTGTTGGCTGGATTCGGCAAAGCGCTGCTCGCGCTCGTCGAAGATCTTGCCGGCCAGCTCCGCGAACTGCGCTCGCAGCTCGTCTCGCGAGCCCTGCAGGTCGTTGAGGCGCTGCTGATGGCTTTCCTGCTGCTCACGTAGCTCGGCGTTGAGCGAAGCGGCCTGGGCGTCCAGACGGCGCAACTCAGCCTCCTTGCCGGCGCGTTCCAGATTCCAGGCGTGGGCGGCGTCGCGTGCGTCGTCACGTTCGATCTGCAGCAGTTCGACTTCACGGCGTAGGGCGGCCAGGTCTGCCTGTTTGGCGGCGTTGGCCTGGCCCAAATCACCTATTTCATCGCGACAGGCTTCGAGTTGCGCGTTCAATCCATCTTGAGCCAGAAGGGCCATGGCCAGACGCTCTTCCAGCAGTGCAACCTCTGACTGCGTGGTGCTCGCTCGCCGCTGAAGTTGCCAGGCCAGTACCAGTAACGGCAGCGCAGCGCCCGCCAGACCGAGCAATGCGCTGGTCAAGTCCATAGCCATAGCCACTCCTGCCAATGAAATAAAGCTTGAAGGTTAACCAAGGCGTCAGGTCTTGGACAGCTCAGTCTTCGATCAGACCCAGTTCTTGCTGGGCGCGCCGATCCCCTGCCCGCGCGGCCGAACGCAGAAGGTCCTGACCGATACGGCGATCCCGGGCATTCCCGCATTCACGGCACATCAGCTGACCGAGACGGCTTTGCGCGGCCACGACCCCTTCACGGGCTGGCTGCTTGAGCAACCGTCCGGCGAAGTGTTTGACGTTGGGGTTTTCGCCCAGACGCGGGCTGTCCAGCAGCCACTCGGCCACACGCATCGAAAAGCGCTTGGGCGAAGTAATACTGGGAGGTGTGGAGGTTGTAGAGACTGATACTGAGCGAAACTTCATAAAGCACTGTGGGGCAGATCGGAAGGCGCGCCACTCTACTCTTTTTTTCTTACAGGTAAAGTCTAAAAAAACCCGGCACGCCCGTCCTAGAGCAAGCGCTCGGGACAATCCACAGAAGCTGTGGATAACTCAGTGGACAACCGCCCTTGAACTCTCGCAAAGCCGTATGGAATGGGGCCCGCAGTCAAACTGACGATTTTTTCACCAGTAAAAAAAAGCGATGTTTTTCATTGACTTAAATTTTGGTTACAGGCACCCACTGCGTTTGAAGGGATGATGACAGCGGCGTGACACCCTGCGTGACTTATGTGCACAAGTCCCTTCGAGGTAGTTATATCGATGCGCCGTTTCGGCGCATTTTTTGCCTGCACATGGGGATAAACCTTGGCAAACCCGTGATCCAGGCAGGTGTTGGCCCGATGAGCTGTGACTACCAATGGTCGGAATTTGTGCTAATACAGGGCAAGTCTACGGGTCATGGCTTTTTCCGAGCGCCAATCCGGACCTTGAATGAGGGCGTTCTCAGAACTATTTTGCTAACACACTTCCCTTCAGCAATTCAATCCGTTAGTATCCGCGGCGTTAGTACCAAGCTGAAAGTCAATTCTGGTCGAACACATCCCCCCGGTCAGCCTTCCCAAAGGAAGCCTCCACCGACAAAGCGGGATCGACCACCTCGATGGTTTCCAGGTAAACCTTGCGTCAACACAGCCTTTGAATCGAAAGCAAAGGGTGTTGCGAAGCTCACTTACTCTGACCGAACCAACCTGCAAATTGATCAGGATCTTCACCCTGGGCCCAGAACCTTTGCCCTTGATGTGTTGCCTGCCCTCCTAAGTACCTACCTGCCAGCCCAAGCGCGCCAATTTATCAGCGCTTCAAACTGGCTGCTTTGTTCCAGTCGGGTTCTTCGTTCGACCAATGGTGGTCGTCGTCACTGGAACGTTTTAACTTTGCACGGTTCTTATCCGTGTCGCTTGTAGGAACACCCAATGACTATGTCTACTCAAATCCACACCCAGGATGCCATTCGCACCCTAACCAACGCTTTTGCACCAATGAACTGCCTGATCATGGCCGCTCGCAAAGGCTGCTTCAGCTTCACTCTGGTCAATGAACACGGCATCGCTCGTCACAGCGAACGCCTGTACCCCGATCAATACTCCAGCGCCGAACCGCTGCAGGCCGTGATCGAGCGTACCCGTCAGGCACTGGTTGCCTGATACGCCAGAAAGACTGAAAACCTCAAAAGCCTCGCTTTAAAAAAGCGGGGCTTTTTATTGCCTGAAATTTCTCTTTTCGCCGCTGCCGCCTAAGCACAAACCGATATAACGGTTATAACTCGCAGCCGGAAATATTTTAAAAACAGGCCTTTACGACGCGAATATGACACTACACTTCAACTCAAGCGGCTTAAGCCGCTTCCGGCGAGCCTGATTCGATTCACCCGCTGCCAAGGCCTCTTCAGGTATCGCCGACCATTTCATGTTTCGAGGGTTTTATGGGTATCGCTGCCAGCGAACTGTGCCGTTATGTGATCCGCCCGACATTGATTTATCTCGGGTGCCATAGCGCAACTGCCGAATCCTTGCTGCTGGGTGTCGCCGCCAGCCAGTCAGCCCTTGGAACGGCCCTGCATGACCGCCGCGGGCACGGTTTGTACCGAATCGCCGAACTCCGCCACCAGGCACTTTGGGACCACTACCTGGCACTTGACCCGGAACGCGCGAGCCTGGTTCGCGGCCTGGCCAGCCAACATGCTTTCCTGAGTGGCCCGCATCTCGAATTGACCGTCAACCTGCGTTACGCCACAGCCATCGCCTGGCTGTTGGTAGAAGAACAGAACACCCCCCTCCCCGAAGCAGACGACCTACTGGGAATGGCGCGCATCTGGCGCCAGACCTTCCAGCCTCAAGGACGCCTGAGAGACTTCACCTGCGCCTGGCAAACCTGTGTTTCACCGCTGAATCAGGTCGCCTGCTGACCGGCTGTTTCCACAAGATCGCGAAACGGCAGCGATTTTGGTCGGATTGTCCTACAAAACCGCTCTAAATCAAGCGATACAGCCTATAGCGCTGGGACGAAAATGTTGGTAATTTTCGCCCCGGTGATCACCAGGAGTTCTAATAATGAAAAAAGTAATGCTCAAAACCACCCTTAGCCTCGCCGTTACCTTGGCATCCACCCAGATCTTCGCAAGTGGCTTTGCCCTTAACGAACAAAGCATCAGCGGGATGGGGACAGGTTTTGCGGGGCGCTCTTCATCTGCCGATGATGCAAGTACAGTTTTTGGCAACCCTGCCGGTATGGCCCGCCTCAAAGGCCAGCAAATCACTGGCGGTTTCGCAGCGATCGACGCCTCGACCGATATCAGCGATACCAGCGGCCGTTCAAGCGGAACCAACAAAGGCGATATGGTTCCGCTCACTTCAGTACCGATGGGTTTCTATACCAATAAAATCAACGATGAGTGGGCTTTTGGTTTGGGCGTCTACGCTCCGTTCGGGCTGATCACCGACTACGAAAGCGGCTTTCAGGGCCGCGCTTTCGGCAGCAAGAGCGAAGTCAAAATCATCACTCTGCAGCCAACCGTCAGCTACGCTTTCAACGATAAAGTTTCGATCGGTTTTGGCCCTACCATCAACCGGATTTCCGGCACCCTGGAATCGGACATTGCTCTCCCTGTCCCCCGGACTGGTGATAACAATGTGGAGATCAAGGGCGACGATACGGCCTTGGGCTTTAACGCCGGCGTCCTGGTTCAAGCCACCGATACCACTCGCGTGGGCCTGACCTATCACTCGAAAGTGAACTACAAGCTCGACGGCCACACCGATGTGTCTACCGGCGCTGGTGTGCCACCTCAGCTGCTCAAATCCAACCGTTACGATGCCTCGCTGAAGATCGAAACACCTGAGTCCTATGACCTTTCCGTGACTCAAGATATAAATGATGCCTGGAAGCTCTATGCCGGTGCTACCTGGACTCGTTGGAGCCGCCTGAAAGACATCACGGTCAACAACGAAGGCGTAACCGCACTTAACGGTGGTGCCCTCGCCCCACGAATCGTTGGTACCATCAAGGAAGACCAGAACTGGCATGACACCTGGGCCTACGCCGTGGGTACTTCCTACCAGTTGAACAAGCAGTGGGTACTGCGTACCGGTCTCTCCTTTGACCAGTCGCCCACCAACAACACTGATCGTTCGCCACGCATCCCTACCGGCGACCGGACCATCTTCAGTGTCGGTGCGGGCTTCAACCCAACCGACGACTGGACCATTGATGTGGCTTACTCTTACCTCAAGGAAGAATCTGTCACTGTCAACCGCGCTAACGCTTTGGGTCAGTCCTACAACGCCAAGTACGAAAACAGTGCGAACGGTTTCGGTGTTGGCGCGACCTACCGCTTCTGATGATTCACGGCGAACCTGAACCGCTCGCCGCCTGAATTGAAAAAGCCCCGCTCTCTTGTACAGAGGCGGGGCTTTTTGATGGACTCGATCAGGGTTGCGAGGCCAGGGCTTTCTCCACCGCGGCGATGAACTCGGGATCGTCAGGCTTGGTCAGGCTGGAGAAATTGGCGATCACCTGGCCCTTGCGATCGACCACGTACTTGTAGAAGTTCCACTTCGGCGCGGTGCTCTGCCTGGCGATGATCTTGAACAAGTGCGTCGCGTCATTACCGCGGACTTTCTGCGGTTCAGTCATGGTGAACGTCACGCCGTAGTTCACGTAGCAGACCTTGGCAGTCTCTTCGCCATCCTTGGACTCTTGCTTGAAGTCATTGGACGGAACACCGATCACCTCCAGCCCTTGATCCTTGTATCGCTGATTCAGCGCCTCAAGGCCTTTGAACTGCGGGGCGAAACCACAGAAGCTCGCGGTATTGACCACCACCAGCGGTTTGCCGGCGAAGCGCTGGCACAGGTCGATGGATTCCTTGGCGCGCAGCTTGGGCAACGAGCCTTGCAAAAGCTCCGGGCATTCGGCCGCTTGAGCCAATCCACTAAACGCTACCAGTAACGCGAGAACTGCGAGCCAGCGCATCAGCATGTGGGGGCATCCTCGATAAGTCGTCCAAACCGAAGTTACTCGCCCTCACATCCTGCTAGCAAGCACCCATGCCCAGTTGCATCAACGCCAGCCCGCCCTGGTGCCACCCCCACCACGACAGGGCCAGCAGCAAGGCGCAGACAGCGGCGACAGCGATCCGCGGCCAGAGACTGTTCATATCGCACTCATCTGTGTTTGCAGGCGCGCCACCGGCCGCTCACGCACCGGCCAGTTCAGGGCGGCCGCCAACAGGCTCAAGAGAATCGCCACTTGCCAGATCAAGTCATAGCTCCCGGTTCGGTCATACACCACCCCGCCCAACCAGCCGCCGAGGAACGATCCGAGCTGGTGAAACAGGAAAACAATCCCACCGAGCATGGACAGATTTCGCACACCGAACAAGGTCGCGACGGTGCCGTTGGTCAAGGGTACCGTCGACAGCCACAGGAAGCCCATCGCCATGCCAAACAGGTACGCAGTGGTCGTCGTGACGGGCGCCCACAGGAACAACCCGATCACCACTGCCCGCAGCAGATACAGGCCAGTAAGCAAACGTGGCTTGGACATCCGTCCGCCCAGCCAGCCCGCCGTGTAGGTCCCGAAAATATTGAACAGCCCGATCAACGCCAGCACCGTGGTGCCGACGCTCGCCGGAAGGTGCTGATCCACCAGATAAGCCGGCAAGTGCACGCCGATGAATACCACCTGGAAGCCGCAGACAAAAAAGCCGAACGCCAGCAGCCAGAAGCCCGAATGGGAACAGGCCTCGTGCAATGCTTCGGACAGCGTTTGCTCATGACCGAACACCGGCAACGGCTTGTCCTTGAGCATGCTCACCAGCGGCACAATCAGTGCCACCAACAGGCCCAACACCAGCAATGCCGCGGACCAGCCGAGCCAGCCGATCAACCCCAGCGTGCCGGGCAACATGGCGAACTGGCCGAAAGAGCCGGCAGCGCTGGCGATGCCCATACCCATGCTGCGTTTCTCTGGCGGCACTGCGCGGCCGACCACGCCGAGGATCACCGAGAACGAGGTACCGGACAGACCGATGCCGATCAACAGGCCGGCACTCAGTGACAAGGTCATGGCCGAATCCGACAGGCCCATGAACACCAGGCCCAATGCATACAAGACACCGCCGACCAACACCACTTTCGCGGCGCCAAAGCGATCGGCCAGCGCGCCGGTGAAGGGCTGAGCCAGGCCCCAGATCAGGTTCTGCAAGGCAATGGCGAAGGCAAACGTCTCACGCCCCCAACCGAATTCGGCACTCATCGGCGCCAGAAACAGCCCGAAGCCGTGCCTTACACCCAAGGACAACGCAAGAATCAGCGCACTCCCCAACAAAACCCAACCGCACGTACGCCACATCGATGTCATTCTTGTTCTCCGGTAGCGGGTATATACCCGCTTAAGATCGGAAAAACCGGCATCACGCCAGTTCGTCCAGCAGTCGCAGCAAGGTTTCGCGTTTCTCGGCACCCAAGCGGTCAATCAACCGCTGTTGCGCCGCTTCCCACGCGGGCAAGGCCGCTTTCAGGCGTTCAACACCGGCCTCGGTGAGCATGACGATGCGGTTACGCATGTCTTCGCCCTCGACCAGCATCAGCAGGCCTTCGCCTTCCAGCACCCGCAGATTGCGCCCCAAGGTGCTGCGATCCAGGCCCATGGCCTCGGCCAACGTGGAAATACTCGGTTTATCCAGACGCTGCAGATTACACAGCAGAGAATACTGGGCGACGTTGATCCCGAAGCCGTCGAGAGCGCCGTCGTAATGCCTGCTGACGCCACGGGCGGCGCGACGCAGGTTGATGCATAAACATTGGGAGTCGAGCATGGTGCGTGTATATACCCGCGGTTAAATGAATGCAAATTGTTGATACAAATTACCTGTAGGAGCAAGGCTTGCCCGCGATAAACGTTAACGCGATTTCCCTGAAAGAACAGCAGCGCGGCCATCGCGAGCAAGCTTTGCTCCTACGGAAGCAGTGCGAGGCCGACCAGTAAAACCATTTCCAGCAATTCCAGCAACGCCCCCGCCGTATCGCCCGTCGTGCCGCCCAATCGGCGCAGCATCACTTGGCGCAGCCAGGCAAACACCAACGCCGCCAGCACCACTGCCAATACGCCGCTGAGACCGGCAATCAAAACGCAAGCCAACGCACTCACCGCCAACACCTGCGTGCCCGCCAACCGTGGCAGATGATCGGCCAGCGCTTGCCCCAAGCCACCGGCGCGCACATAAGGCGTGGTCAGGAACACCCCCAACATCGCGCTGCGCCCGATCATCGGGACAATGATCAGGACAACGGCGTGTTGCTGCTCGATCAATGCCAGCAACGCGGCGAATTTGAGCAGTAATACCAGCACCAGCGTCACGACCGCAATCGGCCCGCTGCGCGGGTCCTTCATGATCGTCAACGTGCGCTCGCGGTCGCCGAACCCACCGAGCCATGCATCGGCGCTGTCGGCCAGGCCATCCAGGTGCAAAGCACCGCTGAGCAAGACCCAAACCGTCAGCAACAGCGCGGCGTGAAGCAACAACGGGGTGCCGAGCAGCAGCCAGTTGAGCGCCCACAAAATCCCGCCGAACAGCAGGCCGACCAGCGGATAAAACAGCAGCGACCGCCCCAATTCCTGTGGTTCCGGCATGCCCGGCAGACGAATCGGCAGACTGCTCAAAAATTGCAGGGCGATCCAGAACGGCAACATGGTCAGAGCGCTTCCTTTAACAACAGGCCGGATTCGACCGTCAGCGAAAACAACGCGCCATGCCCGACTTCGACGTTGAGCAACTGCTCACGAGGCAATCCCCGCGCCTGAGCCAGCAACAAGCGCATGACCCCGCCGTGACTGATCAGCAACACCCGCTCGCCTGCGTAGGTAGCCTGCAAGCGCTCAACAGCTGCCAACACCCGCGTCGAAAAATCCACCACCGGCTCACCCTGAGGCGGCGTAAACGAATAAGGGTCGGCCCAGAATAATCCCAACGCCTCGGCATCGGTTTCCATCAACGCGGCGGCGCTCTGCCCTTCCCAGGCGCCGAAGTGCAGCTCCTGGAGGTCTTTATCCAACTGCACCGGCAAACCCAACTGTGCACCGAGTTCTTCGGCGAACCGCGCACAGCGCTGCAGTGGCGAGCTGACCAAACGATCCCAAGGCCCCTGCTCGACCACCGCCGCGCGCATCTGCGCCCAGCCCTTGTCGGTCAGCGCATCGTCGAGGCTGCCGCGCAAACCGCCACCGAGCTCGGTTTCGCCGTGGCGCAACAGGTCCAGGCGCAAGGTCATGCCGGACGGTCCGCCACGGCGGCCTCGGCGAAGGTCGCCATCTGCCCGTGAAGGTCGCACGCCAGACGCAGCAACGGCACGGCCAACGCCGCACCACTGCCCTCGCCCAGACGCAGGCCGAGGTCCAGCAGCGGTTCGGCGTTCAGGGTTTCCAGTACATGACGATGACCCGGCTCGGCGCCGCGATGGCCGAACAATAGCCACTGACGGCATTCAGGATTCAAGCGCACTGCCACCAACGCCGCGACGCTACAAATGAAACCGTCCACCAGCACTGCGACGCCTTCCTGGGCGCACGCCAGATACGCGCCGACCAGGGCCGCGATCTCAAAACCGCCAAGGTTGAACAGGGTTTGCAGCGCATCACCACGCTGAGCGCTGTGCAACGCCAAAGCGCGTTCGATCACCTGCGCTTTATGACTGACACCCGCCGCATTCAAACCCGTGCCCGGCCCGGCCAGATGCACCACCGGGCAATCGAGCAAGGCACACGCCAACGCACTGGCCGCGGTGGTGTTGCCGATGCCCATCTCGCCACCGATAAACAACTGCGCACCCGCCGCGATGGCGCGCTGCACGCTGTCGCGGCCGGCCTGCAAAGCGAGTTCGCCTTGAGCCGGCGTCATCGCCGGACCTTCGACAAAATTCGCCGTACCCGGGCCGATATTCATATGACGCACACCCGGCAAATTCAACGACGGCGTCACCGTGCCGAGGTCGACGACTTCCAGGGAGGCCCCGAGTTGCCGCGCCAACACGCTGATCGCCGCCCCACCGCTGACGAAGTTGAGCAACATCTGCCCGGTGACTTCCTGGGGAAATGCCGACACCCCTTCAGCGACCACGCCATGGTCACCGGCAAAAATCGCGATCCACAGCTGATCCAGACTCGGCTTGACCTGCCCTTGCAACCCGGCCAATTGCACGGCCACCGACTCAAGCCGACCGAGGGAGCCGGCCGGCTTGGTCAGCTGCTGTTGACGGGCCTGCGCCTGCTCGACCGCTTGAGCATCGATCGGTTTGCACGGGTTCAGCCACCAGGATTGAGTCATAACGCAGTTCCTTTCAAAGTCAGGGGCAGGCCGGCGACGGTCAGGACGACTCGCTGACAGCGCTCGGCCAAGGCTTGATGCAGCCAACCGGCTTCATCGACATAGCGGCGAGTCAATTCGCCCAGCGGCACGACACCCATTCCGGTCTCGTTGCTGACAAAAATGATTTCACCCGGCAACGATGCCAGGCAGTCCAGCAGCGCATCACGCTCAGCCGACAGACGCTCGGCGTCGTCGAGCATCAGCAGATTGGTCATCCATAGGGTCAGGCAATCCACCAGCAGGCACCGATCGGCTCTGGCGGTTTCGCGCAGGACGCGGGCGAGCTCCACCGGCTCTTCGATCAACGCCCATTCGGCTGGACGACGGGCGCGGTGATGGGCCACCCGCTCGTTCATTTCACCGTCGAGGGGTTGGCTGGTGGCGATGTACGTCACTGCCAGACCGCTGTCGGAGGCGAGTTTTTCGGCCAGCCGGCTTTTGCCGGAGCGCGCGCCGCCGAGGATCAGTTGCAGCATGGTCATTCCTTCAAATTGGCGGTTTGGTGACGGGCCTCATCGCGGGCAAGCCATGCTCCTACAGGATCAAGAGCGGCTCTTGATCCTGTAGGAACATGGCTTGCCCGCGATGACATTCTCAACCCCTCTCAAATCCCACAGAGCTCACGCAACAGTCGGGTATCCAGATGCTTCTCCACCAGATCCGCCAGCCGCTCGATATCGCGCTCACGCAACGCGTGATAATCCACGTCCTGCACCGCCTGCAAACCGGCCCAGCGCAACAGCGCACTGCACGCCGCGGGCGATTCAAACAGGCCATGCAGATAGGTGCCGAAAATCTGCCCGTCCACGCTTTGCGCACCGTCGCAGCGACCGTCGTCCAGTTGCACGGCGGCGTTTTCCAGCGCCGGCCCGGTGGTCACGCCAGCATGAATTTCATAACCGCTGACCGGCGCGTCTTCGAGCGCCAGACGCCCGCGCACATTGCGCAATTGCTTCTCTTCTTCGAGCCGGGTTTCGAACGCCAGCAAGCCCAAACCGGCGCTGGAACCCGGTGCGCCTTCGAGGCCCAACGGGTCGTGTACCTGGTCGCCGAGCATTTGCAGACCACCGCAAATCCCCAGCACTTTGCCGCCATAACGCAGATGACGACTGATCGCAGTGTCCCAGCCATTGGCCCGCAGATACGCGAGGTCGCTGCGTACGCTTTTCGAGCCGGGAAGAATAATCAGGTCCGCCGGTGGAATCGCCTGACCGGGGCCGACAAATTGCAGATCCACCTGCGGATGCAGGCGCAGCGGATCGAAATCGGTGTGGTTGCTGATGCGCGGCAGCACCGGCACCACCACTTTCAGCACCTGATCGGCCTTGTCGGTCTGACGCTGGTCGATGCCGTCCTCGGCTTCCAGGTGCAAGTCCATCACGTAAGGCAGAACGCCGATCACCGGTTTGCCGGTGCGCGCTTCCAGCCAGTCGAGACCCGGTTGCAGCAAAGCGATATCGCCGCGAAACCGGTTGATGATGAAGCCTTTGACCCGTGCCTGCTCGCTGGGCGATAGCAGTTCCAGCGTGCCCACCAGATGCGCGAAAACCCCACCGCGATTGATGTCGGCGATCAGCACCACCGGACAATCCACGGCCTCGGCAAAGCCCATGTTGGCGATGTCGCCGGCACGCAGATTGATCTCGGCCGGCGAGCCCGCGCCTTCGACCATGACCACGGGATAAGCCGCGCTCAGCCGTTCATGAGAGGCCAGCACTGCTTGCATGGCGATGGCTTTGTAGTCGTGATACGCAACTGCGTTCATCGTCGTGACCGCGCGGCCATGGATGATCACTTGAGCGCCGGTGTCGCTATTGGGTTTGAGCAGCACCGGGTTCATGTCGGTGTGCGGCTCAAGGTTGGCGGCCTGAGCCTGCACCGCTTGCGCACGACCGATCTCGCCACCGTCGGCGGTCACGGCACTGTTGAGCGCCATGTTCTGTGGCTTGAACGGCACGACGCTGACGCCCTGACGCGTGACCCAGCGGCACAACGCCGTTACCAGCGTGCTTTTGCCGGCGTCGGAAGTGGTGCCCTGCACCATCAAAGTCGCGCCCTGCGCCATCAACGTAGTCATTGGGTTTCCCTAGCGTAGGCTTCGAACGCTTGCGCGAGACGTGTCCAGTCGGCTTCATCGGCGGGCAAGCCGAAGCGCAGGCTGCTGTTGTGCGTGAACAACCGCAGCAGAATGCCGCGCCGGGCCATGAATTCATGCAAGGTTTCGGCGCGTTCGGTGATCAGCCATTGAAACAACGCGCAGCCGCCCTGTGGTTTGAAACCGTGCTGTTCAAGCAACAGCGCCAGACGCGCGCCGGCCTCTTCAGTGCGAACCCGCTGCCGGGCATGCCCTTCGGTGTCCAGCAGACAGGCCTGACCCAGTACCCGCGTCGGCCCGCTGACCGCCCATGGTCCCACTTGCTCGGCCAGCAACTTGAGCAACTTGCGCTCGGCCAGCGCGAAACCCAGGCGCACACCGGCCAGGCCGAAAAACTTGCCGAAGGAACGCAGCACGATCAACCCGACCTGATTGGCAAAAGGTGCCAGGCTCAGCTGCGGCGTGTTGTCCATGAAGGCCTCGTCCACCACCAGCCAGCCGCCGCGCTGGGCCAGCCGCGAGTGCCAGTCGAGCAGGCGACTCGGTGTCAGGCTCAGGCCGGTAGGATTGTTCGGGTTGACCACCACCAGCACGTCGAGGCTGTCGAGATAGAAATCGACTTCCTGCTCCAGCACTTCACGCACGATGTAGCCATTACGGCGCCACGCTTCGGCGTGTTCGGCGTAACACGGCGAGAGCACGCCGACCTTGCCCGCCCGGCGCAAACGCGGCAGCAACTGGATCGCCATTTGCGAACCGGCCACCGGCAGCACCTGAGCGGCGCCGTAATAATCACAGGCCGCCTGCTCCAGACCGTCATCGGTTTCCGGCAAACGCGCCCAGGCCCGCAACGGAATCTGCGGGACCGGAAACGGCCAGGGCGCGAGGCCGCTGGACAGGTCAAGCCACTCGGCTTCGGCGATGCCGTATTCGAGCGCCGCCTTGCGTAACCGACCACCGTGCTCAAGCATAGAATTCAGCCCCCACGCAGAGGATCAGCAACCATAACCATACCCCGCGCTGGACCAATTGCCAGCCGCGGTCGATGGAGTCGGCGTCCGCCGGTTCGCCTTCGCCCAATGGCGGACGCTGATGCAGTTCACCGTGATAAATCGCCGCCCCACCCAACTCGACGCCGAGCGCTCCGGCACCGGCCGCCATCACCGGACCGGCATTCGGGCTGTCCCAGGTCGGGCCCTGGGTGCGCCAGCATTTCAACGCCAGGCGGGTTTTGCCCAGCAGCGCGTAGGTCAGCGCCACCAGGCGTGCAGGAATATAGTTGAGGACGTCGTCGATCTTTGCCGCGGCCCAGCCGAAACGCTCGAAGCGTTCATTGCGGTAGCCCCACATCGCATCCAGCGTGTTGCTCAAACGGTAGAGCACCACGCCAGGCGCGCCAGCCACGGCAAACCAGAACAGCGCAGCGAATACCGCGTCGCTGCCGTTCTCCAGCACCGATTCTGTAGCAGCGCGGGCGACTTCGGTTTTATCCAGTTCGCTGGTCTGGCGGCTGACCAGATAACTGACACGTTTGCGCGCCTCCTCCAGATCATCACTGCGCAGCGCCTTGGCCACCGGCTCGACGTGTTCTCCGAGGCTGCGCATGCCGAGGGCGCAATAGAGCACGAGAATTTCGACGATCCAGCCGACATAAGGCGCCCAGGAAAACGCCGTGGCCAGCAGGGTCAGCGGTAACACCGCGATCACCCAGGCAGTGACGCCATGACTGCGCCAGCCGCGACCTTCACCGTTGAAACGTTGCTCGATGCGGTCGGCAAAACGGCCGAACGCCACCAGCGGATGCCAGCGTTTGGGTTCACCCAGCAGCGCATCCAGCGCAACCGCGGCGACACTCAACAACGCCACACTCATTGACTCACTCCCCAATAATTTTCATACAGCAGCTCACTGAGCGGACGCGCCTGCGCCCAGCCTTCGAGTACCAACATCGGCGCCGGATAGAATTCCTTGACCGGCCCCAGGCAAAGAACGGCCAAGGGCTTGGCTCCGGCGGGCAAACCCAGCAAGTCCGCCAGTGCTTGCGGCTCGAACAGCGAGACCCAGCCCATGCCCAATCCTTCAGCGCGGGAGGCCAGCCAGAGGTTCTGAATCGCGCAGGAAAGCGAGGCCATGTCCATTTCCGGCATCGTGCGACGGCCGAAGATATGACGCTCGCGATCATCCATCAGCGCCGCGACCAGCACCTCGGCGCAGTCGTTGATGCCTTCGACTTTCAGCTTCATGAATTCGTCGGTGCGTTCGCCGAGGGCTTCGGCGGTGCGGATGCGTTCTTCTTCCACCAGTGACTGGATCTTGCCGCGCAGGGTTCGATCGCTGATGCGGATGAACCGCCAGGGCTGCATCAGGCCGACACTCGGCGCCTGATGCGCGGCTTCGAGCAGGCGCCGCAGCAACTCGGGCTCGACCGTGCCACCGCTGAAATGACGCATGTCGCGGCGTTCGCCGATGGCTCGGTAGACCGCTTCGCGTTCGGCCTGGCTGAATGCGTTGTCAGTCATGGCCTCTTCGCGAGCAAGCCCGCTCCCACAGTGGACCGCGTTTCTTCAGGCAAACCACTTTCCAATGTGGGAGTGACGGTGCGACGATTCGACCTGCTCGCGATGGCGTCCTTATGGTCAGGCACAAACAGCGCGGCTACAGCAGTGGGATTGGACGGAAAATAGAAATGTACATAAGAAGCTGTCATCCGCCCCTCACGATAAACCGCCTCCGCCCCACGCCCACCGTTAGGACTCAGGCCACGGGCAATCGGCTCAAGCTCCGTACTGGTCAGCGAGTGGTGATAGGTGTGCCCACGCAACAAACCTTCTGGCAACTCGACTGCCTGCAACGCCAACGCGGCCAGACGCTTTTGCATCACCGCATCCCCCGCCAGCAAGCCGACCAGTTCAGCGCGAGTGCCCTCGACATCGGTCAACGAATCGAGCAGATACAGCATGCCGCCGCACTCGGCCAACAACGGTTTACCCGCCGCATGGTGAGCGCGGATTGCGGCCAGCATCGTGGTGTTCTGTGACAGCGCCACATGGTGCAATTCGGGATAACCGCCCGGCAGATAGAGGCTGTCTGCCTCCGGCAATTGCGCGTCACGGATCGGTGAGAAAAACGACAACTCGGCACCCATGGCTCGCAGCAAATCCAGGCTTGCACCGTAGGTGAAGGCAAACGCTTCGTCACGGGCCACGGCGATACGCACGCCGGCCAGCAACGGTTCTGCAGCGATCACATCAGGCGCGGCGAATTCCACCGCCGGTGGCAGCGCGACCTCGCAACTGCTGGCCAGTGCGTCAGCTGCTGCATCGAGACGCAGGTCAAGATCGTTCAACTCACTGGCCTGAACCAGCCCGAGATGCCGACTCGGCAATTCGATCCCGGTTTCCCGGGACAAGGCGCCGTACCAGCGCAAGCCTTCAGTGAGGCTGCCTTCCAGTAATTGCGCGTGACGCAGGGTGCCGACGCGGTTGGCCAGCACACCGGCAAACGGCAAGTCCGGCTGATACTTCGCCAGCCCCAACGCCAATGCGCCAAAGGTCTGGGCCATGGCAGTGCCGTCGATCACGCCGAGCACCGGGACACCGAAGTGCCGCGCCAGATCAGCACTCGACGGCGTGCCGTCGAACAGCCCCATGACGCCTTCAATGAGGATCAGATCGGCTTCGCCGGCGGCTTCCCACAACAGCCGACGACTTTCCTGCTCGCCGACCATCCACATGTCCAATTGATACACCGGCGCACCGCTGGCGCGCTCGAGAATCATCGGATCAAGAAAGTCCGGGCCGCATTTGAACACGCGCACCTTGCGCCCTTGATTGCGATGCAAACGGGCCAGCGCGGCGGTGACGGTGGTCTTGCCCTGACCGGAAGCCGGCGCGGCAATCAATACCGCCGGGCATTGACGATGGCTATTCATAAAGTGCGGCTCACAACTCGACGCCTTTTTGCGCTTTGATCCCGGCCTGGAACGCGTGCTTGATCACGCCCATTTCGGTGACGGTGTCGGCCAGTTCGATCATCTCCGGCTTGGCGCCGCGACCGGTCACCACCACATGCTGCATCGGCGGACGGGCCTGCAAGTCGCTGAGCACCTGATCGAGATCCAGATAGCCGTGCTTGAGCGCAATGTTCAATTCATCCAGCACCACCAGGCCGATCGACGGATCACGCAGCAATTCGCGCGACACCGCCCACGCGGCTTCAGCGGCGGCGATGTCACGCTGGCGATCCTGGGTTTCCCAGGTGAAGCCCTCGCCCATCACATGAAAACGCACCTGTTCCGGGAAGCGCCGGAAGAACAGTTCTTCGCCGGTGCTGCTGCGCCCCTTGATGAACTGCACCACGCCACACTGCATGCCGTGGCCCATGGACCGGGCGAGCATGCCGAAGGCCGAGCTGCTTTTGCCTTTGCCGTTGCCGGTCAGCACCAGCAGCAGGCCGCATTCATTCGGGGAATTGGCGATGCGTTCGTCGATCACGGCTTTTTTGCGCAGCATGCGCGCCAGATGACGTTCGTCACGATCGGGGGTATCAGTCATGGGGGAGCTCTCCGTTGAGGCTGGATAACGGCGGGCAGGCACAAGAATAGACGGCAAGAAGCCTGGCATCGCCCACCGTGATGCCGCTGGATGGATCAGGCCGGTCTCCGGGCTCATGAGCGGCGCTGGCCTGACTGCGCGCCTTCCCATGTCGACGACACAGTGGCTCAAGGCGCAGTTTTCACTCATTTACCGTTGCGGGGGCAGCGCCGGGATCATGGCTCTTCGTCGCTTGAAGAGAATCACTCACCGGCTTCCCTGTTTCACTCTGTCGACCAAGGTCACAGAGCACCTGAAACAAGCCGCGAAGGTTAGAGGGTTGGGGATGGAGCGTCAATTGAAGACGGGCAGCCTGCGAGCGAATAACTGCCGCCGATCAATTATCTGACGCCAATCTTGTGCCACACTCTCAGCAGTGATATCAAAGAGCCACAATCTCACAACACAATAACAAGGGTGAGCCACATGCAAGGCATGATCATCAGCAATCCGAAGCTGGAATTCCTGCGCCCGGTGCTGGAACGCTGGTTTGACTGTATCGACCGCTACAACGCCGTGCGCGGCGATAATGACACGCCTTACTGGTACGACGAAAAAGCCAACCTGAGCCTGCTTTCCGCCGCGGCCTGGATGGCGGAAATGGTCACGTTGCAACAAACACCGACCCGTAAACAGGTCGAAGAAGGCGAACGCAATGGCCGCGCCGATCTGTTTATCGCGACCAGCGAAGAACGCGCTTACCTTCAGGCGACGCAACGCTGGCCACGCGTCAACAGCCTGAACCTGACTCAAGCATTGCAGGACATCACCAGCGAGGCCAAACGCATCAGCTACGCCAGCGACCTGAAACTCGGCTGCCTGTTCGTTGCGCCGCAAAAAGCCCAACAAAGCGCCACCCCGGAAGAACTCCAGGACATGGTCGACGACCTGCAAAAAGAACACTCCTGCGCGGTGGCCTGGTACTTCCCCTATGCCTATCGCAAGTTGCGCAACGAAGCCGGCAACTATCACCCCGGCATAGCCGTGCTGTTCAAGGAAGCCCGCGGCTGACCGGTTGAACCATCGCGCACCTGCGCTTCTCTATTGATTAGGTCAATGCATTCATTAGGGAAGATCAGCATGCGCAAGCCCCCGCTCGCTCTCGCCATCGTGCTCGCCGGAGGGCTTGCGGCCTGTGGTGAAACCGCCAGGCTGCAAGTCTCCGACGGCACCGGCCCATCGCCCAAGCTGCCAGAACCGAATAAGACCCTGGTCCCGACGGTGAACATCGCCCCGGCGATTGGCTGGCCGGACGGTGCGAAACCCATCGCCGCGACAGGCACTCAGGTGGCGGCATTTGCCGAAGGTCTCGATCACCCGCGCTGGCTCTACGTATTGCCTAACGGCGACGTATTGGTCGCCGAAACCAACGCACCACCCAAACCCGATGACGGCAAAGGTATTCGTGGCTGGGTCATGGGCAAAGTCATGGGCCGTGCCGGCGCTGCCGTACCGAGCCCGAACCGCATCACGCTGCTGCGGGACAAGGACCAGGACGGCATCGCCGAAACCCGCACGGTGTTCCTGGAAAACCTCAACTCACCCTTTGGCATGACCCTGGTCGGCAATGACCTGTACGTCGCCGACACGGACCGCTTGCTGCGCTTCCACTATGAAAACGGCGAGACGGCAATCAAGTCGCAGCCGATGAAGGTGATCGACCTGCCGGGCGGCACGCTGAATCACCACTGGACCAAAAACGTCATCGCCAGCAAGGACGGCAGCAAGCTGTATGTCACCGTGGGCTCGAACAGCAACGTCGGTGAAAACGGCATGGATCAGGAGGAAGGTCGCGCGGCAATCTGGGAAGTGGATCGCGCCACCGGCAACCATCGAATCTTCGCCTCGGGGATTCGCAATCCAAACGGGCTGGCCTGGGAACCCCGGAGCGGCGCATTGTGGACAGCGGTCAACGAGCGCGACGAAATCGGCAGCGATCTGGTGCCGGACTACATCACGTCAGTGAAGGACGGCGGGTTCTACGGCTGGCCTTACAGTAATTACGGTCAACACGTCGACGTTCGCGTCGAGCCGCAAAACCCCGGCCTGGTGGCCAAGGCCATTGCGCCGGACTACGCGGTCGGCCCGCATACCGCCTCGTTGGGCCTGACGTTTGCTGAAGGCAACAGACTGCCAGCGCAATTCAAGGAAGGAGCATTCATCGGCCAGCACGGCTCGTGGAACCGTAAACCGCACAGTGGCTACAAAGTGATTTTCGTACCGTTCAGCTCAGGGAAACCGAGCGGGCCGCCGGTGGATGTGCTCACCGGCTTCCTCAACAACGAGGAAAAAGCCATGGGCCGACCGGTGGGCGTGGTGATTGACCGACAGGGTGATTTGTTGGTGGCGGATGACGTGGGCAACAAGGTGTGGCGCGTGTCGGCAACCCAATAACTGCAATACACATCAACTGTGGGAGCGAGCCTGCTCGCGATGAGGCCGGCACATTCGACATTGAACTTGCCTGACCCACCGCTATTCGCGAGCAGGCTCGCTCCCACAATACCCGCGCTCAACGCTTGCGACACAGCGTGAGGCCATCCCCCAACGGCAACAACGACAAATCCACACGCGAGTCATCCTTCAAGGCGCGATTGAGCGCCTGAATGGCCCGGGTGTCTTCGCTCTCGGGATTGTCCTCAAGCACCCGACCACTCCATAGCGTGTTATCAAACACCGCCAGACCACCGACGCGCAGCAGTCGCAATGCGTGCTCCAGATAGCGTGGGTAGTTGGCTTTATCGGCATCGATAAAGATCAGGTCGAATGACTCTGGCTGATCCAACTGAGCCAGGGTTTCCAGCGCGGGGGCCAGACGCAGATCGATCCGCTCGGCAAGCCCCGCTTCCTGCCAGTAACGGCGCGCGGTGGCGTTGTAGTCACCGGGAATGTCACAGCAGATCAACGAACCGTCATCCGGCAATGCAGCCGCCATGCACAAGGCGCTGTAACCGGTGAAGGTGCCGATTTCCAGCAAACGCTTGGCACCGGTGAGTTTCACCAATAGCGCGAGGAATTGCCCCTGCTCCGGTGCCACCTGCCAGCGAGCCATGGGCAGCGCCTGGGTTTCGTCACGCAAACGCTTGAGCAACGGCGTTTCGCGCAGGGAAACGTCGAGCAGGTATTGATACAGGGAATCGTCGAGATTGAGTGTGCGAGCGGTCATGACAACCTCTGCCATTTAGGGATTGCGTGCCAAGTGCTCAGGTTGCAAGACGCGCTTGGCGCTCAGATAGGCTTTCTGCCAGTAAGCTTTGGACAAGCTATCGAGCTTCACCGTGCCACCGGTGGCCGGTGCATGGACGAAGCGACCTTCGCCGACGTAGATCCCGGCGTGACTGACCTGGGAACCGCCATTGGTGGCGAAGAAGATCAGGTCACCGGTTTGCAGGCCTTCCTTGCCCACGCTGGCCGCCTGCATGCTGATCATCTCGCGCGTGGTACGCGGCAGAGAGATGCCGGCGACGTCACGGTAGACATAACCGATCAGCCCGCTGCAATCGAAACCCGAATCCGGCGTGTTCCCACCCCATCGATACGGCGTGCCCACCAGGCCGAGCGCGCGGAACAAGACGTCTTCTGCCTCAGGGGAGAATGCTTGGGAGGAACTGAAAATAATGGGTGCGCGAACCACCGGCGCAGGTGGCGGTGTACGGCTGGCGCAGGCGCTGAGCAGCGCTGCGAAGAACATGATTGCGAGGCGGGCCGACATCGACATATGCAGAGCATCCTGATCTGGCTGCGGCTTTTTCTGCAGGGGGCGCAGAAAAGAAAACCGCCTGCGCAGGACGCAGGCGGTTTGCCATCAATAATAAGATCGGATTCTAGCTGCTACGTGGCAAACTTCAAGTAAGACTTTAAGTTCACCTTACAAAAAGTCCGCTTACTTGCGCGCCGTGACGATCGGGGCCGCAGTCGGTGCCATCGCGAGTGCGCGCTTGGCTTCGATGAAGGTCTTGCTCCAGTAGCTGTCGCCCAGGTTATCGATCCGTACACCACCGCTTTTGCGGCTGCTGGAATGGATGAACTGGTTGTCACCCAGGTAGATCCCGGCGTGACTGACGCGGCCGCGACGGCCATTGGTGGCGAAAAACAGCAAGTCGCCCGGCTCCAGCTTGCTGCGAGAAACCAGCGGAGCGTCGACGTTGATCATTTCGCGAGTGGAGCGTGGCAGGTTCAGGCCGGCTTCTTCACGAAACAGGTAACCGATGAAGCCGCTGCAATCAAAGCCAGCTTCGGAGGTGCCGCCGAAACGGTAACGGGTACCGATCAGGGACATGCCGCGTTCGAGGATGCTGTCGGCCAGAACCGGAAGCTGGTACGACTTGCCGCCGGCGAAGTCTGCCAGTTCTTTATCGGTGGCCGCTTCTTCCTGGAAAAGAGCTTGCTGATAAAGAGCGGAAGATTGAGCGGTAGCAGAATTTTTAACCTGCTGTTGTTGCTCTTGCTGGGACACTGGAGAGTGAGCAGCGCAACCGAACAACAGGGTGACGAGTGCGAGAGGCACGAGGGGTGCAAAGCGATTTAGCATGGGCACGACCGTGGCTGATAGTTCTAAAGAAGCCGAGACTATGCCTACTATCGACCTCATTTGCAAATTCAATCGATCTTTATGTGACTTCTTGGTTTCGCGTTTACATCTAAGCGCTTAAGCCCGTTTTAGACGTTCGCGCAGCCTGCAGCCCTGTAGGAAAGCGGAATTCTTGACGCCTGAAAGATGCCGAAACCCGCCAGGGCCTTGGCTTTACCGGCTTTTGTTACCAGCCGAGCGTTTCTTTCAGAAAGGGAATGGTCAGCTTGCGTTGAGCTTGAAGGGAAGCCTGATCGAGACGCTCAAGCAGCTCGAAGAGCGCACTCATGCTGCGCGTACCGCGGGTCAAAATGAAATGCCCGACTTCATCGGTCAGGTGCAGGCCGCGACGAGAGGCGCGCAGTTGCAAGGCACGCAACTTGTCTTCGTCGGAGAGCGGACGCATCTGGAAGATCAGCGCCAACGTCAGACGGGATTTAAGGTCTGCCAGCTTCACCGGCAGCTCACGCGGGGATGTCGATGCAGCGATCAGCAGACGTCGACCGCTGTCACGCAGACGGTTGAACAGATGGAACAACGCCTCTTCCCAATCCGCACGACCGGCCACCGCCTGCAAATCATCCAGGCAGACCAGTTCGTACTGTTCGAGGTTGTCGAGGATGGCGATGCCGCGATCGAGCAGTTCGGCCAACGGCAAATACACCGCCGGCTCCCCCAGTTGCTCGAAGCGCAGGCAGGCCGCCTGCAACAAGTGCGTACGCCCTACCCCGTCCTTGCCCCAGAGATAAATCAGGCTTTCGGTCCAGCCGGCGTCGGCTTCGCAAAGCCGCTCGACATAGCCGAGTGCAGCGGCATTGGCGCCTGGATAGTAATTGATAAAGGTAGCGTCATCACGCAGACGCACACCTAGGGGCAGCTGAATCGGTTTCATGCTGACTGAACAGTTCCAAAGGAACCGTTAGTGGCCTCTGTGTAAAGTTTGCGAAGTTTATACCCGTGAGGCGGGTCGCACAATGCGACAGACCACAAGCAAAATCAAAGGTTTGCGTTAACACACTGGTTTTATGCCAGTTTCTTTGGCGGCGCATGTGACAGCCGCGTGAGGGATTCGGGTCAACCTGGCAATGAACCAGGCTGCCCGTGATGTTTGATCAGGCCCTCTTAAATCTCGGGCTCATCAACACCGCTGTACATATCAGAATCTTTATACAAATCATGCACATGGCGCACCAGCACCATGATCACCGCCGCCACCGGCAGCGCCAGCAGCACACCGGTAAAACCGAACAGCTCGCCCCCGGCCAGAATCGCGAAGATCACCGCCACCGGGTGCAGACCGATCCGGTCCCCCACCAGCAATGGCGTCAGCACCATGCCTTCCAGCGCCTGACCCACCATGAACACCGCGACGATTCCGATCATGGGATACAGATCGCCACCGAACTGGAACAGACCGGCAATCAAGGCAGCACCGATCCCGATAACGAACCCCATGTACGGCACGATCGCCGCCAGACCGGCAATCATCCCAATCAACAGCCCCAGTTCCAGCCCAACCAACATCAGGCCCGCCGCGTAGATCACGCCCAGCGCCACCATCACCAGCAACTGCCCGCGCACGAATGCACCCAGCACTTCATGGCATTCACCCGCCAGGATCACAACGCGCTCTTCGCGATCACGGGGCAGCAGACCGCGGATCTTCGCCATCATCAGGTCCCAGTCCCGCAGCAAATAGAAACTCACCACCGGGATCAGCACCAGATTCGCCAACCAACCGATCAGCGCCAGCCCGGAAGCCGTCGCCTGACTCAGCACGACCCCGACAATGTCAGTGGTCTGGCCCATGTGCTCGCTGATTGCCGCCTTGAGCTTGTCGAATTTCCAGAAATTATCCGAGAGTCCGAATTTCGATTGCGCCCACGGCAGTGCGGTGTGCTGCAACCAGTCGAGCATCTGCGGCGCCAATTCGTACAAGCGAAACAGCTGCTTGGCGAGCATCGGCACCAACACCACCAGCAGTGTCGTGAAGATCAAGGTAAACAGCGCAAACACCGCCACCACGCCCCACGTCCGAGAAAGGCCGGCCTTCTCCAGCCGATCCACCAATGGATCGAACAGATAAGCCAACAGCAGCGCCACCAGAAACGGCGTCAGGATCGGATGCAACAGCCAGACAAACACGCAGAGCAGAACCACCCCACCCAACCAGAACCAACGCCGCGTATCGGCCATGTACAACTCCATATGCATCTATATAAAGAAAGAAAAACTTACCAACGGAAACGCAATTGCGGCATCGGTGCCGGCGCTGGTGCTACGGCCGGAGCCGAACCGGCGGCGGCAGGTTGAACGGGTGCGGTGGGGGCTGGCGCCTCACCTGCAGGAACTTCCTGCAACCTGGCCAGCGACAATTGCGCCTTCAACTGTTCGGCGCTGCCATTGACCCGATAGAGAATCCGGTCGCCGTCGACACTTTGCAGGCGCGCACCAAACGGTTCCAGCAAACGCCCAAGCGTCGCGTAGTGTTCCAGGTTCATGCCCTGCACTTCGAGCAATTGTTCGCCCGAAGCACCCGGCTTGACGACAAACCGCGGCGCCAGCCGCTCGCTGACCGCCAGCATCACCGCATCGGCCACCGCGGCCTGATCCGCGCCCTGCACGCTGCCCGCCTCCTTCTGGTCGCCGAGCCACAAATGCCACTTGGCCTGCCACTGTCCGCCCTCTTCACGGGCATGCACCGCGAGCAAGGCGTCAGCGCTGTAACGCTCCGATACCCCGCGCAGTGGCGTCGCGTCCGTACCTTCCAGATTCGGCGCAGTGGCGACGATCTGCTCACTCAGATCGGCCAGCGGCAGGCGCAGCGGCAGACCACGGTGTTGTGCTGCTCGACGTAGCGGTGCAGCACTGGCCTGGCCATCACCGACCAGGCTTGAACCCTCGGTGGAATCGTTCAACCACCAGCCGAGGATCGAAGGCCGGTTCGCCCCCCACAACGACAGCCCGGCACGACGCAACGCTTGCTCGGTGGTGGCCGGGTCGAAATCGACCTTCAGCACTTCCGGCGGGCCGGCGTCAAAGCCGTACTGACTGATGATTTGCTGCGGGTCCTTGCGCAGCGCCGCCAACCCCGGACTTTGCGCAGCCTTGGGATCGCCGGTCAGACGCAACACCAGCGTATCCAGCGCTTGCTGGGTCGCTTGATCGCGCACTTCCGGGGTTTGACCACTGACAGGCTGACGCACCTGATACAGATTTTTGACGGTTTCGGCATGACTCGCCAGGCTGACCAATGACATACAGCCGGCAAACAAAAATCTAGAAAAAAAACGCATGGAGGATTCCTGACGACAAGAGCGGCTGGAACAGGCCGCGTGAACCGGATTGAGCAAGGCTGTGACCACGCCCCCCAGCAAAACATTCACCTGACCCTGGTAAGTTTTTGCACTGTCCTAACGATAGACGGTTAATAGCGATACCTTATACAGCCATGAAGGATGCGGCCAACACGGGCAATGAAGGTTTTTTTAAGCGGATATGCCCCTGCCGTCGGCGTGAGGATGGCCGCTGCCCCTCAAGCCTGATAAAATCGCGCGCCTTCGCAGACCGGCAACAGCCGGGCACCCTGAAATTCGCGGATGGCAATCGCCTTCGTCAGTTTCGGTGGTCCCACTGGACTCGGTCGTTACCCCTGAATCCCCCCTAAAGGCCTGGATCATGAGCAAGCAACCCTCCCTGAGCTACAAGGACGCCGGTGTAGACATCGACGCCGGTGAAGCATTGGTCGAACGCATCAAGAGCGTCGCCAAGCGCACTGCGCGCCCGGAAGTCATGGGCGGCCTGGGCGGTTTCGGCGCCCTCTGCGAAATCCCGGCCGGCTACAAGCAGCCCGTGCTGGTTTCCGGTACTGACGGCGTCGGCACCAAGCTGCGTCTGGCGCTGAACCTGAACAAGCACGACAGCATCGGCATCGACCTGGTTGCCATGTGCGTGAACGACCTGGTGGTCTGCGGCGCCGAGCCGCTGTTCTTCCTCGACTACTACGCCACCGGCAAACTCAACGTCGAAACCGCGACCCAGGTCGTGACCGGCATTGGCGCTGGCTGTGAATTGTCCGGCTGCTCCCTGGTTGGCGGCGAAACCGCTGAAATGCCTGGCATGTACGAAGGCGAAGACTACGACCTGGCCGGCTTCTGCGTCGGCGTCGTGGAAAAATCCGAAATCATCGACGGTTCCAAAGTCGCTGCCGGCGATGCCCTGCTCGCCCTGCCGTCTTCCGGGCCGCACTCCAACGGCTACTCGCTGATCCGCAAGATCATCGAAGTGTCCGGTGCCGACATCGAAAACATCCAGCTCGACGGCAAACCGCTGACCGACCTGCTGATGGCTCCGACCCGTATCTACGTGAAGCCGCTGCTCAAGCTGATCAAGGAAACCGGCGCGGTCAAAGCCATGGCCCACATCACCGGTGGTGGCCTGCTGGACAACATCCCGCGCGTTCTGCCAAAAGGCGCACAAGCGGTGGTTGACGTCGCGAGCTGGACCCGTCCTGCCGTGTTCGACTGGCTGCAAGAGAAAGGCAACGTCGACGAAAACGAAATGCACCGCGTGCTGAACTGCGGCGTGGGCATGGTCATCTGCGTTGCTCAAGAGCACGTCGAAACCGCGCTGAACGTCCTGCGCGAAGCCGGCGAGCAGCCTTGGGTCATCGGTCAGATCTCCACCGCTGCCGAAGGCGCGGCCCAGGTTGAACTGAAAAACCTCAAGGCTCATTGATGTCCCAGACCTGTGATGTGGTGGTGCTGTTGTCCGGCACCGGCAGTAACTTGCAGGCCTTGATCGACAGCACGCGGACCGGCGACAGCCCGGTCCGCATCGCTGCGGTGATTTCCAACCGCGCCGACGCCTTCGGCCTGCAACGCGCCAGGGACGCGGGTATCGACACCCGCACCCTGGATCACAAGGCTTTCGAAGGCCGCGAGGCCTTCGATGCCGCGCTGATCGAACAGATCGACGCGTTCAACCCCAAACTCGTGGTACTGGCCGGTTTCATGCGCATTCTCAGCGCTGACTTCGTGCGTCACTACGCGGGTCGCCTGCTCAACATCCATCCTTCGCTGCTACCCAAATACAAAGGGTTACACACCCATCAGCGCGCGCTGGAGGCCGGCGACACCGAGCACGGCTGTTCCGTGCACTTCGTCACCGAGGAACTCGATGGCGGACCACTGGTCGTACAGGCAGTAATACCGGTAGAGTTGCACGATTCGCCGCAAAGTCTGGCGCAGCGAGTTCATACCCAGGAACACCTGATCTACCCGTTGGCTGTACGCTGGTTTGCCGAAGGTCGTTTATCACTCGGCGAGCAAGGTGCTTTACTGGATGGAAAGTTACTCGCGGCCAGCGGCCACTTGATTCGAACCTAGGAGATTTTATGCGTCGTGCCCTGCTCTTCGCTTGCGCTCTGCTCGCACTGCCATTTGCGCAGGCTGCAGAACTTCAACCTTTCTCCGCCAGCTATACCGCTGACTGGAAGCAGTTGCCCATGAGCGGCACCGCTGAACGAAGCCTGACCAAGCAAGCCAACGGCGCCTGGAAGCTCAGTTTCAAGGCCTCGATGATGATCGCCAGCCTGACCGAAGAAAGCACCCTGACGCTGGACAAGGACACCATGCTGCCGCAGTCCTACCACTTCGAACGTGGCGGCCTGGGCAAAGCCAAGAAGGCTGACCTGGATTTCGACTGGACCAACAAAATGGTCACCGGCACCGATCGCGGTGACCCGGTCAAGATCCCGCTCAACCGCGGCATGGTCGACAAATCCACTTATCAGCTCGCCCTGCAGCACGACGTGGCCGCTGGCAAGAAAAGCATGAGTTATCAAGTCGTCGACGATGGTGAAGTCGATACCTATGATTTCCGCGTGCTGGGTTCGGAAAAGGTCGACACCAAGGCTGGCCAGATCGATGCAATCAAGGTCGAGCGCGTGCGCGACCCGACGCAAAGCAAGCGCATCACCGTCCTGTGGTTCGCCAAGGACTGGGATTACCTGCTGGTTCGTCTGCAACAGGTTGAAACCGACGGCAAGGAGTACAACATCATGCTCCTCGACGGTACGGTCAACGGCAAGGCTGTCAAAGGCAGCTGATCCGGCTCGACACAAAAATCCGGAACCCGATAAGGGTTCCGGATTTTTTTTGCCTGCTGATATTCAGATCCGCGCCAGCGCCTGTGCCAGGTCGTCGCGCAGATCTTCGACATCCTCGACCCCCACGGACAACCGCACCAAGGCATCGCCGATGCCGAGTTGCGCACGAGTATCCGCGGGGATGCTGGCGTGGGTCATGATCGCAGGGTGCTCGATCAGGCTTTCCACCCCGCCCAGGCTCTCGGCCAAGGCAAAGATCCGCACACTCTCGAGGAAGCGCGTGGCACCGGCTAGGTCGCAGTTCAGGTCGAGGGATATCATCCCGCCGAAACCGCGCATCTGCCGCTGCGCCAGGGCGTGCTGCGGGTGCGATGGCAGGCCCGGATAATAGACGCGCGCCACATGCGGTTGACGCTCCAGCCATTGCGCCAGGTCCAACGCGTTGTTGCAGTGGCGCTCCATGCGCAGCGCCAGGGTCTTCACGCCGCGCAGGGTGAGGAAAGCGTCGAATGGCCCGGCGATCGCGCCTACCGAGTTCTGCAGGAAGCCCAGACGTTCCGCCAGGTCTGCGTTTTGTCCGACCACCGCGATGCCGCCGATCACGTCGGAGTGGCCGTTCAGGTACTTGGTGGTCGAGTGCAACACGATGTCGAAACCCTGCTCCAGCGGGCGTTGTATCCACGGGCTGGCAAAGGTGTTGTCGGCGACACAAATGATGCCTCGCGAGCGACAGATGCGTGCGACGGCAGCGAGGTCCGTCAGACTCAGCAAGGGATTGCTTGGCGTCTCGACCCAAACCATTTTCGTGTCGGACTGCAGTGCCGCTTCGAATCCCTCCAGGTCAGTCAGATCGACGAAGCTGAAGCGATGCCCGGCGCTGCGTTTGCGCACCTTGTCGAACAGCCGAAAGGTGCCGCCGTACAAATCATTGCCGGAGACGATGTGCGAGCCCGCGTCGAGCAGTTCGAGCACGGTGGAGATCGCCGCCAGCCCGGAGGCGAACGCGAAGGCCTGGGTGCCGCTTTCGAGGTCCGCGACACAACGCTCCAGCGCAAAACGCGTCGGGTTGTGCGAGCGCCCGTAGTCGAAGCCTTTGTGCACACCGGGGCTCTGCTGCAAATAGGTGGAGTTGGCGTAAATCGGCGGCATCAGCGCCCCGGTGGAAGGGTCGGGCGTTTGCCCGGCATGGATCACACGGGTGGCGAAGGCACGTGGCACAGCGTTTTCATCGTGTTGACTCATGTAAGGGATCTCCGTAGATGAATGAGCATGTCGACTCGAGTAATCAAGCCGTAGAAGCCCGAAGCGTCGGCGATGATCGCCACCAGCCCACGGTCGAGCTCTGCCCGAAGTTCAGCCAGACTGGCACTTGGAGGCAGGGTTTGCAGTTGATCGGTCATCGCGCTGGCCACGCTCGCGCGAAAGTGCGAAGCATCTTCTTGCATGCCCAGCAAAATGTCGGATTCGTCGATCACGCCGACCAGCCGCTGCCCGCCCTCCAGCACCGGCAGTTGCGATACATCGGCCAAGCGCATGCGCTGGAACGCGGTGAGCAGCGTATCGTCCGGGCCCACGCTGATCACCCGGCCATCCTCGAAGCGCCGCGAGATCAGGTCGCGCAGATCGCCGTAATGTTTGTACTTCAGCAGGCCCTGATCGTTCATCCACTGATCGTTGTAGACCTTCGACAGATAGCGCGTGCCGGTGTCGCAGACGAAGCTGACGACCCGCTTCGGCTCGGTCTGCTCGCGGCAGTAACGTAGCGCCGCCGCCAGCAGTGTGCCGGTCGAAGAGCCGCCGAGTATGCCTTCGGCGCGCAACAGTTGGCGGGCATGATCGAAGCTTTCCTCGTCGCTGATCGAGTAGGCGTGGCGCACGCTGGACAGGTCGGCAATCGACGGAATGAAGTCCTCGCCGATGCCCTCCACCGCCCAGGAGCCGGGCGTGTTCATGGTGCCGCTGCGGCTGTATTCGGCCATCACCGAACCGACCGGATCGGCCAGCACCATGACCAGCTCCGGTTGCACGCGGCGAAAGAAACGAGTCAGCCCGGTCAGTGTTCCGGCCGAACCGACGCCGACGACGATGGCGTCCACGTCATGCTGGGTCTGCGCCCAGATTTCCGGCGCGGTGCTGCATTCGTGGGCCAGCGGGTTGGCCGGATTGTTGAATTGATCGGCGAAAAAAGCGTCGGGAATTTCCAGCGCCAGCCGCGCCGCAACGTCCTGGTAGTAATCGGGATGGCCCTTGCCGACGTCGGAGCGGGTGATGTGCACCTCGGCGCCCATCGCCTTGAGGTGCAAGACCTTCTCGGTGGACATCTTGTCCGGCACCACCAACACCACTCGGTAACCCTTGGCACGACCGACCAGGGCCAGACCAAGGCCGGTGTTGCCGGCGGTGGCCTCGACGATGGTGCCGCCGGGGCGCAGGCTGCCATCGCGCTCGGCGGCGTCGATCATCGCCAGGCCGATGCGATCCTTGATCGAACCGCCGGGGTTCTGCGATTCGAGCTTGAGGAACAGCGTGCACGGGCCGGTATCAAAACGGCTGACGCGCACCAGTGGCGTATTGCCGATCAGTTCGAGCACGGCGGGTCGGGAGTCGGTGGGCATGTCGTCACCTCGCTACGCAAATCAGCACTGGATGGACAGCAACCGACGGCGAGTCATCACGCGCCAGTCGCAAGTAAAGTATCGCTTGGACCATAGGCCGGGATGGCGCCACCCGCAACCTTGCACAGCCAGCCGGTAGCGCCGCCGGAACGACAAAACCGCTCGAACTTCAGACCGAGAACCGCGCCACCATCGTATTCAGATCGACCGCCAACCGAGACAGCTCCTGGCTCGCAGCACTGGTTTGATTCGCCCCGGCCGACGTCTGCAACGCCAGATCGCGGATGTTCATCAGGTTGCGATCCACCTCGCGCGCGACAGCCGCTTGTTCCTCTGAGGCGCTGGCGATCACCAGGTTGCGCTCATTGATCAGGGTAAACGCCGTGGCGATTTCCTCCAGCGCCGTGCCCGCTGCTTTCGCCACTTCCAGGGTCGAACGCGCGCGCGTGTTGCTCTGCTGCATCGAGCTGACCGCCGCATCAGTGCCTTTCTGGATGCCGGAGATCATCTGTTCGATTTCCTGGGTCGATTGCTGCGTCCGGTGCGCCAGCGCCCGCACTTCATCGGCCACCACCGCAAAACCGCGCCCGGCACTCCCGGCCCGCGCCGCTTCGATGGCCGCGTTCAGGGCCAGCAAGTTCGTCTGCTCGGCAATCGACCGAATCACATCCAGGACTTTGCTGATGCCATAAACTTTCTGCGCCAGGTCCTCGACCTGGGTCGCATTGGCCGTGACATCGTCGGCCAGGGACTCGATGGACAACACGGTCTGATGCACCTGCTCACGACCGTGCTGGGCGATCCGGTCGGATTCCCGAGACGCTTCGGACGTGGCCACCGCATTGCTCGCGACCTCCTCCACCGCTGCGGTCATCTGATTCACCGCCGTGGCGGCCTGGTCGATTTCCAGGCTCTGCTGATGCAGGCCCCGGGTGGCCTCTTCGGTCACACAACTGAGCTCTTCCGAGGCCGAGGCCAATTGGCTGGATGAGTCGGAAATACGCCGCAGGGTTTCACGCAAACTCCCCTGCATGCTCTTGAGGGCGTGCAACAGCCGCGCCGGCTCGTCCTTGCCGCTGATGCTGATATCACCGGTGAGATCGCCGCCAGCCACCCCGTCAGCCACTTTCAACGATTGGGAAAGCGGCACGACGATGCTGCGGGTCAGCAACAGCGCCAGGCCGATGGTCATCAGCGCCGTCAGGCCGATCATTACCCCGACCCAGAGCCGCGATTGGCTGAACACCCGGCGCGCCGCCTCCGTCGCCAGGTTAGCGTTGTGCTTGTTCAGCTCGATCAATGCCTTGAGGTTGGCGGTGATTTCATCGGCCAATGGACTCATCTCGCCATTGAGAATGGCGGCCGCCTCTTCCACCTGTCCTTGGGACGAGAGCGCCATCACCTGAGTCTGGAACTGCAGGTATTTTTGCTCCGAGGTTTTGAAACGGTCGAACAGCACCCGCTCTTCGGGCAGCACAATCAGCGCGTCGTAGCGCTGCTGAGGCTCATTCAGGAGACTTTTGAGCTCGTTGAGTTTGCTGAGGTTTTGCGCGAGCGCCTGCGGGTCCCGATTGAGCAGCAGGCGCATGGTCAATGCCCGCAGCCGCAACATGTCCTGATTCATCTCCCCGACCGCCATCACGCTGGGCAGCCAGTTGTCATCGACCTGATCGGACTGCGCGCGCATGTTCGACATTTGCTGCAGGGCGAACGCCCCCAATCCAAACACCATCAACGCCAGCAGGCCGAAACCCAGGCCCGCGCGCGGCGCAATATTGAGACTTCTGATACTCATTGCTCTGGTTCCTTCCAAAAGCGCTGCATCAACCCTGCAGCGGGTTGCTTAAGAAGGTATCGGCCCGGAGAAATTTTGCGTAAGACGAAAACGTGATATCAAAACGCCTCGACTGCTTCGATTGCCGGGCGGTAACGATTCAGCGCTCGGGAACGGACCAACAAGAAAGTGGAACGCGTAACAGGAGGAATGCTCTATACCTTCAAGGTCTTTTTTGATCGAATGACTTTTCCTGTTGCCTACGAGGTTTCCCATGACTGTCACCGTCAATACTGTTTCCGCCGAAGGTTTTCGTCACAGCGTACAGATCGATGACCATCAACTCTTTGCCGACGTACCGACATCTCTCGGCGGCGAAGACTCGGCGCCCGAGCCACACGATTACTTCGACGCGGCCCTGGGTGCCTGCAAGGCCCTGACCCTGAAGATGTACGCGAAGAAGAAAGACATCCCGCTGACCGGTGTCACCGTCGAAGTCAAACGTGACAACAGCGAAGAGCAGAAAGGTAAATATGCCCTCCACGTCAAACTGACCCTCAAAGGTGTGCTCACCGACGCTCAGCGCGATGAGCTGCACCGCGTGGCCGACCGTTGCCCGGTCCACAAGTTGATGACCACCACCGACGTCAGCATTGAAACGCACCTGCCTGAAGGTGCCTTCAGCCAATAGCGGCAAGGGCTGCGCAAGCGGGTTATGCTCCACGCATTACCCGCTCAGCCTGGAATGCAGCATGAACACTCCGCTCGTGATCCGTCCCCGCGCCGAAGATGTCGAAGGCCAACCCATTCTTCGCCCACTGCCGTCAGCCAAATGCCGCAGCGTCGGGCCTTTCGTGTTTTTCGACCACATGCTCGAAACCCGTTATGAGGCGGGAAAAGGCATGAACATCCGTCAGCATCCGCACATTGGTCTGTCGACCCTCACGTACTTGTTCGAAGGAAAAATCCAGCACAAGGACAGCCTCGGCTCCGACCAAGTAGTGGAGGCCGGTGATGTCAGCTGGATGACGGCAGGCAGCGCAATTGCCCACGTCGAGCGCACGCCTGAGGCGTTGAAGGACAGCGGCTTCACGATGCACGGTTTGCAGATTTGGCTGGCCTCCCCGAAAGAAAAAGAGCACGGCCCCGGGCACTACAGCCACCATCCGGCGGCCACGCTGCCGGTCAGCGATAACCTGGGGGTGAAGATCCGGATGATTGCCGGGTCAGGCTTTTGCCTGGAGTCACCGGTCCCGGTGCTTTCTCCTACCTTGTATGCCGAGTTGAACCTGCAAACGGCGACCACCTTGCTGATTCCTACCGAGCATGAAGAGCGGGCGCTGTATGTGCTGGACGGCGAGGTGCAACTGAATGGCGAGCTGATAGAACCGCATTCGCTGGTGGTGTTGCCGGTCGGGGAAGAGATGACACTGTTCGCTGAAAGCGACTGTCATGCCGTGCTGTTTGGTGGTGCGCCGCTGGATGGGCCGCGGCGGATCAACTGGAACTTCGTGGCGAGCGATCCGGCGTTGATCGATGAAGCGCGGCGACGCTGGGCGGCCGGGGATTGGCCGACGGTGCCGGGGGAAAGTGAGCGGATCGAATTGCCAAAAGGACGAAGCGAGCCAACCCCGCTGTAATGATCGTTCCCACGCTCCGCGTGGGAATGCAGCCCGTGACGCTCCGCGTCACTGGACGCGGAGCGTCCCTAGAGGCATTCCCACGCGGAGCGTGGGAACGATCACGTATGCAGCAATCAATCCTTGAACACTTCATCCAGCAGATTGTGCATCGAGGTAAACGCCCGAGCCGCCGTCTTCGCGTCATACATCATCATGCCCGGCACATTGGCGTGCGGATCGGTGAATGAATGCACCGCGCCGCCGTAGCTCAGCAGAATAAAAAAAACCCGCCGAAGCGGGTTTTTGTACAACGCAGTTAAACCGACAGTTCAACCAGCAGCTTGTTGAGACGGCGCACGTAGGCGGCCGGGTCTTTCAAGCTGTCGCCGGCGGCCAGGGCCGCCTGATCGAAGAGAATGTGCGACAAGTCGCCGAAGCGTTCGTCGCTCTGCTCGTTGTCGAGCTTCTCGATCAGCGGGTGAGCCGGGTTGAATTCGAAGATCGGCTTCGAATCCGGAACCTTCTGACCGCTGGCTTCGAGGATCTGACGCATCTGCATGCCCAGGTCCTGCTCGCCGATGGCCAGAATCGCCGGGGAGTCGGTCAGACGGTGGGAAACCCGCACTTCAGCAACGGAGTCGCCCAGTGCAGTTTTCAGACGCTCAACCAGACCTTCTTTGGACTTGGCGACTTCTTCCGCGGCTTTCTTGTCTTCTTCCGAATCCAGGTTGCCCAGGTCCAGATCACCGCGCGCCACGTCGACAAAGCTCTTGCCGTCGAAATCGCTGAGGTAGCTCATCAGCCACTCGTCGATGCGGTCGGTCAGCAGCAGCACTTCGATGCCTTTCTTGCGGAAGACTTCCAGGTGCGGGCTGTTCTTGACTTGCGCGTAGGTTTCGCCGGTCAGGTAGTAGATCTTGTCCTGACCTTCCTTGGCGCGAGCCAGGTATTCGGCCAGACCCACCACTTGCTCGCCGTCATCACCGTTGGTCGATGCGAAACGCAGCAGGCCAGCGATTTTCTCTTTGTTGGCGAAGTCTTCTGCCGGGCCTTCTTTCATGACCTGGCCAAAGTTTTTCCAGAAGCTCTTGTATTGCTCAGGCTCGTTCTTCGCCAGCTTTTCCAGCATGTCGAGAACGCGCTTGGTCAGCGCCGACTTCATGGAATCGATGATCGGGTCTTTCTGCAGGATTTCCCGCGACACGTTCAGCGACAGGTCGTTGGAATCGACCACACCTTTGATGAAGCGCAGGTACAGCGGCAGGAACGACTCTGCCTGATCCATCACGAACACACGCTGCACGTACAGCTTCAGGCCTTTCGGCGCTTCACGCTGGTACAGATCGAATGGAGCACGGGCCGGCACGTAGAGCAGCGAACTGTACTCGAGCTTGCCTTCGACCTTGTTGTGGCTCCAGCTCAGCGGGTTTTCGAAGTCGTGAGCGACGTGTTTGTAGAACTCCTGGTATTCCTCGTCCTTGATCTCGGTACGCGGACGGGTCCACAGGGCGCTGGCGCGGTTGACGGTTTCCCATTCAACGGCCGGTTGCTCTTCGCCTTCAACGGCTGCCACTTCTTTCGGCAACTCGATCGGCAGCGCGATGTGGTCGGAGTACTTCTTGATGATGTTGCGCAGACGCCAGCCATCGGCGAATTCGTCTTCACCGGATTTCAGGTGCAGGACGATGCGAGTGCCGCGCTCGGCTTTATCGACGGTGGCAACTTCAAAATCGCCTTCACCCTTGGACGACCAGTGCACGCCTTCGCTGGCAGCAGCACCGGCACGACGGCTGAACACGTCGACTTTATCGGCGACGATGAATGCAGAGTAGAAACCCACACCGAATTGACCGATCAGGTGCGAATCTTTTTTCTGATCGCCGGAGAGATGTTTCATGAAATCGGCAGTGCCGGATTTGGCGATGGTACCCAGGTGGGTGATCGCATCTTCACGGCTCATGCCGATGCCGTTGTCTTCGAGGGTGACGGTTTTAGCGTCCTTGTCGAAGCTCACACGGATTTTCAGTTCGGCGCCACCTTCCAGCAACTCAGGCTTGGACAGGGCTTCGAAACGTAATTTGTCGACAGCGTCAGAGGCGTTCGAGATCAATTCGCGAAGGAAAATTTCCTTGTTGGAATACAGCGAATGGATCATGAGGTGCAGCAGTTGCTTCACCTCGGTCTGGAAGCCCAGGGTTTCCTTTTGAGTTTCCACACTCATGGTCATCAAACTCCAATCAGATGGCAGTGGCCGCGACCTGAAGGGTCGGCGGCGGGTTGTCATCAAAGTTGGGGGCTGAGTTCAGGATTTCAAGGGCTATTCAATTTTGAAATGGGCGCGGGCTGTGGCAATCGGTTCGGCCTCAGTACTTTGCCAGGCCGTAATCGCAACGTTCGCCACCCGGCGGCCCTGCCGGCAAACCTGGCACCTGGCCCAAGTGTCGCGAAACTGCCCGGCGCGCAGATAGTCGAGGGAGAAATCGATGATCTTCGGCACACCCGGCGAACCGGTGAAAATCAGCAGGTGCAGCGCTGCGGACAACTCCATGAACCCGGCGATCACGCCACCATGAATCGCCGGCAATAAAGGGTTACCAATGTTGTCTTTGTTGGCCGGCAAGCGAAACAGCAGATCATCCCCCACCCGCGAACATTCGACGCCAATCAATTTGGCATAGGGAATCAGGTGCAGCAGCGAGGCGTAGTCGCCCTGCTCATGTGCCTGCTGAAGTTGTTCCTTGAACGCGTCGGTCATTTCGCACCTCCGGCGATGACGCCGCCAAAGCCTTTGGTGCCCTTGATGGCTTTACCCATGCGCATGAAGGTGCCCACCACATGGGCGATGGGCTGCTCGGGGTCGTCCTGGTAGGCGAAACCACGAGCAAAGATCACATCCGTGGTCACCCGATAGCACTGGGCAAAACCGTAGACATCTTTATGCGGCTCGGCGGCGTGCATGTAGTCGATGCGCAGATCGAGGGTAGGACAAACTTCGAACTCGGGCAGCACGCAGAGGGTGGACATGCCGCAGGCCGTGTCCATCAGCGAGGTCAGTGCCCCGCCATGAATCACGCCGGTTTGCGGGTTGCCAACAATTTGAGGACTGTACGGCAGGATAACTGTCAGGCCTTCGCTGCTGGCACTGTGAACCCGCAGCCCAAGTACCTGACAATGTCGCAGCGCCGATAGAAATCGTGTAGCGCGCTCAAAAACGGGGATTTCGGCCATTTTGATAAAACTCTTCTTAGTGTTCAGCCAACGTACCAGGCGTTTTTAGTAAAAGTTCCCGTCGGAATAAACTTATATATCTGTATGAATTGAGGAACTTAACGCTATGGGCAGCGCTCGAAAGGCCAAGTAGATATTTTCCATAAGGAGAAACACCCCATGCGTAAGACTTTAGCTATTGCCTTGATGTTGACCGCTTCCCTCGGTCTCGCAGCCTGCGATAAAAAATCCGAGGACAAAGCTCAAGAAGCCACCAAACATGCTGAGCAAGCTCAGCAAGACATGAGCAAAGCTCAGGATAAAGTGAACGACGCTGCGAAAGAAAACGCCGAAGCCGCCAAAGCTCAGGCTGAATCGAACGAAGCAGCCACAAAAGAAGCACCTAAAAACTAAAACAGTTTTTAGAGTGATAAAGAAAACCCGCCAAGTGCGGGTTTTCTTTTGCCTGGTTTTTTGCAAAGCAGGCGTTACAGCAAAATAGTTTTAAAAGTCGGACTAATCATCAACAGCAACGAACACACTAGTCCGACGAACCATACCAGGCTCCGCTGCCAGGCCAGATCAACCCAATAGCACAGTAAATAAATGACTCGCGTGATCACGAAGATGATTGCCAGCAAGTCGATCAGCCATCCCGCCGTCTGCGTGGTATGCGCCATCAACACCCCCACTGCGAACAGAATGAACGCCTCAAAACAGTTTTGATGAGCCGCCAACGCACGGGCACCAAAGCCTGTCAGCTGCGTTTGTTGCTGGCGCGGCAAGTGGTTGTCATAACCACCCTGCTCGCTCATCGCCCTGGCGACTGGAATCCTCGACACATAAATCAGCAATGCGCTGATAAATACACACCAGAACGGAATACTCATCAAACAGCCTCTTTAATCGCCTCGGGCAATGGCGCCTCTGTAGGTGTATAGACCATCACGTCAAGAACGTCGGAATGAAACTCCCGGCGATACAACACCAGCACCACGCCGGCACTCATCAACATGAACAACCACGGGCTGACGAACCAGGCCAGCATGGTCATGCCGAAGTAGTAGGACCGCAGCCCGAAGTTGAACTGGTTGGCGGCCATGGATATAACGCGGGCCGCCCGGGCAGCAAAGGCTTTGCGCTCCTGTTCGGAAACGTGACGCTCACCGACCATAGGCGCCGAGCCCACCAGAATGGCCGCAAAGTTGTACTGACGCATGCACCAGCTGAACGTAAAGAACGCATAGACAAACACCAGCGCCAGGCACAGCAACTTGATCTCGGACATCCCTTGAGAGGCCTGCTGCACCATCGGGATATCCGCCAATAACGATACTGCCCTTTCGGAGGCTCCGAGTACCGTGAGAATGCCGGCCAGGATAATCAGTGTGCTGGAGGCGAAGAACGAGGCGTTGCGCTCCAGGTTACCGATCACGCTGGCGTCAGCGATGCGGTTGTCGCGCAACAGCATGCGGCGCATCCAGTCTTCGCGATAAAGGTGCAGCACACTGGCCAGGCACGCGGTGTCGCGGCCCTTCCACGTCGCATAACGGGTGTAGCCGCCCCAGCAAATGGCGAACCAGAGCGCGGCGAGGATGTGGATCATGTTGGCGTGGATGAACGACATGCAGGTCCTTGTGATGTAGATGCGGAGTACATAATTCCTGTGGGAGCGAGCCTGCTCGCGATGACGGATTTACATTCAACACATATGTTGACTGATCTACCGCTATCGCGAGCAGGCTCGCTCCCACATTAGGTCTTGGCACTGCTTCGACGTTAGCTTAAGGAAAAAGACACTGCACCCCCTCCAAAAAAAAATGCCCCGTATCGATTGATACGGGGCATTTCCATGTGTGTTCACGACCCGCTTGTGGCGGGCCATGAAGCGACTTAAGCCAGTGCTTCTTCGCGTTTGCCCAGCAGGCGATCGCAAACCGCTGCAACGACCAGGGTCATGACCGACGGCACCAGCCAGGCCAGGCCTTGCTCGCTCAGCGGCAGGTGGGACAACTGAGTCGGCATCCAGTCCGCCAGACCCGCGCCCTTGAGGGCGTCGATCAAACCGAAGATGAACGACACCAGCATCACCGGACCGACGATACGGCCCTGCTCATGCCAGAAGTCCTTGCAGAAGCTCAGGGCGACCAGGGCGATGCACGGCGGATAGATCGCGGTCAGCACCGGGATCGAGAACGCAATCAGCTTGGTCAGGCCCAGGTTGGACACAAACAGCGAGAACACCGCCAGGATGATAACCAACGTCTTGTAGGACAGCGGCAGCACACGGCTAAAGTATTCGGCGCAGGCGCAGGTCAGCCCCACCGCCGTCACCAGACAGGCCAGGGAGATCAGCACCGCCAGAAAACCGCTGCCCAGAGAGCCGAAGGTGTGTTGTACGTAAGCGTGCAACACCGCCGCGCCATTGGTGGCACCTGCAGCCACTTCATGGCTGCCCGAACCGAGACGGAACAGGCTGATGTAAACCAGCGCCAGGCCCACGCCGGCAATCAGCCCGGCGATGATCGCGTAACGGGTAATCAACACCGGCGACTCGACGCCACGGGAACGGATTGCGTTGACGATGACAATGCCAAACACCAGCGCGCCCAAGGTATCCATGGTCAGGTAACCATTGATGAAGCCTTGGGAGAGCGGTGCCGCCACGTATTCCGGGGTGGCCACGCCGACATCACCGGCCGGCAATGCAAACGCGGCGATGCCGAGCGCGGCCAGGGCGATGATCTTCAGTGGCGCGAGGAAACGTCCTACGGTATCCAGCAGCCGGCCCGGATAGAGCGAGATGAAAAACACCAGCAGGAAGTACACCGAGCTGTAGAGGAACAGCGCCAGCGGGCTCTCGCCGGTCAGTGGCGCCAAGCCGACTTCGAATGAAACGGTGGCGGTGCGCGGTGTCGCGAACAGCGGGCCGACAGCGAGGTAGCACGCGGCCGCCAACAGGCCACCGGCGACTTTCCCGATCGGGCTGCTCAAGGCATCCATGGCGCCACCGACCTTGGCCAGGGCGACAACGGTGATCACCGGCAGACCGACTGCGGTGATCAGAAAGCCCAGCGCCGCCATCCAGACGTTTGGACCGGACTGCAGACCGACGATAGGCGGGAAGATGATGTTGCCAGCCCCGACAAACAGGGCAAACGTCATAAAACCAAGTGCCAGGATGTCCTGGCCTTTCAACACTTTCATTAAGGAAATACCACACTACTGAATCGGAATTTAGAGAGGGATTTCCCTGAGGGTGAGGGAAATGCCGTCCGTCCGTATAGGACTGACCCGTTTAGCGCGTAGCAACCTTGTGGGCCGCGGACGCAAAAATGGCTGCTAGCCTAACGAATTTGCCCGACAAACGCACTGTTAGGGTGCGATCTATCCGATACGCGACATTTCCGTGTCGCGTTTACATATCTAATTTTCCTACAAAGAACCCTGTGGCGAGGGGATTTATCCCTGTTGGGTCGCGAAGCGCCCCCCTCTCAAATCAAATGCAGTACATCAGGCTCACTGCATTGCTTGACTTGACGACTGCTGCGCAGTCGAACGGGGATAAATCCCCTCACCACAAGGGCCCGGTACAAATCCCCTCACCACAAGAGCCCGGTACAAATCCCGGAAACGACAAAGGCCACCCGAAGGTGGCCTTTGTTTGGTGAAGCGTCAGATAAGCGCGAGGCTTACTTGATTGCCCAACCAGTCAGCTCGGACAAAGCCTTGCCGATGTCTGCCAGCGAACGCACGGTTTTAACGCCTGCGTCTTCCAGGGCAGCAAACTTCTCGTCTGCAGTGCCTTTGCCGCCAGAGATGATTGCGCCAGCATGGCCCATGCGCTTGCCCGCAGGGGCAGTCACACCAGCGATGTAGGAAACAACCGGCTTGGTCACGTGTGCCTTGATGTAGGCAGCCGCTTCTTCTTCAGCCGAACCGCCGATCTCGCCGATCATGACGATCGCTTCGGTCTTCGGGTCTTCCTGGAACAGCTTCAGGATGTCGATGAAGTTCGAGCCTGGGATCGGGTCACCGCCGATGCCGACGCAAGTCGACTGACCGAAACCGGCGTCAGTAGTTTGCTTGACAGCTTCGTAGGTCAGGGTGCCGGAACGGGAAACGATACCGACCTTGCCTGGCAAGTGAATGTGACCTGGCATGATGCCGATCTTGCATTCGCCTGGAGTGATCACGCCTGGGCAGTTAGGACCGATCAGGACTACGCCCAGCTCGTCGCACTTGACCTTGGCATCCAGCATGTCCAGGGTAGGAATGCCTTCAGTGATGCAAACGATCAGCTTGATGCCGCCGAATGCTGCTTCCAGGATGGAGTCCTTGCAGAAAGGAGCTGGAACGTAGATCACGCTGGCGGTGGCGCCAGTGGCAGCTACAGCGTCTTTCACGGTGTTGAACACTGGCAGACCCAGGTGCTCGGTGCCGCCTTTGCCTGGAGTTACGCCACCCACCATCTTGGTGCCGTATTCGATGGCTTGCTGGGTGTGGAAACTACCTTGCGAACCGGTAATACCCTGGCAGATAACTTTGGTGTCTTTATTGATCAGGACGCTCATTATTTGCCCTCCGCAGCTTTGACAACTTGTTGAGCAGCGTCGGTCAGGCTGGTAGCAGCGATGATGTTCAAACCGCTTTCTGCCAGTACTTTAGCGCCCAGCTCAGCGTTGTTGCCTTCAAGGCGAACAACAACCGGGATTTTCACGCCGACTTCTTTCACTGCGCCGATGATGCCTTCGGCAATCATGTCGCAACGAACGATGCCGCCGAAGATGTTGACCAATACTGCAGCAACGTTAGTGTCGGACAGGATGATCTTGAACGCTTCGGTAACGCGTTCTTTGGTAGCACCGCCGCCCACGTCGAGGAAGTTGGCTGGTTTGCCGCCATGCAGGTTGACGATGTCCATGGTACCCATGGCCAGGCCAGCACCGTTGACCATGCAACCGATGTTGCCTTCCAGCGCTACGTAGTTCAGTTCGAACTTGGCAGCGTGCGCTTCGCGCGGATCGTCTTGCGACGGATCGTGGAAAGTCTTCAGCTTAGGCTGACGGTACATGGCGTTGGCGTCGATGTTGATCTTGGCGTCGAGGCAATGCAGATCGCCATCAGCCTTGATCACCAGCGGGTTCACTTCCAGCAGAGCCAGGTCGTGATCCTTGAACAGCTTGGCCAGACCTACGAAGATCTTGGCGAACTGAGCAACTTGCTTGCCTTCCAGACCCAGCTGGAATGCCAGCTCGCGACCCTGGAATGGCTGAGCGCCAACCAGTGGATCGATAGTGGCCTTGAGGATTTTCTCAGGGGTGTCATGAGCGATTTTCTCGATGTCCACGCCACCTTCGGTGGAAGCCATGAACACGATGCGACGGCTCGAACGGTCAACGACAGCGCCCAGGTACAGCTCTTTAGCGATATCAGTGCACGATTCAACCAGGATCTTGGTGACTGGCTGACCATTGGCATCAGTCTGGTAAGTCACCAGACGCTTGCCCAACCACTGTTGAGCGAATGCTTTGGCGTCTTCTTTGCTGCGAACCAGCTTAACGCCGCCCGCTTTACCGCGACCACCTGCGTGAACCTGGGCTTTGACAACCCATTCGGTCCCGCCGATTTTGTCGCACGCTTCTGCTGCTGCTTCCGGGGTGTCTACGGCGAAACCCTGGGATACTGGCAGGCCGTATTCAGCGAACAGCTGCTTACCCTGATACTCGTGAAGATTCATGCTTATTACCGTCTTCGTTAGGTACTGCGCATTCGGTGCTGCACTTGTTCAAGTGCCGCACCACCTGTGACTGCTGCTTGCGTAGGTGTTCCGGATAACCGGCGAGACTACGCAAGGCTGCGTCCGGCGGACATTCCGCGGTGAGTCTTGCACGCAAGGCTCACGACGGGCCTTCCGCCGTGGTTTCTTATTGTCTTGTCTTAACGCTTCTTGCGGTTGGCAATGTGGATGGCGCCGCCATTCACAGCCAGAGCTGCTTCGTGCAAGGCTTCGGACAGGGTCGGATGGGAGAAAACCATCATGCCCAGGTCTTCAGCGCTGGTGCCGAATTCCATACCGATCGCGCCCTGCTGAACCAGTTCTGCAGCGCTCGGGCCAATCACGTGGACGCCCAATACGCGGTCAGTCTTGGCATCAGCGATGACTTTCACGAAACCGCCGGTGTCGTTGGCTGCCATGGCACGGCCACTGGCTGCGAACGGGAAGGTGCCAACGTTAACTTCAACGCCTTCAGCCTTCAAGGTCTGCTCGGTTTTACCGACCCACGCGATTTCCGGGTGAGTATAAATAACCGAAGGGATCAAATCATAGTTCATCTGGGCTTTGTGGCCCTTGATGCGCTCGACGACCATGATGCCCTCTTCCGAGGCCTTGTGTGCCAGCATCATGCCGCGAACCACGTCGCCGATCGCGTAAACGCCCGGTACGGTGGTGGCGCAGTGATCGTCAACGTGCACGAAACCGCGCTCGTCCAGGGTCACGCCGCAATCAGCGGACAGCAGATCAGTGGTCACTGGACGGCGACCAACGGCTACGATCAGCTTGTCGAAAGTGATGTTCTGTTCGCCATTGGCATCGGTGTAGTTCACGACTACTTCGTTGCCGTTCACTTTGGAACCGGTAACACGAGCGCCCAGCTTGATGTCCAGACCTTGTTTGGTCAGGGTTTTCAGCGCTTCCTTGGAAACGGCAGCGTCAGCGGCCATCAGGAAGGTGTCCAGCGCTTCAAGAACGGTGACTTCTGCGCCCAGACGGGACCAGACCGAACCCAGTTCCAGACCGATCACGCCAGCGCCGATCACGCCCAGACGTTTAGGTACGGATTGGAATTCCAGCGCGCCAGTCGAATCGACGATCACATTCTGGTCAACGGGAGCTGGCGGAATGTCGATTGGACGCGAGCCCGGAGCCAGAATCACGTTCTCGGCTTCAATGATTTCTACCGAACCGTCTGGCTTGGTGACTTCGACTTTCTTGCCGGCCAGCAGTTTGCCGTGGCCCTGGATCGAGGTCACACCGTTGGCTTTGAACAGGGTGGCAACACCCGAAGTCAGGCCTTTGACGATGTTGGCTTTACGGCCGACCATTGCTGGTACGTCCATGGTCACGCCAGCGTGATTGATACCGTGGATCGCGAAACCGTCCTGGGCTTCGTGGAACTTCCAGGAGCTGTCCAGCAGCGCCTTGGATGGAATGCAGCCGACGTTCAGGCAAGTACCGCCGAGGGCCAGTTTGCCTTCCTTGTCGGTGTATTTCTCGATGCAGGCAGTGGAGAGGCCCAGTTGCGCTGCTTTAATGGCAGCCACGTAACCGCCAGGGCCCGCGCCAATCACTACCAGGTCGAATTTCTGAGTCATGTGTCATTCCTTCTCGAATCAAACCGGACGGCCCCTTTTGAGGACCGTCGTGGGACGAAGCTGGTCATTACAGGAGGGCCGTCCATCACTGGATGGCCCGTGCAACGAAATCAGATATCCAGCAGCAAACGAGCCGGGTCTTCCAGCAGGTTCTTGATGGTAACCAGGAAGGTCACAGCTTCTTTGCCATCGATCAGACGGTGATCGTAGGACAGAGCCAGGTACATCATCGGACGGATAACAACCTGACCGTTGATCGCCATAGGACGCTGCAGAATGTTGTGCATGCCCAGGATGGCCGCTTGAGGCGGGTTGACGATCGGCGTCGACATCATCGAACCGAAAGTACCACCGTTGGTGATGGTGAACGTACCGCCGGTCATCTCGTCCATCGACAGTTTGCCGTCACGAGCCTTCTTGCCGAAGGTGGCAATGCCGCCTTCGATTTCAGCCAGGCTCATCAGTTCGGCGTTACGCAGAACCGGAACAACCAGGCCGCGGTCGCTGGAAACAGCAACACCGACGTCAGCGTAGCCGTGATAAACGATGTCAGCACCGTCGATCGACGCGTTGACAGCCGGGAAGCGTTTCAGCGCTTCGGTGGCAGCCTTGACGAAGAACGACATGAAGCCCAGGCGCACGCCATTGTGGGACTTCTCGAACAGGTCCTTGTACTTCGAACGCAGGGCCATGACTTCGGTCATGTCGACTTCGTTGAAAGTGGTCAGCATTGCCATGTTCGATTGAGCTTCAACCAGACGCTTGGCAACGGTGGCCCGCACGCGGGTCATCGGTACGCGCTTCTCGATGCGATCGCCGGCAGCGAACACTGGAGCAGCACCGGCAGGCGCAGCAGCCTTGGCAGGTGCGGCAGCCGGAGCAGCTTTCTTGGCAGCTACAGCGGCAACAACGTCTTCCTTGGTCACACGACCGCCTTTGCCAGTGCCGGCAACGGAAGCGATGTTGATACCGTTTTCTTCAGCCAGCTTGCGAGCAGCCGGTGCAGCAACAGGATCATCTTCGCCTTCAGCGGCAGGAGCAGCAGCTTGTGCAGCGGCCGGAGCAGCGGCAGCAGCTGGAGCGGCAGCAGCGCCGCCCGCTTCGATGGAGCCCAGGACTTCGTCGGACAGAACGGTGTCGCCTTCGTTCTTGACGATAGCGCCCAGTACGCCGTCAGCGGTGGCCAACACTTCCAGTACGACTTTGTCAGTTTCGATGTCGACGATCAGGTCATCGCGCTTGACGGCGTCGCCCGGCTTTTTGTGCCAGGTGGCAACGGTGCCATCGGCAACCGATTCCGGGAAAGTGGGGGCTTTGATTTCGATAGCCATTATCTGTGGGTCCTTAAATTCGGTTTCAGGTGCGCGAAGGCGTTAAACAGTAAAGGCGTCTTGCAGCAGTTTTTCCTGCTGCTCAGCGTGCATCGATGCATAACCACAAGCAGGTGCAGCAGAAGCCTCACGGCCCGCGTACTCGAGTACGAGAGACTTATTGAGCGTACTGATGCTACGACGCAAGTGGTGTTGGCTGCAGTACCAGGCACCCTGGTTCATCGGCTCTTCCTGACACCAAACGGCATGCTTGGCGTTGGTGTAAGGAGCCAGGACTTCTTTCAAGTCGTCCTCAGGGAATGGGTACAGCTGCTCGATACGCACGATGGCGATGTCATCACGACCTTCGGCACGGCGTTTTTCCAGCAGATCGTAGTAGACCTTGCCGCTACACAGAACAATGCGCTCGACCTTTTTCGGGTCCAGGGTATCGATTTCCGGGATAACGGTCTGGAACGAACCTTCGGCCAGATCTTCCAGGGTCGAGATGGCCAGTTTGTGACGCAACAGCGACTTAGGAGTCAGGACGATCAACGGCTTGCGCAGCGGGCGAATCACCTGACGACGCAGCAAGTGGTAGATCTGAGCAGGCGTAGTCGGGACGGCGACCTGAATATTGTGCTCGGCGCACAGCTGCAGGTAACGCTCCAGACGAGCCGAAGAGTGCTCCGGACCCTGACCTTCATAACCGTGCGGCAGCAGCATGGTCAGACCGCAGAGACGGCCCCACTTGTGCTCGCCACTGGTGATGAACTGGTCGATAACCACCTGGGCACCGTTGGCGAAGTCGCCGAACTGGGCTTCCCAGATCACCAGCGCCTCAGGCGTGGTGGTCGAGTAACCGTATTCGAACGCCAGCACGGCTTCTTCGGACAGGAACGAATCGTACAGGTCGAAACGTGGCTGGCCCTTGTACAGGTTTTGCAGCGGGATGTAGGTACCCGCGTCTTTCTGGTTGTGCAAGACAGCGTGACGGTGCGAGAACGTACCGCGACCGATGTCCTGACCCGTCATGCGAATCGGGTGACCTTCGAACGCCAGGGTCGCGTACGCCATGGTTTCGGCGTAACCCCAGTTGATCGGCAGGCCGCCGGCTTGCATTTTCTGACGGTCTTCGTAGATTTTCGAGACCTGGCGCTGTACCACGAAGCCTTCCGGAATTTCCAGCAGCTTGGCGGACAGTTCCTGCAAGGTTTTCAGATCGAAGCGAGTGTCGTGACGCGCGGTCCAGGCGTGGCCCAGATACGGACGCCAGTCCACGAACAACTCTTTGTTCGGCTCTTTGACCAGGCTTTTTACAACATGCAGACCGTTGTCCAGCGCATTGCGGTATTCGTCGACTTTCGCCTGAACACGCTCTGCGTCCAGCACACCGCCCTGAGTCAGACGATCGGCATACAGCTCACGGGTGGTGCGCTGTTTGGCGATCTGCTGATACATGATTGGCTGGGTGCCGCTTGGCTCGTCGGCCTCGTTGTGGCCACGACGACGGTAGCAGACCAGGTCGATCACCACGTCACGCTTGAACTGCATGCGGTAGTCGATGGCCAGCTGGGTCACGAACAACACGGCTTCCGGATCATCACCATTCACATGGAGGATCGGCGCCTGGATCATCTTGGCAACGTCGGTCGCGTACTCGGTGGAGCGCGAGTCCAGTGGGTTGCTGATGGTGAAACCGACCTGGTTGTTGATCACGATGTGCACGGTTCCGCCGGTCTTGAAACCGCGGGTTTGCGACATCTGGAAGGTTTCCATGACCACGCCTTGACCGGCGAATGCCGCGTCACCGTGGATGGAGATCGGCAGAACCTTCTCGCCGGTAGGGTCGTTACGACGATCCTGACGGGCGCGAACCGAACCCTCGACCACTGGGGAAACGATTTCCAGGTGGGACGGGTTGAACGCCATGGCCAGGTGAACTTCACCACCGGTGGTCATTACGTTGGACGAGAAGCCCTGGTGATATTTAACGTCACCGGAACCCAGCTCGACCTTCTTCTTGCCTTCGAACTCGTCGAACAGCTCGCGCGGGTTCTTGCCGAAGGTGTTGACCAGCACGTTCAGACGACCACGGTGGGCCATGCCGATAACGATTTCCTTGGTGCCGTAGGAACCGGAACGCTGGATCAGCTCGTCGAGCATCGGAATCAGGCTCTCGCCGCCTTCCAGACCGAAACGCTTGGTACCCGGGTATTTGGTACCCAGGTATTTTTCCAGACCTTCGCCGGCGGTGACACGCTCGAGCAGGTGGCTCTTGATGTCGGCGGAGTACGTCGGACGGCCGCGCACGCTTTCCAGACGCTGCTGGAACCACTGGCGCTGCTCGGAATCGGTGATGTGCGTAAATTCAGCGCCGATGGTGCGGCAATATGTCTGCTGCAACGCTTCGTGAATTTCGCGTAGGCTCGCCTCCTCTTTGCCGATGAACAGGTCGCCGGCACGGAAGGTCGTATCAAGATCGGCATTGGTCAAGCCGTAATGATTGATCGACAGGTCTGCAGGTGCAGGACGCTGCCACAGCCCCAGCGGGTCAAGCTGGGCTGCCTGGTGGCCACGCATACGGTAGGCCTGGATCAATCGCAGCACTTCAACTTGCTTCTTCTCGTGCTCACTGCTCACGCTGCCGGCGGAAACCGGTTGGGCGCGGCGCTGGTTCTTTGCCAGCAAGACGAAATGATCGCGAATTGTGGAGTGCGAAACATCGGTGGCAGTGTTGCCGTCAGCAGGCAACTTCTGGAAGTAGGTGCGCCACTCTTCTGGCACAGCGTTAGGGTCGTGCAGGTAGAGCTCGTAGAGCTCTTCCACATAGGCAGCGTTACTACCGGATAGGTAGGCGCTGTTCCACATGCGCTGCATCACGCTTTCTTGCATGCTTGGTCACCCTCGGTTAGGGGAACACCACCGGCGTCGACACCGAGCACGCTTGCAGAAGTCCGAATGCAGCGACTAAAACAAGCCACTTAGGATCACGCTGATAGTCCGGGTACCAGCCCGGATGCCCCTGCTTGTCTCATTTCTTCAAAATAAGAGCCGCAGCCTTATAAGCTGCTGCTCAGGTTAAAACTACGGCGCCGGTTGAAGCCTGCGCCGTAGCATCTACGGGTACAGCGGTCTTGCGGATACTACAGCTGAATCACACGCCGCTTTGCAGCAGCATGTTACGTACGTGACCGATGGCCTTAGTCGGGTTCAGGCCTTTCGGGCAGACGTTGACGCAGTTCATGATCCCGCGGCAGCGGAATACGCTGAATGGGTCATCCAGCGAAGCCAGACGCTCGGCAGTCTTGGTGTCGCGGCTGTCTGCCAGGAAGCGATACGCTTGCAGCAGAGCAGCTGGACCCAGGAACTTGTCCGGGTTCCACCAGAAGGACGGGCAAGAGGTCGAGCAGCAAGCGCACAGGATGCACTCGTACAGACCGTCGAGCTTTTCACGCTCTTCAGGGGACTGCAGACGTTCGATGGCCGGAGCCGGCGTGTCGTTCTGCAGGTATGGCTTAACCTTTTCGTATTGCTTGTAGAAGATGCTCATATCGACGACCAGGTCACGGATTACCGGCAAACCTGGCAGAGGACGAACGATCAGCTTGTTACCTTTTACGACAGCGGACAGCGGCGTGACGCACGCCAGACCGTTTTTGCCGTTGATGTTCATGCCGTCGGAACCGCAAACACCTTCACGGCAAGAGCGACGATAGGAGAAACCTTCGTCCTGCTCTTTGATCAGAGCCAGCACGTCCAGCACCATCAGGTCTTTACCACCGGTATCGACCGTAAATTCCTGCATGAACGGCGCAGCGTCCTGATCAGGGTTGTAGCGATAAACACTGACTTGCAACATGGCGGCCACCCTTAATAAGTCCGAATCTTAGGTTCAAAAGTCGGAACAGTCTTCGGCGAGAAGTTCACAGCACGCTTGGTTACGCGCTTGTCACCCGGGAAGTACAGGGTGTGGCACAGCCAGTTTTCGTCGTCGCGATCTTCGTAGTCTTCACGGGCGTGAGCGCCGCGGGACTCTTTGCGGATCTCTGCAGCGATGGCGGTAGCTTCGGCCACTTCCAGCAGGTTCTGCAGTTCCAGAGCTTCGATACGAGCGGTGTTGAACGCCTGGCTCTTGTCGTTGATCTTGACGTTGGCGATACGGCCACGCAGATCAGCCAACTGAGCAATACCCTTCTGCATGTATTCGCCGGTACGGAATACACCGAAGTAGTTCTGCATGCAGCTTTGCAGCTCTTTACGCAGGGTGGCGACGTCTTCGCCCTCGGTACGCGAGTTCAGGCCATCGAGACGTGCCAGGGCAGCGTCGATGTCGGACTGGCGAGCGCGGGTGTAGTCGACGCCTTCTTTGAGGGTCTGTTCCAGGAACAGGCCGGCAGCACGACCGAACACCACCAGGTCGAGCAGCGAGTTACCGCCCAGACGGTTGGCACCGTGAACCGATACGCAGGCCACTTCGCCTACTGCGAACAAGCCCGGGATGATCTGGTCAACGCCGTCGGCATCCTGAGTGATTGCCTGACCGTGGATGTTGGTCGGCACGCCGCCCATCATATAGTGGCAGGTTGGAACGACCGGAATCGGCGACACGGCTGGATCGACGTGGGCGAAGGTCTTGGACAGTTCCATGATGCCTGGCAGACGGCTGTGCAGAACTTCTTCACCAAGGTGATCGAGTTTCAGCATTACGTGGTCGCCATCCGGACCGCAACCGTTGCCGGCGATGATTTCTTTAACCATCGAACGGGCAACAACGTCACGACCCGCCAGGTCTTTGGCGTTCGGAGCATAACGCTCCATGAAACGCTCGCCGTGCTTGTTGATCAGGTAACCGCCTTCACCGCGGCAACCTTCAGTAACCAGTACACCGGCGCCGGCGATGCCGGTCGGGTGGAACTGCCACATTTCAATGTCTTGTACCGGCACGCCAGCACGCAGAGCCATGCCGACGCCGTCACCGGTGTTGATCAGGGCATTGGTGGTGGACGAGTAGATACGACCTGCACCGCCAGTCGCCAGTACAGTGGCGTTAGCGCGGACGTAGGAAGTTTCGCCGGTTTCGATGCAGATGACGATCATGCCGACAAAGGCACCATCTTCGTTCTTCACCAGGTCGACACCGTAGTATTCGTTGAGGAATACAGTGCCGGCCTTCAGGTTGGCCTGGTACAGGGTGTGCAGCAGTGCGTGACCGGTACGGTCGGCAGCGGCGCACGTACGGGCAGCCTGGCCACCTTTACCGAAGTCTTTCGACTGACCGCCGAACGGGCGCTGATAGATGCGGCCTTGTTCGGTACGGGAGAACGGCAAGCCCATGTGCTCGAGTTCGAAGACCGCTTCCGGGCCTACGGAACACATGTATTCGATAGCGTCCTGGTCACCGATATAGTCGGAACCCTTGACGGTATCGTACATGTGCCAGCGCCAGTCATCGTTCGGATCTGCCGAGGCGATGGCGCAGGTGATGCCACCCTGGGCGGATACAGTGTGCGAACGAGTCGGGAAAACCTTGGTAACTACGGCGGTCTTGTGACCACCTTGTGCCAGCTGCAGAGCAGCGCGCATACCAGCACCGCCGCCGCCAATAATGATGGCGTCGAACGAAAGCGTATTAACTGTAGTAGACATGAATCAGATACCCCAGAGAATCTGCACACCCCAGACGAAGTACGCGAACATCGCAACGCCGCATACTGCCTGGAAAAGGAAACGTATTGCAGTCGCGGACTTGCCGAACGCCATTGGCGTCAGGTAGTCGGTCGCGATGGTCCACATGCCGACCCAGGCGTGAGCGCCTAGGGCAACGAGGGCCAGGAGACTGAAAATACGCATCCAGTTGCTTGCGAACAGTTCATGCCATTGGGCGTAGCCGATGCCAGGATGGGCAACGACGTATCCGATCAGGAAGATGAAATAAGCCGCGAGAACGACCGCAGACACACGTTGTGCCATCCAGTCATAGAGGCCCGAACGCGACAGGTTCGTGACGTTAGTTACCATATCCAAACTCCTGCCAGAACGATTACCACCACGGAAAAGGCGATAACGATTTTCGAGCCCAGTTTGCCGCCCTCAAGCGACTCGCCGATGCCCATGTCCATCATCAAATGGCGCACACCGGCAACCAAGTGATACAGCAAGGCGGACAGGATGCCCCATGTCACTAGCTTGGCTAGCGGACTGGTCAGACACGCTTTCACCTGACCGAAGCCTTCTTCCGAGTCGAGCGACTTGTCCAATGCATAAAGCATGATGGCCAGGCTGACAAAGAGGATGATTCCGGAGATTCGGTGAAGAATGGACGTGTAAGCAGTGACTGGGAGTTTGATGGTCCTTAGGTCTAGGTTTACAGGTCGTTGGCTATTCACGGCTTTTTTTCACACTGAAGAGCCCCTAACAATCAGGGCAAAGTTGTTGGGGAGTGCACTGGTCAGGTACCCACCACCCAGGGAGTGCGACCCCCAGTAAAGCAGGCCCAAAAGCCCCTGGCGGTCGGAGGCCGAGTATAGACAGTTAGGCTACTAATGACAACGCAATCGCCTTCCCCTAATAGCTCATTGCACAAGTCGTATAAAAGGCGTAAATGGCAGTCAATTTCGAGGAAAAAGTCCGGTTAAAGCCTTCTGGAGCAAGACTTTAGGCAAATTGACATTCAAATTTATCTCACTATAGTGGTGCGGGCCCTGCGTGGGGGGTCTGTCTGATGATTTCAAGCATAAATAGGAGGCCACATGGCTGACAAAAAAGCGCAGTTGATCATCGAGGGCGCAGCCCCCGTCGAGCTGCCCATTTTAACCGGCACCGTTGGTCCCGATGTTATCGATGTTCGGGGCCTGACGGCCACGGGCCGTTTCACCTTTGACCCTGGTTTCATGTCGACAGCTTCCTGCGAGTCGAAGATCACCTATATCGACGGCGACAACGGCATCCTGCTGCACCGCGGCTACCCGATCGAACAGTTGGCTGAAAAGTCGGACTACCTGGAAACCTGCTATCTGCTGCTCAACGGCGAATTGCCGACCGCAGAACAGAAGGCCCAGTTCGTCAGCACCGTGAAGAACCACACCATGGTTCACGAGCAGCTGAAGACCTTCTTCAACGGCTTCCGTCGCGACGCCCACCCGATGGCCGTCATGTGCGGCGTAGTCGGCGCCCTCTCGGCCTTCTACCACGACTCCCTGGACATCAATAACCCGCAGCATCGCGAAATCTCCGCGATCCGCCTGGTTGCAAAGATGCCCACCCTGGCAGCGATGGTTTACAAGTACTCGATGGGGCAACCCATGATGTACCCGCGCAACGACCTGACGTACGCGGAAAACTTCCTGCACATGATGTTCAACACCCCGTGCGAGATCAAACCGATCAGCCCGGTACTCGCCAACGCCATGGACAAGATCTTCATCCTCCATGCCGACCACGAGCAGAACGCATCGACTTCCACCGTACGCCTGGCCGGCTCTTCGGGTGCCAACCCGTTCGCCTGTATCGCCGCCGGCATCGCTGCACTGTGGGGCCCTGCCCACGGCGGCGCGAACGAAGCTGTTCTGACCATGCTCGATGAAATTGGCGATGTGTCGAACATCGACAAGTACATCGCCAAGGCCAAGGACAAGAACGATCCGTTCAAACTGATGGGCTTTGGTCACCGGGTTTACAAAAACCGCGACCCACGCGCAACAGTCATGAAGCAGACCTGCGACGAAGTGCTGAAAGAACTGGGCATTACCAACGATCCGCAACTCGAACTGGCCATGCGCCTGGAAGAGATCGCCCTGACCGACCCGTACTTCATCGAACGCTCGCTGTACCCGAACGTCGACTTCTACTCGGGGATCATCCTCAAGGCGATCGGCATTCCAACCAGCATGTTCACCGTCATCTTCGCTTTGGCGCGGACCGTCGGCTGGATCTCCCACTGGAAAGAAATGCTCTCCAGCCCGTACAAGATTGGCCGTCCGCGCCAGCTGTACACCGGCTACGAGTCGCGTGACATCACCAAGCTGGAAGACCGCAAATAAGACCTGTCTTGCGATAACGTCTTAAAGTTGCACCGGGAACGGCCTCTATTTATATAGAGGCCGTTTTTGTTTGTGCGATGAACCTGATCGTTCTCACGCGCTGAGTGGGAATGCATCCCCTGACGCTCCGCGTCACCCTTGCGCAGAACTCAAGTCCGGCGTCGAGAGCGGAACGCGGAGCGTCCCCGGCGGCATTCCCACGCAGAGCGTGGGAACGATCAGTGCGTGAGCGCCCGGTGGCTGTTGATCTTTCTTTGGATTTGGCTTTGGTTTTTGATCTTGATCTTGATCTTGATCTACCCGCCCCTTCGGGAGGCTGAGTGGAGGTGTTCATCCGGGGAGTGGCGCGCAGCGCCGTTCGACGCAGTCGAACACGCTGCATGTAGGTCGTCGCGAAGCAGACCGGAGGGCAGTGTCCCCGGATGGACACCGGAGCGAAGGAACGCCGAGCCTAGGCGAGGGGCCGGACGCTCGGGGCGAGCCTTTTTGGGTACTTTTTTGGCGTTTGAAAAAAGTGCCTCGCCGTAAGGGCGAAACCATAAGCCGCCGTTACTGCACAAATGGATATGTACACCCAAAAGAGACAGGTCGGCTGTCAGGCCGCCTTCGCGGGCAAGCCATGCTCCTATAGCGGGAGATAACCGCCCAATAAAAAATGCCCCAATCTCTCGACCGGGGCATTTCTGTTTAACGCAGCTTATATAGCCAAGTCTGAAGCCTTAGTGAGCAACCGCCCCACTCGCCCCCAACCCCGTCTGCGAACGAACAAACTGCGGGAAGAACAACGCACGCTCATTAACACCGGCCGTCGACTTGTCAGTGATCGAGAAGAACCAGATCCCGACAAACGCAATGGCCATGGAGAACAGTGCTGGGTACTCATACGGGAAGATAGCCTTCTCGTGATGCAGGATCTGCACCCAAATGGTTGGCCCAAGGACCATCAAGCCAACGGCACTGATCAGACCCAACCAACCGCCGATCATCGCACCACGCGTGGTCAACTTCTTCCAGTACATGGAAAGCAGCAGTACCGGGAAGTTACAGCTCGCCGCGATGGAGAACGCCAGGCCCACCATGAACGCGATGTTCTGGCTTTCGAACAGAATGCCCAGACCGATTGCCAACACACCCAGGCAGACGGTGGTGATTTTCGAAACGCGGATCTCGTCCTTGTCGTTGGCTTTGCCCTTCTTGATCACGCTGGCGTAAAGGTCGTGAGACACCGCCGTAGCACCGGCCAGGGTCAAACCAGCCACCACAGCCAGAATGGTTGCGAACGCGACTGCCGAGATGAAGCCCAGGAAGATACTGCCACCCACCGCGTTAGCCAGGTGCACCGCCGCCATGTTGTTGCCGCCCAACAGCGCGCCAGCCGCATCTTTAAAGGCAGGGTTAGTGCTGACCAGCAAGATCGCGCCGAAGCCGATGATGAACGTCAGAATATAGAAGTAGCCGATGAAGCCGGTTGCATACAGCACGCTCTTGCGAGCTTCTTTCGCATCACTCACGGTGAAGAAGCGCATCAGAATGTGCGGCAGGCCAGCGGTACCGAACATCAGTGCCAGGCCAAGCGAGAATGCCGAGACCGGATCTTTCACCAGGCCGCCCGGGCTCATGATCGCTTCACCTTTAGGGTGAACCTTGATCGCCTCGGAGAACAGCAAGCTGAAGTCGAAGTTGACGTGCTTCATGACCATCAGCGCCATGAACGAAGCACCGGACAGCAGCAACACGGCCTTGATGATCTGCACCCAAGTGGTCGCCAGCATGCCGCCGAACAACACGTACATGCACATCAGGATACCGACCAGGATCACCGCAACGTAGTAGTCGAGACCGAACAGCAGCTGGATCAGCTTGCCGGCACCGACCATTTGCGCGATCAGGTAGAACGCCACCACCACCAGCGAACCGCAAGCGGACAGCGTGCGGATCTGGGTTTGCCCAAGGCGGTAGGACGCCACGTCGGCAAAGGTGTATTTACCCAGGTTACGCAGGCGCTCGGCGATCAGGAACAGAATGATCGGCCAGCCCACCAGGAACCCGATCGAGTAGATCAGGCCGTCGTAGCCAGAAGTGAACACCAGGGCGGAAATACCCAGGAAGGACGCCGCCGACATGTAGTCGCCGGCGATTGCCAGACCGTTCTGTAAGCCGGTGATCTTGCCACCCGCCGCATAGTAGTCAGCCGCCGAGTTGTTGCGTTTGGAAGCCCAGTAGGTGATGCACAGGGTCAGACCAACGAACGCGACGAACATCAGGATCGCGGAAACGTTGAGCGGTTGTTTTTGCACTTCGCCGGTCAGGGCTTCACCTGCCCAGGCGCCAGGTGCAAAGGCTGCGATGCTCAATAGAGCCATTAGACGCCGGATCATTGCTGAGCCTCCTTGAGAATCGCATTGTTCAGGTCGTCGAATTCGCCGTTGGCGCGTCGTACGTAGATTGCAGTCAGGATAAAGGCCGAGAGAATCAACCCGACACCAATGGGTATCCCCCAGGTAATCGAAGACTCGGGGCTGATTTTCGCCCCCAGAATATGCGGCCCGTAAGCAATCAAAAGGATGAATCCGGAGTAAAGCCCAAGCATGATCGCCGAAAGAATCCAGGCGAACCTTTCTCGCTTACTAACCAGCTCCTTGAAGCGTGGGCTGTTTTGAATCGAGAGGTAAATGCTGTCGTTCATTGTTTTTATCCTCGCAGCACAGATGAAGTTGGAACGTTATCCACTCTATGCGGCTACGGAACTGGTTCCAGACGACCTTAGTATTAGAACGACATGACGGTTATGCCATTTTCCGGTCTGCATCAAACACTGTGGGAGCGAGCCTGCTCGCGATAGCGGTGTATCAGTCAACATCAATATCGACTGATACACCGCTATCGCGAGCAGGCTCGCTCCCACATGGAAAAACAAAAGGCCGCTTGGCGGTTATGCCAAGCGGCCTTGAGAAGTGCTGACCAGACGCGTCAGCTCAAATCATTTAGTCCAATCTGCAACGCGTTCCGGGTGTTTGGCGACCCAATCCTTCGCAGCGGCTTCAGGTTTGGCACCATCCTGAATCGCCAGCATGACTTCGCCGATTTCGTCTTTCGACGCCCACTGGAAGTTCTTCATGAACTTGGCAACTTCCGGAGCCTTGGTAGCCAGTTCTTTACTGCCGATGTTGTTTACAGTTTCAGCCGCGCCATAAACGCCTTTCGGGTCGTCCAGGAAGCGCAGTTTCCACTTGGCGAACATCCAGTGCGGCACCCAACCGGTGACAGCAATGGATTCGTTTTTCTTCTCGGCACGGGTCAGCTCGGCAATCATGCCGGCGCCGGAACTGGCCTTGAGTTGATAGCCGGTCAGATCGTAGTCCTTGATGGCCTGCTCGGTCTTGAGCATCACACCCGAACCAGCGTCGATGCCGACAATGCGATCTTTGAAGCTGTCGTCGGTTTTCAGATCGGCAATACTTTTAGCTTTGACGTACTCGGGCACGATCAGGCCAATTCTTGCGTCCTTGAAGTTCGGACCGTAATCGACGACTTGATCCTTGTTCTTGGTCCAGTATTCACCATGAGTCACAGGCAGCCACGCAGACATCATGGCATCGAGTTTGCCTGTGGCCACACCCTGCCACATGATCCCGGTGGCGACCGCTTGCAGTTTCACGTCATAACCGAGTTTCTGCCTGATCACTTCAGCGGCCACGTTGGTCGTGGCGACACTGTCCGACCAGCCGTCAACATAACCGATAGTCACTGCCTTGCCTTCAGCGCTGGCCACAGTAGAACTGATCGCCAGCACCAAAGCGGCACCTGCGCCCAAGAGTCGTCGCATCTTCATCGTTACTTCCCCGAAAGTGCTGCGCTCGACGGATGCCGAGTCGCGTCAACGTATTGTTATGGTGCACAGCGCCCCCATCACGCCCACCGCAAACTCATCCGAACATCAGCGGAGTACTGACGTCTCGATAATCAACCTCAAGACAATGGCGACCTTCTCTGCCAGCGACCTCAAGGCATCGAGAAACGACATCAGAACGCCATTAATTTAGACCACCGGAAGTCTGCCCGCCAATCCGCCCAAACTTTGCATGTCAAAAGTATGCAGGCCACCAAGCACGCGGCAAATGAAGGTAACATGCGCGGCTTTGCTCCCAGACGGCCTGACCATGCCCGCGACATCCCGCTTTCCTTTTTTTGCTTATCTATTCGCCTGCCTGCTGGGGCTTTTTGCCCTGGGTGGCTTCTGGTATGGCCTCGGTAAACCGGTGGTGCTGCCGGATGTGGCCAGCGCGACGCACAAGCTGCAATGCGCCTCCTACACCCCGTTCGACAAGGACCAATCGCCGTTCGATCAGCCGTTCAAGCTGCGCCCCGAGCGCATGGACGCCGACCTCGCGCTGCTGGCCAAAAGCTTCGAATGCATCCGCACCTATTCCATGACCGGCCTCGAGGCCTTGCCCGACCTGGCGCGCAAGCACGGGCTGAAACTGATGATCGGCGCCTGGGTCAACAGCAACCCGGTTGACACCGCCAAGGAAGTCGACCTGCTGATCGCCTCGGCCAACGCCAACGCGGACGTGGTGACCTCGGTAATCGTCGGCAACGAAACCCTGTTGCGCAAGGAAGTCACTGGCGCGCAACTGGCAAAACTCATTAACAAAGTCAAAAGCCAGGTCAAACAACCTGTCACTTACGCCGACGTCTGGGAGTTCTGGCTCAAGCACCCGGAAATCGCCCCTGCGGTGGATTACCTGACCATCCATTTGTTGCCGTACTGGGAAGATGACCCGTCGAATATCGACGCCGCCCTGCAGCATGTGGCCGAGGTACGTCAGGTGTTCGGCAACAAGTTCGCACCCAAGGACGTGATGATTGGCGAAACCGGCTGGCCCAGCGAAGGCCGTCAGCGTGAAACCGCCCTGCCGAGCCGGGTCAATGAAGCCAAGTTCATTCGCGCTTTTGTCATCATGGCGGAGCAGCAAGGCTGGCATTACAACCTGATCGAAGCCTTCGACCAGCCGTGGAAACGCGCCAGCGAAGGTGCGGTCGGTGGTTACTGGGGGCTGTTCGATGCCGATCGCCAGGATAAGGGCGTGCTCGCCGGTCCGGTGTCGAACGTGCCTTACTGGACGCAGTGGCTGGTGGTGGGTTGTTTGATTTTCCTTGGCACGTTAATCCTCGGCGGCCGTGTCCGCAGCACTCGCGCAGCGCTGGTTCTACCGCTGCTCGGTGCGCTGGCCGCTTGCTCGATTGGCGCCTGGGGCGACCTGGCCCGTGTCACTACGCGGTTTACCAGTGAGTGGTTGTGGGTCGCTTTGCTGACAGCGCTGAATGTGTTGGTGCTGGCCCATGCGGCACTGACCCTGAGCGCTCGCACCGGCTGGCGCGGACGCGCGTTCAATGCATTGGAACGTCGGGCGGGCTGGTTGCTGGCGGCGGCCGGGTTTGCCGCTGCGGTGACGATGCTGGAGCTGGTGTTCGACCCGCGTTATCGCAGTTTCCCGAGTGTCGCGTTCATCCTGCCGGCGCTGGTTTATCTGTGCCGCCCGGTGAGTGTGCCGCGCCGGGAGATTGCCCTGCTGACCTTCATCATCGGTGCCGGCATTGCGCCGCAGCTTTATCGTGAAGGCTTGCAGAATCAGCAGGCCTGGGGTTGGGCGCTGGTGAGTGTGTTGATGGTTGCAGCGTTGTGGCGCAGTTTGCGGGCTCGCAGGGCTTAACCTTTCAGCGAGCTTGCCGGCCTCATCGCGGGCAAGCCTTGCTCCTACCGACTTTCGTCGGCCGCATCATCTGTGAACAGCACGATATTGTAGGAGCAAGGCTTGCCCGCGATTCGATCTATCAGGCGCTACGTGACGCCCGGACCAGACGCAATCCAGCAATCACCACCGCAAAAACAGCCAGCGTCGTGTTGTACAACGCCAACGCCGGAAACCCGAACACCAGCGCCAGCACCGCCAACCACCACCCGGCCCGGCCCGGCAGCACAAACCCGATTACGGCTGCCGCCAATGCCGCGAAGCCCAAGACATTGAAGTGAATCATCAAGCCCAGGCTCGAACGAACCTGGCATTCCCAGCGGCTCGCTTCGTCCACGCAGATGCCGACCCATTGAGCATCCTCCATAAAGCCATAACGCGCGCCATAACTGGCGGCCAGCCATAACGGCAGGAGAACGAGCAGCAGAATCACAGGCAGACGGCGGGACATGAAACACTCCAATAAACGAAAACGGCGGCCAGCTTAATCCCCCGCCAGCGCTAAGCAAACGCATGTGACAGATAATTGGCCACCAAATCGCTGCAAAGTGTATCGTCCAGCTACTATTACTCCGAAATTAGCCCTGATTGGTGCCGACCCATGGCACTTTGGCGCAAACCCCGTGGTCATAGCCTGCGAACTTCATTTGGCACCTTTCTCTAAGGGATCTAGTCATGCTCCGTTCCTTGCGCTTCGCCGCCCTGTTTGGCGGCCTTATTTTGAGTGCGTCCGCACTGGCGGCGGACATCGACGCCGCCAGTTATGGCTACCCTTTGACCAACCCGTTCGAGGCGACCATCGCGACGACACCGCCGGACCTGCGTCCGGACTTGCCGCTGGACGATGACATCAATCAGGAAACCCGCAGCGTCAGGTTACGCCCGGAGCGTGAATTCGATTTGCCGGACAACTTCTGGCCGGTGAAGAAACTCACCTATCGCATCGCCACCCAGGATAAAGCCGCTCCGCTGATTTTCCTGATCGCCGGCACCGGCGCGCGCTATGACAGCAGCCTTAACGAATACCTGAAGAAGCTCTACTACAAGGCCGGCTACCACGTGGTGCAACTGTCGTCGCCCACCAGCTTCGACTTCATGAGCGCCGCCTCACGCTTTGCCACACCCGGCATCACCAAGGAAGACGCCGAAGACATGTACCGGGTGATGCAGGCCGTGCGGGCACAAAACCCGCATGTGGACGTTACCGATTACTACCTGACCGGCTACAGCCTGGGCGCACTGGATGCGGCGTTCGTCGCGCACCTGGATGAAACCCGCCGCAGCTTCAACTTCAAGAAAGTCTTGCTGCTCAACCCACCGGTCAACCTCTACACCTCGATCACCAACCTCGACAAGCTGGTCCAGACCGAGGTCAAGGGCATCAACAACAGCACAACGTTCTATGAGCTGGTGCTGAACAAACTGACTCGCTACTTCCAGCAGAAAGGCTACATCGACCTCAACGATGCCCTGCTCTACGACTTCCAGCAGTCCAAGCAGCACCTGAGCAACGAACAGATGGCCATGCTGATCGGCACTTCGTTCCGCTTCTCGGCAGCCGACATTGCCTTCACCTCGGACCTGATCAACCGCCGCGGTCTGATCACTCCCCCGAAATACCCGATCACCGAAGGCACCACCCTCACGCCGTTCCTGAAACGCGCGCTGCAGTGCGATTTCGACTGTTACATCACCGAACAGGTCATCCCGATGTGGCGCGCCCGCACCGACGGCGGCAGCCTGCTGCAACTGATCGACCAGGTCAGTTTGTACGCGCTCAAGGATTACCTGCACGACAGCCCGAAAATCGCCGTCATGCACAACGCCGACGACGTGATTCTCGGCCCTGGCGACCTTGGGTTCCTGCGCAAGACTTTTGGCGATCGTTTAACCGTTTATCCACTGGGCGGCCATTGCGGCAACCTTAATTACCGCGTCAACAGCGACGCCATGCTGGAGTTCTTCCGTGGCTAAATACCTCCTGCTTATCGCAGCGATACTCTGCGCAGGCGTCGCCAATGCCGACAACAGCAAAGCCAACGCACCGGTTGTGATTGACAGTGACGGCTTCAAGGAGCCGCTGAGCAAACTCAAATTCAACCCGGGGCTGGATCAGCGCGAGTTCGAACGCTCGACGCTTAGCGCGCTGGCCGTCTACGACCCGCTGGAAGAGTGGAACCGCCGCGTCTACCACTTCAATTACCGTTTCGACCAATGGGTGTTCCTGCCGGTGGTCAATGGCTATCGCTACATCACGCCAAGTTTCCTGCGCACCGGTGTCAGCAACTTCTTCAATAACCTCGGTGATGTGCCGAACCTGTTGAACAGCTTGCTGCAGTTCAAGGGGCAGCGTTCGATGGAAACCACCGCACGCCTGCTGCTCAACACCACCGTGGGCATCGCCGGCCTGTGGGACCCGGCCACCGCCATGGGTCTGCCGCGCCAGAGCGAAGACTTCGGCCAGACGCTGGGCTTCTACGGCGTGCCGGGCGGCGCTTACTTCGTGTTGCCGATCCTCGGCCCTTCGAACATCCGCGACACCGGGGGCCTGGCGGTCGATTTCACCGCAGAGTCGGCGATCAACTTCCTGAACGTCTCCGATGTCAGCGAAAACCACCCGGAAATCTGGGTCCTGCGTGGCATCGACAAGCGCCACCAGAACAGCTTCCGCTATGGCCAGCTGAACTCGCCATTCGAGTACGAGAAAGTGCGCTACGTCTACACCGAGTCGCGAAAGTTGCAGATCGCCGAGTAAGTCATCGGCAACAAAAAAGGCCATTCAATGCGAATCGAATGGCCTTTTTACATACTCGCCGCACCACAAATCCCCTGTGGGAGCGAGCCTGCTCGCGATGAGGTCAGCACAGTCAAAATCTTTACTGACTGACTCACCGCTATCGCGAGCAGGCTCGCTCCCACAGTTGGACAGCTTCAGCCTTTAATTGAGCGCCAGAGCTTGCTGACAACCATGACGCCGGCCAACACCACCGCACCCGCGACAATCCCCGCCACCGCATTCAGCAACGTCGGCACGATAAACCCGGCACCGCCCGCCCCTGCGCTGACGCTCTCAATCCAGTGATGAACCACCGGCACACCGTGGGTGAGAATCCCGCCACCCACCAGGAACATCGCCGCCGTGCCGATCACCGACAGGCTTTTCATCATGTACGGCGCCGCACGCAGAATCCCGGCGCCGATACTTTTGGCCATCTGCCCAGGCTTCTGGGTCAGCCACAAACCGAGGTCGTCGAGCTTGACGATGCCGGCCACCAGGCCATACACGCCGATGGTCATGACGATGGCAATGCCCGAAAGCACGATGACTTGCTGGGTCAGCGAGGCATCTGCCACGGTCCCCAGGGTAATTGCGATGATTTCCGCCGACAGAATGAAGTCGGTGCGGATGGCGCCTTTGATCTTGTCCTGCTCGAACGCCACCAGATCGACCGCCGGATTGGCTACGGCCTCGACCAGCTCAGCATGTTCGGCTTGATCTTCAGCCTTGCTGTGCAGGAATTTGTGGGCCAGCTTCTCGAAACCTTCGAAACACAGATAGGCGCCACCGACCATCAATAGCGGCGTGACCAGCCACGGAATGAACGCGCTAATGGCCAATGCCGAGGGCACCAGGATCAGCTTGTTGAGAAACGAGCCCTTGGCCACCGCCCATACCACCGGGATTTCCCGCTCGGCACGCACGCCGGAAACCTGCTGGGCGTTGAGCGCCAGATCGTCACCGAGCACGCCGGCGGTCTTCTTGGCGGCCATTTTGGTCATCAATGCCACGTCGTCGAGTACCGCGGCAATGTCGTCGATCAGCAACAGCAAACTGCTTCCTGCCATGAATCAGGCTTCCTTCGAATAATGAATGCCGCGCAGCATAGCGCGGCCTAACGTGCCGCGGGGCATTCTTGAGCGCCGCGCGAGGCCGGTGCTACCATGCGCAACCGCCAGAACAGGCAAGGAACCCCTTGGTTTATGAGCACTATCCGCGAGCGCAACAAACAACTGATCCTGCGTGCCGCCAGTGAAGAATTTGCCGACAAGGGCTTCGCTGCGACCAAAACCAGTGACATCGCAGCCAAGGCGGGATTGCCCAAGCCCAACGTCTACTACTACTTCAAATCCAAGGAAAACCTCTACCGCGAGGTCCTGGAAAGCATCATCGAACCGATTCTGCAGGCCTCGACACCGTTCAACGCCGACGGCGTGCCCAGTGAAGTGCTGAGCGGCTACATTCGCTCGAAAATCCGCATCTCCCGCGACCTGCCCTTCGCCTCCAAGGTGTTCGCCAGCGAAATCATGCACGGCGCGCCGCACCTGAGCGCCGATCTGGTTGAACGGCTCAACGGCCAGGCCAAGCACAACATCGACTGCATCCAGACCTGGATCGACCGCAGCCAGATCGCCCCGATCGACCCCAACCACCTGATGTTCAGCATCTGGGCCGCGACCCAGACCTATGCCGACTTCGACTGGCAGATTTCTGCGGTGACCGGAAAGGCCAAGCTCGATGAGGCCGACTATGAAGCGGCGGCGCAGACGATTATCCGGTTGGTGCTCAAGGGGTGTGAGCCTGACCGATAGACCGCAGTGCGCCTATCGCCAGCAGGCTGGCTCCCACAGTGGATCTCTGACACTCAGATAATCCACCTGTGGGAGCCAGCCTGCTGGCGATAGGGGACGACTCGGTTTTGGATCAAACCCAGATCGCATCCCACAGCGGATAGTCGCCAAGCCGTCCTACCAACCCGGCCCGCAATGGATTAGCCACAACATACCGAGCGACTTTTACCAAATCCTCTTCACGACGCAGCGCTCGATCATGAAAACCTCGCTGCCAAAGACTGACGCCACGACCGGTAGACAGATTCACTGCCTTGGTACTCAATGATTTGGTCCTTTGCATCAGTCCAGCCAGCGAGCCCTGCTGCAACTCGATCAGCCAATGAAAATGATCCGGCATGACGACCCAGGCCAGTGAGTTTGCACAACCTTGGTCCTGCGCAGCGCGAAATTGCGAGACGACTAATCTGCCCAAGGTGAAGTCCTTGAAAACAGGTTCTCGGTCGAGTGTGTTTGTCGTTAACAGATAGATGCGGCTTTGCTCGGCGTAGCGGCCGATGCGCAAACGGTTTGAAGCAGGTAAATCCGGCATTCCTTTGCCCTTTTCATGATGAAATCAAAAAGAGCCTAGCCTTGTGATAACCGAAAGGCGGGGGCGGATTTTTGGCAGGATGTGTCTGGTTGGCCGCTATCGCCAGCAGGCAGGCTCCCACAGGGGATTATCTGAGTGTCAGAGATAAACTGTGGGAGCCAGCCTGCTGGCGATAGCGGTGTATCAATCACCCATTAATCAAGCAGTCACCCCCGCATCCGCCCGCAACCCCAGCGCCTCGATTGCGTTGATCGCACATTGCTCATCAACATCAGAAAGATCACCGCTGATACCAACAGCCCCCAGCACGTTCCCATCCTGATCCCGAATCAACACCCCACCCGGTGCCGGGACGACGCTGCCCTGCCCCAGACTGTTCAAAGCGGCGATAAACGCCGGTCGTTGTTGTGCGTCCAGCGCCAGCAGGCGTGAGCCTTTGCCCAGGGCGATGGCGCCCCAGGCTTTGCCGATGGCGATCTGCGGCCGCAGCAGGCTGGCGCCGTCTTCACGCTGCAGGGTGACCAGGTGTCCACCCGCATCCAGTACTGCAATGGTCAAAGGAGCCGCCGAGATTGCACGCCCTGCGGAGATAGCCTGATTGGCCAGGTTGACTGCGACTTTCAAGGTTAAAGCGCTCATGGTGCCGTCCTCATTTTGTTATAGGGAAAGCTGCTGGACTGCATTTTGTTCCGAAGTCCGATGCAACAAATAGAACACAATGAATTATTTTTTTGTATACAATAATTCTCGAAAAACGCCACATGCGACGAAAAGCCACAGTAGATTGGGCTTCCGACGAATGAAACGGCCGCTTGAGAAAATGGATTGACCTGCGCCGTCCGCCGTGAATACACTCTGCGCAAAGCCACTTGTATACAATTACAAAACGTAAGAGGCACCAAAACCATGAGCAAAATGAGAGCAATCGAAGCCGCCATTCTGGTGATGCGCCGTGAAGGGGTTGATACCGCTTTTGGCATCCCGGGCGCCGCGATCAACCCGCTGTACTCCGCCTTGCAGAAAGTCGGTGGCATCGATCACGTCCTCGCTCGCCACGTTGAAGGCGCCTCGCACATGGCCGAGGGCTACACCCGCACCAAGGCCGGCAACATCGGCGTGTGCATTGGCACTTCGGGACCTGCCGGTACCGACATGGTCACCGGGCTCTACAGCGCCTCGGCCGACTCGATCCCGATTCTTTGCATTACCGGCCAGGCGCCCCGCGCCCGTATGCACAAGGAAGACTTCCAGGCTGTCGACATCACCTCGATCGTCAAGCCAGTGACCAAGTGGGCAACCACCGTCATGGAACCGGGTCAGGTGCCTTACGCGTTCCAGAAAGCCTTCTACGAAATGCGCTCCGGCCGTCCAGGCCCGGTGCTGATCGATCTGCCGTTCGACGTGCAGATGGCTGAAATCGAATTCGACATCGACGCCTATGAACCACTGCCGCTGGCCAAGCCAACCGCTAACCGCGTGCAAATCGAGAAGGCCCTGGCCATGCTCGATCAGGCCGAGCGTCCGTTGCTGGTGGCCGGTGGCGGCATCATCAATGCCGACGCCAGCGAGTTGCTGGTGGAATTCGCCGAGCTGACCGGTATTCCGGTGGTCCCGACCCTGATGGGCTGGGGCACCATTCCAGACGATCACCCGTTGATGGTCGGCATGGTCGGTCTGCAAACCTCGCACCGCTACGGCAACGCGACGATGCTCAAATCCGACCTGGTGCTGGGTGTCGGTAACCGCTGGGCCAACCGTCACACCGGTTCGATCGACGTTTACACCGAAGGCCGCAAGTTCATTCACGTTGATATCGAACCGACCCAGATCGGCCGCGTGTTCACCCCGGACCTGGGCATCGTTTCCGACGCCGCAGCCGCGCTGACCGTGTTCATCGAAGTCGCTCGCGAATGGCAAGCCGCTGGCAAGCTGAAAAACCGCAGTGCCTGGCTGCAAGACTGCCAGCAGCGCAAGTCCAGCCTGCAGCGCAAGACTCACTTCGACAACGTGCCGGTCAAGCCGCAGCGCGTTTACGAAGAGATGAACCAGGTGTTCGGCAAGGACACGTGCTACGTCAGCACCATCGGTCTGTCGCAGATTGCCGGCGCGCAGTTCCTGCACGTCTACAAACCGCGTCACTGGATCAACTGCGGTCAGGCCGGCCCGTTGGGCTGGACCATTCCGGCAGCGCTGGGCGTGGTCAAGGCTGATCCGACCCGCAAGGTTGTGGCGTTGTCGGGCGACTATGACTTTCAGTTCATGATCGAAGAGTTGGCGGTGGGCGCGCAGTTCAAGCTGCCGTACATCCACGTGGTGGTGAACAACTCGTACCTGGGGCTGATTCGTCAGGCTCAGCGCGGTTTCGACATGGACTACTGCGTGCAGCTGTCTTTCGACAACCTGAACGCTCCAGAACTCAACGGTTACGGTGTCGACCACGTCGCGGTCGCTGAAGGCCTGGGCTGCAAGGCGCTGCGTGTATTCGAACCGAGTCAGATCCAGCCTGCCCTGCGCAGGGCTCAGGAGCTGATCGAAGAGTTCAAGGTGCCGGTGATCGTCGAGATTATTCTGGAGCGTGTGACCAACATTTCCATGGGCACCGAGATCAACGCCGTCAACGAATTCGAAGACCTGGCGCTGGTCGGCAACGATGCGCCAACCGCGATTTCGTTGCTCGACTAATTGCTGACCGCTCTCCCTGTGGGAGCGAGCTGTGTGGTGAGGGGATTTATCCCCGTTCGGCTGCGAAGCAGTCGTAAACCATTGTGTGCGGTGTACCTGATACGCCGCGGTTTTCAGGTTTGAGGCCGCTTCGCGCCCTAACGGGGATAAATCCCCTCACCACACAGCTCGCTCCCACAGGGGATCTGCACATATTTACAGGAGACCACCATGCCGCGTTTCGCAGCCAACCTGTCCATGCTGTTCACCGAGCAGGATTTTCTTGCCCGTTTTGAAGCTGCCGCCAAGGCCGGCTTCAGTGGTGTCGAATACCTGTTCCCTTACGACTTCAGCTCCGCCGAGATCAAAGCCAAGCTCGATGCCAATGGCTTGACCCAGGTGCTGTTCAACCTGCCGGCCGGTGACTGGGCCAAGGGCGAACGCGGTATCGCGTGCCTGCCGGACCGGGTTGAAGAGTTCCGCGCCGGTGTCGACCTGGCGATTGCTTACGCGAAAGTGTTGGGCAATACCCAGGTCAACTGCCTGGCCGGTATTCGTCCACAAGGCGTCGACGATGCCACCGTGGAAAAAACCTTCGTCAGCAACCTCAAGTACGCGGCCGACAAGCTGCAAGCGGCGGGCATCAAACTGGTGATGGAAGCGATCAACACCCGCGACATCCCGGGTTTCTACCTGAACAACACCGCGCAAGCCCTGTCGATTCGCGAACAGGTCGGCAGCGCCAACCTGTTCCTGCAATACGACATCTACCACATGCAAATCATGGAGGGCGACCTGGCCCGCACCATGGCTGCGCACCTGGGCGAGATCAACCACATCCAGTTGGCCGATAACCCAGGGCGCAACGAACCGGGCACCGGTGAGATCAACTACCGCTTCCTGTTCGAACACCTGGACCGCATCGGTTATCAAGGTTGGGTTGGTTGCGAATATAAGCCGCTGACCACCACTGAAGCGGGTTTGGGCTGGCTCAAAACCCATAACGCAATCTGACGCAGATCCCTGTGGGAGCGGGCTTTTGTGGTGAGGGGATTCATCGAATCGTCGCACCGCCCCGTTCGGCTGCGAAGCAGTCGTAAAACCGGCACATGCGCTCTACCTGAATCACAGCGAAAACAAATTTGGGGCAGCTTCGCTGCCCAACGGGGATGAATCCCCTCGCCACAAAGAGCTCATCGGTCCAGAGCCGGGAGCAACACAAAAACAAGAGGATTTTCTCATGGCTAAAATCGGATTTATCGGCACCGGCATCATGGGCCACCCAATGGCGTTGAACCTGCAGAAAGCCGGTCACAGCCTGTTCCTGTCGGCGCATCACGACGCTGCGCCTGCTGACCTGATTGCCGGTGGCGCCGTCGCCCTGGCGAACCCGAAAGAAGTCGCGCAAGAGGCTGAATTCATCATCGTCATGGTGCCGGATACCCCGCAGGTCGATGACGTGCTGTTCCGCGCCGACGGTGTTGCGGCCGGTGTTGGCAAAGGCAAAGTCGTGATCGACATGAGCTCGATCTCGCCAACCGCCACCAAAGCCTTCGCCGCCAAAATCAACGAAAAAGGTGCTCAGTACCTCGACGCGCCAGTGTCCGGCGGTGAAGTCGGCGCCAAGGCTGCGACCCTGAGCATCATGGTCGGCGGCGAGGCCGATGCCTTCGAACGCGTTCTGCCACTGTTCCAGGCGATGGGCAAGAACATCACCCTGGTCGGCGGCAACGGCGACGGTCAAACCGCCAAAGTGGCGAACCAGATCATCGTGGCGCTGAACATTCAGGCCGTGGCCGAAGCCCTGCTGTTTGCTTCGAAAAACGGTGCCGATCCGGCCAAGGTGCGTGAAGCACTGATGGGTGGCTTCGCGTCCTCGAAGATCCTCGAAGTGCACGGCGAACGTATGATCAAAGGCACTTTCGATCCAGGCTTCCGCATCAGCCTGCACCAGAAGGACCTGAACCTGGCCCTGGCCGGCGCGCGCGAGCTGGGCATCAACCTGCCGAACACCGCCAACACCCAGCAAGTGTTCAGCACCTGCGCGGCCATCGGCGGCAGCAACTGGGACCACTCGGCGCTGATCAAGGGCCTGGAACACATGGCGAATTTCTCGATTCGCGATAAGTAGCAAGCCCTGCCTGACCTGTGGGAGCCAGCCTGCTGGCGATGAAATCGACGCGGTGTGTCTGATAGACCCCGGCGCCTGAATCGCCAGCAGGCTGGCTCCCACAAGGATCCGGGGTGCTCCACCCTCCAATAACAAGAAATCCGGGAGCCCGCCATGTCGGTCAATCCGCAACAATTCCTGCGCGAGCTGTTTGCCACAGCCATCGACGCGGCCCATCCGCAGCAAGTCCTCGAAGCCCATTTGCCCAAAGACCGCAGCGGTCGGGTGATCGTCATCGGCGCCGGCAAAGCCGCCGCGGCCATGGCTCAAGTGGTGGAGCGTTGCTGGCAGGGTGAAGTATCAGGTTTAGTGGTGACGCGTTACGGTCACGGCGCCCCGTGTGAAAAAATCGAAGTGGTCGAAGCCGCTCACCCGGTGCCTGATGCTGCCGGTCTGGCCGTGGCCAAACGCGTGCTGGAACTGGTCAGCAACCTGACCGAAGACGACCGTGTGATCTTCCTGCTCTCGGGCGGCGGCTCTGCCCTGCTGGCGTTGCCCGCGGCCGGCATCACCCTGGCCGACAAGCAATCGATCAACAAAGCCCTGCTCAAATCCGGCGCCACCATCGGCGAGATGAATTGCGTGCGCAAGCACCTCTCCGCGATCAAGGGCGGCCGCCTCGGCAAAGCCTGCTGGCCTGCCACTGTTTATACCTATGCGATTTCCGATGTACCGGGCGACCTCGCCACGGTCATCGCCTCCGGCCCCACCGTGGCCGACCCGAGCACTTCCGGCGAAGCCCTGGCGATCCTCAAGCGTTACGCCATTGAAGTCCCGGCCTCGGTGCGCAACTGGCTGCAGAACCCGGAATCAGAGACGGTCAAACCCGGCGACCCGAGCCTGGCGCGCAGTCACTTCCAACTCATCGCCCGCCCACAACAGTCGCTTGAAGCCGCTGCGGTGAAAGCGCGTCAGGCCGGTTTCAGCCCGCTGATCCTCGGCGACCTGGAAGGCGAATCTCGCGAAGTGGCCAAGGTTCACGCCGGCATCGCCCGTCAGGTCGTGCTGCACGGTCAGCCATTGGCGGCGCCCTGCGTGATCCTCTCGGGCGGTGAAACCACGGTCACCGTACGCGGCAATGGCCGTGGCGGACGCAACGCCGAATTCCTGCTGAGCCTGACCGACAGCCTCAAAGGCCTGCCCGGCGTCTACGCGCTGGCCGGCGACACCGATGGCATCGACGGTTCCGAAGACAATGCCGGCGCAATCATGACCCCGGACAGCTACGCCCGCGCCGCCGCCCTCGGCCTGAGCGCCAGCGACGAGTTGGACAACAACAATGGCTACGGCTATTTCGAGGCGCTGGACGCGCTGATCGTCACTGAACCGACCCGCACCAACGTCAACGACTTCCGTGCCATCCTGATTCTCGAGAGCCCTAAAAATGACGCCTGACAAGAAGGTTAAAATCCTCGCCACCCTCGGTCCTGCCACTCACGGGATCGACGACATCCGTGAGCTGGTGCAGGCCGGGGTCAACATCTTTCGCCTGAACTTCAGCCACGGCGATCACGCCGACCACGCTCAGCGCTATCAGTGGATTCGTGAAGTCGAGCGCCAGCTGAATTATCCGCTGGGCATTCTGATGGACCTGCAAGGCCCGAAACTGCGGGTCGGCAAGTTCGCCGAAGGCAAGGTGCAACTGCATCGCGGTCAGGCGCTTCGCCTGGATCTGGACCCGACGCCGGGGGATGAGCGCCGGGTCAACTTGCCTCACCCGGAAATCATCGCCGCACTCGAACCGGGCATGGACCTGCTACTGGATGACGGCAAGCTGCGCCTTCGCGTGGTGACAAAGTACGCCGACGCCATCGACACCACCGTACTCAATGGCGGCGAACTCTCGGATCGCAAAGGCGTGAACGTACCGCAAGCGGTGCTGGAACTGAGCCCGCTGACCGCCAAGGACCGTCGCGATTTGAGCTTCGGTCTGGAGCTGGGTGTGGACTGGGTCGCGCTGTCGTTTGTGCAGCGCCCGGAAGACATCCGCGAGGCGCGCGAACTGATCGGCGACAAAGCGTTTTTGATGGCCAAGATCGAGAAGCCTTCGGCCGTGACGCAACTGCGCGAGATCGCCGAATTGAGCGATGCGATCATGGTCGCTCGCGGTGACCTGGGCGTGGAAGTGCCGGCCGAAAGCGTGCCGCAGATTCAGAAAAACATCATCACCATCTGCCGTCAGCTCGGCAAACCGGTGGTGGTGGCGACGCAGATGCTCGAGTCGATGCGCTTCTCCCCTGCCCCGACCCGTGCCGAGGTGACCGATGTTGCCAACGCCGTGGCCGAAGGTGCGGATGCGGTGATGCTGTCGGCGGAAACAGCGTCCGGTGAGTACCCGCTGGAAGCCGTGCAGATGATGAGCAAGATCATTCGTCAGGTGGAAAATGGTCCGGACTATCAGGCGCAACTGGACGTCAGCCGACCCAAGGCTGACGCGACTGTTTCCGATGCGATCAGCTGCGCGATTCGTCGCATCAGCAATGTGCTGCCGGTGGCGGTCCTGGTGAATTACAGCGAATCCGGCACCTCGAGTTTGCGTGCTGCGCGGGAGCGGCCAACGGTGCCGATCCTCAACCTGACGCCGAACCTGCAGACCGCTCGCCGGTTGACGGTGGCCTGGGGCGTGCACTCGGTGGTCAATGATCGGCTGCGGCAGGTGGATGAGGTGTGCTCGACGGCGCTGGAGATTGCCCAGGCGCAGGGCATGGCCAAACGTGGCGACACCTTATTGATCACCGCGGGTGTGCCGTTTGGGCAGCCGGGGTCGACTAACTCCTTGCGTATCGAGACGTTGATCTAGAGCGCCCATACCGGCCTCATCGCCAGCAGGCTGGCTCCCACATTGGTTTTGTGTCGATCACAGAATCAATACTGAACTGAGATTCAGTGTGGGAGCCAGCCTGCTGGCGATCAGCCGGGGTCGCGCTCGACGACTCGCTCCCTTTGTCTTTCAGAACTGCCATGCCTGCCAACCACTTCAACACCCACTGCCCCGATTGGGCGACTGCCCTGTTCAACGGCTTCAGCCAGATCTTCCTCCAGCGTAACCCGCTGTGCGGTCTGCTGTGCCTGTTGGCCATTCTGTTCACCGCGCCCGCCCTGCTCGGCGGTGCACTGCTGGGCGGTGTCGCCGGGTTGCTCACCGCGCAACGACGCGGCTATGCCAAGGCCGATCGACAGGCCGGACTCTTCAGTTACAACGGTGTTCTGCTCGGTTTGCTGCTGAGCCTCTACTTCCCCTGGTCAGCGCTGTTACCGCCGCTGATCATCGCCGCTGGCGGCCTGAGCGCGATGTTCACTCAACAATGGCTCAAGCGCGTCCGGGTCAGCCACTACCTGCCTGCCTATACGGCGCCCTTCGTGGGGCTGGGCTGGTTGCTGCTGTGCTTCGCCACGCCCTCGACCAATGCGCACTTGATCGAAATCAATACGCTGAACATGCTCGCAGCGCCACTCAAAGGCCTCGGCCAGGTGATGTTCCTCGGTCATCCGCTGGCCGGTGCGATGATTGCCGTGGGTTTGCTGATCGCTGATCGCCGCGCATTCTGCTGGGCATTGTTGACGTCTGTCGCGGGCATGGGCTGGAGCATGCTGCATCACGACTTCTACACCGCATTGATCGGCCTCGGTGGCTATAACGCCGTCCTCGCCGCCCTCGCCCTCAGCTCGCAGCGCCAGAAGCCTTGGCTGCCGCTGGCCGGTATTGCATCAGCGCTGTTGCTGACGCCGATGTTTGCCACCATCGGTCTGCCAACGCTGACCGCGCCGTTCATCCTCTCCTGCTGGCTGATCCGTGCCGGTAATCGAGTGCTACGCCAGACCGCTGTCGACAGTGCGCCTTGTGCTATTGAGCGCCAAACCAAGGGTGGCGCCTGATAGGGCTGAATCTGCATTCAGCGCAATGGATCAGTCTCGCAAGCCAATGGCAGATTCGATCGCGCGTCCCAACTTTCATCGTATCCCTGATCGTGGGTGGCGAGGCTTTCGACGACTTCCAGGCAGTTGCCCTGAAGCTGCGTGGTATAGACCCGGAGCATTTGAGGCGGCACGACCTTGTCATTCAAACCGATGAAATGACGTTGCGGGAGCGCCCGCAACTTGTCGCGAAACTCCAGAGGTGTCACCGGCTTCGAGAATGGCGCGAGCTGCATCAGCTCCGCCCACTTTACCGGGTCGAGATTGCCGGCAATCGTTTGCACCTGAGTGACGTCGTTACGAGAACCCGCAAGGATCAAGGCAATCGCCGCGCCACCCGAGTATCCGACCAGTTCGAACTGCTCCACGGCAAAGCGGCTTTTCAGACGATCAAGGGCCGCGCTCATGGTCTCTATGACTGATGAGTTGAAACGACCGGAAGTCCACACATCAGGGTTGCAGCCTGGTGATGTCACGAACTGACAAGGGCGCGCCAGATAGGCACTGGGCCCCCGATCTCCAGCGGCCAGTCTCGCCATCAAGGACACGCGAGGGGTCGGATCGATACTCGGTTGAGATCGTGTCGCCCACGCCCGACCATCGCCTTCAATGTACACACGCAGATGCTTGTAGCCCCCTGGTGGCGGGAGCAAGGCCATGAGTGTGTAAGGCGAACTATCGAGCGTTCCAGGAGTAAGCGAAGAGCCTTGGCTTAGCGCCTGCAAATCGACTTTACCCGAGCACCCGCTGAGCCCGAGGAGCGCGAAGCCGATGGCAGCCAGTGCTTTAAACATGGTTTTAACCTGTTGATCAGACGCAACGGCCCACCCGCGCGAACCGTTGCAATCCAGTCGATCAAAAAGCGTAGCGCGCTTCAAGGGTAAAGGTGTCGGCGTTAAAACCGGTCTTCGCTTGATAGCTGTAATGGGTCCCCAGGGTTAGAGCATCAATTTGATACTTCACCCCTATGCGACCTTCATAACTATCACGTACCGGACTGGCTCCCGAGACAATGAAAGGCGAGCCCCCCAAGGTGAAACTGGAGGTCTGATTGATCCGGTCACCGATGAAGTCATGGTAAGCCATCACACTCGCTTCAGGTGTAAGGGTGCCATTGAGCAATGGCACGTCGGCAGCCATTCGCAACCCGGCGCCCAGCTCGCCGATTTCGAAGCGCTGGGCATTGGAGTGCAGGGCGGCCGAAGAGCCATGCTCATTAAAGCTGTCCAGCTGAATATTGGTGTAACGTGCGGCGACACGGGGTTCGACAATCAGTTGGTCAGAGAGCTTGAAGGTATAACCGCCCAAGGCGCTCAGAGCCCACGCGTCACTGTTGTAGCTGCCTTTGGCCACGCTGTCGGCGATGTAACGTTTGCTGTCATTGTCATTGCGTCCGTAACTGAGGCTGCCATCGACAAACCAGTTGCGCAGATCCCAGCTACCGTACAGCGTCAATGCGCTGCCCTGTACATCGGTTTTATCTCCTGTATCGGAAGTGACGTTAGTGTTCAGATACGAATAGGCCAGACCCACGGTGGTATTAGTATTCAACTTGCCATCCGCCCCGACAGCAACACCGCTGCTGTTGGCCGAATAACCAGCGACCGCATCACGACTGTCCTGATCCTGGTTGCTGCTCAACCCCTGAATCCATACGCCGGTCTCTGCCAGCGAATCCCCTGATGAGAGCCCCGAGCGCAGACCGGAAACGCGGTTGCTGATCGCGCCATTCATCATCGCCTGACCCGACACTGCCGCATTGACCGCCCCACCGCTGACGTCCGGAGCCAGTTGCTCACCGAGCTTTGCCAGTTCCTCTTGGGAGGAGGCGTTGGCAAAGGCTTTGAAGACCGCATCATCACTGTTCAATTGTCCCAGCGGGCCATTCTTGAAGCGATTGAGAATCTTGCGGGTGCTGCTGGAAGTACCGATGCTTCCCTGCTCTTCATCCACCTGATGGTCACTTTTCAGTGTGACCAGCGCGTTAACCGTCTGGGCATCGGTTGTATAGCTGGCGACGTTCAACAACGAAGACGAACTGCTGACGCTCAACCCGTTGTTCTGCAGGCTACTGGCCTTGACCAGTGTGTATTGAGTGCCGGCAGCGGTCGGCGTGAAATCACCTGGTTTGGCATTCAATGTCACGTTGGAGGACTGGGCGAAGGTGGCCTTGCCGTCCACCGTCAAATAAGGCGTGGCGGGTGTGACGCGATCCGAAAGCAACATATCGATGCCACTGTTGGCACCGACGTTCAAGTCGCCAGTGATCACGACCCCCTGATTTTGCAGATTCAGAGAGCCCGACGTCACAGAAACCGTGCTGCCGATTTTGCTACCGGTGTAATTGGCCTGACCCGCGACATTCACCCCATTGAGGTTGAGCAGATCGCCCTTGATCGCACCGCCGGTCCAGTTCAGTTGCGCCAACCCTGCGCCATCGATGGCCGCCGCATGATTGCTGCGAATTTCGCCACCTTGCTGGTTGATCTCGAACGCTGATGTCTGGTCCGCATCGACCCGGATCGCAACACCGTCCGCAGTGATATTGCCGGCGTTGATAATGCCCCGAGCGCCAGACACAGCATTCTGCGTGAAAGTGGCTCCGTCGAGCTTGATGCCAACGGCGTCTTCACCCGATGCCTCAATAGTCCCGGTGTTGAGCAAATAATCGACTGAACCATCGAAAAAAACGATAGCCTCGGAGTTCTTGCCAACGCTCATGATCGAGCCGCTGTTCTCGATCCTCAACGCGCTGGTTTGGGTCTCGACGTGAAAAGCGGAGGCGTTCTGACCCGTGGCACGAATCGTCCCTGAGTTGAGCAGCCTGCCGGCGATGCTCACGGGAAGCACGCCATGGGAATCCAGAATCAGCCCCGTGACAGAGTCACCCTGCACATCGACAACACCGCTGTTGATCAGATCGCCGCCAATAGTGGTCCCATGGAGGTAGATACCCTCAGGCGAGCCATAGATATTGGCTCCCGATGCCTGGGTGATGGAGACAGTCCCGGCATTGATGACATTGCCGGTGATAGTGGTATTGGCGATCTCGATTCCCTCAGCGCTATTCACGTTGGAAAGAGAAAGCTTGCCGGCATTGATGAAGTCACCCTGAATGTTGCTGCCGCTGGTGTTGCGGAAACTGACATCCAGTCCGATCCCGGTCACCGTCGCGCCTTGAGCGTCGAACGTGAAGTCGCCCCGGTTAATGAGTGAGCCCGCGACGGTGTTCTGAAAGAACGTGACACCCGTTTTGTCCGTGTTGCTCTGGCGGGTCCGTTGCCCGGTCAGGGTCAAGGTTTCACTAAGGGTTTGACCCGTCCAGTTCTTGAAACCCTGACCCAGGTCGTACTCGCCGGCAAATGCCTGAGCGGTCGAAGCGCTGATAACCATTGCCAGCAGGCTTTTCTTGAAAAACTTACTATCCATATCGCTTCCGTGTGTTTTTGAAACCCCTCGCCTGAAATCCGGGCAGCACATCGAGACAAAGGTTCTTGTTCTGTGGGAAGTCGCTATATCGACGAGATCATCAATTTCTTAAGCCATGAACGACTAAAACCGGCTGAACATGGCCTACTCGGCGTCCCGCTTGCGCAATCCTCGTCAATCACCCACGCTTCTCTGATTTTCGGCTTGGGCAAGACCTAATGGACAGTAACAACGACTGGCGCCAGCGCCTCTACGTCATGATTTTCCAGAGCGATACAGTGGCTGGGCGGCGCTTCGACGGCATCCTGTTGTTGATCATTCTCGCCAGTATTGTGATCGTGATGCTCGACAGCATCGACGCGGTTCACCAGAACTACGCCGACCTGCTGGCGTACATCGAGTGGGGCTTCACGGTCATCTTCGCCATCGAATACGGCCTGCGGCTGTACTGTTCGCCCAAGCCGTTGCGCTATGCGTTTAGCTTTTATGGGTTGGTGGATTTGCTGGCGATCGTGCCCGGCGTTCTTGCGTTGTACTACGCCGATGCGCAGTACCTGCTGATTATCCGGATCATTCGGATGCTGCGGATTTTCCGCGTGCTCAAGCTGAGTCCGTACCTCAAGCAAGCCAACTATCTGATGTCCGCATTGCGCGGCAGCAAGCAGAAGATCGTGGTGTTTCTGGTCAGCGTCTGCACCCTGGTGACGGTGTTCGGTACGCTGATGTACGTGATCGAAGGCCCGGAGCACGGCTTCACCAGCATTCCCAAAGGCATCTATTGGGCTATCGTCACGCTGACCACCGTGGGGTTCGGCGACATCGTGCCCAAGACGCCGCTGGGTCAGGTGATTTCGTCGCTGGTGATGATCACCGGTTACTCGATCATCGCCGTGCCGACGGGAATTTTCACCGCAGAACTGGCCAACGCAATGCGCGGCGAACAACTGCAACATGACTGCCCGGTGTGCAAGAAAAACAACCACGAGCATGGGGCGGCATTCTGCTCACAATGCGGGAATGCGTTGTTTAAGAAAATGGAATAAGCAAAGTATTTTTTAATCTTTAAGGGACTATGCGAGCCCCGTTATAGTCGCTGGCAAATTGCCTCACTTTTAAATAAAAACTTTACGAACAAGGACTGCGCAGTGAAAAAACTCTTTAGCGCCTCACTTCTGGCCGCTGGCCTGGCACTGACCAGCATGGCGCAGGCCGCACCGACCCTGCTTAACGTTTCCTACGACGTGATGCGCGATTTCTACAAGGACTACAACACTGCCTTCCAGAAACACTGGCAAGCCGAGCACAACGAAAACATCACCCTGCAGATGTCCTTCGGCGGCTCAAGCAAACAGGCGCGTTCGGTGATCGATGGCCTGCCGGCTGACGTCATCACCATGAACATGGCCACCGACATCAACGCACTGGCGGACAACGGCAAACTGATTCCGGACAACTGGGTTACCCGCCTGCCGAACAACAGCGCGCCGTTCACCTCGGCCACTGTGTTCATCGTCCGCAAAGGCAACCCGAAAGCCCTGAAAGACTGGCCTGACCTGCTCAAGGACGGCGTGCAGGTGATTGTGCCAAACCCGAAAACCTCGGGTAACGGCCGCTACACCTACCTCTCGGCCTGGGGTTATGTGCTGAAAAACGGTGGCGACGAAAGCAAAGCCAAAGACTTCGTCGGCAAGCTGTTCAAGCAAGCGCCGGTGCTCGACACCGGTGGCCGCGCCGCCACGACGACCTTCATGACCAACCAGATTGGTGATGTGCTGGTGACCTTCGAAAACGAAGCGGAAATGATTGCCCGTGAATTTGGTCGTGATCAGTTCGAAGTCATTTACCCAAGCGTCTCCGCCGAAGCCGAGCCGCCCGTGTCGGTGGTCGACAAAACCGTCGACAAGAAAGGCACCCGCGCGGCGGCCGAGGAATATTTGAAGTACCTGTGGTCGCCGGAAGGTCAGGAGATCGCTGCGGCGAACTACCTGCGTCCGCGTGATCCGGCGGTGCTGGCCAAGTACACCGATCGTTTCCCGAAAGTGGATTTCCTGTCGGTGGAGAAGACCTTTGGTGACTGGAGAACTGTGCAGAAGACTCACTTCAATGATGGCGGGATCTTTGATCAGATCTACAGCGGTCAGTAATTCCTGAGTCCAATGAAAAAGGCGACCTGAGAAGGTCGCCTTTTTTTGTGGCTCGTGTTCGCTGAAGATCCCCTGTGGGAGTGAGCCTGCTCGCGATGACATTTATCCATTCGATAAATTTGTTGCCTGACACGCCGCTATCGCGAGCAGGCTCGACTCCCACAGGGTTTGCGCCAAGCAGTTACATCGGCGGTGTCACGCCATCCTTGCCGGCCGCGATCGATTGCGCGGTGAGTGTCCCGTCAGCACTTTGGGTCACAAACGTCACGATCTTCACCCCCACCTTCAGCAAGCTGCGATCCCCCGGCGCCAGGTTCACGATCGGCACATCCTCCGGCACCAGAATCTTCTGCTGGCCGCCCTTGTAGTTGACGGTCATGACCCGACCATTGCTGACCACCAGATCACCCACGCTGCCATTGGTCATGCTGCTGCCCTTGGCTAGGTCGAAGGGCCGATGGCCGTCGCCGCTGCCGGCCAGTTCCGGTGGAAAGACATGGACTTCCAGTGCCTTGAGGGTTCCGTCCTCCTGCGGTATGGCTGCCGAACCGATGTAGCTGCCGGGTTTGATGTCTTCGATATTGGCCAGGGTGACGGCGTGGACTTTGGTGTCCTTGGTCAGATTGATGACCACGTTTTCACCAGTGTTGACGTGGACTTTCAGCACGTCGGGGCTGACCCCGGTGATCTCGCCGCGAACCCCGATACGCATGCCTGGCGCGTCAGCAGCCTGGGCAAGACCTGCCGTGAACAAGCCGATCAAGGTAACCACTGAAGCGCCGCGAATCAGGTGACGAAACATCGCATTCATGGAAGTGCCTTCCGGTTATGAAACGTGAGGAGAGAACATAAGCACGCTATCGAACAGGATGTAAGTGAATGTATCATCGGACCTCAATGTTTTGACGCCAGGTTCCTCGATGGGCATCACAAACGTCCGTCACTCATTCCGCAACGGAATGATTGCTATCACTCCAAACCCTCTTCTGCCCATTCCGATAGCCCTTTAGCCTGCGCGCATTCTCTTTTGCTCAGCGAGACCCGTTATGAACCCAGCGACCCCAGTGCCCCACGGCACCGCAACAATGACCCGAGGCATGGTGCTGCTGTTTGCCTTCTGCTGCGGCGCCATCGTTGCCAACATTTACTACGCCCAACCGATCATCGGCCTGATCGCGCCGGACATCGGCCTGACCAGCACCATGGCCAGCCTGATCGTTTCGCTGACCCAGATCGGTTATGCGTTGGGTTTGTTTTTCCTGGTGCCGCTGGGTGACTTGCTGGAAAACCGCCGCTTGATGATCATCACGACCGTGGTGGCGATTGCCAGTCTGTTGGGTGCAGCGTTCACCGATCAGCCAAACGTGTTTCTGCTGATTTCGTTGTTGGTGGGGTTCAGTTCAGTGTCGGTGCAGATCCTGATTCCACTGGCTGCGCACTTGGCGCCGGAAGAGTCTCGTGGCCGTGTGGTCGGCGGGATCATGGGCGGTTTGCTGTTGGGGATTCTGTTGGCGCGACCGGTGTCCAGCGTGGTGGCTGACCATTTTGGCTGGCGTGCGATGTTTGTGATTGCAGCGGTGCTGATGGCGGCGATCAGCATGGTGTTGGCGCTGACGATCCCCAAGCGCCAGCCTGATCACAGCGCTTCTTATGGCCAGTTGTTGGGCTCGCTGTGGACCCTGTTGCGTCAACAACCGGTGTTGCGTCAGCGCGCGTTTTACCAGGGGTGCATGTTCGCCACCTTCAGCCTGTTCTGGACCGCCGTGCCACTGGAACTGGCGCGCAATCATGGCTTGTCGCAAACCCAGATCGCGATCTTCGCCCTGGTCGGGGCCATCGGCGCCATCGCCGCCCCCATTGCCGGTCGACTGGCCGATGCCGGCCACACCCGCGTTGCTTCACTGCTCGCCCTGTTGTTCGCCAGCTTGAGTTTTCTACCCGCCTTCATCCATCCGGTCTACAGCGTCATTGGCCTCGCGGTCACCGGCGTGGTGCTCGACTTCTGCGTGCAGATGAACATGGTCCTCGGCCAACGCGCGGTCTACGCCCTCGACGCCAAAAGCCGCAGCCGCCTGAATGCGCTGTACATGACCAGCATTTTTATCGGTGGGGCGTTTGGCTCCTCGGTGGCCAGTGCGGTGTATGAACACGGCGGCTGGTTGTGGATCGTGATTGTGGGTAGCGCGTTTCCACTGCTGGCGTTGATTCGGTTTTTGAGTGTTTCAGAGAAGCGTTCGTTGGCGACGGCGTGAAGCTTTAAAAGCATCGCGGGCAAGTCGGACCGCGGCACCGCTCGCTCCTACGGGAGCGAGGTTGCCTGCGATTGCTGTGTGACTGAAATCACTCAGTGCCGAACCAACTTCTCCATCGCCGCATCTGCCAGAAATGAAGAGCGGCTTTTGACATTGTGCTCACGCACATAACGATCAATACGCTGAATCACATAACCGGGCAGCGTCACATTGACCTTCTCGGTTTTGCCCATGTACGGCGCGATGTCCAGCTCCAGCATTCCCCAGCCCATGTCGGCAAAGTCCGGATTCCCACGGTGGGCGGCAGCAGATGTAGGCATGGGAATCGACTCCCCGTCAGCCGCAATCTCCTGAAGCATGATGTGGGCAATCTCGACCGCCGCGTTGTAGGCGTCTTCAAACGTATCCCCGGCCGTTACGGCGCCTGGAATATCGGGGATCTGAATACCGATGGCGGTGTTCTCGTCGCCCCACTCGATACAGATTGGATATTGCATTATGGATCTCCTGCATAACTGGCTCCCGGGCAATACAGCCCGGCTCGCCTCCTGATGCTTTTGACCGTCCCGATCGGCAAATCCTTTTTCGGATGAGGGACGGGTATCGTGTACGGGTTGTATCGGTGTTTGAAGAGGTGATGACTGCCGGCAATCCGATCCAGCATCCAGCCAGCCTCCTCCAACTCCTTGATCAATAGCCTGCTCTGCACCAATAGCCTCCTTGCTCAGGCTCAAACAAAAGTAACCCTAGAGTTACCTTTACTCAAGCACAAAAATCCGGAATTCGACGCTCGGTTGTTTTACAGAGTGTGATCGCGGGCCGCGGCATTCTTCCCAAGAATGAATACTTTCGCTCAGCCTGATCCGTTACGCCGAGGTCAACCCGGATTACACTCAACGTCCTGAGCCTGACGCGATGCGGGATGAGATTCGCGGCTGAACCGATCAAATGCCGCCTGAGCCGCGGCATGTTCTTTCAAGGAGTGTGCAATGACCCGACGTACCTTTCTCATCACCGGCGCCAGCAAAGGCATCGGCCGTGCGGTCGCCGAGCATCTGGATCGCGCGGGTCATCGGGTGGTCGGAATCGCCCGATCGCCCGACCTGAGCTTTCCCGGCATCCTGTTTCCGCTGGATCTGAGCGACAGGGCACTGACTCAGGAAGTGCTGGCGGATCTGGCCATGACCTATGAGTTCGACGGGCTGGTGAATAACGTCGGTCTGGTGCGCCCGCAGGTGCTGGGGGAAATCGACCTCGACACGTTCGACGACGTGATGCGGGTCAACCTGCATTCGGCATTGCAGGCCACTCAGGCATTGCTGCCGAACATGCGCGCCAAGGGCTGGGGTCGGGTGGTGAACATTTCCAGCCTGACCGTGCTGGGTATCACGCAACGCACCGCCTACGCGGCGGCCAAAGCGGCGTTGATCAGCTTCACGCGATCCTGGGCGCTGGAACTGGCGCAAACCGGCGTAACGGTAAACGCCGTGGCCCCGGGCCCGACCGAAACCGAACTGTTTCGCGCCAACAATCCGCCGGGCAGTGAGGGTGAAGCGCGGTATCTGGCCGGTGTGCCGATGGGGCGGTTGGGGCAACCGCAGGAGATCGCGGCGGCGATTGCGTTTTTGTTGTCCGAGCAGAGCGGGTTTATCACCGGGCAAACCTTGTTTGTCGATGGCGGCGCCTCAATCGGCAAAGCTGCGTTCTAACCAACAACATCAATTCCCCTGTGGGAGCGAGCCTGCTCGCGATGGCGGGCTGTCAGTCACATTAATGCTGGATGTGCCGCCATCATCGCGAGCAGGCTCGCTCCCACAATTTGATCTTCACAAGGACTTCGGATGGACCGCCTCGGCGCAATGGAAACCTTCGTCTACGTGGTGGAAACCGGCTCGTTTTCCGCCGCTGCCCGGCGCTTGAATATCGGCCAGCCCGCGGTCTCGAAAGCCATCGCGCAGTTGGAGGCGCGCCTCGCGGTCAGGCTGCTGTTGCGCTCGACCCGAGGCCTGACACCCACCGAAGCTGGCCTGGCCTTTTTCGAACGGTCCAAGCGTGCCATCGAAGAAGCGGACGAAGCCGACAATGCCGCTCGCGGTGCCGCCAGCGGCCTCACCGGCAATCTGCGCATCTGCGCCGCCGTGACCTTCGGCCGGCTGCACATCGTTCCGCACCTGGGGCCATTTCTCGATCAGAACCCGGGCCTGAACATCGATTTGATGCTGGACGATCGCAACGTCAATCTGGTGGAAGAAGGCGTCGACATCGCCTTGCGCATGGGCGCCTTGAGCGACTCCGGCCTCACCGCCCGCAAGATCGCCGAGTGTCGACGCGTGGTGCTGGGCACGCCCGACTATTTCGAAAAACACGGCGAGCCCACCTGCCCTGCCGATCTGAGCAAACACCAAGCGGTCATCTACACCTTGGGCGGTAATGCCAATTGGCAATTGCACAACGGGACAGATGATCAGTCCGTCATCATCAGCGGGCGAATCCGCGTCAACGCCGCCGAAGGTCTGCGTGCAGCCGTGCTTGCCCATCAAGGGCTGACCATGGCGTCCGAATGGATGTTTGCCCCGGAACTGGCCAACGGCGCGGTCAGGGAAGTGATGAGGGATTGGACGTTGCCGAATCAGGACCTTTGGGCGGTGTTTCCCACGGGCAGAATGGCCAGTGCGAAGGCTCGGGCGTTTGTGCAGTATGTGCAGGGGTTGTTGGCCAAGGAGGCCTGAAACCCACTCGTTTCGTTTATTGCGATTTTCGTTTGATTCGAATAGCCTTCCAGCATTGTTTTTTCAGAATGTCGGAAACCATCATGTCGCCAGTCATCCATCCACCGATCAATCTACCCATGGAGCGCGAAGTTCAGGCTGCTAGCGAAGGCCAACGCGCTCTGGCTGCCTACCTCGCCACTCAATTCGAAACTCAGCACATCCAGATTTTCGACGAGCAGAATGAAGCTCACACTGTCGAACTGCCCACCTCAGCCCTCAGGTTACTGGTCGACATTCTGGCTGAGCTAGCAGCGGGCAACGCTGTCAAAGTAGTCCCGGTTCACGCCGAATTGACCACCCAGGAAGCCGCTGACCTGCTTAACGTCTCACGCCCGCACCTGATCAAGCTGCTTGAATCCGGCGAGTTGTCCTACCACAAAACAGGCAAGCACCGACGTGTGCGCTTCGCCGATTTGATGGACTATAAAAACCGGCGCGACACTGCCAGCGAGCAAGCAATGACGCTTCTCGCCGAGCAGGCACAAGCGTTAAGGACAGGATACGAGTGAGGCAATCCTCTTTTACCGCTGTATATGACGCATGTGTGTTGTACCCCGCTCCCTTGAGAGATTTACTGATGTGGCTCGCGCTCTCCGGGCGTTTCAGAGCGAAATGGTCCTTGGAGATACACAACGAATGGAAACGCAATCTGCTGAGAAACCGTCCGGATCTAACCGTTGAGCAACTGGATCGCACATCCGGGCTGATGGATCAGGCCTTACCCGACGCTTGTGTCACAGGATACGAAGACCTGATCGAAGGGCTGAAGCTGCCAGACATCGATGATCGACATGTGCTGGCAGCCGCCATTCGCTGCAACGCCAGCGTCATTGTCACGTTCAATCAGAAAGACTTCCCCGGTGAAGCATTGGGCCCTTTCGGTATCGAGGCTCAGCATCCTGACGAGTTCGTCGACAACCTCTTCAACCTCGACCCTTCAGCAGTGGTCACGGCGGCGCAACGCCAACGCAAGCAATTGAAGATGCCACCGATGAATGTCAGCAGCTATCTTGATCTTCTATTTCGCCAAGGCTTGGTTCAGTCGAGTAAGGCATTGACCAAGTACCGCGCCATTCTCTGAACGACTTTCTCAGATTCCAAAAAGCAAAACGGCGATCCTGAGATCGCCGTTTCTGTTTACTCCCCGAATTGCCGTCCCAACCCGCCCGGCACGCCATGGATGTCTGTCTCTTCCCACGGCCCGTTCGGGCTGATCGACCGGCTCCAGCCGTTGTTCCAGCGGTAGTACGTGCGCTGGCGGTAGAAGGTGTTGGTCTGATCATCGAGAACGTACACGCCGAGCTTGGCGTCCCAATGGCTGTTGCCACCCGGCGGCGGTGCGAAGCTGGCGGAGGTGCGTGGCAGCGGTTTGGCGGGCTTGGCCGGGATGCTCGGCTTGCCCGGTGTCGGGGACGGCGTCGGACGTGGCTGCGACGGCGGGATCGGTGGCAGCCGTTCAGGCTGCTGCGGTTGGACCACGCAAGCGCTTAACCCCAAAACCATACTGAGCAGGGTGATACGGGCGATGGCGGTCATAGTGGCGTTTCCTGTCATTTGTCCGGGCTGTCGATGGTCAGTGTTTGCTGCGCAGTGGTGCTGCTGGCCAGAGGCTGGCTGCGACCGATCCATTCGCCGGCAGTGGGTTTGCCGGCGCGGGAGATGCGCGCAACCAGTTGGACTTCAGGGAAGTTCGACAGTTTCAACTGCGGCATCATTGCATCGGCGTCGCCCAGCTCGACGGTCGCCGGCAAGTCGGCCACGGTCAGGCGTTTCGCGGCCAGGGGTGCCGGAGGCCCTGCGGTGGCGCGGGCGAAGATGAATACGCTGTCGCCCGGCTGGACCTTGGCTTTGAGCTCTGGAGCCAGATCCACTCGCACCTTGAGCAGTGCCGCCACCTTGGCGGCGGGCGCCTGGGCGACCTTGCCACCGCTGGCTTCGAGTTTCTCGGAGGCCCGAGTGATGCCACCTTGCAGCGCGGCGCGGGAACTGTCCTCCGGTGGCAGTTGCACCAGCAGGCGATTCCAGTAATCGATGGCGTCCTGATAACGCTGGCTTTCAAAGGCAGCAATACCGAGCAAGCCAAGGCTGGTGACTTCTTTCGGATCGGCTTTGAGTGCTTCGTCGGTCAGGGCCTGAACCTTGTCCGACCACTTTTTGCCGTCGGCGAAGTACTGAGCCTGCGCCCATTGACCCAACAGCTCCGGCTGACGACCGGCCAGGTTCACCGTGCGTTCGAAGATCTTCGCCGCATCGCCAGGGCGATCCTGAGCCATGTACGTGCGACCGAGGAAATACAGGCCTTCAGCCGAATCCGGCTGAGCCGCGACCGCACGTTCCAGGCGACGGGTCATCTCTTCCATCGACTGCGGCGCCTGGGAGAATTCGCGGGTCAGTTCGACCTTGTCGCTCGCCCCAAAATGCAGATACAGGCCAAGGCCCAGCACCGGCACCAGAATCGCCGCCAGCAAGGGCCACGGTTTGCCCAGGCGGGACACGCGAGGCGCCTCGACGCCTTCAGTGTCGGCGAGCAATTCACGGGCGGCTTCGGCGCGACCGGTGTCCATTTGCGTGGCGTCGAGAACGCCCTCTTCCTGCTGAGTCTGCAACTCAGCCACGCGTTCCTGATACAGCGCGACGTTCAGGGCCGTACGATCCTCTTCAAGCTGGGCGCGACGACCACGCAGAACGGGAATCAGCAGAAAACTCAGGGCAACCAGAAGTAGCAGACCTGCAGCGAGCCAGAAATCAATCATTCTTGGTTTTATCCAACAGGTGGTCGAGGCGCTCACGCTCCTCGGCAGAGAGCTCATCCTTGGTGTCAGCGCGTTGCACGCGACGACGGCGGACGATCACGGCGATGATCACAAAACCGCCTAGCAGCAGGCCGGCAGGGCCGAACCAGAGCACAGCAGTCTTGGCGTTCAGAGCGGGTTTGTAGCGGACGAAATCACCGTAGCGGTCGACCATGAAGTCGATGATCTGCTGGTTGTCCTTGCCCTCGCCGAGCATGCGAAAAATCTCTTTGCGCAGGTCGGCGGCGATCGGTGCGTTGGAATCGGCAATGTCCTGATTCTGGCACTTGGGGCAACGCAGCTCTTTGGTCAGCTCGCGAAAACGCTCGCGATCACCTTCTTTGGCGAACTCGTAGGTGTCGATGGCCGCGTGCGCCACGCCGGCCATGCTCAAACCCAATACCGCTGCGGCTATCCAGCGCTTCATGGCTTGGCCTCATCAACCAGCGCCTGATACTTGGCCGCCAGTTTTTCGCGCCAGACCTGTTCGTCGATCACACCAACGAACTTGTCACGGATGATGCCCTTGGCGTCGATGAAGAAGGTTTCCGGAGCGCCGTACACACCCAGGTTCAAACCCAAAGTGCCGGCGTCGTCACGAATGTCCAGCTGGTACGGATTGTGGAATTCCACCAGCCACTTCAAGGCGTCAGCGTTGACGTCCTTGTAGTTGATGCCGTAGATCACCACGCCCTTCTCGGCCAGTTTATTCAGCACCGGGTGCTCGACCCGGCAGGAAATGCACCACGTGCCCCAGACGTTGACCAGCGCTGGTTTACCCAGAATGTCAGCCTTGGTCAGGGTCTTGTCGCCCTGCACCGCCGGCAGGGAAAACTCCGGGAACGGCTTGTTGATCATCGCCGAAGGCAGCTCGGCCGGGTTCAGGAACAGACCGCGATAAAGGAAAACAGCCACCACCAGGAAAATCGCCAAGGGCAACAGCATCAACCAACGTCTCATGCCGTGGCTCCCGTCATGCCCAGTGCTTCACGCACACGGCTGTTCACTTTGACCCGGTAACGGCGATCCAACGCCGCCAGCAAACCGCCCAAACCGGTGAGCAGACCACCGAACCAGATCCAGCGCACGAACGGTTTGACGTGGACGCGAACGGCCCAGGCGCCATCGCCCAACGGTTCGCCGAGTGCGACGTAGAGGTCGCGGGTGAAACCGGCGTCGATCCCGGCTTCGGTCATCACCGAGTTCTGCACGGTGTAGAGGCGTTTTTCCGGGTGCAGCACGCTGACTTCCTTGCCGTTGCGGATCACCCGAACGGTGCCCTTGTCGGAGGTGAAGTTCGGGCCTTCGAAATGCTTGGCACCTTCGAACACGAAGTGGTAACCGCCCAGGTCCATGGACTCACCCGGCGCCAGACGCAGGTCGCGCTCGGCACTGTTCTGGCTCGACAGCACGACGCCAAGGGCACACACGGCGATGCCGAGGTGAGCGACCTGCATGCCCCAATAACTGCGGGTCAGGGTCGGCAGGCCTTTGATCAGGCCTTTGTGGCGAGTCTTGTCGAAGATGTCACGCACACCGGCCAGCAACACCCAGGCAGCGAGCATGAAGGTCGCAATCACTGCCCAGTTGAAATCGCCATAAGCGACACCGGCGATCACGGCCAGCGCGGCGCTGCCGAGCAACACCGGGGTCAGCATGCTCATCAGCCATTTGACCGGGGTGTCTTTCCAGCGCACCAGCATGCCGACCGCCATCACCACCATCAGCAAGGCCATCAACGGAATGAACAGTGCGTTGAAGTATGGCGGGCCGACCGACAGCTTGGCGCCGGTCATCGCATCGAGGATCAGCGGATACAACGTGCCCAGCAGAATCATCGAGGCCGCCACCACCAGCACCAGGTTGTTACCCAGCAGCAGGGTTTCCCGGGACCAGAGGTTGAAGCCAACGTGGCTCTTCACCACCGGAGCGCGCAGGGCGAACAACGTCAGCGAACCACCGACTACAAACAGCAGGAAGATCAGGATGAACACACCGCGTTCAGGGTCGGACGCAAAGGCGTGAACCGAGGTCAGCACGCCGGAACGTACGAGGAAAGTCCCCAGCAAGCTCAACGAGAACGCGGCGATGGCCAGCAATACGGTCCAGCTCTTGAACACGCCACGTTTTTCCGTGACCGCCAACGAGTGAATCAGCGCCGTACCCACCAGCCAAGGCATGAAGGAGGCGTTTTCTACCGGGTCCCAGAACCACCAGCCGCCCCAGCCGAGTTCGTAGTACGCCCACCATGAACCGAGAGTGATACCGATACCGAGGAAGGCCCAGGCGACGATGGTCCACGGACGGGACCAGCGAGCCCACGCCGCATCAAGACGACCGCCCAGCAGTGCAGCGATGGCGAAAGCGAAGGCCACGGAGAAACCGACATAACCCATGTACAGCATCGGCGGGTGAACGATCAGGCCGATGTCTTGCAGCAGTGGGTTGAGGTCACGACCGTCCGCAGGAATCTGCGGCAGGATACGGGCGAAAGGGTTCGAGGTGAGGATCAGAAACAGCAGGAAACCCGTGCTGATCATGCCCATCACCGCCAGCACGCGAGCCAGCATCACTTGCGGCAACTGTCGGGAAAACACCGACACCGCAAAGGTCCAGCCACCGAGGATCAACGCCCACAGCAGCAACGACCCCTCGTGCGCGCCCCACACCGCGCTGAACTTGTAGTACCACGGCAAGGCGCTGTTGGAGTTGCTGGCAACGTAGGCGACGGAGAAATCGTCGGTCATGAAGGCGTAAGTCAGGCAACCGAAGGAGAACAGCAGAAACGCGAATTGCCCCCAGGCGGCCGGTTGAGCAAGGCTCATCCACAAGCGGTCACCGCGCCAGGCACCGAGCAACGGCACCACGGCCTGAACCAGCGCGAGACACAGCGCCAGAATCATGGCCAGATGGCCGAGTTCAGGAATATAGAGTCCAGACGTCATCGATCAACCCTCCTTCGCGGGCGTTGGAGCAGATTGACCACTGTCTTTCAAAGCCTTGGTCACTTCCGGCGGCATGTACTTTTCATCGTGCTTGGCCAGCACTTCGTCGGCCACCACCACGCCGTCGGCGTTGAGCTTGCCCAGGGCAACGATGCCCTGCCCTTCGCGGAACAGGTCCGGAAGGATGCCGCGATAAGTGATGGTTACGGATTTATTGAAGTCGGTGACGATGAATTTCACGTCCAGCGAATCGCCGGAACGTTGCAGCGAACCTTTCTCGACCATGCCGCCGGCGCGGATGCGCGTGTCTTGCGGGGCTTCGCCGTTGGCGATCTGGGTCGGGGTGTAAAACAGATTGATGTTTTGCTGCAGGGCGCTCAGGGCCAGGCCGACGGCAGCACCGACGCCGACCAGGATCGCGAGAATGATGATAAGACGCTTTTTGCGCAGCGGATTCACTTGCCGTTCTCCCGGCGCAGACGACGCGCCTCTTGTTGCAGATACCGCTTGCGGGCCAGGATTGGCGCCGCCACGTTGAGGGCCAGCACCGCCAGGCAGATGCCATAGGCTGACCAGACATACAGGGCATGATGGCCCATGGCGAGGAAGTCGCCGAATGAAGCAAAACTCATCGAGCGGCCTCCAGACTGTTCTGCACTTCGGCCTTGACCCAACTGGCGCGGGCTTCGCGCTTGAGCACTTCAAGACGCATGCGCAGCAGCAACACCGCGCCGAAGAAACAGTAGAAACCCAGCACCGTCAGCAGCAGTGGCAGCCACATCTCGGCGGGCATTGCCGGTTTTTCGGTGAGGGTGAACGTCGCGCCCTGGTGCAGGGTGTTCCACCACTCCACCGAGTATTTGATGATCGGGATGTTGATCACGCCGACAATCGCCAATACCGCGCAGGCCTTGGCGGCACTGTCACGATTGCTGATCGCATTGCCCAGCGCAATAAGACCGAAGTACAGAAACAGCAGAATAAGCATGGACGTAAGTCGTGCATCCCAGACCCACCACGAGCCCCAGGTCGGTTTGCCCCAGATCGCACCGGTGACCAGCGCCACGGCGGTCATCCAGGCGCCGATGGGCGCCGCGCATTGCAGGGCGACGTCGGCCAGCTTCATCTTCCACACCAGCCCGACGATGCCACAGACCGCCAGCATCACGTAGATGGACTGGGCCAGCATGGCGGCCGGAACGTGGATATAAATGATGCGAAAGCTGTTGCCTTGCTGGTAGTCCGGCGGCGCGAAGGCCAGGCCCCACACTACACCAACGCTGATCAGCAGCAACGCCGCGACACTCAGCCACGGCAGCAGTTTGCCGCTGATGCCGTAAAACCATTTGGGCGAGCCGAGCTTATGAAACCAAGTCCAGTTCATTACTGTTTCCATCACGGTTGCTGCTCGCCATCACGAGCAGCGAAGGGTCTTTGCTGATCAAAATTTGATCAGACCTCATTATTCGCCGACGCTGATCTTCAGGCCAGCAGCGATTGCAAAAGGTGTCAGCGTTATCGCCAGGGCGGTCAGGCTACCAAGCCACAAGAGATAACCGGTCGCCGGCATGCCCTGCAATGCCGCCTGCAAGGCACCACTGCCGAGAATCAACACCGGGATGTACAACGGCAGAATCAGCAGCGCCAGCAACAGGCCACCGCGCTTCAATCCCACCGTCAGGGCTGCGCCCACCGCACCGAGCAGGCTCAGCACCGGTGTACCCAGCAACAAGGAAAGCAGCAACACCGGCAGACAGGCGGTTGGCAAACCGAGCATCAATGCCAGTAATGGAGCGAGCAAAACCAGTGCCAGGCCAGAGAAGGACCAGTGTGCCAGTACCTTGGCCAAAACCAGAAGAGGCAGGGGGTGCGACGAAAGGACCCACTGTTCAAGCGATCCGTCTTCGAAATCACTGCGGAAAAGCCCGTCCAGCGAGAGCAAAACCGATAAAAGGGCCGCTACCCAGACCAGTCCCGGAGACAAGGTTTGCAACAATTGAGACTCGGGGCCCACCGCCAACGGGAACAGGGAAACGACAATCGCGAAGAATACGAGCGGATTGGCCAACTCCGCCGGGCGGCGGAACAACAATCGGGCTTCACGGGCGACCAACAGGCCGAAAACTCTCATACGGCCCAATTCCCCAGATCAATGTCGCGATAGCCGGCCGGCATCCGGGTCAGCGTGTGGTGAGTGGTCAAGACCACCATGCCACCGCGCTCGCAGTGTGCGGCCAGGTGTTCTTCGAGTTGCGCCACGCCTTGTTTGTCGAGCGCGGTGAACGGCTCATCGAGGATCCATAGCGGCGGGCTTTCCAGGTACAACCGCGCCAACGCGACCCGGCGTTGCTGCCCGGCAGACAGCGTATGGCAAGGAACATCCTCGAAACCGCGCAGTCCGACAGCGGTCAGCGCCTGCCAGATCGCCTCATGGGAGGCCGGTTGATGCAAGGCGCAAAGCCAGCTCAGATTCTCTTCCGGCGTCAGCAAATCCTTGATCCCGGCGGCATGGCCGATCCACAGCAGGTTACGCGCCAGCTCAAAACGTTGCTCGTTCAATGGCTGGCCGTTGAGCAGCACCTGACCGGCAGTCGGCTGCATCAGCCCGCAAAGCAGACGTAAAAGGCTGGTTTTGCCACTGCCGTTGGGGCCGCTGATTTGCAACATTTCGCCACTGGCCAGTCTCAATTCGAGATTTTCGAAGAGCAGCCGAAGGTCTCGCTCACAGGCGAGGGCAACGGTTTGCAGGACAGGACTGGTCAAGAGATCACGGGCCTTTTGGGTTCAAGTCGGCAGTGGAGCGGCCGTTAAAGATATGCAGGATAAATGCATTGGCGGCCCGTTCTAAGGAGCTGGATCAAGTATTTGAAATGTTTTCAGCGCCCCGAGTGCAACGGGGCGGCATTATACATGCCATGCCCTACTCTCAAGAGGGCAATTTCCTCAGGTTGTGACCGCGTATGACAGGCGAAATGAACATCCTTCCGCTCCCGCAAACCATGCCCGCGACTTCGCGACCGCTGGTGGTGAGTGGCGACCTGCTGAAGTTACTGACGCCGATGGAGGGCCTGATCACTGCCGGCCAGACCGCCAAGGCCGAAGTGCTGTCGCTCAAGCAGGCGGATCAAACCTTTCAACTGTTGCTCAAGGTCACCCTCGACAGCGGCCGTCAGACCACAGTCCAGGCCACCAGCAGCCAACCGCTGCCTCAGGGCACCAGCCTGGCGATCACTCAGCCGTCGGCGGGCAATCTGGCCGTCACCGTGCAACAGGCCATCGCCTCCAGCATCGCCACTCTCACCCGTATCGACACGGCACAACTGCCCGTCGGCACCCTGCTGCAAGGCAAAGTACTGACCTCTCAAGTGTTGCCGCAGGCGCCGGGCCAGCCGACGGTGTTTCGCTCGATGGTGAGCTTGCTCAACACCGCGTTGAGCGGCAGCACCCTGAACATCGACAGCCCGACGCCGCTGCGCATCGGCACCTTGCTGAGCGCGCTGGTGCAGGACACCCAGACATTGAAGTTCGTGCCATTGAGCAGCCGCCAGGAGCAATTGGCGGTGACCCAGCAACTGGTCAACCAACAGAGCCGCCAAGGCTCGCTGGATGGCCTGCTCAAACTCCTGCAAAACCTGCCGGCCTCGGACCAGACGTCCAGTGATCTGCGTGCCGCCGTCGGCAAGTTGCTCGCCGGCCTGCCCGATGTTCAACAACTCAGCACGCCAAAGGGGCTGGCCCAGGCACTGACCAATAGCGGCCTGTTCCTTGAAGCCAAATTGCTCAGCGGTCAGAACCCGACGCTGGCCCCGGACATGAAAGGTGATCTGCTCAAGCTGATCGCACAATTGACGCCAGGCCTGCCGGCCAACACCAATCTCAGCGCGATCATTGCCGCCAACACACTGGCCCAGGCCATGCCGAACTTCGTGCGCAGCGCCCTCGGCATGCTCGGTCAGGTCAGCGCCAAACCGCCGCCAACCCGCTTCCCGCTGCCCGAGCGCCTGTTACAGAGCATGGACGGCGAAGGCGATCTCGAACACTTGCTGCGTTTGGCCGCCGCGGCGGTTTCACGCCTGCAAAGTCATCAACTGTCGAGCCTGGAACAGACCGGCGTCACTGACGACGGTCGGTTGATGAGCACTTGGCAACTGGAAATCCCGATGCGCAATCTGCAGGACATCGTGCCGTTGCAGGTCAAGTTCCAGCGCGAAGAAGCGCCCGAGAAGGATCAGCAAAACGAACGCCGCGACGAACGCGAACCCAAACAACAATTGTGGCGAGTGGACTTGGCGTTCGACATGGAGCCCCTGGGCCCGTTGCAGATTCAGGCACAACTGATCAAAGGCAGCCTGTCCAGCCAGTTGTGGGCCGAACGCCCGTACACCGCCAGCCTGATCGAAAGTCATCTGGCCGAACTGCGCCAGCGTCTGCTGGCGTCCGGCCTGAATGTCGGCGATCTCGATTGCCACCTCGGCACACCGCCACAAGGCCCTCAAACCCGTCTCGAACAACGCTGGGTCGACGAAACCGCATGAAAAACCCCAACACCCCGCGCCAGGCCGTCGCCCTCAAATACGACGGCAGCCACGCCCCTACCCTCACGGCCAAAGGTGACGAAGCACTGGCCGAAGCCATCCTGAAGATTGCCCGCGAATGCGAAGTACCGATTTACGAGAACCCCGAGTTGGTAAAACTGCTGGCGCGAATGGAATTGGGGGAGAGTATTCCGGAAGAGTTGTATCGGACGATTGCCGAGATTATTGCGTTTGCGTGGAATTTGAAGGGTAAGTTCCCGGCGGGGCATGATCCGAATGCGCCGATGGTCGAGAAAGACATCACCGATCGCGGCGAAGACTACTGATCGTTCCCACGCTCCGCGTGGGAATGCAGCCCGGGACGCTCCGCGTCACATTCAACAGCGGAACGCGGAGCGTCCCAAGAGGCATTCCCACGCAGAGCGTGGGAACGATCTTGGGTAGGCGTCAGTTCTTGTGCAACTTGCTCATCAACTCCGCTTCAGCCTGGGTCAAGCCGCAGGACTGAGTCAGTTCATCGACGCTCGCGCCCATACCGACCAGTTTTGCCGCCTGGGCAAACGACAGGCTCGACGGATCGCGCTGTTCCAGCTGAGCCAGTTTGTCCGGCAACGGGCCAACCACCGCGCGCAGTTCGTGCAGGTCTTCACCCATGCGCACGTTGCCGCTTTGGTAGTCCTCGACGCGCCTGGCCAGGTCCTTGATGCGCTGATCGCGCAGCGCATCGCCCTGGGCCTGTTGCGCGGCGATCAGTCGTTGGCCTCGTATGTACGCCAGAAACATCGCCAGCGTGCCTGCCCAGAAGAGGAACAGGACAATGACCGCTACCTCAAGAATCAATCAGATGTTCTCCAGGTCCGACCATTCTTCTTCGCTCATCATCTTGTCCAGCTCGACCAGGATCAGCAGTTCGTTGTTCTTGTTGCACACGCCTTGAATGAACTTGGCGGATTCTTCGTTACCGACGTTCGGCGCGGTCTCGATTTCCGACTGACGCAGGTAAACCACTTCGGCCACGCTGTCGACCATGATCCCGACGACTTGCTTGTCGGCTTCGATGATGACGATACGGGTGTTATCGCTGATCTCGGCATTCATCAGGCCGAAGCGCTGACGGGTGTCGATCACGGTGACCACGTTACCGCGCAGGTTGATGATGCCCAGCACGTAGCTCGGTGCACCTGGGACCGGGGCGATCTCGGTGTAACGCAGGACTTCCTGAACGCGCATCACGTTGATGCCGTAGGTTTCGTTGTCCAGTTTGAAGGTTACCCATTGCAGGATCGGATCTTCAGAACCTTTTGCATTCGTCGCTTGATTACTCATACCCTGACCCCTCGAAAAACCGCTTCTGGCGGTGTGTGTTCTTTAGGCGGCATTCAACAATGCCGTCGCATACTTGTTATGTCGGCAGCTATGTCGGTTTGTGTAGCGGCTTGCTGCCGCTCATGTGCTTTGCCCCGCCGCTGGCGATCAACTCGGCCAGGGCGGAAACGTCCAGCAGCGCACACATGTGCTCAATCACCGTGCCGGCAAGCCATGGCCGCTGACCTCGATGACTTCTCCATTTGATTTCGTTCGGGTCCAGGCGCAACGAGCGGCTGACCTGATGCACCGCCAGCCCCCATTCGTAGCCCTGAACCGAAATAACGTATTGCAGGCCCTGACGGAAATCGTCGCGGTAACGGTCGGGCATGACCCAACGCGCGGTGTCCAATACTTTCAGGTTGCCAGCCTGGCTCGGCAGGATCCCGAGGAACCATTCCGGCTGACCGAACAGCGGCGTCAGCTCGTGGCCGGCCAACGAATAAATCGAACCCAGACACACCAGCGGCACCGCCAGGGTCAACCCGGCAACATCGAACAACAGGCATTCGAACGGCTCGGCGGCCCAGGACGGGCGACCATCGGTTTCCACGGGTGGCGGCGTGTTGCTCGGCGGCCGATGGACTTCGACCACCGGCGGCACCAAGGCTTGCAGCAGCGGTGCGATGGTCGATACCGGCGCGAGAACCGGCGCGGGTGCTTCGATCAACGCCACTGGAGCCTTCACCACAGGCGCTGCTACTGGCGCGGCAACCACGGCGGGTTTCTGCGCATCGCGAGCCTGCTCTTCAAGCACCGCTGCCTGGAACTCGTCCAGCGCAGCTTCAACTTCGACCGCTTCAACAACCTCAACGATTTCAACCAACGCTTCGATTTCCGGCGGCAACTCTTCAGTCGCCTCCATCAGCAAGCTGTCCAGATAAGACTGCAGCGCCAGTTGCGGACGCGAGGTGATCTTGACCGGCCGATTCATGCGCGCACCGTTGTTGTAGGAGCAAGGCTTGCCCGCGATGAACGATAACTCGGTGTAGCTATGAAAACCGCAGTGAAGCTATCGCGGGCAAGCCTTGCTCCTACAGGTAATGAGTTCATCTCACGCCACCTGCGGAACAAGTTGTGCGGCCAGCAGATGCTTGAGCAGCGCGCGATACGCCAGCACCCCACGGCTCTTGCCGTCGAACTGCGAAGGCGTCACGCCGGCACGGCTGGCGTCGCGCAAGCGGGTATCGACCGGGATGTAGCCCTGCCAGATTTCTTCCGGGTATTTGTCGCGCAACACCCGCAGCGTGCTGAGGGACGCCTGTGTGCGGCGGTCGAACAGGGTCGGCACGATGCTGAACGGCAGCGCCTGTTTACGCGAACGGTTGATCATCGCAAGGGTATTGACCATGCGCTCCAGGCCTTTGACCGCCAGGTGTTCGGTCTGCACCGGGATCACCAATTGCTGGCTCGCCGCCAAGGCATTGACCATCAGCACGCCGAGCAACGGCGGGCTGTCGATCACGGCGTAATCGAAGTCTTGCCACAGTTGCGCCAGGCTCTTGGCAATCACCAGGCCCAAGCCGCTCTGCCCCGGCGACTGGCGCTCGAGGGTCGCGAGCGCGGTGCTCGACGGCAGCAGGGAAATACTCTCGTGGCTGGTGGGCAACAGCAACTGACCGGGCAGGCCTTGCGGCACACTGCCCTTGTGCAGGAACAGGTCGTAGCTGCTGTGTTCCAGGCTGTCGGGGTCGTAACCGAAGTAGCTGGTCATGGAGCCGTGGGGGTCGAGATCGACCACAACCACGCGCTTGCCCGCCTCGGCCAGTAAACCGGCTAAAGCGATAGAGGAAGTGGTTTTACCAACACCACCCTTTTGATTGGCAACGGCCCAGACTCTCATTCGGATTGTTCCTCCCGGTCGAAATGGCGGACCGAGAAATAGCTCAACGTATTAATGCGGGTGACGGAGAATTGACGGCACTCTCTCGTCCCGGCGACTTGACTGGGGTCGGTGCAGTTTGTGTGCCAGCACGCTTCAACGCGGCATCCGGTTTCGCATTGGCCGTTCCGGTACCCGTGAGGCTACGGCGCACATCGAGATTTCGCGACACCACCAGCACCACGCGACGGTTACGCGCCCGCCCCTCGGCCGTCGCGTTGTTGGCCACTGGCTGGAACTCGCCGTACCCCACCGACGCCAGGCGACCGGGGTTTACACCCTGCATCGCCAACATGCGCACGATGCTCGCCGAACGGGCCGAGGACAGCTCCCAGTTGGTCGGGTATTGCGCGGTGCGGATCGGTTGATCGTCAGTGAAACCTTCGACGTGAATCGGGTTGTCGAACGGCTTCAGAATCGCAGCGACCTTGTCGATGATGTTGAACGCGATGTCGCTGGGCATGGCGTCGCCGCTGCCGAACAACAGGCTGGAATTGAGTTCGATCTCGACCCACAGTTCGTTGCCGCGAATGGTCATCTGGTTGGAGCTGATCAAGTCGCCGAACGCGGCGCTGATGTCGTCGGCGATGCTTTTGAGCGGATCGCTGGCACCCGCGATACCGGCGTCGACCTGCTCGGCGTCTTTAACCAGCGGCTTGGCCGGGGTCACGGTCTTCGGTCGCTCGTCACCGATCGGGATCGGCTTGAGGGCACGGTCGGAGTCGGTAAAGACCCCGATCAACGCTTCGGAAATAACCTTGTACTTGCCTTCGTTGATCGAAGAAATCGAGTACATCACCACGAAGAAAGCGAACAGCAACGTAATGAAGTCGGCGTACGAAACCAGCCAACGTTCATGGTTTACATGTTCTTCAGGTTGCCGACGACGAGCCATAGTCCATTACCCCCATCAATCCATGAAGCCCTGAAGCTTCAACTCAATAGAGCGAGGGTTTTCACCTTCGGCGATCGACAGAATGCCTTCCAACAACATTTCGCGATAACGCGACTGCCGCAAAGCGATGGATTTGAGTTTGGCGGCAATCGGCAGCAGCACCAGGTTGGCACTGGCCACGCCGTAGATGGTCGCGACGAAGGCCACGGCAATGCCGCTACCCAGTTGCGAGGGATCGGCCAGGTTGCCCATCACATGGATCAGACCCATCACCGCGCCGATGATACCGATGGTCGGCGCGTAGCCGCCCATGCTTTCGAAGACTTTGGCGGCTTCGATGTCGCGGCTTTCCTGGGTGTAGAAATCCACTTCAAGGATGCTGCGAATCGCTTCCGGCTCGGCGCCGTCCACCAACAGTTGCAGGCCTTTGCGCGAGTAGTTGTCAGGTTCGGCGTCGGCCACCCCTTCCAGACCCAGCAAGCCTTCCTTGCGCGCGGTCAGGCTCCAGTTGACGACGCGATCGACGCCGCCGGCGAGGTCGATGCGCGGAGGAAACAGGATCCAGGCCAGAATCTGCATGGCGCGCTTGAAGGCGCTCATCGGCGCCTGCAACAGCGCCGCACCGATGGTCCCACCGAGAACGATCAACGCTGCCGGGCCGTTGGCCAGGGCACCGAGGTGACCGCCTTCAAGGTAGTTGCCGCCAATGATGGCGACAAACGCCATGATGATCCCGATAAGGCTTAAAACATCCATCAGATACAAGCCTCGACCAGATGCTTGCCAATATCGTCCAGGCTGTACACTGCGTCGGCGAGTTCAGCTTTGACGATGGCCATCGGCATGCCGTAGATCACGCAGCTGGCTTCATCCTGAGCCCAGATTGCGCTGCCGCCCTGCTTGAGCAGACGCGCGCCTTCGCGACCATCGGCGCCCATGCCGGTCAATACGACCGCCAGAACTTTGTCACCGTAAGACTTGGCCGCGGAACCGAAGGTGATGTCCACGCACGGCTTGTAGTTCAAACGCTCGTCGCCTGGGAGGATTTTCACCGCGCCACGGCCGTCGATCATCATTTGCTTGCCACCCGGCGCCAGCAACGCCAGGCCCGGACGCAGGATGTCGCCATCCTCGGCTTCCTTGACGCTGATGCGGCAGAGCTTGTCCAGACGCTCGGCGAAGGCCTTGGTAAAGGCAGCCGGCATGTGCTGGATCAGTACGATCGGTGCGGGGAAGTTGGCCGGCAATTGGGTCAGAACCCGCTGCAAGGCAACCGGGCCGCCAGTGGACGTACCGATAGCGACCAGTTTGTAGGCTTTGCGTTTAGGCGCGGGCGACGACGAGGCTAACGCGTGGGCACGCGCCGGAATCGGGGCCGGTGCCGGACGCGCAGGCGCGCTGCTGCCGTAGCTGCTGACGCTCGAAGGTGCAGGCGTCGGGGCAGGTGCGGCGGCCGGTGCCGGAGCACTGTAGGTGTTGGCGCGACGGTTACTGCGCGAGATGCTGAGAATCTTCTCGCACAGCAGTTGCTTGACCTTCTCTGGGTTGCGGGAGATGTCTTCGAAATTCTTCGGCAGGAAATCCACTGCGCCAGCGTCCAGCGCGTCGAGGGTTACCCGAGCGCCTTCGTGGGTCAGCGAGGAGAACATCAACACCGGGGTCGGGCAGCGCTGCATGATGTGCCGCACTGCCGTGATGCCATCCATCATCGGCATCTCGTAGTCCATGGTAATCACGTCTGGCTTGAGGGCCAGCGCCTGATCAATCGCCTCTTTTCCGTTGGTCGCCGTGCCGACGACCTGGATATTCGGATCCGCTGAAAGAATTTCCGAGACGCGGCGGCGGAAAAACCCCGAATCGTCCACCACCAGGACTTTAACTGCCATAAACACTCCGTTAGGGGGAGCGAGGCTCAGTCGCCCCGCCCCACCAGAATCAAATACGCCGTGCGGCGTAACGCTTGAGCATGCTCGGAACATCGAGAATCAGCGCAATGCGGCCGTCACCGGTGATGGTGGCGCCGGACATGCCCGGGGTTCCCTGGAGCATTTTGCCCAATGGCTTGATGACCACTTCTTCCTGGCCCACCAGTTGATCGACGACGAAGCCGATCCGCTGAGTGCCCACCGAAAGGATCACCACATGGCCTTCGCGCTGCTCTTCGTGAGCGGCGGAGCTGACCAGCCAGCGTTTGAGGTAGAACAAGGGCAGCGCCTTGTCCCGCACGATCACCACTTCCTGGCCATCCACCACGTTGGTGGTCGACAGGTCGAGGTGGAAGATCTCGTTGACGTTCACCAGCGGGAACGCAAACGCCTGGTTGCCCAGCATGACCATCAGCGTCGGCATGATCGCCAGGGTCAACGGGACCTTGATGACGATCTTCGAGCCCTTGCCCTTGGTCGAATAGATATTGATGGTGCCGTTGAGCTGGGCGATTTTGGTTTTCACCACGTCCATGCCCACGCCGCGTCCGGAGACATCGGAAATTTCGGTCTTGGTCGAGAAACCCGGCGCGAAGATCAGGTTGAAGCAATCGGATTCGCTGAGGCGATCCGCTGCATCCTTGTCCATCAAGCCTTTCTTCACGGCAATGCCGCGCAGAACGTCGGCGTCCATGCCCTTGCCGTCATCGGAGATCGACAGCAGGATGTGGTCGCCTTCCTGTTCAGCGGACAGGATCACCTTGCCGCTGCGAGGCTTGCCCATCGCTTCACGCTCGGCCGGCTCTTCAATACCGTGGTCGACCGAGTTGCGCACCAAGTGGACCAGCGGGTCGGCCAGGGCCTCGACGAGGTTCTTGTCGAGGTCGGTTTCTTCGCCAACCAGTTCCAGGTTGATCTCTTTCTTGAGCTGGCGAGCCAGGTCGCGAACCAGACGCGGGAAGCGCCCGAAGACCTTTTTGATCGGTTGCATCCGGGTCTTCATGACCGCGGTTTGCAGGTCGGCCGTGACCACGTCGAGGTTCGACACGGCCTTGGACATGGCTTCGTCGCCGCTGTTGAGGCCCAGACGGACCAAGCGGTTACGCACCAGTACCAACTCGCCGACCATGTTCATGATTTCGTCGAGACGCGCGGTATCGACCCGCACGGTGGTCTCGGCTTCGCTGGCCGGTTTTTCCGGTGGCGGCGCGGACGCGGCACGAGCCGGAGCCGGGGCAGCAGCGGCAGGCTTCGGCGCTTCGGCTTTAGGCTCGGGCGCTTTGGCAACGGGTTTCGGTGCAACAGCCTTGGCCGCTGGCGCCGCAACCGGAGCGCTGGCGCCCGACGCGGTACCGACTTCAGTGAACTTGCCTTTGCCGTGCAATTCGTCGAGCAGCGATTCGAACTCGTGATCGGAGATCAGATCGCCCCCAGCCGCTTTAGCGGTGGGTGCAGCCGGGGCCGGGACCGCAGCAATGGCCGATTCCAGCGCATCAACGGCAAAGTTGCCCTTGCCGTGCAGTTGATCGAGCAGTGCTTCGAATTCGTCGTCGGTGATATCGGAGCTGTCGCCTGCCGCTTTCGGGGCAGCCGGTGCGGCTGGCGCCGGGGCTACCGCATCGACGGCGAACTGGCCTTTACCGTGCAGTTGATCGAGCAACGACTCGAACTCGGCATCGGTGATTTCGTCGCTGGCCGCTGCATTGCTGCTCGGCGCTGGCACAGCGGCCGGGGCTTCTGCCTGAGCCTTGACGGCGTTCAGCGAGTCCAGCAGTTGTTCGAATTCGTTATCGGTGATGTCACCCGATTCGCTCTCGGCGGCAGGTTCTTCCACCACGTCGGCGACCGGTGCCGTTTCATCGGCGGTTTGCGGCTCGGCCAGACGGGCCAGTGCCGCCAGCAATTCTGGCGTGGCAGCCGTGATCGGGCTGCGCTCGCGGACTTCGGTAAACATGCCGTTCACCGCATCCAGCGCTTCGAGAACTACGTCCATCAGTTCCGAGTCGACGCGACGCTCACCCTTGCGCAGGATGTCGAACACGTTCTCGGCGATGTGACAGCACTCCACCAGCTCGTTGAGCTGGAGGAAGCCGGCGCCTCCTTTTACAGTGTGAAAACCGCGAAAAATTGCATTGAGCAAGTCCGCATCATCAGGTCGGCTTTCAAGCTCGACCAGCTGTTCGGACAGTTGCTCTAGAATCTCGCCGGCCTCAACCAGGAAATCCTGAAGGATCTCTTCATCGGCGCCGAAGCTCATGTGTAGGGGTGCTCCTAGAATCCAAGGCTGGAAAGCAAATCGTCTACATCGTCCTGACCGGACACAACGTCTTCTCTTTTATCGGCATGAATCTGCGGACCTTCACCCTGAGAGAGATGTTTTTGCGGATCTTTTTCTGCCAGCATCGCTTCACGGTCATGTTCGATGCCCGCAAAGCGGTCCACCTGACTGGCCATAAGCACGAGCTTGAGCAGGTTGCTTTCAACTTCGGTGACCAATTGGGTCACACGCTTGATCACCTGACCGGTGAGGTCCTGGTAATCCTGAGCGAGCAGAATGTCGTTGAGGTTGCTCGACACAACGCGATTGTCTTCGCTGCTGCGTGTCAGGAAACCGTCGACTCGCCGAGCCAGCTCGCGGAACTCTTCAGCCCCGACTTCGCGACGCATGAACCGTCCCCAGTCGGTGCTCAAGGCCTGGGCTTCGTTGCTCAGGCCGTTGACCAGCGGCGTGGCGTTTTCCACCAGGTCCATGGTGCGGTTGGCAGCAGCCTCGGTCAGCTTGACCACATAACCCAGACGCTCGGTGGCGTCCGTGATCTGCGAGACTTCCTCGGCTTGCGGCATGTTCGGGTCAATCTGGAAATTGACGATCGCGCTATGCAGCTCGCGAGTGAGCTTGCCCACCTCTTGATACAGGCCACGGTCACGGGTCTGATTGAGCTCATGGATCAATTGCACAGCGTCGCCGAACCTGCCTTTTTCAAGGCTTTCGACCAGTTCGACCGCGTGTTTTTTCAGAGTCGATTCGAAATCGCCCTGTGAAGACTCGTAATGCTCCATAGCTCCCCCCGTGGCGCAGTGGCTTCGCACATCAACCGATGCGTTCGAAAATCTTCTCGATTTTTTCTTTTAACGCCTGGGCCGTGAAGGGCTTGACCACATAGCCGTTAACACCGGCCTGGGCTGCCTCGATGATCTGCTCGCGCTTGGCTTCAGCGGTCACCATCAGCACCGGCAGGTGCTTGAGCTTTTCATCGGCACGCACGTGGCGCAGCAGGTCGATACCGGTCATGCCAGGCATGTTCCAGTCTGTTACCAGAAAGTCGATGCTGCCGCTGTTGAGCACCGGAATGGCAGTAGTGCCATCGTCGGCCTCGACCGTGTTGGTGAACCCAAGGTCACGCAACAGGTTTTTAATGATCCGCCGCATCGTTGAGAAGTCATCAACGATGAGGATTTTCATGTTCTTGTCCAATTCGACCTCCAAGCAGTCTTAAACGCGCCCAGCACCTGGACGCGCCATTTCAATCAATCCGGCAAAGCACTCGATGACTGTCTGGAGCACAACAGATCGGGACCGGTACGGTTCAACACCCCACCAGTCGCGTTCGCAGTGTCCCCACACTGCCTTCAGCGCGCTCGCCACTCCCCCAAACGCCCCCGCAAACGGGCCGCGCACTGGCTGTGTAACTGGCTGACCCGAGATTCGCTGACCCCCAGGACCTCACCGATTTCCTTGAGGTTCAACTCTTCGTCATAGTACAGCGCCAACACCAGTCGCTCACGCTCCGGCAAATTGGCAATCGCGTCCGCCAGCGCTGCCTGGAAGCGTTCATCTTCCAGATCGCGTGACGGCTCCAGATGTGCACTGGCGCCATCCTCGTGCAGCCCTTCGTGTTCGCCGTCCTGCAACAGATCGTCGAAACTGAATAACCGGCTGCCCAGGGTGTCGTTCAAAATCCCGTAATAATCGTCGAGACTCAATTGGAGTTCGGCCGCAACCTCGTGATCTTTAGCGTCACGGCCGGTTTTAGCTTCAATCGAGCGAATGGCGTCGCTGACCATTCGGGTATTGCGGTGGACCGAACGTGGCGCCCAGTCCCCTTTGCGTACTTCGTCGAGCATCGCGCCGCGGATTCGTATGCCCGCGTACGTCTCGAAACTCGCGCCTTTGCTGGCGTCGTATTTGGTTGACACTTCAAGCAGGCCGATCATCCCGGCCTGGATCAGATCTTCAACCTGGACACTGGCCGGCAGACGCGCCAGCAAGTGGTAGGCAATGCGTTTAACCAGTGGCGCGTAACGCTCGATCAGCTCGTACTGCGCGTCACGTGCCGACTTCTTGTAGAGGTTGTAGCCACTGGCTGTCATAGCACCGGTCCTGCGGTTTGTTGCACGAGGCGCTCGACGAAAAACTCCAGGTGCCCACGCGGGTTGGCAGGCAGCGGCCAGGTATCGACCTTCTGTGCAATGGCCTTGAACGCCAGTGAGCACTTGGACCGCGGGAAGGCCTCGTAAACGGCGCGCTGCTTCTGCACAGCCTTGCGCACGCTTTCGTCGTAAGGCACCGCACCGACGTATTGTAAGGCGACGTCGAGGAAGCGATCCGTGACCTTGGTCAACTTGGCGAACAGGTTGCGACCTTCCTGCGGGCTCTGGGCCATGTTGGCCAGGACGCGGAAGCGGTTCATGCCGTAATCGCGGTTCAACAGTTTGATCAGTGCGTAGGCATCGGTGATCGAGGTCGGCTCGTCGCAGACCACCAGCAAGACTTCTTGCGCTGCGCGAACGAAGCTGACGACCGAGTCACCAATGCCCGCTGCGGTGTCGATTACCAGCACGTCGAGGTTGTCGCCGATATCGCTGAACGCCTGGATCAGGCCGGCGTGTTGAGCCGGGCTCAAATGAACCATGCTCTGTGTGCCGGACGCGGCCGGGACGATGCGGATGCCGCCAGGGCCTTGCAACAGTACGTCGCGCAGCTCGCAGCGGCCTTCGATCACGTCGGCCAAAGTACGTTTGGGTGTCAGTCCCAGCAGGACGTCGACGTTCGCCAGCCCCAGATCGGCGTCCAACAGCATGACGCGCCGACCGAGCTCAGCTAGAGCCAGGGACAAGTTCACTGACACGTTAGTCTTCCCGACGCCACCTTTGCCGCCGGTCACCGCGATCACCTGTACGGGATGCATGCTGCCCATGAATTTCTTTACCTTGTCTTACTTAGACGGAGGCCACATTACTGGCTGCGCGTTCACAAACGGAACAATGCATGGCAGACCATCGATGTAGGTACAAAACTGTCATTAGTACCTCAGCCGACCTGCTTGGTCGGGCTGTGGTAAATATCAGCGAACATATCAGCCATGGCTTCTTCGCTGGGTTCTTCTTGCATTTGCACGCTTACGGCGCGACTGACCAACTGATGACGACGCGGTAGATGCAAATCATCCGGAATCCGCGGGCCATCGGTCAGGTAGGCCACCGGCAATTCATGACTGATGGCCAGGCTCAACACCTCGCCCAGACTTGCCGTTTCATCCAGTTTAGTCAGGATGCAGCCAGCGAGCCCACAACGCTTGTAACTGTGATAAGCGGCCGTTAGAACCTGTTTCTGGCTGGTGGTTGCCAAAACCAGATAATTTTTCGATTTGATGCCACGACCGGCCAGGCTTTCGAGCTGCATGCGCAGTGCCGGATCGCTGGCCTGCAGGCCGGCAGTATCGATCAGCACCACGCGTTTGCGCAGCAAGGGCTCCAGCGCCTGTACCAGTGACTGCCCCGGATCGACGTGAGTCACCGACACATTGAGGATCCGGCCCAACGTCTTGAGTTGTTCCTGAGCACCGATACGGTAGCTGTCCATGCTGACCAGCGCGATATTTTGCGCGCCGTACTTGAGCACGTAACGGGCCGCGAGTTTGGCCAGGGTGGTGGTTTTGCCCATGCCGGCGGGGCCGACCATGGCAATCACGCCGCCCTCTTCCAGAGGCTCGACTTCCGGTGTGGCGATCATCCGCGCCAGGTGGGCCAGCAACATGCGCCAGGCCTGACGAGGTTCTTCAATATCGGTAATCAGTGCCAGCAAATCGCGCGACAACGGGCCGGACAGGCCGATGCGTTGCAGGCGGCGCCAAAGACTGGCCTGGGCCGGACGGCTGCCTTGCAGCTGATTCCAGGCCAGGGAGCCGAGTTGCACTTCCATCAGTTCGCGCAGGCTGTTGAGCTCGAAACGCATCGAGTCGAACGCCCGTGGGTCGACGCCGCCGGAGGCAGGTGCCGCAGCCGGTGCAGGACGACGGGGTTCGGTGTAGGTCGGTTCGATCAGCGGCTCGGCGGCGGTCAGTGGCAGGCCGGCGAACAATTGGCGATTGGTGGACTTATCACTCTCGCCATCGCTGCGCAGGCTCAGTTCGGCCTGGGCGGTGACGATCCGCGATTGGGTCTTGCGCAGCTCGTCTTCAAGTTCCATGTTCGGAACGCGCGGAGCCAGCGCCGACAACTTGTAATCCAGGGCAGCCGTCAGCTCGACACCACCGGCGATCCGGCGGTTGCCAATGATGGCGGCATCAGCGCCCAGCTCATCACGAACCAGCTTCATGGCCTGACGCATATCGGCGGCGAAAAAACGCTTAACTTGCATAAACCACTACCTCAGCCGTTGGGCCCTACTGTCGCAACAATGGTCACTTGCTTGTTGTCAGGAATTTCCTGGTAAGCCAACACATGCAAACCCGGGACTGCCAATCGGCCGAATCGCGACAGCATCGCGCGAACCGGACCGGCTACCAGCAGAATCACCGGTTGACCTTGCATTTCCTGACGCTGCGCCGCATCGATCAACGAGCGTTGCAGTTTCTCAGCCATGCTTGGCTCCAGCAGAACGCCCTCTTCCGAGCCTTGTCCTGCCTTCTGAAGACTATTGAGCAATATTTGTTCCAACCTTGGCTCCAGGGTGATCACTGGCAGCTCGGAGTCAGTCCCTACAATGCTTTGGACGATTGCGCGGGATACACCGACGCGCACCGCGGCCACCAGCGCGGCAGTATCTTGACTCTTGCTGGCATTGTTGGCGATGGCCTCGGCAATGCTGCGAATGTCCCGTACTGGCACCTGTTCGGCCAACAACGCCTGCAATACTTTGAGCAGCTGGGACAGCGACACCACGCCCGGCACCAGCTCTTCGGCCAGTTTTGGCGAGCTTTTGGCCAGCAATTGCATGAGTTGCTGCACTTCTTCGTGACCGATCAACTCGCTCGAGTGCTTGTACAAAATCTGGTTCAAGTGGGTTGCCACTACCGTACTGGCATCGACCACGGTGTAACCGAGGGATTGAGCCTGGGCACGCTGGCTGATTTCGATCCAGACCGCCTCCAGACCGAAAGCCGGATCTTTGGCGGTAATGCCGTTGAGCGTGCCGTAGACCTGGCCCGGGTTGATTGCCAGTTCACGGTCCGGGTAAATCTCCGCTTCGGCCAGAATCACCCCCATCAGGGTCAGGCGATAGGCGCTCGGCGCCAGGTCGAGGTTGTCACGGATATGCACCGTCGGCATCAGGAAGCCCAGATCCTGGGACAGCTTCTTGCGCACACCCTTGATCCGCGCCAGCAATTGACCACCCTGATTGCGGTCCACCAGCGGAATCAGCCGATAGCCGACTTCCAGGCCGATCATGTCGATCGGCGTCACGTCATCCCAGCCAAGCTCCTTGGTTTCCTGAGCGCGAGCCGGCGATGGCAGCAGCTCCTGCTGACGCTTGACCTCTTGCAAGGCCTGGACCTTGACCACGTTCTGCTTCTTCCAGAACAGGTACGCACCGCCCGCCGCCAGGGCTGCCATGCTGAGAAAGGAAAAGTGCGGCATGCCCGGCACGAGGCCCATCACCGCCATCAAACCCGCCGCCACGGCCAACGCTTTGGGCGAGGCGAACATCTGGCGATTGATCTGCTTGCCCATGTCTTCCGAACCGGAAGCACGGGTCACCATGATCGCTGCAGCTGTCGATAAAAGCAGTGATGGCAATTGCGCCACCAAACCGTCGCCGATGGTCAACAAGGCGTACACCCGACCGGCATCGCCGAAGGACATGCCGTGCTGGAAGATACCGACCGCCATGCCGCCGATCAGGTTGATGAACAGAATCAGCAGGCCGGCAATGGCGTCACCGCGAACGAACTTGCTGGCACCGTCCATGGAACCGTAGAACTCGGCTTCCTGGGCCACTTCCATCCGGCGCAGTTTGGCCTGGTTCTGGTCGATCAGGCCGGCGTTCAAGTCGGCGTCGATGGCCATTTGTTTACCGGGCATCGCATCGAGGGTGAAACGGGCGCTCACCTCGGAAATCCGCCCGGCACCTTTGGTCACCACGACGAAGTTGATGATCATCAAAATTGCGAAGACGACGATACCGACCACGTAGTTACCACCGATCACCACCTCGCCGAAGGCCTGGATCACCTTACCGGCGGCGGCATGACCGTCCTGACCGTGGAGCATCACCACCCGCGTGGAAGCCACGTTCAACGCCAGTCGCAACAGGGTCGCCACCAGCAGAATGGTCGGAAACACCGCGAAATCCAGCGGTCGCAACGCGTAAACACAGACCAGCAACACGACAATCGACAAGGCAATGTTGAAGGTGAAGAACACGTCCAGCAGGAACGGCGGCACCGGCAACATCATCATCGCCAGCATGACCAGCAGCAACAACGGCACACCCAGATTGCCTCGACTCAGGTCGGCAACGTTTGTGCGTGCAGTGTTGAATAACTGAGAGCGATCCACCGGTTTTCCCCGTTCCTTTAAAGCAGACTTTTTGACGCCTGAAGCAGGCGCAGAGCGGCTACTGCAAGAAGCCTTCCAACTTTTGCCGAGGCGGGGGAATAGAGGGGGGTATTGAGCGTTTGTAGCAGCTGTCGAGCCTGCTACAAAGGCAACGGACTGCAAACAGGGATCAACGTGCCGTCAGAATCTGCTCTTTGTGGATCGGGCCGAGATGAAGCGTCTTGCCGACCATGTACCGCGTACCTCTAAGCATTTGAAGACCCTCCACCTCTACAAAATCCTCCTCTGCATAACCGAGCACCACGACGGATAAAGGCGCCTTCGAAGCAACAGAAAAGTCGTGCCCTTGCATGAGGTTAAGCGCCCATTGAAAGCGAATGACCGGCAAGTCTTCGACGTTGATCTCGTCCCCATTCTCCCAACGAAAATCCTTACGCGCGACCACCTGCAAACGACCATCGGTCACATTGAATCGGGGCTTTTGATAACACTCCTCCAGCCCTCCACTTGACCACTTGTCCATGTAATTACCCGAGGAAGTGAAGACATCGAACAACGCGCTGTTATTACCAATTTTGCCAGCCGCATCGAAGAAGTAGTTGTATGCATAGTGGTAGCCGAGCCCGTCCAGCTCGGGACGAATCGCATTGATAGGGTTATCCAGATAACCCGGGATATAGGCATTGGCCATTTGCACAAAATGCGTAAAGTCCAGCGCCATGTCGAACGTAGCCGAGTAACTGATCGTGCGCTTTAACCGATCTTCCTCCAGGACTCCCGAAACAAATTCCAACGCCATTCCTTGAAGCTTCCTGTATTCAAGTTCTGCCATGACCGTAACCTCAAATGCCTGAATGAACGCCCCTCCATAGCGATCAACCACTCATTGAACGACCATGGCAAGAACATCGAAGGGGAGAATCCCCAAGGCCATGACATCGTTTAAGAGGAAGCGTGTCTACTGTCAGAACTAACAGGTACACAGCGTTTTCGGACAGACGGCGGTTCTCAAGAATCGCGCCGCAGATCCGGTGGAATCGGCAGGTCGTCCTTGAGCGGATCCGGACGTTTACCCTTGCCGGCGCGGTGCTGGCGGATCTGGTAGACGTAAGCGAGCACCTGGGCGACGGCAAGGTAGAGCCCGCCAGGGATTTCCTGATCAAGCTCGGTGGAATAGTAGATCGAACGCGCCAGTGCCGGCGACTCAAGCAGCAGCACTTGGTTGGCCACAGCGATTTCACGGATCTTCAAGGCCAGGAAGTCGCTGCCCTTGGCGATCAGCATCGGCGCCCCGCCCTTGTCCGGATCGTACTTGAGCGCTACGGCGTAGTGGGTAGGGTTGGTGATGACCACATCGGCGTCGGGGATCGCCGCCATCATCCGACGCTGGGACATTTCGCGCTGCAGCTGGCGAATGCGCTGTTTAACCTCTGGCCTCCCTTCCTGATCCTTATGCTCGTCGCGTACTTCCTGCTTGGTCATCAGCAATTTTTTGTGGCTCTGGTAAAGCTGCACCGGGACATCTACCGCGGCAATCAGAATCAGCCCACAAGCCATCCACAACGTACTCCAGCCCACCAACTGAACGCTATGGATGATCGCCTGCTCCAGCGGTTCATGGGCAATGCGTAACAGATCGTCAATGTCCGAACGCAGGACGGACAATGCAACGAATAAAATCAGCAGGAATTTGGCCAGCGCCTTGAGCAGTTCGATCAGGGCACTGCTGGAGAACATCCGTTTGAGACCCGCCGCCGGGTTCATCCGGCTGAATTTTGGGGCCAGGCTACTACCGGCGAACAACCAGCCACCCAAGGAGACAGGTCCCAGGAATGCCGCCAGCAGCAGCGTCAGCAATATCGGCTGCACCGCCAGAATCGCGATCTTGCCGGAATGCAGCAGGTACTGCCCCATCGCCCCCGGAGTGAGCAACACTTCCCGCGGCAGCGAAAAGTTCAGACGCATGATTTCCAGCAGATCCTGGGCCAGCCCGCCGCCGTAGATCAACAACCCGCCAGCACCGGCCAGCATGGTTGCCAAGGTATTGAGTTCTTTGGATCGGGCAATCTCGCCCTTTTCCCTGGAGTCCTTTTTGCGCTTATCCGTGGGGTCTTCTGTTTTGTCCTGACCACTCTCGCTCTCGGCCATGGCTAGCGCGCCTGTGCCATATCACGTAATAGCTGCAGGGCCTCGGTGGCCAAGGGCTGATACTGATTGAGAATGTCGCCGAGACCGACCCAGAAGATCACCAGACCCAGAACCAGGGTCAGCGGAAAACCGATGGAAAAGATGTTCAATTGCGGTGCCGCCCGCGTCATCACCCCGAAAGCGATGTTAACCACCAACAACGCCGTAATCGCGGGCAAAACCAGCAGCATCGCCGCACCCAGCACCCACCCCAGCTTGTTGGCCATTTCCCAGAAGTGGTTGATCAACATCGCGCTGCCGACCGGCAAGGTGGTGAAGCTTTCCGTCAACACCTCGAACACCACCAGATGCCCATTCATGCCGAGAAACAACAGGGTAACGAGCATCGTCAGGAACTGACCGATCACCGCTGCCGACACGCCGTTGGTAGGGTCGACCATAGACGCGAAGCCCATCCCCATCTGAATCGAAATGATCTGTCCGGCGACGACAAACGCTTGAAAAAACAGCTGAAGGGAGAGACCCATCAATGCGCCGATAATCACCTGTTCAGCGATCAGCAGGAGCGCACTCAGGTCCAGCGCATGAACCTGTGGCATCGGTGGCAGGCCGGGCACGACGACCACTGTGATTGCCAGGGCGAAATACAAACGTACGCGGGTCGGCACCAGGGTCGTGCCAAAGATCGGCATGGTCATCAGTACCGCGCCGATGCGAAACAGCGGCAGTATGAAGGAAGCTACCCACGTGCTGATCTGGGTATCGGTCAGCTGAAGCAGCGACATGGTTTAGCCGATGACCTGAGGAATACTGCCATACAACTGCAGGATGTATTCCATGAAGGTCTGCACCAGCCACGGACCGGCGACGATCAGCGTCACCAGCATTACCAGCAGGCGCGGCAGGAAGCTCAGGGTCTGTTCGTTGATCTGGGTCGCGGCCTGGAACATCGCCACCAACAGGCCCACGAGCAAACTCGGAATCACCAGCACGGCAACCATCATGGTGGTCAGCCACAGTGCTTCCCGGAAGATGTCTACCGCAACTTCTGGCGTCATGGCGATACACCGCCGAAGCTGCTCGCCAGCGTACCGATGATCAACGCCCAGCCATCCACCAGCACGAAGAGCATGATCTTGAACGGCAGGGAAATGATCAGTGGCGAGAGCATCATCATACCCATCGCCATCAGGACACTGGCCACGACCAGGTCGATGATCAGGAACGGAATGAAGATCATGAAACCGATCTGGAACGCGGTTTTCAGCTCGGATGTGACGAACGCCGGCACCAGAATCGTCAGCGGCGCCTGATCGGGCGATGCGATATCAGTGCGTTTGGACAAGCGCATGAACAACTCCAGATCGCTACTGCGAGTCTGGGCGAGCATGAAATCCTTGATCGGCACCTGCGCCTTGGCCACGGCGTCTTGAGCGGTGAGTTTCTCCGCCAGATACGGCTGCAAGGCATCCTGGTTAACACGGTCGAATACCGGCGCCATGATGAACATAGTCAGAAACAGCGCCATACCCGTAAGTATCTGGTTAGACGGTGTCTGCTGCAGGCCCAGGGCCTGACGCAGGATCGAGAAGACGATGATGATCCGGGTGAAACTGGTCATCAGCATGACGAACGCCGGGATAAAACTCAGCGCAGTCATGATCAGCAGGATTTGCAGGCTGACCGAGTATTCCTGGGCGCCGTTGGCGTTGGTGCCCAGGGTGATTGCCGGGATCGATAACGGATCGGCGGAGAACGCCAGCGGCGCGGCCAGCATCAGGGCCAGCGTCAAGACGATGCGTAACGCACCCATTACTTCTTATCCTTCTGATCCTTGCCCAACAGCTCCATCAGGCGCTGGGCAAACTCGGGGGTCGCTTTTTCAGTACCGCTCGGCACTTGCACCGGCTCCTTGAGTACATGCAACGCGGTGATGGTGCCGGGGCTCAGGCCGAGCAGGATCTGCTCGTTGCCGACTTGCACCAACATCAACCGGTCGCGAGGGCCCAGCGCGCGGGAGCCGATCAGTTCGATGACCTGCCCCTTGCCGGCGGGCCCGGCCTGCTGGACTCGACGCAGCAACCAGGCGAGGAAAAAGATCAACCCCAGCACCAGCAGCAAACCGAGCACCAACTGCGTCAATTGCCCAGCCACGCCGCTGCTGACCGCGGGGGCAGCGGCCGCAGTAGCGGTCGCTACCGGCTCGGCAGCCAGAACGCTGAACGGCAACGCCAGCACAAACCCCAGAACCTTTTTCACTCAGCGCAACTTCTTGATGCGTTCGCTTGGGCTGATCACGTCAGTCAGGCGGATGCCGAACTTCTCGTTGACCACCACTACTTCACCGTGAGCGATGAGCGTGCCGTTGACCAGCACGTCCAGCGGTTCACCGGCCAGACGATCGAGCTCGATCACCGAACCCTGGTTAAGCTGCAGCAGGTTGCGGATGTTGATGTCAGTGCTGCCGACTTCCATGGAAATCGACACCGGGATATCGAGAATCACGTCCAGGTTCGGACCGTCGAGGGTGACCGGTTCGTGGTTTTTCGGCACGCTGCCGAACTCTTCCATCGGCAGACGGTTGGACGGCGAACTGGCGGCGTCGGCGGCCAGCAAGGCGTCGATATCGTCCTGCCCGGCATCACCGGTTTCTTCCAGGGCCGCAGCCCATTCATCGGCCAGCGCCTGGTCGTCCTGGGTGTTCATATCGTTAGCCATCAATTTGTCCTCGGCGGGCATCCCTTCAATCAGGAGCCGTCAGTTAAAAGCACAGGGGGTTTGGAGCGCCGGTCAGCGGCGCTCGATCGGCTCGATCACTTGCAACGCGAGGTTGCCTTTGTGCGACCCCATCTTGACCTTGAACGCAGGCACGCCGTTGGCGCGCATGATCATTTCGTCCGGCATCTCGACCGGGATAATGTCCCCCGGCTGCATGTGCAGAATGTCCCGCAGGCGCAACTGGCGACGGGCAACCGTGGCACCGATCGGTACGTCAACGTCCAGCACGTCCTGGCGCAAGGCGTTGACCCAGCGTTCGTCCTGATCGTCGAGGTCCGACTGGAAGCCGGCGTCGAGCATTTCGCGTACAGGTTCGATCATCGAGTAGGGCATGGTCACGTGCAGGTCGCCGCCACCGCCATCGAGTTCGATGTGGAACGTCGACACCACAATCGCTTCGCTCGGGCCGACGATGTTGGCCATGGCCGGGTTCACTTCCGAGTTGATGTACTCGAAGTTCACTTCCATGATCGCCTGCCAGGCTTCTTTCAAATCGACGAAGGCCTGCTCCAGCACCATGCGCACTACACGCAATTCGGTGGGGGTGAATTCACGCCCTTCGATCTTCGCGTGACGGCCGTCGCCGCCGAAGAAGTTGTCCACCAGCTTGAACACCAGTTTGGCGTCGAGGATGAACAACGCGGTGCCGCGCAACGGTTTGATCTTGACCAGGTTGAGGCTGGTCGGCACGTACAGCGAGTGCACGTATTCGCCGAACTTCATTACCTGCACGCCACCGACGGCAACGTCCGCCGAGCGGCGCAGCATGTTGAACATGCTGATGCGGGTGTAACGGGCGAAACGTTCGTTGATCATTTCCAGGGTCGGCATGCGTCCACGGACGATGCGATCCTGACTGGTCAGGTCGTAGCTTTTGACACTGCCGGGTTCAGCAGCGGTATCGGTCTGTACCAGACCATCGTCGACGCCATGCAACAGCGCATCGATCTCATCCTGGGACAGCAGGTCCTGCACGGCCATGTCGTGTTCCTACTGCAGTACGAAATTAGTGAAAAGCAACTGTTCGATGACCACTTTGCCGAGTTCTTTCTGCGCCACTTCCTGGACGCTGGCCGTGGCTTTCTGACGCAACATTTCCTGCCCGACCGGCGATGCCAGGGTGGCGAAGTCCTGCCCGGAGAACAGCATGACCAGGTTGTTGCGGATGACAGGCATGTGGACTTTGAGCGCGTCCAGATCGGCCTGATTGCGACCCTGCATGGTGATGCTCACCTGCATGTAGCGCTGACGGCCGTTCTGGTTGTAGTTGGCCACGAAGGCTGGCGCCATGGGCTCGAAAATCGCTGGCTGCTTGCCGACCGGGGCGGTTTCAGCCGCGGCGGCAGGCTTGCTCTGGGCGCTGTGCATGAAGAACCAGGTTGCTCCCACGGACAAACCGATCGCCAGCAGCAGGGCCACCACGATCACAATGATCAGCTTGAGTTTGCCTTTGGTTGCGGGGTCTTTTACTGCTGCTTCGCTCTTCGCCATGCCAATAATCCGTCACTATTCGGGTTTTCACAGTCGCACGGCAAGGCAAGAGCAAGTGTTATGCCAGAAGTGTCTGAAGGGAGATGGGTGGGACTGATAGCAATTTGAAGAACGCTGCAAATCCACTGTGGGAGCGAGCCTGCTCGCGATAGCGGTTGAACAGTCAATGAAGATGTTGACTGTTCAGGCCTCATCGCGAGCAGGCTCGCTCCCACAGGGATTCGTGTTGGGCTTTATCAGGCGTAGTAGTCGACGGCGCTGGAGCCAATGACGCTGGTGGTGCTGGCCGCTACTTCGGCAGCTGTTGGTGCCAGCTCTTCGTCCATGGAATCGAGACGACCACCGCTGGCGTTGGTGCGTCCCCCCTGACTTTGACCCTGTTGCGCCTGCTCCTGCCCTTGGCCCTGCCAGCCACGAGACTGATCGGACACATTGACATCGACCTGGCCCATGCCCTGCTGCGCAAACATGTCACGCAAGCGATGCATCTGCCCGTCCAGCGCTTCGCGAACACTTGGATGAGCACTCATGAACGTCACTTGGGTCTGCTGATCCGGAACCATGTTCACCCGAATGTCCAGGCGCCCCAGTTCGGCCGGTTGCAACTGGATGTCGGCGGCCTTGAGATTGGCACTGGACAGGTACATGACCCGGTTCACCACTTCTTCGGTCCAGCCGCTCTGATGCATGGCGATCGGTTGATTCACCGGCAACGCGTTGGCGGTTTTCGGCGTGGCCGCCTGGGTCAGTGCCGCCAGACGGTTGGCGAAATCGTCGACCCGGGTATCGCTACTCGCGGACTTCAGGTCCTTGAGACCGTCATCGATAAGACCACTGAAGGCCTTGTCGCCGCCCTGGCTGGTGCTGTCCTTGTCGGCTTGCACATCGAGCATGCTCGCCATGCCGGCGGCGAAGGTTTGCGCCGAGGTTGACTCGCCGTCGGCCTGTGCCTGGGCCGAGGTCGGCGCCGCTTTGGGCTGGGCCTGACTCGCAGCCGAAATATGGCCGCCCTGCTCCATGGCCATACGCACGGCCGGCAATGCATCGAGAGGATCAGCTTCGGGATCGAAATCGGTGTCAGTGCTTGCAACGACCGGAGTCGTTGCCGCCGTCACAGCCACCTCGACCTGCAGTTGCGGGGTGACTACAACGGGCGGAGCGGCCGGTACCGGCGCTGGCACCGCAGGTTGTACTGCCTGCATCAACGCAGGATCCAGCGCCGGGTCAACGGGCGCGGCATCGGCAACCGGCGTCTGCGCAGTATCCGACCCGTCATCACTGGCGGCCTCGTCGTCAGCCTGCGCCGGTTTATCGGCGGGCAAGGATTTGCCGCTATCGGCAACCGCAGGCTCCGCGGCGGCAGACTCGTCGTTGCTGACGTCCTTTTTATCGGGGCTGTCCGGCGCTTTATCGCGTATCGGCCTGGCCGATCCATCATCCACCGCAGAGGGTTTGCTCCGGGCTTGATTGGCGTAGACCTGAGCGAAGCTGGATGCCTTGTCCCCAGGCTCAGCGGCCAGCGCCGGTGTATTGGCGCAAGCGACTTGAGTCTTGGCCTGCGCGGCGGCCTGAAGAAGCGTATTGGGGGTAACGGGCATGGAACGGTCTCCGCTGCACTGGGATCGTAGGTACAGTTGATTGAGATTAGTGCAAAGGTCGAGCCAGACTTGAGCGACAGGCGCTAAAAGCGCCGGACGGTCTCATTGCCAGAGAGGGAACGCTGACGCTCGGCCTCATAGAGCGGCCGGACGAACGCAAATTCGTCATCAATTTCGTCCACCAGTTTTTCAATGCCGGTGAGGCTTTTTTGCTTGGCGCGCTCCTCCAGCTCATGGCACAACTCAGCCAGGCGAATGGCGCCCATGTTGCTGCTGCTGCCCTTGAAGCTATGGGCAGCATTCATGAGCTGCGCGGCATCTTCAGCCTTTCGCAAGATGCGTAAACGCTCTTCGGAATCGGCGAGAAAGGTATCCAGCAACATCGGATACTCATCCTCCATGACCTCTTGCAACGCGTTCAACACGTCGCGGTCCAGGTGTGTGTCAGCCACTTGCTCACTCCTTGATCAAGAATGCGTGGATTATGCCAGAGCCTCCCAGAAAAACTCCACGCGGGCACTTCGACCATCGTCAGACCAACTTGCATTGCGGCCCAGCTGACGGATCAGACTGACGCCACGTCCCGACAGACGGACACCATCAACGGGCCGCTCCATCACCCGCGCGACATCGAAACCCTTGCCACTGTCTTCAACCCGAACAATCAGGCACCCGCCCTCGCCCTTGGGTGTCACCTGCAAATGCACCCGCACGAAGCCGTCCTGCAACGCGTCCAGGCGGGTATTGCGCTGTTGATAATAGCGGGTAAAACCCGAGGCATCGCGCTTGAGCGCCGAATCCAGCCCCAGCACCCCATGCTCCAGGGCATTGGAATACAGTTCGGCCAAAACACTGTAGAGCGCCCCGCTCTGAGCCCGCAGACCGTGGACCTCAAGCAGCAATTGAAGAAGATACGGCAGCGGATTGAAGCGTTTGAGCGTGGCGGCGCGAAATTCGAAACTCACTGACCAGTCCAGCGGGCAGGACTGACCACTGTCGGAATACACCGGCGCCGGCGGGCTCAGTTGTGCGGCCTCCAGCAGACTGACCTCGACCATGCTTACGTCATCACGGGCCTCGCCGCGAAAGTCCCGCAACGCCTGCTCGATCTCTTCGAACAGCTCATCAGGCTGACGATTGGCCGCAAACACCTGCTGCAATCGCTCCACACCAAACAACTGTTCATTGGCATCGCAGGTATCAATCACCCCGTCGGACAACAGGAAGACCCGATCCCCGACCGCCATCGGAAACACCTCGGTGCGGTCAACAAAGGATTGCGGGCTCAGCACGCCGAGCGGTAAATGCCGAGCCGCCAGTGGCGTTCGCTCACCGTTGGCGATGCTGTGCAGGTAACCGTCCGGCATTCCGCCGTTCCAGACCTCCACCGAGCGTCGCTGAAAACTCAGGCACAGCATCGTTGCACAACAGAACATGTCCACCGGCAGGATGCGCTTGAGCTTGGCGTTCATCTCGCGCAGGGTTTCGGACAGGCCGTAACCCTTGGCGGTCATGCCATAGAAAACTTCGGCCAAGGGCATGGCACCGACCGCGGCCGGCAAACCGTGACCGGTAAAATCACCGAGCAGCACATGCATGTCGCCGGCAGGGGTGAACGCGGCCAGCAGCAGATCGCCGTTGAACAACGCATAGGGCGATTGCAGGTAGCGAATATTGGGTGCACTCAAGCAGCCGGAGTGGGCCACCTTGTCGAACACCGCCTTGGCCACGCGCTGCTCGTTGAGCAGGTACTCGTGGTGCTTGGCGATCTGGTCGCGCTGTTGCAACACCGTGGCCTGCAATCGTCGCAAGCGGTCCATCGCCTTGATCTTGGCGCCGAGGATCACCTGGTTGTAGGGCTTTGCCAGAAAGTCGTCGCCCCCGGCCTCCAGACAGCGGGCCAGCGCTTCGCTTTCGGTCAGCGAGGTGAGGAAGATGATCGGCACCAGGGTTTCCCCTGCCAATACCTTGATCTGCCGCGCCGCCTCAAAACCGTCCATCACCGGCATCATCGCGTCCATGAGCACCAGTTGCGGTCGTTGCTGGCGAAACGCTTTGACCGCTTCGGCACCGTTGGCAGCGGTCAGCACCTCATGCCCCTGGCGACGAACGATGGTCGACAGCAGCATGCGATCGGCCGCACTGTCTTCGGCGATCAGGATCGTCAGCGGTTCGAACAAGGCCTGCATGGCGGTCACGCCACGTCGAAGATTTGTTCGAAGTTGGAGATGGCGAGAATCTTGCGCACATCTGCGTTAGCGTTGGTCAACGTGATCTCGGCATTCTCGCCGCCCGCGTGATCACGCAATAGCAGCAGCATGCCGAGCGCTGAGCTGTCGAGGTAGGTGGCATCTTTCAGATCCACTTCGAAGGACTCGGGTTTTGGCGAAAGATTTTCGTAGGATTCACGAAATTCCTGATGCTTGGCGAAATCGAAACGTCCCTTGACCGATATCGTCAGCTTTTGCCCATCTTGGGAGACTTCTGTAACAACTGGCATTTAACGGCTTCCTTGTCATTGGTGAACGTACGTGTACAAGGTTTAGCACTTGGCGAGGGCAGGAGCAAGGCGGGAAACGGTTGAACCCTGCCTGATCAATACGGATCCTGACGCGGCAACCGCTGGGACAACTCATCCAGCAGCTTTTGCTCACGCCGGTCTTCCAGCCGCCGCGCCTCATCCCTGTAGCGCAACACTAGTTTGCGCAAGCCTTCGACCCGGGCAAACGCCTGCTGCCAGGACTCCCGCGCCTTGTTCAGGTTGTTTTGATGCCATACCAGGCTTTGTCGCTGCTGGTCGATGGCGGTCCCCAGTTGCGCAAGAAAGCCTTGATAACCCAGCAGCCATTGGCCCGACACGCCACTGCTGCCGCGCACGATCCACTGCTCCTGGTAATCGAGACGAAAGGCTTCGAGGTCAGCGAGTTTACTTTCCGCCAGACGGACTTGCCCCTGAAAGTGTCCCAGACGCAGGACCGCGGTTTTCTCGGCCTTTTCGGCCATTTCGACCACGGGGGCCAGGCGCGAGGCTCGGCTCTGGGCCATGGCCGGTTAGCCGCCGGCCGCGGGAGCGAAAATCGTGCCGAGATAGGCTTCGCTTTCGCCCAGGCCGATGCTGTCGTTCAGGCCCTGGCGCAGGTATTTCACCAACTGCGGTTGCAGGGAGATCGCCAGGTCGGTTTCCCGATCACCACCGGCGACGTAGGCGCCGACGCTGATCAAGTCTCGACTCTGTTGATAACGCGACCACAGTTGCTTGAAATACTGGGCGCGCATCATGTGTTCCGGCGTAACCACCGACGGCATGACCCGGCTGATGGACGCTTCGATATCGATGGCCGGGTAATGACCTTCCTCGGCCAGGCGCCGGGACAGGACGATGTGCCCGTCGAGCACGCCTCGCGCGGCGTCGGCAATCGGGTCCTGCTGATCATCGCCTTCGGACAGTACGGTGTAGAACGCAGTGATCGAACCGCCGCCCTTCTCGGCATTACCGGCCCGCTCCACCAGTTTCGGCAGTTTGGCGAACACCGATGGCGGATAGCCCTTGGTCGCTGGCGGCTCGCCGATGGCCAGGGCGATTTCCCGCTGGGCCTGGGCAAAACGGGTCAGGGAGTCCATCAGCAACAGGACATTCTTGCCCTTGTCGCGGAAATACTCGGCGATTCGCGTGCAGTACATCGCCGCGCGCAGACGCATCAGAGGCGCATCGTCCGCCGGGGACGCCACCACGACCGAACGCTTGAGGCCTTCTTCACCGAGGATGTGCTCGATGAATTCTTTAACTTCACGACCCCGCTCACCGATCAGCCCGACGACGATGATGTCGGCCTCGGTGAAGCGGGTCATCATGCCCAACAGCACACTCTTGCCCACGCCAGTACCGGCGAACAGGCCCAGACGCTGACCGCGACCGACCGTCAACAAACCGTTGATGCTGCGAATGCCCACGTCCAGCGGCTCGCTGATCGGTTCGCGCTTGAGCGGGTTGATGGTCGGGCCGTCCATCGGCACCCAGTCTTCGGCCTTCATCCCGCCCTTGCCGTCCAGCGCGCGACCGGCGCCATCGAGCACCCGCCCGAGCATGCTCATGCCCATCGGCAGACGGCCGGTATCGGCCAGAGGAACCACACGAGCACCGGGAGCGATGCCGGCAACACTGCCGACCGGCATCAGAAACACCTTGCTGCCGGAGAAGCCCATGACTTCGGCTTCGACCTGCACCGGGTGATAACTGTCGTCGTTGATGACCATGCAGCGGCTGCCCATGGCGGCGCGCAAGCCCTCGGCCTCGAGGGTCAGGCCGACCATGCGCAACAAGCGGCCTTCAAGGATCGGCGCGCCTGCAAGCTCCGTGGCCTCGGCGTAACTGCCGAGGCGCTTGGCGAAGCTGGTGCGATCAAGGCGCATCGGGAACGTCCGGTTCAGGTTCGACCGGCACGACCGCTGGTTTGTCGCTGATCGGCAGTTCCAGGCTCAGATCCGGCTCGGCCGGATGCAAGACCTGTTCGTGCAACTGATCGAAGAGCTTGTCCATGACCCGCGCAACGCGGGTTTCGACCGTGGCATCAATGCGACTGTGTTCAGTCTCGACCCGGCAACCGCCGGGCAACAATGCCTCGTCCTCGACGATGCGCCAGGTTTCTTCATGACGCTCGCGCAGGGCTTTGACCTGCTCGAAATCTTGCGGATTGATGTACAGCCGCACATTGCCCACGCCCAGCGGCAAGAGCTTGAGGGCCTCGCGCATGACGTGTTCGATTTGCGTCGAGTCGATGGCCAGTTCGCGCTGAATCACCTGTTTGGTGATGTGCTGCACCAGGTCGACCAGGGACTTTTCGATCAGGGTGTCCTGCTCGGCGATAGGCTCGAACAAATGCCCCATCAGTTGCTCCAGAGCGGCAATTTTGGCGGCCAAGGCCACCTCGGCCTCCTGGCGGACCTTGAGCGTAGTGCTGTGGAAACCTTCTTTCTCGCCCGTGGCGAAGCCTTCGTTGTAGGCCTCCTGGCGAATGCTTTCGAGTTCTTCGAGGGTCAGTGGCTGGACTTCATCCAGTGGCACTTCTTCCATTTCCGGCGGCTCGGGCTCAGGTTCCGGCTCGGGTTCCGGCACGAACGGATCGAAACTGGGCAGCGACCAGACGTCGAAACCATCGACGTCCTTGCCGCGGATCAGGTCGGTGTTGGACTCATCATGTTTGGACGACATAGTGACCTTAGATCATCTCTTCGCCGCCCTTCCCGCCGAGAACGATTTCTCCGGCTTCGGCCATACGGCGGGCAATGGTGAGGATTTCTTTCTGCGCGGTTTCCACGTCGCTGACGCGCACCGGGCCTTTGGCCTCGAGGTCGTCGCGCAACAGTTCGGCCGCCCGTTTGGACATGTTCTTGAAAATCTTTTCTTTGACGCCTTCGTCCGAACCCTTGAGGGCCAGCACCAGCACGTCGGAGGACACTTCACGCAGCAACGCTTGAATACCGCGATCGTCGACATCGGACAGGTTGTTGAACACGAACATGAGGTCTTCGATCTGACCGGACAGGTCTTCGTCGACTTCGCGAATCGAGTCCATCAGCTGACCTTCGATCGAGCTGTCGAGGAAGTTCATGATATCCGCCGCGCGCTTGATGCCACCCAAGGTGGTGCGCGAAGCATTCGAGTTGCCGGAGAACTGCTTCTCAAGAATCTGGTTGAGTTCTTTCAGGGCCGCTGGCTGCACGGTATTCAGCGAGGAGACCCGCAGAATGATGTCCAGGCGCACCTTGTGGTCGAAGTTGCCGAGCACTTCGCCGGCCTGGTCCGGATCAAGATACGCCACCACGATCGCCTGGATCTGCGGGTGCTCGTAACGGATCACGTCGGCGACGGCACGCGGTTCCATCCACTTCAGGCTGTCGAGGCCACTGGTGTTGCCGCCCAGCAGGATGCGGTCGATCAGGCCGTTGGCCTTGTCTTCGCCCAGGGCCTGGGTGAGCATTTTGCGCACGTAGTCATCAGAACCGACGCCGAGGCTGGTCTGGTCGCCGACGATATCGACGAACTCGCTCATCACCTGCTCGACCTGCTCGCGGTGCACGTTACCCATCTGGGCCATGGCCACACCCACCCGCTGGACCTCTTTAGGCCCCATGTGGCGCAGCACTTGGGCGGCGTCGGTCGAACCCAGGGACAGCAGCAGAATCGCGGCTTTGTCGACCTTGGACAGTTTGGCGGCAACGGCTCGGTTATCACTCATCTGCGTTAATCCACTCTTTCACGACCTGGGCCACACGACCCGGATCTTCTGCCACCAGACTCTTGATTGCGTTCAACTGTGCGTCATAGCCTTCGCTCGGGCTCGGCAGCAGAATGCTGGTCGGGCCACCGAGACTGACGCGGTCGTTGGCCAGTTCGCCGTCCAGGCCGCCCATGCCACCCAACTCGACGTCGCTGCCGATGCCTAGATGTTTATCTTTGCCGCCGCCGGTGATGTTGTTGAGCACCGGACGCAGCACACCGAACACCAGCACCAGGATGAACAAGACACCCAGTACTTGCTTGACGATGTCCCAGAACCAAGGCTGGGAGTAGAACGGAATTTCGGCAATCACTTCACCGCGCTCGGCGGAGAACGGCATGTTGATCACGCTGACGCTGTCGCCACGGCTGGCGTCGAAGCCGACGGCGTCCTGTACCAGGCGAGTGAAGCGCGCCAATTCATCGGCGGTCCACGGTGCACGGGTGGTTTCACCGTTGGCCGCGTTGATCTTGACCTGGTCATCCACCACCACCGACACCGAGAGGCGATTCAAACGGCCCTGCTGTTGTTTGGTGTGGCTGATGGAACGGTCGAGTTCGAAGTTCTTGGTGGACTGTTGACGCTTGTCCGCCGGGTACGGTGCAAGCATAGGCTGGCCGGTGGCCGGGTCCATGATTTGCTGACCGTTGGCATCCAGCAGTGGCTGGCCTGGCTGCACCATGCCGGCCGACGCGGTAGCGCCACCAGTGGTTTGCGGCGCCGAGGCAGGCGACGGCGGCTGGTTGCTCAGGGCACCCGGCACACCTTGCGGGCCATTGCTGGCGGTACGTTGTTCGTTGACCGACTGCTCGCTGCGCAACGCCGGCTGGTCCGGGTTGAACTGCTCGGAGGTCGACTCGACAGCGCTGAAATCCACATCGGCCGAGACTTCGGCTTTATAGCGATCATTGCCCAGCACCGGTTGCAGAATGTTGTGCACGCGCTGAGTCAGCATGCTTTCCATGCGACGGCTGTAATCGAATTGCTTGCCGGCCATGGTCAGCTCGGAATTTTCCGCCTGATCCGACAGCAGGTTGCCCTTCTGGTCGACAACAGTGATCTGGGATTTGCTGAGTTCGGGAACGCTGGTGGCCACCAGGTTGATGATTGCCAGCACCTGACCCGGCTCCAGCGAGCGGCCGGCGTACAGTTCCACCAGAATCGAAGCGCTCGGCTTGCGCTCATCGCGCACGAACACCGAACTTTTCGGAATCGCCAGGTGCACGCGAGCACCCTTGACGTTGTTCAGGCTGGAGATGGTGCGAGCCAGTTCGCCTTCGAGACCGCGACGATAACGGGTCGCTTCCATGAACTGGCTGGTACCCAGGCCCTGGTCCTTGTCGAGGATTTCAAAACCGATGTTGCCATCGCTGGGAGTGACACCAGCGCCCGCGAGTTTGATTCGCGCACGGGACAGGTCATCGGCCTTGACCAGCAAGGCACCGGAGTTCGGTTCAACGGTATAGGGAATGTCGGCTGCGGCCAGGGTATCCATGACCTGTTTGGCGTCCATACCGGCAAGGCTGCCATACAGAGGCCGGTAGTCCGGCTGCTGGGACCACAACACCACGGCAAAGCCAATCGCCACGCTCGCAGCCAGGCCGACCAACAGGCCCACCTGACGCAACATGGTCATCTCGGAGAGGTTTTCCAGGAAGGACAACCCGAACAGCGGCGGCTTGCCATCTATTGGAGTGGCCTTGGCCGGAACATTATCGGCGACTGCTTCTGCCATGACTCAATCTCGTCCTTAAACCGGCATCTGCATGATGTCTTGGTATGCCTGAACCAGCTTGTTGCGTACTTGGGTCAACGCTTGAAAAGACACGCTGGCCTTCTGCGAGGAAATCATCACGTCCGTCAGGTCGACGCCGCTCTTGCCGATCTCGAAGGCACTGGCCAACTGATTGGACGCCTGTTGGGTGTCGTTCACTTTATTGACGGCCTGACCGAGCATGTCGGAAAAGCTGCTGCCACCCATTTCAGGAACAGCGGCAGTCGATTTCGACGCAGACATGGCATCCATTTGCATGGAACGCATGTCCAACATCAATCGATTAAATTCAATACCTTGGCTCATGGTCTACTCTCTCTGGCGACCCGCAATTTTTTGACACTCACTCGGCGGGTAGTGAGGTGTTAGCAACAAGGGTGCCAGCTCCGTGGCCGCTCTAAACAAAAGCCGTCCCGGGCTTTGCATGGCTAACGAATCAGGTGGCGAACAAATAAGCTTCCACGTCCATTCCGGCATCACGCATCTGCGCCAGCTTGTAACGCAGGGTGCGCGGGCTGATGCCCAAGCGCTCGGCGGCCTCTTTGCGACGGCCGCGTTCGGAGCGCAAGGTGTCGATGATCATCTGGAACTCACGACGACGCAGGTCATCACCCAGCGCCCCGGCCGACTCGGATTCGACCTCCACGGTTCGCACGGACGCTGGCGCCAAGGCTGGCAACGGCGCACAGGCGACGGGCCCGGCCAGACAGAAATCCTCAGGCTGTATCAATCCGCCCTGCTGCAGGATCAGCGCCCGCTGAATCGCGTTATCCAGCTCCCGCACATTACCCGGCCACGGATAACCGATCAGGCACGCCTGAGCCTCGGGCGACAACCTTGCCGCGGCATGCTTCATTTTATTGACGTACTTGCCCAGAAGACGCTCAGCCAATGGCAGGATGTCGGCGGTACGTTCGCGCAACGGACGCCAGGCCAGCGGAAACACCGACAGGCGATAGTAAAGGTCTTCACGAAAACGCCCCGCTGCCACTTCAGCGGCCAGGTCACGGTTGGTGGTCGCCACGACTCGAATATCCAGCGTGATCGGCTTGCGAGCGCCGACTCGCTCGACTTCGCGCTCCTGCAATACCCGCAGTAACTTGGCCTGAAGGCCCAGGGGCATTTCGGAGATTTCATCGAGCAGGATCGTGCCGCCATCGGCTTGCTCGAACTTGCCGGCCTGCGCTGCGATGGCGCCGGTGAACGAACCCTTTTCGTGACCGAACAAGGTGGCTTCGAGCATGTTGTCCGGGATCGCTGCACAGTTGATCGCAATGAACGGCTGACTGGCGCGGCGAGAGTGCTGATGGATGTAACGCGCCAGCACTTCCTTGCCGGTCCCGGACTCACCGGAAATCAACACCGTGGAATCACTGCGCGCCACCCGTGCGGCCAATTCCAGCAATTGCGCACTGGCCGGCTCGAACGCTACCGGCCCCTCGCCCTCGGTCGCACCGAGACAGCCCAGCGCATGTCGCGCCACCAGATCGAGCAAGGCTTTGGGCTCGAATGGCTTGACCAGGTAATCCGCTGCGCCCTGACGCATCGCATCGACCGCCCGCTCGACAGCACCGTGAGCGGTCATCAGCAACACCGGCAGCTGCGGCTGACGAGTGCGCAGCAATCCGAGCAGTTGATGGCCGTCCATGCCCGGCATGTTGACGTCACTCAGCACCAGGTTGAACGCCTCGGCACCGACCGCCCCCAGCGCTTCTTCGGCCGAGCCTACGGCTTTGAAATCGTGGCCGGCGAGCAACAGCGTATCGGCCAGTGCTTCGCGTAGCGCGCGGTCATCCTCGACCAGTAAAACCTTGATTGCCATGTCCTTCACTCCGCGCCTTGAGCGCTGGGCTTTTCACCCGAAAAAAGTGGCAGGATCACCTGCGCACACGTGCCGCGACCAAGCCGCGAGCGCAGCTGCAATTCTCCTTGATGAGCACGCGTCACTGCCTTGACCACGGTCAGGCCGAGGCCGGTTCCGGTGGTTTTAGTGGTAAAGAAGGGTTCACCCAGACGCGCCAGTACTTTCGTATCGATGCCACTACCGCTGTCGCTGACCGCTACATGCAGGTTGTTGTCACGGGTATAGAAATGGACTTTCAAACGCACATCGCCGGCGCTGGCCTGAATGGCGTTCTCGATCAGGTTCAGGATCGCCCCGACCAGCGTGTCGCGATTGCACAACAACTCGCCCGAATGACAGTCGCACTGCCAACGAATCGGCAGATCCTGCACATGGGTCAGTGCTGCCGCCTGCAGCGACTGCATCAGCACTTTGGGCGTGACGCGATCGGTCAGCGGCAGCTCGCCGCGCGCAAACACCAGCATGTCGCGAACCTGATGTTCCAACTCATGCAGACGCTCTTTCAGGCGCCCGGCAAAACGTTGCTGGGTCTCGACCGGCAACGCTTGCTCAGTCAAATGACTGGCGTAGAGCAAGGCGGCGGACAAGGGGGTACGAATCTGATGAGCAAGCGAAGCGACCATTCGGCCGAGGGATGACAGACGCTCGTGGCGGGCCAACTGATCTTGCAGATGACGGGTTTCAGTCAGGTCGTTGAGCAACACCAACTGACCGGGCTCGGCATCCAGCGAGCGCGTTGAGATCGACAAGCGCCGACCGTCCTTGAGCGAGATTTCGTGACCGTCGTCTTCACGGGGCGCAAAGCAGCGGGCAATGACATGACGCCACAGCTCGCCTTCGAGGGGCAGACCGAGCAGTTCGCAGGCAGCGGGGTTGGCTTCGCGCACGATGCCTTGAGCATCGATGACGATGACGCCGCCGGGCAACAGATCGAGGAGGTTTTGCAGCCGGTTGGCCAAGCGTTCTTTTTCCGCCAGCTCCTGCATGCGCTGAGCACTGACTACCGCCAGCTCACCCTTGAGCTCGGTGACCCGGGCTTCGAGCATGCTGTAGGAATCGGTCAATTGGCTCGACATCTGGCTAAACAGTGCAAACGCCTGCTCGAGGCCAAGCCGGCTCGCCTGCTCTACGGACGACGGTTGCCCCGAAGCGTCAGGGACAGGAGACATCTGGGCGGCTTGGGGCATCGTGCTCTCTCGCTTGGCTGACCGTCAGTGAAACGGAACGTTGCGAGGGACGTAGCAATACCCGTGCCTAAAAAAAACCGCCTACAAATGAAGGACTTGAAAAACAGGCGTCAATCATCTGCCTGTTCATCACCGTCACGACGGCTCATACCGTACTTGCGCATCTTTTCCACCAGCGTGGTGCGACGAATACGCAGCCGCTCTGCCGCGCGCGCCACGATGCCATTGGCATCATCCAGCGCCTGCTGAATCAGCCCTTGCTCCAGACCACCGAGGTAGTCCTTCAGGTCCAGACCTTCCGGTGGCAGCATGGCGCCGGCAGAGAAGTCCGGAGTATGACCGTTGATGGCCACGCGCTCTTCAAGATCGCTGCGAAAGCTGTCGACCAGTTGCTCATCTTCGTCGTCGACGTAACGGAATTTCTTCGGCAGCTCGACCACGCCGATCACCCCGTACGGATGCATGATCGCCATGCGCTCCACCAGGTTGGCGAGTTCGCGGACGTTGCCCGGCCAGCCGTGGCGACACAGCGACATGATCGCCGCGGAATTGAAACGGATCGACCCACGCTTCTCGTGCTCCATGCGCGAGATCAACTCGTTCATCAGCAGCGGAATGTCTTCGACACGCTCGCGCAGTGGCGCCATTTCGATCGGGAACACGTTCAGGCGGTAGTACAAGTCTTCGCGGAAGGTACCGATCTCGATCATGCTTTCGAGATTCTTGTGGGTTGCCGCGATGATCCGCACATCGACGCTCTGGGTCTTGTTGCTGCCCACGCGCTCGAAGGTGCGCTCCTGCAATACGCGCAGCAACTTGACCTGCATCGGCAACGGCATGTCACCGATTTCATCGAGGAACAGCGTGCCGCCATTGGCCAGTTCGAAACGCCCGGCGCGACTGGTGATTGCCCCGGTGAAGGCGCCCTTCTCGTGGCCAAACAGTTCGCTTTCCAGCAACTCGGCCGGGATCGCGCCGCAGTTGACCGGTACGAACGGCGCGTCACGACGCTTGGAGTGATAGTGCAGGTTGCGCGCGACCACTTCCTTGCCGGTCCCGGACTCACCGAGGATCAGCACACTGGCGTCGGTGTCGGCGACTTGCTGCATCATCTGACGGACGTGTTGAATCGCCCGGCTGGTGCCGACAAGGCTGCGGAAAAGATTGGGCTCACGGTGACGGCCGCGCTCGCGGGCCTGGTCGTACATCTCGCGATAGACCTGGGCACGGTGCAGGGAGTCGAGCAATTTGCTGTAGCTGGGTGGCATCTCGAGGGTCGAAAGCACTCGGCGGCGCTGGTCTTCAGGCAAGTCAACGGAAGAATTATCGCCCATTAACAAAACCGGAAGGAACTCATCCCAGGTCGAGAGTGTCTTTAACAGGCCCACGAGTGCGCCAGGAGCATTGACCGTCCCGATGAGGACACAGATTACTTCACGACTTGATGACAATGAGCCGACAGCCTGCTGCCAGTCATGGCTACCGCAGGGTAAATTTTCTTCGCCAAGAAAATTTAAAATCACCGCCAGGTCGCGGCGGCGGACGCTATCGTCATCAATCAGCAGAATTTTGGTTTCACGCCACATGCAATAGCAACTTCCCTAGTCAACTCAATGCCCAAAATGATGGGGCAAGCTAGACGCTTGCAGACACGTTATGCCTGTAGACGCCTGAAATCTGGAACCAGCCACTAGTTAAGTCAAAAAACCGTGCACAGTCAAATTTATGGCGCACTATGTTTGGATTAACCGGGGATTAATTAACCGAACAGATGGTAAACCTTTGCCGCGCTCTGTGCTTGGTGGATCTGCGACATCTCATCAACTATCGCTTGCCGCTCCCCCGTAGCCGCCTCAAGAAGCTGTTTATACACCCCCAACAACTCCTCAAGATTGTCGCGTAACGCGGCCTCGTCCACCGAAGCTTCACTCAAGACGTCTTCCATGCAGGAACGGCAAGCCAGGTCCAATTGACCGATGGCCTCCCAGTTGCGCTCGGCCAGTGCACCGACCAGCGCTTCGCGGGTTTGTTCGATTCGCTGCAATACAAGACTCATGGTGATCTCCCTTAAAACTGCGGACCCGGCGCGGCGATGGCATCCCAGCCTTCTTTTACCGTGCGCAGCAAACCAGCGACTTCATCGAGAATCCGCGGGTCGCTCTTGATGTTCGCCTCGGCGAGACGCTTCATCATGTAAGCGTAGAGACGGTCAAGTTCACCGACGGTATCGGCGTTTTTTTCAAGATCCAGGCCTTCGCGCAAGCCGCCGATGATCCCGATAGCCTTGCTGATCGACGATCCCTTGCCGGGAATGTCCTTGCGCTCCATCGCGCCTTTAGCCTGGGCAATGCGATCCAGGCCGCCTTCCATCAGCATTTGCACCAGACGGTGCGGACTGGCTTCGGAAGTCTGGGCCTGCGCTCCAACTTTCTGATATTGCCGAAGGGCCAACATCGGATTCATGTTCTACCTCGTTGCCACTCAATGACTCGTATGCAGTGTATCGTCCACGAACCCAAAAACTTTAGATCAGAAGACAAAAACCCGGCGTACGCCGAAAAGCGTAGCCGGGTTTTTGTCATCAACTCATGACTACTTGCTGGACTGCTGAGCGTTCAACGACGCGAAGAAACCAGTAATGTTGCTGGCGGTGGCCTTCATCTGGCCGACCAGCAGATCCATCGCGTTGTACTTGGCAGTCAGGGATGCAGTCAGGTTGGTCACCCGCAGGTCGAGTGCCGACTGCTGAGTGGTCAGGTCCTTTTGCACCCTGCTCAGGCTGTTGTTGCGCTGATCAAGGATACCGCCAGTCTGGGAATAAGGCGTGATCGCCGCCGACATGCGCGCCAGCAGGCCATTTTTAGTGTCAGTACCCGTGAACAAAGTCTGTACCGAACTGCTCATCCCCGGAGTCGCCATAGCCTTGGCGTACTTGGTCGCATCGATCGTCAGCGCACCGGTCTTCTGATCGGTCTGAACGCCCAACTGCGACAGCACCGATAATTGACCGCCCGCACCCGGCGCCACCAGCTCATTGCGCACGGCAGTGATCAGGTTACGTGGCAGGGAATCACCGGTCATTGCCGCCCCGATGGTCGGGTTGCCTTCATCATCGAGGCTTGGCTTGGTCAGCTTGGTCAGGGTGTTGATCACGTTGTTGTAAGCATCGACGAACGATTGCAACGAGGTTTTCAGCCCTTCGGTATTGGTGCCTACCGTGACCGTAACCGGTGTCGCACTTTTCGCCACCAGAGTCATGCTGATACCGCCGACCGCCTGACTAATCGTATTGCTTTTGCTGGTGACAGTCAGACCATCGATCATGACCGATGCATCCGCGGCCAAACCACCAATATTACCGGAATCCCCGGCGGCCGGGGTGCTGCCCAAACTGTTGGTCCCGTCGACTTCCAGGCCGGCAATGCCGCTGACCTTTAGATCCGAACCTGCGCCTGTCACCGTAGAACCGATAACCAATCGCGAGCCATTGGCGTCGGTGACAATGTTGGCGCTGATACCTTTGCCCTGCAGCGTAGTGTTGATTGCGTCACGGGTCGACTGCAAGGTCGCGCCGCTCGCGATCGTCACCGGATAATCAATACCATTTTGACTGACTTTCAATGTACCAGTCGGAATGGCACTGCTGGCACCGCCGGCAAACGCCGCACTGGCCACTTTCGAACCGGTCGCCAGATTATTCACTGTAACGCTGTAGCTACCGTTTACCGCGGTGTTATCCGAGGTGACGGTCAACGTCGCCGGCGTACTCGACGTCGCGTTAAACCCCGAAAATGAAGGCGCGTCTCTTTTACCCAGGTTGGTCATGGCGGTCTGGAACGCCGCCAGCGCTGATTTCAAAGCACCGGTAGCAGAAATCTTGGCCGTGTTGATGGACGTCTGATTGGTGATCAGCGTCTGCTTGGCAGATTTGTCGGAGTTGACCAGCGCGGTCACGATCGCACCGATATCGAGACCGGACCCTAGACCCGAACCCGGTAAAATTGGACTTGCCATGTGCATCTCCCTATCTGTATTTCGCCGGTCTTTTGACCACTAGGCGCGGCCAATGAACGTACAAACACGTTTCATGCCAGTGTCAGGCTTTCATATCGAACAACACGTTACTGGCGTTGTGCAGGCTTTCAGCCAGCTTCATGGCTTCCGCCGACGGAATCTGTCGAATCACTTCACCGGATTCACTGGCGATTACCTTGACGATGACTTTGCCGGACGATTCATCGATGGAAAACTCGAGATTACGCTTGACCGACTGAACGAACTTTTCAATCTCCTGAACAGCCATCTTCAACTTATCCGAATTGTCAGAATCCGAGCTTTTACCCACTGCAGTGACAGCCTGGGTGCTTTCGACGCGAGGCTTTTCAGCCGGCTTATCGGTAGTGCTGACCGCCGGTTTCGCGGCAGGGTAAGACAAGTTCAGCTTCACGCTCATGTCCATGACCATCACCTCTTAAACGGAAAAAGCGAGAGAGCACGCAAGCGCACTCCCCCGCCAAAACCCAATCCGATATTACTGAAGCAGTTTCAGTACAGCGGATGGCAGCTGGTTAGCCTGGGCCAGAACAGCGGTGGAAGCTTGTTGCAGAGTTTGCTGTTTGGTCAGGTTAGCGGTTTCTGCGGCGAAGTCGGTATCTTGTACGCGACCTTGTGCAGCAGTAACGTTTTCAGTGATGTTTTGCAGGTTGGAGATGGTGCTGGTCAGACGGTTTTGCGAAGCACCCAGGTTTGCACGGGTAGCGCCGATCTGAGCGATTGCAGCGTCGATCGCGGTGATCGCGTTGTCGATGTTGGCTTGAGCACCGGTAACGGTTGCCCCGGTCAGAGCCAGAGTAGCTTTGTCTACCGACATGCTGACGGCGTCGAACTTGGAGCTGAGCACCAGGTCGATGTGGTTGGCAGTACCAGTGGCGGAGCCAACTTGCAGCTGTACAGTACCAGCCGAACCGTCCAGCAGGTTCTTGCCATTCAATTGAGTCGAAGCAGCGATACGGGTCAATTCGTCAGACATCTGAGCGAATTCGGAGTTGGTTGCAGTTTGGTCAGCAGTACCGTTGGTGCCGTTACGCGCTTGTACAGCCAGTTCACGCATACGTTGCAGAATGTTGGTCGATTCTTGCAGAGCGCCTTCAGCGGTCTGAGCCATCGAGATACCGTCGTTGGCGTTTTTAACTGCAACGTTCTGACCGCGGATCTGGCTGGTCATACGGTTGGAGATTTGCAGGCCGGCAGCGTCGTCTTTAGCGCTGTTGATTTTCAGGCCGGAAGACAGACGAGACATCGAAGTCGACAGAGCGTCGGAAGCGCGGTTCAGGTTTTTCTGAACGTTCAACGACGTGGTGTTGGTGTTTACTGTTAAAGCCATGACGAATTCCTCGTTGGTTGGGTACTGCGGCTTCCGGCCCTGGCAACCGCCGGGTATGGCCTAGAGAACCTTCGTAATAGTTATCGTCGGGAATGCAGGTTGCTTGAGGGCTTTTTAAAAAAATATTGCCATCACACTGCCACCCCCTAAAAAACAAAGGCTTAGCGCCCCCTGACCACCCGAAAAATGACGTCATAAAACCGTCCGGCGCCCAAACACCCAAAACAGAGCCGTCACCCGGTCTTCAAACCTGCACGTTTCCCAGCAAATCAACCAGTTCGTACTCCATGAAGTCAGCCAGCCCCAGCCAATCCTGACGCTCCTGACAGGCCAGCATATGGGTGAGCACCTGCGCCCACTGCTGCTGGACCTCCCGGGACGCCGTCGACAACAGTCGCTGCGCCTCGTCGAACACATCAACCATGGTTAACGCCGCCTCTACATCGCGGCCCAGCCGAAACAACCCTGCACACTGGCGGCATTCGTTGACGCATTGCGACAGCGCACTCACTGTACGAACTCCTGATTGAACTGCGTGCCGGCAATCATCGCGCCGGCCCGACTGCTGTTAAAGAAGCGCACCTCGGGGTGACCGACGATGTAGCGCTCCAACTCACACAGATAACTGCGAAAATTCAATTGCGTCCTGACCCGCCGCCCATGCCCGTCGCGCACCCAGTGCCTGGCCTGACTGACCGCCGGCCCTAGGTCACCATCACTCCAGCCCGCATGGGTCTTGTTCATCGGGAACGCAAAGTCGGCGCCGAACAGGGTGATGCACCCCGCCCCCATTTTCACTGCCAGATCCACGGCCGGATGAATCACGCTGCCGCCCACGTACAGTTCCGCCCTGGGGTGCTGTTGGCGCAACGTGGCATAGATCGGGCTGGCCGAGTAACCGCCATAACGCTTGCCCTTCCAGGCGCTCAATACCTGCGGGTCACTCATAGGCAAGTACACCAGCGGGATGCCGTCGGACGCTTCGAAAGGCAAGTGTCGAAAGCTGATGCGCTGATCAATGCTCACCACTAGATCAGGCTTGACCCCGTGTTCGCGCAACGGTCGATAAGCCGTGTCGACACAAATAAACAGAGGTCGCAGTGTCTGTTCACGTATCGCGGCCAATTGCTCGAAATGCCCTTCCAGGCTAGGGCCGGTGCCAATCACATAGATTTCCTGACCCGCGCAAGTACCGAATAACTGCGCGACATCGTCGTCGGCGAGCAGCACTTCAAGGCTGTCCTGCAAGCGCTGGAGAATCAACGGGGATTGCGGATCGAAATCGCGGTTGTTGAAACTCAGATGCACCTCACTGACCAGACGATCGCGAATCTTCGCGTTGAAGTCGTCTGCCAGCACCATCTCGGAGGGCAGCGCAAAAAACGGTGTGTAGATATCCGTGTGATCACCGGCATACAGCAGTTCCACGCGCGGATCGTCGAGCCATTGCCGCTGGTCGAGCAATTGCAACACCAACACAAACAGGGCGCCGTTGAGGATGTGGATATACAGCCGCTCAAGCTCGGCACGCTCCAGCAGGACATTCGGCAAGTCACCCAGTCCTGTGCCATAGACATGCAGTTGCGCCTTGCTCGTTGGCAGACTGGCCGCCTGCACACGGGCTTCACGGACACGATCATGACGACTGGTGAGTTGAATGCCGCCAATACTCAGCGTAGAAACCAGCCCCTCGGACAACTCGGCATGGATCGCCGCACTATCTTCAAGCATCAATCTCGTATACAGCATTGGCCAGCGCCGTTCTATCACCCGAGCATTCTCGTCAAAGCTTTCGCTCATGCTGTCTCGCTCTTTTCACAGGCAAAAAAATAGCGCTCAAGATTACACCTTGAACGCTTTTTTTGTGCCTGGCTTTTAGTGGTTCAAGGACGATAGATGATCGCCGAACCCCATGACAGACCAACGCCGAAACCGCTCAATGCAACACGTTTCCAGCTGGAGTCCAGGACATGCTTTTCCAACAGCAACGGAATGCTCGATGACACCGTGTTGCCGGTCTCGACCATGTCCTTGATGAACTTCTCGGGCTCACCTTCAAAGCGTCGTGCCACCGCGTCGACAATCGCAGCACTGCCCTGGTGAATGCAGAAAGCATCGATATCGTCGGCCGTCAGGCCTGAGTCGCCCAGCAGCTCATGCAAATGCGCCGGGACTTTGAGCAACGCAAAGTTGAACACCTGACGGCCGTTCATGTAGAACACGCCATCGGTGACCTTCAGGTGCGGTGCGCCGGAACCGTCAGTGCCGAATTTGGCCTTGCCCAACTGCCATGGCGCGTCTTCGCCCATCCAGGTGGCGGTAGCCGCATCACCGAAGAGCATGGTGGTGTTGCGGTCTTCCGGATCGACGATTTTCGAGTACGGATCGGCAGTCACCAACAGGCCATTCTTGAGGCCGGCGGCTTCCATGAACCCCTTGATTGCATAGATTCCGTAGACATAGCCGGAGCAGCCCAGGGAAATATCAAACGCGGCGACCGTGGTCGGCAGTCCGAGTTTGTCTTGAACGATGGCCGCTGTGTGCGGCAGGCCTTCTTCGTCGCCGTTCTGAGTGACGACGATCAGCACGTCGATGGATTCACGGTTCAAATCGGGATTGTTGGCGAACAGCGCATTGACTGCTTCGACACACAGGTCCGAAGTTTCCTGCCCGGCGTCTTTACGCGGCAGGAAGGCCGAACCGATTTTGCCCAGGATGAATTCTTCATCCTTTTCGAACTTTGCACCTTGTGCGTAATTGTCCACGCCGGCTACAGGAACGTAGCTCGCAATGCTCTTTATGCCAATCATTACGGCTTCCCAATAATAAACAGCCCAATACCACCGCTCGCAAGGAATCGAGGGGCGCCGACAAACAGAGAAAAATGTCGCCCCGAGGGAGCGACAGACGGGAAGAATAAAAGGCTATCACTGGGTCAAAAAGACACCAGGCGCCACCTCCCCGATTAATACAATACAGTGAAGATGCGCGTTATGACTCGCAGGTCACTCTATTTTGCCGAATCAGCCCACAACAGGTTATTCGACCAACGACCAATCCAACGGCGTACCACGCTTGATGGCCTGGCGGGCGCGGCGGCCCAGCAGGCTTTCCGCGTGTTTAGGCGCCAGCCCAAGGCCGGGACGAATCGCCCGCAGATTGGCGGCGGTGAAGGGCTCACCGGCAGCCATGTCCTGAGTCACATAAAGCGAACGACGGTACACCAGGGACTTGCGCTCGGCTTCGGTCACGCCGTAATGCACATGGCCCATGGCCTGCCAGGCGCGCTCGGTTTCAATCACCAGGCTGGCCAGCTCCGCAGGTTCGAGGGAGAAACTGGCATCCACACCACCCGCGGCACGGTCGAGGGTGAAATGTTTTTCCACCACCGTCGCCCCCAGTGCCACCGCGGCGACAGACACTCCCACACCCATGGAGTGATCGGACAGGCCAACTTCGCAGCCAAACAATTCACGCAAGTGAGGAATCGTCCGCACGTTGCTGTTGGCAGGCGTCGCGGGGTAAGTACTGGTGCACTTGAGCAACACCAGATCCTTGCAACCGGCCTCGCGGGCAGCACGTACGGTTTCATCGAGTTCAGCGATGCTGGCCATGCCGGTAGAAATGATCAATGGCTTACCGGTCGCAGCGACCCGACGAATCAATGGCAGGTCGGTATTTTCGAAGCTGGCGATCTTGTAGGCCGGTACGTCGAGGCTTTCGAGGAAGTCCACTGCGGTGTCATCGAACGGTGTGGAGAACGCGAGCATGCCCAGTTCTTTGGCCCGGGCGAAAATTGGCGCGTGCCATTCCCACGGTGTATGGGCCTTCTCGTACAACGCGTACAGCGAAGAACCGGCCCAGAGACTGTTAGGGTCCTTGATGAAGAACTCACCTTCGGACAGGTCCAGGGTCATGGTCTCGGCGGTGTAGGTTTGCAGCTTCAGGGCATGCGCTCCGGCCTTGGCCGCGGCTTCGACGATCTGCAGCGCCACATCAAGGGACTGGTTATGGTTGCCACTCATCTCGGCGATGATGAACGGCGGCGCATCGGCACCGATGGAACGATTGCCAATCTTGAAGCTAGTCATTGCGGTGATCCTTCAATATGCGCGTGAACGCGCAAGCACGCTGGGTAAATCCTGCTTCGCGAAACAGCTTCAGCGACGGCTGATTCGCCGGCAACACTTGAGCGGTGATGGCCTGCAGTTGCGGCCAGTGGGTGGTCACGAAGGCTTCGCCCCGCGCCAACAGCGCCCTGCCCCAGCCCAGACCAAAGCGGCCGTCAAACAGATAAATCGAGACGTCTGCATTCACCCCATGAAGGTCGTAACGCAACACACCGACCGGGCCATCGCCCGCCTCGGCGATCAACAGCAAGCGCTGCTCGCTGTTCAAACTCGCCGCCAGCCAGGCCAGGTGTGACGGCCAATCGATAATGCGGCTGTCCAGCGACCAACGCCGTACAGCTTCGGCATTGCGCCCTTCGAACAACAATCGTGCATCGTCCAGAGTCGCCTCGCGCACCGGCAACATCGCACCGACCAGCGCTGCCGCCACCCGCTGCGCTCCACGGCCATCGACTAACTGCCGGGAACGTTTGGCCAGGCTCTGACGCAAGCCCTGATTGCCCGCGACAAAACCGATGGCCTGGCGCAGTTGCTCGACACTGACCTGCTCCCGCGCCCCGAGGAACACATGGGCGCCCGCGGTGGCCATGACCTCACCGTTGGTTTGTTGATTGTTGGACACGGCAATGCAAATCGCCGGGAGCCCCATCGCGGCCCGTTCCCAACTGGTCCCGCCACCGGCACCGACAAACAGATCGGCCTCGGTCATCAACCGGTAAAAGTCGCTGACAAAACGCTGCAAGCGCCAGTTCGGACGATCGACCGCCAATGCTTGCATCGCGTCCCACGCCGGGTTGTCGGCACCGGCCACAAAATCGACTTCCAGCTCAGCGAAGTCCATCAGCGCCAGCATCGCGTGATGGGTCTGCATCGCTGCATCAAAACCGCCGAAATTCACCAGCACACGCCTGGCCTCAGGCTTGATTTCAATCGCCGGGCAGCAGAACTCCTCGCGCAACATGGCGAAGTGTGGGCCAAGCAAGGTCTGGCAATTCGGCTTAAGCAACGAAACGTAAGCCGCTGGCGTACCGGAGAGATTCTGGTTGAGCAGCAAATCGACGCTGTAGGTGCGCGTCGCCAGATCGTCCACCGCCGCGATCCGTGGCGCCCAGCGACGGGCAGCGGTCTGCCACTGATGATCGAGGCCGTAGTGGTCGACAATGATCCAGTCGAAGGCTGGGTGGTGGTCCAGCGCTTGCCCCATCGCAGCAATATCCGCCTGCCACGGCAACATGGCTTCGATGGGCTGTCGCGGGTCTTCTTCGGGATAACGATCCGGCAGCTCGAAGGTTTCAAAACCCTCGGCATCGAGACTCTCGAGCCGATGGCCCGGCAAACGGCGACAGGCAAACGCCACGTGCACGCCCTGCTGGCGCAAAACCCTGGCCAGGGTCAGGCAGCGGGCAATATGACCGCTGCCAATGATCGGCGAGGCATCGGCGCGAATCAGCACTCTCATTGCAATTCACCACCCGCCTGCAACGCAGCGTAAAGGTACTCGGCGCGCGTCCAGTCTTCGGGGGTATCGATGTCTTGCACCAGGTAGCGAGGCAGAATCACCGGCAGGCTTTGCGGCGAATACACCACATCGCCGCGCAACCAGGCGTCGCTACGGCCCCAATAGAACTGCCCGGCATCCTGATAGGCCGGCGGCAGGTCCTGTGAGCGTGTCTCGCGAAACTGCGGGTACAACGCGGTCAATGCGCCCTCATCATCAAGGGTCAGGGCACGCTGCACCGGAAATCCGAAATCGCACACCGAGAACGCAAAAGACTTGGTAGGATGCAGCGCCAACAGGTTCAGACCCTGTTGCAAAAATCGCGTTTGCAACAGCGGTGCCGTGGCATAGATGCAACAGGCGTAATCAAAATCGTGGCCCTGTCGATGCAGTTCTTCGAGGGCATGGGCCACCACTGCCGCCGTGCCGGTGAAATCATCAGCCAAGACCGCCGGCCGCATGAATGGCACCTGCGCACCGTAAGTCCGCGCCAGTTCGGCGATTTCGTCATCGTCGGTGCTGACCACCACCTGGGCGAACAGCCCCGAATCGAGGGCGGTTCGAATCGAACGGGCAATCATCGGCACGCCGTCGAACGGCTTGAGATTCTTGCGCGGTATGCGTTTGCTGCCACCGCGGGCCGGGATGATTGCGACGCTGTTCAAGGGCGTTTTTCCAAAAGGAACCAGGTGACGTCATCCACAGGGAATTGCCTGTCGCGGTGGTAGCCGAAACCATAATCCACCAGCTGCAAGTCATCATAACGATCGAGCATTTCACCGGCAAAATCACGTTTGAACAACTTGCCACTGTTACCGCGATACGAGACTTCGACAGGCGCCGGGTTGTAGTACTCGGCGATCAGAATATAACGCTGACTCAATTCATACAGCTGCGCATACGCCGCCGGCAACAGCTCCGGCGCCAGATGAATCAGTACGCCTTTGCTCAGGGTCAGGTCAAAGCTGCGTTCACGGGGGAAATCGAACAGCGAACCGTGCCAGATCTGCGCAATGCCCAGTGCCTGCGCCTGGGCACACGTGCTGGCATTGATTTCCACGCCGAACAATTCGCATTGGGGCAACAACTGATGCAATGCCTGCAAGTTGTTCCCTGCGTTGGTGCCTAGCTCTACCAGGCTTTCAATTCGCCCGGCCCGCGTCAATGCCTTGGCAAACAAGGCGAGGTTGGCGGCTACCAGTGCTTGCCCGACATTGCGGTCGACGTATTGGTTACCGAAATCTCCTTGCCAGAATTTTTCCTGCTCACTCAGTTCACGCATCGCACACTCTCATTTCAAGCACCGCACCTGTGGGAGCATTCATTCGGTCAGCCGCCGCAGTTGCTCGACCACGTAGTCCTGATGTTCATCGCTGAGCAATGGATACAGGGGCAGGCTGATGGCCTCGGCGTAGTAACGCTCAGCCTGCGGAAAGTCACCCTCGGCAAACCCCAGGTCACGGTAGTACGGCTGCAAGTGCAGCGGGATATAGTGCACATTCACACCCACACCGGCAGCTCGCAAACCCTCGAACACCTGTCGATGGCTGAGGTTGATTCGATCGAGTTGCAGGCGCACTACATACAGATGCCACGCCGATTCCGCCTCTGGCTGAGGGCTGGGCAAGGTCAGCGGCAAGTACGCCAGCAAGCGCTCATAACGCGCTGCCAGTTCACGCCGGCGTTCGATGAAGGCATTCAGCTTGTTCAACTGCGACAAACCGAGAGCGGCCTGCAGGTCGGTAATGCGGTAATTGAAGCCCAGTTCAATCTGCTGGTAATACCAGGGGCCGTGGCTGGGTTCGGTCATTTGCCCGGGGTCGCGGGTCATGCCGTGGCTGCGCAAACGTTGCAGGCGCTCGGCCAGGTCCCGACGATTGGTCAGCACCATGCCACCTTCGGCACTGGTGATGATTTTCACCGGATGAAAACTGAACACCGTCATCGCCGCGAAATCACCGCAGCCCACCGGCCGCCCGGCATAGGTCGCACCGACCGCGTGAGAGGCGTCTTCAATGATCGTGAAACCATAACGCTCGGCCAGTTCGGCGATCATCCGCATATCGCAGCTCTGCCCGGAGAAGGCCACCGCCACCAGGACTTTGGGTAGCGTGCCGTTGTCCTCCGCCGCTTCCAGCTTGGCTTTCAGGGCGTAGGCATCGAGGTTCCAGGTCAATGGGTCGATATCGACGAAGTCCACCTCGGCACCGCAATAACGACCGCAATTAGCCGAGGCCAGAAAGGTGTTTGGCGTGGTCCACAAACGGTCACCCGGCCCGAGCCCGGCCGCCAGGCAAGCGATGTGTAATGCTGCCGTGGCATTACACACCGCCACCGCGAAATCAGCCTGGCAACGCTCGGCCATGGCCTGCTCAAAACGCTCGATGGTCGGCCCCTGGGTCAGCCACTCGGACTGCAACACGGCCACTACCGCGTCAATGTCCGCCTGATCAAGACTCTGTCGGCCATAGGGAATCATGCCGACAGTTCCGCATGCAGATCGACGATCTGGCCGAGCGACAGGAAATGCGGATTGGTGTCAGAGCGGTATTCGAAATCTTCGCTCACCGGCCTGCCCTGTTCGCCCAATTTATCCACGGCAAAATCCACGTCGACGCTGGTGAAGCGGATCGACGGCTGGATCGTGTAGTGATCGGTGAATTCCAGGGTCATGCGCGCATCATCCAGCGGCACCATCAGTTCATGGAGTTTTTCTCCCGGACGAATCCCCACGTGTTTGTGCGGCAAGTGATCGGCCATGCCCAGCGCCAGATCGACAATGCGAATCGACGGGATCTTGGGAACGAACACTTCACCGCCATGCATCCGGGCAAAGCTGTCGAGCACGAACTGCACGCCGTGATCGAGGGTGATCCAGAAGCGTGTCATGCGCTCGTCGGTGATCGGCAGCTCTGTCGCACCTTCGGCAATCAGCTTGCTGAAGAACGGCACTACCGAGCCTCGTGAACCGGCAACGTTGCCATAGCGCACCACGGCAAACCGGGTCTGCTGTTCGCCGGCAATGTTGTTGGCGGCCACGAACAGTTTGTCCGACAGCAGCTTGGTCGCACCGTACAGGTTGATCGGGCTGGCCGCTTTGTCGGTGGACAGCGCGACCACCTGCTTGACACCATTATCGATCGCCGCCGCAATGATGTTTTCCGCGCCATTAACATTGGTACGAATGCATTCGGTCGGGTTGTACTCGGCGGCGGGCACTTGTTTCAGAGCCGCGGCATGCACCACGTAATCGATGCCGCGCATGGCCTGGCGCAAACGTTCGGCATCGCGCACATCTCCAAGAAAATAGCGCATGCACGGTGCGTTGAACGTCTGCTGCATTTCGTACTGCTTGAGTTCGTCGCGCGAGAACACTACCACGCGCTTGGGCTGGTATTGCTCCAGCAAGCGGCGGATGAAATTGCGCCCGAACGAACCGGTGCCGCCCGAGATAAAAATCGATTTACCGTTGAACATGCCGTGAATCCTTTTAGGCAATCAGCTTTGCCCAGTTGATCGGAGTACTTTCGCCCAGGGAGAACCCCTTGCCCGTCAGCGACAGATTGGCGTTATAGGCCGAGTCGTGCGCAAAGGCTGCGCTCCACTTTTCACGCAAGGTTTCAAGGGCCTGCGGCGCTTGAGGCACATTGCTGCAATGAAGAACTTGCACCTGCGGCGTCCACACGGTCAGGTAACCAGCCTGACCAGCCTTGAGGCACAGGTCGACGTCGCTGAAACCTTCGGCGAACGCCTCGCTGTCCAGGCCACCCAGCGCGTCGAAGAGTGCTTTGCGCACCATCAGGCACCCCTTCGACACGGCCGAGTAGTTCTGCTCTACGACCAAACGTTGCATATACACGCTGGCATCGTGGCGCTCGCCAATGAAGGGCGAACCGACACTGCCATTGAGCCCAAGAATCAGCCCGGCGTGGGAGACTTTGCCGTCGCGACCCACCAGCTTGGCACCGACGATGCCCACTTCCGGACGCTGGGCGTGGTTGAGCAGCAATTCGATCCAGTTCGGATGGACCACTTCTGCCTCAGTCGCCATCAGCACTAGGTACTCGCCCTGCGCCTCTTGGCTGGCGGCGTTGTACAACGCCACTTCGCCCAGCGGCTGATCGGCATACAACACCCCCACCTTGGCGTTCTGCAACATGCCCAGCCAATCGTTGACAGCGACCGATTGATTCGGATTTGCCGCAATCAGCACTTCATAGCGGGTGTAACGGGTTTTGAGCAGAATCCCTTCCAGGCAGCGCCGCAGCGCCAGCAGATCATCCCCAGCGGGCACGATGATCGACACCATCGGGCGCTCGGAGTGACGGTAATCAACCTGATAAGTGCCCGGCACCTCAGAAGTGATCATGGCCTTGTAGCCACGGTTGCCCAAATGACGCAGCAACGCCTGACGTTCATGGGCGTTTTCTTCCAGAACCGGAGCCTGGGAAATCAGCAACGGCTCGTCGAGGTGGGCCAGACCGCCGAGGCCGCCCTGCTCGATGATGCGTAGCAGCAGGTCGAATTCCAGGGCTTTGCTGAAGTCGGCCTCATAGCCACCCACATCGATCAGCACGTCACGACGGATCAACCAGTGCCGGGCCATCAGGGCCGGAAGGCTTTGCAGCAGGTCAAGGTTAAAGCCTGGGCGGAACACATCCACCAGCGAACCTTCAGGGGTGCGCTGGATTTCGTCGGTGGCCACCGCGCGGCAATCCGCAGCAGACATCAACTCCAGGCTGGCGCGCAACAAGCCGCTGGCGGTGAACTCATCGCCAGCCGCCGCCAACAGCAGCCACTCGCACCGTGACTGTCGGGCACTCTGGTTCAGCTTGTCGACAAAGTTGTTTGGCGTGACCCGGACAAAGTGCAAAGTGTTTTGTGCGGTGGTCGCAGCGGGTGGTTCACCCGTAGTGAACACGACGATTTTAAAAGCCTTGCTGCGACCTTCGACCAAGCTGTCGAGGGTGACCTGTAACTTGTTAATGTCGTTGTCCAGGTCCAGCAGGAAAATGCCGAACTGCGGGCCGCCGTTGTTGGCCGCCAGATACCGGGCAATCGACTCGGTTTGCTGTGCATCGGGCTGACGCGGTTCCAGCCACTGGAGCAAACGGCCCGACTGCATGGTGTCAAACGTTGCGTGATGATCCACGACCGACAACGCCTCAAGACGCGCGATCCAGTCACGCATACTCTGTGCCTCGTCTTCCTCGCCCAACAGTTCAAGTTGTGCTGCCAGACGCTTGACCACGGTGCGATTGAACGCATTGCGGTCGTAAGCCTGCCACAAACGGTCAACCACACTTTCCGGGGTGTCGTTGTTGCGTGCGCGCAGCAAGTGCTCTTGCTGGGTCCACACACCTTCCAGACCTTCCAATTGAACACGCCCGGCCGGCATGGCGTGTAGCATGAATTCAAACTCGGTCAGGAGGTCGAAAAACACCGGATTGTAGAACGGCATTTCGACGTACTGCTTAGGCCCGAAACGACGGTCCGGGGCCTTGAGGGCCTGGTTCCAGGTGGACTCGAAGATCAGCTCTGCGGTCAGCGACCGTCCCGTGACCAGGGCGTCGGTCATGGCTGCGAAACTCTCCAGGGCAAACGCCTTGCCCTGTTCGGCGTCAAGCCCCTTGATCCCGGTGGGCAACGAGGCCAGGAGTTCGGCAAACGCTTCGCGCTCAGCCACCGATTTGGCGTCGTTATAGGCCAGCGAGTGATACACCTCGGTGCTGTGCTCGGAGTGACCGTAATTGATCTCGCGCACCACGTAAGCGATCGGCAGGATACGGGCCTTGGCGCTCGCCAGCATGTAGTACACGTGACCGATTTCCTGCCACTGAAAGCTGGTGCCCGGCGGCAACAGCGAATACCAGGATTTCATCAGCGAGGTGCGCGTTACCGCATAAAACGGCGGCACGTAATGGCGCATGTAGTCCACCACGCGATCCTGAGGTCGATCGGAGGAATAGTCCTCGTTGACTTTCTTGTCGCGGCGGAAGTAACTCACGCTGCCGCGCAAGGCCAGGTACATCAGGCAATAACCGTGGCACATGCCGTAGTCGTGGTTTTCCTCTAGGAAGCCTACCGACTGGGACAACGCATCGTGCACAATGAAATCATCGTCGGCCGCCAGCACCATGTAAGGCGTGGTCACTTGCTCCACGCCATAGGCCAGTTTGGCCTGGAAGCCGTCGTAGGCAAACTGCGGCACGTGCTGGTAGTCCGCCTCAAAGAACTCGCTCTGGAGAGGCTCGGCAGCGGAATCGAGCACCAGGACCTTGCAACCCAAGGTGCTGTAATACTTGATCGCCCTACGCAAAAAAGCCGGACGGTTGTGGGAAATCAACACCACCGTCAGCAATTCATTGAGTGGCAATGTGTACTCGGAAACGTACTTGCCTTGCATAACTTCTCCCCACAAACGGCGAAATGCCTGATTAACGCTTCAATGATGTGCCGAAATTAACGAACGCGACGTAGGTAGCCGTCCGGCGCCACGGTGATCAGCAGCTTGTTTTGCAGTGGCTGGTCAATTTCGAAGTCCTTGTTCTCTTCCAGGTACTTCCATACCGCAGTCTTCGGGTTGTCGCCCGGGCCCCATGGACGATCCGGGAAGAAGTCGGCCGGCATGTCTTCAACCACGGTGTCCATCACCACGCAGTAGCTGTCCACCGAAACCAGTGGCGCATAGAGACGCAATTCTTCAAGCACGTGGTCGTGGGTGTGGTTGGAGTCCAGCACCAGAATGACTTTCTTGCCTTCGGCCGCAGCGCGCACTTTGGCGGCGATGGCCGGGTCGATGCTCGAACCCTCGATCATCGAAATGCGCTTGCTCATCGGGTGGCTCTCGATGGCTTCGCGGTTGTGCGCACGAATGTCGAGATCGATGCCCAGCACTTCGCCGTGGCCTTGCAGCTCCAGCAACGATGCGTAGTAGATGATCGAACCGCCATGGGCGATACCGCATTCGATCACCAGGTCCGGTTTGACCTGCCAGATGATCTCTTGCATGGCCATCATGTCTTGCGGCAACTGGATGATCGGACGGCCCATCCACGAGAAGTGGTAGCTGTATTTGTGCCTGGCCGATTCATTGAAAAAATCCCGGGCCAGGCCGGTGAGTTTCTGGTCATCGCCCTGACGCGCGATTTCTGCCTGGCATTCGGCTTCGAAGGCTTTGTTGATGCTGTTGTCGGTCATTTCAAAATTCTCAATGGTCACTGGAACGAAGCGTTGTCGACGGCGTGATAGACGTAGCGTCCACCAGTCATCCGCTTGATCTCTTCGAGGTAGTTGGAGTTCATCACAAACAGATTGGCGCCTTCGGGCAGAGCCTCCATGGCCTCTTGTGGAGAGGACACCCGCACACCGCTCAGCGGCAGATAACGGCCCTGCTTGGCCGGATTGATATCCACCACGCGGTCCACTGCCACACCGGCCCGTTGCAGGAACAGTGAATAGATCACGCCTTTGGACGATGCCCCCCAGATCGCCGAACCTTGTTCGGGGTCGGCCTGAATAATCTGCACCGCACGTTCAAGGCTACGGGTGAAACCTTCGGGCAGGTCCAGGCGCGGCACCGGGTGTTCCGGGGTCAGGCGCAAGGTCGAAAGATCCGCAACGATGTACAGGTATTGGCCACCGAACAGGTAACCGGCCTCCTGCACGGTGCCGAACATCCGGCGCAGGTCATCGAGACGGAAGTAATTGACGTGCTCGTAGAACAGGTCGAACCAGGCGCGGTGCTCGAGAATCCAGTCGAAGCACGGCACTTCGATGTAGATCTGCCCGCCCTGATTGGCCTCGGCGATCTCGGCAAGAAAGCTCACCGGATCCTGAATGTGTTCGAGCACATGGCGCAGCACGATGGCGTCCGCCGCCAGACCCAGCCCGCGCGTGAACGGGGCCTTGATCACGTCGACATTGTCGCCTTCGTAGGCCGGGTCGATGCCGGTGATGGCATAGCCCTGACCTTTCAGGAGTTCGAGAAAGTAGCCTTTGCCGCAGCCGACTTCGATCAATTCCTGGCCCTTGAAGTGGCGGGCAATAATGCCTTCGACATCGCTCAGGTGCTTCTGAAACTGGACCGAATGCGCCTGCTCATTTTGGTAGTCGGCGTCGTAGCTGAGCTTGTCGGCATCGAAGGCCTGGTTGAAGATCAACCCGCTCTGCTCATCCTGTACCAACACCATGTCGGCCGAGGCCGAAGCCCTGGCCGATTGCGGGTCGGCGAAGGTGCGATTCTGCAACACCGGAAGGTCGGCGACCCGATACAACTCATGCCTCATGCTCTGCTCCCAGTAGCTGTTGCAAGCGGTCCGCCACGCCCCAGAACGCCATCGGTTCATGGGTCGGGTATGGGTAGTGACCGAGGTTCAAACTGATCGATGCGTCACGTTCATGCAGCCGCTGCTCGACCAGCGCTCTGACCGATATCGGCTGGCCGCTGGAACAATTGATCACGCCATTGAAGTCCCGCTGTTGCAGGATCGCCGTGAGATAACCGGCGGCAGTCTCGATGGCCAGGTAATCGCGCAGTTGCTCACCGGCCGACATGTTGAAACGTTCGTCGCCGGCATCGATCGCCCGATCCAGCGCTGCCAGCAAACTATTGGGGTTCTGTCCGCTGCCGTGCAGGTAAAACAGCCGCGCCCATTGCAGGGTGAATGACTTCTCGCGCTGCAAGTTTTCGAGGAACACGCGCAAGGTGTTCTTTGCCAGCCCATAAGGATTGCTCGGCTGCGGCGCGGTCTGCTCGCTGAGCGGCCCACTCTGCATGCCGTATTCGAAACAGGTTCCGGTGACCAGCACCTGGGACACGCCCCCCTCGACCGCGCCCTTGATGAACCGGTAGTCAGCCATCAGGTTGTGCTCGAAATGGAACAGTGCCTGATAGTTCGGCAACCCCGGCCAGGCCAGATGCGCCAAGGCATCGACACCCGTGGTCAGCTTGGCGATGTCCAGGTCAGCGGCGTGAATATCCGCGGCGATGAACTCCACCGCATTGATCCACGGCATGCTCGCGGCGGTCTCGGCGTTGCGCGCCACGGCGCGAACTTCGCAACCACGAGCAAGCAAGGCCGCGACCAGATGCCGGCCGACAAACCCGGTGGCGCCGGTCACGAGCACTTTCACAGGACGGTCAACTCGGGCACGGCGATCACGAAACGGCCATCCCACTGACGCACCTGGGCCAATTGTTGACTGACTTCATGCAGCAAATTCCACGGCAAGACCAGCACGTAATCCGGTTTCTCGATGTCGATCTGCGCCGGCGAAACGATCGGGATACGACTGCCCGGCAGGTACTTGCCCTGCTTGTGCGGGTTGGCATCGGCGACCCAGGCCAGCAAGTCCGGTTTGACCCCTGCGTAGTTGAGCAAGGTGTTGCCCTTGGCAGCGGCGCCGTACCCGACCACACGCTTGCCGTCGGCTTTGGCCTGCAACAGGAAGCGCAGCAGTTCGTGCTTGATGCGTTCGGCGGCGGGCGCGAGGGTTGCGTAGTACTCGGGGGTTTTTACACCGGCATCGAGCTCCGCTTGCAGTTGCAGTTGAACCGCTGGCAGGACTTCGCGGCGCACACCGTCGACGCGCTGAACGAACACGCGCAGCGAACCGCCGTGGGTCGAGAGCTGACTGACATCGAACACTTCCAGACCGTTGCGCTCGCACAGCGTTTGCACGGCGGTCAGGGACAGGTAGGAATAGTGCTCGTGATACAGCGTGTCGAATTGCTGCCCTGCCATCAGGGTCAGCAACTGCGGAAATTCAAATGTCGCCACGCCCGTCGGCTTGAGCAAAGTAGCGAAACCGCAGAGGAAATCATTGATATCCGGCACGTGGGCCAACACGTTGTTGGCCGCCATCAGGTCGGCGGCCCAGCCTTCGTTTGTCAGCTGCAACGCGGTATCGCGGCCGAAGAACAGCTCGCGGATTTCCAGGCCTTTTCCCCGTGCAGCTTGCGCGGTGCTGCGGGTCGGCTCGACGCCCAGGCAAGGGATGCCGCGCCCGGCCACGTACTGCAACAAGTAACCGTCGTTCGCGGCGATTTCCACCACACGGCTGTCAGCCGTCAGACCGAAACGCTCGACCATCTCGCCCACATAGCGCTCGGCATGGGTCAGCCAGGTGCTGGAAAACGAACTGAAGTAGGCGTACTCGGCGTCGAACAGGCTGTCGGCGCTGGTGTAATCCTCGGTCTGCACCAGCCAGCATTGCTGACACACTGCAACCTTCAGCGGCACCCATTGCTCGGATTGCTCCAGCTGATCGGCGCGCACATAAGCATTGGACGGCGGCGAAGTGCCCAGATCAATCAGCGGCAAGGCCAGCGGCGTTGCGCAACCACGGCAGTTCATACACGCACTCCAGCGAAGTGTTCATCGAGCACGGGATGGCTGGAATCCCTGGCCGACAGATTATTGACAGGCAACGGCCAGGCAATCGCCAGCCGTGGATCGTTCACCGACAAACCGCCCTCATGCGCAGGCGTGTAATCAGCGCTGTGCAGGTAAAGCAATTCGGCGTCATCGGTGAGGGACTGGAAACCATGGGCAAAACCGGCCGGGATCAACAAGCTGCGACCGTCGCCGGCCCGCAGGTGTTCGGCGTGCCAGTGCAGAAAGGTCTCCGAGTCCGGGCGTAAATCCACCGCCACGTCCCAGACCTCACCGCGCAGACACGTGATCAATTTGGCTTCCGGTGCGCTGGCGTTCTGATAATGCAGACCCCGCACACTGCCCCGCTCACGGGTGCAGGAATGGTTGATCTGGTGGATATGAAACAGCTGGCCGAAGGCGCTCAGGCTGCCTTCGCAGAACAGTCGCGCAAAGTGCCCACGCTCATCTTCAAAGCGTTTGTGCTGCACGCTGAACAGTCCGGCCAGCGGCAATGACTTCAACAGAAACTCACTCACAGCGCGCCTCGGTACAGGTTCAACTGGGCCAACGTGATGGCGCGCATGTCGTCGCCGTTTTGCCAGGCCAGGTGCCAATCGAGGGTATGGGTCAGGCACTGCTGCAACGACCAGCGCGGTTCCCAGGCCAACAGTTGACGGGCGCGGCTGCTGTCGAGGCGCAACAGACCGGCCTCATGCAAATCGCTCGGTTCGATGCGCAATCCGCGCGCTTGTGGCCAGCGGTTGGCGAGCAGTTCGACCACTTCGCCGACGCTGCACATGTCCGCTTCGCTCGGGCCAAAGTTCCAGGCACCGGCAAACCCGGGACCTTTTTCATAGAGACCGGCGGCCAGTTGCAGGTAACCGGCCAACGGTTCCAGAGCGTGCTGCCAAGGGCGCACGGCTTGCGGGTAACGCAGGGTCACCGGCTCATCCGCCGACCAGGCCTTGAGCACATCAGGGATCAAGCGTTCTGGAGCGAAGTCACCACCGCCCAGCACATTGCCGGCCCGGGCCGTGGCCAACGCCAGACCGTGTTCGGCATAGCGCTCGGCCGGGAAAAACGAAGCGGCATAGGACTGGGCCAGCAACTCGCAGCAGGCCTTGCTGCTGCTGTAAGGGTCGTGGCCGCCGAGGGCTTCGTCTTCGCGGTAGGGCCACAGCCATTCCTTGTTCGCGTAAACCTTGTCGGTGGTCACCAGCACGCAGGCGCGTACGCCACCGACCTGACGGATCGCTTCGAGCAGGTTGAGGGTGCCCATGACGTTGCTGGAATAGGTCCCGAGCGGATCGCGATAGCCTTCGCGCACCAGTGGCTGGGCCGCCAGGTGCAGGACGATTTCCGGCTGCGTTTCGGCGATCAGTTCCAGCAGCGCGCCGAGGTCACGCAAATCGCCGCGCTGATCATTGATGCCCTCATGCACCCGGGCCAGTTCGAACAGGCTCGGTTCGGTCGACGGGTCGAGGGCAAAACCGCTGACTTGCGCGCCCAGGCTTTGCAGCCACAAGGTCAGCCAACTGCCCTTGAACCCGGTGTGGCCGGTCAGTAGAACGCGTTTGCCGCGCCAGAATTCCGGGCTCAGTCCCATTGCTTCCATGGGGCCTCCCCGCTCTGCCACAGCGCTTCGAGGTAGTTCTTGTCGCGCAGAGTGTCCATCGGGTGCCAGAAGCCATCGTGCTGAAAGGCCTGCAACTGTTGTTCACTTGCCAGTGCCGCCAACGGTTCGGCTTCCCAGGAAGTGTGATCGTCGGGGATGTATGGCAGGACCTTTGGCGACAGTACGAAGAAACCGCCGTTGATCCAGCCGCCGTCCCCGCGGGGCTTTTCGGTGAAGCCCAATACTGCGTCACCATCACGCTCCAGAGCGCCGTAGCGTCCCGGTGGCTGTACCGCTGTCACGGTGGCCAGTTTGCCGTGGTTCAGGTGGAAATCCACCAGAGCACCGATGTTGAGGTCCGAGACACCATCGCCGTAGGTAAAGCAGAACGCCTGCTCACCTTCCAGATAGCGGGCGGCCCGGCGCAGACGGCCGCCGGTCATGGTTTCTTCGCCGGTATCGATGAGCGTGACGCGCCATGGTTCGCTGTAATTCTGATGAACGTCCATGCGGTTGTTGCACATGTCGAAGGTGACGTCGGAGGTGTGCAGGAAGTAGTTGGCGAAGAAGTCTTTGATCGCGTAGCCCTTGTAGCCAAGGCAAATCACGAAATCGTGGATTCCGTGCGCGGAGTACTGCTTCATGATGTGCCAGAGAATTGGCTTGCCGCCGATCTCGATCATCGGCTTAGGCTTGAGGTGCGACTCTTCGCTGATGCGCGTGCCGAGGCCACCCGCCAAAATAACTGCCTTCATCCTCTTTCCCTCTTGTTCGTCACAGGGCTCAGCCAAGCTTTATCAAGCTTTTGCAGGCCATCTGGAGAAAACGCTCAGCGCCGCAGCGAGCACTGCCGGCTATGCCGCCAACGCTCGTTTTATGGCGATATGGAGGGAGTCTTGCAGGAAACGCGCCAGCTCTTTCGATCGAGGGGGGGGGCGTGGCGCAGCGAGCATAAAGTGCCGGGAAGCCATGGATTCGCAACGAAAAAACAGGCGACTCAAAGTCGCCTTTTTTCGTTGCATGAAGATCAATCGGCGAGCCAGCCATGCTCCCAGTACCGCAGGTTATCGCCGCGCAATACGTAATCGCGCAACACAACCTCACGCAGTTCATCGCCCATGCGATAGCTGGCGTCCGGGTCAGCCAGGTGCATGCGGATGGCTTGCAGCCATTCATCGGTGGTATTGGTCTTGATCCGGGTGGCTGGCAAATAGCCCTGATATGCCTTGGTATCGGTGCAGATCACCGGATAGCCGCAAGCTCCGTACTCCAACAAACGCAGGTTACTCTTGCAGTCGTTAAAGATATGAAACTCCAGCGGAGCCAAGGCCAGGTCCAGGTTCAAACTGGCCAGTTTTGCCGGGTAGACGTCCAGCCCGATGACGCCGTGGAATTCGTGCATGTAGGGGCGCAAGTCATCCGGGCACATGCCGAAAAACACCCAATCCACTTCATTGGCCAATTCACGGACTACATCAGCAATCACCGCCAGGTCACCGTGGTGACTGGTGCCGCCGCCCCAGCCGACTCGCGGTTTTATCGAGGTGCGGCGCTGGCTGTTCATGTTGGTCCACAGATGTTTGGCCAGCATGTTCGGTACGACGCGAATGTCGTGGTGCATGTCCGACAACACATCAGCCAGCGGCTGGGTAGACACCACTACGCGGTCGCACATTCCGATGCCGCGCCGTACCAGGCTCTCCATCTCATCCCGGGTCGGCATATTGCGGATGTGCTCATTCTTGCGCGGAATGTTAATCACATAGTCATCCAGCTCGTAGATTCGCCGGGCATTGGAGTAGGTTTTCAGCGGCGGAATATCCGCAAGGGAGGTTTCGAAATACCGCCCCTGCAGCACGATAACGTCAGGTGACTGGCGCTCGACTTCAATAATCAGCGGCATGCTGTAGCAAATACGCCCTTGCGCCCTTCCCGCGGCTTCCAGCTCGATCATCGGTTGCGTCAAGCGATAGTGGCCGACGGCAGACGTATTGACTGGCAGCACGAGTACGTTCGGTAACTGCGAGCTGACAAAAGGGCTCCATCCGGTGGTAAGGCCTGGCTCAAGGCTGTAACTCGTATTGCCCAACCCTTTCAATGACAGGTTGACGTTATAGGCCGGATCGCGGGCAATCAGCGGCAACCAGCGTTTGTAAAACACTTCCTTTTCTTGTTCACACAACGCCTGTACTTCGTCTGACATTACCACTGCCGGTAGCGCCCCCAGCGCCAGCCTAGCATAAGGTGTCCACACCACCAGATACCCGGCGTGACCGACTCGCAGGCACAGATCTACGTCGTTGAGGGCCTGGGTCAGGCTCTGCTCATCCAGACCGCCGACAGCGTCAAACACAGCCTTGCGGATCATCAGGCAATCGCCGCCTACCGCACTCAGGTTCTGCGCCACCTGCAAGCGGAACATATAACCGGCGCCCTGCTGAGACACGCCGTAGAATTGGGCGCCGGCTGGCCCCTGCAAGCCGAGGATCAGCCCAGCGTGCAACACCAGACCGTCCGGGTTGAACAGCAACGCACCGACCACTCCGACTTCCGGCCGCTGCGCGTGATTGAGCAGCTCGTCCAGCCAGTCAGCCTGGGTGATGACGGCGTAAGGGTTGAGCAGCAGAACGTAATCGCCATGGGCCTGCCCTACGGCGAAATTACGCAGCGCTGCGCCATTACCCTGTTGCGGGTACGCCAGCACGCGAATTCGTTCACTGCCCAGTTGCGCCATGCCGCTCAGCCAGGCACGGGCCTCGGCACTCTCGCTGCCATTGTCGACCAACAACAATTCGTAGTTGGCGTAGGCAGTCTTCTCCAGCAGGCTCTCGACGCAACGCTGCAACGCGACCGTCTGGTCTTTGGTGACAATGATGATCGACACCAACGGTCGCTCTTCATGCTGATAATCCAATCGATTCAGCAGCTTGGCACTGCCGCGGCGAATCGTGTGGGCGACGCCCAGGCGTTGCAGGTGGGTCTCCACCAGGCGCGGGCTATTCTCCACCACGTCAGGCAGGGCCAACCATTCGGACAGGTCAAACGCCGACTCCAGCAGCACCTCGGCTATGTGCCCGATGACCTGTGCGCCGGCATGTTCGACCATGCGCCAGAGCACATCGTGAGGAGTCAGCGCCGAAAACACCGGATCGAAACCGCCTACCGCCAGAAAACGCTCGCGCTCAAATGCCAGGGCTCGCCCCACGTAGGGGTAGCTGCGCATGAGGTCGAGGTTGAAGTCCGGTTTGAACGCCGGCTTTGCCGACTCACCCTGATGAAGGCTGCCTTCATCGCTGTACAGGCACGTCAAAGTGGGCGACAGGGCAATCTGCTCGGCCATCATGAGCAAAGCCGGCGCCACCAGACGATCGCCCGCACGCAACAAATAGAACCAGTTGGCGCCCTCCAGTTGTGGCAGCAGTTCATTGATCTGTTCGAAGCCGTCATCTCGCAGCGGCAAGCGGAATACCCGCTCATCCAGCTCAGCTTCGGTACAGGCACACGACAGGACCAGAGTCAGTTCAGGTGCATAATGCTGCGCTGCGAGCGACTGTAATGTGAGCTCCAGCGCCGAGCTGCTGCCGAGTTCATCAATGATGATCGGCACGATTTTGGGAGTGCACGGCCAGCCCGCCAACGTGTCCGGCAGCAATGTCTTCTGGACGTCGGAGAGCGTGCGGCACGCCAGCCATTGCGCGTATACCTGTGAAAAACTTTCACTGGTAGCGCCGACATTCCACCGCAGAGTGGACTGTTTGGTGCCCATGCCCCTGCTCAAGGCCAACTCTTGCCAGACCCGGGGCGACTCGTCAGCCTGGGCCACCGTCACATAACGTACCCAACCCGGTGCGGGGGCAGATTCACCACCGCGAACCTTGAGCATTTGCACCAGCCATTCGCGCTCCACTTCGACCGCGTCCTTCATCGCTTGCTGCGCGCTCAAGCGCTCCGGGTACAGGCGCTCGACACTCAGAATGTTATTGGACACGAGTAGGTTGCCCCGCCGCAGCAAGCATATATACAAAGCAAAATCAAGGGTCGCCACAAAGCTGTGGCCCAGCGGGGTCAGTGCTGGCAGCAACTCCATCACGTCTGCGCGACGGAACAGAGTGTTGCTGAACCCGCCACAAATGTTGACCGGGAAGCCCTCGAAAATCGCCAGCATGTCATCGCCCTTGAACAAACTGCTTTCAGGGGAAAACGGGGTGTTTTCCAGGCGCGAAGGCAAGATCAAGTCGTCGGCATCCCAGAACAAACGCTGGGCCAACACGAGCGTGACATCCTGATGGTCGATCAGTGCTTGAGCCTGTTGCAAGATACAGTCGCCGAACAGGCGGTCGTCATCGCAAAGAACCTTGATGAACTCGCCCTGCGCCTCTTTCAGGCAGGCTTGCAGGTTACCAACCATCCCCAGTGTCCGCGGATTGCGCACATAACGCACCGCGCAACCGGTTTGCTCGACCACAGACACGACCACGTCTTTGATGTCATTGCCGCGGCTATCGTCGCAGACGATGATCTCGACATTGCCATAACTCTGACCGACGGCACTGCGCAATGCCTGGTCGAAAAAGCGCGGATTGAAGGCAGGGATGACAATACTGACAAGAGGAAGTGAATTCACGGCGGGCTCACATGCGGCAGGAACCCGCTCAGAACAGCGAGCCCTCTGAAACCGCGAAAAAAGACGATAAATACAGAAGGGTCAGGGCTAACGGGCGTTTGCGCACCTGAACACCGTCAGATCTTGTTGAACAGGCCCAGCGAAGAGATCTTGCTGAACGCCAGTTGCGCCGCTTGCAACATGGTTTGCTGCAATGTCAGGCGGGTCATGACTTCAGCCGGATCGGAGTCGCGAATCGACGACTGGGTCGTGGTGTTCGCCAGGCTCAGGCTCTGGTTGGTCGTGGATTGATCATCCAGCGACTGGCCACGTGCACCGATCGACGTGAGCGCCGAGCCCAGCTGAATACTGGCGCTGTCAACGTTGTCAAGACCCGAATCCATGGCCGCCTGAAACTTCTGCTTGGCAACCGGATCACCATCAACCGGCGTATTCATCGCCGTGATCATCTTGCCCAGGGTATCGAGTACGTTCTGGGTCTGGTGATTGTTGGACTGGATCGCAAACTGGTCGCCCGAGCCCGGAGCGCCGCCACCCAGAGCAAACGTCACGCCTGCAGCGGTGGCAGTAGCTGGAGGGCCAGCCACCACGGCGCCCGACGAGACAGGACGGCTGTCGGCAGTCACTGGCGCCGCGTACAGATCAAACCCGGTGGCGCTCGTGAACTTAATGATCGCCCCGCCCGTCGGGAACGCAGCGTTGTAGGCCACCGGGTCAGTCACGGAGGAACTCGTGATGACGGCAGTCGACAGGTTACCGGCGCTACGCGTGGCGTTGAACGTGTCCGGCTTGGCCGACAACTGGAAGGTGTGGCCGGCGATAACCGTGTCCGCCACATCGCCCGACTTGAGATTGATGTTCAGGTTCAGGTCGACGCCACGGAAGCTGACCACCTGGTTGGCGCCGTTACTGTTGCTGAATGCGCCGTTCTGGCTGGCCTCGGTAGTCACGTCATTACCCAGCGCGTCGGTAATCTGCAACTGGGTGCTGCTCAGGAAGGTGACAGTGTATGGCTGGCCGCTGGCAAACTTGGCGTCGTAAGTTGCACTGTTGCCCACCTGACCACTGGACAGAACCACTCGACCATCATCCACCGCAGGAGCCGTCATGGTGGTCTGTGTGCGGCTGGTGTTGATGGTCTGCTGGAATGCGTCCCAGCCGGTGGTGTTGGTGGCCACCGTCAAACCATCGCCGACGGTCAGATTGATGCTGCTCTGGTCGCCGTTGTAAGTGTAGGTACCATCGGAATTCTGGGTGTACGGCGCGGTGTCGGTTTTCGAACCGGAGAAAAGGTAGTTGCCGGCCGAATCCTTGGAGTTCATCAGCCCCGCGACTTGCTGCTGGATCTGGCTCATTTCCGCGGCATAGGCCTTGCGGTCAGCGTCGGTGGCATTACCACTGGCGGCGCTGAGGCCGAGTTCCTTGACGCGCTGCAAGGCCGTGCTGATGGAATCCAGCATGGTTTCCTGCAGGCTCAACGTACTTTTGGTGCTGTCGATGTTGGTGCTGTACTGAGCCAGCGCCGCACTTTGCTGACCTAGTTTCAGCAAACGCCCCGCACCGATTGGATCATCAGCGGCCGTGTTGACACGAGTCAGGCTGCTGGCTTCGTTGCTGGTCGCGATCGCCTTGTTGAAGTTGCGCTGATAGTTGGCAGCGGTTGTCTCGTAATACTGGGCGGTGGAAATGCGCATGAATTACGACTCCTTAAAGGCTGTTGATGAGCGTGCTGAAGATTTCCTGCGCAGCCTTGATGATCTGCGAAGAGGCGGTGTAGTACTGCTGGTATTTGACCAGGTTGCCGGTTTCCTCATCGAGGTCGACCCCGGAAAGCGAATCACGAGCGCCCTTGGCCTGGGTCAGGATCGCCGTGGTAGCGGCGCTGTCGGACTTGCCTTGGGCAGCCTTGGTACCAACGCTGGTCACCAGCGTGCTGTAGGCGTCGGTCAGACTGACACCCTTGCTCGCGGAACCGGTGTCCACGGTCTGCTTGGTTTGCAGACCTACCAGGGCTTGCGCGTTGCGGTTGTCCGAAGAAGCCGCGCCGGTCAGGGACATCGAGAAACTTTCGCCGCTGGTGGGCGAACCACCCACAGTAGTCTGCACGGTGAAGGTTTTCTGGACTGGCGGGGTACCGCCCATGATCGGATTGCCGCTGGCATCGACCATGGGGACTTTCAGGTTCAGGGTATTGCTCTGGCCTGGGACAATGGTGCCGCTGCCCAGCGGATTACCTTGGGCATCGGTCATGTTATAGGTCTGACTGCCACCGCTTGGGGCGCCGAACGTTATCTTGACCGGCGTCGAGTACTTGAGCCCAGCCTGCATGTCGGCCTGGTCTGCCGAGTTGTAGATATCGATCGTGCTGCTCAGCGTCGGCTGGGTGTAAGTGCCCGTGGCCTTGGAACTGGCCACGCCAGCCAACGGGGCTGCTGCCGCGATCTTTTTCGGGTCGCTCAATACGGTCTGGATGCTGGCTGCGGCACCGCGAGTCGGAGTCACCTTGAAGCTGTCGCCGGCGCTCAGGGCCCCGCCGTTCAGCGACAGGCTGAAGCCATCGATCACCGGAGGCGGTGTGGTCGTGGTACTGAAGGTGCCCATATCAGTGCCATCGGAGCGCTTGACACTGTAGTCGGTGGCGCTGGTAAAAGTAACCCGGTAGTCGCTGGTGGTCAGCTTGCCGGTGTCCTTGATGGTGACATTCAGGTTGCCGGAGCCGGCGCTGTTGCCCGACTGGCCAATGCTGCGTTGACTAATCAATGCAGCACTGTTGATGTTGTTGAAAATCGCCGCGCCGAAATCGCCGTTCTTGTCGATACCTTGCGCTTGCTGACTGTTGATCTGGTCAGCCACCACCAGAGCTACACGCCCCAGTTCATTGAGCGACGGGTCGAGCACTTCCTTACGGTAAGTGAGCAGACCACCGATTTCGCCACCACTGATCACCGCCGTGATGTCAATGGTGCTGGAGCCACGGTTCATCTGCAGACCCAAGCGCGACGGATCATCTTTGCTGGCGACGGTTTCCAGAGTATTGGTGGTGTTCCCCATCACCAACGGCTGGCCGCTGCCGAGGTAGATGTCGTAGCTGGTGCCGCGCTCGACGACTTGTGCACCGACCAGCTCGGACAGTTGGCGCACCGCTTCGTTACGAGAATCGAGCAGATCGTTCGGCTGGGCGCCGCCGGCAGAGAGCTCACCAATCTTCTGGTTGAGGTTGGCAATCGATGTGGCCAGCTTGTTCACATGCGCCGCCATGTCCGACAGGCTGCCGTTGATGGTGGTGTTCTGGTCGTTCAACTGTTTGGCAATGGTGTTGAAGCGATTGGTCAACGCCTGGGCACCAGTCAGCACCGCTTGGCGGGACGTATCGTCGGTCGCGGACGTCGACACACCTTGCATTGAAGTGAAGAACTTCTGCAGTACACCGGTCATCCCAGTATTGGTGTCGGAAAGCATCGAGTCCAGCGGCGTGACCTGAGCCTGGTACGAGGCGGCTTCGCTATTGAGCGAGGTGGCGGTCTGCAACTGGGAATCGAGGTAGGCGTTGTATACCCGACGAACATCCGCCAGCGTCGTGCCCGTGCCGATGAAGACATTCCCGTACTGCTGCGAGGCTTTGGTGCCCTGCACGGTTTGCTGACGCGAATAACCGGCGGTGTCGACGTTGGCAATGTTGTTGCCTGTCACAGCCAAAGAGGATTGGCTTGCCGCCAGACCCGACATCCCGATATTGAGCAAACTCATGGTTCAGACCTTAATCCTTGTGCCTATAAAGGCGTGGTGGAAGCGCCCGCCGCAGCGTAGTTCTGGTAACTCGTCATCTGCTTGGCTATCTGCGAAATCTTGCTCGCGTAGTCCGGGTCGGTTGCGTAACCGGCCTTTTGCAACTCGCGCACAAACTGTTCTGGGTTATCGGCCGACTTCACAACATCTTGATAGCGATTGTTGGTTTGCAGCAGCGTCACAAGGTCATGGAAGCTGTCCTTGTAAGAGTCATAGGAACGGAACTGCGCCGTCTCCTTGACCATCTCGCCATTCCTGAATTCGCTGGTGATTGCCCGCGCCGATTCGCCCTTCCAACTACCGCTGGCCTTGATGCCAAACAGGTTGTGACTGCTGCTGCCATCCTGGGCGCGCATGACCGATTTGCCCCATCCGGTTTCCAGGGCGGCCTGCGCCACCAGGTAACGCGGATCGACCCCAATGCGCTCGGCGGCCTCTTTGGCCATCGGCAGCATGGTGTTGACGAATTCGTCGGCGGAACTGAACGCTTTCTTCGCCGGTGCCAGCGGTATTTGTGCCATGGCACGGCCATAAATCTGCAGGCGCCCGCTGGATGTCGCATCCGTTTGCGAAGCCAGCCAATCGCCGTTGTACAGGGGACCGGCACCGGTCTTGGTGCTCTGCGGCGTTTGGATGCTGTTCTGCGCCGTCGTGGCGGTCGCGGCAGGGGGCGTTGCCGACGGCACCAGCCCTGCGAGCAAGCGGTCGGCCAGTTTCGGCGGCAGCGCCAGACGTCGCTGATTGATCAGCGCCATATCATTGCGATGAGTGCCCTCGCCCGCGCTGGCCGACTTCACCGAGCGCGAAGCCCACAACGGACGCTCGCCATTGAGGCGCGACAGCGGCCCGTTGGTGGCGACCGTACCGGCGGCTATCGGGGTTTCCACGGCGGCTTTCGCGGCAGCTTGCTTGGCGGCTGACGCGGCAGCGGCCTCGCCCGGGGCCATCGGCTTGTTCTTCGACATCTGACGCATCAGCACGTCAGCCAGACCAATACCGCCACCCTCACGGGACATGGAAACGGCCAACTGCTGGTCGTACATTTCCTGATATTGCTTGGCTGCCGGCGTGTTGAGCGGATTGTCCTGGCCCAGCGTTTCAGTGGCCGAGCGCATGGACTTGAGCATTTCACCGAGGAACAGCGACTCGAATTCCTGCGCCACCTTGCGCATGTTGCCGTCGCTGTTCTTGTCGCCGACCTTGAGCTGGTTCAAGCGATTGAGGTCCGAATAGGAACCCGAATCGTTGCTGCTGACCCCCAATCCGCCCTTGCGCATATCCATGGTCGCCGTCCTCAGATCACGATCAGGTCGGCTTGCAGCGCACCGGCCTGTTTCAGTGCTTCAAGGATGGCCATCAAGTCACCTGGCGCCGCGCCGACCTGGTTCACCGCACGCACGATTTCGTCGAGGGTGGTACCCGGGCCGAACTTGAACATCGGCTTGGCTTCCTGCTGGGCGTTGACCCGCGAGCGCGGCACGACCGCCGTCTGCCCATTGGACAGAGGGCCGGGCTGACTGACGATCGGGTCTTCGGTGATGGTCACGGTCAGGCTGCCGTGGGTCACGGCGGCCGGGGAAACCTTGACGTTCTGGCCGATCACGATGGTGCCGGTCCGCGAGTTGATGATGACTTTCGCCACCGCCTGACCCGGGTCGACTTCAAGGTTCTCGATGATCGACAAATAGTCGACGCGCTGACTCGGATCGAGTGGCGCACTGACGCGAATCGAACCGCCGTCGATGGCCTGGGCAACGCCAGGACCGAGCATGTCGTTGATCTTGTCGACGATGCGCTTGGCCGTGGTGAAGTCCGAACGGTTGAGGTTCAGCGTCAGGCTGTTGCCCTGGTTGAAACCGCTCGGCACCGAACGCTCAACCGACGCACCACCCGGGATACGACCGGCCGACGGAACGTTGACGGTGATCTTCGAACCGTCACGACCTTCGGCGTCGAAACCGCCGACCACCAGGTTGCCCTGAGCGACCGCATAGACGTTGCCATCGATACCCTTGAGCGGCGTCAGCAGCAAGGTGCCGCCGCGCAGGCTCTTGGAGTTACCGATGGACGATACGGTGATGTCGACCTGTTGACCCGGCTTGGCGAACGCCGGCAAATCAGCACTGATCGACACCGCCGCGACGTTCTTCAATTGCACGTTGCCCGAACCCGGCGGCACCTTGATGCCGAACTGCGAGAGCATGTTGTTGAAAGTCTGCAGGGTGAAGGGGGTTTGCGTCGTCTGGTCACCGGTGCCGTTAAGTCCGACCACCAGGCCGTAGCCGATCAATTGGTTGGAACGCACGCCGGAAATACTGGCGATATCCTTCAGCCGCTCGGCTTGAGCGTTGAACGCTGCGGACAGCATCAGGGCGGCCACCATGAGGTGTTTAAGATTCAACGTGGCCACCTAGAAAGGGAACAGCGGGCTGAGGAAGAAACGGTCGAACCAGCCTGGCTGACTCGCATCGGCAAACGAACCGGTGCCCGAATAGGTGATGCGTGCATCGGCGATACGGGTCGACGAAACGGTGTTGTCCGTCGCGATGTCATCGGCGCGAACAAGCCCTGCAATCCGCACCAGTTCATCACCGGTATTGAGGGTCATCCACTTCTCGCCGCGCACGGCGATGATGCCGTTAGGCAACACGTCGGCAACGGTCACCGTGATCGAGCCAGTGAGGCTGTTGCCCTGTCCAGCCTTGCTGTCACCCTTGGTCGCGCGGTCGCCGCTGTAAGCGGCATCCAGACTCAGGTCACCGCTGCCAATCGGATCGTTGGTACTCAAGCCGCCGCCGAACAGAGAGGACAGGCCAATGCTGGTCTTGCTGGTCTTGCCGACCTGGGAATTGGCGTTTTTGCTGGCCTGGGTCTTCTCGTTCAAGGTGATGGTGATGATGTCACCGACCCGGAACGCCTTGCGGTCGCTGTACAGGTTCTGTTCGAAACCGGCCTGGTAGATCGAGCCGTTATTGGCCGCCGCCGGCAGCGGCGTGCGCGGTAACACCGGGGCGTAGTAAGGGTCATTGGGCTTGGGCGTCGGACCGACGCAACCCGAAAGCGCGGCGATCCCACTCAGTGCCAGAACAGATACATAGCGATTCATGACCCTACCTCACGGTGTTGCAGGCGACCTCATGGCCGCCTCATAGACTTGATTACAGATTCTGCGTTACGAACGAGAGCATCTGGTCGGCGGTGGAGATCACCTTGGAGTTCATCTCGTAAGCGCGCTGAGTGGTGATCATGTTGACCATCTCTTCAACGGTGCTGACGTTCGAGGTTTCCAGAGTGTTCTGCAGCGTGGTGCCGAAACCGGCCAGGCCCGGGGTACCGACTTGCGGCGCGCCGCTGGCAGCGGTTTCCAGGAACAGGTTATTGCCCACAGCCTGCAGACCGGCCGGGTTGATGAAATCGGCGGTTTGCAGGTTGCCGATCACCTGGGAGGCCGGGTTGCCGGCAACGGTGATGGACACGGTGCCGTCGCGACCGACCGTGAAGGTCTGGGCATCGTTCGGGATGACGATGGCCGGTTCCAGGGCGAAGCCGCTGGCGTTCACGATCTGACCGTTGGAGTCCAGGTGGAACGTACCGTCACGGGTGTAGGAAGTCGTGCCGTCCGGCTGCAGAATCTGGAAGAAACCGCGACCGTCGATGGCCATGTCCAACGGCTGTTCGGTGGTTTGCAGGCTGCCGGCGGTGAAGTTTTTCTGGGTGCCGACGATGCGCACACCGGTACCCACTTGCAGACCCGACGGCAGCTCACTGTCCTGGGTCGACTGGGCGCCTGGCTGGCGTTTGATCTGGTAGAGCAAGTCCTGGAACTCGGCGCGGTCACGTTTGAAACCCGTGGTCGACACGTTGGCCAGGTTGTTGGAAATGGTCGTCAGGTTGGTGTCCTGGGCGGACAGACCTGTTTTGGCAACCCATAGAGCCGGAAGCATTCGATTCTCCTCGTGCGCCTGTTTTACGGCGCGACGTTCTGATAATTAGCTGATCTGCAAGACCCGAGCCATGGCCTGGTCATCGTCTTTGGCGGTGTTCATCATCTTGATGTGCAGCTCGAACTGCTTGGCCAGGGCCAGCACCGAAGTCATTTCTTCCACGGCGTTGACGTTGCTCGACTCAAGGAAACCGGACACCAGTTTGACGTTGGCATCGGCTTGCGCAGGCTTGCCGTCCTTGGTGTGAATCGAACCGTCCAGGCCTTTGGTCATGTTCTTGAAGTCCGGGTTGACCAGTTTGATGCGGTCGACTTCCGCCATCACGCGCGGACCTTCGCCCATCGCACGAATGCTGATGGTGCCGTCCTCACCCACTTCGATTTGCTGCTCGGGCGGCACGGCAATCGGCCCGCCATTGCCCATCACCGGCATACCGTTGCCGGCCCGCAGCACGCCCAGGGCGTCGACGTTCAGGCTGCCGGTGCGCACGTAGCTTTCGCCGCCATCAGGGTTCTGCACGGCGATCCAGCCATTGCCTTGCACCGCGACATCGAGGTCGCGACCGGTTTCCACCAATGCGCCAGGGGAGAAATCGGTGGCCGGACGTTCGGACAGGGCAAACGCACGCGCCGGAAAGCTGTCGCCGAACACCGGAATCGAACGCGCCTGTTCCAGGTCTTTCTGGAAACCGTTGGTGGAGATGTTCGCCAGGTTGTTCGCATGAGCCTTCTGCGCCAGTGCATTCTGGCTGGCGCCGGTCATTGCCACATAAAGGTACTTGTCCACACTCTTTCCTCTGCATGCCGGACGTTTGCCGTCCACCGCTGTACTGCTGAGCGATAAGCAATTTGCAGACCAACTTTTTTCTGGCGGCGCAGGGCCCGGCAAACAAAGGACTTGAGGGGTTCGGAGGGGAAACGGGGATTGTGTCAAAGACGAAAAACCGGCGGTGTTATGCCGCTTCGAGGCAATCCACGGTTTCTGTCGCCTGATCATTCCCACGCTCTGCGTGGGAATGCCTCAATGGACGCTCTGCGTCCGCTCTTGGGACGCGGAGCGTCCCTGGCTGCATTCCCACGCGGAGCGTGGGAACGATCAATAATCAGGCGCTGCCGGGCTCTTTGCCGACTTCATACTCACGCAACTTATTGGCAATGGTCGTATGCGAAACCCCCAACCGCTTGCCCAGTTGGCGACTGCTCGGATGCTCGGAATACAGCCGCTCCAGCACCGCTTTCTCGAAACGCCCGACAATCTCGTCCAGCCCGCCCTCGAGCGAGAAATCGCCAAGTGGCTGACGCACGCCGTAGTCCGGCAGGCGAATATGTTCGGCCTTGACGGTCCCGCCCTCACACAAGGAAACCGCCTGGAACAACACGTTTTCCAATTGCCGGACATTGCCCGGCCAATGGTAATGACTGAGCCGTTCCATCGCCGCCGGCGCCAGTTTCGGCAGCGGGCAACCGATCTGTCGACTGGCCTGATCGAGGAAGTGTTCGACCAGCGGCGTCAAACCGTCGAGGCATTCGCGCAGTGGCGGGATGTGCAGTGAAAGCACGTTCAAACGGTGATACAAATCCTGGCGAAACTCACCCCGCGCGCACAACTCGGACAGGTCGACCTGCGTCGCGCAAATCACCCGCACATCCAGATAAACCTCTTCATCGCTGCCCACACGACGGAAGCAACCGTCCTGCAGGAAACGCAGCAATTTCACCTGCAAGCGCGGGCTCATTTCCCCGACACCATCGAGAAACAGCGTACCGCCCGCCGTCAGTTCCAGCAGACCGAGCTTGCCTTCGGCCCGCGCCCCTTCGAAAGCGCCGGGGCCGTAGCCGAACAGCTCCGTCTCCGCCATGGATTCCGGCAGGCCGGCGCAGTTGAGCGCCATCAACGGTGACTGCCCCCGCGGACTCGCCAAGTGGCAGGCGCGCGCCAACAATTCTTTACCCGTACCGGTTTCACCTTCTATTAATAGCGGCGCATCCAGCGGCGCCATGCGTCGGGCTTCGCGCACCACCGCGGCCATCACCTTCGAGCTTTGGAAAATGCTGTCGAAACCTCGCAGCTCCTGCTTGCGCACGTTATAGATGCGCTCACCGACCCGGTCGGCGCGGTGCAGCGTGAGCACCGCGCCAGCCATGGCTTCGCTGTCGTCATGCTCTGATTGCAGTGGCGCAATGTCGGCGAGAAACACGTCGCCCTTCACCTTCACCCGCAAGCCGTTGATCCGCGACTTGTTGGCGCGCACCAGTTCCGGCAAGTCGAAATCCTCGGCGTAACGCGACAGCGGTATCCCTGGCACCTCATCTACCCGCACGCCAAGCAACTGCGCCGCCGCACGGTTGGCCGCAACGATCGAGCCGCCCATGTCGATCGACAACACCGGAAACTCCAAGGCGCCGAGCAACGCATTGAGCTCCATGTGCCGACGTTCGCTGGGCATCAGCCCTACACGCTTGACACCGAACACCCCGCCAATCGCCTCAAACTTCGGACGCAATGCCTGAAACTGAATGTTGATCAGGTTCGGGCAATGCAGGTAGATCGCGTTGCCATGCTCACCGCCGACCTCGCCGCGTGCGACGTTGATCCCGTACTCCACCAGCAGGTTGAGAATGTCACGCAGAATGCCGATGCGGTTCTGGCAGTGGACTTTGATACGCATATAAATGGCCCGAAAAACGATAAATGAGATCAGTACCTGTGCGCATTCCCTGTGGGAGCGAGCCTGCTCGCGATAGCGGTATGTCAGTGGACATTTATGCTGGCTGACACACCGCTATCGCGAGCAGGCTCACTCCCACACGGGAATCGCAGCGCTCAATTGAACGCGCCCGGCAGATTTTTCTGTCAAGCGTGAAGATAGTCGTCAAGATTATGTGACACCTGCAAGCCATTTCAAACCCGAAAATCTCAATCCCTGTGCCATTGCGGCAAATCCGTAACGAATACTTTACGAAAACCGACGAAATTTCCTACGAACGGTGCAACTCGCGTGCTGCAACACTGCATTTCTTGAGGTATTTCTAGGTCCATAGCAGGACATAACAAGAACGAAATCCCCTAGCAGGAGAGCAGCATGAAGCAGACGCAATACGTGGCTCGCGAGCCCGATGCGCAAGGTTTTATCGACTACCCCGCCGAAGAACACGCGGTGTGGAACACGCTGATTACTCGCCAACTGAAAGTGATCGAGGGTCGTGCGTGCCAGGAATACCTGGACGGTATCGAAAAACTCGGTCTGCCCCACGACCGCATTCCGCAACTCGGTGAGATCAACAAGGTCCTCGGTGAAACCACCGGGTGGCAGGTTGCCCGGGTACCCGCACTGATCCCCTTCCAGACTTTTTTCGAATTGCTCGCCAACAAGCAGTTCCCGGTGGCGACGTTTATTCGTACCCGCGAAGAGCTGGATTACCTGCAAGAGCCGGACATTTTCCACGAGATCTTTGGCCACTGCCCACTGCTGACCAACCCCTGGTTTGCCGAATTCACCCACACCTACGGCAAACTCGGCCTACAGGCTTCCAAGGAAGAACGCGTTTACCTGGCGCGTCTGTACTGGATGACCATCGAGTTCGGCCTGGTCGATACAGCTGAAGGCCTGCGCATCTACGGCGGCGGCATTCTCTCCTCGCCGAAAGAAACCGTTTACTGCCTGTCGGACGAACCTGAACATCAGACCTTCGATCCGCTGGAATGCATGCGCACGCCGTACCGCATCGACATCCTGCAACCGCTGTACTTTGTCCTGCCGAACCTCAAGCGCCTGTTCGATCTCGCCCACGAAGACATCATGGGCATGGTCAAGCAAGGCATGCAGCTGGGCTTGCACACACCAAAATTTCCGCCAAAGGCCGCGTGATCCGCAGCTTTTAGAATCAAGTGAGCCTGTCAGGAACCGACGCTTTGGTTTAGCGTGGTGACACTGACGGCCGATTTCCAATAATTCGATTTCAGGAACCCATCATGTCCACATTGAACCAAGCCCATTGCGAAGCCTGCCGCGCCGATGCCCCTCAAGTCAGCGACGAAGAACTGCCGGTACTGATCAAGCAGATTCCCGACTGGAACATCGAAGTGCGCGACGGCGTGATGCAGTTGGAAAAAGTTTTCCTGTTCAAGAACTTCAAGCACGCACTGGCGTTCACCAACGCCGTCGGTGAAATCTCCGAGGCTGAAGGTCACCACCCAGGCCTGCTGACCGAGTGGGGCAAAGTCACCGTGACCTGGTGGAGCCATTCCATCAAGGGCCTGCATCGCAACGATTTCATCATGGCCGCGCGCACTGACGAAGTGGCCAAGGACGCCGAGGGCCGCAAATAATGCATTTCGACGCCATCGGACGAGTACCCGGCGACCCGATTCTCGGCCTGATGGAGGCCTATGCGCAGGACCCCAACCCGCGCAAATTCGACCTCGGCGTGGGCGTCTATAAAGATGCCCAGGGCCTGACACCGATCCCCCAGTCCGTGAAGCTCGCCGAGCAACGCCTGGTGGATCGTCAGACCACCAAGACCTACATCGGCGGCCACGGTGAATCGGCGTTCGGCAAGGCCATCGTTGAACTGGTGCTGGGTGCCGATTCTCCGTTGATCACCGAACAACGGACTGGCGCGACGCAAACGCCGGGCGGCACCGGCGCGCTGCGCTTGAGCGCCGATTTTATCGCCCAGTGCCTACCGGGCCGTGGCGTGTGGCTGAGCAACCCGACCTGGCCGATCCACGAAACCATCTTCGCGGCAGCCGGAGTCAAGGTCAGTCATTACCCGTATGTCGGCAGCGATAACCGCCTCGACGTCGAAGCGATGCTCGCAGTACTCAATGAAGCGCCGAAGGGCGATGTGGTGCTGCTGCACGCTTGCTGCCATAACCCGACCGGTTTCGATCTGTCCCATGATGATTGGCGCCGGGTGCTGGATGTGGTGCGCAGTCGCGATCTGGTGCCACTGATCGATTTCGCCTACCAAGGCTTCGGCGATGGCCTGGAACAGGATGCCTGGTCAACCCGGTTGTTCGCTGCCGCCTTGCCGGAAGTGCTGATCACCAGTTCCTGCTCGAAGAACTTCGGCCTGTACCGCGACCGTACCGGTGCGCTGATTGTCTGCGCGAAAACCGCTGACAAGCTGGTGGATATCCGCAGCCAACTGGCCAACATCGCCCGCAACCTGTGGTCGACACCGCCGGATCACGGCGCTGCTGTGGTAGCGACCATCCTCGGTGATCCAGAGCTGAAAAGCCTCTGGGCCGACGAAGTGGAAGCCATGCGTTTGCGTATCGCCCAACTGCGCAGCGGTTTGGTTGAAGCGCTTGAACCTCATGGTTTGCGCGAGCGCTTTGCGCATATCGGCGTGCAGCGCGGGATGTTTTCCTACACCGGTTTGACGCCGGAACAGGTCAAACAATTGCGTGATCATCACAGTGTTTACATGGTGGGCACTGGTCGGGCAAACGTCGCCGGAATCGATGCCACACGCCTTGATTTGCTGGCCGAGGCAATCGCCGAAGTCTGCAAATAAGCATCAAACCCTGCACAGCCCCCTGTGGGAGCGAGCCTGCTCGCGATGCGGTGGATCAGTCAGTGTTGATGTCGACTGACACTCCGCATTCGCGAGCAGGCTCGCTCCCACATTTATGTTGTGTCGCTCCCTCTTGCAGACCTGTCTAGACAATCCCATCCGTCGCAACAATTGGATATAAAAGTCTATTTGTCATTTCTTCTGCTGTATCCTCCCCAAGCTTTTTAAAAGCGCGGATCTACCAGATCTATCAACAGACTTTGCGAGGAGCGCGATATGCACGAGATCCCTAATCTCCCCTTCCCAAGCCTGCACGAAACTGAGCAGACGCCCACGCAACAAGCCGGCGCCCAACAGCCCGAGCCGAAAGAAGCCACTGAACGCCGCAAGGCCGACAGCGAAGACTGATTTACCTGCAATGCCAGACCGTGTGGAAAGCGCTAACATGCGCTTTCCACACCGCCTGAACCCCGAGCCCCACCATGACCGACGACTTCAGCCCTACTTTTGACGAAGCTCAGCAAGCCAGCGTCCTGATCGGCACCACCGAGAAGATGATCGAGATCTGGAATCGCCTGTCCCCCGAAAAACGCGCCGCGCTGCTCGCCCGCTTCGGCAGCGAAGAAAACGCCTTGGCCGCCCTGGTCACCACGCACCTGGTCGCACCCGCCAAACCCTGATTCATCCCCGTCCGGCAAATAGTTTTACTTTTTCCACGACCAGTAGCCGCTCGCGCCGCTATCATAAGCAGCCTATCTATCCTGCTTCCCCGTGGATCTTTACCCATGTCTGAAAACCAGCGCCCCCTGGCGGTCACGCTGCAAGTCGTTTCCATCGTCCTGTTCACCTTCATCGGCTACCTGAATATCGGCATTCCCCTGGCCGTGTTGCCGGGTTACGTCCACAGCGATCTGGGCTTCGGCGCCGTCATTGCCGGCCTGGTGATCAGCGTGCAATACCTGGCCACCCTGCTCAGCCGTCCGTATGCCGGAAAAATCATCGATAACAAGGGCAGCAAACTCGCCGTGATGTACGGCCTCGCCGGCTGCGGTTTGAGCGGCGTGTTCATGCTTATTTCGGCCTGGACCCAAAGCTTGCCGACCTTGAGCCTGATCAGCCTGTTGATCGGCCGTCTGGTACTCGGCAGCGCGGAAAGCCTGGTGGGCTCCGGCTCGATTGGCTGGGGCATCGGCCGGGTCGGCGCGGCGAACACCGCCAAGGTCATTTCCTGGAACGGCATCGCCAGTTATGGCGCACTGGCAGTCGGCGCACCGCTGGGCGTGCTGCTGGTTAATCAGCTGGGCTTGTGGAGCATGGGCGTGAGCATCGTGTTGCTGGCCGTCCTCGGCCTCGTGCTGGCCTGGCCGAAAACCGCCGCACCGATTGTGGTCGGCGAGCGTTTGCCGTTCATGCATGTGCTGGGGCGCGTCCTGCCACATGGTTGCGGTCTGGCGCTGGGCTCGATCGGCTTTGGCACCATCGCCACCTTCATCACCCTGTATTACGCCACGCAACACTGGGACAACGCGGTGCTGTGCCTGAGCCTGTTCGGTGCCAGTTTCATTGGTGCGCGGCTGCTGTTCGGCAACCTGATCAACCGCCTCGGCGGCTTTCGCGTGGCGATTGCCTGCCTGTCGGTGGAAACCCTCGGCTTGCTGCTGCTGTGGCTGGCGCCGGACGCTCATTGGGCATTGGCCGGTGCGGCACTGAGCGGGTTCGGTTTCTCGCTGGTATTCCCCGCGCTGGGGGTGGAAGCGGTCAACCTGGTACCGGCCTCAAGTCGTGGCGCGGCAGTCGGGGCTTATTCGTTGTTCATCGATTTGTCGCTGGGGATCACCGGGCCGGTGGCGGGTGCGATTGCGGCAGGTTTTGGCTTTGCCTCGATTTTCCTGTTCGCCGCGATTGCCGCGTTGAGCGGTCTGGCACTGAGTGTTTACTTGTACCGGCAGGCGCCGAAGCATCTCAATGAAAAGTACCGGGAAGAACGCCAAGCCCGCTAAAAATCGACCTTGCCACGCCCGGCCTTGATGCTGCCGCGCTTGGTCTTGGACTCCAACCGACGCTTCTTCGAACCGAGGGTCGGTTTGGTCGGGCGACGTTTCTTTTCGACCTTGGTGGCACTGAGGATCAACTCGGTCAGCCGTTCCAACGCATCCGCGCGATTGGCTTCCTGCGTGCGGTATTGCTGGGCCTTGATGATCAACACCCCTTCGCTGGTGATACGACTGTCACGCAGCGCCAGCAGCCGCTCCTTGTAGAACTCGGGCAAGGACGAGGCCGGAATGTCGAAACGCAGGTGCACCGCGCTGGAGACCTTGTTGACGTTCTGCCCTCCGGCGCCTTGGGCGCGGATGGCGGTCAATTCGATCTCGGCATCCGGCAGATGCACGTTGTTGGAAATTACCAGCATGGAAAAGCGTCCGGGTTCAGAACGCTCAGGATACCGCGAATGAACTGAAAGAATGCGGTCCCTGTGGGAGTGAGCCTGCTCGCGATAGCGGTGTGTCAGGCAACTAAGATGTTGACACACCGCTATCGCGAGCAGGCTCACTCCTACAAGGGATTTGTGTAAAACCCGAAAACAACAAACCCGGCACATGGCCGGGTTTGTTGTTTCTGTACTTACATTATTTCGCTACGGAACCCGCAGCTTGCAACGCATGCCGGTCACGACGCTTGTTCTTGATGCCGTAGCAAATCCACATGAACGCGACCCACACCGGAATCGCATACACCGAGATCTGAATCCCCGGAATCAGCAGCATGACGCCCAGAATGAACATCACGAATGCCAGGCAGATGTAGTTCCCGTACGGGTACCACAGGGCCTTGAACAGCGGTGTCTGTTTGGTCTTGTTCATGTGCTGGCGGAACTTGAAGTGCGAGAAGCTGATCATCGCCCAGTTGATCACCAGGGTGGCAACCACCAGCGACATCAACAGTTCCAGCGCGTTTTGCGGGATCAGGTAGTTCAGCAATACGGCAATCAATGTCACCGCCGCCGACGCAAGGATCGAACGCACTGGCACGCCGCGCTTGTCGATCTTCGACAAGGCTTTCGGCGCATCGCCCTGCTCGGCCATGCCCAGCAGCATGCGGCTGTTGCAGTAGGTGCCGCTGTTGTACACCGACAGCGCCGCGGTCAGGACCACGAAGTTGAGGATGTGCGCAGCGGTGTCGCTGCCGAGCATCGAGAACACTTGCACGAACGGGCTGCCGCTGTAGGAATCACCCGACGCGTTCAGGGTCGCCAACAGGCTGTCCCATGGCGTCAAGGAAAGCAGGATAACCAACGCACCGATGTAGAAAATCAGGATCCGGTAGATCACCTGGTTGATGGCTTTCGGGATCACGGTTTTCGGCTTGTCGGCTTCCGCGGCGGTGAAACCGAGCATTTCCAGGCCGCCGAAGGAGAACATGATGATCGCCATGGCCATCACCAAACCGCTGACGCCATTCGGGAAGAAGCCGCCGTGGGCCCACAGGTTAGTCACCGACGCTTGCGGGCCGCCGTCGCCGCTGACCAGCAGGTAGCTGCCGAGCGCAATCATGCCGACGATGGCCACGACCTTGATGATCGCAAACCAGAACTCGGCCTCACCAAAGACTTTGACGTTCGCCAGGTTGATCAGGTTGATCAAGACGAAGAAGCCGGCTGCCGAGACCCAGGTCGGGATGTCTGGCGCCCAGTAGTGGATGTATTTACCGACTGCGGTCAGCTCCGACATGCCCACCAGAATGTACAGAATCCAGCAGTTCCAGCCCGACAGGAAGCCGGCGAAACCGCCCCAGTATTTATGGGCGAAGTGGCTGAAGGAACCGGCGACAGGCTCTTCGACGATCATTTCGCCGAGCTGGCGCATGATCATGAAAGCAATGAAGCCGCAGATGGCGTAGCCGAGGATCATCGACGGGCCGGCGGATTTCAGTACGCCGGCCGAGCCGAGGAACAGCCCGGTACCGATCGCGCCACCGAGGGCGATCAGTTGAATGTGGCGATTTTTCAGGCCGCGTTTCAGCTCGCCTGAATGCGAGTTTTGTCCACTCATGAAAAGGGTCTCACGCAAGGTTTGATGATGTTCGTTAGACGTTGCTGCTCGGTTGCGATTTCAAGCAGCGCCGATCAAACCCCAGCGAAGGCAAAAGGAGTTCAGCGTTTTTACAACGGTCATGCGTCACCTGTTTGTTTTTATCTGTGACGAAATCGAACCCGACACGCTTGTGGCGCGGCGGAGTGAACAAGACGGATAGCCTTGAGGTTTGCGCAGATGCGCAGGAGGTCACAGTTAAAACGCGGCGCATTGTACACCTGTAACCCCCTGCTGCCAGACACTGCTGGATCAGCGTGTCATTTGCCGGGATTGCCTGTGTCCGCCTCGAGGGTCTCGGGCGGCTGCAAAAATTGAGTCAGACCTTTGCGGGTCATCGACGGGGACGGCGGAAAAATCGCCCCTCGCAGAGAAGTGGAAATGAGTCACGGCGTACATTGCGCCTCCTTCTTGTTATGCACCTGCACGACAGGCATGGGGCGCATCTCACCCTTCAACCGCGCCTGAAACAAGCGGGCCAGAGCCCTGCGCGCAGGTTAAATGGCTGCTGGGCGGAAGGTTTTCCTTACATCCCTTCCGCAAGCGTCAAACCAAGGGCTTTGAGGCTCTATTTCGTCAGCATTTCTTTACATGCCGTAACGTAAATTTGCCGAATCAGATTTGACGTTAGCCTGACTGCAAATTGACGGTAGGAAGCTTCCTAAGGAAAAGGTCGAGTTAGTTTTCTGTTTTTTATTAACAAATTGCTTAATAAAAAACAGAACAAAAAGTTCAAACAAATCTTATTTGATTATTTTTTTGCAATTTAAAAACCTGTGAACTAGGTTTTCAGCGACTTGCCGAGGCGCATCAATCAGCAAGTTGGCGGGTTATTCAATGACTGAAAACGCGCCGCAGCACTTACCGAAAAAGTCATCTAGGAGATTCACAATGCAAGCACTTGAAAAAGACTTGGAAACTGAACTGCAACTGGACGATTGGTTTGAAGCACCGACCCATGACGCCGCCGTTGAAATGATGCAAGCCGATGCGGTTGTTCCGTTCGGCACGGCGATGTGGCCTCTGTAAGACATCCCGGCAGGCACGATCCGGCCGGTTGTGCCTGCCACTTTTTCTCGGTTTGTCAGGGAGGACTACATGGATAAGCAACGCGCCATTTCGCATTTCCTTTACTACCTCGAACAGCACCCTGCCCTTGTCGGCATCAACCCGGCGAAGGTCTTGCTCGGCCACACGGCTGATTATCAGGCACTGACGAGCACCATCGCCGAACAGGCCGGTGCCAGCCCACGCTTCAGTTTCAGCGCAATGCGACTGGATCTGGAGCCCACGGAATTGCTGGCCCAGGCGATTGCCGACAGCGATCTGTACATTTTCTTCTACGACTCTTCCACCCTGCCCAACCCGCGCCCCGACGGCCCGGAATTTGTCCGCGCGCTGCAAGGCGTCATGGCCGAGAACTGGAAGAAGTCGCTGCTGTTCAAGGATTACGGCGATTACTTCTACGACACGTTCAGTGTCACCCCGCAGCGCATTGCCGGGTTGAACAGCCACTTGATCCAGCGCATGTCCCATGCCACCACGTTAAGTTTCAAAGATGATCACGGCTCGTGGTTCGAAACACCGTTGAGCAGTATCAAGAAGTGGACCGACATCAACGGTGTCGGCAACTTCGATCTGGCGCCGGGTGAGATTGCCACGCACAGCGAGGCCATTAACGGCAGGGTCAAGTTCATGGGGACTTTTCTCAGCACCATTCCATTTGCCCGCAAATACGGGGTGCTGGAGTCGCCACTGGAGTTGTGGATCGAGAATTCGACCATCAGCAAAATCGCCACCGAGGTGCCGGGACTGGAACATGACTTCAACAAGTACCTGGAGGCCAATCCATCCAATCGACGGATTGAGGAGCTGGGGATCGGCACCAACGAAGGCGTGAAGACGCTGTATGCGCGCAATGCCGGGTTCGAGGAACGCCATTGCGGGCTGCATCTGGGATTGGGCGGTGGCGCGAAGGGTAGCCATCATCTGGACCTGATCTTTTCCAGCGGCGTGTTGGCGCTGGATGATGAGCCGGTGTTTGATGGGCGGTTTGTGTTTTAGCCACTAAGTAGGCGGTGCCGCTACGGGCCTCATCGCGAGCAGGCTCGCTCCCACAGGTGACCGCGTTCCTCCTCCTCCCTTCAAGTCCTACCATACAAGCGAGCCTGCTCGCGATGAGGCCCGAACAGTCACCACCTTACTTAAAGTCAGACATAAAAAAACGCCAACCCGAAGGTTGGCGTTTTTTAGAGGGGCGCTTACCGATTACTCAGGCTTGCGACGACCGAAGCCCGGACGTTGGCCCGAACCGGCTGGCGCACCACGGCGCTTGCCCGATGGCGCGTCCTTGTCGACCAGAACGATGCCTGGACGCTTCTTCGCCGGAGCCTTGGCCGGGCGCTTGGTGTCGGAAGGACGGTCTGCCACAGGCGTACCGCGACCCGACTCACCACGAGACTCGCCACGACCGGCTGGAGCACCGCGATCGCTACGACCACCGCTTGGCGCACTGCGGCCTTCGCCGCGTTCGGTGCGACCATTGGCCGGACGTGGCGTGCGTGGACCGCGCTCGCCGTCAGCACGAGGTGCTGCTGGTTTGCGGGCTGGACGTTCGCCTTCGATATGCGGTTCGCGGGTATCACGCGGCGTAGCAGCGCTCTGGTTACCGATGGCTGGACGCAACGAACGCACGCGCTCGGTCTTGCCCATCGGACGCGACGATTTACGCTGCATGCGATCGAGCTTGTCTTTGCTCTTGGCGTTCATTTGCGGCATGGCCACCGGGGTCAAGCCGACTTCAGCACTCAGAATGTCGACTTCGTACTGGCTCATTTCGCGCCAGCGACCCATCGGCAGGTCGGAGTTGAGGAACACCGGACCGAAACGCACACGCTTCAAACGGCTGACCACCAGGCCCTGGGATTCCCACAGACGACGGACTTCGCGGTTGCGACCTTCCATCACCACGCAGTGGTACCAGTGGTTGAAACCTTCGCCACCTGGCGCCTGCTTGATGTCGGTGAACTTGGCCGGGCCGTCTTCGAGGACGACGCCTGCTTTCAGACGCTCGATCATCTCGTCATCGACTTCGCCACGGACACGCACCGCGTACTCACGGTCCATTTCGTAGGAAGGGTGCATCAGGCGGTTGGCCAGTTCACCGTCGGTGGTGAACATCAGCAGACCGGTGGTGTTGATGTCCAGACGACCGATGTTGATCCAGCGACCTTCTTTCGGGCGCGGCATCTTGTCGAAAACGGTCGGACGGCCTTCCGGATCGAGGCGGGTGCAGATTTCGCCGTCCGGCTTGTTGTACATGATCACGCGGCGTACCGACTCGGCGGCTTCTTCGCGCTTGATCACCTTGCCATCAATGGTGATGGCGTCGTGCATGTCGACGCGCTGCCCGAGGGTGGCGTCTTTGCCATTGACCTTGATGCGGCCGTGGCTGATCCAGGCTTCTACGTCACGGCGCGAGCCGACGCCGATACGGGCGAGGACTTTCTGCAGTTTTTCGCCTGCTGGGCCGATTTCCTGGTCGTCTTTCTGGTCGTTGATACTCATCTGGGCACCTCCCGGTGTGGTCTGTTCAGGCAGCTCTGAAGTGAGGGACCTGAAGAGTTGAAAGCTGGGTCTAGGGCAAAGGGATCGCCGAAGGGTCGCGAATCATACGCTCATGGGAGCGTTCGCGCATCAGAGACTAGCTGATCAATGGCGACTTACTTGATTTTCCGCCGACCGGTGGTGCCGAGTTTGCTCAACCGCGACACTGCCCCCCTGTGTGAGCGAACCTGCTCGCTCCCACAGGGGTTAGGGTTTCTTTAGCTCGATCTATCGCAAGTTGCTTGCGACATCACTGGCTGACCACAATCTTCCCGATCATCTGCGGATGCAGCGCACAAAAATACTCAAACTCCCCCGGCGTGTTGAACACCCAGGAAAAGCTGTCATTCGTATCCAGCGCCCCTGAGCGAAACACCTTATGGGTTTCCGCCACCGTATGCGGGATCTGGTCATCGTTTACCCACGTCACTTTGGTGCCCACGGCCACGTTCAAATCCTTGGGCGCAAACATGAACTCTTTGATATCGATTTTCACCTCCTGAGCCCACACCGGCATAGACAGCATCAGGCAGACAACGGCCAACATTCGCGTTTTCATCCCCGTTCCTCCGCTAAACCAGTGTCGAATCGATCAGCGCCAGCGGATGCTCGCCCTGCGTCGCTCGCACATCGGTGAGCCCTAAATAATTGCGCAGTTGATCAGCCGCCACCGTCATCGGTCCCGGTGCCGGCGCCGTACCCGGTGCAGGTTGTGGATAAGCCGTGCCGCGGGCGGTGTGGAAGGTGATATTGCCTTCAACCTTCTGGATGACCTGATGGATATGCCCGTTCAATACCGTCACCGAACCGTACTTGCGCAGCATGGCAATCGCCTGATCGCCATCTTCGGTGCCCCAACCCCACGGCTGATAAATCGTCCACAACGGAATATGGGTAAACACCACGATTGGCGTGCTGCTCGTCACAGCGCGCAGGTCATCGGCCAGCCAGGCCAGTTGATCGGCGCCAAGCGTCGCTTCATGGCCAGCCTGGAAATTGAAGACATTCACCAACCCGATGAAATGCACGCCGTGGTCATCGAAGCTGTACCAGCCATTGCCTTTGGTGCCCTTGCCGTAACGCTCCAGATAGAGCTTGCCGCCGCCCTCGTCGAGGGTGTCGTGCTCGCCCGGCACGTAGTGCACGGTGGACGGAAGGCCCTTGAGCAGTTGCGCCGCCGTATCGAATTCTTCCGGTTTCGACAGGTGGGTGATATCGCCGGTATGCAGGATCAACGACGGCCGTTTCGGCAATGCGATGACCTTGTCGATGGCCACCTGCAAGGTCTTCGACGGTTCCGGATTGGCCTCCTTGTTGAAACCGATGTGCGAGTCGCTGATCTGCACAAAGTGGAACGTGCTGGCCAGCGCCTTGGGGTCGGAGACGTTGCCGGAATCGTCCAGCGCAAAGGCCCGCGGAATACCGCCGCTCAGGGCCCAGAGCACCCCGGCCCCGGCCCACGCGGAGCACTTGAGCAGTGTCCGGCGGTCGGGGTTCAGCGGACCGTCGGTGCGTCGTTCGTGTTTCGTATGAATGTCCATCGGTGTGCCCTCGCTAGCGGACTACAGTGATGTAGCTGACACGAGATACAACCTTGTGGGACGAGTCTTTATTCCACGTCGCAAAATTATTTTTTCCCCGGGAATAAAACACAGCGAATGACAGTTATAGGGGTGGGACGTTGCGGGAATCACTATGAAGCGATTTGAGGACTTGTTTGCGCCCCACATGGACGCCGCCTACAACCTCGCGCGCTGGCTCACCGGTAACGACAGCGCCGCGCGCGACGTCGTGCAGGAAAGCGCCCTGCGGGCCTTCAGATTCTTGCACCGTTTCACCGACGGCAATGCCAAGGCCTGGTTTCTGACCATCGTGCGTAACGAAAGCTACACCTGGCTCAAGGCCTCGGCCGGCCACCACTGGGTGGCTATCGGCGATGAACTGCCCGAAGACGATGCCGCGTTGAGTCACGGCCAAACCCCCGAGTTGCTGGCCATACACACGGAAAACGCGATGCTTGTCCAGCAAGCCCTGTGCGCCCTGCCGCCCATATTTCGCGAGGTGATTATTCTGAAGGAGCTCGAAGACATGCCCTACAAGGACATCGCCTTGGTCGCCGACATCCCGATCGGCACCGTCATGTCGAGACTGGCCCGGGCTCGCGCCATGCTCAAGCTCGAACTACTGAAGTTGCATGATCATGAATGAACTCGACTGCACGGCTTGCCAGATGCTGGTTCATGGCTATCTGGACAAGGAACTCGATACGGTGATGGCTGCCCGGGTCGCCGGGCATTTGGCTGTATGTGCCAACTGCGCGCGGTTGCATGATCAGGCGCGGCTACTGAAGGTCAGCGTGAAGCGACATGCGCCGTATTACTCGGCACCGGTGTCGTTGACTGCCAACCTTTTCGCCCCTGTTGCGCCACAAACCCGTGCAGTGGAACGTTGGCGAAAATGGTTCGCGCCTGTTTTTTCGGCGACAGCGCTGGCCTTGGCAGTGATGCTGTATGTCGTCACGCCGGCCAGCGAACAGCCGTTGATGGATGAGGCGGTCTCCAGCCATGTCCGCTCGTTAATGGGTGAACATTTGAACGATGTGGTTTCATCCGACCGCCATACAGTGAAGCCTTGGTTCACCGGCAAGCTCGACTTCTCGCCACCGGTATTCGATTACTCGGCGCAGGGCTTTCCATTATTGGGTGGACGGTTGGATTACCTGCAACATCAGACCACGGCGGCCCTGAGTTATGGGCGCGCCAAGCACATTATCAATGTGTTTATCCTGCCCACGCAGGAGGCGGACAAGCCGCTTCAGAGTCAGATGGTCCGCGGCTTTAACGTCGTGTTCTGGCAAGAAAACCACATGCAATTTGTACTGGTTTCCGATCTGGAGAAAAGTGAGCTGGAGGCGTTCAGCCAGTTGCTCAAGAACGGCGCCTGAAGGCAAGGTTGCGCTGCAACATAGATCTCCCACATTGGGCTCGTGTCAGTCTTCGTGCTGGCGGCGTTCGTTTTCGATCGCTTCGGCGAGGGCTTGGGCTTCGGCCTCTTCATCGCTGAGCTCAGGTGTCGACTGGTCCAGCGCGGCTACAGCGGCCAGGAGCTTTGCGCGAGCGTCGGCAACACCAAGAATGTCATCTTCCTGCTCTGGTTCCTGCTCTTCTTTGACAGTGGCTTCAGCCTCGACTTGAAGTTCAACTTCAGTGTCAGGCTCGGGCTCTGCCAACTCCCCTTCGGTCTCGGTCACCGCCCCATCGCGCAACAGATCGTCGAAGTCGGTCTTGAGCCCCTCCTCCATGGTGTCCAGTTCCAGCAACAGGGTGTGGAAACTGGTTTCTTCCTTCGGCTCTTCCGGCTCGGCGCTGGCGTCGGCCAACTCCTGCAGTGCGGCAGGCACCGGAGCATCGTCGAAATCGAGCACCGGGTCAGGCTCAAGCTCGCGCAATTCGGCCAGCGGTGGCAAATCGTCGAGGTTTTTCAGGTTGAAGTGATCGAGAAAGGCCTTGGTGGTGGCAAACATCGCCGGTTTACCCGGCACGTCGCGGTAACCGACGATGCGGATCCACTCGCGCTCCAGCAAGGTTTTGACAATGTGACTGTTGACCGCCACGCCCCGCACGTCTTCAATCTCGCCCCGGGTGATCGGCTGGCGATAAGCGATCAGCGCGATGGTTTCGAGCATGGCGCGGGAATAGCGCTGCGGCCGCTCTTCCCACAAACGTCCGACCCACGGCGAGAACTTTTCGCGGATCTGCAAGCGATACCCGGAGGCCACTTCCTTCAACTCAAAGGCGCGGCCGTCGCAGGACTTGGCGAGAATCGTCAGGGCTTTCTTGAAGACCGGCGGCTCCGGGCGCTCGCCCTCTTCGAAGAGTTCGAACAGGCGTTCAAGCGATTGCGGTTTTCCCGAGGCCAACAGAAAGGCTTCAAGCAGTGGCGCCAGCTCGCGGGGTTCAGTCAGGTTCATGATTCAACTCGTTATTCGGCTCGGGCCCGCACGTGGATCGCTGCGAACGGCTCATTCTGCACCAGCTCGACCAAAGATTCCTTGACCAGTTCGAGAATCGCCATGAAGGTCACCACCACCCCCAGACGTCCTTCTTCAGCGGTGAACAGCTCGGCAAAGGGCACGAAACCGCCGCCCTTGAGGCGCTCCAGCACATCGCTCATGCGTTCGCGGGTGGACAGTGCCTCGCGGCTGACCTGGTGACTTTCGAACATGTCGCCTCGGCGCAGGACCTCGGCCATGGACAACAGCAGCTCTGAAAGACGCACGTCTGGCAACAGCTTGCGTGCCCGGGCTTCCGGGGCGTCGAGCTTGGGGACTACCACGTCACGGCCCACACGGCTCAGGCCATCGATGCCTTCGGCTGCGGCCTTGAAGCGTTCGTACTCTTGCAAGCGGCGAATCAGTTCAGCGCGGGGGTCGTCTTCTTCGGCTTCGATCGTTTCGGCACGCGGCAGCAGCATCCGCGATTTGATCTCGGCCAGCATTGCGGCCATGACCAGGTACTCGGCGGCCAGCTCCAGGCGCACCGACTGCATCAACTCGACATAGCCCATGTACTGACGGGTAATTTCCGCCACCGGGATGTCGAGGATGTTGATGTTCTGTTTGCGGATCAGGTACAGCAGCAAGTCGAGAGGGCCTTCGAAGGCTTCGAGAAAGACCTCAAGCGCATCCGGCGGAATGTACAGGTCCAGCGGCATTTCCATGACCGCCTGGCCATAGACCATCGCGAAGGGCAGCTCTTGCTGGGCTCCGGCCTGACTGTCAACAACGGGTTCTACTGCAGACATCTACGCCTCGGCCATGAACGGCGTCGGGTCGCCGCAGCCAACACGGATCACTTCCGGCTCGCCGTCGGCGAGGTTGATCACGGTGGACGCCTTGATTCCGCCGAAACCGCCGTCGATGATCAGGTCGACCTGATGCTCAAGCAACTGACGCATTTCGTAAGGATCGGTCATCGGGTCAGTGTCGCCGGGCATGATCAGGGTCACGCTCATCAGCGGTTCGCCGAGTTCCTCCAACAGCGCCAGGGCAATCGGATGACTCGGCACACGCAGGCCGATGGTGCGTTTTTTCGGGTGCAACAACAGCCGCGGCACTTCGCGGGTGGCGTTGAGAATGAAGGTATACGGACCCGGCAAGTGGGCCTTGAGCAAACGGAAAAGGCCGGTGTCGATCTTGGCGAATAGCCCCAGTTGCGACAGGTCGCTGCAAATCAGTGCGAAGTTGTGCTTGTCATCCAGTCCACGCAACCGACGCACGCGCTCCACGGCATTCTTGTCGCCGATCTGGCAACCAATGGCGTAGGACGAGTCTGTGGGATAAATCACCACCCCGCCGCTGCGGATGATTTCGACAGCCTGTTTGATCAGGCGCGCTTGCGGGTTTTCCGGATGAATCTGGAAAAATTGACTCACATTCTCTACCTGTTCAGACGGCGGCAATAATTGGGTCATGTTTGAATCGACACCACAGTGGCGGCAGATCCTCCGGGAGCGGGCGGTATTCACCGATCTCGGACCAGCCTCCAGGACCATGAAAATCACTGCCGGCGCTGACCAGCAGACCGAACTCACGGGCGAGAATCGCCAGGCTGCCCACTTGCTCGGCGGGCTGATGGCCATTGACCACTTCGATTGCGTGGCCCCCTGCTTGAATATAGTCGGCAATCAGCCGGCGACGTTTGCTGCGAGTGAAATCGTAGTGCCACGGATGCGCCAGGCTGACCCAGGCCTTGGCGGCGCGCAGGGTTTCGACCGTGTCTTCCAGGGTCGGCCAGTGTTGCTTGACGTCCCCCAGCTTGCCGGCACCCAGCCATTTGCGGAACGCTTCGGCGCGATCCTTGACGAAACCTTCACGCACCATCCAGTCGGCGAAATGCGGACGGGCCGGCGCGTTGCCGCTGTCGCCCAGTTCCTGCTGGATCGCCCGGGCACCTTCCAGCGCACCCGGCATGCCTTTAAGCGCCAACTTGCGGCTTATTTCTTCGGACCGTAACCAGCGGCCATCGTGCAATTTTGCGATGGCCTCGACCAACGGCGCAGCGTTGACGTCGAAACCATAGCCCAGCACGTGAATGGTCGCGCCGCCCCAGGTGCAGGACAATTCGACGCCATTGACCAGTTGCATCCCCAGCGCAGTCGCGGTGCTGCGGGCCTCATCAAGGCCTTCGAGGGTGTCGTGATCGGTCAAGGCCAGGACTCGCACGCCTTTCTCGAACGCACGCGCAACCAGTACTGCAGGCGCGAGAGCGCCATCGGAGGCCGTGCTATGGCAGTGCAAATCAACATTCACAGGACTTTTTTACCTCAAATCAGCTGGCGCTATCGCGCGCCCATATGTTTGTTATTATGCCGCCACATCCTGCTTCTGGCTGCCACTGTGAAACAATTCATCGATTTCATCCCGCTTCTGCTGTTCTTCATCGTCTTCAAGCTCGATCCCCGGGTCGTCGACATCGCCGGTCACGAGTTGACTGTAGGCGGTATTTACAGCGCCACCGCCATGCTGATCATCAGCTCCCTGGTGGTTTACGGCACGCTGTTCATCAAGCAGCGCAAGCTGGAGAAGAGCCAGTGGCTGACCCTCATCGCCTGCCTGGTCTTCGGCAGCCTGACCCTGGCGTTCCACAGCGAAACCTTCCTGAAATGGAAAGCCCCGGTGGTGAACTGGCTGTTCGCCCTGGCGTTCATTGGCAGCCACTTCGTCGGTGAGCAACTGCTGATCAAACGCATCATGGGCCACGCGCTGACCCTGCCGGATCCGGTCTGGACCCGCCTGAACATCGCCTGGATCGGGTTTTTCCTGTTTTGCGGTGCCGCCAACCTGTTCGTCGCGTTCACCTTTCAGGACTACTGGGTCGACTTCAAAGTCTTCGGCAGCCTGGGCATGACGCTGCTGTTCCTGGTCGGCCAGGGCATTTACCTGTCCCGCCACCTGCACGACGCCGATACCACTACGCCAAAAACCGAGGACTGACATGCTTTACGCAATCATTGCCACAGACGTCGCCAACTCCCTGGAAGCCCGCCTGGCCGCACGGCCTGCACACCTTGAGCGCCTGCAAGTGCTCAAAGGTGAAGGTCGCATCGTTTTGGCCGGTCCAAACCCGGCGGTCGACAGCAATGATCCGGGCGCTGCGGGTTTCACCGGCAGCCTGATCGTCGCCGAATTCGATTCCCTGAGCGCCGCACAGGCTTGGGCCGACGCTGATCCGTATATCGCCGCAGGCGTCTACGCCAACGTTTCGGTCAAACCGTTCAAGCAAGTCCTCCCGTAATTTCTCCCCCCACGATGAACCTTGTCGGTTCATCGTGCTCTCAACGCTCATTATTCTCGTTTACCGGCCGACAACCTGCCCAATACTCGTATTGGAATCAGGAGTGGCGATGCGCAAAGGTCCGTTGTGTCTGATGTTGGTGACGTTGTCGATTGTGGCCCCTGCCCACGGTGAAGAAAGCGCCGAGGGCGGTAGTTCCACGCCATTGTCCCTGAGCGCCGGCAGCCAGATCACCCAGTTGCAACAGCGCTTGAAGGTAAGCGAACAGCAACGAGAAGAACTGAGCAAACAACTGCAAAATACCGATGCCGAACGCGAAAGCGCTCAGCTGAGCCGGTTGCGCCAAGAGAATCAGCGCCTCAAGCTGCAACTCAAGGAAGCCCAGGCCGGCAACCCGCTGCCGCGTCTATTGACCGACCAGCAACAGTGGTTCGTCATCGGCGCCGGGGTAGCGCTATTGGCGCTGCTCTGCGGTATCTTCGCCAGTGGTGCCACCAGAAAACGTAGGCAATGGCTAAATTGAGTGAGTCATGAGCGAGCTGTTATTAATTGATGATGACCAGGAGCTGTGCGAGCTCCTGAGCAGTTGGCTGAGCCAGGAAGGCTTCCACGTCCGCGCCTGCCACGATGGTCAGAGTGCTCGTCGCGCACTGGCCGAAACATCGCCGGCAGCCGTGGTGCTGGATGTGATGCTGCCGGACGGCAGCGGTCTGGAGCTGCTCAAGCAATTGCGCAGCGATCACCCGGACTTGCCGGTGCTGATGCTCTCGGCTCGCGGCGAACCGCTGGACCGCATCCTCGGCCTGGAACTCGGTGCCGACGATTACCTGGCCAAACCGTGCGACCCACGGGAACTGACAGCCCGCCTGCGCGCCGTGTTGCGCCGCAGTCATCCGGCAGCCGTCTCCAGTCAGCTCGAATTGGGCGACCTGTGTTTCAGCCCGGTACGTGGCGTGGTCAGCATCGATGAACAGGAATTCACCCTCACCGTCTCCGAAAGCCGTTTGCTCGAAGCCCTGCTCAAGCAACCTGGCGAGCCGCTGGACAAACAGGAACTGGCGCAAATCGCCCTCGGCCGCAAACTGACGCTGTACGACCGCAGCCTGGACATGCACGTCAGCAACCTGCGCAAAAAGATCGGCCCGCACCCCGACGGCCGCCCACGCATCGTGGCCCTGCGCAGCCGCGGCTATTACTACAGCCTCTAATCCCGAATATCTTCCCCCGTAGGAGCACGGCTTGCCGGCGATGACTATCTCAAGGACGCCATCGCCAGCAAGCCGTGCTCCTACGATGCCTGTAAGTTTTGTCAGGTCGGCGAGAAATCGTCTTTACCCAAGCTTTACGCTCCGCTGACCGCCGCTGACCTTGATCTGCGTAATCTGTACTCATCCGGAACGTACCGGGAACGAGACAAGGAGATTCACCATGCGCAAGACTCTTATCGCTCTAATGTTCGCTGCCGCCCTGCCAACCGTTGCCATGGCCGCCATGCCTGAAGGTGCCGGCCCGATGGGTGGCCCGATGGACGACTCACGCCATGGCGGTCAGATGCACGGCATGCACGGCAAAGGCCCGTACAGCCAGCTGGACCTGAGCCGCGAACAGCGCGAGCAGATCCGCAAAATCATGGGCGAGCAGATGCACGAGCGTAAGCAAGTGGTCGAAAAGTACCTGGAAAAACTCTCGCCAGCCGACCAGAAAGCCATGAAAGATGAAATGGCGGCCAACCACAAGAAAGCCGAAGCCGACGTGCGCGCCTTGCTGAAACCGGATCAACAGAAGCAATTCGACGAGATCCAGAAAAAACAGGCTGAGCGTCGCGCCGAATGGGCCGAGTTCAAGGCCTGGAAAGCGCAACAGGCGCAAAAGGCGCAATAATGTGCTAACCCCCGGACCTGACGGCTAACACCGTCGGGTCTGATTCCATTCAGTCCCATGTAGGAGCGGGCTTGTGTGGCGAGGGGATTTATCCCCGTTGGGCTGCAAAGCGGCCCCGAATCGAACATTGCGGTGTTTCAGATACACCGCAAGCAATGGTTTGACGACTGCTTCGCAGCCGAACGGGGATAAATCCCCTCGCCACACAAGCTCGCTCCCACATGGGATTTGTGTTTGTTTGAGGATTTTCTGTGCGCTCATTGTTCTGGCGTATTCTGGCCAGCTTCTGGTTGGCCATCGCTCTGGTTGCAGGGCTTTCCATTCTGCTGGGGCACATGCTCAACCAGGACGCGTGGATTCTCAGCCGCCATCCGGGCCTCAACACCTTGGCCGAACAGTGGACGCAAACCTACGAATCACAGGGTGAAGACGCGGCCCAGGACATTCTGGAACAGCGCAAGCGCCAGTATCACATCGACGTTCAAGTGCTCAACGAGAGCGGCGATCCGGTGGTGCGCGGCACCTTCCCACGCCGGGCGGCCGCCTTCGAAGCTCGACAGAACAACGACGACCGCCGCCTGCCATGGCGTCGTTTGACGGCGGAGTACACCAGCGAAAAAACCGGCGACACCTACCTGCTGATCTACCGCATTCCGCACCCGGAGCTGGACGCGTGGCACCGCGAAAGCCTGCTCTGGCCGTTGAGTGCGCTGGGTATCGCGCTGGTGGTCCTGACCTTGTTCAGCCTGTTCGTGACGATGTCCATTACTCGCCCACTCAACCGCTTGCGCGGCGCAGTGCATGATCTGGGGCAAACCACCTACCAACAAAACAGCCTGGTAAAACTGGCCAATCGGCGCGATGAGTTCGGCGTGCTGGCCAACGACTTCAACCGCATGGGCGCGCGTCTGCAAAGTTTGATCGGCAGTCAGCGGCAGTTGCTGCGGGATGTGTCCCATGAACTGCGTTCACCGCTTGCCCGGCTGCGAATTGCGCTGGCTCTGGCCGAGCGGGCCAACCCTGAAGAACGGCAAAAACTCTGGCCGCGTCTCACTCGGGAGTGCGACCGACTGGAAGCACTGATCAGCGAAATCCTGGTTTTGGCGCGGGTCGATGCCGACAACGCCAGCGCTGAAGAGGTTGATCTCAATGCGCTGCTCAACACCCTGCAAAAGGATGCTCAATTGGGTTCGCCGGAGCAGAACGTGCACCTTGAGGCCGAGCCGCAGTTGAACCTTAAAGGCTGGCCGACGATGATCGAGCGCGCCCTCGACAACCTGCTGCGCAATGCTCAGCGGTTCAACCCGGTGGGGCAATCGATTGAAATGCAGGCGGTGCGTCAGGGTGAGCGGATTGTGGTCAGTGTGCGCGACCATGGGCCGGGGGTAGAGGCTGCGCATTTGAGTCAGTTGGGTGAGCCATTCTACCGGGCGCCGGGGCAGACGGCGGCCGGGCATGGTTTGGGATTGGCGATTGCGCGCCGTGCGGCGGAACGGCATGGCGGGAGTCTGGTGTTGGCTAATCACCCGGAGGGCGGGTTTATCGCCAGTCTCGAATTGCCGTTGGTGCCTGGGGCTATGGTGCAGCTCTGAAACCCGCCCCTCACCCCAGCCCTCTCCCCACGGGGGAGAGGGGGAAAGGGAGCAGATCGGGGGCATTTCATATCCTGAGTTCAACTCGGATTTTCAGGTCGATGCCGCTCCAAGAACACCTCGATCAGTCCCCTCTCCCTCCGGGAGAGGGTTAGGGTGAGGGCTGGATCGCAATGATTCACCCCTCACTCACAAACGACCGCTCTCAGCCCTTGGAAGGCCAGGCGCTGACGAATTCAGCCAGGTCGACTTTCTCCGCCACGCGCGGTTCTTTCTGCGGCGTGCCAAGGTAAAGAAACGCTATCACCTCTTCCCCTTCCGCCAAACCCAAACCCTTGGCCACATGCGCCGAATACGCCAGCTCACCCGTGCGCCATACCGCGCCAATCCCTTGCGCATAAGCCGCCAGCAAAATCCCGTGAGCCGCACAGCCCGCCGCCAGCCGTTGTTCGGACTTCGGATATTTGACGTGATCCTGCAACCGGGCGATCACCACAACCACCAGTGGCGCGCGCAGTGGACCGTTACGCGCCTTGTCCAACGCCGCCTCGGACACTTCGCTGTCCTGCAGCTTCGCCGCTTCGGCCAGCAACTCGCCCATTTGCTCGCGCGCCGCGCCTTCGACTGTCAGGAAGCGCCAAGGCTGCAAGTGGCCATGGTCTGGCGCTCGCATCGCAGCGCCAAACAGCACTTCACGCTGTTCTGCGGTGGGGGCCGGTTCTATCAGTCGTGGAACGGAAACACGGTTGAGCAAAGCGTCGAGAGCCTGCATCGGCCACCTCCTGAAAAAAATGTGAGGCTATTCTAGCTGCAACCACCTCGGGAGTGCCGGTTTACATAGCAGACCCCACAGGTAGAATGGCGCCCTTCTTTATTTCAGCCCGAGCAGACTTCATGGCGTTGCCGACCTTACGTCTCATTGGTTTCATCATCGGCATCTTCCTGATCACCCTGGCCATCGCCATGGTCGTGCCCATGGCCACGCTGGTGATTTTCGACCGTACCAGCGACCTGACGTCGTTCCTCTGGGCGAGCATGATTACCTTTGTCGCCGGCCTCGCGCTGGTCATCCCCGGTCGCCCGGAACATGTACACCTGCGCCCGCGAGACATGTACCTGCTGACCGTCAGTAGCTGGCTGGTGGTATGCATCTTCGCCGCGCTGCCGTTCCTGCTGACCCAGCACATCAGCTACACCGATTCGTTCTTCGAAAGCATGTCCGGCATTACCGCCACCGGGTCGACGGTGCTCACGGGCCTGGACGCCATGTCCCCTGGCATTCTGATGTGGCGCTCGTTGCTGCACTGGATCGGCGGCATCGGCTTTATCGGCATGGCGGTAGCGATTCTGCCACTGCTGCGCATTGGTGGCATGCGGCTGTTTCAGACCGAGTCGTCAGACCGTTCCGAAAAAATCATGCCCCGATCGCACATGGTGGCGCGTTTGATCGTTGCGGCCTACGTCGGCATCACCATTTTCGGCAGCCTGGCGTTCTGGTGGGCCGGTATGAGCCTGTTCGATGCGATCAACCACGCGATGTCGGCGATTTCCACCGGTGGTTTCTCAACGTCCGACCAGTCTCTGGCCAAGTGGACGCAACCGGCGGTGCACTGGGTGGCGATCGTCATCATGATCCTCGGCAGCCTGCCGTTCACCCTGTATGTAGCGACCTTGCGCGGTAACCGCAAAGCACTGATCAAGGATCAGCAGGTTCAAGGCTTGCTCGGCATGTTGCTGGTAACCTGGCTGGTGCTCGGCACCTGGTACTGGTGGACCACCCAGTTACATTGGCTGGAGGCGCTGCGGCATGTGGCGCTGAACGTGACTTCGGTGGTGACGACCACCGGGTTCGCACTCGGGGACTACAGCCTGTGGGGCAACTTCTCACTGATGCTGTTCTTCTATCTGGGTTTTGTCGGCGGCTGCTCGGGCTCGACCGCCGGCGGGATCAAGATTTTCCGCTTCCAGGTTGCGTACATCCTGCTCAAGGCCAACCTTAACCAGTTGATTCATCCACGCGCGGTGATCAAGCAGAAGTACAACGGTCATCGCCTCGACGAAGAGATCGTGCGTTCGATTCTGACCTTTTCGTTTTTCTTCGCCATCACCATCTGCGTGATCGCACTGCTGTTGTCGCTGCTCGGCGTGGACTGGATGACCGCCCTTACCGGCGCCGCCAGCACAGTGTCCGGCGTTGGCCCGGGCCTGGGCGAGACCATTGGCCCGGCGGGCAACTTCGCCACCCTGCCGGACGCGGCCAAGTGGATTCTCTCGTTCGGCATGCTACTGGGCCGACTCGAAATCATTACGGTGTTTGTTCTGTGTATTCCGGCGTTCTGGCGTCACTGACAGGCGCAAGCGCGTCCATCAGCCGCGCCCGGTACTCGCCAGGGGTGGCGTCGAACCAGCGGCGGAAAGCGCGGAAGAAGTTGCTCGGATCGGCGAACCCCAGCAGGTAGGCAATTTCCAGCAAGGTCATGGTCGGCTGCGCCAGGTATTGCTCGGCCAGTTCACGTCGGGTGTCGTCCAGCAACGTCTGAAAACTCGTGCCCTCTTCCTGCAAGCGTCGCTGCAAGGTGCGTTGCGACAGGTGCAGCGTCTGCGCCACGGTATCGCGCTTGGGTTCGCCCTGGGGCAGCAAACGGCACAGCACCTGTCGCGCCTTGTGGGTCACGCGACTCTCGGAAAATCGCGCCAGGTATTCACCGGCAAACCGGTCATGCAACAGCGCCATCGCCTCGTTGGCGGTAGGCAGCGGAGCCTCCATGTCAGCGCGTTCGAAGATCAGGGCGTCATACGGTGCGTTGAACACCAAAGGCGCATGGAAGGCTTGTTTATAAGGTTCGAGATCGGCGGGCTCTTCGCCCTGCACCAGCACCTTGCGCGGTTGCAAGGTGCGCCCGGTCAACCAGCCGCACAACGCCAGGGCACAGGCCAGTGACGCTTCGGCACTCTGCCGGGTCGGTGGCAGATGGTCGCCGTGGACCGTCAGAATCAGCGCGTAGCCTTCTTCCAACAATCGGAAACTCAGGTCGGCACTTTCCGCAATGATCCGCTGATAGCGCACCAGCCGTTGAAAGCCTTCGGCCAGGGTCTGGCTGGACATCAAGGCGTAACCGGCCACATGAAAGGAGGCCGGTCGCACGACCTTGCCCATGTTCAGGCCAATCGCCGGGTTGCCGGACAGCTCAACCGCGCGCTGCCACAGCCGTGTCATGGAATCCTGCGGGAAGCGCGCGTCCGGATCATCCAGTGCCGCGTAGTCGAGCCCCAGCTGTTTGAACAGCACCCGGCAATCCAGGCCGTCCATCTCCAGTGCTTTGACAATCCCCATCGCCCAGCTTGCAGAAGTCGTTCGTTCGCTCATGGCGTTTACTTACTACTTAGTGAGCCGTCTATCGCGGCCAATTTCCGAAGGATACTAAAGTGGCGCCTATTGTCACTGGCTGATGCCAATGATCACTCTAGACTCAAATAAGCTACCCGCAGAACAACTTGCAGTCAGAACAATAACCACAGAGATCGCAGTCGTGGAAAACATCAAACGTTTCAACAGCTTCGCTGAGTTCTACCCGTATTACCTCAGCGAACACAGCAACAGCACCTGCCGACGATTGCACTTTATCGGCACGACGCTGGTTATTTTCATCCTGGCCCTGACCATCGGCAAAGGCGCCTGGCTGCTGTTATGGGCCCTTCCTCTGGCGGGTTACAGCTTCGCCTGGGCCGGGCATTTCTTTTTCGAGAAGAACCGTCCCGCGACCTTTCAACATCCGTTTTACAGCCTGCTCGGCGATTTCGTCATGTACCGAGACATGATTCTGGGTCGCGTGCCTTTCTAGGCCCGACGGGCCACAAAAGCGTCCTGCGCAGCCAGTGCGGTATTGGATCCAGGCTCTACACTCAAAAAATCCCTTTCGATAAGAACAAGCGGAGAGCCGATGAACGCCCACGCCCGTTTCACCCACATGCAGGACGGCACGCAGGAAGACTGGGCGATCATCGCCGCAGATTTCAGTGCCTATGCGAGGCAATTGCCGACACGGATTGTGGCGCACCTGAAATTACTGGAGGGTGATTTTGGCGGCTTCCCGGTGGATCGTCTGACCCATTCCCTGCAAACCGCCAGCCGTGCCTGGCGTGATGGCCGCGATGAAGAATACGTGGTCTGCGCGCTGCTTCACGACATTGGCGACACCTTGGGTTCCTACAACCACCCGGACATCGCTGCGGCAATCCTCAAGCCGTTCGTCAGTGCCGCGAACCTGTGGATGGTCGAGAAACACGGAATTTTCCAGGGGTATTACTTCTTCCATCATCTAGGGATGGACCGGCATTTGCGCGAGCAATTCAGCGGGCATCCGCAGTATCAGGCGACCATTGAGTTTTGCGCCAAATATGACGCCGCGGCGTTTGACCCAGCGTATGACACGCTGCCGCTGAGCTTCTTTGAACCGATGATGGAACGGTTGTTTGCGCAGCCCAAGTACTCGATTTACAAGGCGGCGATGGAAGAACATTCGCCAGCCTGATAAATCCCGGGGACTGCTGCGCATTCCATTCGCGAGCAGGCTCGCTCCCACATTGGACTTGTGTTGTACACACATCCCCTGTGGGAGCGAGCCTGCTCGCGATGGGGCCAGACCAGACACTCTGCTTTTCAGGCCGGCTCTGCGATTTTGATGGCTTTCAACTCGGCCTCCCGCGCCTGGGCATCCGCCAATCGATATAACTCGATCGTTCCGTCCCAATGCTCGATCAGCGCGGTGCACGACTCCACCCAATCCCCGCAATTGAGGTAATCCACCCCGCCGACCTTGCGTATCTCGGCATGGTGAATGTGCCCGCATACCACGCCGTGCAACTCGCGTTTGACGCATTCGTGAGCGATGGCTTCTTCGAAATCGCTGATGAAGCTGACCGCGGTTTTGACCTTGTGCTTGAGGTACGCCGACAGCGACCAGTAACCGTAGCCATAGCGTGCGCGCCAATGGTTGAGCCAGCGGTTGAGGGTCAGGGTGAATTCGTAGGCCGAGTCGCCGAGAAAGGCCAGCCAGCGGTGATACCTCGTGATCACGTCAAATTGGTCGCCATGAATGACCAGGAGATGGCGACCATCGGCGGTCACGTGCACGGCTTCATCCACCAGTTGGATATTGCCCAGAATCAGCTTCGAATAGCGGCGCAGGAATTCGTCGTGGTTGCCGGTGACATAGATCACCTCGGTGCCGCGTTTGCTCATGGTCAGCAAGCGGCGGATCACATTCGTGTGCGCCTGAGGCCAGTACATGCCGCCGCGCAGCTTCCAGCCATCGATGATGTCGCCGACCAGGTAGATCTTGTCCGCGTGATAGCCCTTGAGAAACTGCGACAGGTGTTCGGCCTGGCAATCCCGGGTGCCCAGATGCACGTCGGAAATCCACAAGGTTCGCACACGTTGCTTACGACTGGGTTTGGCGAGCTCGGCGCTGGTCATGGGCAACCCTCTGGAAAAGTTTTTGCAAGCTTGCGCCGGTCGGGTTAATCGCCCATGACAGTGGCGAGTCAGTCCTGTGACAGCGCCCGGCCGGTGTAGACTGACCGCACCTTGACCAGGAGACCTGCGATGAGACCGATCCTCACGCTACGCCAATACACTCATGACCTGATCGTCCACAGTCACGACCACGCGCAACTGGTGTTCGGGCTGTCGGGTGCGCTGGATTTCGAGGTCGACGGGCATGGCAGTCAGGTGGTTCAACAGAGTTTCGTGGTGGTGCCGTCCGGTTTCCATCACGCCTGCGGTAGCGCCAATGGCAGCCGTTGCCTGGTGCTGGATGTGCCCAGCGACCAATGGGTTGCTCAGTCCCTGGGGGATCACGCCGAGGCCAGCCGTCGTTTGCTCGACAACGCCGGTCGCCTGCCGCTGGATGCCGGGCAAAGCCAATTGGTCAGTTGGTTGGCGGACAGTCAGGTCAACGATCCATTGATCGCGCAACAAGGCGCGGTGTTGTTGCTGGCCAGCCTCAACAACGCCAAACCCGAGATCGTCGGCGGTCGGCGCCTGCCTTATGCGGCGCTGAATGCGCACATCGATCAGTACGCCGCCTATCCACTTCAAGTCGCCGATCTGGCACGCGTCGCCGGTCTGTCCAGCGCACGGCTGCATGCGCGGTTCGTTGCTGAATGCGGGCAGACGCCGATGGATTACATCCGCAGTCGACGTTTGCATATCGCTGTGGGACTGCTGCGGGATTCGCCATTGCCCATCGGCGAGGTTGCCAGTCGGGTCGGTTACAGTTCCCAGAGTGCATTTGCTGCAGCGGTGTTGCGGGAGTTTGGCGCATCGCCTGGCAAGTTGCGCCGAGAGGCTGGCGACAAAGGACGATAGTCTGGCGACAGACACAACGGGAAGTTGCGCGGTTCAATGTAGGGCCTGGTTTTATACGTTTTTCAAGGATTGCAATGACTCCCCGTACCGCCCTTGGCGCTTTGCATATTGGCGCATTGATGTTCGGCCTGACCGGTGTCTTCGGCAAACTGGCTGCCGCCTCCCCCGCCGTCATCGTCTTCGGGCGCGCTGCATTCGCTGTGCTGGCGTTGGCCGTTTTTGCGCGATTCGCCAGCACTACTCGCTGGCAGAAACTCGAGGCTGTGGACTGGCGCCGACTGTTGCTCAGCGGCTTACTGCTGGCCGGACACTGGGTGAGTTTTTTCATTGCAGTGAAAGTCGCAGGCGTGGCAATCGCGACCCTGGGTTTCGCCAGCTTCCCGGCGTTTACCGTGATCCTTGAAGGGTTGATCTTCCGCGAGCGAATTCGCACCAACGAAATCCTGCTGGTGGTGCTGGTCAGTGTCGGGCTGGTGCTGGTCACCCCTGATTTCGATCTGGCCAGCGGCGCCACAATGGGTCTGCTGTGGGCGGTGGGCTCAGGTTTGCTGTTCTCTCTGCTATCGCTGACCAACCGCGCCAGCTCCGGGCGAATCCCGGCGGTGCAGGCGGCGCTGTGTCAGAACGTGGTGGTCGCGTTGTGCCTGTTGCCGGTGGCGGCACCGCAGTTAAGCGAAGTGCGCGCCATCGACTGGTTGTGGATCGGTCTGCTCGGGGTGTTCTGCACTGGCATCGCTCACAGTCTTTTTGTCGCCAGCCTGGCAGTGATCAAGGCGCGGACCGCGGCCGTGGTGTTCGCCCTGGAGCCGGTTTACGGCATCACCATGGCCTGGCTGCTGTTTGATGAAAATCCGACACTGCGCATGCTGATCGGTGGCGCGTTGATCATCGTGGCGATCGTGGTCTCCAGCCGACTCTCGGGCGGCTCAAGCAAGAAAGCCGTTGCGGCAGAAGCCGCCTCTCACTGAGTGCGGTCGTTGTGCCCCAGGTCGCGGTCCGGATCAATTTGATCACGGACCCGCTGCTTCAGCACTTTGGCCTCCGGGAAACCGCCATCAGCCTTGCGCTCCCAGATCTGCACATCGTCACAGAAAATGTGAAACACCCCACCGGTGCCGGGCACCAGCGACACTTTGCCCAGATCGTCACCGAAGGTACTGAGCAGTTCCTGGGCCAGCCAGGCAGCACGCAACAGCCACTGGCATTGCGTGCAATACGTGATGATGATTTCCGGTTTGCGTGCAGTCATGATCGGCGAAACTCCTGAGCCAGAGGGCGCCGCTATGATAGCCCGGCGAGCAGGTTCCGGGCGGTCTGCTTAAGCGGCTCGTTACCCTCCTTGAGCAACTCGTTGAGCAATTCGATGGCGCTGTCCAGATCGCCGTCATCAATGCAGGTCTGGGCTTGTTCGAGTTTTTCGGCGCTGCTCGGCTCGGGCGGTTCCAGGTTCAGCGGTTGCAGTTCCAGCGACTGGCCGGGATCGCTGAACTCGTTGAGAAAGGCGTCATCCAGAGTCTGTGAATCAGGCTCGGCGACCCATTCAAGTTCGGGCTCGTCCAGCGTCGACTCATCGGGCATTTCAAACACCTCGGGCAAGACGTGCAGGTTCGAGGCAAACGGCGGCTCGACCGGCGCGGATTCGCTCGATGGCTTCGCGGCCGACGGCGAGTGTTCAAAAGGGCTGATCAGGTCCCAACTCGAATCCATCGACAGGTCATCCAGGTTCAACTGGAACTCATCGTTGGGTGCTGCTTCGGCGATCGCAGCCTTGGGGGGAGTCATTGACGCTGCAACGGCCAACGGTGCCGCACTGTTCAATTTCGGGTGCCGGGCGCGAATATTCTGAAGTTCTTGCAGGTCGTATCCGGCGTCACGCAGGTTGTTTTCCTGTGTTTCATAGGCGGGTGCGTCACCCTGTTTACCCAAGACTTCCAACAGCTGAACGGCAAGATCCGTGCGTTGCGGCTCCTTGATCAGCGCCTCTCGCAACAAACCGGCGGCTTCGGAAAAACGGCCATAGGCCAGATAGATATCAACCCCTTCAAGCACATCGCCTGCGGGCGACTCTTCACCCGATTCAGTTGCCGGTTGCACCTCTGACGACTGTGAAACCGGTTCTGCCGTGCGATTGAGCACCGGTTCATGCCGTGACGGCAAATCAGGTAAAGCGTCGGGCAATGCCTGAACCTGTTGTCGTTGACGCCTCACGAACAACCCCAGCAACACCAGAGCCACCACCGCCAACAACCCGAGAATCAGCCCCCAGTTAGTAGCCTCAGGCTCTTCAACAATAGCCGGCGCGGGAGCCACAACGGCGGGTGCAGCCGGCTCCACCGTTGCGGTCTTGATTTCCGCCAATTGGGTTTGCAGTTCAGTCACCTGCTTTTTCTGACCGGAGATCTGCTCCTCCTGGGCCTGAAGCTTCGCAGTCAATTCATCGATGGTTGCTTGCAGCTGCTGGTTTCGCAGCACGCTGGCGGCCAGTTGTTCGGCAACGGGATCACTCACAGGCGCGGCGGCAGGAGGGGGTGGCGACTGTTTGCCTTTCGCCGCGGGTGGCTTCGCAACAGCCGGCTCAACCGTTGGGAATCCAGAGGGCTGAACGTCGGTCACCGGTTCGTCATTGACGGGAACAATCCCCGGCGAACCTGGCGGATCGATCAGCACCGTGTACTCGCGCAGCACCCGCCCGTTGGGCTGATTGAGCTGCACCAGGAAATTCAGGAAAGGTTCATTGACCGGTTTGCTGGAGCTCACCCGGATCAGGCTGCGGTTGCCGCGCAGGATCGGGGTGAATTTCAGATTATTGAGAAAGAACACCCGATCGATGCCGGCGCGGCTGAACTCGTCTGCTGTCGCCAGGCTGACGGAGAGCTCGCCCTCCTCCAGACCTGCGGCATCTTCCAGTGCGATGTCGGCGCGCAACGGCTGATTCAGCGCTGAATGCAGGGTGATATCACCCAAGCCCAACGCGGGCGCCAATGCCGAGTAAGTGACAGCACCACCGACCAGAAGCAGCCTGGCGCAACACCGTAAAGCCATGTGCCAACTCTCGAGCATGAGCATCCCTTAGATAACCAGAACCATCTTGTACGCGTTCGCACATCCGGTACGAACACGATATTGCCAAGTAGTTCTTTATAGTCTGCCCAACGGAGTATCTCAAAAGTCTTGGGGGCGTTAATGCCTCAAGATTTTTCCAGGTTGGCCAGAATGTGCCCGTGGACACGCATGCAGACCTTCAAGTCTGCCTCATCGACGCCTTCGAACAACTCGTGGCGCAGTTGGGTAGCAATGGTTTCAATTTGTTCGATCAAGGGAAGCGCCGGCGCGCAAAGGACGATTTTCTTCGCTCGGCGATCTTCCAGCACCGATTGACGTTGCACCAGTCCCTGGCTTTCGAGGCTGTCGAGCAGACGAGCCAGAGTCGGCCCTTCAACGCCGACGCTCTGCGCCAGTTCACGTTGGGTCGGGGCATCATCAAAACGCGCCAGGTGCAGCAGCACCAGCCAGCGCGCCTGGGACAGCCCCAGGCCAGCCAGACGGCGGTCCAGTTCGGCACGCCAGCCGCGCGACATCTGGGCCAATTGCATGCCAAAGCGGTGTTGTTCGGTTAACGGCATAAAACACTCATGATTAGACTGAAATAAAGAAAAACTAATTATTAGTCAGCTAAGCATGACCCTTGGCCAGAGGCAAGGCTTGCTCTGTACTGAATCGTTACATCTATGTGGCAGATCACCTAAATCTCGAATTCGGATTGCAGCGCCGCCCGAACACAGTACAAAACGCCTTCCGGCACTCGCCCGGCAAACAGTGCGGCAATCTCCGACACGGGCGGCAATTCGCCCTCGCCGTCAAGGAACGCATCCTGGATCTCACCCATCAATTCTTCAGGCAGATCCAGCGCTTGCTCCAGCGACAACTGCTGCTTGCCAATCGCTTCGGCGAGCAGGGTGTAGACGTTCTTTTCCGAGCATTGCAGCTGACCGGCGATCTGCAACGGTGTCATGCCGGCTCGGGCCAGGGTGATCAGTTCGTGGCGCAGATCGGCCACCACTTTCGGCGCCTCGACTTGCCCGCCGAGGACTTCGAGGAAGGCCTCGCCGTAACGCTCCAGCTTGCGCGCACCAACGCCGCTGACCGTGGCCATTTCCGACAGCGAGGTCGGTTGGCTGCGGAGCATTTCCAGCAGTGTCGAGTCGGGGAAGATGACATACGGCGGCACGCCATGCTCTTCGGCGAGTTTTCGACGCAGGGCGCGCAAGGCTTCCCACTGTTCGCGCTCTTCGCCGCGAACCAGTTGGCTCGCCTGGCTCTTACTGCTTTTGGCCGTGGTTTGCGGCTTGAGGTCGCGACGCAGCTCCAGGGTTACTTCGCCCTTGAGCAGCGGTCGACAGGTGTCGCTCAGGCGCAGACCGCCGTAGCCTTCCAGGTCGATGTCCGCCAGACCGCGGGCAACCAGCTGACGGAACAAGGAGCGCCATTCGCTCTCCCCCATCGCCTTGCCTACACCAAATACCGACAGATGTTGATGGCCGAAATTGCGGACCTTTTCGTTGTCCTTGCCCAGCAATACATCGACCAAATGCCCGACACCATAGCGCTGGCCGGTGCGGTAGATCGCCGAAAGCGCCTGACGGGCCGGCTCGGTGGCGTCCCAGGTCTGCACGCCATCGACGCAGTTGTCGCAATGGCCGCACGGCCCGGGCATGTCTTCGTCGAAATAAGCCAACAGCGTCTGGCGACGGCAGCGGGTTTCTTCGCAGAGCGAGAGCATGGCGTCGAGCTTGTGCTGCTCCAGACGTTTGTGGCGTTCGTCGCCCTCGGAGTTCTGCAACATCTGTTTGAGCATCACCACGTCTTGCAGGCCGTAAGCCATCCAGGCGTCTGCCGGCAGACCGTCACGGCCGCCGCGACCGGTTTCCTGGTAGTAAGCCTCAAGGGATTTTGGCAAGTCGAGGTGAGCGACAAAGCGCACGTTGGGCTTGTCGATGCCCATGCCGAACGCCACGGTGGCTACCATGATCAGGCCTTCCTCATTGAGGAAGCGCTTCTGGTGGTGAGCCCGGGTATCGTTGGGCAGACCGGCGTGATACGGCAGCGCCGGGAAACCTTGCTCGCTGAGGAACACTGCCACTTCGTCGACTTTCTTGCGCGACAGGCAATAGACGATGCCGGCATCGCTGCGCCGCTCGGCGAGGAACGCCAGCAACTGCTTGCGCGGCTGCTCTTTGGGCACGATGCGATAGAAAATGTTGGGACGGTCGAAACTCGACAGGAAGCGCTCGGCATCCTGAAGATGAAGGCGGTCGACGATTTCTTCCCGGGTACGCTTGTCGGCAGTCGCGGTCAGGGCGATACGCGGGACGTTGGGGAACAATTCCGCCAACTGGCCCAATTGCAGGTATTCGCGGCGAAAGTCGTGGCCCCATTGGGACACGCAGTGGGCTTCGTCGATGGCGAACAGGGAAATTTCAAGACTTTGCAGGAACGCCAGCATTCGTGGCTGAACCAGACGCTCGGGCGCGAGATAAAGCATTTTCACTTCACCGCGCTTGATCCGTGCCGCCAGATCGCGCTGCTGCTCGGCGCTGAGCGTGGAGTTCAATGCCGCCGCAGCGACGCCCAGCTCTTCGAGGGTAGCGACCTGGTCGTCCATCAGAGCGATCAGCGGCGACACCACCACTGCCAGGCCTTCGCGCAACAGCGCCGGCACCTGGAAGCACAAGGACTTGCCGCCACCGGTAGGCATCAGCACCAGGGCATCGCCGCCACTGGCCACGCGCTCAATGATTGCACCCTGACGGCCACGGAAACTGTCGTAGCCGAAGATGTCCTTGAGGACGCGTTGAGCCTGTTCGAGCATAGAAACTCCAAAAATCACAAAAACATCCCTGCAAGGCTGGTTCAGAACCACGAAGGCTGCACCGACAAATCGTAAGTGCGCATTGCATGACGCGTCACATTTCAGCCGCGACGCCGGCAGGGCATCACAAAACGCGGGAGTATACCCGAGCCCTCCCCTGCAAAGGGTGCCGCTGATAAGACACAAGGACGAACACCGTCCGCCACCTGTGGGAGCGAGCCTGCTCGCGATGGCGGCAGCCCAATCAACATTGATATTGAATGTAACGCCGCCATCGCGAGCAGGCTCGCTCCCACAGGGATTGCGGCGCTCCATACTCCTGCATGGGTCCAAATATTCCGCGCGGCTGGCCTGACCGCTCAAGAAGGCCTAGAATTCCTGCATCGTATATTCCCCAAGGTAGCCCTTTAATGTCCTTCGCTGAGCAACTAACCCGCCTGCAAGTCTTCCTCGACGCCGACGAACTGCATGACGAGGCGCTGGACTATGTGGCCGCCCACGGCTACCTCACTGCGCTGTCGATCTGTTCCGAAACCGTTCCCGACCGTGAATGGATCGACGCCCTCTTCGCCGAAGAGCCGCATTACGCCGACGACACCGAGCGTGAAGCGATCGAATCCACCCTGTTGGCCCTCAAGGCTCACATCGCTCGCCAACTGGCGTCCGATGAAGAGTTTGAGCTGCCCTGTGACCTGGACCTGGGTGAAGAGCCGGACGATTCCGACCTGCGCGGCTGGTGCATCGGTTTCATGGAAGGCGTGTTCCTGCGCGAAGCAGCCTGGTTCGAGACCGCCGAAGACGAAGTCAGCGAAATGCTGCTGCCGATCATGGTCGGTTCGGGCCTGTTCGACGAACAGCCTGAGTTCGAAGACATCGCCAAAGACGCCAACCTGATGGACGACATGATCGTGCAGATCCCGGAAGCCCTGACCGCGCTGTACCTGCTGTGCCAGGCACCAGACGAAAAACCGGCGATCCTCAAGCCTCGTCACCACTAAGGTTTTGCCTATGGACAACCCCATAGGCAACCGCTCCCTGATGTTGCGCTACGTGCTGCTGGCCATCGGCTGGCTAAGCGTAGCGCTGGGGGTGATCGGGATTTTCCTGCCGGTATTGCCCACCACGCCCTTCCTGCTGCTGGCGGCCGCCTGCTTCGCCCGCAGTTCGCCGCGCTTTTATCATTGGCTGGTTGAACATCCGCGGCTTGGGCCGTGGGTTCGCGATTACCTGAGCGGCAACGGCATTCCGCTCAAGGGTAAGGTCTACGCCATCGGCCTGATGTGGGCGAGTATCCTGCTCTCCTGCTATCTGGTGCCCCTGCCGTGGGCGCGGGGGTTCATGCTGACCAGCGCCGTGCTGGTGACCCTCTACATCCTCAAACAGAAAACCCTGCACAAACCTTGAAAACGCCACAATGATCGTTCCCACGCTCCGCGTGGGAATGCATCCAGTGACGCTCTGCGTCACCGCGTCGAAGGAACGCGGAGCGTCCCGGGCGGCATTCCCACGCGGAGCGTGGGAACGATCAGTCCGCGAACTGACCCGACGATCAACCCTACCTTTCAAAAAACACCGCCTAGACTTCAGACATCTGCACCCGAGCGGCCAGACATGTCCCGCAGTCCGCGTAGCCCAAGATGGTCAACGCTCCGACTTCGGTTCGGCGGATGGCTGTTGCTGATCACTTTTCTGTTGGCCGGGCTGGGCAGTGTCGGGGCCAACTGGGATTTTGCGCAGATTCTGCAAACCGCCGAAAATCGCTACGGCACCCTGGGCCCGGGACGGGGAAGGATCGAGGCCTGGAGTCAAATGATCAGTAGCGAAGTCAACGCGCCCGAGCGCGAGCAGCTGAACGCAGTCAATCGCTTCTTCAATCAGCAACTGAGTTTTCTGGACGACACCCGCATTTGGCATCAGACCGATTACTGGGCCACGCCCGTCGAATCCCTGATCAAGGGTGCCGCTGATTGTGAGGACTACGCACTGGCGAAATATTTCAGCCTGCGCTACCTGGGAATTCCCAGCGAAAAACTACGCATCACCTACGTGAAAGCCCTGACCCAGAACCAGGCGCACATGGTGCTGACGTTCTACAACAGCCCCACGGCCGATCCGCTGGTGCTGGACAACTTGATTGGCGAGGTCCGCCCCGCCTCCCAACGCCAAGACTTGCTGCCGGTGTACGCCTTCAACGCCGAAGGCCTGTACTTGCCGGGAGCCAATGGTGGCAAACGCAGCGGCGACTCGAAAAAACTGTCGCGCTGGCAGGACGTACTGAAAAAGATGCAGGCTGAAGGGTTCGCCGTGGGCGACGGCTAGCCACCTGAGCAAGGAGCGATTTATGTCACTGCGTAAACAGTTGTTTCTCGCCATCTGCCTGTTCTTGCTGGTGGCGTTCAGCGGCAGTTTTTTTGTCAGCCTGGAAAGCTCTCGCGACCAGATGCTCAGCCAGTTGCGCTCCCACGCTCAGGACGCGGCCACCGCGTTGGGTTTGTCGTTGACGGCACAAATCGATGACCCGGCCATGATCGAATTAATGGTCAGCTCGATTTTCGACAGCGGTTATTTCAGCAGCATTCGAATCATTAACATCGAGAATGCGCAGGTACTGGTAGAGCGCAGTGCGCCGGGGCAAATCGAGGGCGTTCCCGCCTGGTTTGTGAACCTGGTCAACCTGCACCCACCCGGTGGCGAAGCGCTGATCATGCGTGGCTGGGCCCAGGCGGCACGGGTCGAGGTGTTGAGCAATCCGCAGTTCGCCCTGGCCAAACTTTGGGACAGCACCCTCGGCAGCCTGATCTGGTTACTGGTGTGCGGCCTGCTCAGTGCCGTGTTTGGAGGCTGGCTGCTGCGCCGGCAATTTCGTCCACTCGACACCATGGTCAAACAGGCTGAAGCCATCAGCAAACGCGAGTTCCTCAGCCTGCCGAAACTGCCGCGCACACCGGAGTTGAAACGCGTGGTATTGGCCATGAATCAGATGGTCGAGAAGCTCAAGGCGCTGTTCGCCGAAGAGGTCGCACGCAGTGAAAAACTGCGGGTCGAGTCTTATCAGGACAGCCTTACAGGCTTGGCCAATCGGCGCTTGCTGGATGAAGAGCTTGCCGACGAATTGCTGGTCTCCGAGCAGAGCAGCGATGGCCATTTGCTGATGCTGCGGATCAACGATCTGGCCGGTCTCAACCAGCGCTTGGGCGGCCAGCGCACCGATGCGTTGATCAGCGCCGTCGGCGAATTGCTCAAGCGCCTGACTGAGCCACCGGAACGTCGCACCTGGCTAGCCGCGCGCAATCGTGGTGGTGAATTCAGCCTGCTGACGCCTGGCCTGGATAGCACCGACGCCGCACGCCTGGCCTGCGAAATCAGCGCCACCCTGGAAAACCTGCGCCTGACCGGCGCCAGCGACGCCATGCCGGTGGCGCATTTGGGGATCGCCCCTTACCACCCCGGTGAACCAGCCAGTGTTGTGCTGACGCGACTGGACCGGGCGTTGACCGAAGCCCGGCAACATCCCGAGCGCCCGTGGGTCCACTTGGCCGATTCCATCACCGCGCCGAACCCGCCCCAAAACGACTGGCAAACCTGGATTGACGACGCCCTGAACCAAGGCAAGATGCAACTGTATTTCCAGCCGGTGGTGCAATGCGCCGACACCAGCCAGGTGCTGCATCACAAAGTCCTCGCGCGCCTGCTCGACCCACACGGCGAGGCCATTGCCGCCGGGCATTTCCTGCCGTGGATCGAGCGACTCGGCTGGTCGGCCCGATTCGACCTGGCCATGCTCGAAGCCACCCTCGACTACCTCGTGGTCAACCGTTGGCCCCTGGCGTTAAGCCTGTCCGGCAGCACCCTGCGCGATCCAGCGCAACTGCAACACATCCTCGACATGCTCCAATCGCTGCCCGAACTCGCGCCGTTGCTGATTCTGGAAATCGACGAACGCCAACTGCCACCTCAGGAAGAATTGCAACGCCTGAGCCACAGCCTGCTCAACACCGGTTACCGCATCGGTCTGCAGCATTTCGGCGGCAGCTTCGGCCAGATCGGCAACCTGGCTCAACTGGGGCTGGCTTACTTGAAAATCGATGGGGCGTACATCCGTCACATTGATGAGCAGAGCGATAAACGGCTGTTTATCGAGGCGATTTTTCGAGCCACCAACAGCATTGATTTGCCGTTGATTGCGGAGATGGTCGAGACCAAAGGAGAACTGGAGGTGATCCGGGAGTTGGGACTGTTTGGGGTGATGGGGCGGTTGATTGGGCCGCCGGAGCCGATGTGAGGGGAACGACCGTTCGTTAATAGTCGTTCCCACGCTGCGTGGGAATGCCTCGCCGGACGCTCCGCGTCCGCTTTTGGGACGCAGAGCGTCCCTTGCTGCATTCCCACGCAGAGAGTGGGAACGATCAACAAAAAACCCGCCATCCCTTTCTAGGGGGATGACGGGTTTTGTCATATCAGATCACACCGTATCCACCTTCAACGAATGATCATTCAACATCCCGTTAATAATCGTCGCCGTATCGTGCCCATCGGCAATCACCCCACCCGCCCCCGGCGTTACGCCGTAATGGCTGGCCAGGTTCACACCCGCCAGGTCGATGGTCTGGTTCGGCGCGGCGCCCGCCATGGCGCTGACGTCGATGCTGGTGACCAGTGATTCGCCGCTGCCGGTGACTTTGAAGTGCAGGTAGTCATCCAGCGACGCCGCGGTGCTGTTTTCCCCTTGCAGCAGTTGCGACAGGTCGAGTTTGTCGATGCCCGGCGTGAAGTCGGTGACCACGTCGTGGCCGCTGTTGCCTTTGAGCCACTGGAAAGTGTCGGCACCGCTGCCGCCGGTGAGGGTGTTGTTGCCCAGGCCGCCGATGAGGAAGTCGTCGCCGCCCCCACCGTTGAGCATGTCGTCACCCAAGCCGCCGTTGATGATGTTGCTGTGGTTGTCGCCGGTGAGGCTGTCGTTGAAATTTGAACCGGTCAGGTTTTCGATCGCCGTCAGGGTGTCGGTCCCGGCGCCCGCCGTGTTCTGCGCACCCAGCACGCCCAGATTGACCGTAACCCCGGCCGTGGCGTGGGCATAGCTCGCGGTGTCGACGCCGGTGCCGCCGTCGAGCAGGTCGTTGCCCGCACCGCTGTACAGCAAGTCGTTGCCGGCGTCGCCGTGCATTTCGTTGTTGCCGGAACCGGCGGTGAGTACGTCGTTGCCGTCGCCGGCATTGATCACGTTGTTACCGGCGCCCGCCAGGAGTACATCGTCGCCCGCCGTACCGGTGAGGGTGTGGCCATCCTGATAGGTGATGGTCACGGCACCGTTGTCGCTGCCGCCATGGCTGTCGTTGGCGGCATAGGTGCCGTGGGCATCTGGCGTGATGTCGTGGGCTCCGGCGTAGTCGACGGTCATGGTCAACTGGTAGTTTTCCGCCCCATTCCCGCTGTTGCCCGGGCCAGGGTTGTCGATGTTGGTGATGTGGATCTGGTAGGTGCTGTCCGACGTTGCGGTGAGGGTTTGCCCGTCCGCGAGGGCGACCCATGCGCCGCCGTTGATTGAGTACTCCATGGCGACATGATCGGCCGGCAGATTGTGATCCAGGTTAAGGGTTTCACCCTGTTTGAGGTCGATGGTGATGCGGTCCTCAGCGTGGGTGTTGTCGACCGGTCCCAGCGCCCCGCTGACGACCAACACCGCCGTCATGGCTGTCGTGTTGGCGACGAATGCACTGCGGGCGAGGGTCACCGCCTGCTCGTTACCGCCGATGAAGCTGAAGTTTTGATTGGTACCGGTGAAGTCCGCGCCTTTGGCAATCCAGCCAGTGTTGAATGAGGTCGGCGATGCAGTGAGCGGATCCTTATCCGCATCGGTGTCATTGGCCAGCAGCAACCCCTCCGGTACCACGATGTGGTCCGACAGCACGTTGGTGATGATGTGGTCATCGACTGCCACGGGTGGCGCGTTCGCAATGACTGGGGTCTGGTCGCCGCCGTTGTCGATGATGCAGCTATTGTTCACGTCGATGGTGATGGTGGTGGTCCGCTCGTCGCCATCGCCATCGCGCAAGGTGTAGGTGAACACGTCGGTCGCACCGGGACCGTTCACAGCGTCCGGGTTGCTGTGGTAGACGGCGTTGCCGTTGGCGTCCAGCGTCAGGTAACCGTAGGTGCCATTGATCTGGCTGTTCAGGCCGCCGATGGCCGAGGTCGAGGTGTCGGAACCGGCACGCACGCCGACCACCCCAACTCCATCGGCATCGCCGAAGTCGTTCGCCAGCACATTGCCGCTGACGATGCCGCCCTCCACTACCGAGGCCGCGTCGGGGTTGGCGGTCGGCAGGTCATCGACGATGTTGACCACAATGGTGCTGGTGGTGGAATGACCCAGGGCGTCGGTAGCTTGGTAGGTGAAACTTTCGCTCAAGGTGTTCTCGCCATCGTTGGCGTGCGGCGTGGTGCTGGCCGGCGAGGTCAGCGTGTAGGTATAGGAGCCGTCGGGATTGAGCAGGATTTGCCCGTAGGTGCCAGTGGCGCTGCCGACCAGGGTGTAGGTGATTGCGCCGACCGCGCCGCTGACCGAACCGACCAAGGTGCCACTGGCGGTTTCAGCCGTGAGGCCCGGCTGACTGCCGGTGACGGTGCCGGGCGCCAGATCCTGACCGTCCTGGTTCAGGTCGAGGGCTTTTTCGTAGACCGTCACGTCGCTGTCGCTGACCGCCATGAAGCCGCTGTTGTGCACGTCGATAGTGATGGTGGTGGTGCTTTGGTCACCGTCGGCATCGCGCACGGTGTAGGTGAACGTGTCCGTCGCGCCAGGGTCGCTCACGGCGTTCGGGTTGCTGTGGTAGACGGCGTTGCCGTTGGCGTCCAGCGTCAGGTAACCGTAGGTGCCATTGATCTGGCTGTTCAGGCCGCCGATGGCCGAGGTCGAGGTGTCGGAACCGGCACGCACGCCGAGCACCGCGCCTCCTGCGGCGAGGCCATCGGCGCCGCCGACGTCGTTCCACAACACGTTGCCGCTGACGATGCCGCCTTCGGCGACCGAAGCCTCGTCGGCATGAGCCGTCGGCAGGTCATCGACGATGTTGACCACGATGGTGCTGGTGGTGCTGTTGCCCAGGGCGTCGGTGGCTTGGTAGGTGAAACTTTCGCTCAGGGTGTTCGACCCGTCGTTCGCATGCGGCGTGGTGCTGGCCGGCGAGGTCAGGGTGTAGGTGTAGGAGCCGTCGGGATTGAGCAGGATTTGCCCGTAGGTGCCAGTGGCGCTGCCGACCAGGGTGTAGGTGATCGCGCCGGTGGCACCAGTAACAGAACCGACCAGGGTGCCACTGGCTGTTTCAGCCGTGAGGCCCGGCAGGCTGCCGGTGACGGTGCCGGGCGCCAGATCCTGGCCGTCCTGGTTCAGGTCGAGGGCTTTTTCGTAGACGGTCACGTCGCTGTCGCTGACAGCCATGATGCAGCTGTTGTGCACGTCGATGGTGATGGTGGTGGTGCTTTGGTCACCGTCGGCATCGCGCACGGTGTAGGTGAACGTGTCGGTCGCGCTGGGGTCGCTCACGGCGTTCGGGTTGCTGTGGTAGACGGCGTTGCCGTTGGCGTCCAGCGTCAGGTAACCGTAGGTGCCATTGATCTGGCTGTTCAGGCCGCCGATGGCCGAGGTCGAGGTGTCGGAACCGGCACGCACACCGAGCACCGCGCCCCCGTCGGCGAGGCCATCGGCGCCGCCGACGTCGTTCCACAACACGTTGCCACTGACAACGCCGCCCTCCGCGACCGAAGCCTCGTCGGCATGAGCCGTCGGCAGGTCATCGACGATGTTGACCACGATGGTGCTGGTGGTGCTGTTGCCCAGGGCGTCGGTGGCTTGGTAGGTGAAACTTTCGCTCAGGGTGTTCGGCCCGTCGTTGGCATGCGGCGTGGTGCTGGCCGGCGACGTCAGGGTGTAAGTATAGGAGCCATCGGGATTGAGCAGGATTTGGCCGTAGGTGCCAGTGGCGCTGCCGACCAGGGTGTAGGTGATCGCGCCGACCGCGCCGCTGACCGAACCAGCCAGCGTGCCACTGGCGGTTTCGCCGGTGTTGCCCGGCAGGCTGCCGGTAACGGTGCCGGGCGCCAGATCCTGGCCGTCCTGGTTCAGGTCGAGGGCTTTTTCGTAGACGGTCACGTCGCTGTCGCTGACTGCCAGAATGCTGCTGTTGTGCACGTCGATGGTGATGGTGGTGGTGCTTTGGTCACCGTCGGCATCGCGCACGGTGTAGGTGAACGTGTCCGTCGCGCCAGGGTCGCTCACGGCGTTCGGGTTGCTGTGGTAGACGGCGTTGCCGTTGGCGTCCAGCGTCAGGTAACCGTAGGTGCCATTGATCTGGCTGTTCAGGCCGCCGATGGCCGAGGTCGAGGTGTCGGAACCGGCACGCACGCCGAGCACCGCGCCTCCTGCGGCGAGGCCATCGGCGCCGCCGACGTCGTTCCACAACACGTTGCCACTGACAACGCCGCCCTCCGCGACCGAAGCCTCGTCGGCATGAGCCGTCGGCAGGTCATCGACGATGTTGACCACGATGGTGCTGGTGGTGCTGTTGCCCAGGGCGTCGGTGGCTTGGTAGGTGAAACTTTCGCTCAGGGTGTTCGGCCCGTCGTTGGCATGCGGCGTGGTGCTGGCCGGCGACGTCAGGGTGTAGGTATAGGAGCCATCGGGATTGAGCAGGATTTGGCCGTAGGTGCCAGTGGCGCTGCCGACCAGGGTGTAGGTGATCGCGCCGACCGCGCCGCTGACCGAACCAGCCAGCGTGCCACTGGCGGTTTCGCCGGTGTTGCCCGGCAGGCTGCCGGTAACGGTGCCGGGCGCCAGATCCTGGCCGTCCTGGTTCAGGTCGAGGGCTTTTTCGTAGACGGTCACGTCGCTATCGCTGACCGCTCTGATACTGCAGTTGTGCACGTCGATGGTGATGGTGGTGGTGCTTTGGTCACCGTCGGCATCGCGCAGGGTGTAGGTGAACGTGTCCGTCGCGCCAGGGCCACTCACGGCGTTCGGGTTGCTGTGGTAGACGGCGTTGCCGTTGGCGTCCAGCGTCAGGTAACCGTAGGTGCCATTGATCTGGCTGTTGAGGCCGCCAACAGCCGGCGCCGAGGTGTCGGAACCGGCACGCACGCCGAGCACCGCGCCTCCTGCGGCGAGGCCATCGGCGCCGCCGACGTCGTTCCACAGCACGTTGCCGCTGACGATGCCGCCCTCCGCAACCGCGGTCGAGTCGGGGTTGGCGGTCGGCAGGTCATCGACGATGTTGACGTTGATTTGCCCGGTCGCCGAACTGCCGTCCGTATCGGTGGCGACGACGTTGAGATTCTCGGTGATGCTGTTGGCGCCGCCACCGGTCGGATGGGTTTCATTGTCGACGAGGGTGTAGCTGTAACTCACAACCCCCGTGGCCGGGTTGTAGCCGGTGACGGTCAGGGTGTTGCCCAACGGGGTAGTGATCGATTGCGGGAAGCCTGCGGCAACGCCACCGCTGATCACGTTGACCCCTGCGATGCTCAGGCTGGTCAGCCCGTCAGGAGCAGACACGCTGAACGTGCCGGTCTTGGTCAGTGCCTCTGGGTCGGGGGCCGAACCGTCGGCCAGGTTGGCCTCATTGACGGTCAGTTCTCCCCCTGCCACCGACAGGCCGGTGAGGGTCACCGGATTGTTCGGCACATCAGGAACAATCGGTGTCACAGGAACAACAGGAACAACAGGAACATCCGGTGTCACAGGAAGAACGCCTGTCCCTCCTGAACCACCTGCACCATCCGAACCACCTGCACCACCTGCACCGCCTGCACCGCCTGCACCGCCTGCACCGCCTGCACCGTTATCGCCGTTGTCCGGGTTTCCGGCCAGCCGCCCCAGGGGAAATCCGGGAATGCCGTTGAAGCCTGCGGTAGGAAAACCAATCGTCGGATCGACCCGCCCGCCCACCTCTTCAAGCATGACAAACGAGTGGCCGCCGCCCAGTGCACCGGGTGCGCCGGTCGAACCCGGTCCGGCCGCCGTAGCTTCAGCAGTCTGGGTCGGGTCATCGCCGGCAGCGATCGCTTTTTGCAGTTGTTCGACATCGGTCAGTTGCGCTTGAGTCGGTGTCACCGCTTCAGCGGTGTCTACATGAGGTGCCTGATTCGCGAGTAACTGAGGCGTCATCTCCATACTGCTGCCACGCCCAAGTGTCAGTTCCTGGCCATTGTGCAGATGAACCGCCACCGCGCCTTCGGCCCCGGTGACCAGTTGATCGCCGGCGAATAACCGGTCCCCCTCGACCAGCGCGCGTCGGGTGCCATCGCCCGCAACCGCGAATACCTGACCAATGACCTTACTGACAATACCGATGAGCGTAGCCATGTGCACTTCCTCCGCTGCCAACCGCTGTCGGCATCCTGTTTTTGCGAAGAACGTGCTCATGGCTCCTACGGGTTGCCTGGCGGAATCGCCTGCTGGCAGCGGTTACTTCGAGTAAGCCGCTGCCCTGGCGCCGTTCTCGCCAAGCGTGCCGCTCGCGGGCGACGTGTCTGCTGCGGGATAAAAACCCTCTGCAATCAATGGCATCGGGATCCACTTTCGCACCACGTCACCTTTTGAGCGATGCGTAACGGCTTTGATCCACCAAGGTGACAAAAAACCGTCACCTTAAAACCGTCCGCTTCCCTCCCCTCCAGCACTTCCCCGCCCTAAGTCGATATGTGGTCTGGAACTTTCCTCAAGCCCCGCTGAGCGCCCTAACGCTCGTAAATCAAGGGCTTTCGGAGTGAACAATGTGCTGGATTTTGCAGAGCGCATAAGTTTTTTTTGGCATAAGCCTTATGAAAAATTCTTCTATGGTTTTCCCTAGAATGTTCTTAGCTGTGTTGTTACAAGCATGAAACGGTTTTCACTATAAATGCCGTCAAATATTTGGCGACTAATAAGCACCATTAGGAATCAGGGAGAGGCACCCATGCGCGTATTAACCCCCCTCTGCAGCGCAATTCTGCTGGCCATGGCCTGCGCTTCTCAGGCTCAAGCCATGTCATTGACGGAGGCAATCCAGAGCACCATCGCGACCCACCCGGAGCTGGCGTCTCGAGTGGACAGCCGCCTCTCGGCCGATGAACAAGTGAAAGTCGCCAAGGGAGGATTTTATCCATCGGTTGATCTGAATGCCGCCTACGGGCGCGGGTACAGCGATAACACCAACACCCGGGCATTAGGTAATCACCACACCGAAATTCTGACCTACACCCAATCGGAATTGCGTCTACGGCAGATGCTCTTCGATGGTTTCAACACCTCGAACGAAGTCCAGCGCACTAAAGGCGTGGTCAACTCCCGGGCCTATTACGCGCAGGGCACCGCTCAGGATCTGGCCCTGCGCACCATCGAGGTCTACCTCGAAGTGCTCAAGCGCCGCGAACTGGTGACCCTGGCCACAAACAATCTGCAAGCTCACATGCGGGTCAATGATCAGATCAGTCTGCGCACCCAGCGTGGTATCGGCAGCACCGCCGACTCTGACCAGTCCGTCGCTCGCCGGGCACTGGCACAAAACAACCTCGATACCGCTGAAGTCGATCTGGCGGATGCCGAGTCGAACTTCTACGCCGTCGTGGGGCGCCTGCCCGATGAACTCGAAGCCCCGCCCTCGACCCGCGGCGAACTGCCCGCCACCCTGCAGGAAGCCCAGCAAAGCATGGTGGAAAACAACCCGTACCTGAAATCCGCCCAGGCCGATGTGCAATCGGCCGAGAGCCAGTACGAAGTTGCCAAGTCGCCGTTCTACCCTCGCTTCGACGCCGAAGCCGCCGTGGGTGCGAACAACAACGTGCAGGGCGATGAAGGCCACGACAACGAATGGCGAGTCGGCATAGTGATGAACTACAACCTGTTCCGCGGTGGCAGCGACAAGGCTCGCCTGGCCTCCGATGCGCACCTGATCAACCAGGCGATGGACGTCCGCAACAATGCCCTGCGCCAACTCAACGAGAACATTCACCTGGCCTGGAACGCCATGGTCAATGCCAAGAAACAAACCCCGACCGCCCGCGAATACGCGGACACCAGCCGACGCGTGCGCGTGGCCTATCAGGACCAGTTCGGCCTCGGCCAACGCACCCTGCTCGACCTGCTGGACAGTGAAAACGAGCTCTACAACGCCAACCGCCGCTACACCGAAGTGCGCTACACCGAGGAGTTCTCGATGTACCGCGTGCTGGCGAACATGGGGCAGTTGCTGAGCAAACAACGGGTGGTGTTGCCCGCCGATGCGATCGCCTCCACGGAAGTAAAAAACGAAGCCCGTTTGCCTGAACTGAAGTAGGCCTGTGGAGAGATCAATGTGACCAGCATGGAATCCGGCAACATCGGTGTCGATCCGCGTCTGAGCTTCGATGACCCGCTTCTGGACGGTCTGTTGATCCTCTGCAAACTCCACGGCGCGACGGTCAGTCGCGCCAGCCTGAGCGCCGGACTGCCCCTGAACAAACAACGCTTGAGCCTGGACCTGCTGCCTCGCGCAGCGGCCCGGGCCAGTTTGCAGGCGCGATTGCTGCGCCGTGAACTGGCGGACATTTCCGTTCTCAACCTGCCTGTAATGCTAATCCTCAACAACGGCCGTACGGCCATTCTGCGACGCATCGGCGATGACGGGCAGTTGTTGATATTGCCCAGCGAAGCCGACGGCGGTGAACAATGGGTCAGCACGCAGGAGCTGGCCGAAAATTACAGTGGCCAGGCCTTGTTCGCGCGGCCACGGCATGAACTCGAAGACCTGCGTTCGCCGCTGGTGCCGCGGGTTGAAGCGTGGTTTCGCGACACCTTGAAGCTGTCGAAGTGGCTGTACAGCGACGCGATTCTGGCGAGTTTTCTGATTAACCTGCTGGGGCTGATGGTGCCGCTGTTCGTCATGCAGACCTACGACCGGGTGGTGCCGAACCAGGCCACGTCGACGTTGTGGGTGCTGTCCATCGGCTTGCTGATCGGCACCGGTTTCGAACTGGTCTTGCGGGTGGTGCGCGCGCACCTGCTGGACACCGCCGGGAAGAAAACCGACGTGATCCTTTCGGCCACGTTGTTTGAACGCATCACTGGTATGTCGATGAAAGCGCGGCCGGCGACCATTGGTGGTTTCGCCCAAAGCATCCATGACTTCCAGGGCCTGCGGGAATTCCTCACCGCCGTAACGCTGACGAGCCTGATCGACCTGCCCTTTGCCGTGCTGATGCTGGTGGTGATCGGCCTGCTCGGCGGCTGGCTGGTGGTGATTCCGTTACTGGCGTTTCCGATCACGATCCTCTTCGCGATGGTGATCCAGGTCCGCCTGCGCGACACCGTACAGAAAAGCCTGACCCTCGGCGCCGAACGCCAGGCGCTGCTGATCGAAACCCTCGGAGGTCTGGAAACCCTCAAGGCGTGCAGCGCCGAAAGCGAGCGCCAGCACAAATGGGAAAGCACCCACGGCGCCCTTACCCGCCTCGACAGCCATGCGCGCAACCTCTCGGCGCTGGCCACCAACGGCACGCTGTTCATCCAGCAATTCTGCGGCATGGCGACCATCGTCGCCGGGGTCTACAGCATCATCGCCGGCAACCTCAGCGTCGGCGCGCTGGTCGCGACCTACATGCTTGGCAGCCGGGTGCTCGCGCCGCTGGGGCAGATTGCCGGTTTGATCACGCGCTATCAGCAAGCGCAACTGACCATGAAAAGCACCGATGCGCTGATGTCCTTGCCCCAGGAACGCGACGCCAAACAACGGCCGCTTGAACGCACGCAACTGCAAGGCGCAATAGACGTCAGCGGTGTGACGTTCCATTACAACGGCCAGAACGCTCCGGCCCTGGCCAACATCAGCTTCAGCGTGAAACCCGGTGAGCGGATCGGCATCATCGGTCGCAGCGGCTCTGGCAAAAGTACGCTGGCGCGGCTGGTCATGGGTTTCTACGCGCCGGAAGAAGGCCAGCTGCTGCTCGATGGCCTGGACCTGCGGCAACTGGACGTCGCCGACCTGCGTCAGCAAATCGGTTACGTCGCCCATGACCTGCCGCTGTTGGCCGGCAGCCTGCGCGACAACCTGACCCTCGGCGCACGCTACATCAGCGATTCACGGATGCTCGAAGTCGCCGAACTGACCGGTGTCACCGAGCTGGCGCGTCAGCATCCGCAAGGCTTCGACCGGCCAGTGGGTGAACGCGGACAACTGCTGTCCGGCGGGCAACGCCAGGCGGTGTTGCTGGCCCGCGCCTTGTTGCTGGATCCGCCGATCATGTTGTTCGACGAACCCACCAGCGCCATGGACAACAGCAGCGAAGACATCCTGCGGCAAAAACTCCACCGCTGGGTCCAGGGCAAAACCCTGCTGCTGGTGACCCACCGTACCTCGATGCTCAGCCTGGTGGATCGCCTGGTGGTGCTGGACAACGGGCGGATCGTCGCCGACGGTCCGAAAGAAGTGGTCATCGATGCACTGCGCAAGGGCCGTGTCGGCTCTGCGGCTGTCTAGGAGCTAGCCATGGCCCGTTCATCCTCCGACACCTCGTCCAATTCGAAGCCGCGCGGCTACTTCAGCAGTTTCAGCAAAAGCGCCGAAAGCGAATTCATGCCGGAAACCGCCGGCGCCTCGTTGCAGGACTCACCACGCTGGTCGCGGATCACCGTGTGGCTCGCGGCTGCGCTGATTATCACGGCGGTGGTCTGGGCCAAATTCGCGGTGCTGCAGGAAGTGACCATGGGCGAAGGCAAGGCGATCCCGTCGAGCAAGATCCAAGTGATCCAGAACCTGGAGGGCGGCATCGTCACTGAGATTTTCGTTCGCGAGGGGCAAATGGTGAACAAGGGCGACACCTTGCTGCGCCTCGATGACACACGATTTCTGTCGAACAAGGGCGAAAGCGAGGCGGATCGCTATGCACTGACGGCGCAGGTCGAACGTCTGTCGGCCGAGGCGGAAGGCCGGCCGTTCAAACTGTCCCCCGAAGTGATCGCCAAGGCGCCGCAAGTGGCCGAGGACGAACGCTCGCTGTACGAACAACGGCAACGTCGACTGGCCAGCGAACAGCGCACCTTGAGTGAGCAGCTTCGGCAAAAATCCCAGGAACTGGCAGAGTTCCGCTCCAAACAGGGCCAATTCAGTTCAAGCCTGGCGTTGCTGCAGCAAGAAATGAACATGTCCACGCCCCTGGTAGGCACCGGGGCAGTTTCGCCGGTGGAAATTTTGCGACTCAAACGCAGCGCGGTGGAAATTCGCGGTTCATTGAACGCCACGACCCTGGCGATTCCCCGTGCGGAATCGGCGATCAATGAGATCAAAAGCAAGATTGATGAGTCCGAACAATCCTTCCGTTCCGACGCGGCGAAGGAGCTCAATGAAAAACGCACTGATCTGTCGAAAATCACGGCAACGAGCATTGCTATCGATGACCGAGTGACCCGCACCACGGTGGTGTCGCCGGTTCACGGGATTATCAAAGTGCTGAAGGTCAACACCATTGGCGGCGTGGTCCAGCCGGGCAGCGACATGGTGGAAATCGTGCCCATTGAAGACAACTTGTTGATCGAAGCCAAGGTCCGGCCGCAGGACGTGGCGTTTCTGCACCCGGGGCAGAAAGCGATGGTCAAGTTCAGTGCTTACGACTACACAATTTATGGGGGGTTGAGTGCGAAGCTGGAGTTGATTGGGGCGGACACGATTACGGATGACAAGGGCAACAGCTTCTACCTGATTCAGGTGAGGACCGACAAGAATCACTTGGGCGGGGATGTGAAACCGTTGCTGATCATTCCGGGGATGGTGGCGACGGTAGACATCATCACCGGGGAGAAAAGCGTGCTGGATTACTTGCTTAAACCCGTGCTCAAAGCCCGGACCGAGGCGATGCGCGAACGTTAGTCTCTGGCCGGGATTTTCTGTGATTGTTCTACCGCTATCGCGAGCAGGCTCGCTCCCACATTTGATCGCATTTCTCCTGGAGGAACTCGGTCAACTGTGGGAGATAGTTTCTGCTGGGATTTTCTGTGATTGTTCTACCGCTATCGCGAGCAGGCTCGCTCCCACATTTGATCGCATTTCTTCTGGAAGAACTCGGTCAACTGTGGGAGATAGTTTCTGCTGGGATTTTCTTTGATTGTTCTACCGTCTTCGCGAGCAAGCCCGCTCCCACAGTGGATCGCATTTCTCCTGGAGGAACTCGGTTAACTGTGGGAGCGAGCCTGCTCGCGATGAGGCCCGCACAGGCAATGATCATTTCGGCCCATGATTGCGCTGAAAGGTCTCCTCCCCCATCGCCGCGATCTGCCCCTCGATCAACGCCTCGAACGGCCGTAACAACGGGTCAAAAGTGGTCGGCGCTTCGAGGGTCTGCAACGCCTGCACTATCGCCTCCACCGTCGACAACGCGCCCGGCCCCGGTGCCTTGCGCAATCGATATCTCGACACTGCGCCCTGCGCCAACGTCACCCTCGGCAGCGCCGCCAGCAGCGGGTTGAGGTGCAGCATCTTGCGCGCCTTGCGCCAGGTGCCGTCCGGAACCACCAACAACATCGGTTCATCATTTAGCGTGTAAGCCTGCAACGGCTGCGCATCATCGGCGGGAAACAACAGCCGCGCCTGATAGCCCGGTTGATTCAACAGCGCTGGCAAATCCTCGAACACCTCGCCAACGATCAACTCGGCATTCTTCAACCCCAACGCCGCCAACCGCGCGGTGTTCAGCGCATGGTTCACTTCGCTCGGATGCTGCAACAGCAACACCCGGGAGCGGCTGTCGAGGCTCGGAATCAGCGGGCACAGGCAATGAGTTTGCGGACGCAGGCAGCGCGGACATTGGATTCTGGACATGGCTTGTTTTTCCGTTAAGCGGCCTGATTCAGTTGTGCTTTGAGCAAATCGCGAAAGGTCTGGATCAACGGCTCGCGGCTGCGGCCACGACGCACGATCATCGAGAACGGCGCCTGATAGCCGAAGGTCGCCGGCAGCAGCACCCGCAAATCGCCCTTGTCGGCCCAAGCCTGAGCGTAGTGCTCCGGCAGGTAGCCGATGTAGGCGCCCGACAACACGAGAATCAGCTGCGCCTCCATACTTTCCACCGTCGCCGCACTGTGTTTGAAACCGTGGCGTGCCAGTTCCGCCTGGCTCCAGTAACCGCGGCCGACCATGCGCTGCTGGGTGATCACTTGTTCAGGGATGCGCCGCTCGGTGAACAGCGGATGACGACTGCTGCAATACAACCAGTGTTGCTCGCGGTACAGCGGCATATAGACCAGACCGCTCATGCGCGTGGAGAACGCACCGATGGCCAGGTCGAGGCGATTGTCCTGCACGCCGAGTTGCAGTTCGTAAGGGCTCATGACCGACAAATGCAAATGCACGGCCGGGTGTTCCTGACTGTAGGCGCCAATGGCTTCGGCGAAGGGCAAGGCCTTGTCGCTGACGGTGGAGTCGATGACACCGAGGTTCAAGGTACCGCGCAGTTCGCCTTTGAGGGCAGCAGCGTATTGCTCGAAGCCTTCGAGTTCGCCGAGCAGACGCAGGGTTTCCTGGTGGAACAGTTCGCCTTTGCTGGTCAGGCTGAAACCACCACGACCGCGATGGCATAGGACCAGGCCGAGGGCGGCTTCGAGCTGGCTCATGTAAGTACTGATGGCCGAGGTCGAGAGGTTGAGCTCTTGCTGGGCGTTGGCAAACCCCTGATGGCGAACCACGCTGACGAAAATGCGCAACAGTTTCAGGTCGGGTAATGCGTTGGCCATGAGGATCTCCAGCAATATTGATCGTTCCCACGCTCTGCGTGGGAATGCAGCCCGTGACGCTCTGCGTCACATACACGAATTAGCGGGACGCGGAGCGTCCGTGGATGCATTCCCACGCGGAGCATGGGAACGATCATGCGGAGAAGTCTATCGTCGCCGCGGCCATTAGTTTAGAAAAATCTGAACTAAGTATTTGCCCGTAGCGATTCTTCCCGGCCACTACATTTCGCAGAATCGCCCCACAGCGGTGCCTGCGTCTCCCCGACCTGCGCAACCGACATAAATAAAACAACGACGATGAGGCCTTACCCGTGGACAAGATTCTTCACCAACCACTGGGCGGCAATGAAATGCCGCGCTTCGGCGGCATCGCCACCATGATGCGACTCCCCCATGTGCCAACCGCTGCCGGTCTGGATGCTGCCTTCGTTGGCGTCCCGCTGGACATCGGCACGTCCCTGCGCCCAGGCACCCGTTTCGGGCCTCGCGAAATCCGCGCCGAATCGGTGATGATCCGCCCGTACAACATGGCCACCGGCGCTGCACCGTTCGACTCGCTGTCGGTTGCCGACATCGGTGACGTGGCGATCAACACGTTCAACCTGCTGGACGCGGTACGGATCATCGAAGAGTCCTACCACAAAATCCTCGAACACAATGTGATCCCCCTGACCCTCGGCGGCGACCACACCATCACCCTGCCCATCCTGCGTGCGATCCATAAGAAGCACGGCAAGGTCGGCCTGGTGCACATCGACGCTCACGCCGATGTGAACGATCACATGTTCGGCGAGAAAATCGCCCACGGCACCACCTTCCGCCGCGCTGTCGAAGAAGGTCTTCTTGATCCGGACCGCGTAGTACAGATCGGTCTGCGCGCTCAGGGCTACACCGCCGATGACTTCAACTGGAGCCGCAACCAGGGCTTCCGTGTGGTTCAGGCCGAAGAGTGCTGGCACAAATCCCTGGCTCCGCTGATGGCCGAAGTTCGCGAGAAAGTCGGCGGCGGTCCGGTGTACCTGAGTTTCGACATCGACGGCATCGATCCAGCCTGGGCGCCAGGTACCGGCACCCCGGAAATCGGTGGTCTGACGACCATTCAGGCGATTGAAATCGTTCGCGGCTGCCAAGGCCTCGACCTGGTCGGCTGCGATCTGGTAGAAGTCTCGCCCGCTTACGACACCACCGGCAACACCTCGCTGCTGGCCGCCAACCTGCTGTACGAAATGCTCTGCGTACTGCCTGGCGTAGTCCACCGCTGAGGATTGGTCGTGAACGAACGTGATCAGGTACTCCAGGCCGCTGCCGATCTGGTAGCCGCCTTTGCCCGTAACGATCGCGAAGCTTACTTCGGAGCATTCAGCACCGACGCCAGCTTCGTGTTCTACCCCCTCGAACAGCCCCTGCTGTCGCGCGATGCCTATCAAGCGTTGTGGGACACCTGGCGCTCGGAGGATGGCTTCGAAGTGCTTTCGTGCACCTCGAGCAACGCCTTCGTCAGCCTGCAGGGTGACGTGGCGATTTTCATCCATGACGTGGCCACCGAGCTGCGCATGCAAGGGGAGCAACATTTCAGCCAGGAGCGCGAGACCATTGTGTTTCGCCGACAACAACAAGGCCTATGGCTGGCCTGCCACGAACATTTGTCCGCGATGCCGGAAGGGCTGCCACCCCCTTAGCCAAACAGGTGACGCTCACACACGATGAGCGCGCCTTTATGATCGGAGCTGATCATGAATAACAACAACAAAGACCAAAGCCTTACGCACATTGAAACCTACGGGGTCGAACAGATCCCGGACAGTGAACGCACCGCAGGCCCGACGGATTTGTTCCGGATGATCTTCGGTGGTTCCAACACGTTTGCCACCGCCGTGCTCGGCAGTTTCCCGGTACTGTTCGGCCTGTCTTTTCAGGCGGGCGTCTGGGCGATTGTGCTGGGCGTGTTGCTGGGCTCGCTGATCCTTGCGCCAATGGGTCTGTTCGGTCCAATCAATGGCACCAACAACGCCGTGTCTTCCGGTGCGCACTTCGGCGTGCACGGGCGGATCGTCGGTTCGTTTCTGTCGCTGTTGACCGCCATCGCCTTCTTCTCGCTTTCGGTGTGGAGTTCGGGTGATGCGCTGATTGGTGGCGCCAAGCGCTTGATCGGTCTTCCGGAAACCGACCTGACCCTGGGCCTGGCCTACGGTCTGTTCGCGATCCTGGTGCTGACCGTTTGCATCTACGGCTTCCGCTTCCTGCTGTGGGTCAACAAGATCGCGGTATGGAGCGCCAGCCTGTTGTTCCTGCTGGGCATCTTCGCTTTCGTCGGTCCGTTTGATGTGAACTACTTGATGTGAACTACGCCGGCACCGTCAGCATGGGCCAACCCGGCTTCTGGGCCGCCTTCATCGGCGCGGCGCTGGTGGCGATGAGCAACCCGATTTCCTTCGGCGCGTTCCTCGGTGACTGGTCGCGTTACATCCCGCGTGACACCTCCAAGCGCCGCATCATGGCTGCCGTGGTGATCTCGCAGATCGCAACCTTCATCCCGTTCCTGTTTGGCCTCGCCACCGCCACCATCGTAGCGATCAAGGCGCCGGACTACATCGCGGCCAACAACTACGTCGGCGGCCTGCTGGCGGTTTCACCGAGCTGGTTCTTCCTGCCGGTGTGCCTGATCGCGGTGATCGGCGGCATGTCCACCGGCACCACCTCGCTCTATGGCACCGGGCTGGACATGTCCAGCGTGTTCCCACGGGTACTGTCGCGGGTCAAGGCCACGCTGCTGATCGGTGTGATGTCGATTGCCTTCATCTTCATCGGCCGTTTTGCAGCGAACCTGGTGCAGAGCGTATCGACCTTCGCCGTGCTGATCATCACCTGCACCACCCCGTGGATGGTGATCATGATCATCGGTCTGCTGGTGCGTCGCGGTTTCTACTGCCCGGATGACCTGCAAGTGTTCACCCGCGGCGAGAAAGGTGGTCGTTACTGGTTCACGCACGGCTGGAACTGGCGTGGTCTGGGTGCCTGGATTCCAAGTGCCGCGGTGGGCTTGTGCTTTGTGAACCTGCCTGGGCAGTTCGTGGGTCCGCTCGGTGAACTGGCCGGCGGCATCGACATCAGCCTGCCGGTCACCCTTGGCCTGGCGTCGCTGGTGTACCTGACGCTGTTGAGCCTGTTCCCGGAATCGGCCGCGGTGTTTGGTCCAAACGATGCACGCAGCAAGGGCACACACACCATGGCAAAGCCTGAACTCCGTCAGCCCGCCTGACACTGATCCACCTGTGGGAGCGAGACCGGCTTGCCGGCGATGACGGCGGCACATCCAACATTGATGTGACTGCAAGACCGCTATCGCGAGCAGGCTCACTCCCACAGGGGGATGCCCCACAGAAATATTTTTGTTTCACCATAAAAAAGACAATCGGAGACACGCCATCATGGCATTGGATTTATTCGTCGTACTCATCTACGCCGCCGCGATGCTGATACTCGGCTACTACGGCATGCGCAAGGCCAAGACCAACGAAGACTTTCTGGTCGCCGGTCGTAACCTCGGCCCGAGCCTGTACATGGGCACCATGGCCGCCACCGTCCTGGGCGGCGCGTCCACCGTCGGCACCGTGCGCCTGGGCTACGTCCATGGTATCTCTGGTTTCTGGCTCTGCGCGGCCCTCGGTTGCGGGATCGTGGCGCTGAACCTGTTCCTCGCCAAACCGCTGCTGAAACTGAAGATCTACACCGTTACCCAGGTGCTGGAAAAACGCTACAACCCGATGGCCCGCTCGGCGAGCGCGGTGATCATGCTGGCGTATGCGCTGATGATCGGCGTGGTCTCGATCCTGGCCATTGGCACCGTGCTGCAAGTGCTGTTCGACCTGCCGTTCTGGCTGTCGATACTGGTCGGCGGTGGCGTGGTGGTGATTTATTCAGCGATCGGCGGCATGTGGTCCCTGACCCTGACCGACATCGTCCAGTTCGTGATCAAGACCGTGGGCCTGATGTTCATCCTGTTGCCAATCTGCCTGTACCGCGTCGGTGGTTGGGATGAGTTGGTGTTGAAACTGCCGGCCACCGCCTTCAGCTTCACCACGATTGGCTGGGACACCATCATCACCTACTTCATGATCTACTTCTTCGGAATCCTGATCGGCCAAGACATCTGGCAGCGTGTGTTCACCGTCAAGAGCGCCAAAGTGGCTCAGGTCGCCGGTACATTCGCAGGCTTCTACTGCATCCTTTACGGACTGGCCTGCGCCCTGATCGGCATGGCCGCACATGTGCTGATCCCGGACCTGGACAACGTCAACAACGCCTTCGCCGCCATCGTCAAACTGTCCCTGCCGGACGGTATCCGTGGCCTGGTGATCGCCGCAGCCCTGGCGGCCATGATGTCCACCGCCAGCGCCGGCCTGCTCGCCGCCGCCACCACCCTGACCGAAGACCTGCTGCCGAAACTGCGCGGCGGCAAACAGTCGACTCTGGGCATCAACCGCCTGTTCACCCTGTTGACCGGCATCGTTGTACTCGGCATCGCTCTGGTTGTGAATGACGTGATCAGCGCCCTGACCCTGGCGTACAACCTGCTGGTGGGCGGCATGCTGATCCCGCTGATCGGTGCGATTTTCTGGAAACGTGCAAACACCGCCGGTGCTATCGCCAGCATGGGCATGGGCTTCGCCACAGCGTTGGTGTTCATGTTCAAAGACGGTCTGGATGCCAACACCCCGATCTACTACAGCCTCGGTGTGGGTCTGGTGAGTTTCGTGGTGGTCAGTTTGCTGTCCCCTCGTCCAGCAGCAGTGGCCAGCCCTGCCTAAGCTGAACATAACGACTTGATGCTTTCTTCGACGGGTGTGGCGTCGGTTGCCACACCCGTTTTTTTTCGTCTGGAGAAAACCTTTGATGAAGATTGTTTCTCGCGATCAGTGGTTTGAAGTGAAACAGCTCAGCGACGGTATTCGCCTGATTCACGAGCCTTACATCCGCCCCTTCTATCGCTGCAACCTCTGGCACATTCAGGGCCGCGACAAGGACTTGCTGCTCGACAGCGGTTCCGGGCTGGTTAGTCTGCGCGAGCAATTGCCGTGGATCACCGAGCGGCCGCTGGTCGCCGTGGCCAGCCATTGCCATTTCGACCACATCGCCGGGCATCACGAATTCCCCGAACGGCTGGTGCACCCGGCCGAAGCACAGATCCTCGCGTCACCGGACGGCGAGAACACGCTGAGCACGGCGTTTGTCGGCGACGAAATGTTCGAAGCGCACCCGGATTGCCCGTTGTGCTACGCCGAGTATCGGGTCAAAGCTGCCCCAGCCACCGGCCTGATCGAAGAAGGCGACGTGCTCGATCTGGGCAACCGCACGCTGCAAGTGCTGCACACACCGGGGCATTCACCCGGCGGTATCAGCCTGTACGAAGCGGCGACCGAGACCCTGTTCAGCGGCGACATCATCTACGACGGGCCGCTGATCGAAGACGCCTACCATTCCAACCTCGACGACTACGCCCGCAGCCTGCAGCGTTTGCGCGAGTTGCCGATCCGCACGGTGCATGGCGGGCATTTCGGGAGTTTTTCCGGGGAGCATTTGCGCACGATGATTGACGAGTGGCAACGCTTGCACGCCTGAGGCCTGCTGTACTCAGCCGACAACGCGAGCCTGGCGCAATTGGGATTGGACAAAGGAGATATCGAAGAGCTGATCTTCCATCTGGAAGATCAGCTGGGTTTGACGGCGTTTAGGTTTTTGATCGAGATCGGGCGGGATTGAGACGGGTTGCCAAATACTCACCCGTTGCTAATCAGTATTGACTAGTGGACACACCGTCCTGTGGCGAGGGGATTTATCGGAATGCCGCACCACCCCGTCCGGCTGCGAAGCAGTCGCAAAATCGCCTGACGCGGCCAACCGGATACAACCCCGGTTGAATGGTCTGGGGGCTGTTTCGCAGCCCAACGGGAATAAATCCCCTCTCCACAACAAGCCCGCTCGCCACAGACCTCGTGTCGGTAGTTACCGGCGACGCTGCTGGCGTCGGCGTTGTTCGTCGTCAGTGCGAATAGGCACAGGTTGCAGAGGCGGTTCGATCAAACCGAGTGCAACCCCCAGGTCGTGCAGCCAGTTTTGGATTTTCTCTTTCATGGTGCCCCCTTCAGGGTAGTGCCGAGTAGCCAAAAATTCTGTAGCCACTTCGCACTGATAATAGTCCGAAGTCCTACGCAATGCTCGCCCAAAGTCGCAATGATCTGTTACTGAATTGATCAAAATACCTGACCGATAGTTCAAGCCATCTCCCGAGCCTGACTCGGCGCCGATGGATAGACCAATTGTTGCTGTTCAAGCCAGGCGTTCAAGTTCGCCCCGACCATGCCTTTGCGCCACATCAGCCACGTGGTGGCACTGGCAAATGGCTCGGCCAACGGATGCACCGCCACGCTTTCGCGGCCCGGCAGACTGGCAAGCATCGACTCCGACATCAGCGCCACGCCTGAGCCGGCGATCACGCAGGCAAGCATCCCTGGATAAGACTCGATTTCCATCGCCCGGCCCATGGCCGCGTGGTAATGAGAGAACCAGGCTTCCAGGCGCATGCGGTAGGAACAACCCTGCCGAAACGTGAACACCGAGCGCCCTTCCACATCCAGCGCGCTGAGGATCGGCGGGTGATCGGCTTCGCTAATCAGCACCAGCCGTTCGTCGCACAACGGCACGCCGTCGAGCCCGGCCAGCTCCAGTGGACCGTCCACCAGCGCCGCATCGAGACGCCCGGTGAGCAAACCTTCAAGCAATTCGCCGCTTGGGCCGGACTGCACTTGCAGGTTCACCGCCGGATAAGTGCGGTGATAACGCGCCAACAACCCCGGCAGATGAATCGCCGCCGTGCTGTACATGGTGCCGAGCACGAAGTCCCCGGCCGGTTGCCCGCCCTGCACCGCCGCCTGAGCTTCGTCGCGCAGATTGAACAGCTTGGCGGTGTAGTCCAACAGGACTTTTCCTGCAGGCGACAACTGCAAACGCTGACGTTCACGCACGAACAGTTCTACACCAAGTTGCTCTTCCAGCTGTTTAAGCCGGGTCGACAGGTTCGAGGGCACCCGGTGCAGGCGTTCGGCAGCGCGGGTGATGGAACCCTCCTGCGCTACTGCCTGGAAAATCCGCAATTGGCTGAATTCCACGCCATTCTCCAAATCAGAACAAGTTACTCACTATTATTCATTTTAAAAGAAAGTCAATCAGTCCTAGCCTGACGGTCATTGATCCTCTGCTGGAATTCAGACCATGTCCCCTCTGATTCGCTTACTCGCCAGTTTCATCGCCCTGATGATGGCCATGGGCATCGGGCGTTTCGCCCTCACGCCGCAGTTGCCGCACCTGCTCAGCGAAGGTCAGATCGACCTGACCGCCGCCGGTCTGATTGCCGCGGCCAACTACCTCGGCTACTTCGTCGGTGCGGTGGACGCGATGTTCTCTCGCCGCCCCCAGCAAGTGCGCCGGCGTTTGCTGGGCGGTTTATGGCTCTGTGTATTGCTGACGTTGGCCTCGTTCTGGGCAAACGGGTTTTGGTCCCATCTGGTGCTGCGGTTCGGCACCGGCGTGGCCAGCGCCTGGGTGCTGGTGATGATCACCGCGTTGAGCCAGCCACTGGCCGCGGCGGCCGGTCGCCCACGGCTTGGCGCCCTGGTATTTGCCGGACCGGGTCTGGGGATTTTTCTGACGGGCTTGTTGGCCTTGGGATCGAACCTGCTGGGGCAGACTTCAGCAGCCTTGTGGCTGGTGTATGCCGGCGTCGGGCTGGCGATGCTGCTGGGGATTCTGCCGTTCCTGCCGCAACCGGCCACGACCGTGGCCGCCGCCCCCAGCGTCGCTGGCTCGGGCAATCATGGCATCAGCCGTTTAGGTGTGGTCTATGGGTTGTACGGTTTAGGCTACATCATTCCGGCCACTTTCCTCTCGCAAATGGCCAACGCGCAGTTCCATGGCCAATGGCAGGCCGATCTGTTCTGGCCTTGCTTCGGACTTGCTTCGGCCATCGGGGTGGTGCTGGTGAGTCTGCGTCGACAACACCCGCATGGCACTCGCTATTGGCTGATGGCGACGTTGTGGCTGCAAGCCGCCGGGGTCTTCGCCTGCTTGTTGGGCAGTGGCCCAGGCCTGGCCTTGGGCGTGATCCTCTGCGGCACGCCGTTCCTGGCCTGCATGCAGCTGGTGATGCAACGCTCCCGGGAACTGGCGCCCCACGCCACCCAGCGCAACGCCGGGCTGCTGACGGCATGCTTTGCCGTGGGCCAGCTCAGCGGGCCGATGCTCGCGGCGTTGAGCAGCCATTTCAGCGGTGGTTTGCAGCCCGCGCTGGTGTTCGCCGGCAGTGGTTTGATTGTCGCTGGCGGTCTGTTATTGCGCCCGGTCAGCTCTGTCCAAGGGCTTTGCGCAAGCGACGGCGCACCCACTGCTCAGCGCTGACAAAGGTGATGCCCAACAACACCAGCACCGCGCCGACAACGAAGTTGAAGCTCAGCTTTTCGCCCAGCAGCAGCACACCGAACGTGACGCCGAACAGCGGCGTCATGAACGAAAACACCGCCAGGTTCGCCGCCAGGTAACGGCGCAATAGCCAGAACCAGGTCAGGTAACTGAAGAACGACACCACCAATCCCTGGAACAACACACTGGCCACCGCCACGGTGGTCAGGCTGACGTGGGTGACCTGGCCGCTGAGGATCGCAATCAGCAACAGGCCTACGAAACCGACAATCAATTGATAGAACAGCGTTAGCGTCACCGGCGCTTCCGACAGGCGCGAAGCGCGCACCACCACCGTGGTCGCCCCCCATGACGCGCCGGCCAGCACGCCCAGCGCATCGCCCATCAACATACGGTGATCGAGGTTGTCCCACGAGACCCCACCGGCAAAGGCAATGGCAATCCCGACGAAGGCGAGGAAAATCCCCAACCACTGGACCGGCCTTAAACGCTCACTCGGCAACAACCAATGAACGCCCAATGCGGTGAAGATCGGCGCGGTGTAAAGGAACACCGACATGTGCGCGGCCGTAGTCAGTTGCAGGCCTTCGGAAATGAAGAAGAACTCCAGGCCAAAAAGCGCGCCGGCCAGTAGTCCACCGCGCCAAGTGTTGCCCACTTGATCCCAACCGCCCTTCCAGCAGATCAACAATCCTACGAGCAACGCGGAAATACCCGAGCGCCCGGCGGCCTGCATGACCGGCGCAATGTCTGGCGCCGCCCACTTGATCATCACCTGTTGAATACCCCAGATCAGGCACAGCCCAATCATCACTTGCAGGGCAAACCCATCGGCACTGCGCCGGGTGGCGCTCACCGTGATACCTCGACAACACAATCCATGGCAGAAACTCGGCAGCTGCTACAAGAGTTTGACCGGTATTACGCTCAGCTCAGTTCAATGCGATCGGCGTGAATGACGATCTGGCCGTTCTTGTACAACGCACCAATGGCCTTTTTGAAGTTGCCCTTGCTCACGCCAAACATACTGCTGATCACCGTTGGGTCGCTCTTGTCGCTGACCGGCAGGCTGCCATTGTTGTCGCGCAACTTGGCGAGAATCTTCGAGTTCAGGCTGGTGGCGGCTTCTTCGCCTACCGGTTGCAGGCTCAGGCTAATCTTGCCGTCAGCACGGACTTCTTTGATAAAGCCCTTCTCTTCTTTACCGGCGCGCATGAACTTGAAGATTTCGTTCTTGTGGATCAGGCCCCAATGCTTGTTGTTGATGATCGCCTTGAAGCCCATATCGGTGGCTTCGGCAACCAGCAAATCAACTTCCTGGCCAGGGGTGTAGTTGGCCGGGGTCTTGTCGAGGTAGCGGTCCAGACGCGCCGTCGCGGTGATGCGGCGGGTGTGCTTGTCCAGGTAGACGTGTACCACGACATACTCGCCGGCGGTCATCTGACGCTTTTCTTCGGAGTACGGCAGCAACAGATCCTTCGGCAAACCCCAATCCAGGAAAACACCGATGCTGTTGACTTCAACGACTTTTAAACTGGCGAATTCACCGACTTGAACTTTCGGTTTTTCGGTAGTTGCGATGAGTTTGTCATCGCTGTCCAGATAAACAAAAACGTTGAGCCAATCTTCATCTTCGCTGGGAATATCTTTGGGAATATAACGATTAGGCAGGAGGATTTCGCCATCCGCGCCACCGTCCAGATATAAACCGAAGTTAGTGTGTTTAACCACTTGCAAACTGTTGTAGCGCCCGACTAAAGCCATTTCCAATACCCTCATTGCGTGGGCGGCATTCTACCCGGTTTTGCGGGCCGCGTTCGCTGGCCAGCCCAGTGGCGCAAGAAAATCCTCTGAAGGGCTTAATTTTCCTGGGCTTTACCGCACACGCCAGGCCGCTCGTCAGGCCGTTCTGGAGGTTTTCGCACCTGTCCGCCAGGCGGAAAACTGTAATTTCTCACGATCGTTCTTAGTTAAAACAGCAGCTTAGAGACCAATTCAGAATAATAACTTGTGATTAATTCTTCATCTGCCCTGTGTATTTCGGGGGGATATTTACCAAGCAATTGTCAAGTATTTCCTGTACGATGCCTGGCCAAGTTAATTTTCTATAGGTTAATGGCCGCCATGCGTGTAAAAGCATCCAACAGCAAAGCAAAGCCAGCTCCAGCCGTTGAAACCAGCGAATCGATCAACAACCAGATTGCTGCGTTCCTCAAGTCCGGCGGAGAGATCCAGCAAATTGCCAAAGGCGTCAGCGGCCAGACGTTCGGCCCGTCCAAGCAGATCACTCTGGGCAAGAAGTAACTTCCCCAAGATCCGCCGCGTCACCTGGTCCCTAAGCGCTTTGAGCTTCGAAGCGCTTGGACTGGAACCCTCCTCGCAACACCCCCGCAAAACACCAATATTTCAAAAATCGACGAACGGCCCTCGATGCCGATCATTCGCCGGTATGCTTACACACGTCTAGATCAAGCGTTTCAGTAGGTTTTTAGTGCCTGCACCTCGCTGTCATGGAGTGACGCATGCTCAAACCCTCCTATTTACTGCTCGGCACCCTGCTGTCGTGTTCAGTCGCCAATGCGCAAACCTTTCAGGGTGAACTGGGCGACTTCGATCTCAAACTCGGCACCACCCCCAGCCGCAGCATGGCCCAAGGGCTGGTCAAACCTTCCAGCACCGGCTCGTTCCACGGTGGTCTCGACCTGAGTCACGACAGCGGTTTTTACGTGGGCCAATGGGCACCGAGCATGGGTTTAACGCCAGGGGCCAACCTTGAAGTCGACTCCTACATGGGCTTTAAACAGCCTTTCGATAATACCCTCGGGTACGAAGTCGGCATGATCCGTTACAGCTACCCGAAAGTGGACACCCTCGACAGCCAGGAGCTTTTCGGTGGCCTGACCTTTCTGGGCAGCCGTTTCGGCGCAGCCTTCAGCAACGACCCCGACAAACAGAACAGCACCGTATTCGCCGACCTCGGTGGCAATCAGCCGTTTGGCATCGGGATCAGCATGAAATACACCACCCACCAGCTCAACGCGCCGGTGTCCGTCGACGGTGGGTATGTAGGCAGTTTCACCGACTGGTCAGTGAAACTTTCCCGCCCGTTCATGGGCGTCGATCTGGACCTGATCTACAGTGACTCCAGCTTGAGCGGCAACAGTTGTTCCGCCTATTCCGGGCACAACAGCCAATGCGACGGGTTGGTCACCCTCAAGGCCGAACGCGCCTTTTACTGATCGGCTGAACTGCGAGGCTCATCCTGCGTTCACATAAAGAAGCCCATTAAAAAAGCCAGGCCTTCGCAAAGGATTCGCCCATGTCGCGCTGGTTGAAATGTCTCGCCGTCATTATCACCCTCAGTCTCGCCCTCGGTGCGTGCAGCCGCGTGGGCCTGGCCTATCGCAACCTCGACGTGATCATTCCGTGGACGCTCAGCGACTACCTGAACATGAACGGCGAGCAAAAAGATTGGTTTAATGAACGCCTCAAAGAGCACCTGATCTGGCACTGCACCACGCAATTGCCGGGCTACCTCGACTGGCTGGATCGCTTGAAAGTCATGGTAGAGACCAATCAGGTCACCGACGCCGCACTGCAAACCCGCACCCAGGAAGCCAAACAGGCCATCGCCCAGACCGCAAAGGAAATCACCCCATCGGCCATTGAGCTGTTACAGGGGCTGGATGACAAACAAGTCGCGGAAATGAACGACGCCTTTGCCAAGGACCAGAACAAACGCCAGGAGCGATACCTCAAACCGTCTCTCGATCAACAGATCAAGCAACGCAGTCAGCGCATGGAAAAACGCCTGAATGACTGGCTCGGCCCACTCAGTGCAACCCAGCAGCTACGCGTGGTCGCGTGGTCCAACGCCTTGGGTGACCAGAATACGCAATGGATCGCCAACCGCGTCCATTGGCAGAAGGAGTTCAGTGCAGCGGTTTCGCAGCGCCAGAGTCCAGAATTCCCACAGCGAATCGAGACACTTCTGGTCAATCGCGAGAGTTTGTGGACGCCCGCTTATCGCCAGGCCTACGCCAACACCGAAGCCCAGGCACGGGGATTGTTTGTAGATTTGATGGCCGAAAGCACGCCGGAACAGCGCCAGCGGTTGCTGAAGAAAATAGAAGGGGTGCGCAAGGACTTCAACGATTTGAAGTGCCTGAAGGCAGCAAAACAAAGTTAAGCGCTACACAACTCCCCTGTGGGAGCGGGCTTGCTCGCGAATGCGATGTACCAGTTAACTTATAGTTGCCTGACACACCGCATTCGCGAGCAAGCCCGCTCCCACAGGGGATATGCGCGTCTTCAGGCAATCTGTGCCCTCGATGCGATCTCATCAAACCTCACCTCATCCAGCGCATCTTCCTGCTCATCCAACACCTGCCGCGGATGGTCATTCCCCGGAATGCTGCTGTCGATCAAGCTCAATAAACTCGAGCCCCGAGGCGTCAAAATGTAGTTCTCGCCATTGCCACCCTGATCTTCTGGCCGAGGCTCGATATAGCCCCGTAACAACAGTAACTTTTCGTACTCACCAGCTACCGTTTTCAGGTGATCCAGGTTCTCAAACGGCTCACCTTTCGACGCTTTCTCCGCCGCATACTGCTCGGCGTAGGGTCGTGGGGTGAACGTATGGCCAGCGCCGTTCTGCACTTCATGCAGCAAGCGTTCAATCAAATCCCAGTTATAAGTCGTCATCCTGATTCAACCTCCGGTGCCCGCCAGTGAAATGGCCTTCATAGGTTGTGACCGGTGCAGTTCGTAGCCGTTCAGCTGAGGTTTTGAACAGCACCGACCGGCGGTATGTCGAATTGGGCGTAGGCCAAACGACTAGGCTGTGTAAGTCCCCTCCCAGCACCCCGCAGGAGAATCCCAATGAACATTCAGAATCATCCCGTCGTCTCCCGAGAAGAATGGCTCGCCGCCCGTAAACAACACCTGGCCCACGAAAAAGCCTTCACCAAAGAACGAGACAAACTCAGCGCCGAACGCCGCGCCCTGCCCTGGGTGAAAATCGACAAGGACTACCGTTTCCAGGGCCCGAACGGCGAACTGAAACTGGCTGACCTGTTCGGCGGCCGTAGCCAGTTGATCATCTACCACTTCATGTTTGGCAAAGGCTGGGACGAAGGCTGCTCTGGCTGCTCGTTCCTGTCCGATCACATTGACGGCGCCAACCAACACCTGGCCCATCATGACGTCGCCGTGGTAGCGGTTTCCCACGCACCGTTCGCCGAATTCCAAGCCTTCAAACGACGCATGGGCTGGAAATTCGATTGGGTGTCGTCAGAAGGTAGCGATTTCAATTACGACTTTGGCGTTTCGGCCCGAGCAGAAGACGTCACCGCCGGTAAAGCCACCTACAACTACGAAAAATCCGACGGCGCCGAAGAAGAACTCCCCGGCCTCAGCGTGTTTTATCGCAATGAAGCTGGAGAGATTTTTCACACCTATTCCACTTATGCCCGAGGTCTGGACATGTTGGTCGGGGCCTATAACTACCTGGATCTCACACCCAAAGGGCGCAACGAAGAAGAAATCATGGAATGGGTAAGGCTTCACGATCAGTATGACGACAAGGTCTCGGCCAGTTGCTGCCATGGAGGGTAGAGCATCTGCCGAACACCCTATCCCCAAACACTGCAAATCATCTGTGGGAGCGAGGTCACTCCCACAGATGTTGGCAAACCATCGCCCAAAAGGCGACCGGGTTTGTCGTCTCTGAACTTTTTCCACACTTCAGCCCTCAACCGGATAACCCGCCTTAACCGGAAATGAGGCCCACCCCATGAAAACCCTGCTCAAACTCACCCTCGCCGCCACCCTCGCCTGCGCCCTCCCCGTTTGGGCCTGCACGCCCGAAGAAGCCACCATTAAGCGCGAACAACTGGCCAAAGAAGTCGCCAAGCTCACCGAACAAAACCCAGCCAAAGCCAAGGAGATCAACGCCGAGTTACAGAAGATGGATCTGGGGACGGCCAGCAAGGATCTGCCGGACAAGTGCCAGTTGATCGATCAGCGATTGAAGGAGCTGGATTCCGCAGAGAAGAAAACCGAGGGTTGATCCGGCTCAGGAATCCCAGGCATAAAAAAACCGGACATAAGTCCGGTTTTTTTATGGGTCGTTAGAACTGCTTATTCAGCAGCCGGCGCTTCCGGCTTGCGGCGCTTGAGCGGCGCCATGCCGTCCTTGCTGACCAGCGACAGGGCGTCGGTCTTCGGACGGTTGGCGATTTTGCGTTTGGTCGGGGCCTTGGCGCCGGTTTTCTTCTTGTCGCCTTTGGCGTCGACTTTTTTCTTCTTCACGCCAACGGCTTTACCCGAGGCCTTGACCTTTTTCGGACCGCCGTAGGTGCCTTTGACTTCCTTGATGGTGCGGCGCTCGAAGCTCTGCTTGAGGTAGCGCTCGACGCTCGACATCAGGTTCCAGTCGCCGTGGCAGATCAGCGAGATGGCCAGGCCATCGTTGCCGGCGCGACCGGTACGACCGATGCGGTGAACGTATTCGTCGCCGCTGCGCGGCATGTCGAAGTTGATCACCAGGTCCAGGCCTTCCACGTCGAGGCCGCGAGCGGCGACGTCGGTGGCGACGAGGATTTTCACGCCGCCCTGCTTCAGGCGGTCGATGGCCAGCTTGCGATCTTTCTGGTCTTTGTCACCGTGCAGGACGAACGCTTTGTATTCCTGCGCCACCAGGCGGCCGTAGATACGGTCGGCCATGGCCCGGGTGTTGGTGAACACGATGGCCTTCTGGTAGGTCTCGTTGGCCAGCAGCCAGTTCACGATCTGTTCTTTGTGCTGGTTGTGATCAGCGGTGATGATCTGCTGACGGGTGGTCGCATTCAGATCGCTGACGTTGTTGAGCTGCAGGTGCTCAGGGTTGTTCAGTACCTTGGCGACCATCTCGCGCAGGCCCGAACCGCCGGTAGTGGCGGAGAACAGCATGGTCTGCTGGCGGTTGGTGCACTCTTCCACCAGACGCTGGACGTCTTCGGCAAAGCCCATATCGAGCATGCGGTCAGCTTCGTCGAGGACCAGTACTTCGACTTCCTTGAGGTCGAGGTTGCCGGCGTTCAGTTGCTCGATCATCCGGCCCGGCGTACCGATCAGGATGTCCGGCACCTTGCGCAGCATGGCGGCCTGGACCTTGAAGTCTTCACCGCCGGTAATCAGGCCAGACTTGATGAAGGTGAACTGAGCGAAACGCTCGACTTCCTTGATGGTCTGCTGGGCCAGCTCGCGGGTCGGCAGCAGGATCAGGGTCTTGATGCTGACGCGGACTTTAGCCGGGCCGATCAAGCGGTTGAGGATCGGCAAAACGAATGCAGCGGTTTTGCCGCTGCCGGTTTGCGCTGTCACCCGCAGGTCACGCCCTTGGAGCGCCAGCGGAATAGCCGCTGCTTGCACAGGCGTTGGCTCGACAAATTTAAGCTCGGCCACGGCTTTGAGCAGGCGTTCGTGCAGGGCGAATTGGGAAAACACGGGTGCTACCTCGAAGAAATGCAAAAAAACAGCTGCATAGGGTAACGGTTTCGAGCGCTCAGGCCGAGTTTCTTTATACAAACGGCGCTAAACAGTGGTTTTTTTGTTGCGTCTTTTGTCCTCAAACGTCATCCAAAGCGTCTTAAATGCTCTAATCGCCCCGTCGCGTCCTACAGAAGAACCGTTTTTACCCATGGATATCAAACAGCTCTGGCTCAACGTCCAAGACCTTTGGGGTGCCCTTGATCAGCACCCCCTCCTGCATTCCAGCCTGGCGTTGGTGGTATTGCTGGTGGTTGCGCTGGTCCTCGGACGAGTGGCGCGCTTCCTCATTCTGCATGCGACCAAAATACTCGGTCGCCAGCCGGCATTGCACTGGATCAATGACTTTCGGCATAACAAGGTCTTTCATCGTCTGGCGCAGATCACCCCCTCGCTGGTGATCCAGTTCGGCTTGCACCTGGTGCCGGAGTTGGGCAAGACCAGTCTGATCTTCCTCGGCAATGTGGCGCTGGCATTTACCATTCTGTTTTTGCTGTTGGCAGTCAGTGCCCTGCTCAGCGCCCTGCTCGACATCTACGCGCGCACCGAACATGCCCGTACCCGCTCGATCAAAGGCTACATACAACTGGCGAAAATGGTCTTGTACGTGTTTGGCGCGATCATCATCGTTGCCACGCTGATCGACCGTTCGCCGCTATTGCTGCTGTCAGGGCTGGGCGCCATGTCGGCGGTGATTCTGTTGGTCTACAAAGACACCTTGCTGTCGTTCGTCGCCAGCGTGCAGCTGACCAGCAATGACATGCTGCGGGTCGGCGACTGGATCGAGATGCCGCAAGTCGGCGCCGACGGCGACGTGGTCGACATCACGCTGCACACGGTCAAGGTGCAGAATTTCGACAAGACCATCGTTTCGATTCCAACCTGGCGCCTGATGTCCGAGTCGTTCAAGAACTGGCGCGGCATGCAGCAATCCGGTGGACGACGGATCAAGCGCAGCCTGTTCATCGACGCCAGTGGCGTGCGGTTTGTGCGCGACGACGAAGAGGCAAAACTGGCTCAGGTGCATCTGCTGACCGACTACATCAGTCGCAAGCAGGCTGAACTCAAGGCCTGGAACGAAGCCCAGGGTAATGTGGCGGCGATGTCGGCCAACCGTCGGCGGATGACCAATATCGGGACGTTCCGCGCCTATGCGCTGGCGTATTTGAAGAGTCACCCGGAGATTCAGCCGAACATGACCTGCATGGTCCGCCAGATGCAAACCACCGCGCAGGGCATTCCCCTCGAGATCTACTGCTTCACCCGCACCACCGTGTGGGCGGATTACGAGCGGATCCAGGGGGATATTTTTGATTACCTGCTCGCGGTGTTGCCGGAGTTTGGCTTGAGCTTGTATCAGCAGCCAAGTGGCGGGGATTTGCGGGCGGGGTTGTTGCCGGCCATGTTAGGCGCGAGCCACATCCCTGGGCCCGAAAAACACATCATGTAACCACCTCGGCTCACCCGGCTTGCTGTTGGATGATTACCGTCTGCGCCGGCATCGGAGCCGGGAAACCGGCTTCACCGAGGGCGTCTTTGATGATGCGGTTGGTGTCGAAATAGACCTGCCAATAGTGCTCGTTGTGGCAGTAAGGACGCACCGCCAACACCGGACCGACCAGATTGAACTCTAAAATCTCCACCTCCACTGCTGGCTCGGCAAGCACATTGGGGATCGTGGCAATGTGTTGTTTCAGCAAGGCCGCCGCCGCTTTCCAGTCGGCCGCGCCCGATAGCTGTGCTTTCAGTTCGACACGGCGGAACGGGTTGTGGGTGAAGTTCTGGATGTTGTCGCTGAAAATTTTGTTATTACCGACCAGAGTCAGCACGTTATCCGGGGTGTTGATAGCGGTAGCGAACAGACCGATCTCGGTGACCGTACCCGTTACCCCTCCCGCGCAGATGAAGTCGCCGACCTTGAATGGGCGCAGGACAATAATAAACGCGCCCGCCGCCAGATTGGCCAGCAACCCCGACCAGGCCAGACCGATTGCAAGACCGACCGCAGCGAGCAGCGCGGCAAAGGTGGTCGTCTGCATGCCGAGGTAGCCGAGGATACCGATCACCAGAATGATGTTCAGCGTCACGGTAATGGCTGAGCCAACATAGCGCAGTACGGTCGGGTCGACCTTTTGTTTGCCCAGGGCCCGCTGCACCATGCCGACAGCAAAGCCTATCAGCCAGCGTCCGACGATCCAGAAGGCTATGGCGGAGAGGATCTTCACCGCGAAAGCGGCACCATACTGTTGCACCAGCGCGATTAACGCGTTGAACTTCGCGGTGGTAACGTTAACGATAGTTTCGTCCATGGCTGGTGCCCAAAGGTGAAGAATTGGTACCGAAACCCTAGCACAGCCTGTATGCCCCGCCAGTCAATGGGCGGCGCTACGTATCGCAGTACAACAGCACCAAGCCTCCGGGGTCAGGTGACCGCCAAAGACTTTCGCACACCCAATTGGCTAATCCACACCGCCATCAAAATCACCGCCCCACCCAGGAGCAACCGCCCCAGCGCTTCATGCTGATTCCAGATCAGCAGGTTGATCAGCAACCCCACCGGCACATGCAGGTTGTTCATCACCGCGAGCGTCCCGCCATTCACCAGGCACGCGCCCTTGTTCCACCAGTACAACCCGAGCGCCGTCGAGACCAGGCCGAGGAATACCAGCACGCCCCATTGCAGAGGTGCTTCGGGCAGGAAGTTCTGTTTGCCGAACAGCAGAAACGCCGGTAGCGCCACCGCCAATGCCCCCAGGTAGAAGTAGCCAAAGCGCCGGTAATGCGGCAAATCGCTCGGGTGGCGCGCCACCAGATGTTTATAAAGCACCTGTCCAGCGGCGTAGGTGAAGTTGGCCAGTTGCAGCAGCAGGAACCCCATGAAGAAATCCGGGTTGATCCGGTCGTAGCGAATCACTGCCGCACCCATCACCGCCACCAGTGCCGCGACCAATGCCCACGGATTGAAGCGCCGGTTCAGCGCGTCTTCGATCAAGGTCACGTGCAGCGGTGTGAGGATGGTGAACAGCAACACCTCCGGCACTGTCAGCACCCGAAAGCTCAGGTACAGGCAGACGTAGGTCACGCCGAACTGCAACGCGCCGATCAGCAGCATGCCGCGCATGAACGCCGGTTCAACCGAACGCCAGCGGGTCAACGGAATGAACACCAGCCCCGCCAGCACCACTCGCACCAGCACCGCGAAATAACTGTCGACATGACCGGCCAGGTACTCGCCGATCAAACTGAAGGAAAACGCCTGAATCAGCGTGACAAAAAGTAGATAGCCCATGCTTGCCTCGTTTCGAATGGCGGCGACGATAGCTTTTTTTGCCAGCCATCGCGACCTGTCAGGCAACACACCCCCCTGTGGGAGCGAGCCTGCTCGCGATGACGGCGTTACATTCAACATTGATGTTGGCTGACACACCGCTATCGCGAGCAGGCTCGCTCCCACAAGGGTTGTGTGCTCATTACCAAATCGCAGGCAAAAAAAAGCCCGATCTCGCTAAAGCGTTCAATCGGGCTACAGCACTCAGGAGCAACAAGTGCAAAGGGAGGTTCGATGCGCGTAAAGCCATGAAGGGGTTGCGCCAGATCACTTGAACATCAAGGGATTATCTGGCGATTAAAACCTCAGGCGACGAGGGAAAGTTTGGCGTTGGCCTGGCTCAGGCCTTTCTCCTGGAAGTCACCGCCCAGGTTCATGCCTTCGGCGTGAATGAACGTCACGTCGTGGATCCCGATGAACGCCATGACCTGGCGCAGGTAGGGTTCCTGGTGATCCGCGGTGCTGCCGGCGTAGATTCCGCCGCGGGCAGTCAGTACGTAGGCACGTTTGCCGCTGAGCAAGCCTTGCGGGCCAGTGTCGGTGTACTTGAAGGTCACGCCAGCACGCAGCACATGGTCGAGCCAGGCTTTGAGGGTGCTCGGGATGGCGAAGTTGTACATCGGCGCGGCCATGACCAGTACATCGGCAGCCAGCAATTCGTCAGTCAACTGGTTGGAGCGTTCCAGGGAAACCTGTTCGATGTCGTTGCGCTGCTCGGCAGGTTTCATCCAGCCGCCCAGCAGGTTGATATCCAGATGCGGCACCGGGTTGACGGCCAGGTCACGAACGGTGATGTGGTCGTTCGGGTGCGCGGTTTGCCACTGGCTGATGAAGGTCTGGGTCAGTTGACGCGAAACCGAGTCTTGCTGACGAGCGCTGCTTTCGATGATCAGAACGCGGGACATGGGATGTAGCCTCCATCTGAGAATGTTGTAAGTCGATGGAGTGAAGGTTAAACAGAGTTAAATCGATGAAAAAGCGCAAATAACTGCTATAAACCATCAATAAATTCGTTTATAAGCAGAGCATGCCCTGTGGGAGCGGGCTGTGGTGAGGGGATTTAGCGAAACGTCGCACCGCCCCGTTGGGCTGCGAAGCGGCCCCAGCACTTCAAAGTCAAACCGCATGCAATGGTTTGACGACTGCTTCGCAGCCGAACGGGGATAAATCCCCTCACCACAGCCCGCTCCCACAGGGTTGTAATGTCATTTGGGGGTGCAGGTCAGTTTGATACGCATCTTGATGATGCTTCGGTTGAACTTGGCGGTAGCATTTTTGTGTTTACCGGCGGCGACTTCGATATTGCGGGTACGTGGCGCTTCCGGGCCATTGTTGAAAACTACCTTACAGGCCGCATCGGTGGTGCCGTAGTTGTTCACCTGAATGGAGGCGATGTCGTTATCCGTGTCATACGCGTTGTAGTCGATGCTCATGCCGTTCAGCTGTTTTTCAACGTCGATCGGATAGGCAAACGCCGTCAGCGGCAGCATCGCCAGCAGCACACAACCCGATACCACACCACAAAGCTTTTTCATTCAGCAGTCTCCAATATGGACTGCCAGCTTAGGACAAGAGGAGCTATTCATGAAAGCGCCCCGCGTGACCCTTGATCAATGGCGAACGTTACAGGCCGTGGTCGACCACGGCGGTTTCGCCCAGGCCGCCGAAGCGCTGCACCGCTCGCAATCATCGGTGAGCTACACCGTGGCGCGCATGCAGGACCAACTCGGCGTACCGCTGTTGCGCATCGACGGCCGCAAAGCGGTGCTGACCGAAGCCGGCGGCGTGCTGCTGCGCCGCTCGCGGCAACTGGTGAAACAGGCCAGTCAGCTGGAAGACCTGGCCCATCACATGGAACAGGGCTGGGAAGCAGAAGTGCGGCTGGTGGTCGACGCCGCCTACCCGAGCGCCCGCCTCGTTCGCGCCTTGACCGCGTTCATGCCGCAAAGCCGTGGCTGCCGGGTGCGTCTGCGCGAAGAAGTATTGTCGGGGGTGGAAGAAGTCTTGCTCGAAGGCGTGGCCGATCTGGCCATCAGTGGCTTCAGCATTCCCGGTTACCTGGGCGCGGAATTGAGCGACGTCGAGTTCGTGGCGGTTGCCCATCCCGAACATCCATTGCACCGTCTCAACCGCGAACTGAATTTCCAGGACCTGGAAAGCCAGCTGCAAGTCGTCATCCGCGACTCCGGTCGCCAGCAGCCACGGGACGTCGGCTGGCTCGGCGCGGAACAGCGCTGGACCGTCGGCAGCCTGGCCACCGCGGCAACGTTTGTCAGCAGCGGCCTGGGTTTCGCCTGGTTGCCTCGGCACATGATCGAACGGGAAATCAAGGAAGGCCTGCTCAAGCTGCTACCGTTGGACCAGGGTGGCAGCCGCAACCCGAGCTTCTATCTGTACTCGAACAAGGACAAACCCTTGGGTCCGGCCACGCAGATTCTCATCGAACTGCTGCGCACTTTCGACACTGCGCCGCTGGATGCACCTTTCGCAGCCCCTGAACAAGCCTGACACGGAGTGTACGCATGGCCTATTTCGAACACGAAGGTTGCAACCTGCACTATGAGGAATATGGCCACGGCACGCCGTTGCTGCTGGTCCACGGGCTCGGCTCCAGCACCCTGGACTGGGAAAAGCAGATCCCGGCGTTGTCGGCCCGCTACCGGGTGATCGTCCCGGATGTACGCGGCCACGGTCGCTCCGACAAACCTCGCGAGCGCTACAGCATCGCCGGGTTCAGCGCCGATCTGGTCGCCCTCATTGAACACCTGAACCTGGGCCCCACTCATTACGTGGGCCTGTCCATGGGTGGCATGATCGGTTTTCAACTGGCCGTGGACCAGCCGCAATTGCTCAAAAGCCTGTGCATCGTCAACAGCGCGCCCGAGGTCAAACTGCGCAGCCGCGACGATTACTGGCAGTGGTTCAAGCGCTGGAGCCTGATGCGTGTCCTCAGTCTCGGCGCCATCGGCACGGCTCTGGGAGGCAAGCTGTTTCCCAAACCGGAACAGGCTGACCTGCGACAAAAAATGTCCGAGCGCTGGGCAAAAAACGACAAACATGCTTATCTCGCCAGCTTCGATGCAATCGTTGGCTGGGGGGTTCAGGAACGACTTTCGAAGGTGTCCTGTCCAACGCTCATCGTCAGCGCCGACCGTGACTACACACCGGTCTCGCTGAAAGAGACCTACGTAAAACTGCTGCCCGATGCGCGGCTGGTGGTGATCGCCGATTCGCGCCACGCCACCCCGCTGGATCAACCCGAAATATTCAACCAAACGCTGCTCGAGTTTCTCACCGCAGTCGACACCACCTCACTCAGGATCACTGACCCATGCTGAAAAAAATCGCCCTCGTCGCTGGCTCCGTTCTGTTTGCCGCCAACCTGATGGCCGCAACGCCCGCCAAGGCGCCGCACGTGCTGCTGGAGACCACCAATGGCCAGATCGAAATCGAACTGGACCCGGTCAAGGCGCCGATCAGTACCAAAAACTTCCTTGATTACGTCAACAGCGGCTTCTACAACAACACGATTTTTCACCGTGTGATTCCAGGGTTCATGATCCAGGGCGGTGGTTTCACTCAACAAATGCAGCAGAAAGAAACCAAGGCACCGATCAAGAACGAGTCCAAAAACGGCCTGCATAACGTCCGTGGCACGCTGTCCATGGCCCGCACCTCCAATCCTGATTCGGCCACTAGCCAGTTCTTCGTGAACGTCAAGGACAATGACTTCCTCGACAGCGGTGACGGCTATGCGGTCTTCGGTAAAGTCGTGAAAGGCATGGACGTGGTAGATGTCATCGTCAACTCGCAAACCACCACCCGTGGCGGCATGAAAGATGTGCCAGCCGACCCTGTGTTCATCAAGTCGGCCAAAGTCATCGACTAAGCTACACAGGAAGTCTTGAGCGGCTGCCGGAGTGCGCCGCTCACACTGTTCAAAGGAGAGCCCGTGCGCGGGCGGAGAACTGATGCTTTATCGCCGTTTCGAGAAACTGATCGACATTTTCCGCGAGGCCCCGACGGCCGCGCCGCCGGATCGGGTTCTGCCTTTTTATACCTATTACCTGAAACAGGTCTGGCCGAGTTTCGCCGTCCTGCTGATCGTCGGTCTGATCGGTGCGCTGATCGAAGTGGCGCTGTTCAGTTACCTGAGCCGCATCATCGACCTGACCCAAGGCACACCGAACGTCGATTTCTTCAAGGAACATGGCATCGAGCTGGCCTGGATGGCGGTGGTAGCCCTGGTGTTCCGGCCGATTTTTGTCGGCTTGCATGACCTACTGGTGCACCAGACCCTGAGCCCCAGCATGACCAGCCTGATCCGCTGGCAGAACCACAGTTATGTGCTCAAACAGAGCCTGAATTTTTTCCAGAACGACTTCGCCGGGCGCATCGCCCAACGCATCATGCAGACCGGCAACTCGCTGCGCGATTCAGCCGTGCAAGCGGTGGACGCGCTGTGGCACGTGCTGATCTACGCGATCAGTTCGCTGGTGCTGTTCGCCGAAGCCGACTGGCGCCTGATGATCCCGCTGCTGACCTGGATCGTCGCCTTCATCAGTGCCCTTTACTACTTCGTGCCACGGGTCAAGGAACGTTCGGTCGTGTCCTCCGATGCGCGTTCCAAACTCATGGGGCGGATCGTCGACGGCTACACCAACATCACCACCCTGAAGCTGTTCGCCCACACCAACTTCGAACAGCAATACGCTCGCGAAGCGATCAAGGAACAAACCGAAAAAGCCCAACTGGCCGGCCGGGTGGTCACCAGCATGGACGTGGTCATCACCAGCATGAACGGCTTGCTGATCGTCGGCACCACCGGCCTGGCCCTGTGGTTGTGGACGCAGTCGCTGATCACCGTAGGCGCGATTGCCCTGGCCACCGGCCTGGTGATCCGCATCGTCAACATGTCCGGCTGGATCATGTGGGTGGTCACCGGCATTTTCGAAAACATCGGCATGGTCCAGGACGGTTTGCAGACCATTTCTCAACCGGTCAGCGTCACCGATCGCGAGCAGGCCAAACCGCTGGCGGTCACCCGTGGCGAGGTGCGTTTCGAGCACGTGGATTTCCACTACGGCAAGAAGAGCGGGATCATCGGCGACCTTAACCTGACCATCAAGCCCGGTGAGAAAATCGGCCTGATCGGTCCATCCGGCGCAGGCAAATCAACCCTGGTCAACCTGCTGCTGCGCCTCTATGACGTGCAGGGCGGCCGCATTCTCATCGACGGGCAGAACATCGCCGAAGTCGGCCAGGAAAGCCTGCGCGAGCGCATTGGCATGATCACCCAGGACACGTCCCTGCTGCATCGTTCGATCCGCGACAATTTGTTGTACGGCAAACCCGACGCCACCGACGCCGAACTCTGGGAGGCGGTGCACAAGGCCCGCGCCGACGAGTTCATCCCGTTGTTGTCGGACTCCGAAGGTCGCATCGGTTTTGATGCCCACGTCGGTGAACGCGGGGTGAAACTCTCCGGCGGTCAGCGTCAGCGGATTGCGATTGCTCGCGTGCTGCTCAAGGACGCGCCGATCCTGATCATGGACGAGGCCACCTCGGCGCTGGATTCGGAGGTCGAAGCAGCGATCCAGGAAAGCCTCGAAACCCTGATGCAGGGCAAAACCGTAATTGCCATCGCTCACCGGCTCTCGACCATCGCCCGCATGGACCGGCTGGTGGTGCTGGAAAAAGGCAAGATCGCCGAAACTGGCAGCCACGCCGAACTGCTGGCCCATGGCGGGTTGTATGCGCGGTTGTGGCAACACCAGACAGGTGGATTTGTCGGCATCGATTGATGATCGTTCCCACGCTCTGCGTGGGAATGCCTCAAGGGACGCTCCGCGTCCAGTGACGCGGAGCGTCACGGGCTGCATTCCCACGCAGAGCGTGGGAACGATCTTGCCCCCCTTCAGGCTTGCCGGTAAGGCAAGGCTGCCCTCGCTTCCTCGGCATACGCCAGCACACCAGCGCGCTCTTGTTGCAGGAAGTCTTTGACGGCGGCTTTCAGCCCGGGATGACGCAAGTAGTGCCATGAATGAGTGATCACGGGTTCGAACCCGCGAATCAACTTGTGCTCACCCTGGGCACCGGCATCGAAACGCTGGAAGCCATTGGCAATTGCGTAGTCCATGCCCTGGTAGAAACAGGTCTCGAAGTGCAGACGGTCGAACTCCGCCAGACAGCCCCAATAACGACCGTAAAAACTGTCGCCGCCCACCAGACTGAAGGCCATGGCCACCGGCCGTGAGCCTTGCTTGGCCAACACCACACGAATCGACTCTGGCATGCGCTCGGCCAGCAAACTGAAAAACTCCCGCGTCAGATACGGCGCTTGCCGACGCACTGCGTAGGTGTTGGCGTAGCAGGCATAGACAAAATCCCACTGCGCCTGATCGAGTTGCCTACCTTCAAGCCATTCGAAATCAATGCCCTGCCCCGCCACTTGCTCGCGCTCCTTGCGCATCTGTTTGCGCTTGCGCGAACTGAGAGCGTCGAGGAAGTCCTGAAAATCCCGATAGCCGCGATTCTGCCAGTGGTACTGACAGCCGATTCGCTGCAACCAGCCCGGCTGCTCGGCCAAGGCTGCGTCAGTGAACGGGTCGGTGAAGTTGATGTGGGCACTGGAGAGTTGTTCGATTTCAAGGTAGCCCGGCAGGCTTTTCAACAGTTCAAAACCGTCCTCGAGCGTGGCCGCCAGCAAACGCGGGCCGCTGACCGGACTGAACGGCACAGCCGTCAGCAGCTTGGGGTAGTAATCGATCCCGGCACGCTCACAGGCATCGGCCCAGGCGTGGTCGAACACGTACTCGCCATAGGAATGCCATTTGCGGTAACTGGGCAGCGCGGCAATCAGGCGATCGCCTTCGATGTGCAACAAATGCTCGGGTTGCCAGCCGGAATGAGGGCCGACGCTGCCGCTGTCTTCCAGCGTGCTGAGAAAGGCGTGGCGCAGAAAGGGCTGATTCTCGGGCACCAGGGCATCCCACGTCTGCGACGCGATTTCGGACAGACTTTCCAGACGTTGCAGCGGCATCGGTTCTTTCCTACTTCTTTGCGTGAAAGCCCGGCGAGTATCGCCCATCGCCAAAAAATCCACACGAGCAATTCGACGACAGCGCTCTAGCTCAATAGTTCTCGATGACTTTGTATCGTCATCGAGACGCCATCACATTGCCACTGCCCTGTCATAAACCATCGCGATACTGGCGCCTGTTTTTAGAGCGCCGGGTTCTAAACCTGGTCACTGTTTTCCGCCCTCAACGGTCGGTTGTGTCCTGGATGGCTCAGTCATCCCATTACATCTTCGGAGATTGATATGCGTCTTGCTTCCACGAAAACTGCGGCGGCCTTGTGTGGCGGGTTGCTGCTGGCCATGAGTGTACCGGCCAGCGCCGCAGTCGACGCCAAACTGCTCGACATGCTCAAGGCAAACGGCTCGATTTCGCCTGCGCAGTACACCGAACTGCAAGCCGAGCTGGCCAGGGATCAGAAAGACCAGCAAATCGCCCGCCAGGCTCAACAAGAGACCAACGAGCAGATCGCGGCGACTGCGAAGAAAACCAATGAACTGAGTACCTTCGACCAGAAACTGGCGTGGGCCGCCAAGACCCAATTCAAGGGTGACGTGCGTTTCCGTCAGGAAAACGTCCACAACGATGGCGTTTCAAACAGCAAAGACCAGGATCGTCAGCGCATTCGTGCCCGCCTGGGTGCCTACAGCGAGATCAACCCTCAGGTCGACACCGGTATTCGTATCGCCACCGGCAACAACGACGACGCTCGCTCCACCAACCAGAGTCTGGACAATTACTTCGACAAGAAGCAGATCTGGCTGGACCAGGGTTACGTCGACTACCACCCGGACGCCATCAAGAACCTGCACATCGTTGGCGGCAAGATGCCGCAGCAATGGGTGAGCATGGGCGACATCATCTGGGATAGCGACATCAGCCCGGAAGGTCTGTCGCTGGCTTACAAATACCCGCTGGGCGCCAGCACCGAGCTGTTCGGTAGCGCCGGCCACTACACCCTCAAGGACAACGTCGACGGCGACGGCGTGCAGTTCAAGCACGACTTGCGTCTGTACGCCGGCCAGTTGGGCGCGCGCTTCGCTATCACCGACAACCTGAAACTGACCCTGGGTGGCAGCGTCTACGGCTACGACAACGACGACGACATCCGCACAGGCGGCACCAGCATTCCAGCCGCACTGGCCATCAACGGCAACAGCCCGAACGAGCAATTCAAACTGTACGAAGGCTTCGGCCAGCTCGACATCGGTGGCCTGCCTATGCCGCTCTCGCTGTACGGTCAGTACGTGAACAACAAGGACGCCAGCAACGATCAGGACTCTGCCTGGTTGGCCGGTGTAAAGACCAAGTTCTACGGCTTCGCAGTGGACTACAACTACCGCGACGTACAGCGTAACGCGGTGGTCGGCGCCTTCACCGACTCCGACTTCGCCAACGGTTTCACCGGTTCGCGCGGCAGCAAGCTGAAAGTGAGCTACGAGTTGGACAAGAACTTCAACCTCGGCGCGACGTACTTCATGGCTAACTCTGACTACACTAACGCCAACCTGAAAGACTCCGACATCAACACCCTGCAACTGGATGCCGAAGCGAAGTTCTGATTCCCCGCTACACGACTCGGGCAAGGAAGCCCGAGGCGCTTTTACAAACTCGCGTTGTGGTATCGGTCCCCATCATCCGTCCGATACTGCAGCGCGAGTTTTTTTTGTTGGCGCCCCCTGCCGACACCTGTGGTGAGGGGATTTATCCCCGTTGGAGCGCGAAGCGGTCCCATAACAGGCAACCGCAATTTGCCAGGTAGACCGTATCGGATGGTTTACGACTGCTTCGCAGCCGAACGGGGATAAATCCCCTCGCCACAGGTATTCTCATTCACCACAGGTAATCTCACTTGGCAGAAATGCCCCTCATCACGATAGCGATCAGCGCTTGCGCAGAATCACGCTACCAATCGAGTAACCAGCGCCGAACGAGCTGAGCACGGCCAGCGAACCGGCAGCCAGATCGTCCTGGTTCTTGTGAAACGCAATCACGGAACCGGCGGAGCTGGTGTTGGCGTAGGTGTCGAGAATCACCGGGGCTTCTTCTTCGGTGGCTTCGCGGCCCAGCAGCTTCTTGACGATCAGGTGGTTCATGCTGAGGTTGGCCTGGTGCAGCCAGAAGCGTTTCACGTCGCCGATGTTGAGCGTGTTCTCTTCCAGGTGCGTAGCGATCAGCTCGGCGACCATCGGGCAGACATCGCGGAACACCTTGCGGCCTTCCTGCACGAACAGTTTGTCCTTGGCGCCGATGCCCTCTTCCGCCGCGCGGTTGAGGAAGCCGAAGTTGTTGCGGATGTTGTTGGAAAACTTGGTCAGCAGCTTGGTGCTGACGATGTCGAACTGGTACTTGGACGTCGCCAGGTCAGCACGTTCGATGATCACCGCAGTCGCGGCGTCGCCGAAGATGAAGTGGCTGTCACGGTCGCGGAAGTTCAGGTGACCGGTGCAGACTTCCGGGTTGACCATCAGGATCGCCCGGGCCTGGCCCAGTTGCACGCTGTTGGCCGCAGCCTGAATGCCGAAGGTCGCCGAGGAGCAGGCAACGTTCATGTCGAAACCGAAACCCTGGATGCCCAAGGCTTCCTGGACTTCGATAGCGATGGCCGGATAGGCCCGTTGCAGGTTGGAGCAGGCGACGATCACGCCGTCGATGTCCGCGGCGGTCTTGCCGGCACGCTGCAAGGCTTGCTCGGCGGCGCCGATGGCCATTTGGCAAAGCACCGACCACTCGTCATTCGAGCGTTCCGGCAGGCGTGGCGCCATGCGTTGCGGGTCGAGGATGCCTTCCTTGTCCATGACAAAGCGGCTTTTGATGCCAGACGCCCTTTCGATAAACGCCACGCTGGATTCGGTCAACGCTTCGATTTCGCCGCGCGCGATAGCGTCGGCGTTGTCGGCGTTGAATTGCGCGACGTAGGCGTTGAAAGACTGCACCAGCTCTTCGTTGGAGATGCTGTTGGCCGGGGTGTACAGGCCGGTGCCGCTGATGACGACGTTATGCATGGTCGTTTCTCTAATCTGTTCAGGCAGAAAGTGTTGGCACCGACGTACCAACACACAAAGGATCTGCTCCCGTCAGGGGGAGCAAACCTGGCATCGCTTTATTCCGATCCGCCCAGACCTGTGAAGGCTCAAAACCGCGGGGCCGGCGTTTATAGGCGCGAAGTTTGCCATAAACAATGGGTTTTGGCGCCTTTTGCGAGAGTAACGCGTACCTAATGTGGGAACTTTTGTGGCGAGGGGATTTATCTGTGGTGAGGGGATTTATCCCCGTTCGGCTGCGAAGCAGTCGTGAAACCAGCACACTCGGTGTACCTGATATACCGAGGTTGCAGGTTTTTGGGGCGGCTTCGCCACCCAACGGGGATAAATCCCCTCGCCACAGATAAATCCCCTCACCACAGATAAATTTCTCACCACAGGTAAATCCCCTCTCCACACAAGCCCGCTCCCACAGGGTTTACGGTTCGACCTGGGTCCATTGCTTGTTCAGGCGCTTGTCGGATATCGGCACCTTGGTCCCCAATTGTTGGGCGAACAGGGAAACCCGGTATTCCTCCAGCCACCAGCGATAGAGTTCCAGCTGCGGATCGCGTTTGCCTTCCTGGGCATGTTTGTTGGCGCGGGTTTGATATTGCGTCCACAGACCAGACAACTCGCCGCTCCAGACCCGGTCCCTCTGCACCTGAGCGCCGATTTTCTCGAAGCGCTGCTCGACCGCTTTCAGATAACGCGGCAACTCCTTGAGCCACTGCATCGGGGTTTCCCGGACGAAGCCCGGATACACCAGATGACTCAGCTGCTGTTTGATGTCGTTCAGGGCCACGGCTTGCGCCAGGTCGATCTTGCCCTTGAAGCGTTTTTGCAGGCCGTGCCAGAGCTTGAGAATCTCCAGCGTCAGCTTGGCCAAGCGCTCGGCATGCTCGGTCCAGCCGCCGCGCTTGCGTTCAGCCAGTGAAGCCAACCCGGCGCCATCCCGTGGCAGCGGGTCTTCGCCGTCGAGAATGCAGCTGTCGAGGCTGGCCAGCAGAATGTCTTCGACCAGACTGTCGATGCGGCCCATGTCGCGGTACATCAGGCCCAATTCGGTCAGCCCCGGCAACTTGCTGCGCAGGAACTTCGCCGGTTCAGCCAACTGCTGCATCAGCAAACGCTGCAAGGCGCGGCGATGTTGAAACTCGGCTTCGGCCGGCGTCGAGAAACGTCCTTCCTTGACCGTGCCACTCTCTTCCACCAGCGCCGGATACACCGTCATCGATAGCCCGGCGATCTTCTGCTGGGTTTTCTCGGCGACGGCGGCAAACACTTTCGGCTCCACCGGTTGCTGGTTTTTCGCGGTTTGCGGCACAGCCAATGCAGCCTGACTGGCTTCGGCAAAGCGTGCGGTCAGTTCCGCCAGATCGCGCCCTTCACCGAGGAACTTGCCTTGGCCGTCGACGATTTCCAGGTTCATCCGCAAATGACTGTCGACCTGCTGCGACGCTTCGGCCCAGGCTTCATCACTGACCCGCGCACCGGTCATGCGCAACAGTTCACGACCCAGCGCTTGAGGCAACGAGCCCTCGGCAAAAGTCATGCGCTGCAATGCGGCTTTGACGAAGTCCGGCACCGGTACGAAATTCTTGCGCAGGGCTTTGGGCAGGTTGCGCACCAGCGCAATGCACTTGGCCTCGATCACGCCCGGCACCAGCCATTCCAGGCGCTCCGGCGGCAGCATCGGCAACAACGGCGCCGGCACACGCAGGGTTACGCCGTCGCGTGGATGGTTCGGTTCGAAGTGGTAACTGAGCGCCAACTCCAGATCACCGATGTGCAAGGTGTCCGGGTAATGCAAAGCGGTGACTTCACTCGCCTCGCGGGCCAGCACGTCTTCTTCGCGCATGATCAGCAGCTGCGGGTCTTTCTGACTGTTGACCCGATACCAGCTGTCGAAGGTCGCAGTCTGGTGGATCTCCGCCGGCAGTCGTGCATCGTAGAAGGCATACAGGGTTTCTTCGTCGGCCAGAATGTCGCGACGGCGAGCCTTGGCTTCCAGTTCGTCGAGCTGTTCCAGCAACTGCGCATTGGCTGTCAGGCACTTGGCCTTGGACTGAATCTCGCCGCGTACCAGACCTTCGCGAATGAAGAACTCACGAGACACCACCGGCTCGATCGGCCCGTAGTGCACCGGCCGGCGACCGACCACGATCAGCCCGAACAACGTGATCTGCTCGAACGCCACGACTTGACCGCGTTTCTTCTCCCAATGGGGTTCGAAGTGGTTTTTCTTGATCAGGTGCCCGGCCAGCGGCTCGATCCAGTCGGCGTCGATCTTGGCGACCATGCGCGCGTAGAGCTTGGTGGTTTCTACCAGTTCGGCAGCCATCAGCCATTGCGGACGCTTTTTACCGAGGCCCGATGACGGGTGAATCCAGAAGCGCCGCTGACGCGCACCGAGGTAATCGCCTTCATCGGTTTTCTGGCCGATCTGGCTGAGGAGCCCCGAGAGCACGGCTTTGTGCAGTTTCGGGTAATCCGCCGGCTCTTTGTTGAGGCTCAACTGCATGTCGCGGCAGATCAGGCTCAACTGCCGATGGGAGTCGCGCCATTCGCGCAGACGCAGGTAATTCAGGAAGTTTTTGCGGCACCAATTGCGCAGCGGGCTGGCGGTCAGGGCCTGACGCTGTTCTTCGAAACCACGCCACAGATTGACCAGCCCGGCGAAATCCGAGTCCACGTCTTTCCATTGCGCGTGAGCCTGATCCGCCGCTTGCTGACGTTCCGGCGGACGCTCGCGCGGGTCCTGAATCGACATGGCGCTGGCGACGATCAGCACTTCCTGCAAGCTGCCGAGTTTCGCCGCTTCCAGCAGCATGCGGCCCATGCGCGGGTCCACCGGCAGCCGCGCCAATTGGCGGCCAAGCGGCGTCAGTTGGCTGTTGCGGTCGACCGCCGAGAGTTCTTGCAGCAGGTTGAAACCGTCGCTGATGGCTTTGCCATCCGGCGGCTCGATAAACGGGAAATCGGTGATCTCGCCGAGGCGCAGATGCAGCATCTGCAAAATCACCGCCGCGAGGTTGGTGCGCAGGATTTCCGGATCGGTAAATTCTGGCCGGCCAATGAAATCTTCTTCACCGTATAGACGAATACAAATACCCGGCTCGACCCGCCCGCAGCGACCTTTACGCTGGTTGGCGCTGGCCTGGGAAATGGCTTCGATGGGCAAGCGCTGGACCTTGGCGCGGTAGCTGTAACGGCTGATGCGCGCGGTACCGCTGTCGATCACGTAACGAATGCCCGGCACGGTCAGCGAGGTTTCCGCGACGTTGGTCGCCAGGACCACGCGGCGACCTGGGTGCGACTGGAAAATCCGCTGCTGTTCGGCCGGCGACAGCCGTGCATAGAGCGGCAGAATCTCGGTGTGCTTGAGCTGGGCCTTGCGCAGCATGTCCGCCGCGTCGCGAATCTCGCGCTCGCCGGGCAGGAACACCAGCACGTCGCCAGGGCTCTTGCGCTCGCTGCGTTCGAACGCGGCGATTTCGTCGAGGGTGGCGAGGATCGCCTGATCCACCGTCAAGTCGTCCTCGACGCGGTTGCCCTCTTCGTCCTGCTCCAGGGTCAGCGGGCGATACCAGGTTTCCACGGGGAAGGTGCGGCCGGAGACTTCGACAATCGGCGCGTCATCGAAGTGCTTGGAGAAGCGCTCCAGGTCGATGGTCGCCGAAGTGATGATGACTTTCAGGTCCGGACGACGCGGCAACAGGGTTTTCAGGTAACCGAGCAGGAAGTCGATGTTCAGGCTGCGTTCGTGGGCTTCGTCGACGATGATCGTGTCGTAGCGTTCGAGGTAGCGGTCGTTCTGGGTTTCCGCCAGCAGGATGCCGTCGGTCATCAGTTTGATCAGGGTGTTGGAATCGCTCTGGTCTTCGAACCGCACCTGATAGCCGACCAGCGCCCCCAACGGCGTCGCCAGTTCTTCAGCGACCCGGCTCGCCACGCTACGGGCGGCGATTCGACGAGGCTGGGTGTGGCCGATCAGGCCATGCTGACCGCGACCGATTTCCAGGCAGATCTTCGGCAACTGGGTGGTTTTACCCGAACCGGTTTCACCGGCAATGATCAGCACCTGATGCTTGAGCAGCGCTGCTTTGATTTCGTCGCGCTTGGCGGCGATCGGCAGGCTGTCGTCGTAACGAATCACCGGCAGGCTGGCCCGCCGCGCCAACACCTGATCACAGGACGCCTGCGTGCGCGTCACCCACTGGGCCAGCTTGGCCTCGTCAGGTTTTTTGCGCAGCTCAAGCAACTGCCGCCGCAGCCGGTGGCGGTCGGCGAGCATGGCGTGATCGAGGTTTTTCAGCAGTTTGTCGATGGAAGGCGATTCGTCAGTCATCAGGTACGCAATAAGTCGTCTAGTGGCGCAGGGGGTGGATTGTCGCAGATTTGGGGGCTCGGCGACGAACTCAACCTGCCTTTGTGGCGAGGGGATTTATCCCCGTTGGGTTGCGAAGCGACCCTAAAACCATCCACCGCGGCATTTCAGATAAACCGCGCTGACCGGTTTACGATTGCTTCGCAACCGAACGGGGATAAATCCCCTCGCCACAGGGGGTTCACTCAGCGGGACTATTCGTTGTCGAGGCCCTTACGGCGGTACGGGAACACATCAATCACCTTCCCGGCGCGAATCGCTTCCTGAAGGCTTTTCCAGTAATCGGCGTTGTACAACTCACCATGCAACTGATCGAACAACTTGCGCTGCCCGGAATCAGCAAACAAAAACGGCGGAAACTCTTCAGGAAACACATCCAGCGGTCCGATCGAATACCAAGGCTCCGACGCCATCTCATCTTCCGGCGTGCGCGGTTGCGGGATATGCCGGAAGTTGGCCTCGGTCAGGAAGCAGATCTCGTCATAGTCATAAAACACCACTCGCCCGTGACGCGTGACGCCGAAGTTCTTCAGCAGCATGTCGCCGGGAAAAATGTTCGCCGCCGCCAGTTGCTTGATCGCCAGACCGTAATCTTCCAGCGCCTCGTGGACCTGAGCGTCGTTGGCGTTCTCCAGATACAGGTTCAACGGCGTCATCCGCCGTTCGGTCCAGCAGTGGCGGATCAGCACGGTGTCGTCCTCTACCGACACGGTGGACGCGGCCACCTCGAGCAATTCTTGCAGACAGGCCGGCTCGAACTTGCTCAACGGGAAACGGAAGTCGGAAAATTCCTGGGTGTCGGCCATGCGCCCGACCCGGTCGACACTTTTCACCAAGCGGTACTTCTCGATCACCGTGGCGCGGTCGACGTTCTTCGACGGCGAAAAGCGGTCCTTGATGATTTTGAATACGGTGTTGAAACCCGGCAGGGTAAACACGCTCATCACCATGCCACGCACGCCCGGGGCCATGATGAACTGGTCGTCGGTGTTGGCCAGGTGATTGATCAGCGCCCGGTAGAACTCGGACTTGCCGTGTTTGTAAAAGCCGATCGAGGTGTACAGCTCGGCGATGTGCTTGCCCGGCAAAATGCGCTTGAGGAAACCGATGAACTCCGCCGGTACCGGCACGTCGACCATGAAATACGAACGGGTGAACGAGAAGATGATCGACACGTCCGCTTCATCGGTGATCAGCGCATCGATCTGAATCCCGCGACCTTCGCGATGCAGCAGCGGAATCACCAGCGGCCATTGTTCGTCCTGGGTGTAGATGCGCCCGACCAGGTACGCGCCTTTGTTGCGGTAAAGCACCGAGGAAAACAGTTCGACGCTCAATTCCGGGTCCTTGCAGACCCAGTCCGGCAGGTTTTCACGTAGTTGAGCTTCGAGGCGGCGCAGGTCGCCGGCCAGGTCGGCGTAATCCTCGCTGAAGCGGTAGTCGGCAAAAATGCTCGCCAGCATCCCGGACAGCTGCCCCTGAGGCTTGTAGGTACGGGTTTGTGCGGCGCGGGCCCGGCGCAGGCTCGGCCGGGTGGTGTGAATGAACATGCAGCCGTCGCTGATCAAGTCGTGGCTGAACAGCCCGCAGAAGATCGAGTTGTACCAGGTTTCGGACAGTTCATCGTCGAAGCGCAGGTCGATCAGCGTGATGTAAGCGCTTTTGACCAGCGGCCAGCAGCTGACATCCAGCGTGTCGGCGTCGAAAGCGATGCGCAGCCGTTCCACCGTTTCGCTGACTTTTTCTTCGTAGAGATTGATCCGCGCGGCCGACGCCGATTGCGTCTCCTGCCACTTGGCCTGCTCGAAGCGAGCCCGGGCGCCGTCGGTGATCTGGCGGAAATGCTCGCGGTAATCGTCAAAGCCATCGAGGATCATTCGGGCGATGTCGGCGGCTGGCCATTGCTGCGGCATAGGTAAAACCTCGGCGGCTGATGCTTATCGTGGGGCCTGAGCTTAGTGGCCCTTTGTTACGCAACGCAACCATTGCCTTGCGTCCTGACTGGCGCGACACTTGCGCGCCCATCAAGGAAGGAACGTGCTGTGAACCCCGTCGATACTCTGCGTTTGTTATCGCTTGCCGCCATTTGGGGCGCGAGCTTTCTGTTCATGCGCATCATCGCCCCGGTAATTGGCACAATCCCCACTGCTTTTTTCCGCGTATCGATTGCCGCTACCGGCCTGCTGGTGATTCTCGGTCTGATGCGCATCAGCTGGGATTTCAAAGGCAAACTCAAAACCGTGATGCTGCTCGGAGTGATCAACTCCGGGATTCCGGCGACCCTCTATTCGGTGGCTGCGCAAGTGTTACCGGCCGGTTATTCGGCGATTTTCAACGCCACAACGCCATTGATGGGCGTGCTGATCGGCGGTCTGTTCTTCCATGAAAGGCTCACCGCCGCCAAGCTTGGCGGCGTGTTCCTCGGGTTGCTTGGCGTGGGCATCCTGACCCGAGCCGGTCCGGTGGCGTTCGACATGGAACTGCTGATGGGCGCCCTCGCCTGCCTGCTCGCCACGACCTGCTACGGTTTCGCCGGATTCCTCGCGCGCCGCTGGCTCGATCAGGCCGGAGGTCTCGACAGTCGTCTATCGGCGGTGGGCAGCATGCTGGGCGCGACGTTGTTTCTGTTGCCGCTGTTCGGTTACAGCGTGATCAGCCAGCCACCGGAGAGCTGGGGCGGCTGGAGTGTCTGGTTGTCGCTGCTGGGGTTGGGGCTGGTATGTACGGCGCTTGCGTACATTATTTACTTCCGCCTGCTCAGCTCGGTCGGGCCGGTGAAGTCGATGACCACGACCTTTCTGATTCCGCCGTTCGGGGTGTTGTGGGGGGCGTTGTTGCTGGATGAACCGTTGTCGATGGCGCACATCTATGGCGGGGTGTTGATTGCGGCGGCGTTGTGGTTGGTGTTGAAGACATCGGTGGTGAAGGCTGTTGGGGTGGCTGCCAAGTAGTTTGACGGTGTTGCTGATGACGCCATCGCGGGCAAGCCTTGCTCCTACGGTGCCGTGTCGTTCACGTACATTGCGCACGACATCAAACCTGTAGGAGCAAGGCTTGCCCGCGATGGCGTCGGTTCAGACGACTACAGAGCCAAATCACTCACCTCGCCATCCACCAGCCGCCGAATCTCCAGCGGATTGGCGTTCTTGTTTCTGTGTTTCCCGGGATTCCGTGAAGAACCATAAAACAAAGCCTGGAGCTCATGCCCCAGGCCTTGTTTTGTTTCAAGCGTTTTTACGGAATACGAACACCAGACCGACGATGATCAGCAACATGCCCAGCATGCTCAACGCCGCCAGCCGGTTGCCGAAAATCAGGTAATCCATCACCGCCGTCACCGCCGGCACCAGGTAAAACAGACTGGTGACATTGACCAGGTTGCCCCGGGCGATCAGGCGATACAGCAGCAAGGTCGCCAGCACCGACACGACCAATCCCATCCACAACACCGGTACGATAAAACCGGTGCCGTGTTCGAAATGAAAGGGTTGGAACGGCACGAAGACTCCGCAGAGCAACAGCCCCGCCAGGTACTGCACGGGCAGCGTGCCGAGTGGATTGTCGGTGATGCGCTTCTGCATGATCGAACCGAACGTCATGCTCGCCAGTGCCAGCAAACCGAAGAGCATCCCGGCCAGCGAAATACCGGCCAGACCGATGCCTTGGTAAACCACCATGATCAACCCGGCCAACCCCAGCGTCAGACCAAACATTCTGCTGGCTGATCGCTGACGCTCCATGATCACCACCGTGAGAATGGGCTGCACGCCCATGATCGTCGCCATCACTCCCGGGGTGACTTTCAGGTCCAGGGCCAGCAGATAGAAAATCTGATAAGCCCCCAGCAACACCACACCCGTGGCCATCGCATACACCATCGGCTTGCCGCCCTTGGGCAGCTTCAACTTGAGCAACGGCACCAGCAGCACCAGACCGAATAGCGCGATGGCAAAGCGAAACAGCAGAAAGGCAAAGGGGGACGCGTGGGCCAAGCCCCATTTGGAGAAAATCGCCCCGCTGCTCCACAGCAGAACGAACAGGCTCGTGGACGCCGCCGCGAGCGCGGTGTTTTTCGAAAGGACAAACATGAATACCACCTGTAGTCAGGCAAAAAGCCAACTCAGCCGAAGCTGAAATTCAGTAGTTTTTTTCAAGCGAGCGCTTTTTCAGACGGGCGTGGGAACAGCAGAAAAAAGCTGATCAGCCCGAAAAGCCAACGCCTGGCGGTGATACGACTGCGCACACCGGCGAGCTACTGACAGGTGGGGGGTAATGACTGATCTGCGCAGGCTGCTGATTCCCGCACGGCACGACGCCAGCGTTGACCGCTGAATCGACTACCGCGTTGATGAGGGAAGCAGGCATGGGCTGATCTTTTTTGAGGGCCGTGCTCGGGAAAGCAGGCGAGCGCCGACTATAACCAGCCCGCGACATAGATTGCAATGACTTGGTCAAAGGGCCAGTAACGACAGCTGCAGCACCGCAATCTACCTTGGAGAGAAATGCAAACGCCCGCTATGAGGGACAGGGAATGCACGAGATCACATGCCAAGGGAACGGACGCATCTTCGGTATCAGTTGTATCGATCGAGGGCTAGAACGCTTGCTGCTATCAGCGCTGCTCAGTTGCAACATGAACTGGAACTGGCAGGCCCAACGGACATTGATCTATCGCGGGTGCGGTTTGACGCCATCAATGCGCAGGCGCTGGATGCTTGCGAGCGCTGGGAGGATCCACACTTTTTATGGAATGAGGTCATAGGATGGAAAGCAAAGGAGCCTTTGTCTCTGGATATTGCCATCTGGTTCGAAGAGGAATTGTGCGGACTATGCTTCGCGAATCCGAACAACAGTCGGCAACGAATCCGCATCGTGCGATTGGAAGGGCGACCGCGAGAAGCACATCCTTTAAAAAACCGGATTGCGGCCCTCGCTGTTTCGGCCATCGAACATTACGCCGTGATTATCGGTAGTAGATTCATCGAAGTACAGGAACCGCTGGAAGGTGCAATTTCTATTTATAAACGACTCGATTTCTACGAAGACGCTGAAGCGTCGACTTGTCAAAACTGTGGAGAGCCTAGTATCGTGAAAACTGTTCAATTAATGACCGATAACGGAGGAAATATGCACGGAGTCATCAGAAACCCGCACATAAGAAAACGCTCCTCTGCCCAGGAAAACAAACCTGTCAAAGTAGAACTGACGGCCAGTCAGCGGCGCATTTTACAGGTCCTTGCGACGGGTATCGAAGGCGAACCTGACGTGCTCGCCGGGCGACCATAACTTCGGCGAAAAAAAACCGCTCCGATGAGCGGTTTTTCATTTCTTGCACGGAATCACCCAAACAACCAATACCCCAACAACGTAAACACCACCACCGCCAACACTGGTCGCAGCACACGGTAGGCCTTGGGATTGCGACGCTTCCACTGTTTGATCACACCGCTGAACTTGTCGCTGGAGTTCTTGCTCCATGCATAAACATGGTTAATCCCGCCAACACGTTCATCATCAAGATTCTGCGGTGCAGTGGCGCGACCCAAAAAACCACTGACCCAGCGGTTGAGGCGGGTCATCAGGCGGTTGCTCAGCGGTCGTTCGATGTCGCAAAAGAGGATGACCCGAGTCTTGTCGGTTTCATTCTTGACCCAATGCACGTAGGTTTCGTCGAACATCACGTCTTCGCCATCACGCCAGGCGTAGACCTGACCGTCGACGAAGATCCGGCAATCGTCGGAGTTCGGCGTCGACAGCCCCAAGTGATAACGCAGGGAACCGCCGAACGGATCACGGTGCGGGTTGAGGTGGCTGCCGCCTGGCAGCAACGCGAACATGGCGCCTTTGACGTTGGGAATGCTACTGACCAATGCCACGGTTTTCGGGCACAGGGCTTCGGCCGATGGCAGTGGTTTGTCGTACCACTTGAGGTAAAAGCGCTTCCAGCCTTTCTTGAAGAACGAACCGAAACCAGCGTCGTTGTTCTTTTCGGCGGCGCGGATGTAACCCTCGTCGAACAAATGCATCGCTTCGTCGCGGATGACTTCCCAGTTGTCCTTGAGTACATCCAGTTCCGGGAACTTGCTGCGGTCAAGATAGGGTTTGGACGGCACGCTGGAGAACAGGTACATCAAGGCGTTATAGGGTGCGAACAACGCCGAGTGGTTGACGAACTGACGCAAGACCGGCAAACGCGCCTTGCCGCGCAAATGCACATAGAGAGTGCTGCCGAAGAACAGCAACAACAGCGACGCCTTTGCGGCAAGGGAAACGGTCATCAACAACTCCTTGATAGTAGACAACTTTGCATAACGCCATTTACCCGACGTGGCAGCCCGTCATGATAAACATTACCGGCCTCGGGAAACACCCGTGCATTTCAACATTCAGTGTTAAGGATTACGCAATAAAGCACTTCTTAACATAAGGTTCCTGAACGGGGGCTGACCTGAATCAACCCCATCCCACTGGATCAAAAACCGCAACGCCTATTGCTGATTCTCCTGCTCGGTAAACAGATCACTGAACAGCATGCTCGACAGGTAGCGTTCACCGGAGTCCGGCAGGATCACCACGATGGTCTTGCCCTGCATTTCCGGGGTTTCCGCCAGGCGAACGGCCACCGCCATGGCGGCGCCGCAGGAAATGCCGCTCAAAATCCCTTCTTCCTGCATCAGGCGCAGGGCCATGGCCTTGGATTCTTCATCGCTGACCAACTCGACCCGATCGACCATCGACAGATCAAGATTCTTCGGCACAAAACCGGCACCAATACCCTGGATCTTGTGAGGGCTCGGCTTGATTTCTTCACCGGCCATTGCCTGGGTGATGACTGGCGACACCGCTGGCTCCACCGCCACCGAAATAATCGGTTTGCCCTGGGTATTCTTGATATACCGCGAAACCCCGGTAATGGTTCCACCCGTTCCGACACCTGCCACCAGTACGTCGACTGCACCGTCCGTGTCGTTCCAGATTTCCGGACCGGTTGTTTTTTCGTGGATGGCCGGGTTGGCCGGGTTTTCAAACTGTGACGGCATGAAGTAGGCCGCCGGGTCGCTGGCGACAATGTCAGCCGCCTTTTCGATCGCTCCTTTCATGCCCTTGGCCGGTTCGGTCAGTACCAGTTCGGCCCCCAAAGCCTTGAGCACTTTGCGTCGCTCGATACTCATGGACGCCGGCATGGTCAGCATCAACTTGTAACCGCGAGCCGCAGCGACGAACGCCAGGCCGATACCGGTGTTGCCTGAGGTCGGTTCGACGATGGTCATGCCAGGCTTGAGTTTGCCGGTGCTTTCGGCGTCCCAGATCATGTTTGCACCGATCCGGCACTTGACCGAGTAACCGGGGTTACGCCCTTCGATCTTGGCCAGGATGGTCACGCCGCGCGGGGCGATACGGTTGATCTGCACCAGCGGTGTATTGCCGATGGAATGGGCGTTGTCAGCGTAGATACGGCTCATGGCTGGGTCCTTATACAGCGTTAAATAAGCTCTCCAAGGTATGCCTGTTGCCCTTGGTCGTCCAGTCAGTCGAACGTCCCGTAACCGCAGCAGTCAATCGCTTTATACCGCCAGAGATTTGCCGCCATGAAGCGTCGATACAGTTGGCCCCTGTGGACCCTCGCCGGCCTCGTCGTGCTGCTGGTTGCCCTGCACATTGCCCTGCCCTACGTGGTGCGCGACTACCTCAACGAAAGATTGGCGAACATGGGTGACTACCGTGGGCAGATTACCGACGTGGACCTGGCCCTGTGGCGCGGCGCCTACAAAATCAATGGACTGAAAATCGTCAAGGTCAATGGCAAGGTCCCCGTGCCTTTCGTCAACGCGCCATTGATTGACCTCTCCGTCAGCTGGCACTCACTCTGGTACGACCACGCCGTGGTAGCTGAGGCGCAGTTCGACAAACCCGAGGTGAACTTCGTCGACGGCGGTGCCAACAAGAAAAACTCCCAGACCGGTGAAGGTACCGACTGGCGGGCACAATTGGAAAAATTGCTGCCGATTACCCTGAACGAAGTACGGATCAACGACGGGCGGGTCACCTTCCGAAACTTCAATTCAAAACCGCCCGTGAACATGAATGCCACTCAGGTCAATGCCAGCATTTACAACCTGACCAACGTGGTCGATACCAAAGGCAAACGCGACGCTCGCTTCGACGGCAAGGCGCTGCTACTTGGGCACGCACCACTGGAAACCACCGCCACCTTCGACCCTTTTAGCAACTTTGAAGATTTCGAGTTCCGCCTGCGGGCCAAAGACATCGAACTCAAACGCTTGAACGACTTCGCTTCGGCCTATGGCAAGTTCGACTTCAATGCCGGTCACGGTGATGTGGTCATTGAAGCCGAGGCTAAAAAAGCTCAATTGACGGGTTACATCAAACCGCTGCTGAAGGACGTCGATGTGTTCAATTGGCAACAGGACGTGGAAAACAAAGACAAAGGGATTTTTCGCTCCATCTGGGAAGCACTCGTCGGGGGTACCGAGAATGTGTTGAAGAACCAGCCGAAAAACCAGTTCGCCACTCGCGTCCAGCTCAGAGGCAGCGTGCATCAACAAGATATCAGCGCATTCGAGGCTTTTTTGCAGATTTTGCGTAATGGTTTCATCGAGGCGTTCAATGCCCAGTACGAACGGCCGAAACCGGATGCCGGCTAAGACTTGCGTGTGACGGTGTAACGACCGGTTTCTTCCGCCGCCCGCGCCGGGTTCGATTGCTGCTGCAAGAAGTCCCAGCCCAGGCAGGCCAGTGCCAGCGATCGCGGAACAGCTTCACGACCACTGCTGTAGCGCGTGATGCTGCGGGCACTGACCCCCAACGCTTCGGCCGCCTGATTGAGCGGCAGCCCGGTGCGCGCGCGCCAGTCGATGAAGATCCGGGTGTTTTCGTCTACTGCATTTTGTGCGAGAGCATCCAGATACAGGGTGTCTGCGCCGATCTGGATGTCCAGCTCGGGCCACTCGACACTCCAGCCTTCATCACCCAGGGTTGCTCTTTCGAAAGCGACCACCTCCAGCAATGGCTGCAATCCAGGGTAGGCGCGCAGGTCCCGACTCAAATCGAGAGTGAGTTGCTGACCGTCGATAAAGGTCAGCATAAGGCGGTGATCCGGCAACGCCTGCACGGCCGACAGCCGTGGTCGCTTCATGGGTAACATTGTTTCCAATCCTCCAGCAATTGCACCTGATGGGCCCTGACCCACGCCAGCGCTTCCTTGATAATCAGCGGCGGCGCCTTGCCCACCATCACTTCGACGGTTTCCAGGCTGAGCATCACGTCGAGCCCGCCACCGGTCAGGTGAACATGGGGCGGCGGGTGATCCTTCTCGCGTAACTGAATGCGGTATGTATCGCGAAATCGGTATTTAGTAGACATGCCCCGCAAGCTATCGCCAAAATGGCGATAGCTCAATACTGGCTAGCGGCCGAAACTGAGTCAAGATGTGACGCTCCATTCAGAGACTGAATAAGCCGTCTGCGTTCACAGTCGCCCAGGCACCGCGTTATAGTCGGGTACTACAATTATTGCGCCCCGCCCTGCCTCGTTCAGGTCGGCGTTACCGTTCGAGGATTAGCAGATGAAGTTCGAAGGCACCCAGGCCTACGTCGCCACCGATGACCTGAAGCTGGCGGTCAACGCCGCCATCACCCTGGAGCGTCCGCTGCTGGTCAAGGGCGAGCCGGGCACGGGCAAGACCATGCTCGCCGAGCAACTGGCCGAGTCCTTCGGCGCCAAATTGATCACCTGGCACATCAAGTCCACCACCAAGGCGCATCAGGGCCTGTACGAGTACGACGCGGTCAGCCGTCTGCGCGACTCGCAGCTGGGCACGGAAAAGGTTCACGACGTTCGTAACTACCTGAAAAAGGGCAAGCTCTGGGAAGCCTTCGAATCCGAAGAGCGGGTGATCCTGCTGATCGACGAAATCGACAAGGCCGACATCGAATTCCCGAACGACCTGCTGCAAGAACTCGACAAGATGGAGTTCTACGTTTACGAGATCGACGAGACTATCAAGGCCAAGAAACGCCCGATCATCATCATTACCTCCAACAACGAGAAAGAACTGCCGGACGCCTTCCTGCGCCGCTGCTTCTTCCACTACATCGCCTTTCCGGATCGCACCACGATGCAGAGGATCGTCGATGTGCACTACCCAAACATCAAGAAAGACCTGGTCAGCGAAGCGCTGGACGTGTTCTTCGATGTGCGCAAGGTGCCGGGCCTGAAGAAAAAGCCATCGACCTCCGAACTGGTGGACTGGCTGAAGCTGCTGATGGCCGACAACATCGGCGAAGCCGTGCTGCGCGAGCGCGATCCGACCAAGGCTATTCCGCCACTGGCCGGCGCGTTGGTGAAGAACGAACAAGACGTGCAATTGCTTGAGCGTCTGGCGTTCATGAGCCGTCGCGGCACTCGCTGATCCCTCTGTTTAACAAGATAGAGGGCGATAGCCATGCTGCTTAACCTGTTCAATGAAATGCGCGCAGCCAAGGTACCGGTCTCGGTACGGGAGCTGCTCGACCTGATCAACGCCCTGAAACAGCGCGTGACCTTCGCCGACATGGACGAGTTTTATTACTTGTCCCGGGCGATTCTGGTGAAGGACGAAAAGCATTTCGATAAGTTCGACCGGGCCTTCGGCGCCTATTTCAACGGTCTGGAAAAACTCGACGACCACCTTCAGGCCTTGATCCCGGAAGACTGGTTGCGCAAGGAGTTCGAGCGTTCGCTGACCGACGAAGAGCGGGCGGCGATCCAGTCCCTCGGTGGCCTGGACAAGCTGATCGAAGAGTTCAAGAAACGCCTCGAAGAACAGAAAGAACGCCATGCCGGCGGTAACAAGTGGATCGGCACTGGCGGCACCAGCCCGTTTGGTTCCGGCGGTTTCAACCCGGAAGGCATTCGGGTCGGCGATGCCGGCAAACGCCAGGGCAAAGCGGTCAAGGTCTGGGATCAGCGCGAGTACAAGAACCTCGACGATTCGGTGGAACTGGGTACGCGCAACATCAAGGTCGCCCTGCGACGTCTGCGCAAATTCGCGCGCCAGGGTGCGGCGGAAGAGCTGGACATCGATGGCACCATCGACCACACCGCGCGCGATGCCGGGCTGCTGAATATTCAGATGCGTCCGGAGCGGCGCAACACCGTCAAGCTGTTGCTGCTGTTCGACATCGGCGGCTCGATGGACGCCCACGTGAAGATCTGCGAAGAGCTGTTTTCGGCCTGCAAGACCGAGTTCAAGCACTTGGAGTATTTCTACTTCCACAACTTCGTTTATGAATCGGTGTGGAAGAACAACATGCGCCGCACGTCCGAGCGCACTTCGACCCAGGACCTGCTGCACAAATACGGCGCCGACTACAAAGTGATCTTCATCGGTGATGCCGCCATGGCCCCGTACGAAATCACCCAGGCCGGCGGCAGCGTCGAGCACTGGAACGAAGAAGCGGGTTATGTGTGGATGCAGCGGTTCATGGAGAAGTACAAGAAGGTCATCTGGATCAACCCGTATCCGAAAGATACATGGGGCTATACGTCTTCGACCAACATCGTGCGGGACTTGATTAACGACCAGATGTATCCGCTGACGTTGCGGGGGCTTGAAGAAGGGATGCGGTTTCTCTCCAAGTAATTGCTGTTGTCTGTCCTGACGCTATCGCGAGCAGGCTCGCTCCCACAGTTGATCTCCAGCGTGCACATTATTTGTGTACGACCAAAATCCAATGTAGGAGCGAGCCTGCCCGCGATGCTTTTAGCGGTTCACAAACCGCCGCAAATACTCGATCTGCTCCCGATGCGCAACATCCTGCACCACCGGCCTCAACCGCACCTTCGCCCCCGGCAAACACTGCGCCAGTCGCGCCAGGGCCAATGGCGTCAACGCCCCCAATCGCGGATAGCCGCCAATGGTCTGCCGATCATTGAGCAGCACAATTGGCTGCCCGTCCGGCGGCACCTGAACCGCGCCCAGCGGGATGCCTTCGGAAATCATCGGCTTACCCTGATACTGCAACGCCGTTCCCAGCAAGCGGATGCCCATCCGGTCGGCACGACTGTCGAGGGTCCAGATGCTGTTGAACGCGTCAAACGAACTCTGTCCACTGAACTCACCGATCTGGGCGCCGAGCACCAGGTCCAGCGGCGCGTTGAGTTTGAAATCCGGCACCTGTTCGGGCGCCAATTGCCGCAGCAGTAACAGCGAGCTGCCCGAGTAGCTCAACTGCGCATCTTTGGCCAACGCCCGGCCCATACCGTCAAGCCCACCGAGCTCCTCACGGACCACTGTTGCGCTACTGCCCAACACCTTTGGCGCATCAAATCCGCCCGGGGCCGCCAAATATGCCCGGGCGCCAAGTAGCGGCTGAGTGAATTGCAATCGCTGACCTTTGTTCAGCCTGAAACTGCGCCACGGCGCCAACGCCTCGCCATCCACTTGCGCCCCCAGATCCGCCCCGGCCAACGCCAGCACGCAATCCTCTTGGGCCACGACGGTAAACCCGCCGAGGGTGATTTCAATCACCGGTGCACCCAGGCCATTGCCCAGCAACCAATTGGCCCAAGACATCGATCGCCAATCCGCCGCCCCGCCCTGGGTCACGCCCAGATGCCGCACGCCGAAACGGCCAGCGTCTTGCAACAGGCACAGCGGTGTACTCGCTTCTATTGATAGACGGCTCATGCCTGCGCCTCCAACGGCGTGTCATCACCGCCCAGATTGATGAATTCGGCATGGCTGACGGCTTCGAAGCGCACCGTGTCGCCTGGTTGCATCAGGCTGTAGCCGTCGCGTTCACGGTCGAACAATTTGGCCGGGGTGCGGCCGATCAGATTCCAGCCACCGGGGGACACCACCGGATAAGCAGCGGTTTGCCGTTCGGCGATGCCGACACTGCCCGCGGCCACCTTTTTACGCGGAGTGTTCAAACGCGGCGCGGCCAACGCTTCTTCCACCAGCCCCATGAAGGCGAAACCCGGCGCGAAGCCCAAGGCGAACACCTGATATTCGCGCGCGCTGTGGCGGCGGATCACTTCATCCACGGCCAATCCGCTGCGCTGGGACAATAGGCTCAACTCCGGGCCAACGCTCAAGTCATACCAGACCGGCAACACATGACATTTGCCGCGGGTGCAGGCGTTGGGCGACAGATCGATCAAGGCCTCGGCGATCAACTCCCGAGCCTGGGCCGGACTCAACGCGGTCAGGTCGTAATGCACCATCAACGTCGTATAGGACGGCACCAGATCGATCAGATGCCCGGCGAATGCAGCACGCAGACTTTCACTGGCGGCGAGCATCCACGGCATGTTGGCCTCGCTGATCTGATCAAACAGACGGACCATCAAACAATCCAGCGCCACCACTTCTACCCGCAGGTTCATGGCGCGCTCTGCTGATCAAGTGCTTCGCGAATACGCCGTACGGCGGCTACCGAACTGGCATTGTCGCCGTGTACGCAAAGAGTATTGGCTTGCAAGTGCAAGGCACTGCCATCGCTGGCCGTGAGATTGCCGCCACGGGCAATGGTCAGGGCTTGTTCGATGATTGTCTCGGGATCGTGATGCACTGCGCCTGGCAGTTGCCGCGAGACCAGCATTCCCGCGCTGTCGTAAGCGCGATCGGCGAAGGCTTCGAACCACAGGGTCACGCCGTATTCATCGCCCAATCGCTGGGCTGCGCTGTTGTCGCGAGTGGCCATCAACATCAGCGGCAACTCACGATCATAGGACGCCACGGCCTGAAGCACCGCGCGCAATTGCGCCGGGTTGGCCATCATGTCGTTGTACATCGCGCCGTGTGGTTTGACGTAACTCACCCGCGCGCCCTGAGCCCGGCAAATGCCGTCGAGGGCGCCGATCTGGTAATGCACAATGTCCTGAAGTTCCTGGGCGGTGTAGGCCATGGAACGGCGGCCGAAGCCGACCAGATCCTGATACGCCGGATGTGCGCCGATCTGCACGCCATTGCTCAAGGCCAGGCTGACAGTCTTGCGCATGATGCTAGGGTCGCCGGCGTGGAAGCCGCAGGCGATGTTGGCGCAATCGATGAAGGGCATGACCTCGGCGTCCAGACCCATGGTCCAGTTGCCGAAACTCTCGCCGATGTCGCAGTTCAATAGCAGGCGGCTCACGGTGAACACTCCTGTAAGTTTTATTCTTTACTATCTGTAAGGCATTTGCCCGCAGATTATCAGTTGCTGTGCATTAAGTTACTGGGCTTCGAGTTGCTTGCCACGGGTTTCCGGCAGGCTCAGGGCCGCAAGAATCACCACCCCGTAGGACACCGCCGCAAAAGCACCGATTCCCACACTCAATGGCACCTTCTGGCTCATCAAACCGATCAACAGCGGGAACAATGCCGCCAGCGCCCGGCCGATGTTGTAGCAAAAGCCCTGACCCGAACCGCGAATCCGCGTTGGAAACAACTCGGTCAAAAACGCGCCCATGCCACTGAAAATCCCCGAAGCGAAGAAGCCCAGAGGAAAGCCTAGCCAGAGCATCACGCCATTGCTGACCGGCAATTGGGTGTAGAGCAGAACAATGGTGAACGAGCCGACCGCGAACAGAATGAAGTTCTTTTTACGCCCGAGGATGTCAGTCAAATACGCGCTGATGACATAGCCAACGTAGGAACCGATGATCACCATCGCCAGATAACCACCCGTACCGAGTACGCTCAACCCGCGTTCGTTCTTCAGAAAGGTCGGCAACCAGGAGGTGATCGCGTAGTAGCCGCCCAGAGCACCGGTGGTCAGCACCGACGCGCGAATTGTGGTGAAAAGGATGCCGGGAGCGAAGATCTCGTAGAATTTTGCCGGGTTGCCGGGTTCTTGCTTGGCCTTGGCTTCGCGATAGATTTCCGGGTCCTTGACCAGTCGACGGACGAAGATCACAAAGATCGCCGGCACGATGCCAAGGATGAACAGTGCGCGCCAGGCGTCTTCCGGCGGCAGTACCGAGAACAGCAGCGCATACAAGATCGCCGTCAGCCCCCAACCCAATGCCCAGCCGGATTGCACCATGCCAACAGCCTTGCCGCGGTCCTTGGCGCGAATCACTTCACCCATCAGCACCGCGCCAGCGGTCCATTCGCCGCCGAAACCGAAGCCCATCAGCGTGCGGCTGATCAGCAGTTGTTCGTAGTTTTGGGCGAAACCGCAGAGGAAGGTGAAGAAGGCGAACCACAGCACGGTGAGTTGCAAGGTGCGTACGCGACCGATGCGGTCGGAGAGAATCCCCGCCACCCAACCGCCGATGGCCGAGGCGATCAGGGTGCTGGTGTGAATCAACCCGGCCTCGCCGGTGGTGATGCCCCACATCGCAATCAGGGTCGGCACCACGAAGCTGAGCATCTGGGTGTCCATGCCGTCCAGGCCATAGCCGATCTTGCAGCTCCAGAAGGTGCGGCGCTCCTGCTTGTTGATATTGTGGTACCAGTCGAAAGGTCCTGGACGAACCGTGGCTTTGGGGATGTCGAGCGTGTCGGGCGCACTCATGGCAAATCTCCGCGCTAATTTTTATTGGTATTGTTCTGAGCCCCGACGACGCCTATCGTGGGAACCGGATGACCTGATTTTTGGGCTCCCTGCCCTGCTGCGTCCAACTAATAAAAACCCGCTCTAGACATAAGAAAAATTTGTCCTTATGAACCTGAAGTTTCTCGAGACCTTTGTCTGGGTCGCCCGACTCAAGAGTTTTCGCCTGACGGCAGACAAGCTCTTCACCACCCAGGCGTCGATTTCCAGCCGCATTGCCGTGCTTGAAGGCGAGCTCGGGGTGAAGCTGTTCCTGCGCGATTCACGCGGCGTGAGCCTGACGCCCGAAGGCTTGAAAGTGCTCGAGTACGCCGAGCAAATGATGGACACCATGCAAGCCCTCAAGCAGTCGATCGAAACCCGCTCGAGCAAGGTCGGACGGGTTCGCATTGGCGTGATGGACACGGTCATCCATACCTGGTTGAGCCCGTTGGTGGCGCAAATGATGGATCACTATCCGCTGGTGGAAATCGAGTTAGTGGCCGATACCGCGCTCAACCTCTGCGATCAGCTGCAAAAAGGCTTTCTCGATCTGATCCTGCAAACCGACCTGTTGCGTCAGGAAAGCGTGCGCAGCCTTGAGCTCGCCAGTCACCCGATGGGCTGGATTGTGGCTACGAATTCGATCTACAACCGCGAGTATTCCGGCATTGCCGACCTGGCGCGGGAACGGATCATTACCTATTCGAAAAACTCCCATCCGCATCAGGAGATTCTCGCCCTGATGCAAGCCAACGGCATCTTGACGCCACGGTTGAACTGCGTGAACTCGGTATCGGCGATCACCCGGTTGCTGCGGGATGGTTTCGGTATTGGCGCGCTGCCACCGGTGCTGGTCGCCGAGGAACTGGCGCGGGGGGAGTTGACCTTGCTGGCCATCGATCAACGGCCACCGAATTTGCAGGTGGTGGTGTCGTGGCGGGTTGGCGTGGAGTGGGTCGAAGAAATCGTGGCGTTGTGTCAGCAGGTGTTGGACGGGTATGCGAAGAAGGTGGGTGAGAACTACATCGTCCTAGCCCGCTGAACACCGCCCCCCTGTGGCGAGGGGGTTCACCCCCGTTGGGTCGCGAAGCGGCCCCAAAACCAGACGCCTCGATGTATCAGGTAAACCGCGTGTGCCGGTTTTACGACTGCTGCGCAGCCGAACGGGGGTAAACCCCCTCGCCACAGAGATCGCGTAACCCCCTTACAACCCGCGCACATCCCGATCTTCGATCGGCCGGCTCTGGCGCAAGCGTTTGCCGCCCAGCACCACCCAGTCGATCAGACGGAACAGGCATTCAATGCCGAACGACAACAGCATCGCCCCGCTCATGCCCCAGATCATCGCTTCCGGCGTCAGCAGGATCTGGTAGCTGTAGCCATTCCAGGTTTCCTTGCGAATATCCGGATCGGCGGCCAATGCCACTTGCAGGAAGCGGATGTACCACGGCCCCTGCATGGCCTGGAACTGTTTATCGAGGGCCAGTTGACGGGTCAACAAGGTGCTCAGGCTGTCGGCATCGCTGCGAAAGATCGGGTCTTCGCTGGCGCGGTAATGGGCCACCAATGCCTGCATGTCACCCTTGAAGAACTGATTCGCCGTGCCCTGAAAACCGCTCAGGCCGGTCTGCGCCTCAATCAGATGCGCTTCGATGCGCTTGGCATAGTCGTTGATGAATCCCGGCACCTGGACACCGATCAACAGGCCCGCCGCGAACAACACCAGCCGTAGATAACTGAGCAACATGAAGGGAAATCCTTATTCGGTCTTGCCCTGGCTGACGCATTCACCGCGTCGCCAGAGGCTCCATTGGCCCGGTTCGTAGCGGGTCCAGGTTTCGTTTTCGGTCAAGGGTTCGGTGGCGATCACCGTGACCACGTCGTTGGGCGTGGTTTCGGCCTGGAAATCGACGATCACATCGACGTCCTTCAAGCGCGCCGGGCCGAAGGGCGCGCGACGGGTGATTTGCGCCAGCTTGGTGGAGCAATAGCAGAACAACCAGTCGCCATCGCTAAGCAGGCAGTTGAACACGCCTTTGCTGCGGTATTCAGCGCAGGCGGCCACCAGGTCTGGCAGCAGTTCTTCGACCTCGACCGGTTCCGGGAACGCTGCGCGCACGCGGTTGAGCAGATCGCAGAACGCCGCTTCGCTGTCGGTATCGCCGACCGGGCGGTAAAAACGCTTGATCGGTTGAAAGTCCGAGAGCTGGCCGTTGTGGGCGAAACACCAGTTACGGCCCCACAGCTCACGCACAAACGGATGGGTATTGGACAGGCAGACCTTGCCGACGTTGGCCTGGCGGATGTGCCCGATCACCACTTCGCTCTTGATCGGATAGCGCTGCACCAGGTTCGCGACCTCGGACTCACAGCTCGCCGCCGGGTCCTGAAACAGGCGCAGGCCACGGCCCTCGTAAAAAGCGATGCCCCAGCCGTCACGGTGCGGACCGGTGCGGCCGCCGCGCTGCATCAGCCCGGTGAAGCTGAACACGATATCGGTCGGCACATTGGCGCTCATGCCCAATAACTCACACATGCTCGGATTCTCGCTCAAAGGCAGGGGCAGGTTACAGTCGCGGTTCGACCCGCATTCGCTGAGGGTTGCTCGGCACCGGTGGACGACCGTAACGATCATCGCCCGCACCGCCGAAGGGATGATCCTCTTCAGAATCATCGGACCTGGCCGCAGCCTTGGCAGCGGCAGCCTGTTCCTTGCGAGCGTTCGACGCACGTTCGATAGGGAAACGGATCGCCACAAATACCAGGTAAATGCCGAAGGCGATCATGCCGTACATGAACAGGTCGGAAATTGCGCGCCAGGCGTTGTTGCCGACCTTGAACAATAGATCAAGGGCAGTAATGGCGATGGCCGGGGCAACCTTTTCCTTCACCGGATCAATGATGGTCGGGCTGAACAGCAACACAGCAACCAATAGCCGCAGCGGCTCACGCAGCCAGCGCCACATCCAGCGGGTGATACGCATCCACACCAACAGGCAGCCCAAAGCGGCGAAGGCGTAGAGGCCCCAAGCGATCAGATAGTCGTTCTCGGTCATGGTGTCCATGGCAAGGCAGGCAAAGAGGCGCTTATAGTAACGACTTTTCGCACGTCAGGCTTGCTCCAATGCCAGTGTAGGAGCCGAGCTTGCTCGCGATGGCGATCTGTCAGGCACATCAATATTGACCGTGCCGCCGACATCGCGAGCAAGCTCGGCTCCTACAATGCCGTCTGCGAAGCCCTTATTCTGTACATTGTTCGAGAGTCCTTCATGCCCCTATCCGTCAACGTTTCCGACGCTCCCATCGCCCACAAGGCCGAAGGCGACGACCCGTATGCCTGGCTGCAGGAGCGCGACACCGACGCGGTGCTCGACTACCTGAAAGCGGAAAACCGCTACCAAGAGGCGCAAACCGCCGATCAGGCCGGGTTGCGTGAAACCCTGTTCGAAGAGATCAAGGCCCGGATTCTCGAAACCGACCTGTCCTTGCCCTCCCCTTGGGGTCCGTACCTGTATTACACGCGCACCACGGCCGGTGATGAATATGCCCGTCACTACCGCTGCCCGCGCCCTGCCGATGACAGCCTGCAGCTCGACGAAAGCCAGGAACAACTGCTGCTGGACCCCAATGAACTGGCCAACGGCGGCTTCTTTTCCTTGGGTGCCTTCAGTATCAGCCCGGACCACCAGCGTCTGGCCTACAGCATTGACGCCACGGGTGATGAGATTTTCACGCTGTTCGTGAAGGAATTATCCAACGGCCGTGTCAGTGAACTGGAATTCCAGGATTGCGACGGCAGCATGACCTGGGCCAATGACAGCCTGACGCTGTTCTTTGGCGAACTGGACGACACCCATCGCCCGCACAAACTGTTCCGCTATCGGCTGGACGGTACGGCGGCCGAAGAAGTGTTCCATGAGCCGGACGGTCGATTCTTCATGCATTGCTACCGCTCCAGTTCCGAGCAGCAATTGCTGCTGTCCCTTGGAAGCAAGACCACCAGCGAAGTCTGGGTGCTCGACGCGTTCCAGCCGCAACAAGCCTTTACTTGCATCGCACCGAGGGTTGAAGACCACGAGTACGACGTCGACCACAGCGCGCTCGACGGTCAATGGACCTGGTTCATTCGCACCAATCGCGACGGCATCAACTTTGCCCTGTACCACGCCGTAGACACCGGCGTGGCGCCGACCGAGGCCGACTGGCAGAACCTGATCCCGCACAGCGACACGGTGATGATCGAAGGCATGAGCCTGAATACCGGCGCCATGACCCTGAGCTTGCGTGAGGGTGGCTTGCCGATCATCGAAGTTCATCCGCAAGACCTGCCGAGCTACCGCGTGCAATTACCGGATGCGGCCTACAGCCTTCATGTGCAGAACAGCCTGGAGTTCGTCAGCGACAGGATCCGCCTGCGCTATGAAGCGCTGAACCGTCCGGCGCAAATCCGCCAACTGATACTGGGCAGCGGCGAGCAGAAAGTCCTCAAGGAAACCCCGGTGCTTGGCCCGTTCGACGCCGACGCCTACGTCAGTCAGCGCCTGTGGGCGACGGCACCTGACGGTACGAAAGTGCCGATCAGCCTCGTCGTCAAACGCGAAGCACTCGGCAAGCCGACGCCGCTTTATCTGTACGGCTATGGCGCTTACGGCGAAAGCCTCGACCCGTGGTTCTCCCACGCCCGCTTGAGTCTGCTGGACCGTGGCGTGGCGTTCGCCATCGCTCACGTGCGTGGCGGCGGTGAACTGGGCGAAGCCTGGTATCGCGCCGGCAAGCAGGAACATAAACACAACACCTTCAGCGACTTCATCGCCTGCGCCGAACACCTGATCGCCAATGGCTTCACGACTTCACAGCAACTGGCGATCAGCGGCGGCAGCGCCGGTGGCCTGCTGATCGGCGCGGTGCTCAATCAGCGGCCGGAGTTGTTTGCTGCTGCGATTGCCGAAGTGCCGTTCGTCGACGTGCTGAACACCATGCTCGACCCGGACCTGCCGTTGACCGTCACCGAATACGACGAGTGGGGCAATCCTGAAGAACCGGACGTCTATGATCGGATCAAGGCCTACGCCCCGTACGAAAACGTCACCGCACAAGCTTATCCGGCGACGCTGGTGATCGCCGGCTACAACGACAGTCGCGTGCAGTACTGGGAAGCGGCCAAGTGGGTGGCGAAATTACGCGCGACCAAAACCGACGCAAACCCCCTGCTGCTCAAGACCGAATTGGGTGCCGGGCACGGCGGGATGAGCGGTCGTTATCAGGGATTGCGTGACGTAGCACTCGAATACGCATTTGTTTTCAAGGTTTTGGGCATCGCCTGAGGAACTTGGCCCGGCGTGTCGGTCTTAACACCGAACACCGGGCCCGAGGCGACACAACTCCACTGTGGGAGAGCCTGCTCGCGAAAGCGGTCGATCAGTCGACATTGATGTTGAATGTACTGGCCTCTTCGCGAGCAGGCTCGCTCCCACAGGGATTGGGGACGTCCAGAAAACCGGAACCAGACACAAGAAAAAGACCGTGACGACATGTCAGAACCGACCTTACTGAACAACGAAATTCGCGACTGGCTGATGGACTGTGGCCTGTTCGATCAACTGCTGCCGGCGGACTTCGCCGCGGCCTCGGGCTACTTCAGCATCAGCACCATTGCTCAGGGCGAAGAGATTTTCCATGAGGGCGATGCCGGCAGCTTCATGTGCATCATCCATACCGGCCAGGTGGCGGTGCAGAAAACCAACAGCGACGGTCACCTGGTGACCATGGCAACGTTGCGCAGCGGTCGGGCGTTCGGCGAAATGGCCGTACTCGACGGCGAACGCCGCTCGGCCAGTTGCGTGGCCGCGAGCAATTGCCAGTTGCTCAATCTGGGCAAGGATTCGCTGGAAAAGATGCTCAACGACGCGCCGAAAATCGCCGCCAAAATCATCCGCGCCCTCGCCGTTTCCCTCTCCAAACGCCTGCGCATGGCCGATGGGCAACTGCTCTCGCAGCAGGTTTAACCGCCGGGCGGTTTGGCTTTCGACGGGGTTTGCTCCGGCACCGGCAGTGGCTGGTCCTTGGTCGGCGGGCTAGGCATTTCAATCGGCACCAACGGCGGGCCGCCACTGCCGGGCCCGACCTTGGGCACGCTGGTCGGGGTGATTTGCGGGTACGGTGTCGGGGTCGCGGTGCCGGGCGAACCGGGCAGCGGCGCAGGGCTAGTGGGGGTGGTTTGCAACTGCTGGGCCTGCACTGCAGTTATCGAGAGCGCGGCCAAGGCAATGACCGTTAGAATGATGCGCTTCATCAATGGCTCCGTTGGCCTTTTTGTGTTTTTGCAGGCTACTCCCAACGGCGCGTGTTTGCCTTCTCCCTCTTATGCCAATTTCTCCTCAAGTGAGTCCCATGAAACGTTTCGTTCTGCTCGACACCGCTCCAATTCCTGAAAATGGCGGTGCCTTGTGCCTGTTCGAATACGGTGAGGATTTCGTCATCAAGATCCAGGGCGGCGACGGCGGGCAACTGATGAACACCCGCATGCACGGCTCGGAAGACGCTCTGGCGGAGATCCCGTGCCGTAAAGTGGCCGGCCGGCCGAATTCGCGCGTGCTGATCGGCGGCCTGGGCATGGGCTTCACCCTCGCCTCGGCCCTCAAGCATTTGGGCAAGACCGCTGAAGTGGTGGTCGCGGAACTGGTGCCGGGGGTGGTGGAGTGGAACCGTGGCGCGCTGGGTGAGAAAGCCGGGAACCCGCTGCTGGACCCGCGCACGGTCATTCGCATGGAAGACGTGGCCAACGTCCTGCAAGCCGAGCCACAAGGTTTCGATGCAATCATGCTCGACGTCGACAACGGCCCCGAAGGCCTGACCCAGAAGGCCAACAGCTGGCTCTACTCCGCTGGCGGCCTGAGCGCCTGCGCCAAGGCCCTGCGGCCTAAAGGCGTGCTGGCCGTCTGGTCCGCGAGCGCTGACCGACAGTTTTCCGACAAACTGAAGAAGGCCGGCTTCAAGGCCGAGGAAGTCCAGGTCTTCGCCCACGGCAACAAAGGCACCCGTCACACCATCTGGATTGCCGAGAAGCTCAAGGGCTGAGCTAAACTGCGATTAATACCGTCATTAGTCTTTTACAAAGGTGAACCCATGAGTTCGTCAACACCTACTAACACGTCGAAACTGGACCGCATCCTTGCCGACAACCAGCGCGACAAGGAAATGGGTTACCGCGACAAGGCCCTGAAAATGTACCCGCACGTGTGCGGTCGCTGCGCCCGTGAGTTTTCCGGCAAGCGCCTGAGCGAACTGACCGTGCACCACCGCGACCATAACCACGACAACAACCCTCAGGATGGCTCGAACTGGGAATTGTTGTGCCTGTATTGCCACGACAACGAACACTCGCGGTACACCGATCAACAGTATTTCGGTGAAGGCTCGCTGAGCTCGCCGAAAATCGCCAAGGCGACGCACAACCCGTTTGCCGCGTTGGCCGGCTTGATGAAGAAAGAAGACTGAAGATCTTCAGTGCTACTGATCGTTCCCACGCTCTGCGTGGGAATGCAGCCCGGGACGCTCCGCGTCCCTTTCACAGCCGAACGCGGAGCGTCCGTTGAGGCATTCCCACGCAGAGCATGGGAACGATCACTGCCCGCCCTCCCCCAATCCCCGTATAATCGCCGTTTTTTCCCCGAAGGCACCCCGCTCGTGGCAGACAAACGGTACAGCTGCATTGGTTTGTATAACCCCAAATCACCGGAGAACGTCGGTTCGGTGATGCGCGCCGCTGGCTGTTATGGCGTGGCGTCCGTGTTCTATACCGGCAAGCGTTATGAACGCGCCGCCGACTTCGTCACCGACACCAAGCGCGTCCACTACGACATTCCGCTGATCGGCATTGACGACCTGAAAAAAATCCTGCCGCTGGGCTGTGTTCCAGTCGCTGTGGAACTGGTAGAAGGTGCCCGTTCGCTGCCGGAATACACCCATCCGGACCGCGCGCTGTACATCTTCGGCCCGGAAGACGGCTCGCTGGATAAAGAGATTCGCGACTGGTGCGAAGACGTGGTCTACATCCCCACCACCGGTTGCATGAACCTGGCGGCCACCGTCAACGTCGTGCTCTATGACCGCATGTCCAAGGGGCTCAACACTCGTTCCGGGGCAAAGTTTCGCTGATTCAGCACATATCCGATGGAACAAGCCGCCCGCCTCGGCAGTCAGCTTAATTATCTATTCTTGAAGCAGTCATTCCAGCCAGGAGACAGATCATGAGCGAACTCAAACGCGTAGAACGCATCGAATCCACCCCGTTCCAGACTCACACGGAGCAGAACGTGCAGGGTTGGGAACGTATCGGTTCACTGGCCGGCGGCGTGGTGATGCTCGGCAAGGGCCTGCGTCGCGGTGGTGTGTTCGGGTTGATTCAAGTGGCGATCGGCGGTGTGGCCCTGGCGCGTGGTATTACCGGGCACAGTTCGGCGAAAAGCCTGCTGGAGAAAAGCCGTCAGGACATGAACAACGTGCGGGCGAAGATTCAGCGGGCGGGTGAAGAGCTGAACCGGTTGAAGGCGAATGCCGAAGCGGCGACCAATACCGCTACCGTGACCGGTAATGATTCGTTGAAGTCGCCTAAAACCGGGGTTTAACCCGAGATTTTCATTGAGGCGTAGGGCCCCTTCGCGAGCAGGCTCGCTCCCACATTGGAATGCGTTCACCTGTGGGAGCGAGCCTGCTCCGGGCGGCGCTCCGACGATGGCGGTGTTACTGAAGTAACTCGGTATCGAGGACTTTGGAGGACTCGCCAATCACGCTTTCGGCCAGTTGAACAAACTCCTTGGTATCCACACTCTGCAAATGCATCGCCCCGCGCAACACATCATCCAGCGAACGCTTGTTGCGGGTCTTCAGGCGAATCTCGCGATCCAGTTCCTGCAATAACACGACCGCTTTCGACACCTGCGCCGGGCTGGCCTGATCACCACGCAAGGTCGTGACCTTCTGGCTGTCCTTGGCCAACTTCTTCTGCAAACTCTCATACCGCTCATCGCTCATGCCGCCGGCACGGCGCACCAGTTCGATGGCGTAATACTCGGCAAATCCTTCGCTGATCCAGTCACTGCGCTGCTGGTCGTTGATCCGTCCGAACACCTGCGCCAATTCCCGTACCAGTGCACTGGTGCCGCTTTCGCTGACCAGCGGCAGACGCGTGTTCAGATAGATCGATTCGTGAGCGCCCAGACTGCCACGCCACATCGGGTCATTGGCACCGACGATCAACAGTTTGACGGGATGACGGGGATACACCGCCTGCACTTGCGGCCAGACAAAGGTCAGCAGCGTCAGCACATCCATGCGGTGCATGCCCTGGCCCTGAGGCGAGGCGACGGTGACTTCGGTTTCCCCAAGCCGCGTGCGACGGCTACCGAGGCGGCCAGCGAGCATCCAGCCCGTGGGCCGGTCGAACAAGCGAGAAACGTTATCGACCCGGAATTTGTTCTTGCCGATTCGCGGCCAGGCAGTTTCAACGCTTTTCCAGCCGGTGGGCAATTCGAATTCAAGGCGTGAAACCAACTCGATGCCGTCCTGCTGATCGAGTTTGGCCGCCGGCACCAGATCATCGCCGCGCATCAGCGCCCACGTTGGCGTCATGCGCGTATCGAAGCTGCCGCTCTTGCGCCCTTGGCTGATGCGTACGCGGTAGGTCAGGCTGGCCTTGTCGGCGGCCGGACGCCAGACACCACGGGTCTGCTTGCCCGGCGTGAACTGCCATTGGCCGTCGGCCTTGAAATCGCTGTATTGGCTACCGTCGCCCAGGTCAAAATCCAGGCTGCGTACTGCCGAACCCTGGGCCAGAGTCAGTCGCACTTCAGCCTGATCGCTTTGCGGCAACAGGCGCACGTGGTAATCCAGATCAACCTTCTTCACCGCCCACACGGGTGAACTCAGGGCCAAAAGCCCAAAGGCCAACGCAAGCCGCCATCCCACAGCCATACACACTCCTTGTGGCGAGCGAGCTTGCTCGCGCTGGGCTGCGTAGCAGCCCTAAATTCTAGTAATCACTACCCATTTTGTGAGTGGGAATTAACCCGCCCGAAAAATCAGATGGTCTTCCCAATCGTCTTCGGCCACGCTGCCTTCGGCGAGCATGCGCCCGGACTGGGAAATTCGCTCGTGATGCACCGCATCGCGATCACCGCACACCAGATGGTGCCAAAGCGGCAGGTCCTTACCTTCGCTGACCAGTCGATAGCCGCAGGTCGGCGGCAGCCACTTGAACTCATCGGCCTTGCCGGGCGTGAGCTGGATGCAATCGGGGACGAAATCGCGGCGGTTCGGGTAATCGGTGCACTGACAGGTTTTCAGGTCCAGCAGTTTGCAGGCGATACGCGTGTAGTAGACGCTGTTGTCGTCTTCATCTTCGAGCTTTTGCAGGCAGCACAGGCCACAGCCGTCGCACAGCGATTCCCATTCCTCTTGATCGAGTTGATCGAGGGTTTTGCGTATCCAGAACGGTTCGACTTTGGCGGCCATGGCTCAAGCATCAACATCAGGTGGTGAAAAGGCCGCCAGTCTAGTGCCAAGGCCCTTGTGGGCCAAGCGTTGGCGACTGCCGGTAAAACGAGCTTGTCAGTTATTGCGCCGCCCAGTAGGGTTTTGCGTCGCCCCATTCTTTCAAACGTAGCAAGGAATCACTTGATGAGCGCTAATCCACGCGTTGCCGACTATGCCATCCACCCTCAGTTCACCGACCGCTGGTCGCCCCGCGCCTTTACCGGCGAAAGCATCCCGGAAGAAACGCTGCTGAGCTTCTTCGAAGCCGCGCGCTGGGCGCCATCGGCGTACAACTCGCAGCCTTGGCGGTTTCTGTATGCGCGTCGCGACACGCCGAACTGGGAGCGTTTCCTGGGCCTGCTGAATGAGTTCAACCGCGGCTGGGCGCAGCATGCCTCGGCACTGGTAATCGTGATCTCGAAAACCACCTTCGCGGTACCTGGCGCCACCGAAGAAACCCCGGCCTTGTGGCACACCTTCGACACCGGTTCCGCTTGGGGCCATCTGGCGCTGCAAGCGAGCATCAGCGGCTGGCACACCCACGGCATGGCCGGTTTCGACCAGGACCTGACGCGCAAGGAGCTGAACATTCCAGAGGGTTATGCGCTGCACGCAGCGGTGGCGGTGGGCAAACTGGGCGACAAGGCGACGCTGGCGGAGTACCTGCAAGCGCGTGAAGAGCCAAGCCCACGTCGTCCGCTGAGCGAGTTGGCCGCAGAAGGCGACTTCACCCTCTAAGCGCGCTGAACCCGATCGTTCCCACGCTCTGCGTGGGAATGCCGCCAGGGACGCTCCGCGTTCCGCTTTGAGATGTGACGCAGAGCGTCACCGGATGCATTCCCACGCAGAGCGTGGGAACGATCATCGGTGTAATTCAATACCCACGATTGAAATCCACTTCCCCACGCAATGCCTCACCCGCCTGATACGCCCGCAGGTTCTCGACAAACAGGTTCACCATCATCGATGGCGAGGTCGGTGCCGAGCTGTGGCCGGTCAGCAGCAGGCCCCAGGCGGTCCAGAACGGATGACGTTGCGGTAGCGGCTCCTGGCGGCAGACGTCAATCACGGCTCCGGCCAGATGCCCTTCTTTCAAGGCCTCCACCAGGTCCGCATCGACCACTGCCACGCCACGCCCGACGTTGATGAACAACCCGGTCGGTTTGAATTGCTTGAACAGCGCCGCGTCGTACAGGTCGTGGGTGTTGGGTGTATTGGGCAGCAGATTGATCACGTAATCCACTTCACCCACCAGACGCGGCAGATCAGCCAATGCCCCGACTTCGACAAACGGCGCCTGCTCGCGGGCTTCGCTGGCGATGCCGTACAACTCGACGCCAAACGGCAGAAGAAACTGCGCCACGGTCTGGCCGATATCACCGGTGCCAACGATCAACACTTTGCGGCCGGCCAGGCTTTGGCCCTGGCGACTGTCCCACTTGCGCTCGACCTGGCTGACCAGCCGCGGCAGTACTTCGCGCTCGTGGCCGAGCATGTAGGTCAGCACGTATTCGGCCATAACCTGACCGAAAATCCCCACCGCCCGAGTCAGGCGATAGTGACGTGGCAAGCCGTCGGCCAGCAGCGGCGTAATGCCCGCCCAGGTCGATTGCAGCCATTGTGGCTCGTGGCCCTGACGCAGCAAGGTCGCCAGCAAGTCCGGCTGACCGAGCCAGATCGGACAATCAGCGGCCTGGCTGGCCAGTTCGGCGGAGTCGCCGCTGGTCAGCACTTCCAGGTCGGGCGCTGCTTGACGCAACAGCTGGGCGTACACCGGGTGGTCGTGTTCAGCAATCAGCACGCGCATGGTTCAAACCTTTCAAAAACAGAGCAGTCGGCCGCCGATGGAGTAACGCTCCATCGGCCTGGCCATCGCCAAAATCATTCCAGTGTTTCATAAAGGCTCTGAACAGAACCTGTCTGCCGGTCACATCGGGTCGTTGCGGCGCAGCAATTCTTCCGGCAAGTGTTCGATGTATTCGTCTTCGGCCGGCGGCATTTGCAAGTGGTAACCCTGCTTCTCAAGGTTTTCCAACACCACGGTGATGTCCTCGCGCGACAGTTTGCGCTCCGGGGTCAGCACCAGGTCGAAGGCGTGATGCGGTTTGCCGAAGGCGGCCATCAGACTTTCCGGAACGCGCTCCAGTGCATCGCTTTTGAGCACATAGAGGTACATCTCGTTTTTCTTCAAGCTTCGATAAATGGAACAAATACGCTTCAAGGCTGTTCTCCGGCGGTGGCCAGGCTGTCGAGCAGCGCCTGGCCCATCAATTCGCGGCGCCAGCCACGCAGCGAATCAGGCAATTGGTAGGGGCCGTTGGGATAGCCGCTCTTGAGCAGCGCTTCCAGGGTTTTCTTGCGCAGCATCAGCTCCGGCGCAATGTTCAGGCGCTCGGCTTCGGCCTGGCCGATCGCACGCAGCTGTTTGACCAGTGCGGCGGCGTCCACCGGCAAAGGCTCCGGCACTGCTGGCGGCCATTGATCTGGCGACACACTGCCAGAGCGTTTGATCAGATCAAGCAGAAACTCGCCGTCCTGACGCACGGTGCGCGGGTGCATGTCTTCGATTTTCGCCAACGCGCCAAGGTTGTCCGGCTGAGTCCGCGCCAGCGGCCACAGGGAATGCTCCCGCACGATGCGGTTGCGCGGCAGATCACGGGCGCGGGCTTCGCGCTCGCGCCAGGCGCACAGTTCACGCAATACAGCGAGCTGGGCGCGGGAAAGCTTCCAGGCCAGCTTGGCTTCGCGATAGACCTCATACGGATCAACTTCACGGCGCAGGTTGGCCACCAGCTCGGCGCCGTCTTCCAGGACCCAGGCGTACTTGTCGTCAGACAGTTTCGGACGCAGCTGTACAAAAACTTCCGCCAAGTGCAAGGCATCTTCGGCGGCGTAGCTGATTTGGGTGTCGGAAAGTGGACGTTGCAGCCAGTCGGAACGGGTCTCGCCCTTGGGCAGGTCGATGCCGAGCACTTCCTGCACCAGCCGCGAATAGCCCATGGAAAAACCGAGATTCAGGTAAGCGGCGGCCAACTGAGTGTCGAACAGCGGCACTGGCAGGCTGCCGGTCAGGCGCAGCAGGACTTCGAGGTCTTCGCTGCACGCATGGACGACTTTGACCACGGCCGGGTTTTCCAGCAATGCGGCCAGAGGCTGCCAGTTGTCGATGCTCAGCGGGTCAATCAGGTAAGCGCGTACGCCATCGCCGATCTGCAGCAGGCCTGCAATCGGATAAAAGGTGTCGACCCGCATGAATTCGGTGTCGAGGGCAACGAATGGCAGCTGCTGCCATTCGGCGCAAAACTGACCGAGGCTATCGTTGTCGCGAATCCAGTGAATATCGATGGCCACACGGCTCTCCCTTGAAGAATGGCGCGCAGTATATATCGCCCCCGGCGATTTCCTCGCATCCACTGAACAAGAGCTTTAGCGAAAATGCCTGCCGAACAGCAAGAAATGTCTGATAAGCGGAGACTAGCCGGCCTTACGCAGTACGTAGACGCGCATCCGCGCACAGCCGGGCAGGAAGTCCTGATGACTGAGCAAGCGCAAACCTGCGCGCTTGAACTCGGCTTCCACCTCGGCCTTGCTGACCAACGGTCGGACCGGAACGCCCTGTACATCTATGCGCCGGCCTTTGAAATGAGCATCGACCCGTACCGCCACAATCACCGTATCGCGACTGACCCGATGGAATTCCTTAAGCATGGCCAAACGATGCTCAGGGCAGGCGATGTGTTGAAACAGTTGCATGCAAAAAATGCAGTCAACCGCATTCGCCGACAAGCCAATGGTGAACGCTGAACTCTGAAAGGTCTTGACCCGCTCCAGCAAGTTCTGCGGATGGTGGGTGCGGGCATGATCGAGTATGTCCTGCGACGGGTCGGCCGCGAGAATCACCCGGTTTGCATGCTCAGCCAGTACCGGCCAGTAGCGCCCGACACCGCAGGCCAAATCAAGCACCAACCCCGGTTCGCCGGCAGCCTTGAGCGCGTTGCGCACCAGTTGCTCGTCACGCCAGAACGTCAACCGCCCGGCCAGGCCACGGGGGCGCGGCTGAAGACAGACGCGGGCGTGCTCCTGATCGTAGCGCCGGGCGATCTCAAGCTCGATGGCGGATGGGGATTGAGCAGACATGTGCAATGGTTCTCGGGGGAAAAACGCTAACCGGCCGCAGGTTAGCGACCGGTGCGTGGAAAAAAGGTTGAAGCACTCACTCTTTGGCCAACACACCGTCGGTCACCGCACCGCGACACCCGGCAAACATATCCAGGTCCTGGTTGTAGACCTTGCTCTTGACCTCCAGCAAACCGAGCATCGAATGGAACAGGTTGTCCTGGCTCAAGGGTTTTTCGCGGCTCTGTTGCAGGCAATTAGCGTCCACCGAGTACGACTTTTGATAGCTGTCGGAAAACCAGGCCAGCATCGCGACATGTTTTTGTTGTTCCGGCGCGAGCATGTAAGGCGTGCCATGCAGGAACAAGTTGTACTCACCCAGGGATTCGCCGTGGTCCGACAGATAGAGCATCGCGGTGTCGACTTTACCCTGATTGCTACGCAACAAATCGATCAGGGTGGACAGCACGTGGTCGGTATACACCAGGGTGTTGTCGTAGCCATTGACGATACTTTCGCGGCTGCAATTGTTCAGGGCGTTACTTTCACAAACCGGGGTGAAGCGCTCGTACTCTTTCGGGTAGCGCTTGAAGTATTCCGGACCGTGACTGCCCATCTGGTGCAACACCAGTACCGTGTCTTTATCCAGGGTATCGATGAAGTGCTGCAAACCCTGCAGCAGGATTTCATCGCGGCATTCGCTATTGGCGCACAGTACCGGGTCTTTCAGGTTACTGACGTCGTCGAGGGTGACCCGATCGCACGTGCCTTTGCAGCCCGATTGGTTATCGCGCCAGATCACATCGAGACCCGCGCGCTTGAGCACGTCCAGCAGGCCTTCCTGGTTTTTTGCCTTGCTGGCGTTGTAATTCTTGCGGCCCATGTCGGAGAACATGCACGGCACCGACACCGCTGTTTCCGTCCCGCAGGAATGCACATCGGTAAAAGCGATCAGGCCGGCTTCTTTACTCAGTTTGGGCGTAGTGTCACGGTCATACCCCAGGATGCCGAAGTTCTCGGCCCGGGCACTTTCGCCCACCACCAGTACGGTCAGGGATTTGCGGCCGTGGGTTTGCAAGGCGGGATTTCGCTGGGCATCTTCGCCCAGTTTGACGAAGGGTTGCCGCGCAGAGACGACCTGCTCACGCAGATAGCCGGCCGAGGCACCGATGTAGTTGCTCGGCACCACCATCAGGCGCAACTCATGGTGATTGCGAAACAATGAGGACAAGCCTTGATAGTTAACCAGTGCGACCCCCCCGATCACAGCAACCGATGCGACACTCACGAGAACTTTACTGAGTAGCTCACGGTGCCAGCGACGGTAACTAACCGGCGTCTTCCATAACAAAAAAGACGGCAAAACACCGAGCAAAACAATATAAACAAGCAACTTGATCGAGAGTAAGTCACGCACTTCCGTCGCATTGGTTTGCGCAAAGTTACGCAACATCCCGGTGTCAATCAAAACACCGTATTGGGCCATGAAATACGCCACCCCGGCGCTGATCATAAAGATCAGGGTCAAGACCGGTTTGAGCACAGGCCGGAACGCCAGTAGGGTCAGCACAATGTTGAAGGCAGCCAGAATCATCAAGCCGAACGCCACGCGCATGACGATGCCTTGGCCGTCAGATGACGTGATCTCAAACAGGTGTTGCCAGAGAACAAGGTTGCAGCCCGTTAATAGGAAGGCACTGGCAATCAGTGTTACCCACTCGGGCCGCACGGCTTTAATCTTCAACATTATGATCGGTTGTTCCTGAAAAGAAGCGCCTTCGGCAAATGTGAAAATTTCATTTACCGTGACAGCACTAATTTTAGTCAGCCAACCATCAATATTTTGTGAAAAAGAAGCCAACGATTGGTTGGCTCATGGCGTTGGGCCAAAATCTCTAACTTATTTGAGAACGATTCAGGTTCTGTTCAGGCTTGATGCAAATACCAACGCCAGTCCTGCTCGCCGACCTCGCCCATGAACTGTCGATACTCGGCACGTTTTACTGCCAGGTACACACCGAGAAATTCACCGCCGAAGGCTTCCCGTGCCCAGCTCGAACCCTCCAGCGCTCGTAACGTGGTCAGCCAGTCAGTCGGCAACAGTTCCGTGGCCTGGGCGTACCCATTGCCCTCCACCGGCGCGCCAGGATCGAGTTGCTCGCGAATACCGCGATGGATCCCGGCCAGAATCGCCGCGGCCGCCAGATACGGGTTGGCGTCGGCGCCACAGATGCGGTGTTCGATATGCCGGGAAAACGCCGGCCCGCCGGGCACGCGCAAACTCACGGTGCGATTGTCCACGCCCCACGTAGGTGCCAGCGGCGCATAGCTGTTGGTTTGAAAGCGACGGTAAGAGTTGGCGTTCGGACAGAACAGCAGCAACGAATCGAGCAACGTGCTGAGCATCCCGCCGACCGCCTGTTTGAGCAGCGGAGTACCGTCCGCAGCTTCGCTGGCGAACAGGTTGTTGCCCTCCTTGTCCGCCAGGCTGACGTGCATGTGCATGCCAGTGCCCGCCAGGTCATCGAACGGTTTGGCCATGAAGCACGCCGTCATCCCGTGCTTGTGCGCCACGCCTTTGACCAGTCGTTTGTAGCGCACCGCTTCGTCCATCGCCTGCAAGGCGTCGGTGCGGTGTTCGAGGGTGATTTCCACTTGCCCCGGCGCGTATTCGGAAATCGCCGTGCGTGCCGGAATGCCCTGCAGTTTGCAGGCGCTGTAGAGATCGGCCAGAAACGGCTCGATCTGTTCCAGTTCACGCAATCCGTAGACTTGAGTCCCTCGCGGCCGTCCGCCATCGACATCCCGCGCCGGTTGCGGTCGACCGTTGCTGTCGCGCTGCTGATCCAGCAGGTAGAACTCCAGCTCCGCCGCCATCACCGGGTAATAACCGTCGGCCTGCAAGCCTTCGATAACTTTCGCCAGCAGATGCCGTGGATCGGCAATCGTCGCGGGCATGCCCTCCTTCGGGTGCATGCTGACCTGCACCGCCGCCGTAGGAATCAGCCGCCACGGCATGCGCGTCAAACTGCCGCTGATCGGGTACGCCCGGCAGTCGATATCGCCAACGTCCCAGACCAGACCGGAGTTTTCCACGTCATCGCCGTTGATGGTCAGGCCAAGAATGGTGCTCGGCAATGGCCGCCCGCTTTCGTACACCGCCAGCAACTCATCGCGGTGCAGCAACTTGCCCCGCGGTACACCGTTATTGTCGAGGATGAACAACTCGAACATCTCGATATCCGGGTTCTGTTCCAGAAAGGTCAGGGCTTCTTGCTTGGAGGCGAAAGATGTCGTGGCAACACTCATGGCAATTCTCTTATTTCCGCGTCAGGCAAACGCACAGGCGTCGCCGCTTTGATCCCGGCGCATCGCGCGGGACCTGTAAGAACAATCAACGGGAAATGCAGGAATCCGGTGGGCGCGCGTGACGGCAGTGCCACAGCGCCCAAAAGGCTAATTCGCAGGGAAGTGCGACGGGACAACCGTCCATAGAAAAAACCACAGAAAACAGATGAGCCGCAGCGTCACACGGGTAGATAAGCCGTTAAATCGGGATTTGAAGAACTTTGGTTGCGAGTTGGCTAAACATTCAACTTCCAAAACACCACTATCCAATGTGGGAGCGGCAGAGATATTTAATTTCTAAATACTGCTCCGGACTTTCTGATTTGCGGCCCGCAGGCCTCGCGCGCCTAATCGGCTCCTTGTCATTCAAGGCCCGATAGATGGAAAACGTTCGCGTAATCTCCCGCCCCGCCCTCTGGCTGATGTTCAGCATCATTCTTGTCGCCCTGAACCTGCGACCGACCATGGCCGCCGTCGGTCCTTTGCTGTCGGCGATTCGCGGCGACATTGCACTGAGTTTCAGCCTGGCCTCGTTGTTGACCATGCTGCCAGTGATGGCAATGGGGCTGGCGATGTTCTTTGGGCTGGGCGTCAGCCAACGAATCGGCGAACAACGCACCGTGGTGCTCTCGCTGCTGATCATCGGCGTGGCCACGGTATCGCGGTTATTCCTCGATTCGGCGGCCGAACTGATCCTCAGCGCCGTGCTGGCGGGTATCGGTATCGCGCTGATCCAGGCGTTGATGCCGGCGCTGATCAAATCCCGCTTCAGCGACAACGTTGCCGTCTGCATGGGGCTCTACGTCACGTCGATCATGGGCGGCGCAGCGATTGCGGCGTCGTTTGCGCCGCTGGTGATGATCCGCACTGGCAGCTGGCGCGTAGGCCTGGCGATCTGGGCGGCACTGGCGCTGGTAGCGCTGCTGTTTTGGTGCGTGCAACGTGAAAGGCTGCCGGCGCAGACTGCTCAGGCGCAGCGCAATGGCTCCTTCTTCGGCAATTCCCGCGCCTGGCTGCTCGCAATCTTCTTCGGCCTGGGCACGGCGTCCTACACCTGTGTATTGGCCTGGCTGGCGCCGTACTACGTGGAAAAGGGTTGGAGCGAACAAAACGCCGGGTTGCTGCTGGGTTTCCTGACCGCCATGGAAGTGTTGTCCGGCCTGCTGACACCGGCCATCGCCAATCGCAGCCGTGACCGGCGCGTGGTGCTGGTGGTGTTGCTGGCGCTGATCATGGCCGGTTTCTGCGGGCTTGTTCTCAGTCCGCAACACCTGGCTCTGTTATGGCCATGTCTGCTGGGGCTCGGCATCGGCGGACTGTTCCCGATGAGCCTGATTGTGTCCCTGGATCATCTGGACAATCCCCAGCGTGCCGGTGGCCTGACCGCGTTCGTGCAAGGCATCGGCTACCTGATCGCCGGTCTCTCGCCGCTGATTTCCGGGTTGATCCGCGATCAGCTCGGCAGCTTCGAATGGGCCTGGTGGTCACTGACCGGCGTCATGGCACTGATGATCCTGATGGTCTTGCGCTTCGATCCGCGGCATTACGCCCAACACATTCACTGACCCGGAAACCCCACCATGAAACACACCGGTTTCGCCGCCGCTCACGTCGGCATGCTGCTCTGGGCACTGTTGATCGCTGCATCGTTTTCGGCGGCAGCACAGGTCAGCCAAGCCATCGACCCGATCCTGCTGACCGGTTTGCGCCTGCTGTTCTGCGCCCTGGTATTTTTGCCGCTGCTGCTGTTCAAGGGCGATACCGCCATGACCGCCCGCGGACTGTTCGGCCATGCCGTGCTCGGCTTGCTGCTGGCGGTGTATTTCGGCTCGCTGTTCGAGGCGCTGCGCTATACCTCGGCGGTCAACACCGGGACGATGTTCACCTTGGTGCCACTGCTGACATTGCTGTTCGAAACCGTTTTGATGCCCGACAGCCACCTGAAACAACGGGTGCTGCCGATGCTGATTGCCGCTGCCGGGGCCGTGTTGCTGGTTTTGAAAGGCGCAGGCCCTGGTGAGCTGCCTTCGCTGTATGCAGTGTCGGTGTATGGCGTCGGTTGCCTGGCGATGGCGCTCTATTCGCCCCTGAGTCAACGGCTCAAGACTCGCAGCCTCAAGGGTCGCGGCCCGGTGGGCATGACGTTCTGGAACATGCTGTTCGGCGCGCTGTTTCTGCTGACATTCTGTGGGTTCAGCGGCGGCTGGCGATCGGCGTCATTGCTGACCGTGAGCGATTTCTGGTGGCTGATTTACCTGGCGGTGTTCGCCACGCTGGCGACCTTCTGGCTGCTGCATCGGGCCATCGGCGTTATCGCCCCCTCCTCGGTCATTTCCTACATTTACCTGAGCACACTGTTTCTTACATTGTTTCACTGGTTCTGGTTACGTCAGTCGCCACTGTCGCTGGAAATCATTGGCGCGCTGCTGGTCGGAGTCGGTATGTGGGCACTGCTGATGTCCAGTCGTCGAGGGGTGCCTGCCGCCGTTCAGGACTGAAGCCCTCTGGAATTGCCCCACAACTTTCCATGAAAACGCCTACAAGGCATTCTCCTGGCACCATCGTTCCGTTAGGATCACTCGCACAAGTTTGCGCACAGTCAGCGCAAGGAGCACAGCGAGACGAACGGATGTTGAACAGTAACTTGCTTAGAAAGCTCGATATGCAGGACCTCATGGTGTTTATCGCCGTGTATGAGCAAAGCAGCGTCAGCGGTGTATCCGAGGCGCTCTGCGTCAGCCAGTCCACCGTGAGTTACTGCCTGAAAAAGCTGCGTACCAGTTTCGAAGACGAGTTGTTCATCAATACCCGCGCGGGTATGCGCCCCACCTACAAAGCCAGCACCATGTACGCCCACGTGCTGAAGATCCTGGAAAGCATCAACCTGTGTCACGCCGGTGCGCCAGCATTCGACCCCACCCTGCAACCCGTCACCTTCAATATCTGCGCACCGGAATACTTCGAGCAGTTGATCCTGCCGCGCCTGTTGAAAAGCTTCGATTTCGCCGACCTTCCAGTCATGGTCAACATGCACAAGTTCGAAACCGATATTCCGGCCGAAGAACTGCGCGACGGCAGCCTCGACCTGGTGATTTGCTTCGGCCCGAACTTTCATCGCAGTCACGGCGATTTCAAATCCCGGATGCTGCTGGAGGACGACCTGGTCTGTGTCTTCGATAAACGTGCCACACCGCCGGAGCCGCGTTTAAGCCTGCAAGCCTTTGTTGAACGCCGGCACGTGTTCCCGACACCCTGGACCTCCACCACCAACATGGTCGACGGCTGGCTGGCGCAGCAGGCGCAAAAACGGCAGATCGTCGCGCGCTCCAACAGCTACAGCGCGGCACTGAAGATGATCACCGGCACCGACTTCATCCTGACCCTGCCTCGGCGTATCCAGCAATTGCTGGCCAACGACGCGATCTTCAATCATTGCGAAGCGCCCAACGGCTTGCCGGGTTTCAGCCTCGACATGCAGTGGAGCCAGAATGTCGATCAGGACAGCGCCAACACCTGGCTGCGCGAGCAAGTGGTCAAGGCCTGCACCGAGCAGGAAATGGCCTGAAACTCAGTGGCTGATGGCAATCTTGGTGTAGGACTCTCGATCGATGTCGAGGATTTCCACGGCCAGCTGGACTTCAATGTCCTTCGGCCATTCACACAGCTCCTGCACCACCGCCAGCAAACTTTCGGACAACTGCTGCTTGATCTGCGGCGAACGACCGCTCAACAGCGCCAGTTTCACATGCACAAAGGCTCGCTCACCTGACACCGTGCCGACCTTGAACGTCTCAACCTTCACCGCTCGGCTCTTGATGTCGTATTCGGCAGCAAACTGACCGGAAGCCACCAACGTATTATTGAGCCGGATCAACGCCACGTCGGCATTGAGCTCGGGCAGGTTGGCGGTGTATTCCATGTGCAGGTGAGGCATGACTGAGCTCCTGAAAGTGGGCAGAAAGATCGTACATATAACACAGCATCACCCTACTCACTCGGGCGGTAAAACCGCGCGTTCACTCATGAACGCCTCCAGCCGCGACCTCAACCAGCGCTCGGCCGGGTCGGTATCGACATGGCTGAGCCAGACCATCGACAGATCCAGGGTCGGCGTCTTGAACGGAAACGGTTCCTTGAACAGCTGGCCGGACGCGGCCATCGCTTCGGCGGCGTAGTCCGGCAGGCTGGCGATCAGATCGGTCCCTGCAAGCAAGGCCGGCAACGAGCTGTATTGCGGCACGGAAAGGACGACTTGGCGCGTACGACCAATCTCCGCCAGCCACTCATCGGCGTAACCACTGACATTGGCGGTGTGGGAAACCAGCACGTGCGGTCGTGCGCAATATTCATCGAGCGTCAACGGTGTGTCCGATGCGTCCGCGCGCAAAATGCTCGGCAGGATGTGCCGCAACAACTTGCGCTTGGCGTTGGCCGGCAGCCCGCGAGTCTGGCTGATACCAACGGTGATATCGCCGGACGCCAGCAAATCCGGAATCCGCCAGTAATCGACATGCTGCACCACGAACACCACCTTGGGTGCTTCCTGGCGCAAGGCACGCAGCAATGGCGGCAGCAGGCCAAACTCGACATCGTCCGACAGCCCGATACGAAAGGTCATGGTGCTGCTGGCGGGGTCGAAATCATGGGTCAGGCTCAATGCCACCGACAACGAATCCAGCGCCGGCGACAGGTGCAAAATAATCTCCTCGGCCCGCGCCGTCGGCTCCATACGATGGCCGACGCGAATGAACAGCGGGTCGTTGAACATCGTGCGCAAGCGATTGAGCGCCGAACTGATGGTCGGCTGGCCGAGAAACAACTTTTCAGCCACCCGGGTGACGTTGCGTTCGAGCATCAGCGTTTCAAACACCACCATCAGGTTGATGTCGGCCTTGCGTAGTTCGTTACGATTCATCCACTGACCCCGCTCCCAAATCTGATGACAGTTTAGGTAGCTGTCGCAATCGGCGTCTATGCGACTCAAGCAGTTTGTGTTTAATCCGCAATCCGGCAGCGGCACTCATAACCATGAGACCGCCCGTTGAAACGAAGCTGCTCTGGCTGAGCAGCTTCACCACCTGAAGCCTAGATTTCCTTGACCGGGGTCTGATCATGGGTCCCTTTGATCAAACTGATGGCATGCACACAATCAGACTTGTTGACGTAAGCCTCCCCACTGGCAATCGTTTCATGGTTACCCGCCCTCAAACGCCACCGCCATTGACCTTTGCCGGTCTGTGCGATGCCACGGGTTTGCCTGTAAATCTCGAAATACATTGCTCGCTCCTTGCGATTGCTGATGACGGCAGATCAGTGATCTGCGAAACGAGAGTAGATGAGGTTTTTTTGCAGCAGGGTCTTTCAATGTCAGGGGATGTTTCGCAGATTCAGCCTTGATTGGCGGGACGACCAACAGATTCGGGGGGCGGTAAATTGGGTGACTGCGCTGAGTAACTTTTCCCTTGAAGAAGCATATTTTTCTTACGCTGCGATGCTATCTGGTCCGACGCAAAAACGCTGATTCAAGCCGTTGGTGATCGCCCGGCAATACATGCCTTACAGACTGTTCAGTGATTTTTCTGCTGAGTTGAATCGTCAGCTGACAGGGTCAAAGGCTGTTCTTCCATCACCACGGCATCTTCCTCAAGGTCGGTTTGAGGTTGAGCCGCTACCGTGGTGGTGACTGGGTCAGGATGGGGCAGAAACCCCCGCACAAGCCTTTCAATCAGTGACAGGATTCCATAGGTGACGAAGCCAAAGATCAGTCCAACCACCAAAATGCTCAAAGGGTGCATCTGCGCTGCATCGGGGCTTTCCAACATGTAGCTGAAAGCCTGAACAGCAACAGCCAGGCATGCCGCAAATGCTGCCACCAGCTTCACAAACACCCAAATCCGTCGCCATCTGTTCATGCATTCCCCCGTCATCCGGTGATTTGCCCTGTATTGCATGATAGCTAATGACCAGGGTTACACCGTAAGCCAGAACAAACTGATGTGGGATCGGCGCAATCTGTTTGATCGAAATCACTCATCGATACAGCGTATCTTGGCGGAGGTAGCGGCAACGCGGCTGCGGGGGTGCGAGGCGCTAGAGGCCTGTGCCAAACAAGGATTTCGAGGCTCATGATGAAAACCACCGACAAGTCAGATGGCACTTCGGTTACTGCGCCAATCAAGAAAACGTCAACCGGCAACGTTTGGCGCACCATGCCTGGCGGCATCTGGGCGCTGGGCTTCGTCTCGATGCTGATGGACATCTCCTCAGAGATGATCCATGCATTGTTGCCGCTCTACATGGTCACCGTACTAGGGACCTCCGTTTTGGCGGTGGGTCTCATCGAAGGCATAGCCGAGGCTACGGCCTCGATCACCAAGGTATTCTCCGGGGCACTCAGCGATCGATTGGGCAAGCGCAAACTGCTCGCGGCGTTGGGCTATGGGTTGGCGGCACTGTCCAAACCGATCTTTCCTTTGGCGGGCTCGCTGGACTGGCTGATCGGGGCTCGCTTTATCGACCGCATTGGCAAAGGTATTCGCGGCGCCCCGCGCGATGCGTTGGTGGCCGATATCACGCCGCCCGCGATACGGGGCGCAGCTTTCGGCCTGCGGCAAACGCTGGATACCGTTGGTGCATTCCTGGGGCCGTTGCTGGCGATCGGGTTGATGTGGCTAACCGCGAACCACTTCCAGACCGTGTTCTGGGTGGCCGTCATCCCGGCCTTCCTTGCCGTCGCGGTGCTGCTGGTGTTCGTTCATGAACCCAAAGCAGTGGAAGGGACGTACCGGGTGCGTGCGCCTTTGAGCCGACGGGAATTAGCCCGACTGGGCGCTGGTTACTGGTGGGTGGTGGGTGTCGCTGCAGTGTTCACCCTGGCGCGTTTCAGCGAAGCCTTTCTGATATTGCGCGGCCAGGCCGTCGGGCTCGCGCCGATGTGGGCGCCAGCGGTGCTTGTCCTGATGGGGGTGGCGTACTCACTGTCAGCCTATCCCGCCGGGGCCTTGTCTGATCGTGTCAGCCGCGTGGCGGTGCTCGGCGCAGGTCTGATATTGCTGATTGCTGCCGACCTGACGCTGGCGTTCGCGCCGGGTATCGGAGGCCTGGTCGTCGGCGTCGTTCTATGGGGGCTGCACATGGGGTTTACCCAAGGGATATTCGCCGCCCTGATCGCCGATTGCGCGCCGGCTGAACTGCGCGGGACGGCATTTGGCATGTTCAACCTGTTGACCGGGTTGGCCTTGCTGCTGGCCAGCGTCATCGCTGGAGCGCTGTGGGACACGGTAGGCTTCCAAGGCACGTTCTTGATGGGTGGCGGCTTTGCTGCTCTGACGTTGCTGGGATTGTGGGTGATCCAGGCGAGAGTTCAGGTTCGATAGCAAAGGGCGATATCACCTGTGTTTCGCGAGTAAGTCGTACCGTTCGCCGGCGAAACAGTCGGCAAATTTGCCCTAAACGAAACGCCAGAAACGAAAAAGCCCCTGAAATCTTTAACAATTTCAGGGGCTTAGTCTTATTCAATAATGGCGGAGAGATAGGGATTCGAACCCTAGGTACCGGTGAAGGTACAACGGATTTCGAATCCGTCCCATTCGGCCACTCTGGCATCTCTCCAACGGCGCGCATCATAACAACACTTTTGCCGGAAGCGAACCCCCTAAGCGAAATTTTTCCGTGCTATCAGATGCTTGCGTCGATTAAAGCGGTACGCCCAAACGATTGGCGACTTCTTCGTAGGCTTCGATGACGTCACCGAGGCCCTGACGGAAGCGGTCCTTGTCCATTTTCTTGCCGGTGGCCTTGTCCCACAGACGGCAGCCGTCCGGGCTGAATTCGTCGCCCAGGACGATAGAGCCGTCGGAGAACACGCCGAACTCCAGTTTGAAGTCGACCAGCAGCAGGCCGGCGTCGTCGAACAGTTTGCTCAGGACTTCGTTGACCTTGAGCGACAGTTCTTTCATGCGAACCAGTTGCTCAGCGGTGCCCCAACCGAAAGCCACGACGTGGGATTCGTTGATGAACGGGTCGCCCTTGGCGTCGTCCTTCAGGAACAATTCGAAGGTGTAAGGGTTGAGCTTCATGCCCTCTTCGACGCCCAGGCGCTTGACCAGGCTGCCGGCGGCGTAGTTACGCACGACGCACTCGACCGGGATCATGTCGAGCTTCTTCACCAGGCATTCATTGTCGCCCAGCAGTTTGTCGAATTGGGTCGGCACGCCGGCTGCTTCGAGTTTCTGCATGATGAAGGCGTTGAACTTGTTGTTCACCATGCCTTTGCGGTCGAGCTGCTCGATGCGCTTGCCGTCGAACGCCGAAGTGTCGTTGCGAAACAGCAGGATCAAGCGGTCAGCGTCGTCGGTCTTGAAAACCGATTTGGCTTTGCCGCGGTAGAGTTCTTCACGTTTTTCCATGATGGGCTCCGCTTGCTAAGTAGGTGGGCTAGGCGATGTGTCGCCAGTCGAGCCCTGAATCTTGATCGGCCAGTTGCAGCCAGTCCGGGTCGCACCCGAGGGTGTCGACAAAACATTGCCGGGCCAGCTGCGGCAGGTTGTTCTTGCTGCTCAGATGGGCCAGGACCAGGTGTTGCAGGCCTTGCCAGCCCAACTCGGACACCAGGAATGCCGCCTGATGGTTGTTCAAATGCCCCAGTTCACCGCCTACCCGTTGCTTGAGAAAGTACGGGTAGTGACCGCGAGCCAGCATGTCACGGCAATGGTTGGACTCGATCATCAACGCATCGAGATCCCGATAGCCGTCCAGCACCTTGTTGCAATACGAGCCCAGGTCGGTCAACAGGCCGAAGCGCCGCTCACCGTCACTGAAGACGTATTGCGTCGGTTCCTGTGCATCATGGGCCACCGCAATGACGCCGATGCTCAGTGCGCCGATCTGCAGTTGCTCGCCGCCGGCCAGAAGGCCAGCCGGTTCAATTGGTTTGCGCATCCCGCGCAGGGTACCGCGACTGAGGTAGACAGGCAGATTGTAGCGCCGAGACAGCAAACCCACGCCATGCACGTGGTCGGCATGTTCGTGGGTCACGAGTATCGCACTCAACTGCGCCGGGTTAACCCCCAGGCGCAGCAGACGCTTTTCGGTTTCCCGCAGGGAGAAACCACAATCCACCAGCACATACGTGTCAGCGCTGGCTATCAGCGTGCCGTTCCCTTGGCTACCGCTGCCGAGAACGGCAAAACGCATGTGATCAGCCCAGGTTGTCCTGAATCACGCTCAATACCTTGCGCGCCACATCGGCCGGCGCCACGGTGTTGATGTTTTTCTCGACGGTGACCTGGACGTTTTCGCCAACCTTGCTCAGGCGAACCTGATAACGCTCGGCACGGGCTTCAACTTCTTCCTTGTTCGGCTTGCTGCCGAACAGGCCACTGAAGAAACCTGGCTTCTCGTCCTTCTTCTCGGCTTTTTCGGCCAGGTTGATGTAGTACAGACCCAGGCTGCGGTTGATGTCTTCAACGCGCCATTCGCCCTGTTCCAACGCACGACCAACGCTCGACCAGGCACGATCCAGGTCGGTGCCGACGTTCAGGACAGGGTTACCGCTGCCGTCTTCGCTCAGGCTGACACGACTTGGCGTATCGGAGTCACGCGAAGCCAGCATGGAGACCGAACCGCCCTTCTCCGAGGTGCGGCTCATGCTCGCGAGCATGTCGTCGACCAGTGCCGCGTCCAGGCCAGTGTTGACCGAACGGTTGGTGAAGGCCACGTCGGAGGTGCTACCGGCAGGACGCTCGGCGCTGACCACGTAGATTTCACTGGTGTTGCGCTGCACGCCTGGCTCGATGCGGACCCGCACGCGGGTTTCGCTGTCAGCGCCGACACCGGCTGCGCTCAGGCGCTTGGCCATTGCAGCGGACAGTTCGTCGGAATGCTGCCAGGTGGTAGTGAATTCGCCGGTTTGCGGACGCTGTTCGTCCAGACGGAAACCGTTGTCCTGAAAGAACTGCACGGCCACTGGCCAGACTTCGGCCGGCGGGTTCTGAGCGACGATCCAACGCGAATCACCGGTCTTTTGCAGGGAGTAGGCGCTGGCGTCAGCCGCTGCCGACAACGGCTGCGGACGAGGAACGATGTACTCGCCCTTGACGGAGTCATCGGCCACGTTGCGCGGGATCGGCAACAGCGGATCCAGACGTTTGGCAGTGCTGACATCCGGCGGCAGTTGCATGGGTGCAGTCTGTTGCGCTTCCAGGTAATCGCTACCGCGGTCACGGAAATAACCTTCCGGGCCCCAGACCCATCCGCAGCCACTGGTGCTGGAGATGATCAAGGCAAGTGCGGAAAGTCCGGCCAATCGCTTCATGCGTAGTACTTCCTCAATTAAACCAGGACGCCGCACTGGCGCAGGGCCGTGCGAAGCGTTTCATGACAGGGTGCGCTCAGCCAGGTCAGCGGCAGGCGAATGCCTTCGTGCATCAGGCCCATCTCGACCAAAGCCCACTTCACCGGAATCGGGTTGGCTTCGATGAACAGATCCTTGTGCAGCGGCATCAATTTTTCGTTGATTGCCCGTGCAGTCTCGGCGTCGCCCTTGAGCGCGGCCTCGCACAGGTCAGCCATTTCGCGCGGGGCGACGTTGGCGGTGACGGAGATGTTGCCCTTGCCGCCCATCAGGATCAGCTCGACAGCGGTCGGATCATCGCCGGACAGCACGATGAAGTCCTTGCTCACGCCATCAAGGATTGCCTTGGCACGCTTCATGTCGCCGGTGGCTTCCTTGATACCGATGATGTTCGGCACAGTGGACAGGCGAATCACGGTCTCGGCCTGCATGTCGCAGGAGGTGCGGCCAGGAACGTTGTAGAGGATCTGTGGAATGTCGACCGCTTCAGCAATGTGCTTGAAGTGCTGGTACAAGCCTTCCTGAGTCGGCTTGTTGTAGTACGGAACGACCAGCAGACAGGCGTCGGCGCCGGCCGCTTTGGCGTTGCGGGTCAGTTCTACGGCTTCGCGGGTCGAGTTGGCGCCGGTACCGGCGATGACCGGAATACGGCCATTGACCTGCTTGACCACGGCTTTGATGACAGCGATGTGTTCGTCCACATCGAGGGTTGCCGACTCGCCGGTAGTACCGACCGCGACAATGGCATGGGTGCCGTTTTCAAGGTGGAAGTCCACGAGTTTGCTGAGGCTGTCCCAGTCAAGACGCCCTTGTGCATCCATGGGTGTGACCAGTGCCACCATACTGCCCGCAATCATGAAACCGCTCCTGCCGGAAAAAGAGAGCGGTAATGGTACTGGCGCCAAGATGCTTGCACAAGCAAAGTACTGCGCTGCTGCCATTCCCCTTGGCGTCGCTTTTCGCTACCCTTCAGACTTTGATCGGTACTGATAAGCTCGTACGCCGGGTTCCAGCCTCCATTTTCGGCATCACAAGCCCCGATCCAGCGTTGCCGCCCCTCGCTCCTGCCTCACTGGAGCATGTTGCAACCTTGTGGCTCGGGTTTTTTGAATTCGCATCCGCAGGCTCGCCCCCGGTAAAAAAAGCCCGTAGAAGTATCGACCGCTCATCGCTTTAGGAATGCTGCATGTCCACCCCCACAGTTCGCGAACAATTCCTTGTCATCAGTGCCCTCGGCGCCAACCCCATGGAGCTGACTAACGTCCTGTGCCGCGCCAGCCATGAAAACCGCTGCGCCGTGGTCACCTCTCGCCTGACGCGTCATGGCGAGTGCAGTGCGTTGATCCTCGAGATCTCCGGCAGCTGGGATGCCTTGGCGCGCCTCGAAGGCAGCCTGCCGAGCCTCGCCAAGAAGCACGCCTTTACGGTCAACGTGGTGCGCAGCGCAGCGCTGGAGAATCGTCCTCAAGCCCTGCCATACGTCGCCTATGTCAGCTCGGCTTACCGCTCGGACATCATCAACGAGCTGTGCCAGTTCTTCATGGACCACAACGTCGAGCTGGAAAACCTGACCTGCGACACCTATCAGGCTCCGCAAACCGGCGGCACCATGCTCAATGCCACGTTTACCGTGACCTTGCCGGCCGGGGTGCAAATCAGCTGGCTGCGCGATCAGTTCCTGGATTTCGCCGACGCGCTGAACCTGGATGCCCTGATCGAACCGTGGCGCCCACAAAATCCAATGTAAGGAAGCTTTCATGGCCGTTGCCATCGACCAACCGGTTGCCGACTTCGAAGCACCCGCCACCAGCGGGCAGACCGTCAACCTCGCGAGCCTCAAAGGCAAGCAGGTGGTGATTTACTTCTATCCGAAGGACAGCACGCCAGGCTGCACCACTCAGGGTCAGGGCTTTCGTGACCAGCTCGACGCCTTTAAAGCTGCCAATACCGAAGTCTTTGGCGTGTCCCGCGACAGCCTTAAATCACACGAAAACTTCAAGGCCAAGCAGGCGTTCACCTTCGAGCTGATCAGCGACAAGGAAGAAGCGCTCTGCCAGCAGTTCGACGTGATCAAGCTGAAAAAGCTCTATGGCAAAGAATATATGGGCGTTGATCGCAGCACGTTCCTGATCGACAAGGACGGTGTGCTGCGTCAGGAATGGCGTGGTGTGAAGGTGCCGGGTCATGTGGATGCTGTTCTGGCTGCCGCTCAGGCGCTGAACAAGGCCTGATTTTCAGCGTCCTTTCGGACGCTTTCGCGAGCAGGCTCGCTCCCACAGTTGACCCGAGCTGTCCAGACAAACGCGGTTTAATGTGGGAGCGAGCCTGCTCGCGAAGAGGCCTTATGCCTTACCCGGCAGTTAAAGCAGCGGCGCCACCACCGGTTCCTTGCGTGGCCAGGCATCCAGCACAGCCTTGAACAAGGTCGCCAGGGGGATCGCAAAGAATACCCCCCAGAATCCCCACAATCCGCCAAACAACAATACCGCGCAGATGATCGCCACCGGATGCAGATTGACCGCTTCCGAGAACAGCAACGGCACCAGCACGTTGCCGTCCAGCGTCTGGATGATCCCGTAGACCGCCATCAAATAGATGAACTGATCGCTCCAGCCCCACTGGAACAACGCAATCAGCATGACCGGCACGGTCACCACCACAGCGCCGACGTAAGGCACCACCACCGACACGCCCACCAGCAATGCCAGCAGCGCCGCGTAGTTCAGGCCCAGAACAACGAAACCGATGTAGGTCACGCCACCGCAAATGAAAATCTCGATGACCTTGCCACGAATGTAATTGGCAATCTGCCGGTTCATCTCATGAGCGACGCGGGTGATCAGCGCCCGCTCACGAGGCAAGTAACCACGCACCCACTGACCGATCATCTCCCGGTCCTTGAGAAAGAAAAACACCAGGATCGGCACCAGCACCAGGTAGATCATGATGTTCACCAGCAACGGCAGACTCGACAGCGAGAACGTCAGCGCCCACTGGCCGAACTTGCCAATCTCGCCCCGCGCCACTTCGATGGCCTGCAGCACCTGCTCATCGGATACCAGATGCGGGTAGCGCTCGGGCAGCAGCAATAACAGCGACTGCCACTTGGCAAGCATGCCGGGTAACTCGTTGAACAGCGTAATCAACTGATGCCAGAGCAACGGCACCACAACCACGATGAACACCAGCAATAGCCCCATGAACAACGCAAAGACCAGTCCCACCGCCACCCCGCCCGGCATGCGCAGGCGTTCGAGGGTGACGACCAACCCTTGCATCAGGTACGCCAGCACCATCCCGGCCAGCACTGGCGCAAGCATGCCGCCCAGCGTCAGCACGGCGGTAAACGCCAGAAACAGCAGGACCGCCAGCACAACAGCCTCTTCGTCGGAGAAGTAGCGCTGAATCCAGTCGCGTAACACTTTGAACATCAATAATCCTTAGAAACGAACGCAGCAGAATTCAGGCTTTTTTCAACCAGTAGCGGTAAACACCCGCTTCATCTTCTTCACGAAGCAGCGTATGACCCGCCAATCGGGCAAAGGTGCGGAAGTCGCGCTGCGAGCCCGCATCGGTGGCAATGACCTTCAGCACTGCGCCGCTGGCCAGTCGATTGAGTTCCATCTTGGCCTTGAGCAACGGCAAGGGGCAATTCAGGCCGCTGGCGTCGAGCTCGGCGTCATGGGCTACAGCGTCGGTCATTGCATCACTCCGGGGACAGGTGGTCGAGCGGCTAGAATATCTGGTCCGAAGCGTAGTGTCCGGCTACAGTAAGGTCTTTGTCGACTAAGGCTTTGTGCATGACTTTTTTGCGCCCTACCCTGCTGACGCTCGCTTGCCTGCTCGCCTCACCGGGCTTCGCCGACGACCTGCCGTCACTCGGCGACGCCAGTTCTGCCATCGTCTCGCCGCAACAGGAACATCAATTGGGCCGTGCCTGGCTGGCGCTGTTGCGCAGCCAGGTTTCGCAGCTCAACGATCCACAGCTCAAGGACTACGTCGAATCCAGCGTCTACAGGCTGGTAGAGACCAGCCAGGTCAATGACCGGCGCCTGGAGTTCATCCTGATCAACAGCCCGCAACTCAACGCCTTCGCCGCACCGGGCGGTATTGTCGGGGTTAACGGCGGCTTGTTCCTCAATGCCCAGACCGAAGGCGAATACGCCTCCGTACTCGCTCACGAATTGGCTCACTTGTCGCAGCGCCACTTCGCCCGTGGCGTCGAAGCCCAACAGCGCATGCAAGTGCCGATGATGGCCGCGCTGCTGGCCGGGATCGTGATTGCCGCAGCCGGCGGCGGTAACGCCGGGATCGCGGCCATTGCGGGCACGCAGGCGGCAGCCATTCAGGAACAACGGCGTTTCTCTCGCCAGAATGAACAGGAAGCTGACCGCATTGGCATCCTCAATCTGGAAAAGGCCGGTTACGATCCGCGCTCGATGCCGACCATGTTCGAGCGATTGGCGCGCCAGTACCGTTTTGACGCCAAGCCACCGGAATTTCTGCTGACTCACCCGGTGACCGAGTCGCGGATCGCTGACACGCGCAACCGCGCCGAACAGGCAAAACCCGGCGGCATCGAAGACACGATGCGTTATCAGCTGATTCGTGCACGGGTCCAGTTGATCTATGAAGAAACCCCAGGCCTGGGTGCCAAACGCTTTCGCGCCCAGCTTGATGAAAACCCGAAAAATGATGTCGCTCGCTATGGCCTGGCCATCGCGCAGATCAAGGGCGGCCAACTGAATGAAGCACGGGAAAACCTCAAGCTGCTTCTGGCCAAGTCGCCGAACGAGATCATCTACAACCTGGCGCAGGTCGATCTGGACATCACCAACAATCGCCTGCCGGACGCCCAGTCCCGGGTTGACCGAATGTTGACGCAGTATCCCGGCAACTATCCGCTGAACTCGGTGCGCGTTGACCTGCTGCTCAAGCAGAACCGTGCACCCGAAGCGGAAAAAGCACTGGAGAATCTGCTCAAGAGCCGTCCTGACGATCCGGATGTCTGGTACATGGTGGCCGAGACTCGCGGCCTGTCAGGCAACATCATCGGCCTGCATCAGGCCCGCGCCGAGTATTTCGCCTTGGTCGGGGATTACCGCCAGGCCATTCAGCAACTGGACTTCGCCAAGCGCAAGGCCGGCACCAACTTCCCGCTGTCATCGCGGATCGATGCACGGCAACGTGAGCTGATGGAACAGGAGCGCATGATCAAGGACATGATGGGCTGACCTGCTGTTCAAACAAAATGACAGGCACAAAAAAACCGCCTCTTTCGAGGCGGTTTTTTATTCAGCCAACAACCGGATTATTCAGCCAGTTTGAAGGTGATGAAACTGGCGCGACCTTGACGCAGAACCCGCATCGACACCGAGCGGTTCTTCGGCAGCGCCTTGGCGATATCCGTGAACTCCTTGGTGGAACCAATTGCCTGATTATTCAGGTGAGTAATCACATCGCCTGGCTGCAGGCCAATCAGAGAAGCAGGACCGTCCTGGACTTCCTTGATCACGACGCCGCCTTTGAGGTCGTAGGTTTTCTTCTGTTCATCCGTCAGCTCGACCACGGAAACACCCAGCCGGTTGCTGCTGCGCTCGGTGGTAGATTTCGGCAGCGAATCCAGCTCTTTGCCTTCTTCCGGGATAGCGCCGACAGTCAACTCGACATTCTTGCGCTTACCTTCACGAATCACTTCCAGATCAGCTTTCGAGCCGGCCTTCAGCGCGCCCACCAGGTGTGGCAGATCGGCGGACATGACGATCGGTTGGCCGTTCATGCTCAGGATCACGTCCCCTACTTGCAGGCCACCCTTGGCAGCCGGGCCGTCATCCTGGATCTGAGCCACCAACGCGCCAGCTGGCTTCTCCAGACCGAACGATTCGGCCAGGTCCTTGCTCACTTCCTGAATCACCACACCCAACCAGCCACGGCTAACTTTGCCACCGCTTTTGAGCTGATTGGAAACGTCCATGGCGACGTCGATCGGGATCGCGAACGACACGCCCATGAAGCCGCCGGAACGGGTGTAGATCTGCGAGTTGATGCCAACCACTTCACCGGCCAGGTTGAACAGCGGACCACCCGAGTTACCCGGGTTGATCGGCACGTCGGTCTGGATGAACGGCACATAGTTTTCGTTTGGCAGGCTGCGACCGATGGCGCTGACGATACCTTGGGTCACGGTATGGTCGAAACCAAATGGCGAGCCAATTGCCACAACCCATTGGCCGGCCTTCAGGTCCTGGGATTTGCCGAGCTTGAGGACCGGCAGATCCTTGCCCTCGATTTTCAGCAGAGCCACGTCGGAACGCGGATCGGTGCCAATCAGTTTGGCTTTCAATTCGCTGCGGTCAGCGAGGCGGACGAGGATTTCGTCTGCATCGGCAATCACATGGTTGTTGGTCAGGATGTAGCCATCAGACGAGATGATGAAACCCGACCCCAGGGATTGGGCTTCACGCTGACGATCACCGCGGGGCGTACGCGGCTGTGGCGGCATACCGCGCTCGAAGAACTCGCGCAACATGGGCGGCAAGCCTTCAAGGTCGGGCATCTGCTCGCTCACTATGCGATCAGGCAGTTTCTGCGTGGTACTGATGTTTACCACCGCGGGCGAGGCCTGCTCGACCAACTGTGTGAAGTCAGGCAACTCAGCCGCTTGAACAGCGACCGCCTGACCAAGCACCAGCACGGTGGCAAAAATAGAGAGATAAGACTTCAAGCGTGGTATCGACATACGGCTCCCGTTACGACGAGCATGGTTAAGCGATATGGAGCAAGGAACACCGGGAACGATACGCCGGTATTTTTGTTCCGGGAACAACAAACAAGGCCAGAGCCGAGAGGCTCTGACCTATAGAAAAAATCGGGGATATTTGCAAGTTGAAATGCTCACCAAACATTTCGATTTCAGCTCACTACTTGGTTGCAGTGGCGTCGCTGCGCATGGATAGCGCAATCCGTTCAGCGGTGCCAATCGGAATCTCACCGACCACGGTCACCATCATCTCGCCTTGCGGGGTAGTCAAGCGTCGGGAAACTGCAACGGTCGGCCCCAACTGGGTGCGAGTGTCAGTAATTGTTGCGCCATTCAACGGCTCTAGGAAAACCGAGAAACGCGCCAGACCATCGTCATACATCAGACTGTTGACTTGGGTTTTGGTCTCTGGATCCTTGCGGGAGGTACTGCTGGTCAGCTCGAAACCAGGCGGTAACCAGTCCGAACGCCATACTTGCGCCGCCTTGGTTGCAGAAGCCTTGTCACTGTCGAGGGCAATAGTTTTGCAATCGGCACTAGGCTGCAAGTCGCTGTCGGACGGAAGATCGGCGGTATCCAGTTGCGTGAACTGGAATCGCTCCAGCAACTGCCCTCGTTCATTCAGAAGCAATGATTTGAGAGGCAGGCCGGTTTCTTTATCCAGATGCAATTCAAAACCGTAGCGGTGTTGATCGCGAGGTGTCAGTGAAACGATTACTGCCGCACGCCCAGCCACACGCGACTTGCCAATGACGGCAAGGTCGTACCAATTCTTTAACTTTTGTGGATCGAGTGCACGAGCAGCGGAGCTGGGGGAATCTCCAAGCCCTGCTATCAGAATGCCGCTAACGCATTGAGTACGTCCATCAATGCGCACGACTTCCTGTGCCGAGCCGTCGAGCTGGAGTAAACGCTCGCGGACCTTGCCATCCTGGACGCGGTGCCAAATGTTGTGGGTAGAAAAACTACCGTTACGCTCGTAGACGAATGTACCGTGAAAACTTTGCTGTTGCTCGGCTTGGCCCAGACGGGTCAACCAGTTCTGGGCTTCATCAGCATGGGCTGGAACAACAAACCAGCCACCGAGCAGAAGCGTAAGTAGAGGGATGGCGCGCATGATCCTCCTTAACGGTTTTCCAGACTTGCTGCACGAGCGTAAGGCAGAGCGCTCTCAGTACCTTTCAGTGCAGCCTGTTGAGCATGTTGGCGCAAATAGCCTGGCAGACGCTGATCGTGCGAGCCTTGCTGACCTTGCAACACGCCGTTGGCCATAGGGCCAGTGGCTTCCGAACTCTCATTGTAGCCTGCTAATACAGCTGGACCCTTGACCTGAGGAACGGCCAGACCTGGTTGACTGGATTGTTGAGCCAGTTCGACCCCAGCGATTTCGTCCTGGTTATACAGACGAACACCTGCCAGTACGGCGAGGGTTACCGAAGCAGCGACCGCCAGACGACCCAGGCTGCGCCATGGACCACGGGTGGCTTTTGCAGGTACGGCTTCGTCAGCCAGCGCAGCAGAAACTGCCGCAGCGATATCCAGACGTGGAAGCAGCAAATCCTTGTGCATAACTGCCCGAGCGATTTGATAACGAGCCCAGGTATCACGGGTTTCTACATCGTCAAAGGCATTCAATACCCGACGCAATTCCAATTCGTCCGCTTCGTTATCCATCACTGCGGACAGCGATTCCTGCAGGGCTTCACGACTCATGGCGTTCCTCTCTTGGCTGTCGCCGCTGTCTCAGTTTTCCTGCAACAACGGCTGCAGGGCTTTATCGATGGCTTCCCGAGCGCGGAAAATCCGGGAGCGCACGGTACCCACCGGACACTGCATGACGGCCGCAATGTCCTCGTAACTCAGACCATCGAATTCACGTAAAGTTAAAGCCGTACGCAAATCTTCTGGCAGTTGCTGAATGGTTCGATGGACGGTGCCTTCGATCTCATCCCGCAGCAATGCACGTTCTGGCGACTCGAGATCCTTGAGGCCATGATCGCCATCGTAGAACTCTGCATCCTCGGAACTGACATCGCTATCCGGCGGCCGACGGCCGCGTGAAACCAGATAGTTTTTCGCCGTGTTGATGGCGATGCGGTAAAGCCACGTATAAAACGCGCTGTCCCCGCGAAAATTTCCAAGTGCACGGTACGCCTTGATAAAGGCTTCCTGCGCCACATCCTGGGCTTCATGGGTGTCGTGCACGAAACGCACGATCAACCCGAGAATTTTGTGCTGGTATTTCAGCACTAGCAGATCGAAAGCTCGCTTGTCGCCGCGTTGAACGCGCTCGACCAGCTGCTGATCCTCTTCCTGGGTTAGCATGAACACTCCTCGATAAGCTCGAAGGAGGCTTGCATAACTAAACAACCAGACTTGCAAACATAGACTCGGGCTTTTCGCAAAAGTTCTCCCCCTCCAAGCAAGTTTCCTGCGGGCTCTGATTTGGCACGCACGAAAAGCGCAGCGCGGGTTAACCCGGCTGCGCGAATAATCTTGTCATCGGATTCGCCGGCAAGGATCAAATCACAGATCCCGCGTTGAAGCCGACACTGTCCCTTGAATCAGGCAACGGTCTATTGGTCTTGGGCCTTTGGCAAAAGTTCCAAATATTTATAGCTGCGCAAAAGCGACATTGTGCAATCGTGAATGGAAAAAAACTGTTAAATCGTTGATACAGTCGTCTTGTCGCCGAAGCGGCCGAAAAACCATCCGACGAAGCGTCAGGTATTTTCCGTCACAGTAGTTTCACAATGCCATGTGCGCTCGCTATTGTGCCGCTCCCCCCCTCTATATACTAGTGGGCTGTGTGGCTGTCTTGACTCGCCGATCCAGGTGTCTTGCGCCAACCCCGACCCGGGTCGCTTTGAGCGGAATCCTGAAATGAGCCAACAGTTTCAACACGATGTTCTGGTAATTGGCAGCGGTGCTGCCGGCTTGAGCCTTGCGCTGACCTTGCCCGGTCATTTGCGCATCGCCGTACTGAGCAAAGGCGACCTCGCCAATGGCTCGACTTTCTGGGCCCAGGGTGGCGTCGCTGCCGTCCTGGATGACACCGACACCGTTGAATCACATGTCGATGACACCCTCAATGCTGGCGGCGGCCTGTGCCACGAAGACGCCGTGCGCTTTACCGTCGAGCACAGTAAAGAGGCGATTCAATGGCTGATCGACCAAGGTGTGCCCTTCACCCGCGATGAACAGTCCGGTACCGAAGATGGCGGATTCGAGTTCCACCTGACCCGCGAAGGCGGTCACAGTCATCGGCGTATCATCCATGCCGCCGATGCCACGGGCGCCGCGATATTCAGAACCTTGCTCGACAAGGCCAGGCAACGACCGAACATCGAACTGCTGGAGCAGCGGGTCGCGGTCGACCTGATTACCGAAAAGCGCCTGGGCCTTGAAGGTGATCGCTGCCTCGGCGCCTACGTCCTCAATCGCGGGACCGGTGAAGTCGACACCTACGCCGCTCGCTTTGTGATCCTCGCATCGGGCGGCGCGGCAAAGGTCTATCTCTATACCAGCAACCCCGACGGTGCCTGCGGTGATGGCATTGCCATGGCCTGGCGCTCGGGCTGCCGGGTGGCGAATCTGGAGTTCAACCAGTTCCACCCCACTTGCCTGTATCACCCGCAAGCCAAGAGTTTCCTGATCACCGAAGCCCTGCGCGGCGAAGGCGCACACCTGAAGCTGCCTAACGGCGAACGCTTCATGCAACGCTTCGACCCTCGCGCCGAGCTGGCGCCACGGGACATCGTCGCACGCGCCATCGACCATGAAATGAAGCGCCTGGGCGTCGATTGTGTCTATCTGGACATCAGCCACAAGCCGGAAGCGTTCATCAAGACTCACTTCCCGACGGTGTACGAGCGCTGCCTCGAATTCTCCATCGACATCACCAAGCAACCGATTCCAGTGGTTCCGGCGGCGCACTACACGTGTGGCGGCGTGATGGTCGATCAGCAGGGGCGCACCGACGTGCCGGGACTGTATGCCATTGGCGAAACCAGCTTCACCGGCCTGCACGGCGCCAACCGCATGGCCAGCAACTCATTACTCGAGTGTTTCGTTTACGCGCGCTCCGCGGCGGCGGACATTCTTGAGCAGCTGCCGCAGGTTTCGATTCCGACCGCCCTGCCCGTCTGGGATGCAAGCCAGGTCACCGACTCCGATGAGGACGTGATCATTGCGCACAACTGGGACGAACTGCGGCGATTCATGTGGGACTACGTCGGCATTGTGCGCACCAACAAGCGCTTGCAACGGGCACAGCACCGCGTGCGTCTGTTGCTGGATGAAATCGACGAGTTCTACAGCAACTACAAGGTCAGTCGGGACTTGATCGAACTGCGTAACCTGGCCCAGGTGGCCGAACTGATGATCCAGTCAGCCATGGAACGCAAGGAGAGTCGCGGCCTGCATTACACCCTCGACTATCCGAACATGCTGCCGGTGGCCCTGGACACTATTCTGGTGCCGCCCACCTACGTCGACTGAACGTGAGCCGAACCCGCAGGCGCCGGTGCAGATCCGCCGCCTGCGAGTCGCGGGGAACGCAGATTGATCTGACCCGCCGCTCGTCTCGCAGTCGAAAACGCAGCACCACAATCAATGGCAATGCCAAGCTGTCCGGTCGCAACTGCACTGGCTGCCAACCTGTTGCCTGATTCCACAACTGCCAGCCATCGGCATCGCGACGCAAGCCGCGAAATGCCTGAGGGTGTGTCAGCAGAATTTGTCGCGGTAACGCCCAAGCACCGTGAGCCAGACAGCAAAAAGCGCCGAGCAGACTGGCCCAGACCGGTATAGAGAGAAGACACAGCGAACCCAGCGCGAACAGCTGGGCCAGAAGATACGCCGCCAGCAACTGCCGTGAGGCATGCCAGCGGCATTCGAACGCATTATTTGGGCTGGACACGATCCAGAATCATGCGAACCATGCGCTGAAGCTCCGGATCTTCCGATTCGGCGCGTTCCATGAACCAGCCGAACATGTCCTGATCTTCGCATTCGAGCAGCTTGCGGTAGCAATCGCGGTCGACATCATTGAGGTGCGGATAGACCTCCTTCACGAACGGTACCAGCAACACGTCAAGCTCAAGCATGCCGCGGCGGCTGTGCCAGTAGAGGCGATTCAGTTCAACATCTTCGACCATGGAGCGCTCCTCAAATAGGCGGCAAGTATACAGCCCCAGGCGGAGTCGAACACTCGGCTTTGGTCGGCCACCAACGATCCTTTGTGAACTACCCATTTCAAGAGCGCCCCCTTATGATGTCCCCCAGACTCTTTATCCTGCGATGACCCATGGCCGATTCTGCTTTTTTCTGCACCCTGTCTCACGAAGGCGTTCTCGCAGTACGCGGCGCGGATGCCGGCAAATTCCTGCAAGGCCAATTGACCTGCAACCTCAATTACCTGAGTGACACCCAGGCCAGCCTCGGCGCCCGCTGCACGCAGAAGGGCCGGATGCAGTCGAGTTTCCGCATCCTGCTGGAAGGCGACGGCGTTCTGATGGCCATGGCCGCCGAACTGCTGGAACCGCAACTGGCGGACCTGAAAAAGTACGCGGTGTTTTCCAAATCCAAACTGACCGACGAAAGCGCAGCCTGGGTCCGCTTCGGCATCGACCATGGCGATGCGGCGCTGATCAGCCTCGGTCTTGATCTTCCGGCTGACACCGACAGCGTCGCGCGCAATGACGGCTTGATCGCCATTCGCGTCTCGCCGGACCGCGCCGAACTCTGGGTCGCCGCCGACCAGGCCGACCTTATCAAGGGCAAGCTGGCCGTCGTATTGGCCAAAGGCGATCTGAATCAATGGCTGTTGGGCCAGATCCGCGCAGGGATCGGTCAGGTCATGCCGAGCACTCGCGAACTGTTCATCCCGCAGATGCTCAATCTGCAAGCCGTGGGTGGCGTGAGCTTCAAGAAAGGCTGCTACACCGGCCAGGAAATCGTTGCGCGCATGCAGTACCTGGGCAAACTCAAGCGCCGCTTGTATCGCCTGACACTGGATGCCAACGAGTTGCCTGAACCTGGCACACCCTTGTTTTCCCCTACTCACGGCAGCTCTATCGGCGAAGTGGTGCTGGCCGCCAACGCCGGGCAAAACATTGAACTCCTGGCCGTGCTGCAAGCCGAAGCAGCGGACGGGGGGGATATCCATCTGGGCGCGCTCGAAGGGCCAGCCCTGCACCTGCTCGACCTGCCTTACGAACTGGATCGCGATCGCGAAATCCAGCGTTAACAGCAGCATTTGTCGCAATACCTAGAGAAACGAAATGAGCGAGCTGGCGGAAAAGGTCCAACAGGATTTGGTTGAGGCCATCGATAACGATGACCTGGTTCTGCCAACGTTACCGGAAGTGGCCCTGCAGATTCGCAAGGCCGCCGAAGACCCGGAAATCAGTGTCAGCACCCTGAGCAAAGTGATCGGCCGCGATACCGCGCTGTCGGCGCGTCTGATCAAAGTGGTCAATAGCCCGCTGTTGCGCGCGACCCAGGAAGTCACTGACCTGCACACGGCAATCACTCGATTGGGCATCAATTACAGCAGCAACCTGGCCATCGGTCTGGTCATGGAACAGATTTTCCATGCCCGTTCCGAGGTGGTGGAACAGAAAATGCGCGATGTCTGGCGCAAAAGCCTGGAAATCGCCGGGATCAGTTATGCATTGTGCCGCCGGTACACACAACTCAAGCCCGACCAGGCAGCCCTTGGCGGACTGGTGCATCAGATCGGTGTGTTGCCGATCCTGACCTACGCCGAAGATCACTATGAACTGCTGGCTGACCCGGTCAGCCTCAACCATGTGATCGATCACATTCATCCACTGCTCGGCGACAAACTGCTCAGGGTCTGGGAGTTTCCGGAGATGCTGGTACAGGTGCCGGGGCTTTATCTGGACTTCAATCGACAGTCCGAGCAGGTCGACTATGTCGATCTGGTGCAAGTGGCCAGCCTGTATTGCCACAAGGACACCGATCATCCCCTCGCCCGTATCGACGCATTCAGCGTACCGGCGTTCAAAAAGCTGGGAATTGATCCGGAGAACGAGGCAGTGTGCCGCGATCTGGAAGAGTCGCGGTCGATGTTTTATTGATCGAGGAATTGCAGCGGCCTCATCGCGAGCAGGCTCACTCCCACAGGGAACTTCGGTATTACAAAGATTCAGTGTGGGAGCGAGCCTGCTCGCGATGAGGCCAGTCCAGACACTACAAAACTACCCAGCGATAAAACTCACCCGCACCTTCAATCCCGCCTGCTCGCCATCGTGCAGGCTGATTTGAGCCAGGTGTGCGCGGCAGATCTCGCCAACAATCGCCAGTCCCAACCCCGAACCGGCCACCTGCTGGTTGCGCCGGTAAAAGCGCTCGAACACCCGATCGCGCTCTTCAAGAGGAATGCCTGGGCCATCGTCCTCGACCTCCAACACGGCCGGTGCCGTGACCCGAAGAATCACGTTGCCACCCGACGGCGTGTGCGCCAGCGCGTTATCCACCAGATTGCTCAACAGTTCGTTCAACAGCGTTGGCTCGCCGCGCAACCACACCGGTTCGTCCGCTTCCAGCGCCAGCGCCACACCACGTGCGTGGGCCAGCGGCGCCATGGCCATGCCGAGTTCGCGAGCCAGCTGACTGAGATCAAGCAACTGCGCGCCGCCCTCGGCGATGGCCCGGGCGCCGTTTTCGACCCGTGCCAGCGAGAGCAATTGATTGGCAAGGTGGGTTAAACGGTCCGTGCCTTGGGCGACGGTTTCCAATGTATTGCGCCAGGTTTCAGGTTCGGTCGAGCGCAAACCCAGTTCCAGTCGTGCCTTGAGCGCCGCCAGGGGCGTACGCAGCTCGTGGGCGGCATCGGCGATGAACTGCGCCTGACGCTCGAACTGCCCGCGCAAGCGCTCGGTAAAGTGATTGAGCGCGCGCACCAGCGGCCATAATTCGCGTTGCACTTCCACCAACGGTAATGGCCGCAGATCGTCCGACTGACGCTCTTCCACCGCGGTGCGCAAGCGTTCCAGCGGACGCAACGCGGCGCTGACCGCAAACCACACCAACAACAACGCACCCATCGCCAGCATGCCCAGACGCAGCAACGTGTCCGCCGCCAGGCTGCGGGCCATGCTGACCCGCGCTTCATCGGTTTCCGCCACGCGGATTTCCGCCATGCCGTTCATGTTCGGCTCGCTCACGGGTTTGAGCAGGCTCACCACGCGCACGTTCTGCCCCTGGTACTTGGCGTTATAGAAGCGCGCCAGTGCCGGATAGTCATCGGTGCGCGGCGTTCCCGGCGGTGGTGGCGGAAGGTTTTCGTAACCGGAGATCAGTTTCTGATTGATGTCGTTGACCAGGTAAAAAATCCGTCCCGCACTGTCGTAGGCGAAGGTGTCGAGGGCCACGTAGGGCACGTCGGCGCTCAGCGTGCCGTCACGCTGGGAGACGCCCGCAGCGATGGTCCTCGCAGAGGCCAGCAAGGTCCGGTCATAGGCGGTGTCGGCCGCTTCGCGACCGTTCCAGTAAGCGCTCAAACCACTGGCCAACATCAACACCACCAGCAACAGCGCCAGATTCCACAGCAACCGCCAGCGCAGGCTGCTGGGCTTATGCATCGCGGCTTTCCAGCAAGTAGCCGAGACCGCGGAAGGTCACGATGACAACCGGTTGGCCGTCGAGCTTTTTGCGCAGGCGATGGACATAGATCTCGATGGCGTCGGGGCTGGCCTCTTCGTCCAGTCCGAATACTTGCGAGGCCAGTTGCTCTTTGCTCATCACCCGACCGGGACGGGCGATCAGCGCTTCAAGAACAGCCTGCTCGCGGGAGGTCAGGGTCAGCAACTCTTCGCCGAGGGTGAAGCGCCGGGTGTCCAGGTCATAGGCCAGCACACCGCAGCGCTGCAGGCGTTCACCGCCGAGCACACTGCGGCGCAGCAAGGCTTTGACCCGGGCTTCGAGTTCGGTCAGTTCGAAAGGTTTGGCCAGGTAATCGTCAGCGCCAAGGTTCAGGCCGTGGACCCGATCCTTGACGTCGCTGCGGGCGGTCAACATCAACACTGGCAGGTTCTTGCCCCGCGCCCGCAGGCGCGCCAGCACTTCGAAGCCATCCATGCGTGGCAGGCCGACGTCGAGAATCGCCATGGCGTATTCCTCGCTGCTCAACGCCAGGTCGGCCGCCACGCCGTCGTGCAGCACATCCACGGTCAGCCCGGTGCTCTTGAGCGCCTGGGCCACACTTTCGGCGAGCTGCAGATGGTCTTCGACGAGCAGAACACGCATGGATCCTTACCTCATTCAGGGATGGCCGACGCCATTCTTTGGCGCGGAGTTTACAGCCGCAACCGCCGCTGTGAAGCCCGAAAACCGTGAAAGTCTTCTGAAAGGTTAGCGAAAGGTTGGCCGGTTAGAGTCCAGCCACGGACAGTTTCGACTGCCGTCGCTACCGCACATAGCGTACGAAAAACGCCTCGAAGCGTTTTCGCCAATAAGAACAATAAACGGAGTACTTCAAGATGCAGTCCATGCAGCTCCAGGCTTGCCCGCCTGCTCGCTTTTCCCGCCTCAGCTACACCGCCCTTGCCAGTGCTGCCGCCCTCGCCGGCTTTTCGCCGTTGAGCCAGGCTGCCTTCTTCGAAGACAGTACGGCAACCCTCGAAACCCGCAACATGTATTTCAACCGCGACTTTCGCGACGGTACCAGCGCCCAGCAATCCAAGCGGGACGAATGGGCTCAGGGGTTCATGCTCAATCTGCAATCGGGTTACACCGACGGCACCGTGGGGTTCGGTGTCGATGCGCTGGGCATGCTGGGGGTCAAACTCGATTCGAGTCCCGATCGCACCGGCACCGGCCTGCTGCCAACCCATGACGACGGCCGCGCGGCCGATGAGTATTCCAAGCTTGGCCTGACCGGCAAAGTGAAAATCTCCGCCACGGAACTTAAAATCGGCAGCCTGATTCCGGAACTGCCGATCCTCAAGCCCAACGACGGGCGCATCCTGCCGCAGACTTTTGAAGGTGGAATGCTGACCTCCAAAGAGATCAAGAACCTGGCCTTCACCGGCGGGCGTCTGGAGAAAGCCAAGGACCGCGACAGCACCGATTTCGAGGACATCGCCCTCAACAACAAGAACAGCCGCTTCGCTGGCACCGCAGCCGGCAAGCATTTCGACTTTGGCGGCCTGGACTACAAGTTCACCGACAAAATCACCGGCAGCTACCACTTCGCGCAACTTGATGAAGTCTACAACCAGCACTTCCTCGGTGTTGTCGCTTCGCAACCGTTCGGCCCCGGTACTTTCGGCACCGATCTGCGCCTGGCCATCAGTGATGACCAGGGTGCGGCCCGTGGCGGCAAGATCGACAACAAATCCCTCAACGGCCTGGTGAGCTACGCCTTGAGCGGGCATAAATTCAGCGCCGGCTATCAGCACATGTCCGGCGACAGCGCGTTCCCTTATGTCGATGGCAGTGACCCGTACCTGGTCAACTTCGTTCAGATCAATGACTTTGCCGGCGCCGAAGAACATTCCTGGCAGGCGCGCTACGACTACGACTTCGCCAAACTTGGCATTCCCGGCCTGAGTTTCATGAGCCGTTACCTGAGCGGTGACAACATCAAGCTCAAGAACGGTGACGAAGGCAAAGAGTGGGAACGCAACACCGAAATCAAATACGTCGTACAAAGCGGCGCGCTCAAGGATGTCGCCGTGCGCCTGCGTAATGCCACTTACCGCTCCAACTACTCCGCTCGCGATGCCGATGAAGTGCGTCTGCTGGTGAGCTATAGCGTTGCCCTTTGGTAATTCAGTAAACCTATAACAACAACTCCCCAGGAGACTTGAATGAACTTATCACTGCGTAAAGTTGCTCTCACCGCCAGCGCCCTGCTGTTCGCCGGCCAATTGCTCGCCGAACCCAAACGCCCGGAATGTATCGCCCCGGCCTCGCCAGGCGGCGGTTTCGACCTGACCTGCAAGCTGGCGCAAAGCGCGCTGGTGAATCAGAAACTGCTGACCAAACCGATGCGCGTGACCTACATGCCCGGCGGTGTCGGCGCGGTGGCGTACAACGCGGTGGTCGCCCAGCGTCCGGCCGATGCTGGCACGCTGGTGGCGTGGTCCAGCGGTTCGCTGTTGAACCTGGCCCAAGGCAAGTTCGGCCGTTTTGATGAAAGCGCCGTGCGCTGGCTGGCCGCCGTTGGAACAAGCTATGGCGCCATCGCGGTGAAAAGCGATTCGCCTTACAAGACCCTGGACGATCTGGTTCAGGCGTTGAAGAAAGATCCGAGCAAAGTGGTGATCGGCTCCGGCGGCACCGTCGGCAGCCAGGACTGGATGCAGACCGCCCTGATCGCCAAGGCTGCCGGGATCAACCCGCGCGACCTGCGTTATGTCGCCCTCGAAGGCGGCGGTGAAATCGCCACCGCCCTGCTCGGCGGCCACATTCAGGTTGGCAGCACCGACATCTCTGACTCCATGCCACACATCCTGAGCGGCGACATGCGCTTGCTGGCCGTGTTCGCCGAGAAGCGTCTGGACGAGCCGGAAATGAAAGACATTCCGACCGCCAAAGAGCAAGGCTACGACATCGTCTGGCCAGTGGTTCGCGGCTTCTACCTCGGGCCAAAAGTCAGCGATGAAGACTACGCCTGGTGGAAAGACGCTTTCGACAAACTGCTGGCTTCTGAAGAGTTCGCCAAGTTGCGCGATCAGCGTGAACTGTTCCCGTTCGCCATGACTGGTCCGGAGCTGGACACCTACGTGAAGAAGCAGGTGGCGGACTACAAAGTGCTGGCCAAAGAGTTCGGCCTGATTCAGTGATCGCCTCTGTCTAGCGGCTGCGGCCCCCGTTCTGCGGGGCCGCGGCACAGGAGTTTCTCATGCTCTTACAACGCATTTTCGCTTCGGCGCTGTTGCTGGCCTGTGTTGGCCTGGCGCTGATGGCGTGGCCGTATCAAGCGGCTTTTTCCTACGAACCGGTGGGGCCCCGAGCCTTCCCGCTATTGATGCTCGGCCTGATGGGCCTTGGTCTGTTGTACATGGTGTTTCGTCCGACACCGATCGTGCACAGTGACGACGACCCGAAACTCGACCGTGAAACCCTGATCAAGATCGGCATCTGCGTACTGCTGTTGCTGGTGTTCGCCGGGGCCTTCGAACCCCTTGGTTTCATCGTCGCCAGCATTCTGATTGGCATCCCTATGGCACGCCTGTATGGCGGCCGCTGGCTACCCAGTACGGTGATCATCAGCCTGATGGCTATCGGTCTTTATCTGCTGTTCGACAAGGTGATGGACGTGCCACTGCCGCTGGGCGTGCTCGACGTTCTGGAGAACTGATATGGATACTCTTGGCTATTTGGGTCAGGGCTTCGGCGTCGCGCTGAGCCCGTACAACCTGGTGACCGCGCTGTGCGGCACCCTGATCGGCACCGTCGTCGGGCTATTGCCAGGCCTGGGCCCGATCAACGGCGTGGCGTTGCTGATTCCGATTGCATTCGCCCTCGGTCTGCCGCCGGAGTCGGCGCTGATCCTGCTGGCGGCGGTGTACCTGGGTTGTGAATACGGCGGCCGGATCAGCTCGATCCTGCTGAACATTCCGGGCGAAGCCTCCACCGTCATGACCACCCTCGACGGTTACCCGATGGCTCGCAAGGGTCTGGCGGGTGTAGCGTTGTCGCTGTCGGCGTGGAGTTCGTTCATCGGTGCGTTCATCGCCACTTGCGGCATGGTGCTGTTCGCCCCGCTGCTGGCGAAATGGGCGATTGCCTTTGGACCGGCAGAGTATTTCGTGCTGATGGTGTTCGCGATTGTCTGCCTCGGCGGCATGGCCGGTGATCGACCACTGAAGACTTTTATCGCCGCGCTGATCGGTTTGTTTTTGTCGACCGTCGGGATCGATGCCAACAGCGGCGTGTACCGTTTTACCGGGGACAACATCCATTTGACCGACGGCATTCAGTTCGTTGTGCTGGTATTGGGCTTGTTCTCCATCAGTGAAATCCTTCTGCTGCTGGAAAAAACCCATCGCGGCCAGGAAGCGGTGAAAGCGACCGGCCGGATGATGTTCAACTTCAAGGAAGCGTCATCGGTGTTCGTGGTGAACATCCGTTGCGGTCTGCTCGGTTTCATCATGGGCGTTCTGCCGGGGGCCGGCGCAACACTGGCCAGTGCCGTGGCCTACATGACCGAAAAACGTATCGCCGGCGCCAATGGCACGTTCGGACAAGGCGACATGCGTGGCCTTGCGGCACCGGAAACCGCCATCGGCGGCGCAGCCTGCGGTGCCCTGGTGCCAATGCTGACGCTCGGCGTTCCGGGTTCCGGTACCACGGCGGTAATGATCGGCGCGCTGTCGCTGTACAACATCACCCCGGGTCCGCTGTTGTTTCAACAGCAACCGGACATTGTCTGGGGCCTGATCGCTTCGTTGTTCGTCGCCAATATCATGCTGGTGATCCTCAACATCCCGATGATCCGCATCTTCACGCGCATCCTGGCCGTGCCGAACTGGGCGCTGGTGCCAGTGATTGCGATCATCACCGGGATCGGCGTCTACGCGGTGCACGCCACCACCTTCGACTTGTTCCTGATGATCGGCATCGGCATCTTCGGTTACATCCTGCGCAAGCTGGATTTCCCGTTGTCACCGGTTCTGTTGGGCTTCATTCTCGGCGGCCTGATGGAGCAGAACCTGCGTCGCGCCCTGTCGATTTCCAACGGCGCGCTGGAAATCCTCTGGTCCAGCCCGATCACCTTCGGTGTCTGGGTACTGACCGCAATCATGCTGCTGATGCCGATCCTGCGAATCTGGCGCAAACGTTCGGTCGCCCGGCGCGTTATCGCCGATGTCTGATCGAACACCCTTCAAAGCCTGGTGGGGAACTCCGCTGGTCGGTCTGCTGGGCGGTTACCTGGCCAGCCAGATTGGCTGGCCACTGCCATGGATGGTCGGCTCGTTGCTGGCGATCATCCTGGTGCGTTGCCTGACACCCTGGCAATTGGCGGAAATTCCTGGCGGCCGCAAGTGCGGCCAGTGGATTGTCGGCATCGGCATCGGCCTGCACTTCACCCCGGTGGTGATGGAGCAGGTCCTGAGCCACTTCGGCCTGATCTTCTTCGGTGCATTGGTCACCAGCCTCTCGGCCGTGGTGGGTGTCTGGTTGATGCGGCGTACCGGTGAAGATCGCGCCACCGCGTTCTTTTCCAGCATGCCCGGCGGCTCCGGGGAGATGGTCAACCTCGGCGCGCGTAACGGCGCGGTGCTCAATCGCGTTGCGGCGGGGCAAAGTCTGCGGGTGTTGGTGGTGGTGCTGTGTGTGCCGGCGGCGTTCAAGTATTGGCTGGGTGACGGTGCACCACTGTCCCATGCCACTTCCGTTGACTGGCGCTGGCTGGCACTTCTATTCCCGGCGGGCGCCCTCGCCGCCTGGCTCTGGGAGCGTCTGCGTCAACCCAATCCGTGGCTGTTCGGGCCGTTGCTGGTGAGTGCGGCGGTGAGCATTGGCTGGGATCTGCACATCAGCTTGCCCAACGGCGGCAGCCAGATCGGCCAATGGCTGATTGGCAGCGGGTTGGGGTGTCACTTCAATCGGCAGTTTTTCCGGCGTGCGCCGTCGTTTATGGGGCGGACCTTGATCGGCACGGTGCTGACCATGTTGATCGCCACGCTGGCAGCATTGGGGTTGAGTGCGCTGACGCATCTGGATTTGCGTTCGCTGACATTAGGCATGATGCCCGGCGGGATTGCGGAGATGAGCCTGACGGCAGAGACATTGCAGTTGTCGGTGCCGTTGGTGACGGCGATGCAGGTGATGCGCTTGTTGTTTGTGTTGTTTCTGGCGGAACCGCTGTTCAAGTATTGGAATCGGCAGCCCGACGCCCCCTAACCTGATCGTTCCCATGCTCCGCGTGGGAATGCCTCAACGGACGCTCCGCGTTCGGCTTTGGATGGGACGCAGAGCGTCCCGGGCTGCATTCCCACGCAGAGCGTGGGAACGATCATTACGCGACTGGCGGCAACCGCCACTCAATCGGCGTTTCGCCATTCTGCTCAAGAAACTTGTTGGTTCGACTGAAGTGCCCGCACCCGAGGAAGCCGCGATAGGCGGACAGCGGTGATGGATGCACCGACGTCAGCACCAGGTGCTTGGTGGCATCGATCAGTTTCTGCTTGCTCTGGGCATGCGCGCCCCACAGCAGGAACACCAGATGTGGCTGGTGTTCGCTGACCACTTCGATAATCCGATCGGTAAAGTGTTGCCAGCCTTTGCCCGCATGGGCGTTGGCGTTGGCGCGTTCCACGGTCATGGTGGTGTTGATCATCAGCACGCCCTGGTCAGCCCAGCTTTGCAGGCAACCGTGGGTCGGGATGTCGATGTTCAGATCGCGTTTCAACTCCTTATAGATATTCACCAGCGACGGCGGCGCCGGTACGCCCGGTTGCACTGAAAAGCACAAGCCGTGGGCCTGTCCCGGACCGTGGTACGGGTCCTGGCCGAGGATGACGACTTTGACTTTATCCAGCGGCGTCGAATTGAGCGCGTTGAAAATCATCGGTCCTGGAGGGTAGATTTCCTTGCCTGCCGCGCGCTCCTCTTGCAGGAAGTTGCGCAACTCTGCCATGTAGGGCTGGTCGAATTCGGCACGCAGTGCCTCCTTCCAGCTCGGTTCGAGTTTGATACGGTCGTCAGCAGTCATGGTTACATCCGGCAAAAACAATGGGGCGAACCCTAGGAAAGCCCATCACGCTTGTCAATTGATCTGACGCAGATCCAGCACTTTCCTACATAGCGATCATACTGAACGCTCAAATTCCCGATCGAGGTCACGATGAATCTGCACTTCGAAGAACTCACTGGCACCGACGGCGCACGCATCGGAGTCGCCAGCCTGGATGCCGAAAAGTCCCTCAATGCCCTGTCCTTGCCGATGATCAACGCCTTGCGCGATCAACTGGACGTCTGGGCCAAAGAGCCACAAATCGTCTGCGTCGTGCTGCGCGGCAACGGTGCCAAAGCCTTTTGCGCCGGTGGCGAAGTCCGCAGCCTGGTGGAAGCCTGTCGTGCCCATCCCGGCGAAGTGCCGCCGTTGGCCGCGCATTTCTTTGCGGCGGAATATCGCCTGGACTTCAATCTGCACACTTATCCTAAACCGCTGATCTGCTGGGGGCATGGCTATGTGCTCGGCGGCGGCATGGGGCTGCTGCAAGGGGCGAGCATCCGGATTGTCACGCCGAGCACCCGCCTGGCAATGCCGGAGATCAGTATCGGTTTGTACCCGGATGTCGGGGCCAGTTGGTTTCTGTCGCGCCTGCCCGGCAAGCTCGGATTGTTTCTCGGCCTGACCGGCGCCCATATGAACGGTCGCGATGCGATCGATCTCGACCTGGCCGACCGTTTCCTGCTCGATGAACAGCAGGAAGAGCTGATGGAAGGCCTGCTGCAGTTGAACTGGCAGGAACAGACACCGATGCAGCTGAACAGCCTGCTCAAGGCCTTGCAGCAGGAAGCCATCGCGCAAATGCCTGAAGCCCAGTGGCTACCACGACGCCAGCAGATCGATGAGCTGCTGGATGTCAGTGACGTGCGCTGCGCCTGGAAGGCCATCAGCCAGCTGCGCGACAACACGGATCTGCTGCTCAGCCGTGCCGCGAAAACCATGAGCGAAGGCTCGCCCCTGACCGCTCATCTGGTGTGGGAACAGATCGCCCGCGCCCGGCACATGTCGCTGGCTCAAGTCTTTCAGATGGAATACACCATGAGCCTCAACTGCTGCCGTCATCCTGAGTTCAGCGAAGGCGTGCGCGCACGGTTGATCGACAAGGATCAAAAACCGCATTGGCACTGGCCAGACATCAATAACCTGCCGGATGCGGTGGTAGAAGCGCATTTCCACAAGGCCTGGGAAGGCCGGCATCCTCTGGCCGATCTGTAGGAATACTGAAATCGGGGCATAAAAAAGCGGCGCTTCATGCGCCGCTTTTTTATGAGTGTTTAACGGTGGCCGCCTCGGCCATCGTTATCACCGCGACCGCTGTGGTCGCCCCTTCCGCCACGGTTGTCGCGTCCGCCATGACCGCCGCGATAGTCGTTGTTTCCACCGCGGCTACGACCGTCCCAACCGCCACGGTTATGGTTATCCCAGCCGCCGCGGTTATGGTCATCCCAGCCGCGATTCTGATGAGCCCGGTAATCGGCTCGTGGCGACGACTGGTAATAACGCGGTGCCGGTTGATAAACCCGCGGCTGGTAGTAATACCGCGGTGTTGGCTGGTAATACCGCGCTGGCGGTGCGTAGTACCGGCGTGGTTGCGTGTAGTAACCGCCGCCGCCTGAATAGTAAGGTCCGCCGTCATAATAGGATGGCGAAGTATAGACCTCGGAACTGTAGTAGCTGGCTCCTCCATCGGAATAGGGCACGCATGCACCAAGAGACAATCCCAATACAGCAATCAGAAGAATTCGCAGATACATGGCGGCCTCCTGGACCGCGAGTGAGCCACACCAGCGACGCTGGCAGGCGACAGTCAATTATTCGGTGACTGTCGAAAGATCAGACATCGTTTTCCAAATCTGGTGCGTTCCTGAAACAGATTGAAACAAGTCGCCGATGAAAGGTTTTTCATCATTCGCCCGCTGATTAATGGTGGCCACCGCGATATCCACCTCCGTAATAACGAGGCGAATGCCCGCCCCAATAGTAGTAGCGATAGCCGCCATAAAAGCGCGGCCCGTGGTAATAGCGCGGTCCGTAATAGTAGGAATAGGGTGAGTAGTCGGGGTAGTAATAAGGCGCGGAATACACATCGTAGCCACCGGCGTAGTAGTAGCAGCCGGACAACCCCAGACCGAGAACAACACCAAACAACAGTCGACGAAACATGGCGGCCTCCTGAAAGACCCACAGCCGGAACACGCCGGCTGACACCTGTTTTGACTGGAAATATTCCATCGAGTGCCGAGCCGCCAGGACCTTCAGATCAGCGGCCGTCCCGATCCATTGCGGTGCACCCATGCACCATCACAAGGCGACGTCGCCACCTCTCCTCAACGCGCTAATTGCGTAAATGCCCACGCTAGAGCGCTCAAGCCAACTTGGCACGGCTCTCGCTTTAGCAAAGACGTGCAGGAGTCATCACAGGTTCGCGGCACCACAATTTGCAATGGCTGACTAGGGTTCCGGCTCGCTAAGGCGAGTGGCTGGTCCGAGAGTTGGCGACCTCCAGTTGAGGTTACACGGCGGGATAAAAGCCCGGGAGACAAGCCACCGTTCACGGTGCCGCGTTGACTCCTGCCCGCCCTTGATCAACTGGAGAACCACCCATGCTCAAGCTTCGTTTACCCGCCCTGCTCGCCGCTGCTTTCGCAGCCCTCGTGAGCGTCTCGTCCCAAGCCGCACAGAAAGACCACTTCAGCGTCTGCTGGACCATCTACGCCGGTTGGATGCCGTGGGAATACGCCGGCAGCCAAGGCATCGTCGACAAATGGGCGAAGAAGTACGGCATCAAGATCGATGTGGTGCAGCTCAACGACTATGTCGAATCAATCAATCAATACACCGCCGGCCAGTTCGATGGCTGCACCATGACCAACATGGACGCGCTGACCATTCCGGCGGCCGGTGGCGTCGACAGCACCGCGCTGATCGTCAGCGACTTCTCCAACGGCAACGACGGCATTGTGCTCAAAGGCGACGGCAAGAAAGTCACCGACCTCAAAGGCATGGACGTCAATCTGGTGGAACTCTCGGTTTCCCACTACCTGCTGGCCCGTGCGCTGGATTCGGTCGATCTCACCGAGAAAGACCTGAAAGTGGTCAACACCTCCGACGCCGACATCTCGGCGGCCTTCAACACCGATCAGGTCAACGCCGTCACCACCTGGAACCCGATGCTTTCGGACATCAAGGCCAAGCCTGCGGTGACCGAAGTGTTCAACTCCAGCCAGATCCCCGGCGAAATCATGGACATGATGGTGGTCAACAGCGCCACCCTCAAAGACAACCCGGCTCTGGGCAAAGCGCTGACCGGCGCTTGGTTCGAAGTGGTGGAATTGATGAACGCCAAAAACGCCGCCAGCAAAGCCGCCCTCGAACACATGGCCAAAGCCTCGGGCACCGATCTGGCCGGTTTCCAGTCGCAACTGGACACCACCAAATTGTTCGCCACCCCCAAAGAAGCCCTGGCGTTCTCCACCAGCAAGCAACTGCCGGAAACCATGCGCAAAGTGGCCGAGTTCTCCTTCCTGCATGGCTTGCTGGGTGAAGGCGCCAAGGACACCAGCGCGGTCGGCATGGTGTTCGCCAACGGCGTGACCAGCGGCGACAAGAACAACCTCAAGCTGCGCTTCGACCCGACCTACGTGCAGTTGGCCGCCGACGCCAAGCTGTAATCAGGAGGACCTGGCCATGCGCCTGATCAATCGCCACCCGGATCGCCCGAGTCGCCTGCTGTTGGTGATCCTGCCGTTCGCCCTGGTGCTGTTCGCCTACTTCATGGGCTCGGCCGAGCGGCTGACGGACAACCCCAACGACAAGTTGCTACCGAGCGCCGTGCAGATGACCGACGCGGTGAAACGCCTGGCCTTCACCGCCGACACCCGCACCGGCGAATACGTGTTGTGGCAAGACACCGCATCCAGCCTGCGCCGCCTGGCCATCGGCCTCGGTATCAGCGCGTTGGCCGGGCTGTGCCTGGGCATCGCCGCCGGTACGCTGCCGCTGTTTGGCGCGCCGTTGTCGCCGTTGCTGACGGTGCTGTCGATGGTGCCACCGCTGGCGATCCTGCCGATTCTGTTCATCGTGTTCGGCTTGGGGGAATTGTCGAAAGTCATGCTGATCGTGATCGGCATCACCCCGTGCCTGGCCCGTGATCTGGAGCAACGCGCCCGAGAGATTCCGGTCGAGTTGCTTATCAAGGCCCAGACCCTCGGCGCTTCGACCTGGACGCTGATGCTGCGCGTGGTGCTGCCGCAATTGCTGCCGCGCCTACTGATCTCGCTGCGGCTGATGCTTGGCTCGGCGTGGTTGTTCCTGATCGCCGCCGAAGCCATCGCCTCCACCGACGGCCTCGGCTACCGGATTTTCCTGGTGCGCCGCTACCTGGCGATGGACGTGATTTTGCCCTACGTGGTGTGGATCACCCTGCTCGCCTGGCTGATGGATTGGGGCCTGAAACGCCTGACCCAACGGGCGTTCCCTTGGTATGAGGGGGCTCGCGCATGAGCTTCATCACGGTGAAAAATGTCTGGCAGCAATACGCCGATCAGGTGGTGCTCGAAGGGCTGAACCTGAACGTCAACGAGGGTGAGTTCTGCACCTTGGTCGGGGCGTCGGGTTGTGGCAAGTCGACTTTCCTGCGGCTCTTGCTGGGCCAGGAACGCGCCAGTCGCGGCGAGATTCTGTTGGATGGCCAGGCCTTGGCCGGTGAGCCGGATGCCAGCCGTGGCGTGGTGTTCCAGCGCTACTCGGTGTTCCCGCATTTAACGGTGCTGGACAACGTCGCCCTGGGCCTTGAACTGCCGCGCTCGCCGCTGCTCGGACGGTTGTTCGGCAGCGCTAAAAAAGACGCACGCGAACAAGCCTCAGTGCTGCTGCACAAAGTCGGCCTCGGCCATTCGCTGGACAAGTACCCGGCGCAGCTCTCCGGCGGCATGCAACAACGACTGGCGATTGCCCAGGCGCTGATCATGAAGCCTCGGGTGTTGCTGCTCGACGAACCGTTCGGCGCCCTCGATCCGGGCATTCGCAAAGACATGCACGGCCTGCTGCTGGAGCTGTGGCGCGAGACGCAACTGACGGTGTTCATGGTCACCCACGACCTGTCCGAAGGCTTCAGCCTCGGCACGCGCCTGTTGGTATTCGACAAGGTTCGTCTCGACCCACACGCCCCTGGTGCCTATGGCGCCCGCATAACCTACGACATCCCTTTGAACAGCGACCGCCGCGTCAACCGCGCCGCCGTCGATGCCTTGCCGGCTGAGCTGGCAGGCACGCTTCGTATCGCTTAGAGGAATTTTGAAATGACTGATTCGACCCAACTGTTCCCGCCCTTCGCCGAAGAAATGCTCCCCGGTGGCGGCCATCGTTCCTTCGTCCTGAAACGCGGCCAACTGCTGCGCCTGACCGACCTGCGCGGGGGTGCCAACGTCAGCCTGACGCTGCTCAACGCCAACGAAAAAACCGAACGCCTGAACCTGCCCGACAGCCTCAAATGCCAACACACCGCCAAGCTCACCACCGGCCATTGCCTGTATTCGGACATGGGCCGCGTGCTGGCCGCCATTACCGCCGACACCTGCGGTTGGAGTGACAGCCTCGGCGGCGTGCTCTGCGCTGAAGAGGTCGCAGAAAAATACGGCGCGGGGCGCTATCAGGAACTGCGCAACGGCTTCTTCCGCAACGGCGCCGACAACCTGTTGGTGGAATTGGGTAAGTGGGGTTTGGGCCTGTCCGATTTGCTGATGACGCTCAACCTGTTCAGTCGCGTGAACGTCGATGAGGCCGGGCGTTTTCATTTCGTCGAAGGCCATTCCAGGGCCGGCGACTACATCGAGTTGTATGCGCCGATGGACACGCTGGTGGTACTCACCGCGCTGCAACATCCGATGGATCCTTCACCTGAGTACGCGCCGAAGCCATTGAAGTTGAGCTGGATGAACGCCGATGCCAGCGTCGCCGAACACTGCCGCACCTCGCGCCCGGAAAACGAGCGCGGCTTCATCAACACCGACCGTCTGTTCGCCTGAGGATCGCTGCCATGTCACTCGCAATCGCTACCGCTCAACAGCTGCCCGAAACCGCGATCTACCGCGCCACCATCCCGGCCGGCGAACCGTGGCTGATGGAGGTCAAGGCTGGCCAGACCTTGCGCATCCTCGACCTGGAAGGCAATCAGGCCGTCGATACGTTGTTCTACAGCGTCGCCAACCCGAAGGAGCGCTACGACGTACAACGCACGTTGCGCCGACAGAACAGCGTCTACCTGAGCACCGGCAGCGTGCTCTATTCCAACCTCGGCAAGCCGATGCTGACCATCGTTGCCGACACCTGCGGCCGTCACGACACCCTCGGCGGTGCGTGTGCGCAAGAGAGCAACACCGTGCGTTACGCCTTGGAGAAACGCTACATGCACAGCTGCCGCGACAACTACCTGCGGGCCTGCGTCCACGACGGGCGATTGAGCAAGGGCGACATTGGGCCGAACATCAATTTCTTCATGAACGTGCCGGTCACGGCGGATGGCGGGCTGACGTTTGAGGACGGGATATCGGCGCCGGGCAAATACGTCGACCTGCGGGCCGAGATGGACGTGATCGTGCTGATCTCCAACTGCCCGCAACTGAACAACCCGTGCAACGCCTACAACCCCACTCCTGCGGAGCTGCTGGTATGGAACTGAAATTCGCGCGGTTGCGTAGATGGTTGTTTGCCCTGTGCCAGGCCCGTTCAGGCCAGTGCCTCAAACAGTAAAAACACCCTAAATCCAATGTGGGAGCGAGCCTGCTCGCGATAGCGTCAGCACATTCACCATTAACGTTGACTGACACTCCGCTATCGCGAGCAGGCTCACTCCCACAGGGGGACGGTGGTGTTTTTGAGTGAACTGATTCTGCCGTCGGGGACGACCTCGGCGCCTATCGAAAAACTGCGGGACGGCCCGCATCCCAGGTCGAGGCTGATGCGTTATCGCCTCCAGGGGTTATGCCATGTTCGAAAAAGTCCTGATTGCCAACCGTGGCGCCATTGCCTGTCGCATCCTGCGCACCCTGCGTGAGTTGCAGGTCCAGGGCGTTGCCGTTTACTCCGAAGCTGATGCCGCCAGTTTGCACATTCTGCAAGCCGATGAAGCCCACAGCCTCGGTGAAGGCGCAGCCGCCGGCACCTATCTGGCCGTCGAAAAAATCCTCGCCATCGCCAAATCCACCGGCGCCATGGCGATCCATCCCGGCTACGGTTTTCTCTCGGAAAACGCTGCGTTCGCCGAAGCGTGCGAAGCCGCCAACATCGCCTTCATTGGCCCGACACCAGAGCAGCTGCGCGTGTTCGGCCTCAAGCACACCGCGCGAGCCTTGGCCAAGCGACACGGCGTACCGATGCTCGAAGGCACCGAGTTGCTCGACAGCCTCGACGCGGCGCTGATGGCTGGCGAACAGGTCGGCTACCCGGTAATGCTCAAAAGCACCGCCGGCGGTGGCGGCATCGGCATGCGCGTATGTCGCAGTGCGGCCGAGTTGAGCGAATCCTTTGAAGCCGTCAAACGCCTCGGCCAGAACAACTTCAGCGACGCCGGGGTGTTCATCGAAAAGTACATCCAGCGCGCCCGACATCTGGAAGTCCAGGTGTTCGGCGACGGCCAGGGCGAAGTGATTGCCCTCGGCGTGCGCGACTGCTCGGTGCAGCGGCGCAACCAGAAAGTCCTCGAAGAAACCCCCGCACCGAACCTCCCCGAGGGCATGGCCGAAGAGCTGTGCGCGGCGGCGATCAAACTGGCGAAAGCGGTGAATTACCGCAGCGCCGGCACCGTTGAGTTCGTCTTCGACAGCGAGGCTCAGCGTTTCTACTTTCTCGAAGTGAACACCCGTTTGCAGGTGGAGCACGGCGTCACCGAGCAAGTCTGGGGTGTGGATCTGGTGCGCTGGATGGTGGAACTGGCGGCGGGTGATTTGCCGCCGCTGAGCACATTGAGCCAAGGTTTGAAAGCCTGCGGCCATGCAATTCAGGCGCGGCTTTATGCCGAAGATCCCGGTCGCGATTTTCAGCCGAGCCCAGGCTTGCTGACCGCCGTGAACTTCCCTGCCGCCGATGGCAAACACCTGCGCATCGACACTTGGGTCGAGGCAGGTTGCGAGATCCCGCCGTACTTCGATCCGATGATCGCCAAGGTCATCAGTTGGGCGCCGACCCGCGAAGAAGCCGCTGCCGATCTGCATCAAGCGCTGGGCGACAGCCTGCTCTATGGGGTGGAAACCAACCGTGATTATTTGCGGCAGATTCTGCTCGATGTGCCCTTCGCCAACGGCCAGCCGTGGACCCGTTGCCTGGAAGGTTTGGTGTATCAGGCCAACACCTTTGAAGTGCTCAGCGCCGGCACTCAGACCAGCGTTCAGGACTATCCCGGCCGCCTCGGTTACTGGGCCGTGGGCGTGCCGCCGTCAGGGCCGATGGACAGTCGTGCGTTGCGTCTTGGCAACCTTTTGCTGGGTAACGACGAAGGCGCCGCTGCGCTGGAAATCACCATGAGCGGGCCGCTGCTGCGCTTCAATTGCGACGCGGTGGTGGCGGTGACCGGGGCCGTGATTCCACTGACCCTTAATGGTGAAGTGGTGCCGATGAACACGGCTTTGCTGGTACCGGCGGGCGCTACTTTGAGCCTTGGTACGATTGCCGGTGCGGGCGCCCGCAGTTATTTGTGCCTGCGCGGTGGCCTGCAAGTGCCGGATTATCTGGGCAGCAAAAGCACCTTCACCCTCGGCCAGTTTGGTGGGCATGGCGGTCGTGCGTTGCGAGCCGGGGACGTGTTGCATGTCCTTGCTTTGAGCGATCGCAGCAGCGGTCTTCAACTGCCTGAAGAACAGGTCACCGAGTTGCCCACCGTGCGGCAAATCAGGGTGATCTACGGCCCTCATGGTGCGCCGGAATACTTCACCAAAAACTACATCAGCACCTTCTTCGCCACCCAGTGGGAAGTGCATTTCAACTCCAGCCGAACCGGCGTGCGGTTGATCGGGCCGAAGCCTGAATGGGTGCGTGCCGATGGTGGCGAGGCGGGTCTGCATCCATCCAATATCCATGACAATCCGTACGCCATTGGTGCAGTGGATTTCACCGGGGACATGCCGGTCATCCTCGGTCCCGACGGCCCTAGCCTCGGCGGGTTTGTCTGCCCGGTGACGGTGATCGAGGCGGATCTTTGGCAGCTGGGCCAATTGAAGGCCGGGGACAAAGTGCAATTTATCCCCGTCGATCTCCAGACCGCCCGTACCCTCGCCTTGAAATGGAATTCCCCCTGTAGGAGTGAGCCTGCTCGCGATGGCGGCAGTACAGCCAACATTGATGTGACTGACACACCGCTATCGCGAGCAGGCTCACTCCTACAGGGAGTTGTGTCGCCTGTGGTGTTGGATTTGGGTCAGGGTGATACGCGTCTGGTGGCAAGGCTGTCGGGGGACACTCATCTGCTTTTGGAAATCGGCGCACCCGAACTGGACCTCGTTCTGCGCTTCCGCGCCCACGCACTGATGCAAGCCCTGGAAAGCCAAAACCTGCACGGCGTCATCGACCTCACCCCAGGCATCCGCTCGCTGCAAGTGCACTACCAACCCGAACAACTGCCGCTGGCCGACCTGCTCGGCATCGTCGCTGGCGAATGGGACGCCGTGTGCGCCGCCAAGGACCTGCAAGTGCCCTCGCGCATCGTCCATCTGCCACTGTCCTGGGACGACCCGGCCTGCCAGTTGGCGATCGAAAAATACATGACCACCGTGCGCAAGGACGCCCCGTGGTGCCCGAGCAATCTGGAGTTCATCCGCCGCATCAACGACCTGCCAAACCTCGATGAAGTGCAGCGCACGGTGTTCGACGCCAGCTACCTGGTGATGGGCCTGGGCGACGTCTACCTCGGTGCGCCGGTCGCGACGCCGCTCGATCCACGTCATCGTTTGGTGACCACCAAATACAACCCGGCCCGCACCTGGACCGCGGAAAATTCGGTGGGCATCGGTGGGGCTTACCTGTGCGTGTACGGCATGGAAGGCCCTGGCGGATATCAGTTCGTGGGCCGCACGTTGCAGATGTGGAATCGCTATCGCGAGGTCGCCGCATTCGATGGCAAACCGTGGCTGCTGCGCTTCTTCGATCAGATCCGTTTCTACCCGGTCAGTGCCGATGAACTGCTGCGCATTCGACGGGATTTCCCCCTCGGGCGCTTCGATCTGAACATCGAGTACAGTCAGCTCAATCTGGCGGATTACCAAGCCTTCCTGACGAAGGAAGCCGAAAGCATTGCCGCGTTTCGCGATCAGCAAAAAGGCGCGTTCAATGCCGAACGCGAGCGCTGGATCGCCAGCGGCCAGGCGCATTTCGACAGTGAAGAACGGGGCCCGGAAGTCACCGACGACGCACCACTCGCCAGCGGTTTACAGAGCGTCGACAGCCACATCGCCGGCAACCTTTGGCAGGTTCAGGTTGAAACCGGCAGCCGGGTTGCCGCGGGTGATGTGCTGGTGATTCTGGAGTCGATGAAGATGGAAATCCCATTGCTCGCGCCCATGGCCGGTGTGGTACGCGAGATTCGTGTGCAACCGGGTTCGGCGGTGCGTGCCGGACAGCGTGTCGTGGTGCTGGAACTCGACTGAACCCATTATGAAAAGGACTAACGCGATGAACATCAATCTGCAACTCGACGCCCTGCGCAGCGCTTATCGCATCGGCAACATCACGCCCCGTGAACTGCTACTGAGCCTGCGCGATAAGGCCGCGGCGTTGAACCCGGACTATCACCTGTTCATCCACTTGCTCAGTGTTGAAGAACTGGAACCGTACCTCGCCGCACTCGACGGTCGCGACCTCGACAGTTTGCCGCTGTTCGGCGTGCCATTCGCGATCAAGGACAACATTGATCTGGCGGGCATTCCGACGACCGCTGCGTGCCCTGCATTTGCTTATGTGCCGCAGCGTTCGGCGACCATCGTCGAGCAGTTGCTGGCACTGGGGGCGATTCCGTTGGGCAAGACCAATCTTGATCAATTCGCCACCGGGCTTAACGGCAGTCGCTCGCCGTATGGTGCGTGCCCGAACAGCGTGTTGCCGGAGTATCCGTCGGGCGGCTCCAGCGCCGGGTCTTCACTGGCGGTGGCGCTCGGTGTGGCGAGTTTTTCCCTGGGCACGGACACGGCGGGTTCCGGGCGTGTGCCGGCGGCGCTGAACTATCTGGTCGGTTTGAAAGCCACCAAAGGGTTGATCTCCACGGCCGGTGTGGTTCCGGCCTGCCGCACCCTCGATTGTGTGACCACGTTCACCGCGACGGCTCGGGAAGCCAGCCAGTTGCTCGCGCTCACTGCGCACCTTGATCCCCGCGATGAATACAGCCGCAGTAATCCGTTGTGGAATGACGGCTCGGCGTTTGGTGCGCCTCGGCCCTTCCGCTTCGGCGTGCCGCGTGCTCAGGATCTGGAATTCTTCGGCTGCCCTGAAGGCCCGTTGTTATTCGGTGACGCCATCGACCAGCTCAATGCCTTGGGCGGTGAAGCCGTGGAACTGGATTTGTCGCCGTTCCTTGAAGCGGCGCGTTTACTCTATGAAGGCCCGTGGGTGGCTGAGCGCTACAGCGTCGCCGGCGAACTGATGGAGCAAAATCCTGAAGCTGTACTGCCGGTGATTCGCGCGGTGCTGGCCAAGGCGCCAGCGGTGAACGGCGTGCAAACCTTCCGCGCCCAGTACCGGCTGCAAGCGCTGAAAGCCCTGTGCGACCAGGCGCTGGAAGGCCTCGACTGCGTGCTCACCCCCACCATTGGCCGCCCCGTCACACTGGCGGAACTGGACGCCGAGCCAGTGCTGCGCAATTCGGAACTGGGCTACTACACCAACTTCATGAACCTGCTCGATTACGCCGCCGTCGCCGTGCCCAGCGGTTTCATGGGCAATGGTTTGCCTTGGGGCGTGACGTTGTTCGGGCGGGCGTTTACTGATCAGTATTTGTTGGGTGTGGCGGATGCCTTGCAGCGCCAGCAAGGTTTGGCAACACCGGTTCCGTCGGCTGTCGCACGCAATGATCGGGCGCGATTGGTGGTGTGTGGCGCGCATCTGGATGGGTTGGCTCTGAACTGGCAGCTCAAGCAGCGCGGGGCTCGACTGATCGAGACGACGTTCAGCTCGCCGGACTATCAACTGTATGCCCTGGCCGGTGGCCCACCGTTTCGGCCCGGGATGGTTCGCGTGAAGGACGGGGGGGTGGCGATTGCGGTGGAGGTTTGGGAATTGCCGAGCCGTGAGCTGGGCTCGTTTTTGACCGGGATCCCGGCACCGTTGGGGTTGGGCAAGGTGCAATTGGCCGATGGGCGCTGGGAGAGCGGGTTTATTTGTGAGGCGTATGGGTTGGAGGGAGCGGTGGATATCAGTCACTTGGGTGGGTGGCGGCGTTACCTCGCTCAATGATCGTTCGCCCTGCACATCGAGCAGTTATTTCCCGGCAGTGCCTTTAGAATGCCTGCCCGCTGACCGTGAACATCGGCCTGCTCCCTGCAGACCGATGACACCTTGCACAGGCTGCTCTCGAGGGCTGATCATGCGATGTACCGGGCCAAACAAGCCGGCCGTAACCGCACATGCGTGGAAATGCCTCACTCCAGTTATGAATAACCCTACATGAATAAGCCAGATTTCTGCCCGGCCTGCGGCGCCTCCAACGACTGCACCCTGGCCGACCCGCGAACCGCCGATCGGGCCTGCTGGTGCTACGGCGTCAGCATCGACCCGGCGGTGCTCGAAGCGCTGCCGCCCGAACTGCGCGACAAATCCTGTTTGTGCCCACGCTGCGCACAAGTCGAGGCGCAGCTGTAAGCAACCGCACAATCGATCACGTAAGATACGCGCCCCTTTCCTACCGATCCCTCGTCATGCGCATTGACCGTTTCCTCAGCAACCTGCCGCGCTTCAACCGTAAGCAGGTGCGTCTGTTGCTGGTGGAAAAGCGCGTCAGCATCGACGGAAAAATCGTCAGCGACCCGCACACCGAGGTACTCGAGTTCAGCCGCGTCGAGGTCAACGACGAGGTCCTGCAAGTCGGCAAGCCTGCACGCTATTTCATGCTGCACAAACCGCCTGGCTGCGTCAGTGCCACCCGCGATCCGCAACACCCGACCGTGCTCGACCTGATCCATGAGCCGGACAAGGAGGACCTGCACATCGCCGGACGCCTGGACTTCAACACCACCGGCCTGATGCTGATCACCAATGATGGCAGCTGGTCGCGACGCCTGACCCAGCCGCAAACCAAGCTACCCAAGGTCTACTACGTCGAGACCGAGCAAGAGATTGGCCCGCAATACGCATTGAAATTCACCGAAGGCCTGTACTTCGCCTTCGAAGACCTTACAACCCAGCCTGCCGAACTGGTCTTGCTCGGGCCAAAATCGGCGCGCCTGAGCATCATCGAAGGCCGTTATCATCAGGTGAAGCGGATGTTCGGCCATTTCGACAACAAGGTGCTGCGCCTGCACCGCGAAAGCATGGGCCTGCTGGTGCTCGACAGTGCCCTGAAACCGGGCGAGTACCGCGCATTACGCACCGAAGAGATTCAATTGATCTAAGCAGACGACCGCTCAGCAGAAGTTGTCGAACAATTTTCCAAAGATACTTGCGCGATGACGTGACCCCTGCTTGAATCAGGACGTCGGCCGAAATGTGACCGACGAGTCACAACATACTTCTAAGAAACTTTTTGCCGGTAGAGAACCCTCAGGTTCCGCTTTCCCCCGGCAGACTGCCCGCCAATAACAATACCCGTCGACCGGACTGCACTGGATCGACATGGGCTCAAAAATTCCAGGCGTATGCCTACCTGTCACAAAGCTCGTGCAATCTCATTTGCGCGCATACCCGCTTGCTTGGAGTCTTATGACATGAGGCCAGAAATCGCTGTGCTGGATATACAGGGTCAGTATCGGGTTTACACGGAGTTCTATCGCGCAGACGCCGCAGAGAAGACCATTATTTTGGTCAACGGCTCGATGGCCACGACTGCGTCGTTTGCACAGACCGTGAAAAACCTTCACCCGCAGTTCAATGTGGTTTGCTACGACCAGCCCTACGCGGGCAAGTCGAAAGCCCACAACCTGCACGAGAAATTGCTGACCAAGGAAATCGAAGGGCAGATCCTCCTGGAGCTGATCGACCACTTCGCCGCCGAACACGTGCTGTCGTTTTCCTGGGGTGGCGCCGCGACCCTGGTCGCCCTGGCCCACCAGCCACGACGCATCGAAAAAGCCGTGATCAGCTCGTTCTCTCCGGAGATCAACGCGCACATGCTCGACTACCTCGAGCGCGGCATCGATTACCTCGGTAGCCGGGACGGTGACCGGGTCGGCAACCTGGTGAACAGCACCATCGGCAAACACCTGCCGACCCTGTTCAAGCGCTTCAATTATCGGCACGTCAGTTCCCTGGCCGAGCATGAATACGGGCAGATGCACTTCCACATCAGCGATCTGCTGCACAGTGATCGCCAGTGCTTCTTCAAAGCCGCGGAGAAAGTCAACGTGCCGGTGCTGTTCATGAACGGCGAATGGGACGAATACACCGCTGCCGACGGCGCTCAACTGTTCGCCAACCATGTGCAACACGCTACGTTCACCACCCTGCAGGCCACCGGCCACTTTCTCGACATGGAACACAAAGCTGCTTGCCGAGATAGCCGCAACGCATTGCTGAGCTTCCTGAAACCTTCGCAACACGAAAGTCGACCGCGTTATCACTACGTCCAGGACCAACATGCATTGGCCATCTGAAACAGCGTCATCGCGAGCAAGCTTAGCCCTACGGTGTTGAATGCATTCCTGTAGGAGCAAGGCTTGCCCGCGATAGACCGTCATACGGTCTCCGCTTTGTTTCAATTGTGCTAAAGCCGTCCCACACAAAGAAAAACTTCATTTCCACGCCCACATCTGGTACAAAGTCACCGCTCTGAGCGGGTGTCGTATAATGGCATTACTCCAGCTTCCCAAGCTGATAACGAGGGTTCGATTCCCTTCACCCGCTCCAATCGAATTTTTGTCTCACGTCAGGATGATTTTGACGGGAGATGCACGAACACAAAAACCGGTCCGTTATGACCGGTTTTTTTGTGCCCAGGATTTGAGGTGCCGGAGAACCTGCCGAGCGCATCAGACCGCATGCTCCCCGTCCCCATGTCTGAATGATATGCAGTGCTATACTTTTTTATGCTTTGAATGAAGCGTAAAGCGTTGCCCACGGGTACAGATACCGACTGCAAATCTCGACTGGCAGCTACAAGACAAAGGAGGTCTACGGCAAGCACGAGATGGGAGGTGTGGCATGAATCGACACTATTACATCAGCAACAATCTCGATGATCTTGAAGCCGTTGAAAATGAGCTGGAAGCCAGCGGCATCAATTCCGAACAAATTCATGTACTCAGTCAACACGTTGCCGATGTTGAACAACATCACCTTCACGAAATCAACTCGTTAATGGAACAGGATGTTGTCCACTCTGGCGAAATTGGTGCAGTGATCGGTGTGCCACTCGCGGCGCTGGTTCTTGGCGGCGCCTATTGGCTGGGCTGGACCGAATCCGCCGCAGGCTGGATGCCGTTTATCTTTCTTGCCATTGTTGTATGTGGCTTCTGCATCTGGGAAGGCGGTTTTTTTGGTATTCAGGTGCCAAACGCTCACTTCCGCAGTTTTAAACAGGTGGTAGAAGAGGGAAAACATATTTTCTTCGTAGATGTCGAGCCGGCTCAGGAATCGGTGTTGGACGGGGTTATCGAACATCACCCAGCGCTGGAGATTGCCGGCACGGGAACGGCCGCCCCCCATTGGACTGTAGCCTGGCAGCACAAATGGCATCAGTTCAAGCGAGTGATATCGGGTTAGCCCCTGGAGACTGATGGCCATCCGGAAGCTGCTTATTGGCCGAAGGAAATAACCCGGCTGAGGAATACATAGTCCGCCTCGGTGGCCATCAGTCCGACGAGCACCAGCAAACACAACGGTGGCACCAGTATGGCGTAGACCATGGCCAACCGTTCCCAGGCCATATGCATGAAGATGGAGACAATTAAACCTGCCTTCAACAACATGAAAGTGATAATCAGGGACCACCGAAGGTAACCATGAAAGTGGAAATAGTCGACAAGGTACGACATCGTGCTGAGGACGAATAACAGCCCCCAGATTTTAAGGTACAAGCTGATTGGATGTTGCTGACCCTGAGCATGTGCCATCACCCGTGCTCCTCTACCATAAATAGAAGAAAGCAAAAATAAACACCCACACCAAATCCACGAAGTGCCAGTAAAGCCCGGCTATCTCGACGTTCTGATAGTTTCCGGAGCGCTCATAATCTCCCCGCAGTACTTTCAACGCCACAATGCTGAGATAGATGGCGCCGATTGACACATGCAGTCCGTGAAAACCGGTAATCATGAAAAAACTGGCGCCAAACTGCGCCGCCCCCATAGGGTTCCCCCAGGGACGCACGCCTTCCGCGATGAGCTTGCTCCATTCGAATGCCTGCATGCCGACGAAGGTCACACCCAAGGCAGCGGTCGCCAGCATCAGGGCCGTGGTTTTCGCCCGATCACGGCGATAGGCGAAATTGACTGCCATGGCCATGGTGCCGCTGCTGCTGATCAGCACAAAGGTCATGATGGCGATCAGAATTAGCGGGATTTCTCTGCCGCCGATCGTCAATGCGAACACTTCACTGGGGTTCGGCCAGGCGCTGGTGATGGTCATGCGTACCGACATGTAGCCGGTTAAAAAACAGGTGAATATGAACGTATCGCTGAGCAGAAATATCCACATCATCGCCTTGCCCCAAGGCACCTGCCTGAAGGCCTCCTTATCCGAGGACCAGTCGCTGGCGATGCCCTGCCATCCTGCAGCAGGCGGCAAGCTAGGTGGATTGGATGAACTGGACTCGCCTGGGGCAAGTGGGTGCGATGCCATGGCTTTTCACCTCAGGCCGCAGAATCTGGCGATCGCTTCATAGGTTTGCGGCGTGCTGGCCAGCAAAGCGAATAGCACGAACCAAAGACCCAGTAAGTAATGCCAATAGATGGCACACAGCTCTACGCTGGCGCTGAGTTGCGGCAACGGCACGCGCTGCAGGTATTTAGCAACGATGATGCCCCAGGCTATCAGCCCGCCCAGCAGGTGGAGCGCATGCAGGCCAGTCAACAGGTAGAAGAAGCTGTTGGCCGGATTGCTGGCGAGAAAGTAACCCCAGGCGACAAACTGCTGCCAGACCCAGAACTGCCCCGCCAGAAAAGCAATGGCGAATACGCCCGCCAATGCAAAACCAATCACAGCGGCACCCAGTCGCGCCCGTCGGGCGGCCATACGCGACCACTGCAGTGCGACGCAACTGACTACCAGAAAAGCCGAATTCAGCCATAACTGCCTTAGATTGGCTAACGGCGCCATGGGCTCTGTCAGGGGGAGCCAGTCGGTCATTTGTGAACGGGCGATAAAGGCGAGCAAGAAGAGAAAGAATAACGAACTCACCACGGCCAGAAATAAGCGCAGGCCTGTTCTTGCGATTTGGTTTCGATCGGCACCTTCGCCAGCCTGAATACCCGGCGGATCGCGATTCCAGCTGCCGCCGGGGTCCGCGCCGTCGGCGTTTCTCAATAGCAACCTGCTCATGTTCTAACGTCCGCTATCTTGGTTCCGGCACTCAGTTGCCGCATCTGCTCCAACTCCTCGGCGGAGACTGTCTGCGGAACGAAATCCTGTTCTATCCCCGGCACACTGTAGTCATAGGCCCAGCGATGCACGACCGGCAGCTTCGCTCCCCAGTTACCGTGTATCGGCGGGGTGTTCGGCGTTTGCCATTCCAGACTGGCCGCGCCCCAGGGATTACTGCCTGCGGGCCTGCCCTTGAATGCACTCCAGGCCAGGTTGAACAGGAACAACAACTGGGAAACGCCGACGGCCAATGCGATCACCGTAATGAAGGCATTCAACTCATGCGCCGACTGCGGGATGAACGCGTAGTTGTCATAGGCGTAGTAGCGGCGTGGCATCCCCTGAAAACCCAGGTAGTGCATGGGGAAGAAAATGGCGTAGGTGCCCAGAAAGGTAATCCAGAAATGCAACTTGCCCAGGGTGTCGTTCCACATGCGCCCGGTGACTTTCGGGAACCAGTGATAAATACCGCCGAACACCACCAGTACCGGCGCAACCCCCATGACCATATGAAAATGGGCGACGACGAAATAGGTGTCCGAGAGTGGAATATCCACGATCACATTGCCGAGAAACAACCCGGTCAGACCGCCGACCAGGAAGGTGACGATAAAGGCCAGGGCAAACAGCATCGGCACGGTCAGATGAATGTCGCCGCGCCACAGGGTCAGCACCCAGTTGTAGACTTTCAGTGCGGTCGGCACCGCGATGATCAAGGTGGTGACGGCGAAGAAAAAGCCAAAGTACGGGTTCATTCCGCTGACATACATATGGTGCGCCCAGACCACAAAGCTGAGTACGCCAATCGCAATAATGGCCCATACCATCATTCGGTAGCCGAAGATATTTTTACGCGCATGGGTGCTGATCAAGTCAGAGACCAGACCAAACGCAGGGAGCGCAACGATGTAGACCTCCGGGTGGCCGAAGAACCAGAACAGGTGCTGGAATAATATGGGGCTGCCACCCTGGTGATCGAGCTGCTGCCCCAGCGAGATCATCGCCGGCATAAAGAAGCTGGTGCCCAACAGCTTGTCAAACAGCATCATGACCGCACTGACGAACAACGCCGGGAAGGCCAGCAAAGCCATGATCGAGGCCATGAAGATGCCCCATACGGAGAGCGGCATGCGAAACAATGTCATGCCGTGCGTACGCGCCTGCAACACCGTGGTGACGTAGTTCAACCCGCCCATGGTGGCTGCGACAATAAAAATCGCCAGTGAGACGAGCATCATGACGATGCCCCACTCGACCCCCGGTGTCCCCGGAGAAATGGACTGTGGCGGATAGAGCGTCCAGCCCGAACCGGTGGGGCCGCCAGGGACAAAGAAACTGGAGAGCAGCACCACTACCGCCAGCAGGTAGAACCAGTAACTCAGCATGTTGACATAGGGGAAGACCATGTCGCGGGCGCCCACCATCAGCGGGATCAGATAGTTACCGAAGCCCCCCAGAAACAAGGCCGTCAGCAAGTAAATGACCATGATCATGCCGTGCATGGTCATCGCCTGATAGTAAGCACTGGCGTCCATGAACGCCAAAGTGCCGGGGAAGCCAATCTGTATGCGCATCAAGTCGGACAACACCACGGCGATAACGCCCACGAATATAGCCGTCAAGGAATATTGAATGGCGATGACCTTGTGATCCTGACTCCAGATATATTTGGTCAGGAAGCTTTTGGGCTCGTGTAGTGCTTCTGTTTCGGCTTGCTCCGCATAGGCCATCACGTCATCCTCCTGTCGAAGTTTCGGTGCATTCCTGGCTGCTTTACGGTTACTTCCCTGGCTCCGCCTTGCTCGTATCAGCGTCGGCTTTCGCTTTGGATTTGATAAAAGCGATCAGTGCGTTCAACTCCTGATCACTCGGGGTAAAGGCCGGCATGATGGCTGCGTAGCCCTTGACGATTTTGGCACCGGGATTAAGCACCGAATCTTTTATATAGCCCTCATCGGCCTTTATCGTCGAACCGTCGGCAAGGGTTACGGGCTCGTTATACAGGCCCTGCCAGCTGGGGCCGACGCCCTTGCTGCCATCGACACTGTGGCAGGCCAGACAGCCGAGTGACTGGGCCAGCCGCTGCCCCTGTGTCGCCAAGTCGTCACCTCCGTCCAGTTTTTCGCCGGTAGAAGGTTCTTGCTGCGCGACACCCAGTGATTTGATCAGGGCGACGACAGCACCCAGTTCATCTTCAGTGAGAGTATAGGCCACCATGACCGGCGGATAACCCTGTACCAGTCGAGCCTTCGGATCGAGGATCGACTCTTTCACGTAGGCCTCATCGACGAGCACGCTGGTGCCATCGGCAAGCTGTTCAGTGCGGCCGTACAGTCCCTTCCATCCTGGGCCGAGACTGGCAGTTCCATCCTGGCTATGGCAGGCAACGCAGCCGTATTTTTCGACCAACTGGCGACCTTTTTCCAGCACGCTGTCCCGACTGGGTTTGGCAGCTGTCGTTAATGTCTGCGCAAAAGTCGGTTGACTGTTAAGCCATTGTTCGAAGGCGGTCCGGTCTTCTACGATCATATAGCCGCGCATGTTGTAATGACCTACGCCACAATACTCGGCACACAGTATTTCATACTTTCCGATTACCGTCGGTGTAAACCAAAAGTACGACACCATCCCAGGCACCATGTCCATCTTGCTGCGAATCTGCGGTATATAGAAATCGTGCAGTACATCTTTGGAACGCAATAAGACTTTCACCGGCTGATCGAGCGGAAGGTGAACTTCATTGCTTCTTATTAGTACATCGTCCTGCCCGGCAGAATCCTTGGGATCAAGACCGAGAGGATTGACCGAGTCAACAAACTTGATGTCTGACTTTCCCAGCTTTCCATCCTGACCCGGAAAACGAAACGCCCATTGCCACTGCTGGGCGACCACTTCGAGTTCATAAGCATTTTTTGGCACCCGGATGAAATCATCATAAACAACCAGGCCTGGCGCCAACATCGCGGCAATACCTATCGAGGTCACGATAATCAACCATGTTTCCAACTTTTTATTTTCTGGTTGGTAGGCCGCCCTGCCGCCTTTCTTGTGACGGAAACGTATCAAGGCCACCGCCATGAATAGAGTGACGGCGATGAAAAATATTCCGCTGATGATCAGGGTGATGAACAGGGTGGTGTCTATTGACCCCCAATTGGAGGCTGGCGGTGCCGCATGCCAAGGCGCTAATAAATGGAACAGCACGGACGCAATAACGATTAGTACAAGAATAATTGCCATTGCCATTTTGCTTTCATCCTATTCCTGTTACTCATCGGTATGCCTAAACATCGCCACAGAACAACACCGTCAAATAAATACTAATCTGACGCCAAAACAGGCTAGACAAATACCACTATCTTTGTGGCAAAGTCCGCAGGAAGTATAGTTCATGGCCGGAACCAGCGCTTATCGGGAAAACCATTGGCGTCTGGATATTCCAACTTCTGCGTCAACTTGATCACTTGAAACCGATTCGCTATATATAACTGTAACTATTAAGTAACACCTCTCGCCTGGTCGCCACGTCGAGTAAGCGAAGCCCGGTTGCCAGCTATAATCAGGTCTGATTACGGAAGGCAAAGATCGGCTAAAAGCGCCCGCAAAAGTCCTTGCCTATGCATAGCGGTCAGACAAGTGACGGCCAAGAGCTATAGAGTCCAGCCGTCCACAACGGAGATTTCGCCATGAGTGCCTTGACGATCGAAGGCTGGTGCAAAGTCAACGGACAACAAAAGTCGACCCCGATGGGTGAAATCCATTTTTACGTCGATGGCTCCCTCCATAAGGGTCTGGAGGACGCTGAAGAACACCTGCAGAAGACCCATGAGCGTGAAGCCATGGTCGATGTCGACATGGACACGCTGGAGTTGAAATTGCCAGAGGGATACGGCCCTTTGTCCGACTGCCAAATGCGCGTCTATATACACAACGAGCGCGGTCAGTTCCATTTGGTCGGGCATCGAGCGAGTGATGGAAGCTTGATCTATAGCAACGCGGTTTTGATTGATCAGCTGATTGACGCCTAGCTACGACGGGATGCTCGGCCATTGGTACGCAAAAGGGACAGACGAAAAGAGCAGAATCTGTCCCTTTTTCATCAATGCATCAGCGCGTCGCAACGATAAACAACCGTGGGAACGGCAGCAGCACTGAACCATCGGCCAACGGCGGATAAGCCAGCTCGATTGCCGCTTGATACTGCTTGAGATACTGCGCCCGCTCCGCCTCATCCAGCGGATCAAGAAACGGCCGCAATCCGCTGCCCTTGAACCACTCGACCACACCAGACGCGCCGCCAGCAAGTGGATGATGGTACGTCGTGCGCCACACATCGACACGGGAACAATGGGCTCGCAGCATGGAGTAATAACCACTGGCATCTGCCATTTCCGTCCGCTGCCCGGCGGCGTCCGCCAGTTTGCCAACCCATGGACCATCGGCTGCAACTTCGCGCATCAAGCGATGCGAAGGCTCATTGAGATTGTCCGGCATCTGGATCGCCAGGCTGCCACCAGGGGCCAGCTTGCTCGCCAGTGCAGGCAGTAACTTCGCGTGATCCGGTAGCCACTGCAACACCGCGTTGGCGAAAATCACATCGAACGGGCCGTTTTCGTTCCAGGTATCAATATCAGCCGTATCGAATTGCACCTGCGGCAAGCGCTTGCGGGCGGCGTCGATCATATCGGTCGAACTGTCCAGGCCACGCACCGTGGCATTGGCGAAGCGCTCAACCAGCAACTCGGTCGAATTACCGGGGCCGCAACCGATGTCAATTGCCGAGCGCGCGTCCACAGCAGGGATTGCGGCCAGCAAGTCACGGGCGGGACGTGTGCGTTCATCTTCAAAAGCGACGTATTGTTTGGCGGACCAACTCATTGCGTTCTCCTGTCGGTGCGTTGTTGTAGCAAGAGGCGGAAAACCGGTTCGCTACAATACCTCGACCGATGCGCTCTGCCCAATCCGACCTATGGCGAAAGCGGTCAGTTAACCCAACCTCCTCGTTGCCAATACCAGCCATTATTACGCTGCTCCCAGTGGGGATGCACATAACGATAACCCGGTCGTTCCGGCACCCAGTGGCCATGAACAGCGACATAACGCCCACCTTCCCAACGCCAGTATCCTCGGGACCAAACGTACCCCGGACGTGCCATAGGCTCTACTTCGATTACCCGTTCCGGTGGCGGCTGCGGTGCAATGACTTCAACGTACTCATGCTGAACCGGACGCCGCTCATGAACGACCCGCTCCTGCACACAGCCGGACGCTGCGAACATCACCGCCAATAACGCCATATAACGTAACCACATGCTGCCTCCTCGGACTTGACCGCCGCATTGAGTGAATCAGCAAAAATCCCCCCCTTCCCCAGCCACGCTCCTGCCTGGCTAATTGATCTTGTAGCAGGTCGTATCTGTCTATTACCTGAACTTGTATGACTTGGTACCCACATAACAACGAGAATTTGAATGAGCGTTCTTTATCGCCAAATCTTCTGAAATCATAACTAAATCGACCGTTCGTCGAACTGACAGGCAAGCAATTTTGACAGTCTGAAAACGGCACCTATAGTCCTATCGCGGCCCGTCGGAAGGAACCCGAACCCGTTAGTTTGCACGCAAGGAGCAAGGCCAGCTCATGCCCGTGACAGGTGGGTTCCGCCCGTAGTGTTTTCGCAACGGCCGTAAGGCAAGCAAGCGTTGTTGTGCCTGGAAGATGCCAGGCATTCACTATGAACAAGGAGCTTTACTATGTCTCGAGTCACGGATGTACTTGTTTCAATCGACACTGAAACCATTCTGAAAAACTACCCGAACATCAGCAAAAACCCTGCGTCGCCGACGTTGATCGACGTCAATCATGTGTACATGGTGACCAACCAGAACAACGTCGTCAGCGGCCAGGCCGGTGGCGAACTCAACTTGAAAGCCCAGGTTGGCGACTTGATTCGCTGGCGTGAAACCAGCCTGTCGCAGAGCTTCGAGAATGCAGTGATTTTCTACAAGTTCATTGGCAATGTCGGCAACGAGTTGATCTCAACACCCACGCCGCGCAAGGCTACAGCGTGCGTTGCCGTTCCCAACACCAGCAACCCGTCGGTGCCGAGCTGCCAGAAAGTCGACAACCATTACTGGTCTTCGGAAACACTTTCGTGCGGTAGCGTGACCTACCACTTCCATTTCCTGATCGTTGATCGCGACTGCAAGATCGTAGGCTGCTGCTCGTGGGATCCGTTCATTACCATCCGAAACTGACGATGACCAGGCCCCTTGGCGACGAGGGGCCTGCCGAGTTCGTTGCCGCCTGGGCCGGGACGGGATGTCCTGCTTGAGCCGATGCGGCTGCCGTCCTGCATCAACATCATGAAAGGAATCCATGATGACTTCCGAACCGATTGCCTCCCCCTCGAGAAGTATCGCGCCAGCCAATAATGTGCTGCTGATCGTCGATGCCGAATCACTGCTTTCACGCTATCCGCAACCCAGTCTTGATCCGCAAAACGCGACCAGGATTGAAGAAGGTTTCATCTTCGTCATCAGCGGAACCCAAACACCACAAAGTACAACAAATGACAGCCTTGCGACCTTTCTCGCCAGCAACGGAAAGGACTTCCATATCCGTGGCAGGACCGTCAGCTTGCTCGCCGAACACAGCGTGGTGTTCTACGAGATGTCAGTAGGTAATGCCGGGGTACTTTCACCGCCTGAATTGGTCGTTCACACCAACCTGACAGTCCCCGCCCCCAACCCCGAAAGCCCGACCCAACCGGGCAGCCACACGGCCGATGATCATTACTGGCATTGCACGCAATTGGCGGCTGGGGTGGCGGCGTGCGAACTGAAATTCATGCTGATCAATAAAAGTTGCGAGGCATTGGGATACTTCAGCTGGTCGGTGGACATTAAGTTGGTGGAGTGAATGGACTCCTGAAAAACCGGCCTCAAGGGCCGGTTTTTTTATTGAACATACAAATGTAATTAGAATTTCCAACTCGCCGTCGCTGTCTGAAAATCAGGCGCATCCCTATAAGGAACACGGCTATGAAATTCGCAAAAGTCGCTCAGAAACTTGCCCTGTGGGCGGGTAGCCCCAAGACGTTCATGGGGGCAATCATTCTGATTTTTCTGTGGGGTCTGAGTGGGCCGATTTTTCACTTCAACGACACCTGGCAGCTGATCATCAATACGTCGACCACCATCATCACCTTCCTGATGGTGTTCCTGATCCAGAACACCCAGAACCGCGACACGGACATTTTGCACTTGAAGGTCGATGAGTTGCTGCGGGTGACGAAGGAGGCGCAGAACGCGATGCTGGGGCTTGAGGCGCTGGACCTCAAGCAGTTGGAAGCGCTACGAAAGAAGTATCGGAAACTTGGCGAGGGCGAAACGATTCCCCTGGACGGTACCGTCGTCCAGGAAAAAGGCAAGCAGGATTTGGATGAATGCTGATCGGGATCATCGCGGGTGGCTCAAGGTCACCCGCGTACTTCGTGGGTTAGCGACTGGCTTGCAGCGCCTTGGCCATTTGCAGGTGGTTCTGCAATTTGGGCAACGTTTCTTCGGCGAAGGCCTTGATTTCAGGCACGTCGGTGGTCTGCGCTGCCTGTTGAAGCTGCTCGATGGCTTCCTGGGTGGTTTTCACCTGACTGGCCGCGTAGGCCTGGTCGAAGCTCGCGCCGTCCTGCACTTGCGGCATCAAGGCTTTGGCTTTATCGACGACCTCTTCACGCGGAGCCACCGGCAAATCCAGTTGTTTGGCGATTTTCGCCAGGTGCTGGTTGGCGGTGGTGCGGTCGTTGATGACGACGATGGTGTAATCCTTGACCTCTTTGGATTCGGTTTTCTGGTGCGCCAGGCGGCTGGCTTCGATATCGGCCATGCCTTTGGCCGACGCATCGTTGATGAATTCGGCGGGGGACTGGGCAAAGGCACTGCTGGCGCACAGGCCCAGCAACGTGGCAAAACTGGCATTGCGTAATCGGGTGGCCATCCGGCTCATGGTCGCGCCCTCCTCGTAAAAAATTCAAACGGGAGCTTACGCTCCCGCCTCTCAATCAAAACTACCTTCACCGCTACTTCGATTTCTGACCACCTTTGCGGCCCATATCGGGTTTCGAAGGGTCTTTATCGACAGTCGTGGTGGTAGTTTTCCCACCTTTGCGACCGGCTTCAGACGCCTTCGTTCGATCGTTGGCGAAGTTTCCCGAGTTCGAGTTTCTTGAATTAGGCATGATTCTCTACCTCTTGGTGATGATCGCGGCGAGCAGGAGCCCGCATAGAATCAGAATTTCGATCACCGCAAAGGTTTAGAAAAGTTGAAAACGCCACGACGAACGGTGGCAGATTTTCAGGCCCCGAGACGTTGGTGATGTTGGCGCTTGGCGGCGTACATGGCCTCATCGGCATGCCGGAACAATTGCTTTTCTTCAGTGCCGTCGTCGGGGTATCGCGCAACGCCGATGCTCGTCTGGATGATCAGGCTGTGACCGTCCAGACGCAGGGGGTGAGCCAAAACCTGTCGGATTTTTCCCGCCACGCTGTCGGCGTCTTCCGAGGCGTGGATGCTGTGCAACAACACTACAAACTCATCACCGCCGATACGCGCCACCGTGTCGGTTTCTCGCACACAGCCTTTGAGACGATTGGCGACCGCTTGCAACAGCATGTCGCCGACCGCATGACCGTGGGTGTCGTTGACTTGCTTGAAGCGGTCGAGGTCGACGTACAGCAGTGCCATTCGGCCGGAGTCCGCCCGCGCCAGCGCCAGTGAATCTTTAAGCCGGTCACGGAGTAACTCTCGGTTGGGCAGCTGAGTCAGCTGGTCGTACTGGGCCATGCGCTGCAGTCGGGCAAGCAATTGCTTGCGCTCAATCGCGGTGGCGACCTGTGCGCAAACGTATTGCAGCAGCTCCTTGTCCTGTTCGGTGTAACGCTCACCACCGGGCACGCTTTTAACGATCAGCGCACCGATGGTGCCGTTTTGTGAACTCAACGGCACACCCAGCCAGCAAGGTGAATGCTGGCCCGCGACCAGCGCCTCAAACCCCGCCAGTGGATTGTCTTGATCCGGGGTCAGCAGAATCGGCTGGCCACTGCGAATCACCTCGGCACAGAGGCGTCCGGTGATCGTTCCGGGCTGTTCGGGTTGCAGCTCCAGGTCGTCCACGTGATAAGGGAAATTCAGCTGTGCACAGTGTTCGTCATACAGCGCCACGGAGAAATTCAGCGCCGGCAGCCATTCACCGATGATCAAATGGATGCGTTTGAACAGTGCGAGCAAGTCTTCCGCCGCGTGGGCCGCTTCGGAGATCGCATACAACGCCGCTTGCCGGGATTCGGCCTGTTTGCGCTCAGTGATGTCGCGCGCCACGGCGATGCGCAGTTGGTCGACCTCCGACCAGCGTGCCGACCAGAGGATGTGCGCCACTCGGCCATCTTTGCGCAGGTAGCGGTTTTCGAAATTGAGCTTGGGGTCGCCACCCATGATCTCCCGCGCGGCATCGAGGGTGCGCTGACGATCGGCGGGATGCACCAGATCGATCATCGGCTGGCCGATCAGCTCGTCGGGGGTATAACCGAAAATACGTTCGCAAGCCGCGCTGACAAAAACGAAGCGACCTTGTTTGTCGACCGCACAGACGGCGTCCAGCAAGAGATCAATGTAACTCGCCAACGGCGCGGAATTTCTGGTTGCCATAGTGCGGTGAGCGTATCCGGCCAATGCAGCAATAAAGAACCTTCCCTGCCCCATCAGTACAGCTGACGCCTCCTTGCAATCAGCCTCACGCCTTGTTCGTCACCAGCCCCGGCAATGCATGCGCCAGGGCATTGATGGCGAATCCGATAAACATCACCCCACACAACCGGGTGATCAGCAGCTCATGGCGCTGGTACAACATGCGCACCTGCCGCGCACCGACAATGCCAATGAGGATAGCGTAGGCCATGAGGCCACCGACGAAACTCAGGACAATCAGCCACGGCAGCATCGACCAGTGCAGCAATTCGGCACGGCTGGACAGCAGCGCCGTAAAAGTCGCTACCGCCACCGGGTAAGCCTTCGGATTGGTCAGGCCAAACAGAATGCCGTGCCAGAACGGCTGCCGCGCCGGGCCTTGAGGTGCTTCGTCACTGCTGCGACGAGCGCGAACCGCGCGCAGACCGAGCCAAAACAGGTACAGCCCACTGAGTACTCCCAGCACATCGAATGCGGTACTGCCGATTTCCCGCGCACCGACAATCGCGATCAGCGCAGTGCTGCACCAGACCACATCCCCCAGCAAATGCCCGCAGAGAAACCCCGCCCCGGCCCTCCGACCACGCGCCGCACCGATGCCGAACACCGCCAACACACCCGGCCCCGGCGTGATGCCGTAGATAAAGCCAGAGACGAGAACAGCCATTAGCAGCGATGGGGTCATTGGATGTCCTGTTGAGCCTGGGTGAATGCACGCAAGTCTATCTCAGGTTCCCGGAACCCGACTTACTGATCGTCGAAGAACTTCATTCCTGCATAGGGCCGCTGCCGACAGGCTGCCAGCCTCGATGCCAGGTCGCCGACATGGGCTTCGAGCTTGTGCCCGTCTGGGTCGAGGAAATAAAAGGACGCGCCTTCGCTCCGGTTATCACGCCATTCCCGGACGTCGGCGGATCGCAGGCGTTCGACGAAGAGCGGGAAGTCTGTTGCGTTGATGTTGAAGGCGAAATGGGTGTAGTCGGCGGCGGGTTCAGAATTGCGCAGTGGATCAAGGGAAAGGCACAACCAAAGACCCGGCAGCGAGAGATAGGCGCCAGTGCCCCACGTGGCTTCAAGCTGAAGTTGCATCAGATCTTGATAGAACGCCACGCTGCGGTTCAAATCGGTGACAGCGAGGGTCAGGTGGTTGAGGCCTGTTAGCAATTTAATTTCCTCACGGGTATGTTCTGAACCAACGGTATCTGGAGCGCAAAAGCAGTGGAAAAGCCTAAAACCAAAAAACACAGCGATGCGTTTCATACAACAGACATATCGCACAGGCACTCAGCACACCAGGCCTTGCTGTTCGACGAAATCCAGCAAGCGCTGACTGAAGCGGATAGCGGTGATTTCGCGAGTCCAAAAGAAATGAAAGCGGTTTTAAGCAAGTGGGTGACAAACATCAGCTGATGCGTCGCTTTCAAACCAAAAATAATCGTCATCTACCGGCATTCCGATAAGACTCCTTGCCACAAATGCAGGCATACCTGAAATACCACGTTTGGGGTGTGCTTTATTTCGCTGGCGCTGATGCTATTGCCCAAACTCGGAGCCTCGGGGTTTATGGCGTTGGTGCTGGCGGGACAAGTGGTTGCGTCGCTAGTGCTGGATCACTTCGGGTGGTTTGGGTTGGTGGGGCGGGAGATGACAGTGCCTCGGGTGTCTGGGGCGGTGTTGTTAATGGCTGGAGTGGTGTTGATTCAGTTCGGAGGCACATTGGAAAAAGCGATAACAGCAACGTCTTGATCGTTCCCACGCTCTGCGTGGGAATGTAGCCCGTGACGCTCCGCGTCACTGGACGCAGAGCGTCCCTTGAAGCATTCCCACGCAGAGCGTGGGAACGATCATCTTCTTGCGATCGCAGCCTCCGCCAGCTCCTGCAGTGATGCGTGGTCGATGCAGGAACCGGCGTAGCCTGCGAAACTTTTAAAACTTGTCGAGCGTACGCAGCTTCTGCGGCAACCCCCAGAGCAGCAGCGCGACGGCGATCAGCGCAGCGACGCCGATGACATACAGCGCCGGCGTGGTACTGCCCGTCAGGTCTTTGATCCGCCCCACCATCACCGGGCTGACGATGCCGCCGAACTGGCCGAGGGTGTTGATGACTGCAATCCCGCCAGCAGCCCCTGCGCCCGCACCGGCCAGCAGTTTGGGCGGCAGGGTCCAGAAACTCGGGATAGACGCGATGATTCCGGCACCGAGCAAGCCCAGCGCGACAATCAGGAAGGTCGTGTGGTTAGCGAAGATTCCCGCACAGAAGAACCCCACCGCGCCCACCGCAACCAAACCTGCGACAAACTTGCGTCGCTCGCCGGTCGAGTCAGACAACCGCCCGATCACCACCATGCTGATGGCGCCGCAGATGTAAGGGATGGCGGTCAGCAAACCGATCATCACCGGGCTCTCGGTGCCGGCGCTGCGAATCAGTTGCGGGGCCCAGAAGTTCAAGCCGTAGGACGCCACCTGAATCAGGAAGTAGATCAGCCCGAGTGTCAGGAAACCCGGAATCCGCAGTGCGGCGAGCAACGAGCCGCCGCTCTTGTGCGGTTCATGGTGCGCAATACGGCTGGCCAGCAGCGTTTTCTCTGAGGGCGTCAGCCAATGGGCGTCTTCGATGCGGTCCTTGAGCAATGTCAGCACCAGCAAGCCGAGGCCGATGCAAGGCACGCCGCCCAGCAGAAACAGCCAGTGCCAGCCGCGCATATCGAGGAAGCCGTCGAGGTGTTGAAGCACCAGCCCGGAGAACGGTGCGCCGACCAGACCGGCAAACGCCGACGCCAGAAACAACATCGACGTGATGCGCCCACGATAATGCTGCGGGAACCACAGCGTCAGGTAATACAGGACTCCCGGCGCAAAACCGGCTTCCATCGCACCAATCACAAAGCGCAGCACGTAGAACTGCCATTCGCTATTGACGAAGACCATGGCCGCAGTAGCGAGCCCCCAGGACATCATGATCCGGGCGATCCAGCGCCGGGCGCCGACCTTGTACAGCATCATGTTGCTCGGCACTTCGAAGATCACGTAACCGACCACGAACAACCCGGCGCCGAGTCCGTAAGCGGTGTCGCTCAGGCTCAGGTCGGTCTGCAGCTGGAACTTGGCGAAGCTGATGTTGATGCGGTCGAAAAACGCGAACAGGTAGCAGACCATGATCAACGGCATCAGGCGCCAGGCGACTTTGCTGACCAGGGCTTTTTCTTCGTCGTGGCTAACGGACGGGCTCGCGCCCGCCTCCAGTACATTTAGGCTCATGATGGTTCTCCAGGTGGACTGCCCGTGGGTGTCCGATTGTTTTTGTTGTCTGGTTGAGATGATCGGGTGTGGATGCTTTTACTGTGGGAGCGAGCCTGCTCGCGATGACTGAGTCATATCCGACATATCAATTGACTGACCCACCGCTATCGCGAGCAAGCTCGGCTCCTACAGGGATTTGTTGGGATCAGGACGGGGACGGATGCAAATCGCAATTGCGTCCGGCCTTGGCCAGTTGACCGGGCACTTCGTGGCCCAGCAGTGCGGGTAATCCTCGTGACAATTGCAGCAACAGCGGCAGATCGATGCCGGTGTGAATGCCGATTTCATCGCACAGGTTGACCAAATCTTCGGTGCAAATATTGCCCGAGGCACCCGGCGCGAACGGGCAACCGCCGAGGCCGCCCAGCGCCGCGTCAAAGCGTCGGGCACCGGCCTCATAAGCGGCCAGTACGTTGCACAAACCGAGGCCGCGGGTGTTGTGGAAATGCAGGGTCAGATCAGCCGGCGAAACTCGTTGCAAGACCCGCCGCACCAGCCGATCGACCTGCCGCGGATTGGCCATGCCGGTAGTGTCGGCCAAGGTAATGCCCTGAATCCCGAGCTCCTGATACGCCTCGACGATTTGCAGCACGCGATCCTCATCGATCTTGCCTTCAAACGGGCAGCCGAAGGTGGTGGCGATGCTGGCGTTGAGTCGCACCGACGTCCCGCGAACGTATTGCACGATCTCGCCGAACGCGGCCAATGAGGCTTCGCAACGCATGCGCATGTTCGCCAGGTTGTGGGTCTGGCTGGCGGACATCACCAGGTTCAACTCGTCGGCCCTGGTCGCCAACGCCCGTTGCGCGCCTTTGAGGTTGGGGATCAACGCGACGTAAATCACCCCCGGTTGCCGGGTGATGCCCTTGAACACCCGCTCACCATCGCGCAGCGCCGGAATCGCCTTGGGCGAAACGAACGAACCTGCTTCGATGCGGCTGAAACCGGCCAGCGACAGCTGATCGATCAAGGCAATCTTGTCGACGGTTTCGACCCAGGTCGGCTCGATCTGCAAGCCGTCGCGGGGGGAGACTTCCTGAACAATCAGAGTCTCGGAAAAATCAGTGATCATTGCACCACCCCTTCCGCTTTCAGCCGTTCGATGTCCGAATCCGTAAGGCCCAGCCCCGCGAGGATGCCGTCGGTGTGCTGGCCCAACGTAGGTCCGGACCAGTTCACGCCACCGGGCGTCTCGGACATTTTCGGCACGATGCCGGGCATCTTCACCGTGGCACCGCCGGGCAGGTCGGCGTTGAGCAGCATGTCCCGCGCTTGATAGTGCGGATCGGCGACGATGTCGGCGACTGAATAGATGCGCCCGGCCGGGACTTCGGCCGCTTCCAGTGCCGACAACACTTCGTCGATCGGCAGGCTGCTGGTCCAGTGAGTGATCGCCGCGTCGAGCACGTTGCTCTTGGCGGCACGCCCGTCGTTATGGGCGAACTCCGGCGCATCGGCCAGGTCACGGCGACCGATGACGTCCATCAAGCGCTTGTAGATCGGGTCGCTGTTGCCGGCGATCACCACGTAGGCGCCATCGGCCGTCAGATAAGTGTTAGACGGCGCGATGCCCGGCAAGGCCCCGCCGCTGCGCTCACGAACATGGCCGAGCATGTCGTATTCCGGCACCAGGCTTTCCATGACGTTGAACACACTTTCAGCCAGCGACACATCGACGACTTGCCCACCGCCCTGCCCGGTCTTTACCCGCAGCAGCGACATCAAGGCACCGATCACCGCGTGCAACGAAGCCAGGGAATCGCCGAGGCTGACGCCCACCCGCGCCGGCGGTGAACCGGGGGTGCCGGTGGTGTAGCGGATCCCGCCCATGGCCTCGCCGATGGCGCCAAAACCTGGACGATCACGGTAAGGGCCGGTCTGGCCATAACCGGATATACGCACCAGCGTCAGGTCAGGGTTGAGGGCGTGCAACACGTCCCAGCCCAGACCGAGTTTCTCCAGGGCACCTGGACGCAGGTTTTCGATCAGCACGTCGGCGCTGGTCGCCAGTTGTTTGACCAGTTCAATGCCTTCGGGTGATTTGAGATTCAGTGCGAGGGACTTCTTGTTTCGCGATTGCAAGTACCACCACAGCGACGTGCCTTCGTGCAGCTTGCGCCATTTGCGCAGCGGGTCGCCCTGACCCATGGCTTCGATCTTGATCACGTCGGCGCCGAACTCGGCAAGCATGCGCGCGGCGAACGGCGCGGCGATCAGCGTGCCGATCTCGATCACTTTGATTGCACTCAAGGGGGCAGTCATCGCGGGGTACCTCATGTTGTTCTTGGAATATGAGCCAAGGCTAGAGGACCACGGGGGCTGGAATCCAACCTTCAGTTGGCAACGAGCGTTCGCGAAACGCGAACGCCCGGAAGATTACCGCGACCTTGAGGCCGCCATCGCGAGCAGGCTCGCTCCCACAGTTGATCTGCGGCGCACATAAATCCCCTGTGGGAGCGAGCCTGCTCGCGATGGGGCCAGTCCATCCAATCGAGAATGATCAGACATGCCCACGCAAATGCTCGAACAACATCCGGCTCACCGGCGACAGCGCCGCTTCATCACGCACCACCAGAACCAACGCGCGATCCGACCAGTCATCCGTCAACGGCACCGCGTGCAAGCCCAACGCCCGGCCAAACAGCTCATAGGCTTTTTGCGGCAGGATGCCGATGCCCATGTTGGCCTGGACCATCCGGCACATGGCGTCGAAACCCGGTACATGAATCCGCAACCGCAGCACTTTGCCCGCCTCGCGCGCGGCTGCGTGGGTACGCATATTGATTGAACTGGCGGAATGCAAACCGACGTAATCGCTGCCCAGCGTATCGGCGAAGGCCAGGCTGGAACGACTCGCCAACGGATGATCGGGCAGCATCAACACCATCAGTTTGTCCTGTCGATAAAGCACGCTGTGCAGACCTTTGACGTCGCTGTCACTGGAGCAGATCCCAAGGTCCGCCACGCCATCCAGCACCCCCTGAATCACCCCGCTGCTGGGGCGTTCTTCGAGGTCGGTCTTGACTTGAGGATGACGCGCGGAGAAGTCCCGCAGGTCTTCGGGCAGGAACTGAATGATCGCCGACAGGTTGGCGAGCATCCGCACATAGCCGCGAATACCGTGGCTGTGTTCGCCCAGTTCGAGCCCCATTTTCTCCACGTTGAACAGCATCTGCCGAGCATGGTGCAACAAGGTTTCACCGGCCGGCGTCAGGGTCATGCCCTTGGCCTGGCGCACGAACAGGCTGATGCCCAGCGCTTCTTCCAACTCCATCAGCCGCTTGCTGGCCGCCGACACGGCGATGGCTTCACGCGCGGCGGCACGGGTCAGCGTACCCTCCTCATGAACGGCGACAAACAGCTGGAGAGTGATCAGGTCGAGGCGGCGGATCAGGCTTTTTTGCAGCATGGAGGGCTCGATGACTTCTGTTCGACAGAGTCGGCAGGATAGCCCGGTTTTTACGCGATTCGGCAAAGCAATTAGCCCACAGGCAGTTCTGGCCGCCCTATTGCGTCGCGGTGTTTGGTCAGTCTTTGAGTTATCGGATCAGCCTGTTTCTGGCCAATAACCGTTCGCCGGTCGGCGGTGCCTGGGCGATGGCGTTGGGCGCGATGCTCGCGCCCAACGCAATACTTCCTAAAACGCGCTGCGGAAAATCTCCTCGATCTGACGCTGATCCGCCACGCGAGGATTGGTCAGGCCACACGCATCTTTCAACGCATTGCTGGCGAGCATCGGGATGTCGTTGAGCTTGGCGCCGAGCTCACGCAAACCGGCGGGGATTTCCACGTCTTTGGACAGGCTGCAGATCGCCACGATGGCCGCTTGGGCGCCCGCTTCCGGGGTGAAACCGCGAACATCGACGCCCATCGCAAGGGCGACATCGGTAAGGCGATCGGCGCAAACCAGCGCGTTAAAGCTTTGTACGTGGGGCAGCAAGACCGCGTTGCACACACCATGAGGCAAGTCGTAGAACCCGCCCAACTGGTGGGCCATGGCGTGGACAAAACCCAGGGATGCGTTATTGAACGCCATGCCAGCGAGGAACTGCGCGTAGGCCATGTTTTCCCGCGCGGCCATGTCACTGCCGTCGCGGACGGCCAGGCGCAGGTTGTTGCTGATCAACGTGATCGCCTTCAGTGCGCAGGCATCCGTGATCGGATTGGCCGCCGTGGAAACGTAGGCTTCGATGGCGTGGGTCAGTGCGTCCATGCCAGTGGCAGCCGTCAGGCCCTTGGGCATGGCGACCATCAGCGCCGGGTCGTTGACCGACAGCAGCGGCGTGACGTTGCGATCGACAATGGCCATTTTCACGTGACGGGACTCGTCGGTGATGATGCAGAAACGGGTCATCTCGCTGGCGGTGCCGGCGGTGGTGTTGATGGCGATCAGCGGCAGTTGCGGCTGGGTGGATTGATCGACGCCTTCGTAATCGCCAATCTGCCCGCCGTTGGTTGCGCACAACGCGATGCCTTTGGCGCAGTCATGGGGCGAACCGCCGCCCAGGGACACCACGAAATCACAGCGGGTTTCCTTCAGCAGACCCAGACCGATCTCGACGTTGGCGATGCTCGGGTTAGGCTTGGCGCCGTCGAAAATCACCGAATCGATGTCCTGCATCGCCAACTTCTCGGCAATCATCTTCGCTACGCCCGCCTTGGCCAGCCCGACGTCGGTGACGATCAGCGCCTTGCGAAAACCGTACTTGCGAATGGCGTCCATGGCTTCGTCGAGGCAACCGATGCCCATGATGTTCACGGCGGGGATGAAAAACGTGCTGCTCATGAGCGAGTCTCCTGGCTGAGGCCGAATCGTTAGCGCCGATCCAGCGGGGACCCACAGGATCGACCTATCGGTCATTAAGTAACTTGATCTGGCTCAAGTCTTGGTCGTGATAAAGTCGCCGCCCACCAGACCTTCTGCTTTGAGACTTTGAACGCAATGACCGATTTCCAGGATGTTGATGCCCAACTTGAAGACTGGAACGCCTTGCGCGCCACCGCCTCGTTCAGCGGCCTGCTGGTGGGCAACGGCGCCAGTCGCGCCGTGTGGGACGATTTCGGCTACGACTCGCTGTTCGAAAACGCCCGTACCGTCGAAGAAAAACCCCTGAGCCAGTCCGAGCTGAGCGTGTTCGACGCCATGCAGACGCGCAGCTTCGAGCAGGTGCTCAGCGCGCTGAAAACCACCAGCCGGGTCAACAAGGCCCTGGCGGTGAGTTCCGCCGCGCCGCGCAATCGTTACTACGCGATCAAGGAAGCGCTGATCAACACCGTGCACGCGGTGCACATCCCGTGGCGACTGGTGGTGCCTTCGTCGCTGGCGATGATCAATCAGGAACTGGGCCGCTACCGGACCGTGTTCACCACCAACTACGATCTGCTCAACTACTGGGCGACCCAACACCAGCCTGATGCGATCAGCGACCTGTTCCAGGGTGCAGAATCAAGCTTCGATCTAAGCGCCACGGCGACCGATAAAACCCGGCTGCTTTACCTGCATGGCGGATTGCATCTGGTGCGAAATCAGGACGGTACGGCGCGCAAACTGATGTCGACCGAGGGCACGTTACTCGGCAGTTTCGCGATCAACAACACGATCAAGACCCTCGACGACGTGCCGCTGTTCGTCAATGAAGGTCCGGCGCAGGACAAGCTCAAGACCATTCGCAGCTCGGACTATCTGTCGTTCTGCTACGACCAGTTACTTGGCCATGGCGACGGGTTGTGCCTGTTTGGCCATGCCCTGGGTGAGCAGGACAGCCACATCATTCACGCCTTGCGCCAGGCGAAACCGCAAAGGGTGGCGATCTCGATTTATCCGCGCAGCAAGGCGTTCATTCAGCACCAGAAGCGGCATTACGCGAAGGTGTTTGAAGGCACCGGGAGTGAGTTGCGGTTTTTTGATTCGAAGACGCATGCGTTGGGGAGTCCGAAGCTCACAGTCCCAGTCGAGGTCTGAAGGCCATAAGATCGTTCCCACGCTCTGCGTGGGAATGCAGCCCGTGACGCTCCGCGTCACTGGACGCGGAGCGTCCCCAGAGGCATTCCAACGCGGAGCGTGGGAACGATCATTAAAAGCAACAGGAAATTTGTATCGGGATTCAAAGCACTGGCAGGGTCTTGTCCTTGATCACCGTGGTCGGTCCGTTGGCTTTGACGCTGGCGATGCCTTTCTCCAGCGCGGCAGCAGAGGTGTAAGCCTCGCTGCTACCGATGATCTCGTGGTTAGCAGCCTTGAGGTTGAAGTAAGGATGGCCATCCTTGGTGGTTTTCTTCTCGTAGCGCTCATCCTTCGGGCTGTTGCTCTGAACCGACACGATGCCTTTGTCAGCGGCAGCGCGGGTGGTGTACAGCTCGCTGGTCAGAATGGTTTCCGCGTTAGCGGCCTTCAGTACAAATTTGAACTGACCATTGCTGCTTTTGCTCACTTCATACCATCCAGACATGCTCTTTCTCCTTGGCAATTGAGAGGTTTTGCGCTTCAGAGTAAAGACCAGGCGAGGATTTTTGTCGCCTGTACCGGCCCCTTCGCGAGCAAGCCCGCTCCCACAATGGATCGATGTACACAATTCCCCTGTGGGAGCGAGCCTGCTCGCGATGAGGCCGGTAAGGTCAGCACAAAATCACCTATTTCACCACCGCACGCACCACCGATAACTCCGGCGCCTGCACCCGTCGCTGACTCAGATAACGGGTACAACTGACCCGCAAAAACGAGGCGAAATTCACCACCTCGCCGCGGTAGTCCATCACCTCTTCATACAGCTTGGCGATCAACTGGTTGGTGGTCATGCCGTCGACCTCGGCGATTTCGCTGAGGATGTCCCAGAACTGATTCTCCAGCCGCAGGGTGGTGACCACCCCGCAGATGCGCAGCGAGCGGGAGCGCGATTCGTAGAGAATCGGATCGGCTTTGACGTAGAGCTCGCACATGGAAAGGTCCCTCGTTACAGCGTGATTTTGGTGCCCAGCAACCCGAGGAAACCGGCGAGCCAGCTCGGGTGCGCCGGCCAGGCCGGAGCAGTGGCCAGATTGCCCTGAACATGACCTTCCGTCACCGGGATATCGATGAACGTACCGCCCGCCAGGCGCACTTCCGGAGCACAGGCCGGGTAGGCGCTGCACTCACGACCTTCGAGAATCCCCGCGGCCGCGAGCAATTGAGCACCGTGACACACGGCGGCGATCGGTTTGCCGGCCTTGTCGAACGCGCGCACCAGCTCCAGGACTTTTTCGTTCAGGCGCAGGTACTCTGGCGCACGACCACCCGGCACCAGCAGGGCGTCATAGTCCTCGGACTTGACCTTGGCGAAGTCGAAGTTCAGGGCAAACAGGTGACCGGGTTTTTCGCTGTAGGTCTGGTCACCTTCGAAGTCATGGATTGCCGTGCGTACGGTCTGACCGGCGGTTTTGTCCGGGCAAACGGCGTGCACCGTGTGGCCGACCATCAGCAGCGCCTGAAACGGCACCATCACTTCGTAGTCTTCGACGTAATCGCCGACCAGCATCAGAATTTTTTTAGCGGCCATGGGGAGGACTCCTCTGGGAATTACGTAGGAGTATTCAAGGTAGTCCTTATCCGCAGGGTCGGGTAATAACCAGCTACTACCTGATGGACCGCGTCATCGTTCATCGCGGGCAAGCCCTGCTCCTACATGTCCAGTGTCGTTCTCACCTGTAGGAGCAAGGCTTGCCCGCGATGGCGTCCGCAAACTGTACGGATAACTCTGCGCCTAGCTGTAGCAGCAGCAAACGCCGGGTTTATGGCTAGATGAAGGTCTTCCCGCCACCCTCGATTCTGGTTGCCATCATGTCCTCGCGCGAAAACACCGGCATGGCCCTCGGCCTGCTCGGCGTTGTGATCTTCAGCCTCACCCTGCCCTTCACACGGATCGTCGTGCAGGAACTCCATCCGCTGCTCAACGGCCTGGGCCGTGCGCTGTTCGCGGCGGTTCCGGCGGCGTTGCTGTTGCTCTGGCGTCGGGAAAAATGGCCGACCTGGAAACAGGTCAAAGGCCTGACCCTGGTGATTGCCGGGGTGATCCTCGGCTTCCCGGTATTGTCGGCCTGGGCCATGCAAACCTTGCCGGCGTCTCACGGTGCGCTGGTCAACGGCTTACAGCCGTTGTGCGTGGCGCTGTACGCCGCGTGGTTGTCCCATGAACGACCGTCGAAAGCCTTCTGGGCCTGCGCTGCGCTGGGCAGCGCGCTGGTGCTGGGTTATGCGCTGATCAGCGGGGCCGGCAGCATTCAGGCCGGTGATTTGCTGATGCTCGGCGCGATTGCCGTTGGCGGCCTGGGTTATGCCGAGGGCGGCCGATTGGCCAAGGAGATGGGCGGTTGGCAGGTGATCTGTTGGGCACTGGTGCTGTCGACGCCGTTGCTGATCGGGCCGGTGGTGTACCTGGCGCTGCAACATCAGGGCGAGATTTCGGCCAAGACCTGGTGGGCCTTCGGTTACGTCTCGCTGTTCTCGCAGTTCATCGGTTTCTTCGCCTGGTACGCCGGGTTGGCGATGGGGGGGATTGCCCGGGTCAGTCAGATCCAGCTGTTGCAGATCTTCTTCACCATCGCTTTTTCGGCGCTGTTCTTCGGCGAACACATCGAGCCGATCACCTGGCTGTTTGCCGCCGGGGTGATCGTGACCGTGATGCTGGGGCGCAAGACGGCCGTCAAGCCAGCGCAGGTTGCTACAGCCTGACCCCGGCCCCGTAGGAGCAAAGCTTGCTCGCGATGGCGTCCTCAAGATCGCTATCGCGAGCAAGCTGTGCTCCTACAGACGATGGCGTCTTTGAAATCGCTATCGCGAGCAAGCTATGCTCCTACAGGGATTGTGATCAGAGGTAGCCGTCAGCCCGCAGCAGGGTTTCCAGGCAATGTTCGCTGATGTGGTAGAAATCCTTCAATTCCTGAATCTTCACCAACAGCTGGGCCGGATCAACCGGCTCGGCACGTTTGACCGCCAGGATCATTTTGTTCTTGTTGGTGTGGTCCAGTGAGATGAACTCGAACACCTTGGTCTCGTAACCGCAGGCTTCCAGGAACAACGCGCGCAAACTGTCGGTGACCATTTCCGCTTGCTGGCCCAAATGCAGACCGTATTGCAGCATTGGCTTGAGCAGCGCCGGGCTCTGGATCTGCAGGCGGATCTGCTTGTGGCAGCACGGCGAGCACATGATGATCGAGGCGCCGGAACGGATGCCGGTGTGGATCGCGTAGTCGGTGGCGATGTCGCAGGCATGCAGCGCGATCATCACGTCCAGCTCGCTCGGCGCCACGCTGCGTACGTCACCGCACTTGAACACCAGCCCTGGATGCTCGAGCTTTGCGGCCGCGGCGTTGCACAAATCCACCATCTCTTCGCGCAACTCGACGCCGGTCACCACGCCTTCGGCCTTCAAGGTGTTGCGCAGATAGTCATGGATCGCGAACGTCAGGTAACCCTTGCCCGAGCCGAAATCCGCCACCTGAACCGGCTTGTCCAGCGCCAGCGGTGAGGTGGTCAGCGCATGGCTGAAGACTTCGATGAACTTGTTGATCTGCTTCCACTTGCGCGACATCGCCGGGATCAGCTCGTGCTTGCTGTTCGTCACACCAAGGTCGGCGAGGAACGGCCGGCTCAGGTCGAGAAAGCGGTTCTTCTCGCGGTTATGCTCAGCGGACGGCACTTCACGCAATTGCTGAGGTTTGCTCTTGAACAGCGAAGACTTGCCCTTTTTGCTGTATTCCAGCTGAGCTTCATCCGTCAACGACAGCAAATGCGCATTTTTGAACGATGCCGGCAAGAGTGCGGCGATGGTCGCTACGCCCTCGGCAATCGGCAAATTCTTGGTGATGTCGCGGGTTTTGTAGCGGTAGACGAAGGACAGGCAGGGCTGATCCTTGACCGTCAGCTGCTTGATGATCAGCCGCTGCAAGTCCACTTCAGTGCCGACGTACTTGGCCAGCACCAGTTTGATGAAGGCGTTATCGTCGAGGCTGGATTGCAGCAGGTCGATGAACTGGGCGTGGTGATCCGGCGCGAGGCTGGCGGGAGTGGCGGTGACAGACATGGGAAAAACGGCCTCGGGCGGTGCGGATCGGGGAATGGCGGGTATTTTAGGGGGGATGGCCGTTCGGGACACGCAGTTATTTACCGAACGGTGCGAATCGCGAGGCAAGTCGAGTCCCCTGTGGCGAGGGGACTTGTCCCCGTTCGGCTGCGAAGCAGTCGTAAAACCTGAGAACTCGGTCTAACCGATGAATCGAATGGGGCCGCTTCGCGACCCAACGGGGACAAGTCCCCTCGCCACAAAAGCCCTCTCACCACAGAAGGTGTGTCAGATCCGGAGTGTGAAATCAGCCCAACACCACCAACCGATTCGGCAACTCATTCCTCACATGCGTCACCGGCACATGCACCTTGAGCAACTCGCCACACGCCTCGACGCAGGTGACAAATCCCTGCAACGTCTGCCCCTGCTTCACCTGCTGAGTGAACGCCGCAACAATTCCCTCCCAGATCTTGTTGTCCAGCCGTTTGGAAATCCCTTCATCCACCAGAATTTCCACATAGCGTTCAGCCTCGCAGACAAAAATCAGCATCCCGGTGCCGCCCACTGTGTGGTGCAGGTTCTGCTCCAGAAACTGCCGGCGCGCCAGGTTCGAGGCGCGCCAGTGACGCACCGAGCGCGGGACCAGGTGAGTGGTGACTTTTGGAATCCTGAACACCAGGCACAGCACGATGAAACTGATCCATTGCACCAGCAGCAAACTGTGAAGGGTCAGCCAGCCCGTGAGGTAATGCACGATACCCGGCACGACCAGCGCCAGCAGGCTGGCCCAGAGCAGCGGGATGTATGCATAGTCGTCGGCGCGGGCCGCGAGCACGGTCACCAGTTCGGCGTCGGTGTCGCGCTCGACCCGGGCAATCGCCTCGGCAACTTTGCGTTGTTCGTGTTCAGTCAGTAATGCCATGTTTAAGAATGCCCACTCGCTATTGTTGTGTGATCACCAGCCGCCCGAGGAACCGCCTCCCCCGAAACTGCCCCCGCCGCCGCTGAAGCCCCCGCCTCCACCGCCACCACCAAAACCTCCACCGCCGAATCCGCCGCTAGAACCGCCTCGACCGCCGCCGCTGGGCAGGATCCCGAGCATCTGGCAGACAAATACCGTCAGGATGAACAGCATCACCAGAAACACGAAGATCCCCGGATGCCGTGAGACGAAGTCGCTTTCCTGATTGCCGCCGGAGTCATACACCGTGGACGGCTCATCCAGTGGATTGCCGCCCAGCACCACGAGCATCGCCGCGACCCCGTCGCTGATGCCCTTGCTGAAGTTACCGGTCTTGAACGCCGGGGTGATCACCTGATTGATGATCACCGAGCTCTGCGCATCGGTCAGCCGATCTTCCAGGCCATAACCGACTTCAATCCGCAGTTTGCGATCATCGCGCGCGACGATCAGCAATGCACCGTTGTTCTTGTCCTTCTGGCCAATACCCCAGTAGCGCCCCAGTTGATAACCGAAGTCCGCAATGTCGGTACCCTGCAAATCCGGCAGCGTGACCACCACCAGCTGCTCACCGGTGGCTTTTTCATGGGCCTGAAGCTGTTGCGTCAGCTGCTCACGCACCGCAGGCTCGATCATCTGGGCGTTATCGACCACCCGCCCGGTCAGTTCCGGAAACTTCAACGCAGCCTGGGCCGTCAGGGCAAACACCCAGAGCAACAGCACCAGGCCAACTTTCAACGCACGCATTGGCAACCTCATCCTTGGTGACGCTTCAAGCCCATACCGGCGCTTACTGGAACTTCACTTGAGGCGCTTTTTCCGCATCGGGGCTGGTGGCCTCGAAAGTTTCGCGGATTGGCAAATCGCTGTACATCACCGAGTGCCACAGGCGACCGGGGAAGGTCCGCAGTTCCGTGTTGTATTTCTGCACGGCGAGGATGAAGTCCCGGCGCGCCACGGCAATGCGGTTCTCGGTGCCTTCAAGTTGCGATTGCAACGCCAGGAAGTTCTGGTTGGCCTTGAGGTCCGGGTAACGCTCGGACACCACCATCAAACGGCTCAAGGCACCGGTCAGCTGATCCTGGGCCTGCTGGAACTGTTTGAGTTTTTCCGGGTTATCCAGGGTTTTGGCATCGACCTGGATCGAAGTGGCCTTGGCCCGGGCTTCAATCACGGCGGTCAGGGTTTCTTCTTCGTGCTTGGCGTAGCCCTTGACGGTTTCCACCAGGTTGGGAATCAGGTCGGCGCGGCGCTGGTACTGGTTCTGCACCTGGCCCCAGGCAGCCTTGGCCTGTTCGTCGAGGGTCGGAATCGTATTGATGCCGCAGCCGGCCAGCAGTGTGGTCAGCAACATCAAGGCTGCAACTTGCAGGCTCGACCGATAGTGGTGTCGTACGTTCATCTGGTTAATGCTCCCTTGCACATTCCGTTGAAAAACAACCTTCGAACTTTGAACCCGGCTCTTGGGGCATAATCTGCCGCCGCCACTGGATTGCATCGAGCCAATGGGCTAAAAGATGCCCCAGCGCGAAAACACGCGGAAGTGTGCTGCATTTACCTGAACAACAATAGTCGCTCCCTAAATTTTGGCTGACCGGCGCGTATTCACTGCCGTTTAGGCTTTTGAGAAAACTATTCATGAAGAAGCTGTGTTTGCTGGGCCTGTTCGTCAGCCTGGCCAGTCATAACGTATTGGCCGCCACGACGCCCGCTCCTCTGGAAAACAAGGACGCGTTCATCAGCAACCTGATGAAGCAAATGACCCTCGATGAAAAGATCGGCCAGTTGCGCCTGATCAGCATCGGCCCGGAAATGCCTCGAGAGCTGATCCGCAAGGAAATCGCTGCCGGCAATATCGGTGGCACGTTCAACTCGATCACCCGTCCGGAAAACCGTCCGATGCAGGACGCGGCCATGCGCAGCCGGCTGAAGATCCCGATGTTCTTCGCCTATGACGTGATCCACGGCCACCGCACCATTTTCCCGATTCCGATAGCCCTGGCCTCGAGTTGGGACATGGACGCCATCGGCCTGTCCGGGCGCATCGCCGCCAAGGAAGCCGCGGCGGACAGCCTCGACATCACCTTCGCGCCGATGGTCGACATCTCCCGCGACCCGCGCTGGGGCCGGACTTCCGAAGGCTTCGGTGAAGACACGTACCTGGTGTCGCGCATTGCCGGCGTCATGGTCAAAGCCTTCCAGGGCACGGGCGCGAACGCGGCCGACAGCATCATGGCCAGCGTCAAGCACTTTGCCCTGTATGGCGCGGTCGAGGGCGGTCGCGACTACAACGTCGTCGACATGAGCCCGGTCAAGATGTTCCAGGACTACCTGCCACCGTACCGTGCGGCTATCGACGCCGGTGCTGGCGGGGTAATGGTCGCGCTGAACTCGATCAACGGCGTGCCGGCCACCGCCAACACCTGGCTGATGAACGACCTGTTGCGCAAGCAATGGGGCTTCAAAGGCCTGGCCGTCAGCGACCACGGGGCGATTTTCGAGTTAATCAAACACGGCGTTGCCCGTGACGGTCGCGAAGCCGCGAAGCTGGCGATCAAGGCTGGCATCGACATGAGCATGAACGACACCCTCTACGGCAAAGAGCTGCCGGGGCTGTTGAAGGCGGGTGAGATCCAGCAAAGCGACATCGACAACGCCGTGCGTGAAGTGCTCGCCGCCAAGTACGACATGGGCCTGTTCAAGGACCCGTACCTGCGCATCGGCAAGGCTGAGGATGATCCGGCCGACACGTACGCCGAAAGCCGCTTGCACCGCGCCGAGGCCCGTGATGTCGCGCGTCGCAGCATGGTGTTGCTGAAGAACCAGGGCGAAACCCTGCCGCTGAAGAAAACCGCGAAAATCGCCCTGGTCGGCCCGCTGGCCAAGGCACCGATCGACATGATGGGCAGCTGGGCCGCCGCCGGTAAGCCCGCGCAATCGGTGACCCTGTTCGACGGCATGACCACGGCACTGGGCGCGCAATCGACGCTGATCTACGCCCGTGGCGCCAACATCACCAGCGACAAGAAGGTCCTGGATTACCTGAACTTCCTCAACTTCGACGCACCGGAAGTGGTGGACGATCCGCGCTCGGCCCAAGTGCTGATCGACGAAGCGGTGAAAGCCGCCAAGGATGCCGATGTGGTGGTGGCAGCAGTGGGCGAGTCCCGTGGCATGTCCCACGAATCGTCGAGCCGCACCGACCTGAACATCCCGGCCAACCAGCGCGATTTGATCAAGGCCCTGAAGGCCACCGGCAAACCGCTGGTGCTGGTATTGATGAACGGCCGTCCGCTGACGATTCTCGAAGAGAAGGAACAGGCCGACGCGATCCTGGAAACCTGGTTCACCGGTACCGAAGGCGGCAACGCCATCGCCGACGTACTGTTCGGCGACTACAACCCGTCGGGCAAATTGCCGATCACCTTCCCGCGTTCGGTAGGCCAGATTCCGACCTACTACAACCACCTGAGCATTGGCCGGCCGTTCACGCCGGGCAAACCGGGCAACTACACCTCGCAGTATTTCGATGACACCACAGGTCCTCTGTTCCCGTTCGGCTTCGGTCTGAGCTACACCGATTTCAGCCTGAGCGACATGGCGCTGTCGTCGACCACACTGAACAAAACCGGCAAGCTCGACGCCAGCGTCATGGTGAAAAACACCGGCAAGCGTGACGGCGAAACCGTGGTGCAGTTGTACATCCAGGACGTGACTGGTTCGATGATCCGCCCGCTCAAGGAACTGAAGAACTTCCAGAAAATCACGCTCAAGGCCGGCGAACAGAAAGTCGTGCACTTCACCATCACCGAGGATGACCTGAAGTTCTACAACACCCAGCTCAAGTACGCGGCAGAACCGGGCAAGTTCAATGTGGAGATCGGCCTGGATTCTCAGGACGTGACGCAGCAGAGCTTCGAATTGCTGTAACCCCCCGCGCGGACTGATCGTTCCCACGCTCCGCGTGGGAACGATCCTCGCCCCTACCCCCGTCGATCCAGCAGATTCACCACCAGCCGATCCACCCATCCCCAAATCCTTTGCTTCACCCGCCGCCACAGCGGCCGGCGTTGCCATGCTTCCAGGCTGACTTCCTGGCTCTGCGCAAAGTCCCTCTCGAAACTTGCCGCCACCGCACGCGTCAGCCCCGGATCCAGCGCCTCAAGGTTGGCTTCCAGGTTGAAGCGCAAGTTCCAGTGATCGAAATTGCACGAGCCGATGCTCACCCAGTCGTCGATCAGGACCATTTTCAAGTGCAGGAAACACGGCTGGTATTCGAAGATCGCCACCCCGGCCTTGAGCAATCGCGGGTAGTAGCGATGCCCGGCGTAGCGCACCGACGGGTGATCGGTGCGTGGCCCGGTCAGCAGCAGACGCACGTCAACACCGCGGCCCGCTGCCCGGCGCAGTGAGCGGCGGACTTTCCAGGTCGGCAGGAAATACGGCGTCGCCAGCCAGATTCGTTGCTGGCCACTGTTCAGTGCGCGAGTCAACGATTGCAGGATGTCCCGGTGCTGGCGGGCGTCGGCATAGGCGACCCGGCCCATGCCCTCGCCCATCGATGGCACGCGTGGCAGACGCGGCAGGCCGAAATGCGAAGCAGGTTTCCAGGCGCGCCGATGGCGGTTGGCAATCCATTGACGGTCGAACAGCAACTGCCAGTCGATGACCAAGGGGCCGGTGATTTCCACCATCACTTCGTGCCATTCGCTGGTGTCTTCGCCCGGCGTCCAGAATTCATCGGTCACCCCGGTGCCGCCCACCACGGCCATGCTCTGATCGACCAGCAACAACTTACGGTGATCGCGGTAGAAGTTACCCACCCAGCGCCGCCAGCTCAGGCGATTGTAGAAACGCAGTTCCACGCCCGCCGCCATCAATCGACGGCGCAAGGTCAGGGTGAACGCGAGGCTGCCATAATCATCGAACAGGCAGCGCACGCGCACGCCACGTTCGGCTGCCTGGACCAACGCCTGAACCATCGCCTCGGCACAGGCACCCGCCTCCACCAGATACAGCTCCAGTTCGACCTGCTCTTCGGCGCGGGCAATCGCGACCAACATCCGTGGAAAAAACTGCGGACCGTCGATCAACAGTTCAAAACGGTTGCCTTCACGCCAGGGGAAAATTGCGCCGGCCATGTCAGCGCGCCGTGAAAATCAGTACCGCACCCACCGGCACCGACAGACTGATGGCCGACAAACCGGCGACCTTGCGCAAACTTTCCAGACCGGGGGCCAGATCGAAATCCGCGGCATTGATGATCAGCGGTTCGAGGGTCACCACCTGGAAGCGCCGGTCATCGAGACGAGTCGCCAGCAGTTCGGCGTTGTATTCGTGTTGTTTGCCATGCAGGTTGACGGTCAGCGGCAGGCGCAATTCAAGTTGCGCGCCGGGCGCCAGATCGTTGATCGGCCGCAGATCGATCTGCGTGGTGATCAGCGCTTGGGGGAAAGTCTGGATTTCAAACAGGTCCTTGCGCATGCGTTCATCGCGCAGCGGGATGCCACTGTTGACCGAGTCCAGCTCGACTTCCACCTCGGCCAGGCCTTTGGGATCGACCTTGCCGTGCAGCACCAGAAAGCGCTGCACCTCGGAGATACTGGTGTTTTTGGTGCTGATGAACGACAGCCGCGAGGACTCGCCATCCAGATACCAATCGGCGTGGGCCGACAGCGTGGCGCTGGCCAGCAGCAGAAAGGCGAGGGTTTTGCAGAGGACGCGGTTGAACATAGAGACTCGTGGGGCAGATAAACGTGAGCTGAACCTTAACTGGCCTGAGGCAGGTTGCAAACTCTAATGCCACGGATCTTGGGTCAAACACATTCCCTACAAAAGCCCAACTCGCCGAAGTCAGGGCGACAGACGGCAACCTTGGCGTTCGCTGATCCATTGCGCGCTGTTGTTGCGGCCCATGCCGCTGACGGTGACGCGCTTGCTGGCGGGGTGATCAGTAAAGCCGCTGGTCGGCAGCCACTGCTTCACATAGCTGTGGCAGTACTCGGCCGGGTTGTTCATCACGTAACGGCACGAACAATATTCCTTGGCGGTATAGCCGCTGATGATCTCCGGGAAGGCCCACAGCGCCACGCGCTCTTGCCAGATCCAGCCGAGCAAGGCGATCGACAGGATCAACAACAGCGTGCCGAGCGGTCGGCGACGAACGAAGCTGCGACGTTTCATGGCAGCACCTTCGCGGCAAATGCCTGGAGCGCGAGCTTGAGCAATTCGTTGTGCCGGTAGCTGCCGTCGCGGTCATCGCCGTAGCGCACGATCACCAGGTGTTCGCTGGGAATCACGTACATCGCCTGCCCCCAATGACCCAGCGCGGCGAAGGTGTCGGCAGGTGCATCGGGCCATGGTTTTGCGGCGCCTTCCACTTCGCGGTTAAGCCACCAATGGCCGCCGGGCACGGCGTCGTCCTGATTGGCTTGATAATGGGCGAAAGGTTCACGGTTGAACGTGACCCAGTCCTTGGGTAGCAATTGTTGCTCGCCCCAACGGCCGTCGCGGGCCATCAGCAGACCAACTCGCGCAAGGTCTCGGGCGGTGAGGTAGGCGTAGGACGAAGCGACGAATGTCCCCGTGGCGTCGGTTTCCCAGACAGCGTGACGAATCCCCAAGGGCTCGAACAGAGCCGTCCATGGATAGTCCGGATAGCGGGTCGGACCGACGATGGTTTTCAGCGCAGCGGATAACAAATTGCTGTCACCGCTGGAGTAACGGAATGCCTGACCGGGTTTGGCGTATTCACCGTGATCGGCGGTGAACGCGGCCATGTTCGGGTGGCCACGGGTGTAGAGCATCGCGACCACCGAGGATTTCAACGGCGCGTATTCATAGTCTTCCTGCCAATCCAGACCCGAGGCCCAATGCAGCAGGTCGGCCATGGTCATCGTCGGGTGTTTTTCCAGCGGCGGATAAAATGTCTGCACCGGGTCCCGGAGCTTGAACAGCCCTTCGCCATAGGCCACGCCGAGGACCGTGGCCATCAGGCTTTTGCTGATGGACCAGGTCAGGTGCGGGGTGTCGGCGGTGGTCGGGCCAGCGTAGCGTTCGTAGATCAGTTGACCGTCGCGGATCACCAGCAAGGCGTCGGTGCGGATGCCTTTTCGGGTGGCCTCATCACGGGGTGGGAAGGCGTAAGTTTCCAGCGCTTGAAGCGCCGGTCCGCTGACTGTCGGACCGGTTGGCCATTGCTCGGCAGGCCAGTATTCGGCGTGGGCCGTGAGGCTGAGCAGGAGCATAAAGATCAGGGACAAGCCTTTGAACATGGTGGGGGCTCGGAGGGATTGGCCTGCTGAGCCTAGTAGAGGTTGATGACAGTTCCGGGATTGGTGTTATCAATGCGGCCGCCATCGCGAGCAGGCTCGCTCCCACATTTGAAATGCATTCCCCTTGTGGGAGCGAGCCTGCTCGCGATGGGGCCCGTCAATCCAGCGAAGATCCCGCGAGTGCCTTGGCCAACCGCTTCCCCCGCGCACCTGCCGCAAAATCCATCACGCCCTGATCACGCTGCCACATCGCCGCCCACTGCGGCGGGCCATCGGCCAGTGCCTGAGTCACCTCAGCCTTGAGCCCATCGAACTGCGCAAACAAGCCACCGAGCAACACATGCCCAGACGGATTATTCGGCGCCTGCCGGCTGACTTCCGCGCACCCGGCCAGCAGCGCCAGCAAACGCAGTTGCAAGGCTTGCGGCCAGTCGCTGTCCTGACCGATGCCGTACAGCCAGGCGGTCATGGCGCTCAGAACGTAAATGTCTTCAAGGGTGCGAAACGGTTTGATGTAGGCCTCCCAGCCATCCCCCGCCAACAGTTCGCACTGAGCGTTATCGAGAAACAGCCGACCATGGCTGATGTCTGGCATCAACGGGATCGCCGGTAGCTTCTCCAGACGCACACCCGGTTCACCGGGATAAACCACCGCCAGACTCAGGCGCGGTTTTTCGTCGGGGGCTTCACTGCGAGCAGCGATCAGCAGCCAATCGGCGGCATCGCCTGCGGTGACAAAATCCTTGCGCCCGCTCAGGCGCAAATCGTGCAGACGGGTCTGCATGTCCGCCACCCGCAGGCTGCGCTGTTCGGTCGCGCACAACGCGCCGAGGCTCAGCGGCGCGCTCGGCCAGAGCATGCGCAACGCCGCCTGATAGCCCACCAGAAACGCCAGCCCCGGCGTTGACATCAAACGCCCGCCGGCCACCGCCAGTTCGAACGGCGTGACGTTGCCCAACTGGTGCAACAAGGTCGCGAAACCCTCGCTCAGGTCCGGGTTGGTGGGCAGACGTTCACAGCGGCGCAGCAGGTTTTGCCAGAGCATAAGGAGGCTCCTCAAAGGCTGTCATATAAGCATCACCAAAGCTTCATGGCGATGACACCGGGGCTACATAGCCTGACTTTGCACAACACGGCTGCATAAAGAAAGTCGATCGGCTGCAACCCAAGACGGGTGACCGGCCCGTACGGAGATTCGCAATGACTCAGATCGCCCGCATCAGCGACACCGGCAATGAACGCCGCCTGCAAGCCGAACGCCTGGTGGGCGCCGAGGCCTTGCAGGAAGCCCAGGCCCTGCGCTTCAACGTGTTCAGCGGCGAATTCAACGCCAAGCTCAAAGGCGCGGAGCTGGGTCTGGACATGGATGACTATGATGTTCACTGCGCCCACATCGGCGTACGTGACTTGAACACCGGGCGACTGGTGGCGACTACCCGTTTGCTCGACCACACCGCCGCCAGCAGCCTGGGCAAGTTCTACAGCGAAGAAGAATTCAGCCTGCACGGCCTGATCCATCTCAAAGGCCCGATCCTGGAAATCGGCCGCACTTGCGTCGACCCGGCCTACCGTAATGGCGGCACCATCGCCGTACTCTGGGGCGAGCTGGCCGAAGTGCTGAACCAGGGCGGCTACAGCTATTTGATGGGTTGCGCGAGCATCCCGATGCAGGACGGCGGCATTCAAGCCCACGCGATCATGCAGCGCTTGCGCGAACGTTACCTGTGCACTGAACACCTGCGGGCCGAACCGAAAAAACCGCTGCCGAGCCTCGACATCCCGTCCAACGTCATCGCCGAAATGCCACCGCTGCTCAAGGCCTACATGCGCCTTGGCGCGAAGATCTGCGGCGAGCCGTGCTGGGACGAAGATTTCCAGGTCGCCGACGTGTTCATCCTGCTCAAGCGCGACGAGCTCTGCCCGCGTTATGCCAAACACTTCAAGGCGGCCGTGTGATGAGTCGGTTACGGGTGTACGCGCGGATTGCGCGAGTGTTAGTGGTGGTGGCGCTGGGTTTGAGCATGGCCGGTGTATTCGGGTTGTTCGAACGCCTGGGGATTGCTCATTCGATGGTCCGTCGCCAGCGCTGGTCGCGATTTTTCATGGCACGCCTGAGCAATGCCCTGCCCTTTCGCGTGACCGTGCACGGTGAATTGCCGAAGGCGCCGATGCTCTGGGTCAGCAATCATGTGTCCTGGACCGACATTCCGCTGCTGGGCATGCTCACGCCGCTGTCATTCCTGTCCAAGGCCGAAGTGCGCACCTGGCCGGTGGCGGGCTGGTTGGCGGCCAAGGCTGGCAGCCTGTTTATCCGTCGAGGGTCGGGCGACAGCCAGTTGATCCGCAAACAGATGACCCGTCATCTGGAGCAGGAACATCCGCTGCTGATGTTCCCGGAAGGCACCACCACCGATGGCCGCTCGTTGCGTACTTTCCACGGTCGATTGCTGTCTGCGGCAATCGACTCCGAAGTGAAGTTGCAGCCGGTGGCGATTCGTTATCTGCGCGACGGGAAGCTCGATTCGCTGGCGCCGTTCATTGGCGATGATGATTTGCTCTCGCACTTGATGCGCTTGTTTGCAAATGATCGGGGGGACGTGGAGATTCATTTGCTCAAGCCGATCGCGTGTGAAGGTCGCGAGCGTGCGGCACTGGCGTTCGAGGCACAGCAGGCGGTGCAGAAGGCGTTGTTTGGGGCGATTCCGGAAAAACAGCAAGCGCCAATGCGCCCCGCCATCGCTGCTTAAACACACATCCCCTGTGGGAGCGAGCCTGCTCGCGATTGCGGTCGGTCATTCAACATCGATGTCGACTGACACACCGCAATCGCGAGCAGGCTCGCTCCCACAGGGGGTTTATGTTGTTGGATAGCTTTTGACGAAATCCTGAAGCTGCGGATAGAACAACCGAAAGTCATCGCTCAACGGTTCATACAACACCCGCAATTCCTGCATCGCTGCGGCCAGCTCCTCCGGTCGCGTCAGCCTCCGTGAAATCCCCCGCAGCACCTGCTCCAACACCGCAAATTCTTGATAGGAACCCAACCAGTCATTGGCCACCATATGCGGCGCGATCTGCGCCAGGCGTTCCGGCAATTGCGCCTCGGCGGACAGCACCCGGTACACACCCGAAGTGAATTGCTCCAGCGGCTGGTCGGCGTACAGCGTCCAGTCCCGGGCCAGGCAATGATCGAAAAACACGTCAAGCACGATCCCGGCATAACGCCTGCGGGTCAGGGAAAACCGTGACAACGAAACGTCCACCAACGGATGGCGGTCGGTAAAGACATCGATGCTGCGATGCAGCTGGATGGCCGCTTCGATTTCCGGATCGAACTGCCCTTGCAGCCGCCCTTTGACGAAATCGCCATACAGACTGCCGAGCAATTGACCGGGGCGCTGGCCACCGAGGTGCAGATGTGCGAGATAGTTCATGGGCGCAGCTTAGCACTGCGCCTTGGTATCGTTACACTCAACATATCGTTATAACTCGATATACCGAATTATGCGGTCGTCAGACCAAAATCATATTTGTATATCGCGAATTACCGATTTAAAGTTCGCCTCATCGCGATATAGCGTTTTACTCATCACGAGCCCAACACCATGACCCTCAATCTCGACGAAATAATAAAAGCCCTGGCACACCCAGTACGGCGAGAAATCCTGCACTGGCTCAAAGACCCGACCGTCGAATTCCCCGATCAGTCTCACAGCAACGAGCACGGTGTCTGCGCCGGGCAGATCGATCAACGTTGCGGTTTGTCGCAGTCCACGGTGTCTGCACACCTGGCAACCCTGCAACGCGCCGGCCTGATCAGCAGCCGCAAAGTCGGCCAGTGGCATTTTTTCAAACGCAATGAGGAAACCATTCAGGAATTCCTCAAGACCTTCAGCAAAGAGCTCTGACCCTTAAAGCCGACAAGGAAGCAACAATGCCCCTCTCGCTACTCATTCTGGCCTTGAGCGCCTTCGCCATCGGTACCACCGAGTTCGTCATCATGGGCTTGCTGCCCGATGTGGCGGCCGACCTCGGTGTGTCGATTCCCGGTGCCGGCTGGCTGGTGACCGGTTACGCCCTGGGCGTGGCCATCGGTGCGCCGTTCATGGCACTGGCCACCTCCAGATTGCCGCGCAAGGCTGCGCTGGTAGTGTTGATGGGCATCTTCATCGTCGGCAACCTGCTCTGTGCAATGGCCACCGACTACAACGTGCTGATGTTTGCCCGTGTGGTCACCGCCCTCTGCCACGGTGCATTCTTCGGCATTGGCTCAGTGGTGGCAGCGGGTCTGGTTCCGGCGAACAAGCGCGCTTCGGCCGTGGCCTTGATGTTCACCGGCCTGACCCTGGCCAACGTGCTCGGCGTTCCGCTGGGCACCGCGCTCGGCCAGGAAGCAGGTTGGCGTTCGACCTTCTGGGCGGTGACCGTGATTGGCGTGATCGCGTTGATCGGCCTGATCCGCTTCCTGCCGGCCAAGCGCGATGAAGAGAAACTCGACATGCGCGCCGAACTGCGCGCCCTCAAAGGCGCCGGAATCTGGCTGTCGTTGAGCATGACCGCGTTGTTCGCAGCTTCGGTATTCACCCTGTTCACCTACGTCGCCCCGCTGCTCGGCGATGTCACTGGCGTCTCGCCCAAAGGCGTGACCTGGACCCTGATGCTCATCGGCTTGGGCCTGACGGTCGGCAACATCATCGGCGGCAAACTGGCTGACAAAGGCATGGCCGCCACGTTGATTGGCGTCTTTATCTCGATGGCCGTGATCTCGACCGTACTGAACTGGACCAGCGTTGCGCTGATTCCGACCGAAATCACCCTGTTCCTCTGGGCCACCGCGTGCTTTGCCGCCGTGCCCGCCCTGCAAGTGAACGTGGTGACCTACGGCAAAGCCGCACCGAACCTGGTGTCGACCCTCAACATCGGCGCTTTCAATATCGGCAACGCACTGGGTGCCTGGGTCGGTGGCAGCGTCATCGCCCACGGTTTCGGCCTGACCAGCGTTCCTCTCGCGGCAGCAGCACTGGCGGTACTCGCCCTGCTGGTGACCCTGATTACCTTCCGTCAGAGCGGCAATCCCGAACTGGCCCCTGCTACCAACTGATCTCTACAAGAGAGCTATTTCATGACGACTATTTTCGATCCGATCAAACTGGGCGACCTCGAGTTGGCCAACCGCATCATCATGGCGCCGCTGACCCGCTGCCGCGCCGACGAAGGCCGCGTGCCGAACGCGCTGATGGCCGAGTACTACGTACAGCGCGCCTCGGCCGGCCTGATCCTCAGCGAGGCCACTTCGGTCACGCCGATGGGCGTCGGCTACCCGGACACCCCAGGCATCTGGTCCAACGATCAAGTGCGTGGCTGGGCCAATGTGACCAAGGCTATCCACGGCGCGGGCGGCAAGATTTTCCAGCAACTGTGGCACGTCGGCCGTATTTCCCACGGGTCGTACCTGGGCGGTGAGGTGCCGGTCGCACCCAGCGCCATTCAGCCAAAAGGCCATGTCAGCCTGGTTCGTCCACTGGCCGACTTCCCAACCCCACGCGCCCTGGAAACCGCTGAAATCGCCGACATCGTCGACGCCTACCGCGTCGGTGCCGAGAACGCCAAGGCGGCCGGTTTCGACGGTGTGGAAATCCATGGCGCCAACGGTTACCTGCTCGACCAGTTCCTGCAAAGCAGCACCAACCAGCGCACCGACAACTACGGCGGTTCCGTGGAAAATCGTGCTCGCCTGTTGCTGGAAGTGACCGATGCCGCAATCGAAGTCTGGGGCGCAGGCCGCGTAGGTGTGCACCTGTCACCCCGTGCCGACCTCCATGACATGGGCGACGACAACCTGTCCGAGACGTTCACTTACGTCGCTCGCGAACTGGGCAAACGAGGCATCGCCTTCATCTGCTCCCGCGAGAAAGAAGATGGCGACAGCCTGGGTCCACAATTGAAAGAAGCGTTCGGCGGCCCGTACATCGTCAACGAACGCTTCACCAAAGACAGCGCCAACGCCTGGCTCGCCAGCGGCAAGGCCGATGCGGTGGCCTTCGGCGTGCCATTCATTGCCAACCCAGACTTGCCGGCACGGTTGAAGGCCGATGCGCCGCTGAACGAGGCGCGTCCTGAACTGTTCTACGCCAAGGGCCCGGTCGGCTACATCGACTACCCGGTGTTGTAAGCGTCTCCCCTTGAAACGCAAAAGCCCCGACTCGAAAGAGCCGGGGCTTTTTGGCAACCGGGTTACTCACAAAATCCCTACAAATCAGGTAGCTCACTACCTATCAACCTGGCGAGCGTACGTATATAAAAGCCCCCATTAGGTATTTTGTTTCATTTGCGCAGGCTGGGGCTCAAGCGCAGCATATCCAACCCTGTATCAACCAAACACTCGGCGTCGATATGCAGTTCAAAGCTGTCGGGCGCCAACAGCCACTGATACAGGATGCCGTCGATGTATGCATGCAGGCTGATGGCCGCGCGGGCCGTATCGAGGCTTTCCGGTAACTGTCCCCGATTGACCGCATTACTCAGGGCCAGGGCGATTCGCACATTGCAATCAAGGCTGACCGCTCGGCGCTGCTGGCGCAGGTCGCACATTTCATCGGTGAATTCGCACTTATGAAACAGAATCTCATTGATGCGTCGGGTTTTCGGATCCATGGCAACTTGATGAAACAAATGAATCAGCAGTTTGCGCATGCAGCCCAAGGGGTCGAGTTCATCTTCGCTTTCACTGGCCTTGGCCATTTCATCCAGCGGCTCATGCAAGGTATCAAGCATGGCCTGCACCAGATCCGCCTTGTTGCTGAAATGCCAATAGATGGCCCCGCGAGTGACCCCGGCCAGGGTAGCGATATCCGCCAGTGTCGTGCGCGCCACGCCCCTTTCGTAAAAGGCCTTTTCTGCCGCTTCCAGTATCTGGCTGCGGGTTTCTTGAGCTTCCTCTTTGGTGCGACGGACCATGGCAGTACAACCTCAATCAGGATGCTTCAGCGATGTCTGAACATCAGCTGAATAAAAGTGGGGCGATCGCTCTCAGGCGTCGTCCCCGGCCTACAATTCGAACCCTTGAACGGCTTTTGTAACGGTGTGGATACGCGGCCAAGGTATTTACAAACAACCATGAACGTAAGTATATTCCTTAGCAAGCTACTTATCCACTCAGCGCACATTTTTTACCTTTCCACCTTTCGAGTGCGCAATTTGCGCGCCTGACCCGAGGATTTTCATGCAATTCAAGCCAGCTGTTACCGCTCTGGTCACCGCCCTCGCCTTGGCATCGCTGCTCAGCGGATGCAAAAAGGAAGAGGCGGCACCTGCCGCACCACCCCCTCAGGTCGGCGTCGTTACTCTGCAACCTCAAGCCTTCACCCTGACCTCCGAGCTTCCGGGCCGTACCAGCGCGTACCGCATCGCCGAAGTTCGCCCTCAGGTCAACGGCATCATTCTCAAGCGCCTGTTCAAGGAAGGCGGCGACGTCAAAGCCGGCCAGCAGCTGTATCAGATCGATCCGGCGGTTTATGAAGCCACTCTGAAAAGCGCCGAAGCCAACCTGCAACAGACCAAATCGATTTCCGACCGCTACAAGCAGTTGGTCAGCGAACAGGCGGTGAGCCGTCAGGAATACGACACGGCCCTGGCCAACCGGTTGCAATCGGAAGCCGCCCTGCAAAGCGCCCAGATCAATGTGCGTTACACCAAGGTTTACGCGCCACTCTCCGGACGCATCGGCCGCTCGACCGTGACTGAAGGCGCGCTGGTCACCAGCGGCCAGGTCGAAGCGATGGCGGTGATTCAGCAACTGGACCCGATCTATGTCGACGTGACCCAGTCTTCGGTAGAGCTGCTGGAACTGCGCCGCGAACTGGAAAGCGGTCGTCTGCAAAAATCCGGCGACAACGCGGCCGCGGTCAAGCTGACCCTCGAAGACGGCAGCCAGTACAAACAGGAAGGCAAGCTCGAGTTCTCGGAAGTCTCGGTAGACCAGACCACCGGTTCCGTGACCTTGCGTGCGGTATTCCCGAACCCTGACCACACCCTGCTGCCCGGCATGTTTGTACACGCCCAACTGCAGGCCGGTGTGAACAGCGCGGCGATCCTCGCCCCGCAACAAGGCGTGACCCGTGATCTCAAAGGCACCCCGACCGCGCTGGTCGTCGGCCCGGATAACAAGGTCGAACTGCGTCACCTCAAGGCCAGCCGCACCGTCGGCAACCAGTGGCTGATCGAAGACGGTCTGAAAGCCGGCGATCGCCTGATCACCGAAGGACTGCAATTCGTTAAACCTGGCGTCGAAGTAAAGGCCAGTGAAGCGACTAACGTTGGCGCAAAGAACCCGGCCCCCGCACAGGTAGCTAACAAGGCTTCCAGCGGCAAAGGGGAGTAAACCATGTCCAGATTTTTTATCGACCGTCCGATTTTTGCCTGGGTAATTGCCCTGGTCATCATGCTGGTCGGGGCACTCTCGATCCTCAAACTGCCGATCAACCAATACCCGAGCATTGCGCCTCCGGCCATTGCGATCCAGGTGACTTACCCGGGCGCGTCCGCACAAACCGTGCAGGACACCGTGGTCCAGGTGATCGAGCAACAGCTCAACGGTATCGATAACCTGCGTTATGTCTCCTCGGAAAGTAACTCCGACGGCAGCATGACCATTACCGCGACCTTCGAGCAGGGCACCAACTCCGATACCGCGCAGGTTCAGGTCCAGAACAAGCTGAACCTGGCCACCCCGCTGCTGCCGCAAGAAGTGCAGCAACAGGGTATCCGCGTGACCAAGGCAGTGAAAAACTTCCTGATGGTGATCGGCGTGGTGTCGCGCGACGGCAGCATGACCAAGGACGACCTGTCCAACTACATCGTGTCGAACATGCAGGACCCGATCTCGCGGACCGCCGGTGTGGGTGACTTCCAGGTCTTCGGTGCCCAGTACGCAATGCGGATCTGGCTCGACCCGGCCAAGTTGAACAACTTCAACCTGACCCCGGGCGACGTGAAAACCGCCATCGCCGCGCAAAACGTCCAGGTGTCGTCCGGTCAACTCGGTGGCTTGCCTGCCGTGGCCGGTCAGCAACTGAACGCGACGATCATCGGCAAGACCCGTCTGCAAACGGCTGAGCAGTTCAAGGCCATCCTGCTGAAGGTCAACAAGGATGGCTCGCAAGTGCGTGTCGGCGACGTGGCGGATGTCGGTCTGGGCGGTGAAAACTACTCGATCAGCGCCCAGTTCAACGGCAGCCCGGCCTCCGGTCTGGCGGTGAAACTGGCCAACGGTGCCAACGCCCTCGACACGGCAAAAGCGCTGCGCAAGACCATCGAATCCCTCAAGCCGTTCTTCCCGCAAGGGATGGAAGTGGTATTCCCGTACGACACCACGCCGGTGGTGACCGAGTCGATCAAGGGTGTGGTTGAAACCCTGGTCGAAGCGATCGTGCTGGTGTTCCTGGTGATGTTCCTGTTCCTGCAAAACTTCCGCGCCACCGTCATCACCACGATGACCGTGCCCGTGGTACTGCTGGGGACCTTCGGGATCCTCGCGGCGTTCGGTTTCAGCATCAACACCCTGACCATGTTCGGTATGGTGCTGGCCATCGGTTTGCTGGTGGACGACGCCATCGTCGTGGTGGAGAACGTCGAACGAGTCATGAGCGAGGAAGGCCTGTCACCCAAGGAGGCCACCAAGAAATCCATGGGGCAGATCCAGGGTGCACTGGTCGGTATTGCCCTGGTGCTCTCGGCGGTACTGTTGCCGATGGCATTCTTCGGCGGTTCCACCGGCGTGATCTACAAGCAGTTTTCGATCACCATCGTCTCGGCCATGGCCCTGTCGGTACTGGTCGCACTGATCTTTACCCCGGCGCTCTGCGCCACCATGCTCAAAGCGATTCCCAAGGGTGAGCACGGCGTCCCGAAACGCGGATTTTTCGGCTGGTTCAACCGCAACTTCGACCGTAGTGTGAAAAGCTACGAGCGCGGCGTTGGCAACATTCTGCGCAACAAGGTGCCGTATCTGCTGGTGTACGTGATCATCGTCGTCGGCATGATCTGGTTGTTCCTGCGTATTCCATCCGCGTTCCTGCCGGAAGAAGACCAAGGTGTACTGTTTGCCCAGGTGCAAACCCCGGCCGGTTCCAGTTCCCAGCGCACACAAGTGGTCGTGGACGAGATGCGTGAGTTCCTGCTGCGTCCGGGCAAGGACGGCGGTGAAGGTGACGCGGTAGCCTCGGTGTTTACCGTGACCGGCTTCAACTTCGCCGGCCGTGGTCAGAGTTCGGGTATGGCGTTCATCATGCTCAGACCGTGGCACGAACGTAACGCCGACAACAGCGTGTTCAAAGTTGCGGCCCGTGCCCAGCAGCATTTCTTCACCTTCCGTGACGCCATGGTGTTTGCGTTCGCACCTCCGGCGGTGCTGGAATTGGGTAACGCCACCGGTTTCGACGTGTTCCTGCAAGACCGTGCCGGTATCGGTCACGACGCACTGATGGCTGCACGCAACCAGTTCCTCGGTATGGCGGCGCAGAGCAAGGTGCTGTCGCAGGTCCGCCCGAACGGTTTGAACGACGAACCGCAATACCAACTGGAAATCGATGACGAGAAGGCCAGTGCCCTGGGCATTACCATCGCCGACATCAACAGCACCCTGTCGATTGCGCTGGGCAGTAGCTACGTCAACGACTTCATCGACCGCGGTCGGGTGAAGAAGGTTTACGTACAAGGCCAGCCGGGCGCGCGCATGAGTCCTGAAGACGTGAAGAAATGGTACGTACGCAACAGCGCCGGCACCATGGTTCCATTCTCCGCGTTCGCCAAGGGCGAGTGGATTTACGGTGCGCCGAAGCTGTCGCGTTACAACGGCGTAGAAGCGATGGAAATCCTCGGTGCCCCGGCACCCGGCTATTCCACCGGTGAAGCCATGGCCGAAGTCGAAGCCCTGGCCCAGAAACTGCCGGCCGGTGTTGGTATTTCCTGGACCGGCCTGTCGTACGAAGAACGACTGGCGGGCTCGCAGGCGCCGGCGCTGTTCGCGTTGTCGATCCTGATGGTGTTCCTGTGTCTGGCCGCGTTGTATGAAAGCTGGTCGATTCCGATTGCGGTGGTGCTCGTGGTGCCGCTGGGGATTATCGGTGCCTTGATGGCAACCAGCTTGCGCGGTCTGTCCAACGACGTGTACTTCCTGGTGGGTCTGTTGACCACCATTGGTCTGGCGGCGAAAAACGCCATTCTGATCGTCGAGTTCGCCAAAGACCTGCATGAACAGGGCAAGAGCTTGCAGGAGGCCGCCATCGAGGCTTGCCGCATGCGTTTGCGTCCGATCATCATGACGTCCCTGGCGTTTGTCCTGGGCGTCGTGCCGCTGGCCATTTCCACTGGCGCCGGCTCGGGTAGCCAACACGCCATCGGTACCGTGGTGATTGGCGGTATGATCACCGCCACCGTTTTGGCGATATTCTGGGTCCCGCTGTTTTTCGTCACCGTGTCGGCCATGGGGCAGCGCAAAATTGCTGACCAGGACGACGCTCTAGAACCTTCTAAAGAGGCTGGCTTATGAGCAAGTCGCTACTTTCCCTGGCTGTTGCCGCCTTCGTGCTCGGTGGCTGCTCGCTGATACCCGATTATCAGCAGCCTGAAGCACCGGTAGCGGGTCAGTACCCGCAAGGCCCGGCGTATTCACCGGCCCAGGCGCCTGCCCAGGCTGCCGCTGAACAGGGCTGGAAGCAGTTTTTCCATGACCCGGCGCTGCAACAACTGATCCAGGTCGCCCTGGAAAACAACCGTGACCTGCGTGTCGCGGCGCTGAACATCGACGCCTTTGCGGCTCAATACCGCATCCAGCGTGCCGATCTGTTCCCGGCCGTGTCGGCCAACGGTACCGGCAGCCGTCAGCGGATCCCGGCCCGGGCCTCGCAGACCGGCCAAACGGACATCAACAGTTCCTACTCGGCCACGGTCGGCATCAGCGCCTATGAACTTGACCTGTTCGGTCGGGTTCGCAGCCTGAGCGAAGAAGCCCTGCAGAAGTACTTCGCCACCGAAGAAGCACGACGAAGCACCCAGATCAGCCTGGTGGCCAGTGTGGCCAACGCCTACCTGACCTGGCAGGCCGACAAGGAACTGCTGAAACTGACCCAGGACACCCTGGGTGCGTTCGAGGAGAGCTACAAGCTCACCGCCCGCAGCAACGAAGTGGGTGTGGCCTCGGCCCTGGACCTGGCCCAGTCGCGTACCTCGGTGGAAAACGCCCGCGCGCAAAAAGCCAAGTACACCCGTCAAGTCGCCCAGGATGAAAACAGCCTGGCGTTGCTGCTCGGCACTGGCATCCCGGCCAATCTGCAAGCGGCCAAGCCATTGGCTGACGACCTGCTGAGCGAAGTGCCGGCCGGTCTGCCATCGGACTTGCTGCAACGGCGTCCGGACATCCTTCAGGCCGAATACAACCTGAAAGCCGCCAACGCCAACATCGGCGCGGCGCGGGCGGCGTTCTTCCCGAGCATCAGCCTGACGGCCAACGCCGGGACCCTGAGCCCGGACCTGTCCGGCCTGTTCAAGGGCGGTTCGGGCACCTGGTTGTTCCAGCCGCAAATCAACCTGCCAATCTTCAACGCCGGCAGCCTGCGCGCCAGCCTGGATTATTCAAAAATCCAGAAAGACATCGGCGTGGCGAACTACGAAAAGTCCATTCAAACGGCCTTCCAGGAAGTCGCCGACGGCCTGGCCGCGCGCCAGACCTACACCGATCAGTTGCAGGCCCAGCGTGATTTCGTCAACGCCAACCAGGACTACTACCGTCTGGCCGAGCGTCGTTATCGCATTGGTGTCGACAGCAACCTGACCTTCCTCGATGCTCAGCGTCAGCTGTTCAGTGCTGAACAAGTACTGATCACCGACCGTCTGGCGCAACTGGTCAGTGCCGTCAATCTGTACAAGGCACTGGGCGGTGGCTGGAACGAGCAGACCGCGAAGAACGAACCGTTGAAAGAAGAAGCGCCGAAGCTGAAGTTGTTCTGATAACGCTGTAAAACAAGGAGCCCACCTTTTGGTGGGCTTTTTGTTGTCTGCGGGGGAAAGGTGTAGTGGCAATGCCGACGCTTTCGCGAGCAAGCCCGCTCCCACAGTTGATCTCTGCTGGTCATCAATATTGTGTTCACCCTAGATCCCCTGTGGGAGCGGGCTTGCTCGCGAAGAGGCCCGCCCAAACAATACAAATCCCCGGCCAATCTTATGTTCGATAATCGCCCAAAACCCGCTTTCCCCGATTGAACCCTCCCGCCCATCCCCCGCACCATTCGTCGCACAAGACCAATAACAACAGGTTCGACACATGCCCCCGCGCCCTGCCCTGTCCGGCTGATCCCGTTCGTTTTTATCCCGAATTCAGAATTTTTGTCTGCAACCCCCCAGTTGCGGCAGCGCCCCGTTTCACACCTAAAAACTAGAGAGACCCGCACACATGACACCTTCCAACACTCAATACTGGTTCCCCAGCCTCATCGCCATTGCACTGGCCAGTACGGCTCTGCCCGCCATGGCCGAGGAGTCAGGCTTTGTCGAAGGTGCCAAGGTCAACCTGAACCTGCGCAACTTCTACATCAATCGCAATTTCACCAACCCGACCAAAGCCCAGGGCAAGGCAGAAGAGTGGACACAAAGCTTCATCCTCGATGCCAGGTCCGGGTTCACCCAGGGCACCGTCGGGTTCGGCATGGATGTGCTGGGGCTGTACTCGGTGAAACTCGACGGTGGTAAAGGCACGGGCGGCACGCAGTTGTTGCCGCTGGATCACGACGGTCGCCCGGCGGACAACTTCGGTCGCACCAACGTGGCGTTGAAGGCCAAGCTGTCGCAGACCGAAGTGAAGGTGGGCGAATGGATGCCGGTGCTGCCGATCCTGCGTTCGGACGACGGTCGTTCACTGCCACAAACCTTTCGTGGCGGCCAGATCACCTCGAAGGAAATCAACGGCCTGACGCTCTACGGCGGCCAGTTCCGCGCCAACAGTCCGCGCGACGACAGCAGCATGAACGACATGTCGATGACCGGAAAACCAGCGTTCACCTCCGACCGTTTCAACTTTCAGGGTGGCGAATACGCCTTCAACGAGAAGCGCACCCAGATCGGTGTGTGGAACGCCGAACTCAAGGACATCTACAGCCAGCAATACGTGAATCTGATCCACAGCCAGCCCATCGGCGACTGGACCCTGGGCGCCAACCTTGGTTTTTTCTATGGCAAGGATGACGGCAGCGCCCGGGCCGGCGAGCTGGACAACAAGACCTGGTCGGGCCTGTTCTCGGCCAAATACGGCGGCAACACCTTCTATGTCGGCCTGCAAAAACTCACCGGCGACAACGCCTGGATGCGGGTCAACGGCACCAGCGGCGGCACCCTGGCCAATGACAGTTACAACGCCAGTTATGACAATGCGAAAGAAAAATCCTGGCAGGTACGCCATGACTACAACTTCGTCGCCCTCGGCATTCCCGGCCTGACCCTGATGAACCGTTACATCAGCGGCGACAACGTCCATACCGGCACCATCACCGACGGCAAGGAATGGGGCCGCGAAAGCGAACTGGGCTACACCGTTCAAAGCGGCGCACTCAAAGACCTCAACCTCAAATGGCGCAACTCGACCATTCGTCGTGACTTCAGCAACAACGAGTTCGATGAGAACCGGTTGATCGTAAGCTATCCGATCAGCTTGTTGTAAGGCGATCAGTCAGCCAGCCGCCTGTCAGGCTGGCTGGCGCTTTGCCGAGCTTCAATTACAGTGAAAAAACCTGACAGGACTCAGGCGAAATGCAGCCCTCCCCCACTTCCGTTATCTGTTGATGTTGGTCCCCAAGACTTGAGCCAGGCTGTCATCGGAAGACACCACTGATCACCAGAGGACCACCTCATGATCGCTCGACTCAAATCCGCACCCGTCTCTACCGACTGGGACGCCAAGGCTTACCAACAATTCTCGCGTCTTCGACAACGACCGGTGAGCGAACTGCTTGATCACGTTGATCTCAAACAACCCAAACGCATTTACGACCTGGGTTGCGGCACCGGCATCGCCACGCAAGTGTTGGCCAAGCGCTGGCCTCGAGCGCAGTTGCAGGGCATCGACAGTTCGCAGCAAATGCTGGACGAAGCCCGTTGTCTGCCGATCAAGGCGTCGTGGAAACATTGCGATCTACTCGACTGGCAACCCGAACAACCGGCGGACCTGCTGTTCGCCGCCGCCGTACTGCACTTCGTCAGTGGTCACGAACAGTTGTTGCCGCGACTGCTCGGCCAGCTCAATCCGGGTGGATGCCTGGCCGCGCACATGCCCGACTGGCGGGATGCGCTGTGGTACAAACTGATGCTCGACACCCTTGAAGAGGCAGGCCCCGGTGGCAAACCACTCGGCCCCCCGCAGTTGCGCGAGGCCATGGCGGCGCGGCCGCTGTTGTCTTTGGAAAGTTACTATCGGTTGCTTTCGCCGATCACCCAGACCCTGGATATCTGGGAGACCGAACAGCTACAGGTTGTCGACGGCAAGTCACCGATCTATGACTGGGTCAAAGTCTCGGCGCTGCGGCCGGTGATGCAGGGCCTGAAGAATGATGAACAGGCGCGGTTCATCTACCACTACCTGATGCGCGTGCATGCGCACTACCCGCCGGAGAGTGACGGGCACACGTTGTTTCCGTTCAAGCGGATTTTCATTGTGGCCACGGTTTAAACCTGTGGGAGCGGGCTTGGTCTGGGCGGCATTCCGACGAAGGCGGTTTAACCTTCAGCATCGATGCAAGCTGACCCACCGCTTTCGTCGGAATGCCGCCCAGACCAAGCCCGCTCCCAAAGGGGATTTTCGGTGAACACAAGAATTGCGTTCAAACCGGATCACTGTGGGAGTGAGCCTGCTCGCGATGGCGTCAGCTCAGACACCGCAAATCGCCAGGATCACTCCCGCGATTCAACCCCCAACTCATCCCACACCGACTCCGCCAGGTGGAACGTCGCATTCGCTGCCGGAATGCCGCAGTAGATTGCGCTCTGCATGATCACTTCCTTGATCTCGCCGCGGGTCACGCCGTTGTTGGCGGCGGCGCGCAGGTGCAGTTTGAGTTCTTCATTGCGGTTCATGCCGATCAACATAGCGATGGTGATCAGACTGCGGGTGTGGCGCGGCAGTCCCGGACGGGTCCAGATGTCGCCCCAGGCATGGCGGGTGATCATCTCCTGAAACTCCGAGTTGAACTCGGTCAGCGCATTCAGGCTGCGGTCGACGTGGGCGTCGCCGAGTACCGCGCGACGGACTTTCAGGCCCTCGTCGTAGCGTTGTTTCTCGTCCACAACAATCCCCTTAATCAGCTGACAAAAACGCCAACACGCGCTCGCTGAATGCAGCACCGGCCTGAACGTTGGACAGGTGCGCGGCGTAGAACTCGGCGTACTCGGCGCCCTGCACGTGTTCCTGAATGAAGTGCCCGCCGGACGGCGGCGTGACCGGGTCTTCGGTGCCGGCGATGACCAGCAGCGGCACCTTGATCGAGGACAGCTGATCGCGGAAATCGGCATCGCGCACGGCGGCACAATTCGCGGCATAGCCTTCAGGCGAGGTGGCCGCGAGCATGTCCGTGATTTTTTTCGCCGCAGCAGGATTGGCTTCAGCAAAATCTGCGGTGAACCAGCGCGCAATCGACGCATCACGCAGCGCGACCATGGCGGCCGAACCGTCACGCAGCACGGTTTCAATGCGCGGGTTCCACACCGACGGATCGCCGATTTTCGCCGCGGTGTTGCACACCACCAGTTTGTTCAGGCGATCACCCGCGTTGATCCCCAGCCACTGGCCAATCAGCCCGCCCATGGACAGACCGCAGAAATGCGCGCGTTCGATGTGCAACGCATCCAGCAGCGCCAGCACGTCATGGCCCAGTTGCTCGATGTTGTACGGCCCGGGCGTGACCAGCGATTGGCCATGGCCCCGGGTGTCGAAACGCAACACACGAAAATGCTCGGTGAACGCCGCAATCTGCGCGTCCCACATGTGCAGGTTGGTGCCCAGCGAGTTGGACAGCACCAGCACCGGCGCATCCGCCGGGCCATCGAGTTGCGGCCCTTCAATTTGGTAGTGCAGTTCGCCCTCGGCGAGTTGTACGAAAGCCACAGCAATCTCCTTCAGGCAGTCAACGCAGAATGTTCAGCCACCGCTCGCTCGACCCAGGTATGGGCCTGACCGAGGTAATGGGCAGGGTCCAGCAAATGATCGAGTTCAGCATCCGACAGTTCGGCGGTCACTTGCGGCTCGTCGCCGAGTACCGCTCGCAGATGACGTTGTTCAGCTACTGCACGCTTGCAGCATTGCTCCAGCAAATGGTGCGCAGTGTCGCGCCCCACTCGTTGAGCGAGGACGATGCTCACCGCTTCGGCGAGCACCAGGCCTTGGGTCAGATCGAGGTTGCGGGCCATGCGTTCGGCGTCCACTTCCAGTCCGTCCGCCACCAGCATCGCTTGTTTCAAGCTGCCGGACACCAGGCAGCAAATCTCCGGCAGGGTTTCCCACTCGGCATGCCACAGGCCCAGGCTGCGCTCGTGTTCTTGAGGCATGGCGCTGAACAGCGTCGAGAGCAAACCCGGAACGCGCGTCGCAGCACCGATCAGTACCGCCGCGCCCACCGGGTTGCGTTTGTGCGGCATGGTTGAAGAGCCGCCCTTGCCCGGCGCGGAAGGTTCGAACGCTTCAGCGGCTTCGGTCTGCATCAACAGGCTGATGTCACGGCCCAGTTTACCGAGGCTGCCGGCGATCAATCCCAGTACCGAGCCGAACTCCACCAAGCGGTCTCGCTGGGTGTGCCAAGGTTGATCCGGCAATGTCAGTTTCAATTCTTCAGCCAGCGCGTGGGCAATCGGCATCGCCTGCTCGCCGAGGGCCGCGAGGGTTCCAGAGGCGCCGCCGAATTGCAGCACCAGCAGTCGCGGTTTGAGTTGTTGCAGACGTTGCCGGCTGCGAGTGACAGCGCCCAGCCAACCGGCGATTTTCATGCCGAGGGTGACGGGTGTCGCGTGCTGCAACCAGGTGCGCCCGGCCAGCGGTGTGGCGACGTAGCGCAACGCCTGGGTCGCCAGCGTTTCGCCCAGTTGCGCCAGATCGTTTTCGATCAGCTCCAGTGCCCCACGCAGTTGCAACACCAGACCGGTGTCCATCACGTCCTGGCTGGTCGCGCCCAGATGCACATAGCGCTCGGCTTCGGCATGGTTGGCCGCGATCTGTTTACCCAACGCCTTGACCAACGGAATGGCCGAATTGCCGGCCGTGGCAATCGCCTCGCCGAGCGCCGCGAAGTCGTAATGCCCGGCGTGACAGGCCGCTTCGATCGGCGCGACAGCCGTTTGCGGAATCAGCCCGACTCGCGCCTCGGCCCGAGCCAGCGCCGCTTCAAAATCAAGCATCGCTTGAACCCGACCCTGATCGCAGAACACCTCACGCATGTCGCGGGCAGTGAAATAGGCATCGAACAATTGATTGCCCGGTCGCTCGTTCATAAACAGTCCCTGGAGGCGTGGGCCGGTCAGGCCCACGGGTAAAGATCAAAGGTCGTTTTCCAAATACTTCGCCTGTTTCGGCAAGCGCAGGCTGAACAGGAACGCCACCGCCATCATCACCGTCACGTACCAGTAGAAGGAGTTTTCCATGCCCCCGGCTTTGAGGCTCAGGGCCACGTATTCCGCCGAACCGCCGAAGATTGCATTCGCCACCGCATACGCCAGGCCGACGCCCAAGGCGCGCACTTCCGGCGGGAACATTTCGGCTTTTACCAGGCCGCTGATGGAGGTGTAAAAGCTGACGATTGCCAGCGCCACGGTAATCAGTACGAAGGCCAGGAACGGACTGCTGACGCTTTTCAGACTCAACAGAATCGGCACGGTGAACAGCGTACCGAGGGCGCCGAACCACAGCATCGAGTTACGTCGGCCGATCTTGTCCGCGAGCATGCCGAACAACGGCTGCATGCACATATAAAGGAACAGCGCGCCGGTCATGATGTAGCTGGCGGTCTTGGCCTGCATGCCGGCGGTGTTCACCAGATATTTCTGCATGTACGTGGTGAAGGTGTAGAAAATCAGCGAGCCACCAGCGGTGTAACCGAGCACGGTGATGAACGCCGCTTTATGGTCGCGGAACAGCGCACGGATGCTGCCGGCGTCCTTGTTTGCGCGCATTTCCTTGCTGGTGGTTTCCTTGAGCGAACGACGCAGGAACAGCGAAATCAACGCCGCCAACGCACCGACGACAAACGGGATCCGCCAGCCATAGGCGCGCAAATCATCCTCAGTGAGGAACTGTTGCAGGATTACCACCAGCGACACCGCCAGCAACTGCCCGCCAATCAGCGTCACGTACTGGAACGAGGCGAAGAAACCGCGCTGGCCCTTGAGGGCCACTTCACTCATGTAGGTCGCGGTGGTGCCGTACTCACCGCCCACCGACAACCCCTGAATCAGGCGGGCGAACAGCAGCATGATCGGCGCCCAGACGCCGATGTCCTTGTAGGTCGGCAGGCAAGCGATGAGTAACGAACCGAAGCACATCATCAGAATCGAGATCAACATCGAATTCTTGCGCCCATGCTTGTCCGCCAGCCGGCCAAAGATCCAGCCGCCGATGGGCCGCATCAGGAACCCGGCGGCGAATACACCAGCCGTATTCACCAGCTGCACAGTCGGGTTATCGGACGGGAAAAAGGCAGGGGCGAAATAGATCGCACAGAAGGCGTAGACGTAGAAGTCGAACCATTCGACGAGGTTGCCGGACGAGGCGCCGACAATCGCGAAGATCCTTTTACTGCGCTCTTCGCCGGTGTAGTGCGCTGTAGTAGCGGTATCAGTTGTCATTGTTTTTTACTCAATGGGGACTGTGAGAGTCTAGACACACTTTGCAACAGCCCCGTTCCACAGATGCACTCTTCACACTGATCGTTCCTACGCTCTGCGTGGGAATGCATCCCGTGACGCTCCGCGTCACAGTGGACGCAGAGCGTCCATGGCGGCATTCCCACGCGGAGCGTGGGAACGATCAGGTTGGAATCAATAATCGAAGAACACCGTCTCGGCGTCGGTGCCTTGCAGGATCACATTCCACTGGTACACACCGGACGCATCCTGCTTCGCCAGCAAGGTGCTGCGGCGTTCAGCCGGCACACATTCCAGCAGCGGATCCGCCACGTTGGCCGGTTCGCCGTCAAAGTAAATCCGCGTCAGCAAGTGCTTCACCAACCCGCGAGCAAACACCAGCACAACCAAGTGCGGCGCCTGAGTCGTTCCGTTCAAGCCTTCCACCGTGCCCGGCTTGATCGTGGTGAAACGAAAGCGCCCTTCGGCATCCACCGGCACCCGGCCAAACCCTTCGAAGTTCGGGTCCAGGGGTTTGTCCTGATCGTCTTCAGGGTGGTCGTACTTGCCGGCGGCGTTGGCCTGCCAGACTTCCAGCATCGCGTCGTTGACGATGTCGCCGTTGCCATCGATGACTTGCCCGGTGATCGCCACGCGCTCGCCGAGGGTTTGTTCGACGGTCAGGTCTTCGCGGTTCAGCCAGGTCAAACCGATGTGGTAATACGGCCCGACGGTGTGGGATGTGGTCGCGTTCAGCGTCATCTTATTTCTCCATCGGCGTGGCTTCGCGGCCGCGCAAGACGATGTCCCAGCGATAACCGAGGGCATAGGAAGGAATGGTTTTTTCCAGGTCGAAACTGGCGATCAAACGTTCTTTGGCGCTGGTGTCCGGTACGCAGTTGTAGATCGGGTCATACGCCAGCAGCGGATCACCCGGGAAATACATCTGAGTGACCAGGCGCGTCAGAATACTCGGCCCGAACAGTGAGAAATGGATATGCGCCGGGCGCCACGCGTTGTGGTGGTTGCCCCACGGATAGGCGCCGGGTTTGATGGTCTGGAATTGGTACCAGCCATCGGCGTCGGTCACGGTGCGGCCGGTACCGGTGAAATTCGGGTCCAGCGGTGCATCGTGCAGGTCGCGATCATGGTTGTAGCGACCGGCGGCGTTGGCCTGCCAGATCTCCACCAGAATCCCTGGCACCGGCAAACCGTCTTCATCCAGCACGCGGCCGTGAATGATGATGCGCTCGCCCAGTGGCTCGCCTTTGTGTTGGGCGGTCAGGTCGTTGTCCTGCGCTTGAATGCGCTCGGCACCGATGGTCGGACCGGTAATTTCCGACAGCGAATGGGGCAAAAACACCAACGGCTTGGACGGCGAGCGACGATTGGTGGATTGATAGGCCGGGTGCAGGTAATCCGGCTGGGTGCCCTCTTGCGGGCGGCGGTAACCAGGCTTGTCAGTCATGGAGCATTTCCTCAGTTCTTATTAGTTACGCCGCGTGTCAGACCCGTTCGATCGCCAAAGCCAGACCTTGGCCAACGCCGACGCACATGGTCGCCAGACCTTTCTTGCCACCGGTCTTTTCCAGCTGATGCAGCGCGGTCAGTACCAGGCGGGCGCCGCTCATGCCCAACGGATGGCCCAAGGCAATGGCGCCACCGTTCGGATTGACCTGGGCTGCATCGTCCGCCAGCCCCAGTTCACGCAGCACGGCCAAGCCTTGGCTGGCGAACGCTTCGTTGAGTTCGATCACGTCGAAATCGCTGACCGCCAGGCCGAGACGTTCGGTCAGTTTGCGCACCGCCGGCACCGGGCCAATGCCCATCACCCGGGGTGCGACACCGGCGCTCGACATGCCCAGCACTTTGGCGCGGGCGGTCAAGCCGTGCTTTTTCACGGCGTCGGCCGAGGCCAGAATCAACGCCGCGGCACCGTCGTTCACCCCGGAAGCATTGCCGGCGGTGACGGTTTTGTCAGGACCGTTGACCGGTTTGAGTTTGGCCAGGGTTTCCAGGGTGGTGTCTGCGCGAGGATGCTCATCCTGGCTGACGACACTTTCCCCCTTCTTGTGGGCAATGCGCACTTCAACGATTTCTTCGGCGAAAAATCCTGCGGCTTGCGCGGCGGCTGTCCGCTGCTGACTGCGCAGTGCGAAAGCGTCCTGATCCTCGCGGGAAATTTCGTAATCGTCAGCCACGTTGTCGGCGGTCTGCGGCATCGCATCCACGCCGTATTGGGCTTTCATCAACGGGTTGATGAAACGCCAGCCGATGGTGGTGTCTTCCAGCTTCATGTTGCGCGAGAACGCCGCATCGGCCTTGCCCATCACGAACGGTGCGCGGGACATCGACTCGACGCCGCCGGCAATTGCCAACTCCATCTCGCCACTGGCGATGGCGCGAAAGGCAGTGCCGATCGCGTCCATACCCGAGGCGCAGAGGCGATTGAGGGTCACGCCCGGAATGGTTTCCGGCAGGCCCGCCAGCAACAACGCCATGCGTGCCACGTTGCGGTTGTCTTCGCCGGCCTGGTTGGCGCAACCGAGGAACACCTCGTCCACTGCGTTCCAGTCCACCGACGGGTTGCGCTCCATCAATGCCTTGATCGGCACGGCGGCCAGGTCGTCGGCGCGAACCGCCGACAGGCCACCGCCGAAACGGCCGATGGGGGTGCGAATCGCGTCGCAGATATAAACGTCGCGCATCAGGCTTCTCCCGGTGCTTGACCGTGGGCCGCGGCAGTGCGGGCTTCCAGATCACGCAGCGCCTTCAGTTCGACTTCGGTCGGCTCGGCGGTGTTTTCAACGTGCTCGGCAAAACGAACAGCCCAACCGGTGGCCGCGGTCACTTGCTCGCGGGTCACGCCCGGGTGCAGTGCGGTGACCACGAATTCATGGGTGCCGGCTTCCGGTTCCATGATGCACAGGTCGGTAATGATGCCGACCGGACCGGCGCCCGGCAGGCCGAGACGCTTGCGCGAATCACCGCCCTCGCCATGGCCGACCGAGGTAATGAAGTCGAGTTTGTCGACAAAGGAGCGCGCCGACTGCTTTAGGATGATCAGCACACTTTTCGCCGAGCCAGCGATCTCCGGCGCGCCACCGGCACCCGGCAGGCGGACTTTCGGCTGATGGTAATCGCCGACCACGGTGGTGTTGATGTTGCCGAAGCGGTCGACTTGCGCGGCGCCGAGGAAACCGACGTCGATGCGCCCGCCCTGCAACCAATAGCGAAAAATCTCACCGGTCGGGACGACGGTGTCAGCGGTTTCCGCCAGCTCACCGTCACCGATCGACAGCGGCAGTACGCTCGGCTTGGCACCGATCGGACCCGATTCGTAGATAAGGACTACATCCGGCGAGGAAGTCAGACGCGCCAGGTTGGCGGCTTTCGACGGCAGGCCGATGCCGACGAAACACACCGAACCGTTTTTCAGACGGCGGGCAGCGGCGACAGTCATCATTTCATTGGTGGTGTAAGTCATTACTTGGCCTCCGAAGCAGCGGCCAGTTTGGCCTGGAACTCGCTGAAGTCAGCGCAGCCGTGGATGTACTCGTTGATCCACGCGGTGAAGGTGTCACGGTCGCGGGCAATCGGGTCCCAAGCCTGGTAGAAACGGTTATCGCGCTCGTTGTAGCCGTGCGCGTAGGACGGATGCGCGCCGCCAGGGACGTGGCAGACCGCGCTCAAGGCCCAGGTCGGCAGAACGCAGGAGTTCATCGGAGCATTGAGGTCATCGACGATTTCTTCGACGGTAACGATGCAGCGCTTGGCGGCCAGTGCCGCTTCTTTCTGCACGCCGAGAATGCCCCACAGCAACACGTTGCCTTTGCGGTCAGCCTTCTGCGCGTGAATCACGGTGATGTCCGGGCGCACCGAAGGCACGGCCGCCAATACTTCACCGGTGAATGGGCAGGTGACGGTTTTGATCAGCGGGTTGACCTTCGGCAGGTCGGAGCCGGCGTAGGCACGCAGCACCGCAAATGGTAGGCCGGAGGCGCCAGCGACGTAGGCGTTTGCCAGGTCGGCGTGGCTGTGCTCTTCGATTTCCAGCGCGTGCGGCCACTGTTTCTCTACGGCGTCACGCAGGCGATGCAGCGAACCGACGCCCGGGTTGCCGCCCCAGGAGAAAATCAGCTTGCGAGCACAACCGGCACCGATCAACTGGTCGTAGATCAGGTCAGGCGTCATCCGCACCAGGGTCAGGTCTTTCTTGCCCTGACGAATGATTTCGTGACCCGCCGCCGTAGGGATCAGGTGAGTGAAGCCTTCGAGCGCGACGGTATCGCCGTCGTTAACGAATTGCTTCACCGCGTCGTGCAGCGAAAGGATTTCAGCCATGGGGCAGGCTCCCGTTTTGTTATGAACCGACAGTGGAAGAAAAAGGCGCGATGCGCAGCGCCGGAATGACTGAAGAGTAAGCCCCTGAAAAACGCCAAACAATCCGATAATCGACTGAGTGTTCGTTTATCGAACACATTGTTGCCTGCCTATCGATAAGTTCAAATGCTTCGCGAGCAAGCCCGCTCCCACAGGGGAATGCGATCAACTGTGGGAGCGGGCTTGCTCGCGAAGAGGCCCGTCAATTCAATAACAATTCCGGAAACTGCCCTCAGGTCGCATCCGCATGGCTGACCATGCCCTTGATCACCACCGCCGTGGTCGCCAATGCCGCTGGAATCACCAGCGCTGTCAGCACTTGTTCAAAGTTCCAGCCCAGCCCCAGTAGCGTTGCCCCCATCCATGCGCCGAGAATCGCGCCAAAGCGGCCAATCCCGAGCATCCACGACACCCCGGTCGCCCGCCCCTGCGTAGGATAAAAACGCGCCGCCAGAGAAGGCATCGCCGATTGCGCACCGTTGACGCACATCCCGGCCACGAGCACCAACGTCGCCAATAGCGTGATGTTGCCCAGGCTCTGCCCTACCGCGTAGGCAAACACCCCGGCGAATAGATAGAAAATGCCGATAACCTTGTGCGGATTGAACCGGTCCATCGCCCAGCCCACGCCCACCGCGCTCAACACCCCGCCAAACTGGAACAACGCGCCGATGAATGCCGCCTGCTCCATGCTCGCGCCACTGTCACGCATCAGCGTCGGCAGCCAACTGGTCAGCAGATAAACGATCACCAACCCCATGAAATAGGTTAGCCACAGCAACAAAGTGCCGGTGCTGTAGGTGCCGGAGAAGATCACCGCGAACACGTTGCGGGCCTTCACGGTTTTCTGTTCCGGCACGCTGAAGCTGGAAGCCTGGGCGACGACGGTTGGATCGATGGGCGCCAGGGTCTTGCGCACTTTGTCAGTGCCGCGATTGCGGACGACGAGGTAGCGTGCCGATTCCGGCAGCCAGAACAGCAATACGACGGCGAGGATCAGCGGCAAAATCCCGCCGATCATCAGCAGACTGTGCCAGCCAAAGGCCGGAATCAGTTTGGCGGAAATGAAACCGCCGCCCGCCATGCCGAGGTTGAAGCCGCAGAACATGCTGGTCACCAGCAGGGACTTCTTGCGCTCCGGGGTGTACTCGGACAGCAGCGTCGTGGCGTTCGGCATACCGGCACCAAGGCCCAGGCCGGTGAGGAATCGCAGCACCAGCAACTGATCGACGTTGGTGCTGTAAGCCGAAGCCAGGCTGAACGCGCCGAACAACAGCACCGCGCCCACCAGTACGATTTTTCGCCCGAAGCGGTCAGCCAATGGGCCAGAACCCAGTGCACCGAAGACCATTCCGATCAGCGCCGCGCTCATCACCGGGCCGAGACTGGCGCGGTCGATGCCCCAATCCTGAGACAGGGCGGGCGCGATAAAACCCATGGCCGCCGTGTCGAGGCCATCGAGGAAAACAATCAGGAAACACAGGATCACCACTCGCCATTGGTAGCGCGAAATGGGTTGAGCATTGATGAAGGACTGCACGTCGAGGCAGTTTCCTACAGCAGACTGGGGCTGGTTCATTATTTTTATTCCACGCAAAGAACGCAGTCGAACGGGTGTCAGCCAAGGCTGACGCTGTCACAAGAAAGGGGGATCGGAATCAGGCGATGCGGTTCCGGCAGGGAAACCGATGGGAACAGCGACAGTCGGGAAACGTACGCATGGGAGGTGCCTCTTCTCATTATTATTGGGGTCGTCGCCCGGCAATGGAGCGAGAACAGCAGCGCCGGATGACGCTGCCGCGACATTAATGATCCAAGGGAAAGAGCGTCAATTCGATAAACGCGACTCTGTGCGTTTATCGAACAGCTTAGGCGAAGAGTTGCGCGCTGAGGTCGCGACTCGCGCTCAGAAGGCCAGGCAGGAAACGTTGTTCCAGCTCGTTGCGGCTGACTCGGCCGGCGTGGGTACTGACGTTTAGCGCCGCCACCACTTGGCCGGAAGCGTCGTACACCGGAACGGCAATCGAGCGCAGACCTTGCTCCAGTTCCTGATCGACGATGCACCAGCCTTGCTGCCGCACCTCTTGCAGGCATTCGAGCAACGCCTCGGGGGTGTGCAGGGTTCGGCTGGTCTTGGCTTGCAGCTCGGCATGGTCGAGGTACTCGCGCAGTGACGTATCGTCCAGCGCTGCGAGAAGAATCCGACCCATCGAAGTGCAATAGGCAGGCAGACGTCCACCGACCGACAGGTCGACGGAAATCAGTCGCTGGGTGGTGGCCGAACGAGCGATGTACAAGATGTCATCGCCTTCCAGAGTGGCCATGTTGCAAGCTTCATGAAGTTGCTCGCTCATGCGGTCCAGGTAGGGCTGAGCGGAAACCGCCAGCGGCGTCGAGGACACATAGGCATGGCCAAGCGTCAGTACTTTTGGCAACAGCGAATAGGTTCGGCCGTCGGTGGTGGCGTAGCCGAGTTTGATCAGCGTGTGCAGGCAACGTCGCACAGCGGCGCGGGGAATTTCCGTGCGATGACTGATCTGGGCGATAGTGAGGTGACGTTTGCGTTCCTGGAACGCCTGCACCACAGCCAGGCCTCGGGCCAAGGACGTCATGAAATCCGGGTCGCCGGTCAGTGCCTGGATCCGCTTGGCGGGCGAGGCAACGATCGGCGGCGCCACTGAAGCGAAGGAATTGCGCATTTGATCGTTCATAAAAGGTCCTTTTCCCACACGGTTCAGCGGCTATTACAAGCGGCAGCCGGTCCCTCGCACAACCCCGGCCAGCCAACACCGTGCGATTATCGAACCATCGACCGATAATCGCAATCGGACCCGCCGATTCGATTTTATTGAACGGGCTTGCCTGCACCAGTTTTTTACACTGGCTCTGACGCAAACTAGAAGGTTCGATGTAATGTCCTAACTTGTTCGACTTCATGGCGTCAGAAAGGCATCACTGTAACGTCGTGCCGCAGAACCACCTATTAGCCGTATAAAGTTGCGAGTAACAAAACAATCACACATCAAGACCCACTTTTAACTCTTTGGCGATAGTGTTCTTCGAATCGACCGCTATAATGAAATTCAGTGGTGACCGGTTTTTAATTGCCGATTCCGCCGCCCGGTAGCGCGATGTTCCATCGCCGTTACCCGCAGCAAACGCCTGACATTCATTGCATATGCTTCGCCAAGGTGTTCGCTGAAACAGGAAACTGATGCTACGTCAGCTGTTTATCTCTGGTGCCGTGGCCGCCTGCAACATGGAAGTAATTGATCGCAACGCCGTAAAAAATGATGCCTTTGCGGGCCTTGTTCCATTCGACGAGCGTGGTCAAATACATTTGATGCAGTCGTTTCACCAGAATTTATCTCAACTCAATCAGGTAGCACTGTGACGAAAGACGAACTGCGCGCGGAACTTGAGCGCCAGGAACAACGTTACAAGGAAGTTTACGGCGGGGAAGTCACCACCTACGCCGCTCAGCCCGAACCGGAACGCAAACCCTGGCGTAAACGCGCCACCGTTCAGGATCAGGCTTTCACTCAAGAATTGCAGAAAATGGAAAAGGAACTCAAAGCCGAAGAGCCATAAGCCCTCGGCCTGAATCCTTTCAAGGGTCTGCGTCTGCACCCGTTAAAAACGGGATGTATCGATGATGCCTTTCGCGCCCGCTACCAGCGGGCAGCGGTCACCTCACCCACCGGATGAGGTAAATGGCGCATCTCTGGCCCTCTTTTCAGATATTTCACACAAGCGTTAAAACCTCTTGCTCCTACGAGAGAACGCCTTGTGTCTGCGGCCTTTTCAAAGAAATTCAATGACTTGCAAAACCCAGTAAAAACCTGGGGCTTGGGCCGTTGCCGAAAATTAATTCGTTGAAGAATGTTACCGATGAGCAGCAAGTGCATTGATTAGCAGTCTTTTCTGGCATAATCGCGCCCCCTTACGACCGGGTCAGAAAACCTTCATGATCGATTTATTCAGCGGACTAGATGCTTGGGTGCTTGTGAGCCTCTTGCTCGCCCTGGCCTTTGTCCTCGCCTTCGAGTTCATCAACGGCTTTCATGACACCGCTAACGCGGTGGCCACTGTTATCTACACCAAAGCCATGCCGCCCCATCTGGCGGTGTTTTTTTCCGGTGTGTTCAACTTCCTTGGCGTGCTGCTGGGCGGTGTCGGCGTGGCGTATGCCATCGTCCACCTGCTGCCGGTAGAGCTGCTGATCAATGTGAACACCGGTCACGGGCTGGCCATGGTGTTCTCGTTGCTCGCCGCTGCTATCACCTGGAACCTGGGCACCTGGTACTTCGGTATCCCGGCTTCCAGCTCCCATACGCTGATCGGGTCGATCCTCGGTGTCGGCCTTGCCAACGCCTTGATCAACGACATTCCGTTGGCTGATGGCGTGAACTGGCAGAAAGCGATCGATATCGGTGCGTCCCTGGTGTTCTCGCCAATGGCCGGTTTCCTCGTTGCCGCTTTGGTCCTCATCGGACTGAAATGGTGGCGTCCGCTGTCGAAGATGCACAAGACACCGGACCAGCGCCGCAAGCTCGATGACAAGAAGCACCCACCGTTCTGGAACCGTCTGGTACTGGTGATCTCGGCCATGGCCGTGAGCTTCGTGCACGGTTCCAACGATGGCCAGAAAGGTATCGGCCTGATCATGCTGGTGCTGATCGGTATCGTGCCGGCGCAGTTCGTACTCGACCTGGGCAGCACAACCTACCAGATCGAACGGACTCGCGACGCGACCCTGCACCTGAGCCAGTTCTACAAGCGCAATGCCGATACGCTGGGTGAATTCCTGGCCCTGGGCAAAAGCGTGGAAGGCGACCTGCCGGAGAAATTCCGTTGCAATCCGCAACAGACCGAACCGACCATCACCGCCCTGCTCGGCACCCTTAAAGGTGTAGCGGACTACCACTCGCTGCCGGCGGAAAGCCGCATCGAAGTGCGTCGCTACCTGCTCTGCCTGGACGACACAGCGAAGAAAGTCAGCAAGCTTCCTGGTCTCGCTGCCCGTGAAAAGGCTGACCTGGACAAGTTACGCAAAGACCTGACCACCACCACCGAATATGCCCCGTTCTGGGTGATTCTGGCGGTCGCTCTGGCACTCGGCCTGGGTACCATGGTTGGCTGGAAGCGTGTGGTTCTGACCATCGGCGAGAAGATCGGCAAGCAAGGCATGACCTACGCTCAAGGCATGTCTGCACAGATCACCACCGCGGGCATGATCGGCCTGGCCAACATCTTCAGCCTGCCGGTTTCCACCACCCACGTCCTGTCCTCGGGCGTGGCCGGCACCATGGTCGCCAATAAAAGCGGCCTTCAGGGTGGCACCGTCAAAACCATCCTGCTGGCCTGGATCCTGACCCTGCCAGCCACAGTGGCCCTGTCGGCCGGCCTGTTCTGGCTTGCGTCGAAGGCACTGGGCAGCTGATACATCGCTGCAACGAAAAAGGCGCGTTCCGTGAGGTTCGCGCCTTTTTATTGCCCACCGGAAACTCAAAACACCACAAAACCTGTAGGAGCCGAGCTTGCTCGCGATAGCGGCCTTACAGGCAAAATGGATGTTGAATGTTATGGCCCCATCGCGAGCAAGCTCGGCTCCTACAATGGGTCGGCGTATTTGGATAGATTTTCAGACGCAAAAAAAAGGGCAACCGAAGTTGCCCAAAATGCCTTGCGTGCTCATTGCTTCCAGAAAGACCTACGGTTTGCGCTTGTGCGAATCTTTCCAGATAAAAAATCCAAACCCTGCAAAAAACAGAACCATGAGGCCGACTGTCAGCACTCCGGCGATCACCACGTTGTCGAGAAACATGACTGGCCTCCTGCGGTTGCTTTGTTGCGATGGGGCTAAGTTAACCAATCAGGCAGGAGAATAAATTGACCGGGATCAATATCGCCCGAGACTGGGCGTAAAGGAGGGGAAATAACTGACCTGCATCAATCGATGCAGGGTGTTTCAACGCTTTTTCGGTTTGTTCTTCGGCTTTTTCTTCGCTTTACCCAACGGCATGGCGTGCTCGAATGCCTGGCGCACTTCGTTCAGGCGCTTTTCATTAAGGTCATGAACCCGCTTGGCGCGTTCGGCGTTGAGGTCGATCAGCTTGTCGTCTTGGCTCATGGTGCTCAGGCATCGCTTGGAATGAATTCAGTGGCCGCATCTGCAGGCAAGGATGTGCCAATAATGCGGTCTGATGGCAGCGCTGACCAGCCATGAGCTCAAATCTGGATATCGACCCACAAACCCTGCCGTGGCTGATCTTCCATCAATGGCGCCACTGGCACGGTATTGTCGGCGTTGAGCTCGTCACCAGGAATCGCCAGGTGTTCTTCAGGATCTTCATCAGCTTCGCGGCGGCGCCTTTGCTGCTCCTGCTTGCGGCGCTGTTCCTCGCGCAGCTGAAACCCCGCCTCTTCCGGATCGCGCTGCTGCAGGTCGATGGTGCTTTCGTTGGAGCTTTCCTGCACCGGGACCACGGGTGGAATATCCGGCCGCTGGCGAATCGGATCCTGCTGTGAGGTGATTGGCACGGCACTCAAGGGGAGCATCGGTAGCAGCATAATTATTGGTCTCCTGTCAGCAGGCTGTCGGCTGCGGGGATGCCGACTTGAGCCATCGGTCGCAAACTGTGACCCGTTTGGCACGAATAGGTGCCCCGACCTGCAGGCGCTGCATCATTGGACTAACGTAAGACTGCGAGTTTTTATGAGAGTCCTTTGGCCCTGAAGCCCTCATTCCGTTAAGATAGCCCGCTTTTTCAAGGTGGGAGTCAGGCAGCATGGCGCAGCAGTATCAACCGGGGCAACGCTGGATCAGTGACAGCGAAGCCGAGCTGGGTTTAGGCACCGTTCTGGCACAGGACGGCCGCTTGTTGACCGTGCTCTACCCGGCCACTGGCGAGACTCGCCAGTACGCGCTACGGAATGCGCCCCTCACCCGCGTGCGGTTTTCGCCGGGTGACTCGATCACTCACTTCGAAGGCTGGAAACTGACCGTACAGGAAGTCGACGACATCGACGGCCTGCTGGTTTACCACGGCCTCAACGGGCACAACGAAGTGGTTACCCTGCCGGAAACCCAACTATCGAACTTCATTCAGTTCCGTCTGGCCAGCGATCGTTTGTTCGCCGGGCAGATCGACCCGCTGGCCTGGTTCTCCCTGCGATATAACACCCTGGAACACACCAGCCGCCAATTGCAGTCCGCGCTTTGGGGCCTCGGTGGCGTACGTGCGCAACCGATCGCGCACCAGCTGCACATCGCCCGTGAAGTCGCCGACCGCATTGCGCCGCGGGTTCTGCTGGCGGACGAAGTGGGTCTGGGTAAAACCATCGAAGCCGGCCTGGTGATCCATCGCCAACTGCTCTCGGGCCGCGCCAACCGCGTGCTGATCCTGGTTCCGGAGAACCTTCAGCACCAGTGGCTGGTCGAGATGCGCCGCCGCTTCAACCTGCAAGTTGCGCTGTTCGACGAAGAACGCTTCATCGAAAGCGATGCCGCCAACCCGTTCGAAGACACCCAGCTCGCGCTGGTTGCACTCGAGTGGCTGGTAGAAGACGAGAAGGCCCAGGACGCGCTGTTCGCCGCCGGTTGGGACCTGATGGTCGTCGACGAAGCGCACCACTTGGTGTGGCATGAAGACAAGGCCAGCCCGGAATACTCGCTGGTTGAACAACTGGCCGAAGTCATTCCCGGCGTTTTGCTGCTGACCGCAACCCCGGAACAACTGGGTCAGGACAGCCACTTTGCGCGTCTGCGCCTGCTCGATCCGAACCGTTTCCATGACCTGCACGCCTTCCGCGCCGAAAGCGAAAACTATCGCCCGGTGGCCGAAGCCGTCCAGGAGCTGCTGGATAAGGGGCGCCTGTCGCCTGAAGCACACAAGACCATTCACGGTTTCCTCGGCAACGAAGGCGAAGCGCTGCTGACCGCCGTCAACGATGGCGACACCGAAGCCAGCGCCCGTCTGGTCCGCGAACTGCTCGACCGCCACGGCACCGGCCGCGTGCTGTTCCGCAACACCCGCGCCGCCGTGCAGGGTTTCCCGGAGCGCAAACTGCATCCGTACCCGCTGCCATGCCCCGACGAATACCTCGAATTGCCATTGGGTGATCACGCCGAGCTGTACCCGGAAGTCAGCTTCCAGGCCCAGCCGGACGCCAACGAAGAAGAACGCTGGTGGAAATTCGACCCGCGCGTCGAGTGGCTGATCGACACGCTGAAGATGCTCAAGCGCACCAAAGTGCTGGTGATCTGCGCCCACGCCGAAACCGCCATGGATCTGGAAGACGCCCTGCGCGTGCGCTCCGGCATCCCGGCCACGGTCTTCCACGAAGGCATGAACATCCTCGAGCGTGACCGCGCCGCCGCCTACTTCGCCGACGAAGAATTTGGCGCACAAGTGCTGATCTGCTCGGAAATCGGTAGTGAAGGTCGTAACTTCCAGTTCTCGCACCACTTGGTGCTGTTCGATCTGCCCTCGCACCCGGACCTGCTGGAGCAGCGTATCGGTCGTCTGGACCGGATCGGCCAGAAGCACATCATCGAACTGCACGTGCCGTACCTGGAAACCAGCCCGCAACAGCGCCTGTTCCAGTGGTACCACGAAGCGCTGAACGCGTTCCTCAACACCTGCCCGACCGGCAACGCCCTGCAGCATCAGTTCGGCCCGCGCCTGCTGCCGCTGCTGGAAAATGCCGACGACGGCGAGTGGCAAGCGCTGATAGACGAAGCCCGCGCCGAGCGCGAACGCATGGAAGCCGAGCTGCATACCGGCCGTGACCGCTTGCTGGAACTCAATTCCGGCGGCGCTGGCGAAGGTGATGCACTGGTCGAGGACATCCTTGAGCAAGACGACCAGTTCGCCCTGCCGATCTACATGGAAACGTTGTTCGACGCCTTCGGCATCGACAGCGAAGACCATTCGGAAAACGCGCTGATCCTCAAGCCGAGCGAAAAAATGCTCGACGCCAGCTTCCCGCTGGGCGACGACGAAGGCGTGACCATCACTTACGACCGCAACCAGGCGCTGTCTCGCGAAGACATGCAGTTCATTACCTGGGAGCACCCGATGGTTCAAGGCGGCATGGACCTGGTCTTGTCCGGTTCCATGGGCAACACCGCCGTGGCGCTGATCAAGAACAAGGCATTGAAGCCCGGCACCGTGTTGCTGGAATTGCTCTACGTCAGCGAAGTGGTTGCCCCGCGCTCGCTGCAACTGGGCCGTTACCTGCCGCCGGCCGCCCTGCGCTGCCTGCTCGATGCCAATGGCAACGACCTGTCGGCCCGTGTGTCGTTCGAAACCCTTAACGATCAGCTGGAAAGCGTGCCGCGTGCCAGCGCCAACAAGTTCATCCAGGCTCAGCGCGATCAGCTGACGCCACGGATCAACGCCGGTGAAGAGAAAATCTTCCCGCGTCACGCCGAGCGCGTGGCTGAGGCGCAGCGTCGCCTGGCCGCCGACACCGACGAAGAATTGGCGCGCCTGACCGCGTTGCAAGCGGTCAACCCGACCGTGCGCGACAGCGAACTGGTTGCCCTGCGCAAGCAACGCGAGCAAGGCCTGGCCATGCTCGACAAGGCTGCGCTGCGGCTGGAAGCGATTCGGGTGTTGGTGGCGGGCTAAATCCCCTGCTCCACCCCGCTATAAAAAGAAGGCCCGCAGCGATGCGGGCCTTTTTTCTGCTTGATTGTTGTGGTGTTGCTGATGGCCTCATCGCGAGCAGGCTCGCTCCCACAGGGGATCTGATGTGGCCACACTATTTTATGAACACCATTAATCACCTGTGGGAGCGAGCCTGCTCGCGATGGCGATCATGCAGTCACCGCAGCCCCCACAGGCTCAACCACCGCCACCAACCCTTCCTTCATCCGCTTGGCATCGCGCACAAAACACCGCGAAGCCAGGAACAGAAACACCATGGTGAAAAATAGCGCCACCGGGATCAAATACATCGCGTCGTGCAAGCCGACAGCCTTGAACGCTTCGGTCATCTGTTCAGCTCCGGCCGAGAGCATCGCCGTATGCGCAAAGTGGTCGGACAATGCCCCCACCACCACCGGCCCCAAACCACCCCCCAGCAAATACAACCCGGCAAAGAACAGCGCCATGGCCGTAGCTCGCAAGCGCGGCTCGACTACGTCCTGAATGGCGGTATAAACGCAGGTGTAGAAGTTGTAGGCAAACAACCAGCCCACACTGAACACCGCCACAAACACACCGATCTCGATCCGCCCGGAATGCAGCGCCCACGCCGTGCACACCGTCGAGATGATCAAGCTGAACGCGGCAAACAGCAGTCGGCCATTGGCCACCCGCTGGTGAATCTTGTCCGCGACCCAACCGCCCAGTGTCAGGCCGAACAATCCGGTCACGCCGACGATCACCCCGGTCGCCACCGCCGCTTCCTGTAATGGCATCAGGAAATAGCGCTGCAGCATCGGCACCAGAAACGAGTTGCAGGCATACGTGGCGAAGTTGAAGCACAGCCCCGCCATCACCAGCCACAGGAAAGTCGGCACCGCCAACACCCGACGGATTGGCCGGTCTACGCGCTCCTGAGAAACCTGCACACTCTCTGCGGCGCCGCGTTTCGGCTCTTTGATAAAGAACATGAAGATCGCCAGGATCAGCCCCGGCACTGCCGCGATAAAGAACGGCGCGCGCCAGCTGTCGAACGCCTTGACCATCGCGCCGATGGTGAAGAACGCTAACAGCAGTCCCAACGGCAGCCCCAGCATGAAGATACCCATCGCCCGCGCCCGGCGGTGGGCCGGGAACAGGTCGCCGATCAGCGAGTTGGCGGCCGGTGCGTAACTGGCTTCACCGATGCCGATGCCCATGCGCACGATCAGGAACGCCCAGAAACTCCCCACCAGTCCGTTGACCGCCGTCAGCCCGCTCCACGCCGCCAGGCCCCAGCCCATCAATTTGCTGCGCGAACCGGTATCGGCCATCCGTCCCAGAGGCAGGCCGGCAATGGCATAAACGAGGGTGAATGCGGTACCGATGATCCCCAGCTGAAAGTCGCTGAGGTGCCATTCCATGCGGATCGGTTCGATGATGATGGCCGGAATGGTGCGGTCGAAGAAGTTGAACAGGTTGGCCAGGAACAGCAGGAACAGAATGCGCCAGGCATTCGCCGCTTGGGTCGAGTTCTGCATGGGTCCGTCTCTTTTATTGTTATTGGGGCTTCACTGCCAGCGCATCCGAGCCCGGAACCTGCAATCTAGTCAGGCCCGCCATAGCTGTCTGTCATTATTTGTAAAGCTGATATCCGCCCATGGAAGATGTCGCAGCTGATACACCATTTATCTCCAAACGCTCTAACGCTCATTCCAAAATGGTTAGGGCCAACGTGCCACTATCGTTTGCACTCTAAACACGCCTTCTATACTCCAATGCATTCGCCAGCGTTCATGGCGCCAGCCAGGATGACAATGGGGCATGCTATGGAGTGGCTTGGGTTGCATTTCATTACCGAGCTGACGGCGAACGGCCAGGTAATACTCAACGGCACACTTGACCCTTTTCTGGTTCTGCTGGCCTATTTGGTCGCCGGTGTCGGTAGCTTTGCCACATTGGACATGGCCGAACGGGTCGGTCACGTGGAAAAACCCGCCTCGCAGCGGCTCTGGCGCTGGGTCGGTGCCAGTTGCCTGGCGGGGGGGATCTGGGCCATGCAGTTCATCGGCATGCTGGCATTCAAGGCGCCGATCGACATTCAATATGACTTATCCATCATTCTCCTTTCTCTGTTGATCGCCCTGCTCGCCTCGTGGCTGGCCATGCATGCTCTCAGCCATCCTCGCCTGAGTTTTTGGCAATATCTCCAGGCGTCGATCTGCATTGGCCTGGGCATCGCCACCATGCATTACGTGGGCATGACCGCCATGCGTTCGAGTGCGATGGCCTATTACCAACCCTCGCTGTTCGCCCTCTCCATTGTGTTCGCCATCGGTGCCAGCCTTGCAGCCCTGCTGATATCAAGTCATCTGCGCGACGGCACCGGACTGTTCCATCAACTGCTCAAATACAGCGCCAGCCTGGTGCTCGGCGCAGGCATTATCAGCATGCACGTCACCGCCATGGCCGCCTTCAATCTGGTGCTGCCCACCGACAGCCTCCTGCCGCTGCCCGGCGCAAACAATCATCTGCAACTGGGTCTGACGGTGGCGGTCATGACGCTGCTGATCATCGGCAGCAGCATCAGCGCGGCGCTGGCGGACAAGAAGCTGCAAAACAAGGAGCGCGATCTGCAACGGGTCAACGCCCTGCTCAGTCAACTGGACCAGGCGCGGATGTCGTTACAACAGGTGGCGCACTATGACCCCCTGACCAACCTGATCAACCGCCGTGGCTTCAACCAGATTTTTGCCGAGAAACTCATCGAGAAAACCAACGAAGGCGGCATGCTGGCGGTGCTGTTCCTGGACATCGACCATTTCAAGCGGATCAACGACAGCCTCGGCCATGATGCCGGCGACGAATTGCTCAAAGTCCTGGCCAGCCACATAAAGTGCTCGGTTCGCAGCCACGAAGATGTCGTTGCGCGCTTCGGAGGCGACGAGTTTTGCATCCTCATCAGCCTGCATGATCATGATGAAGCGCGGCACATGGCCCAACGCATCATGGCGAAAATGAAGGAGCCCATCGAGCTGTCCGGGCGGCGCATGGTCATGACCACCAGTATCGGTATCAGCGTGTTTCCGGAAGATGGCAAGACCTGCGAAGAATTGCTGAAAAACGCTGACCTGGCGCTGTATCAGTCCAAGGACAGCGGGCGCAATGGCTTGAATTTTTTTAGCGAAAACCTGAAAACCCGCGCGACGCTGGAACTGCAACTGGAAGAAGAGCTGCGCCACGCCCTGCGCGAAAACACCGGACTGATGCTCTATTACCAACCGATCTATGACCTGAAAACCGCTCAGGTCAGCAAACTTGAAGCGCTGGTCCGCTGGCAACATCCGGTTCACGGACTGCTGGCACCGGACCGGTTCATTGCCATCGCCGAGGCCAACGGCCTGATTGCCGAACTGGATAACTGGGTCCTGCGCAAAGCCTGTGAGGACCTGGGCGAGTTGTCGCGTCAGGGTTGCGAAGAACTCCACATCGCCGTGAACTGCTCGCCCCTGAACCTGGCGCGCGAATCATTGGCCGATGAAATCGAACACGCGCTGCGGGTCGCCGGAGTGGCGCCGCAGCGGCTGGAACTGGAAGTGACGGAAAATGCGCTGATGGGCAACATCGCCGATACGCTGGTGTTGCTGCGCCAGATTCGTGCCCTCGGCGTGTCGCTGTCGATTGATGACTTCGGCACCGGTTACTCATCACTGGCCTATCTCAAACGACTGCCACTCAACACGCTGAAGATCGACCGTTCGTTCATCCAGGACATCCCCAAGGCCACCCAGGACATGGAAATCGTTCAAGCGATCATCGTCATGGCCCACACGCTGCATTTGCAGGTGGTGACCGAAGGCGTCGAAACCCTTGAGCAATACGAGTTTCTGGAGCGTAACGGCTGCGACTTCGTGCAGGGCTACCTGCTCAGTCGTCCAATACCGCTGGCGCAGTTGCGTCCGGTGCTGAACGAAATCAACCAGCGCAAGCACCTGCACACTGTCAGCCCTTTGAGTCTGGCTCGCGGTACAACTGCACTAGCGTCGACGGATCTTTTTCCAGGAATCCCTGGCTCCCATGCAGTCGCATCAATTGTGCGGCCAGTCCACTGATCGGCGTGGCCGAGCCTTGCTCACGGGAAAACTTCACCGCGGTATCGAGGTCCTTGAGCAGCGTGCGCACATGCCATTTCACCGGTTCGAAACGGCTTTCGGCCATTTGCGGACCGAGGATCTGCAAGGGCTTTGAATCGGCAAACCCGCCTGCCAGCGCCTCGGCGATCAGACTGGCCTGCACCCCGGAACGCTCGGCCAACGCCACGACTTCGGCGATCACCAGCGCGTTGCAGGCGACGATCATCTGATTGCAGGCCTTGGTCACCTGCCCCGCTCCGACGGCGCCCATGTGGGTCACGCGCTGACCAAGGTTCAACAACACAGGCCTGACGCGCTCAAGATCCGCCGTTTCACCGCCCACCATGATCGCCAGGCTGCCAGCCTCGGCGCCGACCACTCCGCCGGACACCGGCGCATCCAGCCAGCTCATGCCGGCCTGGCCGACCAGCGCTGTCGCCATTTCCCGCGTCGCGGTAGGTTCCAGGCTGGAAAAATCCACCAGCAATTGACCGCTTTTCGCACCTTGCGCAATTCCTGCCGCGCCAAACACCACCTCACGAACCACCGACGTGTCCGCCAGGCACAACATCACCACGTCAGCGTGCTGACACAGCTCAGCCGGCGTGGCGACCTGTCGTGCACCGGCCTCGACCAGCGGCGCGCACTTGGCTGGATTGCGGTTCCACACCGTCAGCGGGTAACCCGCTGCCAACAGGCGCTGGCACATTGGCAAGCCCATCAGGCCGACCCCGGCAAACCCGAGTGAAGGTAACGCTGCCATCATTTGGCCTCCTTTTGATTAAAGATCGTCGAATATTGGCCGATTCATCATGACTTAGGAAAGGATTCCCCCGAGCGATGCTCAGGCCAAGGCCCTGACGCTTGGGCCAAATACGCGCTGAAAAAAAACGCGAGATCCCATCCGTGATGGTTCGACGACACCGTGTCGCTCAACCAACCAGCCCAGGTACATGGCGCACAATGACTTCTAAAAACAATCCGGCCGCTGCGATATCCGATCTGACGCTGAGCCCGGCGGCAAACAGCCCCGCACCGTCAAAGCCATTGACACCATCGCGCCCGTTGGCGACTCAGCAATACCTGTACTTCACCGAGACCAATACCGATCGTATCCTCGATAACCTCGACGGTCTGCGCGACATGGTGTTCCCGCGCCCACCGCATCTGGAAGGCGACAGCGAACATCACAGCGATCAGGAATTCCCGTCGGTGTGCCTGATCGGCCTGGGTCGCTGCGGTTCGAACATCGCGCTGGACGTCGCGGAGCTGGTGTACAACGCCCGTAAGTTCTACCTCAACGAATTCAATAACGAAGATCGCCTGTCGCCGGACAAACGCTTCGCCGAAAAGGGCTACAGCCCGGCACAGTGGATTCGCAACAACCTGCGCCTGGGGCCGAACAAGGCCACCAAACCGGTGTTCCTGGTAGAACCGCTGGTCATGCTCGGCGACCTGGACAAAGACATCGCCGGCCGCATCCGTTTCTCGCGCAAGGGCGAAAAAAGCGGCTTCCTGCGCGACTACAGCAAAATGAAAATCATGGACTTGTCGGAAGTCCACGCCGGTGGCGCCGGTAACGCGCCGATCCTCGGTCAGTACCTGGCCAAGATCATCCTGAACAAGGACACCCAGCGTTTCTCCAGCCCTGACTGGAAGATGATTCACTCGTACCTGATCGACAGCTGCGGGATCAAGGCCAACCAATCGCGCCTGTACTTCTCGATTTTCAGCGCCGGTGGCGGTACCGGTTCGGGCATGGCCTCGGAATTCGGCCTGGCCCAGCAACACTCGTACATGAACAAGACGTTCGACACCAAGCCGATGGACGAGCACGACGGCAAGAGCGGTCATTCCTTCGTCTTCGAGCCGATCTTCACCAGCGGCATCTGCGTGCTGCCGAACATTTCCGATCACCGCAGCGAAATGTCCGAGGCGCTGCACATCAACGCCGGTCGTCTGCTGTGTAAATACCTGTCGGAAGAGTGGGACTTCTCCTACAACTTCGCCAACGAAGACAGCAGCGAAGCCAGTGTCATGGGTCGTATCCGCCCATGGAACGCCATGATGCTGATCTCCAACGACATCATGCGTTATGCCGAAGAAAGCGATGACGGCAACATCCAGAACATCGACGTCAACGCGATGGAAAAGCACGCTAACCAATACATCTCACAGCAGATCTTCAACATTCTGACGGCGCAAGCGGTAACCACCGACTACGACCAGAACTATTTCCGTCGCGCCGGTATCGACATTGGCGAAACCATTCGCCTCGACGCCAACGACCTGTTCATGAGCCTGGCCGGCCCCGTAGCGATTGCCTACGCCGAGTCCGTGGTGCCGGAAACGCCGCCGCCGAGCAGCGACAAGTTCAAAGTGTTCGAGAAAGAACCGCAGCGCCTGAACATCGACGACCTGTTCTTCCGCTCCATCGACTTGCCGCACTTCAACAAAGTGACCCAGGCGATCGAAGGCATCAGCCTGTTGCCGATCGAATCCAAGCGCTATCGCGCCTCGCTGGAGCAGTACAAGAATTCGGGGTACGACGCGGCCGCGTTGCACGACCTGCACTTCTTCAAGAACTGCTCGTCGGTGGTCTCGATTGTTTCGCTGCCAAAGGACTACAAGCTGTCCTACATGGACTTGAACCGGTTGAAGACCCACCTCAACAGCCTGTTCCCGAACACCACGCTCAAGCGTTATGCGCTGGTCATCGGCGCCTCGGCCAACTTGTCGCTGACCACCCTGATCGCCAAGAGCCCGTGCCTGTCGGACGATTTCTTGACGCTGATCGTGGCCTTCATCAAGCGTTGCTTCGCGAAAAACCCGTACCGCTTTGACGAGACTCTGGATAACTCGATCCTGGACTTCATCATTAATGAAGAGTTCGACGAGGACCGTATCGACGAGCTGCTGAATGAGTTCGAGAACCCGGCGAAGATCCTCGACACCAATTGGTACGCGATCAAACCGATGTACGAGAAGAAGTACCGCGAGCTGATCAACGACAAAGACAAGTTCGTCTCGATCAATGACATTCGTCTGTCCCGGGATTGCGTAAAGAAGGCGATCAAGTACTTGCGCGAGATTTATCGTCACCGGATTGGCAAGACCAAGGTTATTTCTTTGAATAACCATACGGGCAAGACGGCTTAGTCAGTGATGGCCCCTTGTCGATCGTTCCCACGCTCTGCGTGGGAATGCCTCAATGGACGCTCTGCGTCCGCTTTGGGACGCAGAGCGTCCCGGGATACATTCCCACGCAGAGCGTGGGAACGATCACATCCAGAAACAATTAAGCAGCCAATCGGCTGCTCGATAAACTGTTCCCGTTACGTTTACGTCACCGTGATGCTGGCCCGTCTGTGGCCTTTCTCTACGGCAACGTGCCATCACGCTACTCGGCTACACACTTTTGCCCGACAAGGTCGCGCACCAATAGAGTGCGCATCTTCAGCTCACCGCCCTTTCCTGGATCATAATCCACGGCGAAACGACCACTGCCCACAGCTCCGGATCGCGTTCGAAAAGATCCAGCGCCCGCGTTTCAGACAGCTTGGCGACCTTGTCAGCGGCCAGCCAGGCAGCCACTTTCTCGCCTTCGTCGGTCGCGACTGCCTCCGCTGCAGCAATCAAATCCAGACCGGGATCGACCCACAATAGGGCACCCCTGGCGAAGAACGGCTCCAGCTCCTTCCAGGTAATAGATGCGGTTTCACCAAGCAGCTTGGCATAGAGGGTGCTAGGTTCTTGAGTCATGGGTCCTGTCCGGAAAAGAAATCGACGTAATCATAACGTTGGTGGTCTGGCAGAAAAACCCGGATGCAATTGAGTGACCGATTGAAAACAGCAGGAAAGCCAAGGATTGCTGATATTTCAGCTATAACCCCCGCCGCCATTCTGTCTTTTTCTTTCAAAAAAGCGACACCCTCAGGTTTTGCCCCCTGGCGCCAGCTTCCCAGGCTAACAATTGGCGCTCTACACTGTACCGGTACAGTTGCCGGGGGCATTTTCCGGAGGATATCGAAGATATCTGACCCGGTTCTGCTGCTACGGCGCCAGGACTATAAAAACTACAACAGTAAGAGTGGAGCACTATGACTAAGGCTACTAAGCAGATTTCCAAACTGTTTGCCGCTATGGTTCTGGCCGGGGTTGCCAGCCATTCGTTCGCAGCTGACACCATCAAGATCGGCATCGCCGGCCCTAAAACCGGCCCTGTAGCCCAATACGGCGACATGCAGTTCAGTGGCGCCAAAATGGCCATCGAACAGATCAACGCCAAAGGCGGCGTAGACGGCAAGAAACTTGAAGCCGTTGAATACGATGACGCCTGTGATCCAAAACAAGCGGTAGCGGTCGCGAACAAAGTCGTCAACGACGGCGTCAAGTTCGTGGTCGGTCACCTGTGCTCCAGCTCCACTCAACCGGCTTCGGACATTTACGAAGACGAAGGCGTGATCATGATCACCCCGGCTGCCACCAGCCCGGACATCACCAATCGCGGTTACAAAATGATCTTCCGTACTATCGGTCTGGACAGCGCCCAGGGCCCTGCCGCCGGTAACTACATTGCCGACTTCGTAAAACCGAAGATCGTTGCTGTTCTGCACGACAAACAGCAATACGGTGAAGGCATCGCCACCGCCGTGAAGAAAACCCTGGAAGGCAAAAACGTCAAGGTTGCCGTGTTCGAAGGCATCAACGCCGGCGACAAAGACTTCTCTTCGATGATCTCCAAGCTCAAGCAAGCCAACGTCGACTTCGTCTACTACGGCGGCTACCACCCGGAGCTGGGCCTGATCCTGCGTCAAGCCCAGGAAAAAGGCCTGAAAGCCAAGTTCATGGGGCCGGAAGGCGTGGGTAACGACTCCATTTCGCAGATCGCCAAAGACGCTTCCGAAGGTCTGCTGGTGACCCTGCCGAAATCCTTCGACCAGGATCCGGCCAACGTCGCCCTGGCTGACGCGTTCAAAGCCAAGAAAGAAGACCCGAGCGGTCCGTTCGTGTTCCCGGCCTACTCGGCTGTGACCGTGATTGCCGACGGCATCAAGGCTGCCAAGAGCGAAGACGCTGCCAAAGTGGCTGAAGCCATCCACGCAGGTTCCTTCAAAACCCCGACTGGCGACCTGAGCTTCGACGCCAAGGGCGACCTGAAAGACTTCAAATTTGTGGTTTACGAGTGGCACTTCGGCAAACCTAAAACTGAAGCCAAGCCTCAGTAAGGCGTTGCCTGACTGACTGCCAATAAAGCCCACGGCGTGCCGTGGGCTTTGTTTTACGAACGTATTGGGCCGCGCTGGCGTGATCCGCCAGTCTCCCCACCTGAAAATCTCAAAACCGTCATCAGCGGTTCGCTGGCAAACCTCGCGTTCGAAGTGGATGCAGATCCACGGGGCTCGAGCGGGAAAATGACTCCACCAGTGAAATGCGTATCAGGTTTTTAGGAGCGCTGTAATGCCTGACATCTATCACTTTTTCCAACAGCTGGTTAATGGTTTGACCATTGGCAGCACGTATGCCCTGATCGCCATCGGCTATACGATGGTTTACGGCATCATTGGAATGATCAACTTCGCCCACGGCGAGGTGTACATGATTGGTTCCTACGTGGCGTTCATCGCCATTGCGGGCCTGTCCATGATGGGACTCGACAGTGTTCCGCTGTTGATGACCGCCGCTTTTCTCGCGACCATTGTCGTGACCAGTGCCTACGGTTACAGCATCGAACGAATCGCCTACCGCCCTCTGCGCGGCAGCAACCGTCTGATCCCGCTGATTTCCGCCATCGGCATGTCGATCTTCCTGCAGAACACGGTTCTGTTGGCGCAAGACTCCAAGGACAAATCCATCCCCAACCTGATCCCCGGTAACTTCTCCATCGGGCCAGGTGGCGCACATGAAGTGCTGATTTCCTACATGCAAATCGTGGTGTTCGTGGTGACCTTTGTCGCCATGCTCGGCCTGACGCTGTTCATCTCCCGCTCTCGCCTGGGTCGCGCCTGCCGCGCCTGTGCCGAAGACATCAAGATGGCCAACCTCTTGGGTATCAACACCAACAACATCATCGCCCTGACCTTCGTCATCGGTGCCGCACTGGCAGCCATCGCGGCTGTATTGCTGAGCATGCAATACGGCGTGATCAACCCGAACGCCGGTTTCCTGGTCGGCCTCAAAGCCTTCACCGCAGCGGTACTGGGCGGCATAGGCAGCATCCCCGGCGCCATGCTCGGCGGGATTGTGCTGGGGGTGGCGGAAGCCTTTGGTGCCGATATCTTCGGCGACCAGTACAAGGACGTTGTGGCGTTCGGCTTACTGGTTCTGGTGTTGTTGTTCCGGCCTACCGGCCTGTTGGGCCGTCCGGAGGTTGAAAAAGTATGACTAGGAATCTTAAACAGGCGTTGTTCAGCGCCTTGCTGGTGTGGGCCGTTGCCTACCCGGTACTCGGTCTGAAACTGACCATCGTCGGCATCAACCTCGAAGTCCATGGCACCAGCACTACAACGCTGATCACCATCGCCGTGTGCTCGGTGCTGATGTTCCTGCGGGTATTGTTCGACCAGCAGATCAGCTCGGCCTGGAAATCCTCGCCGAACCTGCCGGTGATGCCGGCCAAGGCCAGTACGTTCCTGACCCTGCCCACCACTCAGCGCTGGATCATCATCGCGTTGATCATCGGTGCGCTGGTCTGGCCGTTCTTCGGTTCCCGCGGTGCGGTGGATATCGCCACGCTGGTGCTGATCTACGTGATGCTCGGCCTGGGCCTGAACATCGTGGTCGGTCTGGCCGGTCTGCTCGACCTCGGTTACGTCGGCTTCTATGCCGTCGGCGCCTACAGCTATGCGCTGCTGTCGCACTACTACGGTCTGAGCTTCTGGATCTGCCTGCCGATCGCCGGGATGATGGCGGCCACCTTCGGCTTCCTGCTTGGTTTCCCGGTGCTGCGTCTGCGCGGTGACTATCTGGCAATCGTGACCCTGGGGTTCGGTGAAATCATCCGTCTGTTCCTGCGTAACCTGACCGGCCTCACGGGGGGTCCGAACGGCATCAGTAACATCGAGAAACCGACGTTCTTCGGCCTGACCTTCGAACGCAAAGCCGCTGAAGGCCTGCAGACCTTCCACGAGTACTTCGGCCTGGAATACAACTCGATCAACAAGGTGATCTTCCTTTACCTCGTTGCGCTGTTGCTGGCGCTGTTTGCCCTGTTCGTGATCAACCGCTTGCTGCGCATGCCGCTGGGCCGTGCCTGGGAAGCGCTGCGTGAAGACGAAATCGCCTGCCGTGCGCTGGGTCTCAATCCTACGGTCATCAAGCTCTCGGCCTTCACCCTCGGTGCGTGCTTCGCCGGTTTTGCCGGCAGCTTCTTCGCCGCGCGTCAGGGCCTGGTGACACCGGAGTCGTTCACCTTCATCGAGTCGGCGACCATCCTCGCCATCGTGGTGCTGGGTGGCATGGGCTCGCAACTGGGCGTCGTACTCGCCGCCACGGTGATGATCCTGTTGCCGGAAATGATGCGTGAGTTCAGTGAATACCGCATGTTGATGTTCGGCGCCTTGATGGTGCTGATGATGATCTGGCGTCCTCAAGGACTGCTGCCCATGCAACGTCCTCACATGGAGCTGCGCAAATGAGCCGCGAGATCCTCAAAGTAGAAAATCTGAGCATGCGCTTCGGCGGCTTGCTGGCGGTCAACGGCGTAGCCCTGAGCGTGAAGGAAAAACAGGTCGTGGCACTGATCGGCCCCAACGGCGCCGGCAAGACCACCGTGTTCAACTGCCTGACCGGCTTCTATCAGCCGAGTGGCGGCAGCATCCTGCTGGACGGCGAGCCGATCCAGGGCCTGCCCGGCCACAAGATCGCCCTCAAAGGCGTGGTGCGCACCTTCCAGAACGTGCGGTTGTTCAAGGACATGACGGCGGTCGAGAACCTCTTGATCGCCCAGCACCGTCACCTGAACACCAACTTCCTGGCCGGTCTGTTCAAGACCCCGTCGTTTCGCAAGAGCGAGCGCGAGGCCATGGAGTTCGCCGAGTTCTGGCTGGACAAGGTCAACCTCAAGGCATTCGCCAACCGTCCTGCCGGCACCCTGGCCTACGGTCAGCAACGTCGTCTGGAAATCGCTCGCTGCATGATGACCCGTCCGCGGATCCTCATGCTCGACGAACCGGCCGCCGGCCTGAACCCGAAGGAAACCGAAGACCTGAAGGCGCTGATCAGCATGTTGCGTGAAGAGCACAATGTCACCGTGCTGCTGATCGAACACGACATGAAACTGGTCATGAGCATTTCCGACCACATCGTCGTGATCAACCAGGGCACACCTCTGGCCGACGGCACGCCGGAACAGATCCGCGACAATCCCGAAGTGATCAAAGCCTACCTGGGGGAAGCGTAAATGCTGCAATTCGAAAACGTTTCCACCTTCTACGGCAAGATCCAGGCCCTGCATAGCGTCAACGTCGAAGTCCGCCAGGGCGAGATCGTGACCCTGATCGGCGCCAACGGTGCCGGCAAATCGACTCTGCTGATGACGCTCTGCGGTTCACCGCAAGCCCACAGTGGCAGCATCCGCTACATGGGTGAGGAATTGGTCGGTCAGAGTTCCTCGCAGATCATGCGCAAGAGCATCGCCGTCGTGCCGGAAGGTCGTCGGGTGTTTGCCCGTCTGACCGTGGAAGAAAACCTCGCCATGGGCGGGTTCTTCACCGACAAGGGCGATTATCAGGAACAGATGGACAAGGTCCTCGGACTTTTCCCACGCCTGAAAGAACGCTTCGCCCAACGCGGGGGCACCATGTCCGGCGGCGAACAGCAAATGCTCGCCATCGGCCGCGCGCTGATGAGCAAACCCAAGCTGTTGCTGCTCGATGAACCTTCATTGGGCCTGGCACCGATCATCATCCAGCAGATCTTCGACATCATCGAACAGCTGCGCAAGGATGGCGTGACGGTGTTTTTGGTGGAGCAGAACGCCAACCAGGCGTTGAAAATTGCCGACCGTGCGTACGTTCTGGAGAACGGCCGGGTGGTGATGACAGGTACTGGGGAAGCATTGCTGACTGACCCGAAAGTGCGTGAAGCGTACCTGGGTGGTTGAGTCTTTGCGGTAAACAAAAAACGGCCTTCGGGCCGTTTTTTTTGTGCCCGACTCAAATCCCAAAACAACGAAAATCCAATGTGGGAGCGAGCCTGCTCGCGAATGCAATTTCACATTCAACAGAAATGTTGTCTGCCCTACCGCTTTCGCGAGCAGGCTCGCTCCCACAGGGATCTATGTGGTGTGCTGGAGCCGATCCAGCGCTTCACCGCTGCGCTTGAACCAGCCAATCAAATAGTCCGCCAACACCTGTGTGCGCTTCGGCAATCCACCCTGATAGGGATGCACCAGGTACATCGGCATGCGGCGGGTCTGATAGTCACGCAGGAGCCAGCGCAAACGGCCGTCAGCCAATTCCGCTTGCAGCAGGTAGGACGGCAACCGCGCAATGCCGGCGCCGGCCAGTGCCGCTTTTTTCAGCAGGCTGTAATGGTTGCTGGCGAACGGTCCCGACACGCGCACCCGCAACAACTCGTGTTGCTGGTGATACAGCCACTCTTCGCGACCGCTGTAGTGACTGTTGAGCAGACAGCGATGTTCAGCGAGGGCCTGCGGCGTCAGCGGTTCGCCGTATTGCTCAAGGTAAGCCGGGCTGGCGCAGGTCATTTCGTGCCAGGCCAATAGCGGTCGGGCCACCAGGCGCTCGTCATTGCCCACCTCGGAGCGAACCGCGAGATCAAACCCGTCGCGGGACAAATCACGGTAGTTGTTGCTCAGGTCCAGCTCGATCTGCACCTCAGGGTACTTGCCGGAAAACTCCAGCAACAAGCCATCGAAGAAGGTTTCCCCCAGCGATACCGGAACCGTCATACGCACCGGCCCGGCCATGTCGTCCTTCAGCCGCGCCAATGCCTGACGCGCCCTCTCGACTTGGACTACGAGCGCCTGGGCTTGCGGCAACAGCGCCGCGCCCGCGGCCGTCAGGCTCAAACGGCGGGTGGTGCGTTGCAGCAGCACCACTGAAAACCGCGATTCCAGTTGGCTGATGCGCTTGGACAACTGACCTTTGCTGCACCCCAGTTGCTGCGCCGCCAGTGTGAAACTGCCTGCTTCAATCAATATCGCGAACGCCGCCAGATCATCCATTTCGCTCATGGATTGTTTCCATTTGAAAACCAAAGGTTGCCTATTAGCACGCTTATCGATGGAAAAAACCACTCTAGACTGAAGCCACTTTCAACCACTCAAGGAACAGCAGCATGAAAATTCTTTTGATAGGCGCAGGCGGCACCATCGGTTCAGCGGTCGACAAGGAGCTGTCCGAGCGTCACGAGATCATCCGCATCGGCCGCAACAGCGGTGATTTCCATGTGGATATCAGCGACAGCGCATCGATTCGCAAGCTGTTCGAGCAAACCGGCAAGTTCGATGCACTGGTCTGCGCCGCCGGCAACGTGACCTTCGCCCCCCTCGGTGAAATGACCGGAGAAAGCTTCGCACTGGGCCTGAAAGACAAGTTGATGGGTCAGGTCAATCTGCTGCTGATCGGCCGCGAGTACGCCAACGACGGCGCCTCGTTCACCTTCACCACGGGCGTGCTCAGCCACGACCCGATCCGTAGCGGCGCCTCGGCAGCGCTGGTCAATGGCGCCCTGGACAGCTTCGTCCGCGCCGCAGCGATCGAACTGCCTCGCGGCCTGCGCGTCAATTCGGTGAGCCCGAACGTACTGGTCGAAGCCATGGGCAAATACGCGCCGTATTTCCGCGGCTACAAACCGGTTCCGGCAGCGGACGTGGCATTGGCCTACGCCAAAAGCGTCGAGGGCCTGCAAACAGGTCAGACCTTTCACGTGGGCAAGCCGTGCTCCTACAAGTGATGGGCGAATCGAATTCAAAAGTAGTGGGGTTGTGATGAACGGTCAGGCTGAGTAACGTGGCGGCACTTGTCTGGAGACTCAAAGATGCGTGTTGCCCGTTCCTTAGTCCTTTTTGCCCTGCTTCCGTTGTTTGCCGCTTGCCAGTTGCTCGACGGCCCGCGTGAAAGTGCCTCCCACGTGGGTCAGACCCGCATGCAGGGCCAATTGACGGCGGCCGACGGCAAGCTGTTGTTCCAGCCGTGCAATGAACAGCGCAGTTATGTGGTCAACGACACCGGTGGCACCAGCCTCCTGCAAGAGGCCGCGACCCTGGCCGATGCTCAGGGCAAGCTGTTTGCTGACGTACGCGGGCGGGTCGTCGACAGCCGTCTCGACCTTGCGCAGCTGTACCGCGTCGAGCGCTCGGGCACTGCATGCAACGATCCGAATTTCAAAGTGCTGATTCTGCGCGCTGCCGGCCATGGGCCTGAGTGGAACGTGAAAGTCAGCGGCAAAGGGATGGTCATCGAGCGCGCCGGTCAGCCGCCATTGGCCGTGCCCTACGTTGAAGAGCAACTGGGCGATGGCCGCTTCAACCTCAGCACCGAAGCCAATAACCAGCACATCGAACTGTGGGTCGCGCCGCAACGTTGCGTCGACAGCACCACCGGCAGCGTCCAGCACATGAGCGCCGAACTGCGCATCGACGGTCAGGTTCAGCGTGGCTGCGGGTATTTCGGCGGATCGCGTAACGACTGATCGTTTTAGCCTCACGGGAATCATTCGTTGAGGCTTATAATCGCGGGCTTCAAACGCCTTGGCGCAGTTTTGCGCCCCGCGAACCGGATCCTGTCATGTTACGAATCACCGAACTCAAGCTGCCGATCGACCATCCCGAAGAAGACCTGCGCCCTGCCATCGTGCAGCGCCTGAACATCAGCAGTGATGACCTGCTCGATTTCACCTTGTTCAAGCGCAGCTACGATGCGCGCAAAAAGTCCTCCGAGCTGTGCTTCATCTACACCATCGACCTCAACGTTCGCGATGAGGCGGCGGTGCTGCGCACGTTCGCCGATGATCGTAACGTCAACGTGGCGCCGGATGTCAGCTACAAAGCGGTCGGCCAGGCGCCGGCTGATCTTGAGCTACGTCCTGTCGTCGTGGGCTTCGGTCCGTGCGGGATTTTCGCCGGGCTGCTGCTCGCGCAAATGGGCTTCAAGCCGATCATCCTCGAGCGCGGCACCGAAGTGCGTCAGCGCACCAAGGACACTTGGGGTCTGTGGCGTAAAAGCGTGCTTAACCCGGAATCCAACGTGCAATTCGGTGAAGGTGGCGCGGGGACGTTCTCTGACGGCAAGCTTTACAGCCAGATCAAGGACCCGAAATTCATCGGTCGCAAAGTCCTGCACGAGTTCGTCAAAGCAGGTGCTCCGGAAGAAATCCTCTACGTCAGCAAACCGCACATCGGTACGTTCCGTCTGACCGGTGTTGTGGAAAACATGCGTGAGCAGATTCGCGCGTTGGGTGGCGAAGTGCGCTTCCAGCAGCGGGTGACCGATGTATTGATCGAGGATGGGCAACTGGTCGGCGTCGAGCTCAACGGCGGCGAGCAGATTCACTCGAAACACGTGATTCTGGCCCTCGGCCACAGCGCTCGGGACACCTTCCGCATGCTGCATGGCCGTGGCGTGTTCATGGAAGCCAAGCCGTTTTCGGTGGGTTTCCGCATCGAACACCCGCAATCGCTGATCGACCGTGCACGCTTGGGCAAGTACGCCGGCCACCCGAAACTCGGGGCCGCCGACTACAAACTGGTGCACCACGCCAGCAACGGACGTTCGGTCTACAGCTTCTGCATGTGCCCGGGCGGTACCGTGGTGGCGGCGACGTCCGAGCCGGGCCGCGTGGTCACCAACGGCATGAGCCAGTACTCGCGTAACGAGCGCAACGCCAACTCCGGGATCGTCGTCGGGATCACCCCGGAAGTCGATTATCCGGGCGGCCCGCTAGCGGGTATCGAGTTGCAGGAACGCCTGGAATCCCACGCCTTTGTGTTGGGCGGCAGCAACTACGAAGCGCCGGCGCAACTGGTCGGCGACTTCATTGCCGGCAAGCCGTCCACCGAGTTGGGCAGCGTCGAGCCGTCCTACAAACCGGGGGTTGCCTTGGGTGATCTGGCGTTGGCCTTGCCGGCGTTCGCCATCGAAGCCATTCGCGAAGCGTTGCCGGCGTTCGAGAAGCAGATTCGCGGTTACTCGCTGCACGACGCGGTGTTGACCGGGATCGAGACCCGTACCTCGTCGCCGCTGCGGATTACCCGTAACGAGTCGATGCAGAGCCTGAACGTGAAAGGTCTGTTCCCGGCGGGTGAAGGCGCGGGTTATGCGGGGGGGATTCTGTCGGCGGGTGTCGACGGGATTCGGATTGCAGAAGCCGTGGCCCGCGACATCCTCGGCCTCGAGGCCTGATACGCGACGCCTGAAACAACGCAATACCCTGTGGGAGCGAGCCTGCTCGCGATAGCGGATTAACATTCAACAGAGATGTTGACTGATTTACCGATATCGCGAGCAGGCTCGCTCCCACATTGGTTTTCAGCGTGTCAGATATTGGCGCGCAGCACGCTGGCCGGCAGCGGCTCGCCGCGCTCAACGCTTGCTGCCACCGCATCCATCAAACCGCTCAACTCATACCCCTGGCCCTTGAGCCAATCCTGATCGTAATAAGTGGTGGCATAGCGTTCGCCGCCATCACACAGAATCGCCACGATTGACCCCGACTCCCCCGCCGCCGCCATCTGCTGGGCCGCCATCAACGCGCCGATCAGGTTGGTCCCGCTCGACCCGCCGACTCGACGTCCCAAACGCTGCGCCAGGTAATGCATGGCCGCCAGAGACAACGCGTCCGGCACTTTGACCATCGCATCGATCACTTTGGGCAGGAACGACGCTTCGACCCGAGGCCGGCCAATGCCTTCAATCCGCGAACCACAATCCAGGCGCAGGCTGGCGTCGCCGGTCTGGTAGTAATCGAAGAACACCGAGCGCTCGGCATCGGCGCAGAGCACGCGGGTGCAATATTGTCGGTAACGCACGTAACGGCCCAGCGTCGCGGTGGTGCCGCCGGTGCCGGGGCTGGAGATCAGCCAGCTCGGCTCGGGGTGCAGTTCGAAGCGCATTTGCTGGAAGATCGACTCGGCGATGTTGTTGTTCGCCCGCCAGTCGGTAGCGCGCTCGGCATAGGTGAACTGGTCGATGAAATGCCCATCGTGTTCCCGGGCCAGGCGCTCGGATTCGGCGTAGATCTGCGTCGGATCGTCGACCAAATGACTCTTGCCGCCGTAGAAAGCGATCTGCGCGATCTTCTCTTTGGACGTGCTCGCCGGCATTACCGCAATGAACGGCAAGCCCAGCAAACTGGCGAAGTACGCCTCGGAAATCGCCGTCGAACCGCTGGACGCTTCAATCACCGGCGCCCCGGGCTTGAGCCAGCCGTTACACAGCGCATACAGAAACAGCGAGCGCGCCAAGCGGTGCTTCAGGCTGCCGGTGGGATGGCTGGACTCATCCTTGAAATACAACTCGATGCCCGGAAAACCCGGCAGCGGCAAGGGAATCAGGTGGGTGTCGGCGCTGCGCTGGAAGTCGGCCTCGATGATCCGGATGGCTTCGCGGGCCCACTGTCGGTTGTCGCTCATGGTGGTTTTCTCGTTGAGTCGGCCTTGTTGCAAGGCTCAGCTAACAAGCTTAGGAAAAAACCTACATCACGCACAGGTACAGCTGAGGTTCAATACGCCCGACAACTGCTAGGCTCAGGTCCCTGCTGATCGTTCACGTTGTAACGACATATAACAAAAAAGAATATAACTTTTGTTTTAACAACTAACGGTACGGGTTAGGGTGTGCCACCTTTTGAATTCACCGATGGAGAGCGACCTTGCCTCTGCGTAGCACTTTCACGCGTTTCTTCCAGTTGGAAGCTGCCAGCGGACTGTTATTGATCGCCGCTGCTGCCCTGGCGTTGATCATCAACAATTCCCCGCTGTCGTGGCTTTACAGCAGTTTTCTCGACACTCCGGTCGTGGCGCAGGTCGGTGCGTTGCAAATCGCCAAACCGGCGCTGCTGTGGATCAACGACGGCCTGATGGCCCTGTTTTTCCTGTTGATCGGTCTGGAAGTGAAGCGCGAAGTCCTCGACGGTCAACTGTCGAAACCGTCGCAAATCGTCCTGCCCGGCGCGGCGGCGATTGGCGGCATGGTGGTTCCGGCGTTGATCTACTGGTTTCTGAACCGCGATGACCCGGCAGCCCTGGGTGGCTGGGCCATCCCGATGGCCACCGACATCGCCTTCGCCCTCGGCGTACTGGCCCTGTTGGGTAAGCGGGTACCGGTGTCGCTGAAACTTTTCCTGATGACGTTGGCGATTATTGACGACCTCGGCGCAATCATCGTCATTGCGATCTTCTACTCGGGTACGCTCTCGACCCTTTCGCTGTCCCTGGCCGCGACGTGCATCGTGGCACTGATCGCGATGAACCGGCTCGGGGTGGTCAAGCTCGGGCCGTACATGATCATCGGCCTGATTCTTTGGGTTTGCGTGCTCAAGAGCGGTGTCCACGCGACACTGGCCGGTGTGACCCTGGCCTTCTGCATTCCCCTGCGCACGAAAAACGCCGAACCTTCGCCGCTGCTGACCCTCGAACATGCCCTGCATCCATGGGTGGCCTACGGCATCCTGCCACTGTTCGCCTTCGCCAACGCCGGCCTGTCCCTGAGTGGCGTGACCGCCGAAAGCTTCACCCACCACGTACCGATGGGCATCGCAGTCGGTCTGCTGCTGGGCAAAACCCTCGGCGTCTTCGGCCTGACCTGGCTGGCCGTGAAAATCGGCATTGCCGCCCTGCCCCAAGGCGCCAACTGGGGCCAGGTAATGGGCGTGGCAATCCTCTGCGGCATTGGCTTCACCATGAGCCTGTTTGTCGGCTCCCTGGCGTTTGTGCCGGGTGCCAGTGAATACGCAGGGATGGACCGGATGGGGATTTTGACCGGTTCGATACTGGCAGCATTGATTGGTTATGCGGTGACGGCGGCGGCGAGTCGCAAGAGCGCCACTCTGCAATCCTGATAAACAGAGACAACTCTTAGCGTCATTCAAGACTCGTCCTACAGCCACGATCAGCCTCGTTCGTTAACGTCGCACAGCCCCTTTGTTGGGGGCTGTCGATGTTCGAACGCAAGGAAGATCAGTGGCTGGCAATAAGGACATTCCCCAGGTCAAGAACCCTCCGTCAGGCGACGGTCATCACGTCACTCACCGCTTTATGACGGCCACCGAACTGGCCGCGCGGGATGCCAGACAAAACGCTTACGACGCGATGCTCGCGAGGCAACACGCCTTCGAACGGAGTCGTGAGGTCGTCGCGAAAAAGCACGAACCCGTTCGCGCAGGATGCGTATTCGCCAAGTCCTGCAAGCTTCCCGACGCCATCATCGATTACTCGAATCCTTCGGGGATGGTGCCCACCGACAACCTCAAGGACTACGGAGAAGTCGCCTGGCTCGGTGCTCGCGAGGCAGACGATGCCGGGCTGCTGAATCTTGAAACCATCAGCGGCAGTACCGTCTCGCTCGGTATCGGCCGAATGGCTCTTCGCGCCCCGGCTATCGCTGTTCCCACCGCAGCACTCGGTGCTGCTGGAACCACCCTATTGGCCGGCCTGGTCGCGTTCTTCTGGACGCCGAGTCTCGGCGATAGCGCGCTCTATACCGAAGATCAGTTACGCGCCCTGAAACAGGCTCGAACTCGTGTTCGGCTAAGGGTCGAGCAACAAGCTGACGGCAGTCTCAAGGGATACGGTTTCTACACCGGCAAGAACCGTGATTGGGAAATGGTTGATGTCGTGCAGTTCAGCTTGCGCGGCAGTCAGCAGGTGGCGGATCTGGGGGATGGTGTTGAGCTGATCTGGACACCGGCTGTGGATGGTTCCGACATCCTTGGTATTCCAGCGCTGGAAGCAGCTCCGCAAGCGCCGCACATTTGGGTTTATCCGCCGACGAAAGCGGCGGATAGCATCATCGTGAATCCGGTTTACCCGCCGGAGTACAAGGATTTCATTCTTGTGTTTCCGCTGGGTTCAGGGGTAAATCCGGTTTATGTAGTGATGAGCATGCCGGGGGATCATAAGTACTACGATGATCCAGAAACCCTCCCAGGCTTCCCTGATGCACTCCCCGTAAAACCGAAGGTTTCAGTTCGAGGTGGAGGTAAAAAACGAGCCCGATGGCTAGACCGCAGAGGCCGTATATATGAATGGGATTCCAAAAGCGGTGCTGTAGAGCTTTACGATAAATTCGGAGTGCATTTGGGCGAATTCAATCACGTAACTGGCGAGCGAACTAAAAAGGCAAAGCCTGGTAGAAAAACCTCAAGAAACTGAAGAGAAAACTATGCGCTATCTATCCATCACCGGTTTTTACCCTGATGAAAAACAAGATGATTCATTGCAGTTCCAACTGACCATCAAAGACTATGAGATGAACCAGGCATTGGCTCAATTGACCGAGTCAAAAAAACTGGAAGAAATAGAGCCTGGAGAACTGGAACTGACAGGTGCTCAAATCCTACAGGTTGCAGAGCTATTAGAAATCGACTTCCCCGAGGGGCTGGAATATTTTATAGGCCCCCGCGCCGCGCAGTGACAATCCTTAACAAACAAAACCCCGACCAGTCACCTGATCGGGGTTTTCTTTTACCCGTATTCTCGCTTAGTGCGAAACGCGGCTCGTCCCATCAACAGTGGCAATCCGCACACGCTCGCCAACACGGAACACTTCATTTTCCTGAACCTGTTGCACGTAGGCGCGCATGCTGCCGTCGTCTTCGCGCACGGTGATTTCCACGCCCTGAGTGCGGGTCAGGCCTTCTTCGGCTGCAGAACCTGCCAGGCCACCGGCGACTGCGCCGATAACGGCAGCAACGATGCTGCCGCGACCGCCACCGATGGCGCTACCGCCGACACCGCCCACGACGGCGCCAGCTGCGCCGCCGATTGGGGTTTTGGTGCCTTCGATTTTGACCGGCCGCAGGGATTCGATGGTGCCCATGCGAACGGTCTGCACGCGACGCGCTTCGTCACGGGAGTAGGAGTCACCGGTCAGGCTCGATTGGCAGCCAGTGAGCAACATCGCCATCGTGGAAAAGGAAGCAACCAGCAGAACAGACTTACGCATAGCATCAACTCCAAAGGACAAGTATTCATTAAACTCCGCAGCTTGACGCCTGTCACGGCCTCGCCCGGATAAAATTGGTTTGATTCAGGCCCGGTACAGGCACCTCCACGAACTCACCACACAGTAGCGGCAAATTCCGGAATCTGCGCCGCTGCCCCAAGGATTGTCATGGATTACTTCATCATTGTCGTCACTACCGTTGCCGGATTGTATTTCCACTGGTGGCTATACGTGCGGATCAAACGCTGGATGGACCGCGATCTGGCGTTGTCACTGGCGGGTAAAGACGAGCAGAAAAAGGCGTTCATGCTCCAGCAACTGGCGAACGCTCAAGCGCAGAAGATCAAGCGCCGAGACCTGCCGCAGTGGCTTGAAGCCGCTGCGGCAGGCTATCCCGATCGGTAGACGGCTTAAGGTGCCAGACGTTCAAGAGTCCAGTCGGCGCCCTGAAAGCGGTAGTTGAGGCGATCGTGCAGGCGGCTCGGACGGCCTTGCCAGAACTCGATGCGCTCCGGTAACAAACGGTAACCACCCCAGTGCTCAGGGCAATGAGGTTGTGTGTCGCTGAAACGTTGCTCGGTGTTCTTGAGCAGCGCTTCCAGCTCGGCACGATCGGCGATCACCCGACTCTGGGGCGATGCCCAGGCACCGAGACGACTGCCCAGCGGCCGAACCTGGAAGTAGGCGTCGGACTCCTCGGGCGTAACCTTCACCACCCGCCCTTCGATGCGCACCTGACGCTCCAGGGCCGGCCAGAAAAAGGTCATGGCCGCGAACGGGTTCGCGGCCAGATGCTGGCCCTTGGCGCTGTCGTAGTTGGTGAAGAAGGTGAAACCCTGCTCGTCCAGCCCCTTGAGCAGCAGAATGCGGCAATGCGGCCGACCGTCCTGATCGACGGTGGCCAGGGTCATGGCGTTGGCTTCCACCGGCGCCTGCTCGGTTTTCACCGCGTCGGCGAACCACTGATGGAACAGCGCGAACGGCTCGGCCGGGGCTTGCGCCTCGGTCAGGCCATCACGGGTGTAGTCGCGACGCATATCAGCCAGGCCCTGGGTCATGGCGCATTCCTTTTGGTTAACGAATCACTTTTTTACAGTATCGGCGCTGTCGGCGACTTTTTTCGTGTCGGCAGCGGCTTTGGCCGGGGCAGTCTTTTTCGCCGGCGTTGCAGTTTTAGCCGGTGCCTTCTTGGCGGCGGCTTTCTTGGCCGGGGCTTTTTTCGCCGCAGGCACATCGGCTTTCTTCGCGGCTGGCGCCGGGGTGACCGGTTTGACTACTGGCTTGACGTCCTGGGCAGCGACCAATTTCACTGGCGCCGGGGCCGGCATGTTGTACTTGCTCAGCAACGCGACCATGGTGTTTTGCGGGGTCACCAGCAGTTCGACGCGACGGTTCAAGGCACGGCCTTCATTGCTGTCGTTGGCAGCACGCGGGGCTTCGCCACCCATACCGCGCAGCATCAGGCGATCACGCTGCAGACCGCTGAGACGGAAAATCGCTGCCACGGCCTGGGCACGCTCCTGGCTCAGTTTCACGTTGGCCGGTGCGGCACCCGACGTATCACTGTGGCCCAGAATCAGCACGGCAGTTTTCGGATCGACTTCAAGAATTTTCGCGACGCGGGTGAACGGGCCGAGGGTCACCGGCAGCAGCATGGCCGGACGGTCAGGGTTGAACGAGCCTTCTACCGGCGCAGTCACCACCAATACGTTTTCACGGCGTTCGAGTTGCAGGTTGCTGCCCTTGACCGCTTCGCGCAAGCGCGGCTCGTAGTCGTCGAGCCAGGCTTGGGTAACTTTAGGATCAGGCATCGGCACGGCTTTGGCAGTGCTTTGCTCTTTGCCGCCGAACGGCCACCACCAATTGCCACCTGCATCGGCCTTGGCCTTGGCCACCTCGACCGGTTTGGCTTCGGGCTTGGCTTCAGCTTTCACCTCTGGCTTCTTGTCGAGAACTTCATCGGAACCGAATGGCCAGTACCAAGGGTTGGAGCTTTCAGCCTTGGCCACCGGAGCGGTCGCGGCAGGCTTCAAAGGTGCCGGGACTGGGGTCGGAGCCGGAGCCGGGCCTTTAGCGGCGACTTTGTCGGAAGAGCCGAACGGCCACCAGCTGCTGCCATCCGAGTCACTTTGTGGAGTTTGTGCGCAACCGGTAATAGCGAAGCACAGAGCCAAAGCGAGGGTTTTATTGGAAGACATTGGATATCCACAAAATGAAGTAATTAACTATCAGGCCGGATTGACCCGGATAAACAGACGCTTGGAAATCAAAAAGGCCTTGGGGTTCCGGCCCTGGAACCCCTGAGCGCGTTTTACAGACAAGTGGCCAGTGCTCGCACAAGCTTTTGTGCGCGCGGATCCATCAAGACGTACGGTCCCAAGGTATTTGTCACAAAGCCGAAGGCCACATCGTGTTCCGGGTCAGCAAAGCCGGTGGAACCGCCCGCCCCTGGATGACCGAACGCACGAGGGCCGAGGCCGTAGGTGGCGTTGGGGACGTCCGGTTGATCGAGCATGCAACCCAGGCCGAAACGGGTCCGGGTCAGTAAAGTCTTGTCCTCGCCGAGGCTGTGCTCGCGGGTCAGTTCCTCGAGCATTTCGCTTTCCAGCAAGCTGCCATCGAGCAGACCGGCATAGAACCCGGCCAGGCTGCGGGCATTGCCGTGGCCATTGGCGGCCGGCTGCTGCATGCGTCGCCACTCGGGTTTGTTGGTGCTGGTCATGATCGACGGCGGGTTCGTGAACGCCCTCGTGGTCATGGCCGTCGGCTCGCGCAGGGTCACTTGCAGCAAGCGCTGGGCGGCGGCATCGCCGACATTGCCCTTGCCACGGGCGATGTGCGCCACGCGATGGAACTCTTGATCCGCCAGGCCGACGTGAAAGTCCAGGCCCAAAGGCTTCGCGACTCGCGCCACGATGGCCTCACCCGGCCCACGACCGTCGGCACGCCGCAGCAACTCACCGATCAGCCAGCCGTAGGTGATAGCCGCATAACCGTGACCATTTCCCGGCGTCCACCACGGTTCTTCGGCGGCCAGGGCGTCAACCATGGTTTGCCAGTCGTAAAGGGCTTCCGGGGCCAATAGCTCACGCAGCGCCGGCAGACCGGCCTGATGGCAGAGCAATTGACGCAAGGTAACGGACTCTTTGCCGGCGGCGGCGAACTCGGGCCAGTAGCGGGCAACCGGGGCATCCAGTTGCAGCTTGCCTTCGGCTACCAGTTGCAGGGCGGTCACCGCGGTAAAGGTCTTGGTGCAGGAGAACAGATTGGCGATGGTGTCGCTGTGCCAGGCTTCGGTGCCGTCCTTGTCCGCGCTGCCGGCCCAAAGGTCGACCACGGTTTCACCGCCGATCTTGATGCACAACGCTGCACCCCGTTCCTGAGGATCGTCGAACAGCGCCGCGAAAGCTTCACGCACCGCTTCGAACTTCAGCTCGTAAAAACCCTGAATCTGCACCCGCAACTCCCCGGATATAAAGCTCTACAAAGTGGCCCGCATTGTTCCAGCCCTAGAGGGTTTTGGGAACTGTTGCAGGCTGGGCGGTCGGTTGCCCATGGATTGGATCAGAATTTTATGGTGCCTTGGCGGGCGCCATCGCGAGCAGGCTCACTCCCACAGGGTTCACGCTGGACCCCTGTGGGAGCGAGCCTGCTCGCGAAGAACGATAACGCGGTCTAACAGGACTCAGTGGCCATTGCCGGAATGCCCACCCGCATGGCCAGCGCCCTGCCCTGCGCCTTTGCCAGCCTCGCCTTTTCTGCCGCCCTGAGCTGCTTGCCCGGCTTTATCCGCCTCAGTCTTGGCCTTCTCGGCCTCTTTACCGAGCTGATCGACGGTCTGCAAATTGCTCTTGCGCACGGTATCGACGAAACCCTGGAACGGCAGATCGGTAATGCCCACCAGCCCGAAGTGACCGTTCTCGCCATCCAGCAGACGACCGCTAACCGGTTGGTCAAGGTATTGGAACCAGTGAACGCCGACGATCGACGGTTCGCTCATCGCCTGTTTGAGGAAATTGGCGTAAGCGGGCCCACGGTCTTCTTCCTTGGGCAATTGCGTCACACCGCCCCAGAACGGGCCACGATCGGCCGAGCCGAAGTTAAACTCGGTGATCAGCACCGGTTTGTCCAGGCTGCGCAGCTTGGCGAAGTCGTAACCGTCCTGCGGTTGCAGGGTGTACATGTTGAAGCTCAGCACGTCGCAATACTGAGCGCAGGACTCAACTGCTTCGGGGGTGCTGATGGCAAACCGGCCGCCCAGCAACAGCTGATTCGGCGAGTGCCACTTGAGCGAGTCGGAAATGGTCTTGAAGTAAGTGTCGGCGAAGACCTTCTGGAAGTATTTGAAGTCGGCTTCGATTTCCGGGTGCTCGGCACTTGGCAGCGGCGCTTCGAAGCCCGGATCTTCCATCAATTCCCAGGCTGGCAGGTCAATGCCCCAGGCTTTCGACAGGCCTGCCTGGTTGCGGTACTTGTCGCGTAATTGCTTGAGGAACGCGCGTTTGGCCGGCACGTCGGTGGTCGTTTTCAAGGTGCTGTAGGCCAGGGCGTAACGGGCTTTCGGGTCGTCGCCGGGACCGGCCCAGGCCAGTTCGTTGTCGGCGAAGTAACCGATCAGCCATGGATCATCGCGATGGTCGCGCGCGGCGATGGCCACGGCACGTTCGGTGGCCATGGCGAAACGCGGGTCGAACGGATCGGGCATGCCGCCCCACCAGTCGGTGCCGGTGCTGATGCTGGCGTAATCGCCGACGATCGACAGCGGCAAGGTGTACGGCACGCGATCAGCGTTGGCCAGCGCCGGGGCGCTCCAGTTGCCGATAGTGTTGAAGCCCCAGGCTTGCAGGCGATCAAGGGTGTGGCTGGCCCAGCGCTGTTCATCAACCGCCGCTTTGCAGGGTTCGGCAGGCGTTTGCTCAGCTGCTTTCGCGGCGGTCGCTTCAACAGCGCCGGTCTTGGCGGCTTCGGCGACACCGGATTCGGCCGTCGAAGGAACGACCGGTTGCTCAGCAGCCTTCTCCACCGTTGCCGCAACCGCGTCAGCCTTGGCCGCTTCGGCGACACCGGCCTTGGTGTCGCTGGTCACCACACACGGCGGACCATACAGACGCTGCAAGTTGGCGCCATAGAAGTCGTACCAGCGACCGGCATTGTAGCCTCGGCCCTGATCGACGCCGTTGCCGCCACGGTTATCGCCTTCACCATAATGGCTAGCCAGCGGCTCGTCCGGTTTGGGCAGGGACTCGAACATCCACTCGCGGCCGGCGACGTAGGTCTGGTCGACATCCGGGGTGATGGTGTTGACCCCGAGCGAATAGAACGGATGGCCTTCCGGGGTCACCAGGTACCAGCGACCGTCGCGCTTCTCCGTGCGAAAAAAACCGCTGGCCTTGAATGACGGGCCTTTGTTCCAGCCACCAAACTTGTCCAGGGAGGACTTCTCGCGCTCGGCCAGCCAGGTTTTCAGTTGCTGATGTTCCTTGGCGGCCGCGCTTTTCAGTTGCTCGTCGCTGCTGACTTTCTCTGGCCATTTGGTTCGGGTCGACTGACCGTAAGCATCTACAAGCCCGCCGAAAGCCGCTTGGGTAACCGCATCGCCGTCCTGCACGCCAAAGCGTTCCAGCAGGATGCTCTGGGCGACTTTCGGCTGATCCATCGACAAGGTCACCGACACTACCTGGCTGCGCTCCAGCTCACCGGCGCTGCTGGCCAGCAATACGCGTTGGCCATCGAACGTCATCGGCATTGGCGGGCCGGCTTTCAGGCCAAGACTCAATGGCGTAAAGGGCTGCAGCGGCACCAACAAGGTTTGCGCAGGGCCGGCCGGCAAGTCGACGCGGCTGACCAGCGTCTTGCCATCGTTGCTCTGGATTTTCACGTACAGGGTCACGGCCCAGTCCATTGCGCTCTGAATCCGCAAGCTCATGAAGCCCGACTGCGACCAGTCCCAGGCGCCCGTCTGCGGGGTCAGACGCAAGGTCGGTTGTGCCACAGGGTTGAACGTCACCCGACGCAGCACTTCGCCTTCGGCCGTTTGCTCGGCGTTGGATTGCGGCAGGCTGGCGTCCTGAGTCGCCACCTGGACCACATCGGCGGGGCGCACAAAGTTGAACAGCGTCTGTTGGCCGGCAGGAGCCGCCAGCAAAGGGGCTGCGAACATCAGAGCGAATACAGCGGGCAACGAACGGCGAATCATGAGAACGAAATTCTCCCTAACGACCAACAATGGCCAGTGGAAAAGCGATGGTAGAGAGATAGACAACGGGTTGGGCAAAATTGCCCAGCCCTGTATCAGGAAATTTCACGTCGGAAGGGTGGCAACGCATTGAGGATTGCCTTGCCGTAACGCTGGGTGACCAGGCGTCGATCGAGCAAGGTGATGGTGCCGCGGTCTTCTTCGGTACGCAGCAAGCGACCGCAGGCCTGGACCAGCTTCAGCGAAGCATCCGGCACGGAGATTTCCATGAACGGATTGCCACCCCGAGCCTCGATCCACTCGGCCAGGGCCGCTTCGACGGGATCATCGGGCACCGAGAATGGAATCTTCGCGATCACCACGTGCTCGCAGTACGCACCCGGCAAATCCACCCCTTCGGCAAAACTCGCCAGGCCGAACAACACACTGGAATCGCCGCCATCGACCCGCGCCTTGTGCTTGTTCAGGGTTTCCTGTTTCGACAGGTTGCCTTGAATGAACACTTGCTTGCGCCAGTCGCGGTCGAGGCCGTCGAACACGTCCTGCATCTGTTTGCGCGAGGAAAACAGCACCAGGGTGCCGCGCGAACCTTCCACCAAGGCCGGCAAGTCGCGAATGATCGCTGCGGTATGGGCCGGCGCATCACGCGGATCGGCCTTCAGGTCCGGCACCCGCAGCACACCAGCGTCGGCGTGATGAAACGGGCTCGGAACCACCGCGGTCACGGCTTTTTTCGGCAGACCGGCGCGCATGCGGAAGCGATCGAAAGTGCCGAGCGCGGTCAGGGTCGCGGAGGTCACCAGAGCGCCGTAAGCCACGTTCCACAAATTGCGACGGAGCATTTCCGCCGCGAGGATCGGGCTGGCGTTGACCTCGATGTCGAACAGCGAGCCGCTTTCGGCCAGGGTCAACCAGCGGGCCATCGGCGGGTTGTCTTCCGGGTCTTCAGCGGTGAACGCGACCCACAACTCCCAGTTGCCCGAAGAACGGGACAACAGGCTGCCAAACAGCGGATACCACTCTTCGGCCTGGTTGCTGGCGATGCCGATGTTGACCTCGCCGTCCATGCCTTCCTTGAGCAGTTCGGTGAGACGGGTAAACAGATCGGTCAGACGGGCAAAACCCTTCTTCAGCTCGACACCCATTTCGCGCATGTGCTCGGGAATCACCCCACCGACGAAGCGATGACGCGGCCGCTCGCGACCTTCGACGTCTTCACCCGGTTTAAAATCGGCGACCTGCTCGCAGGCGCTGAACATGAATTGCTGCTGGGTCTTGATCTCCCGCGCGAGTTCCGGCACCTGCTCGATCAACTTGCCCAGGTCGCCCGGCAGCGGATGTTGAGCCAGCAATTTGGTGAGGTTCTTGGCGGTGGTTTCCAGCCAGTCGGCGGTGGAACGCAGACGCGTGTAATGAGCGAAATGGCCGATGGCCTTGTCCGGCAGGTGGTGGCCTTCGTCGAACACGTAGATGGTGTCGCGCGGGTCCGGCAACACGGCGCCGCCGCCCAGTGCCAGATCGGCCAGTACCATGTCGTGGTTGGTGACGATGACGTCGACCTTGCCCATGCCTTCCCGGGCCTTGTAGAAGGCGCACTGGCCGAAGTTCGGGCAATGGCGGTTGGTGCACTGGCTGTGATCGGTGGTCAGTCGCGCCCAGTCGGCGTCTTCCAGGGCAGTGGACCAGCTGTCACGGTCGCCATCCCACTTATTGCCGGCGAGTTTCTCGATCATGCTGGTGAACAGCTTCTGACTGGCCTCGTCGACCTCGATCTTGAAACCTTCTTCTTCAAACAGCTGCGCCGTGGCGGTTTGTGCGTGACCTTCCTGGAGCAACATGTCGAGCTTGGACAGGCACATGTAGCGCCCGCGCCCCTTGGCCAGGGCAAAGCTGAAATTCAGCCCGCTGTTGCGCATCAGGTCGGGCAAATCCTTGTAGACGATCTGCTCTTGCAGGGCCACGGTGGCCGTGGCAATCACCAGGCGTTTGCCGGCGGCCTTGGCCGTGGGGATGGCGGCCAGGCTGTAGGCCACGGTTTTGCCGGTACCGGTGCCGGCTTCCACCGCGACGATCGCGGGGTCGCCACTGCGCCGGCCTTCGTCGTCGGTGTCGATGTCACCGAGGACCTTGGCAATTTCGGCGATCATCAGGCGTTGGCCGTAGCGCGGCTTGAGGCTCTTGGCTTCGAGAAAACGCGAGTAGGCGCCCTGGATCGTGGTTTTGAGTTCAGTGCTGATCATGGATTGTCGGGCGCAAAAAACGCTGGATAAATTTTCAGTGGTTCGGTTCGGCGGCTATCATACCGCGCTAATTAATCCCGCGCAGAACGGAGTACCTCAATGACACCTTTTGGCATCCTTTACACCCTGCATGTCCTGTCAGCCCTGATCTGGGTTGGCGGCATGTTTTTCGCGTGGATGGTCTTGCGCCCCGCGGCGATGAAGGCACTTGAAGGCCCTGCCCGGTTGAAGCTGTGGGTAGAAGTGTTTCAAGGTTTTTTCCGCTGGGTCTGGGTCGCGGTGGTGCTGTTGCCGATCAGCGGTGTGGGCATGATTCATTTGCAGTTCAGCGGTTTTGAAGCGGCACCGCGGTATGTGCAGGTGATGATGGGGTTGTACGTGGTGATGACGGCGCTGTTTATCCGGATTCAGGCGTTGTTGTTGCCAGAGTTGCGCACGGCAGTGACGGCGCAGGATTGGCCGACCGGGGCGGCGACGCTTGGGAAAATTCGCAAGTTGGTGGGGATTAATCTGATTGTCGGGTTGGTGTTGGTGGCGATTGCTGCGGCGCGGCCGATGTTCTAAAGCCTCACAGCTTTTGTGGCGAGGGGGACTTTGTGGTGAGGGGATTTAGCGAAACGTCGCACCGCCCCGTCGGGCTGCGAAGCGGCCCCAATCCAGACTCCGCGCAGCCTGATTTTACGACTGCTTCGCAGCCGAACGGGGATAAATCCCCTCGCCACAAAGCTTCCTCACCACAGGGGAGCTCAGTCGTTCTTACAGACGCTGAACGGTCACCGAACCTGCCGCACCGGCAGGCCCCGGCTGACCGTCAGCGCCAGGGCGGCCGTTCTTGCCGCCATCGGCCTTGTAAACGAAACAGCCCTTGGCCTTGCCACCTGCGCCCGGTTTACCGCCAGGCCCGGCCACACCGCCGTCACCCCCGGCCACCTGAACCTTGATCAGCTCCGCCGGGTAATCGCGTGGCACTTCCAGACGAACCAGTGCACCCGGCGCGCCGGGCTGACCGTCGCTACCATCACTACCATCGGCACCACGACCGGCCTGGCCCCAGGTACAACCCGGTGCCTGACCGTTGGCCCCATCGAGACCGACGAAACCCGGTGCGCCCGCACCGCCACGAGCGTCCACCCACAATTGCGGCGCACTCAATGCCTTGATCTGCAAGTTCAGGTTACGCCCGGAGCGGGCTGCCTTGAGGTAAGTCCCCGGCGCACCGCGTGCCGTGATCTGGCTGCCTTCCGACAATTGCGCACGACTGACCTTCAGCTCAAGCGGCTGTTCGCCGGGTACGATGGCGATCCGCGCTTCACGACCCAGACGCAATTCACCGACAGATACCTCCGTCACATTCGAGGGAATCAATAACGTGCCGTAGTCGGCCACTTCCAGGCGTTCCAGCTGCAAGGTGCTGGCGGTGTTGGGCAAACGCATCAGCGAGTTGGTTTCGACGCTCACCACCTGGGCGCAGGCCAATGGGCTGATGAGTGCAGCGAGCAGACAGAGTTTACGCATGGGAAGCCTTAGGAGCGGTCGGAGCCGGGAGGGTTTGCAGGTGGAAAACGCCGAAAAAGAGGATATTCAGGCGATCAAGCCAAGGGTGAGCGCGACCTCTGAGGCTGCGGAAACAGAACACCGCCTCAAGAAGATGAAGGCAGGCCAGCAGGCCGCCGGCCAGATCGACCAGCAGATGCAGAGGTTTGACAAACGGCATGAGCTGATTGGCCAGCACCACCAGCCAGAACAGCAGGGTCAACAACTTCCCCAGCCCCCAAAACACGTTCATACGCTCCCCCGCTGAGAATTATTCTTTGCGCGCACAGTACCGGCTTACACGCGGGTTAAGCCAGAGGGCAACGGAAAATTCTTCATGAAGGCCGCCGAATGGCCGCCGGACCGACTTCAATTGTGGCCCGACGGCTCTATCACGGGGCTCAGCGATTGATGTGCAACTCCACCCGACGGTTTTTCGCCCGTCCTTCTTCCGTTTCGTTATCGGCCACCGGCTGACTTTGGCCCTTGCCCTCGCTGGTGAGCTTGTTCGGCGCCAGGCCCTGGCTCAACAGGTAGGCCGCCACGCTACTGGCGCGGCGTTCCGAGAGTGCCTGGTTATAGCTGTCCGAGCCGACGTTGTCGGTATGACCGACCACCTTGACGCTCACCACATCGGCGCTTTGCAGTTTGGGCATCAGCGAATCCAGCTTGCTCTGCGCGGCCGGGGTCAGTTCGGATTGATTGAAGGCAAACAGCACATCGCCCGCGTCGTTCAGGGTGATGACCTCCGATTGCGCAGGTTCAGGTTTCACGCTGGCCGGGTACTGCGGCAATGGGCAACCATGATGTTCGACGGGAGTATTGGCGGGCGTATCAGGGCAGCGATCACGTCGATCGAAGACTCCATCATCGTCTTCGTCGCCATCCTGGGCATAACAGATCAAGCCACCGGTCAAGATACCAAGCGCCGCGCCACCGGCCGCCCAACCGCCATTTTGGAGAGCGCCCAGACCGCCACCGACCAGGCCGCCGATAACGCTGCAGATTGGCCAGGTTCGTTGATTGAGGGGGGCGGTGCCATCGCTGTGAGTAGCGCAACCGGTCAACAGGCTGCCCAGCAGCACAACCGGCAAGACGGTCCGTGTGAGAACACTCATGGTGAAAGCTCCTGTGTTACCGGCCAATGCCGGTCACACAGGAGTAAAGACGCGCATCCGCGACTGCACAAGCCGCGGAGTACGAGAGGTTAGCGGTTGATTTTGATTTCCGTGCGACGGTTCAACGCGCGGCCGTCAGCGGTTTTGTTATCGGCAACCGGCTGGCTTTCCCCGGCACCGGTCACAGACACGAATTCGCTGCGGGGTACGCCCTGGGAAATCAGGTATTCAACCACCGAGTGCGCACGACGATCCGACAGTTTCTGGTTATAGGTATCGCTGCCCACGCTGTCGGTGTGGCCGGTTACGGTCAACTGGGTGGTGCTCGATTCCTGCTTCAGGCGAGTGGCGATTGTGTTGAGTACCTCTTTATCGGAAGGGGTCAGGGTGGCCTTGTCAAACTGGAAGTGAACATCGCGAATGACGATGACTTCTTCTTTAACCACAGCCTTTTCTTCGACCACTGGCGCAGGCACCGGTGGAGGGCAACCGTCGGCATCGACCCGCACGCCTCGAGGTGTTCCCGGGCACTTGTCGCGGCTATCCGGCACGCCATCGCCGTCTTCGTCGCCATCACCGTGAACCCAGCAATAGGCCGCAGCCGTGCCGCCGACAAGCAGCGCGCCATACCCCGCCCATGCCGAGCTCTCGGTCGCGCCGAGACCGGCACCCACGACGCCACCGACCGCCGCACAGGTCGGCCAGTCGGTTTTCTGCAAACCTGCGCAACCAGTCAACACACTGGTTAGCAGAACCAAGGGTAATGCTGTGCGAACTATGCTCATCTAGTTTTCTCCTGAGGGGATCGGCTTAAAACCGATTTCAGGTAGTAAAGACCCGAGTTTTAATCTCCGCCAGCAATAGGCCATTGCAGTTTTATCCTGTGTTCACGGTAGATCGACGCTTTTGCGACAAACCACCTCTAGGCCCGGCCCTTTGAGCAGGCTAGTCTTGGCAGCTCTGATTGAGGATCTTCGATGATTGCAGGTATTTCTTCGCGCACGCCCCAGCAGGCGTTGGCCGCTTTGCTTGATCGTTACGCCCCCGCGCGCCTGTTGCTGATTGGCGCCAGCGAGTTCCCCGCGCTCGAGGCCTTCAAGCTGGCGCACCCGGAAACATGTGTGGCCCATGCGGCACCCGGGGTGTTGCCGGCCGAACTGGCGGCGCGCCGGTTTGACCTGGCGCTGGTGGTCGATTGCCTCGAACACTTGCCCAAACGCGAGGGCCTGAACCTGCTGGGCGGGATCCGTAACCTCAACGCCAGTCGCATCGCGGTGCTGGCGGACTTGCCGGCCAGCGGCTGGCAGGAAACCGATTTTTTCTCCCTGGCCCTGCAAGCCAGCGAACGCTTCCAGCGCGACGATCAAGTGCTGACCCTGTTCACCTATGATCTGCTTGACTACAAACAAGTCCCCGACTGGCTCAACTCACGGTTCTGGGCCAATCCGGAAAACTTCGGGAAATATTGGTGGTAACGCGATGAGTACATCCATTTGCCCCTGCGGTAGCGGCATCCCGCTTGATGCCTGCTGCGGCCATTACCATGCCGGCCATCCGGCGCCGTGTGCCGAAGCCTTGATGCGTTCGCGCTATAGCGCCTACGTACTGGGGCTGATCGATTATCTGGTGGCGACCACCCTGCCCGCACAACAGGCAGGCCTGGATCGGCAGTCCATCCGCGACTGGAGCGCCCAAAGCACCTGGCTGGGCCTTGAACTAGAAAGCTCCGAGGTCTTGGGCGGTCAGCCGGAACATGCCTTCGTGACATTTACCGCGCGCTGGCACGACGGCAGCGGTGAACACAGCCACCGCGAACGCTCGTCGTTCGTGCAGAACGCCGGCCACTGGTACTTCATCGACCCCACCGTACAACTCAAGGCCGGGCGCAATGATGCGTGCCCTTGCGCCAGCGGACAAAAGTTCAAGAAGTGTTGTGCGGGTTATTTCAGCAGTTGAGGTAATCGCAAGAGACTAGACTGGGCATCAAAGGGAGTCACTCCATGCTCAGTCAGCGGCGCGTCTTACAGATGCTCACCTTGTTCCTTTTTCTGGGGCTTGGCGGTTGTGTGTCCTGGTTCAGCGATGATGAACCGGAACCGCAGGTGCATCTGGTCAAGGTCGAAGTGGTCCAGGCCAAATTGATGCAGCAAAAATTCTTGCTGCACTTTCGCGTCGACAACCCCAACGACAGTGACCTGACGGTGCGAGGCATCGAGTACCGCATTCACTTGGGCGACATGTTGCTGACCGAAGGCGAGCACGAACATTGGTTTACGGTCGGCCCCAAACACAGTACCTACTTTAAAGTGCCGATCCGCACCAACCTGTGGCCCAAGGTGCGGGATCTGGTGAAACTGCTGAAAAAACCCGACCAGCCCATTCCCTATCGTCTGGAAGGTGAACTGGAAACCGGTTTATTCATCGCGCACTACGTGCACCTGGCGCGCAATGGCGTGATAATCCCCGCCGATTTAATTCCGGAGCAAAACCGATGACCCAGCAACCCCATGTCCATGGCCCTGACTGCAACCACGATCATGACCATCACGACCACCATGATCACGACCATGGCCATGTCCACGGCCCGAACTGCGGCCACGCCCACCAGGAACCGGTGCGCAACGCCCTGAAAGACGTCGGCCGCAATGACCCTTGCCCCTGCGGCAACGGCAAGAAATTCAAGAAGTGCCACGGCGCTTGATGCTTCGGGCGAAGAACTTCTTCGCCTGTTGAATCGCCTTTGCGAGCAAGCCCGCTCCCACAGGGTTTTGCATTGAACACAAACTATGTGAACACCCGAATTCCAATGTGGGAGCGAGCCTGCTCGCGATGACTGCGGCACATCCACCATCAATGTGTCAGTTACACCGCTTTCGCGAGCAGGCTCGCTCCTACAGGGATTTCAGCCAGGCTGCAAAATCTGTGTGGTGCTCACGACCGTCGCATATTCTCCGTGCAAATTCCCCAACGACATCGCATGCACTTCCTCGGCTGTATGGGCTTTACCAAAGTAGTCAGCCTTGTCGAAGGTAAAACACGCATCCTCCACGACCCACGTTTCAAACCCCAGATTCCCGGCCGTTCGCGCCGTGGATTCCACTGAGTTGTTGGTCGCTACGCCGACAATGACCAACTGATCGATCCCCGCCGCTCGCAAACTTTTCTCAAGCCCCGTTGCACAAAACGCATCCGGCACCTGCTTTTGAACAAGCTGCTCACCGGTCTGTGGCTGAAACCGTTCCTGAAATTCCACCCCCGACTGCTCCGGCCAGAACACCGATTCCGGCGACCGGGACAAGTGCTGCACATGAATCACCGGTCGCCCGGTTCGACGCCAATGCCCTAGCAAATCGAGGATTCGCTGCTCGGCCTGAAGATTATTTCGGCGACCGAGTTTGGGATGCAGGATGCCTTTTTGTTGATCGATGATGATCAGCGCCGCGTTTGTTTTGAGCTCCATGCCGGTTTTTCTCATGCGGGGTCATTGAATTTCCCGCACTTCAGCATCACCTGTTCCTACAGGCAAGCTATCGAACGCAAACAGGACGACCTGATGCCGGCGTTTGCTGTCCGCAAGTAACGACATCTTTTGATTTGGAGTACTCCATGATCGACCTGTATTACTGGACCACCCCCAACGGCCACAAAATCTCGATATTCCTGGAAGAAGCCGGCCTGCCCTACAACGTGCACCCGATCAACATCAGCCAGAACGACCAGTTCAAACCCGATTTCCTGAAAATCTCCCCGAACAACAAAATTCCGGCCATCGTCGATCCCGAACCGGCCGATGGCGGTGAGCCGTTGGCACTGTTCGAGTCCGGGGCGATTTTGTTGTACCTGGCAGAGAAAACCGGCAAGTTTTTGCCCAAAGACCTGCGCGGTCGCCAACAAGCGTTGCAATGGTTGTTCTGGCAGATGGGCGGCCTGGGGCCGATGGCTGGGCAGAATCATCACTTCAGCCAATTCGCGCCGGAGAAAATCCCCTACGCAATCAAGCGCTACATCGACGAAACCGCCCGCCTCTACGGGGTACTCGACAAGCAGCTGGCCGATAAAGACTTCGTCGCCGGCAGCGAATACAGCATTGCCGACATGGCGATCTACCCGTGGATCGTTTCCCACAAGTGGCAGAGTCAGAACCTGGAAGACTTCCCCAACGTGCTGCGCTGGTACAACCACATCCAGAGCCGTCCGGCGACGGTGAAGGCGTATGCGCTGGTGGCCAAAATCAACCCGCCAAAACCCTGACCTTCATTGAAGATCGTTCCCACGCTCTGCGTGGGAATGCCTCAACGGACGCTCTGCGTTCGGCTCTAGATGTGACGCGGAGCGTCACGGGCTGCATTCCCACGCAGAGCGTGGGAACGATCACCGAAGAAATAACCCCGCCGCCGCTTGCGCGGGCACCTCCTGCTCACTAACGTAGCGCCTTTAATGACGCTACCCCCCCGCAGGAGCTTTGCCATGGCCTCGCCAGCCCTTACACATTTTCTTCCCCGGTTCGGCGTTGCCGCAGCAGTGGCCGGTGTTTTGAGCCTGACCGGTTGTCAGACCTGGAACACCCAGGACACCCTCCCGCCGACCACCGGCGTGCAGCCGCTCAAGGGCTTGGCGCAGAACGTTTCGGTACGCCGCAATGCCATGGGCATGCCGTTGATCGAAAGCAACACCTTCCACGACGCGCTGTTCACCCTGGGTTACGTCCACGCCACCGACCGCATCACGCAAATGGTCACCCTGCGCCTGTTGGCTCAGGGCCGTTTGTCAGAGATGTCCGGTTCGGACCTGCTCGACGCTGACCGATATATGCGCGCCGTCAATCTGAAGAAAAGCGCCGACGAGCTGTACAAGGCATCTTCGCCGCGCCTCAAACGCTTCTTCGAAGTCTATGCCCGCGGCGTCAACGCCTACCTGTTCCGCTATCGCGACAAACTGCCGGCAGACCTCGCGGCCACCGGCTACAAACCTGAATACTGGAAGCCGGAAGACTCGGCGCTGATTTTCTGCCTGCTGAACTTCAGCCAATCGGCCAACCTGCCGGAAGAGATTGCCTCGCTGATGCTGGCCCAGACCGTCAGCACCGACAAACTCCCGTGGCTGACCCCATCCGCTCCCGATGAAAAACTGCCGCTGGCCGAAGCTGAAAAACTTCAGGGCATCAAGCTCAACGGGCAAGTCCCGGGCCTGGCCGAGATCAGCAAAGCCACGAGCCAACTGTCCGACCTAAATCTGCTGGGCGCCACCTCGTCGAACAACTGGGCGATCGGCCCGCAACGCAGCCGCAGCGGCAAAAGCCTGTTGGCCAGCGACAGCCATGGCCCACAGGGCGTGCCATCGTTGTTCAGCTACGTGCAGATTCGCACGCCGAAGTACCAGGCTTCTGGTGTGACGATTGCCGGTTTGCCGATGGTACTCGGCGGTTTCAACGGCAAAGTGGCCTGGAGCATGACCGCCGTCATGGGCGACAACCAGGACCTGTTCCTGGAAAAAATCAAACGCCAGGGCAATGGTCTTTCCTACGAGGTGGGTGGCAAATGGCAGCCGGCGATCGTGCGCAACGAAACTTACTTCGTCAAAGGCCAGCGGCCTATTCGCGAAGTGGTGTACGAAACCCGCCATGGCCCGCTGCTCAACAGTGCCCAAGGCACGACGCTGGCTAATGGTTTCGGCCTGGCCTTGCAGACGCCGAACTTCACCGATGACAAGAGCCTGGACGCGTTTTTCGACCTGTCCCGCGCCCAGACCGTCGAGAAAGCCTCGGACGCCAGCCGCGAAATCCGCGCCATCGCGCTGAACCTGGTATTTGCCGACGCCAGCAACATCGGCTGGCAAGTCACCGGTCGCTTCCCGAACCGTCGCGAAGGCGAAGGCCTGCTGCCGTCGCCGGGCTGGGAAGGTCGTTACGATTGGGATGGTTATGCCGACCCGATGCTCCACCCCTATGACCAGGATCCAGCCCAAGGCTGGCTCGGCACCGCCAACCAGCGAGTCATTGCGCATGGCTACGGCATGCAGTTGTCCAATTCCTGGTCGGCACCGGAGCGTGGTGAACGCCTGGCCGAACTGGCAGGCGTGGGCAAACACGACACGCGCAGCCTGATCGCCATGCAATACGACCAGACCACCACTTTCGCAGCCAAGCTGAAGAAGATGTTCGAAGCACCGGGCATGGCCAAGCCACTCAAGCAGGCCATTGAAGCGTTGCCTGAGGCGGATCGTGGCAAGGCTCGCGAGGCGTATACCCGCCTGATGGCCTTCGACGGCAAACTCAGCCCGACCTCCGCCGATGCCGCTATTTACGAGTTGTTCCTGCAGCAAAGCACCCAGCAAATCTTCCTCGACGAACTGGGCCCGGAAAGCAGCCCGGCGTGGAAAGCCTTTATCGCCAACGGCAAGTTGTCCTATGCGGCCCAGACTGATCATCTGTTGGGGCGTGAGGACAGTCCGTTCTGGGATGACGCTCGCACGCCGCAGAAAGAAGATAAACCGGCGATCCTCGCCCGCAGTCTGGCGGCAGCGATCAGCGCGGGCGACAGCCAGTTGGGTGGCGATCACAAAGCCTGGCAATGGGGCAAACTGCACCGCTACGAGTGGAAAAACGCCAGCGGCCAGACGGTGCGCGGTCCACTGGCGGCCGGTGGCGACCACACCACGCTGAATACCGCAGCATTCGCCTGGGGTCAGGATTTCAACACCACCCTGGCGCCAGCCATGCGCTTTATCGTCGACTTCGGCCAGGCGGAACCGCTGATGGGGCAAAACGGTACGGGGCAATCCGGTAATCCGGCGAGTCCGAACTACCTCGACAGCATTGATCCGTGGCTGAAGGGGCAATACATGAGTTTGCCGATGCAGCCGCAGAACTTTGACAAGGTGTATGGCAACAAGAAGTTGACTCTGACACCTGGCAAGTAACCCCGCCGCCACCTGATCGTTCCCACGCTCTGCGTGGGAATGCAGCCCGTGACGCTCCGCGTCACTGGACGCCGAGCGTCCCTTGAGGCGTTACCACGCAGAGCGTGGGAACGATCTTTAATCCCCCGAAAAATAAATAGAACTTCTCGTCTCGCGCAAACCTCATAGCAAACAAGTCCCTCGATTTTGGTAACAACATGGATCTTGTTATCGCGCGTCCTGAAGGTTTGTACTGCCCGGCCGGGGATTTCTACATCGACCCGTGGCTGCCGGTCGAACGCTCAGTCATCACCCACGCTCACGGCGACCATGCCCGCATCGGCAACCGGCATTATCTGGCGGCCGCTCCCGGCGAAGGGATTTTGCGTGCGCGACTGGGTCAAGACATCAACCTGCAAACCCTGCCCTACGGTCAACCCCTGACCCACAATGGCGTCACCCTGAGTTTTCACCCCGCCGGGCATGTCCTCGGCTCAGCACAGGTGCGCCTGGAATATCGCGGCGAAGTCTGGGTCGCCTCGGGCGACTACAAAATCGAACCCGACGGCACCTGTGCGCCGTTCGAACCCGTGCGCTGCGATACCTTCATCACTGAATCGACCTTCGGTCTGCCTATTTATCGCTGGCAACCCCAGGCGCATGTCTTTGCCGAGATCAATCAGTGGTGGCAAGCCAACGCCGCCACCGACAAAACCAGCGTGTTGTTCTGCTACGCCTTCGGCAAGGCGCAGCGAATTCTCCACGGCATTGACGCCAGCCTCGGCCCCATTCTGGTGCATGGCGCCGTGGAACCGCTCAATCAGGTTTACCGCGCAGGTGGTATTTATTTACCGCCCACGATCTATGCCGGCGAAGTACAAAAAAGCGACCCCATGATGCGCAAGGCGCTGGTCCTCGCCCCGCCTTCGGCTGGCGGCAGCACCTGGATGCGGCGCTTCGGCGAATACAGCGATGGTTTCGCCAGCGGCTGGATGCGTTTGCGTGGCACACGGCGGCGACGTGGCGTGGATCGTGGCTTTGTACTGTCTGACCACGCCGACTGGCCGGGCCTGCTCTGGGCCATCGAACAGACCGGTGCTGAGCGGGTGATAGTGACCCACGGCTCGGTCGGGGTACTGGTGCGCCATCTGCGCGAACAGGGTCTCGATGCCATGAGTTTCAGCACCGAATACGGCGACGATGAGGAAGAAAACGCAGCCGTCGAACCCAAGAGCGCCGAGGTGCTGCCATGAAGGCGTTCGCCGATTTGTATGCCGAACTCGATGCCACGACGTCGAGCAACGCCAAACTGGTGGCGATGCAACACTACTTCGCCGAGGCAGCGCCGGAAGATGCCGCATGGGCTGTTTATTTTTTGTCCGGCGGGCGACCTCGGCAACTGGTGCCCGTGCGCATCCTGCGAGAGTTGGCGGTTGAGATCTCCAGCCTCGCGCCGTGGCTGTTCGAAGAGAGTTATCAGGCGGTCGGCGATTTGGCGGAAACCATTTCGCTGGTGCTGCCCGAAGCGCTTCACAGTTCCAACGATGGATTAGCGGTCTGGATTGAACGCAAACTGCTGCCGCTGCGCGGTGAAACCCCGCAAGTCCTCGCCGAGCGACTGCCTGCCCTGTGGTCGCAACTGGACCGCCAGAGCCTGATGCTCTGCATCAAACTGATCACCGGCAGTTTCCGTGTTGGCGTTTCCAAGTTGCTGGTGACCCGCGCCCTGGCGGCCATGGCCGGGCTCGACAGCAAACGCGTCGCCCAGCGTCTGGTGGGTTACACCGACCTGTCCAACCGCCCGAACGCGTGCGGTTATTTGAAGTTGATCGCCGCCGAATCGGCTGACGAACATGCCCAACGTGGCGGTCAGCCCTACCCGTTTTTCCTCGCTCACGCGTTATCTCAACCCGTTGAACAATTCGAAGCCCTGCTCGGCCCGGCCAGCCATTGGCAAGTGGAATGGAAGTGGGATGGCATTCGCGCCCAGGTGGTCAAACGCGACGGGCGACTGTGGATCTGGTCGCGAGGTGAAGAACTGGTCACCGAGCGCTTCCCCGAACTCGATAGCCTGGTTCACTGCTTGCCCGACGGTACGGTGATCGACGGTGAAATCGTCGCCTGGAAAACCGGACAACCCACCACCGAGGACGCCTTCAACCCTCATTCCCCGGCTGCACCTGCAGTAAAGCCATTCGCGCTGCTGCAACAGCGGATCGGTCGTAAAACCCTGGACAAAAAAATCCTCGAAGAAGTGCCGGTGGTGATCCTCGCCTACGACCTGCTGGAATGGCAGGGTGAAGACTGGCGCAACCAGCCTCAGTCCGAGCGTCGCACTCAACTGGAGCATGTCGTCGCCAGCGGCAACAACCCGGTGTTACTCGCCTCACCGGTACTCACTGGCGAAGACTGGTTCGACCTCGCCCGACAACGGCAAGCCTCCCGCAAGCTCGGTGTCGAAGGCATGATGCTCAAGGCCCGGGATGCGCTTTATGGCGTCGGGCGGACCAAGGACATGGGCGTCTGGTGGAAATGGAAAGTCGACCCGTTCAGCGTCGATGCGGTGCTGATTTATGCGCAACGCGGCCATGGTCGCCGCGCCAGTCTCTACAGCGATTACACCTTCGCCGTGTGGGACGGAACGCCTGACGCGAGCAAACGCGCACTGGTACCGTTCGCCAAAGCCTATTCAGGGCTGACCGACGAAGAAATGCGCCAGGTCGACATCATCGTGCGCAAGACCACCGTAGAGAAATTCGGGCCAGTGAGCAGTGTCACCCCGAGTCTGGTGTTTGAACTGGGATTTGAGGGCATCGCCCTGTCCAGGCGACACAAGAGCGGGATTGCAGTGCGGTTTCCGAGGATGCTGCGCTGGCGGCAGGATAAGTCGGTTGAGGAAGCTGACAATTTGGGAACGTTGCAGGATTTACTCGGTTAATCCGATTCCCTGTGGGAGCGAGCCTGCTCGCGATAGCGGTGTATCAGGTAACAATTTTTCGACTGACACCCCTCATCGCGAGCAGGCTCGCTCCCACAGGGTTTTGTGGTGATCCGATCTATATTGGTGCATCAAATTTTCAACGCCCGTTTTCGTGCACAAATCCCTCCTTGCCATTTCTTGAATCACCTTTTAAAACACTTGTTCGGGACTCTGGTTCGGAAATTGCTACTTTCATAGGGTCTTACGCTTTCCAGTAACAATAATTCTGCGCCACAAGCGCTCATATTGGTTTTTAGGGATTGAATAATGAAAAAAGCATTGCTGACCCTTTCTGCACTGGCGTTGTGCATGGCAGCCGGTTCCGCGCTGGCCAAGGAATACAAGGAATTGCGTTTTGGCGTTGATCCTTCCTACGCGCCGTTTGAGTCAAAAGCGGCTGACGGTAGCCTGGTAGGCTTCGACATCGATCTGGGCAACGCGATCTGCGCCGAGCTGAAGGTCAAGTGCAAATGGGTCGAAAGCGATTTCGACGGCATGATTCCGGGCCTGAAAGCCAATAAATTCGACGGCGTGATCTCTTCGATGACCGTCACCCCGGCCCGCGAAAAAGTCATCGATTTCTCCAGCGAGCTGTTCTCCGGCCCAACCGCTTACGTGTCCAAGAAAGGTTCTGGCATAACCGCAGACGTCGCTTCGCTCAAGGGCAAAACCGTCGGCTACGAACAAGGCACCATCCAGGAAGCCTATGCCAAAGCCGTTCTGGACAAGGCGGGCGTGAAAACCCAGGCCTACGCCAACCAGGATCAGGTGTATTCCGACCTGACTTCCGGTCGTCTCGACGCCGGCATCCAGGACATGCTGCAGGCCGAACTGGGCTTTTTGAAGTCGCCACAAGGTGCCAATTACGAAGTCAGCAAGCCGGTCGACAACGAATTGCTGCCAGCCAAAACAGCTGTCGGTATCTCGAAAGGTAACAAAGACCTCAAGGCACTTCTTGATAAAGGTATCAAAGCGTTACACGACGACGGCACCTACGCCACCATTCAGAAGAAACACTTTGGCGATCTGAATCTGTACAGCGGCAAATAATGCCCGGCGCCCATCTCGCGATGGGCGCTTTTTTCATCCGATCAGGTTGCTGATTTATGTTCGAAAACCTCTTACAAAACCTGGGGCTCTCCGCCTTCAGCCTCAAGGGCTTCGGTCCGTTGCTGATGGAAGGCACCTGGATGACCATCAAATTATCGGCGTTGTCGCTGCTGGTAGCCGTGTTGCTCGGCCTGCTCGGCGCCAGTGCAAAACTGTCAAAAGTCAAACTGGTGCGCGTACCGGCGCAGGTCTACACCACGCTGATTCGCGGTGTGCCGGACCTGGTGCTGATGCTGTTGATCTTCTACAGCCTGCAAACCTGGCTGACGTCGTTTACCGACTTCATGGAATGGGAATACATCGAGATCAACCCGTTCAGCGCCGGGGTCATCACCCTGGGCTTTATTTATGGCGCGTACTTCACCGAAACCTTTCGTGGCGCGATTCTCGCGGTCCCACGGGGCCAGGTCGAAGCGGCAACCGCGTATGGCCTCAAGCGCGGCCAGCGTTTCTGGATCGTAGTGTTCCCGCAGATGATGCGTTTTGCCCTGCCGGGTATCGGTAACAACTGGATGGTGATGCTCAAGGCCACCGCACTGGTCTCGATCATCGGCCTCGCCGACCTGGTCAAGGCTGCGCAGGATGCCGGCAAAAGCACTTATCAACTGTTCTACTTCCTGGTGCTTGCAGCGCTGATTTACCTGCTGATCACCAGCGCCTCCAACTTCGTGCTGCGCTGGCTCGAACGTCGTTACGCCGCCGGTTCCCGGGAGGCCGTACGATGATCGAACTCCTGCAGGAATACTGGAAACCCTTCCTTTATAGCGACGGCAACAACATCACCGGCCTGGCCATGACCCTGTGGCTGCTCAGCGCGTCGATCTTCATCGGCTTCCTGGTGTCGATTCCGCTGTCCATCGCCCGGGTTTCACCACACTTCTACGTCCGCTGGCCGGTGCAGTTCTACACCTACCTGTTCCGCGGTACGCCGTTGTATATCCAGCTGCTGATTTGCTACACCGGCATCTACAGCCTGGCCGCCGTGCGCGCCCAACCGGTGCTGGATGCGTTCTTTCGCGATGCGATGAACTGCACGATCCTGGCCTTCGCCCTGAACACCTGCGCCTACACCACGGAGATTTTCGCCGGGGCGATTCGCAGCATGGCGCATGGTGAAGTCGAAGCGGCCAAGGCTTACGGTCTGACAGGCTGGAAGCTTTATGCCTACGTGATCATGCCTTCGGCCCTGCGTCGTTCGTTGCCTTATTACAGCAACGAAGTGATTTTGATGCTGCACTCAACCACCGTGGCCTTCACCGCGACCATCCCGGACATCTTGAAAGTCGCGCGGGACGCCAACTCGGCGACCTTCCTGACCTTCCAGTCGTTCGGCATCGCCGCGCTGATCTACCTGACCGTTACCTTTGCGCTGGTCGGCCTGTTCCGCCTCGCCGAACGCCGATGGCTGGCCTTCCTCGGGCCGACCCACTAGGACCCGCTTTAGGGATAAAGAGACATGCGCCACCAGATTCATGACCTGCTGGCCCCGCTGCCGGGGACCGCGCGACAGATTCACAGCTTTCACTTCGGCCCCTCATCGGCCAAAGGCAAGATTTACATCCAGTCATCCCTGCATGCCGACGAAATGCCCGGCATGCTGGTTGCCTGGCACCTCAAGCAACGTCTGGCGGAACTCGAAGCCGCCGGCCGTTTGCGCAGCGAAATCGTGCTGGTGCCGGTGGCCAACCCCGCAGGCCTCGAACAAGTGCTGATGGATGTGCCGCTGGGCCGTTACGACCTCGAAAGCGGGCAGAACTTCAATCGCTGGTTCGTCGACTTGAGCGAAGCCGTTGGCAACGAGATCGAAGGCCTGCTCGGCGACGATCCGCAGCACAACCTCGAACTGATTCGCAGCAGCCTGCGCAATGCCCTCGCCCAACAGACGGCCAGCACGCAACTGCAATCCCAGCGCCTGGCTCTGCAACGACTGGCCTGCGATGCCGACATGGTGCTGGACCTGCATTGCGATTTCGAAGCGGTCACCCACCTTTACACCACGCCCGAGGCCTGGCCGCAGGTCGAGCCGCTGGCGCGGTACATCGGTGCCGAAGCCAGCCTGCTGGCGACCGACTCCGGCGGTCAGTCGTTCGATGAATGCTTCACCCTGCTCTGGTGGCAGTTGAAGGAACGCTTCGGCGAACACTTTGATATTCCGCTGGGCAGTTTTTCGGTCACCGTCGAATTGCGCGGCCAGGGTGACGTCAATCACCCGCTGGCCAGCCTTGATTGCCAGGCGCTGATCAATTACCTGACTCACTTCGGCGCCATTGCCGGCGAACCCGCGTCGCTGCCTGAACTGCCCTACCCGGCTACGCCACTGGCCGGTGTTGAACCGGTAGCGACACCGGTCGGCGGGCTGCTGGTGTTTATCGCGCTACCAGGGGAATACCTCGAAGCCGGGCAACTGATTGCTGAAATCATCGACCCGATCCTTGACCGCGTCACCCCCGTTCATTGCACCGTCGCCGGGTTGATGTACGCCCGCTCGCTACGGCGCATGGCCACTGCCGGCATGGTGATCGCCCACATTGCGGGCACCGAAGCCTATCGCAGCGGCTACCTACTTTCGCCTTGAGGATGCATGCCCCATGTACAAACTGACCATTGAAGGCCTGCATAAAAGCTATGGCGAACATCAAGTACTCAAAGGCGTTTCGCTCAAGGCCAACACCGGCGACGTCATCAGCCTGATCGGCGCCAGCGGCTCGGGCAAAAGTACCTTCCTGCGTTGCATCAACTTTCTCGAACAGCCCAACGACGGCGCCATGAGCCTGGACGGCAAGAATATCCGCATGATCAAGGATCGCCACGGCATGCACGTGGCCGATGCCAATGAACTGCAACGGATCCGCACCCGCCTGGCCATGGTGTTCCAACACTTCAACCTGTGGAGCCACATGACGGTGCTGGAAAACATCACCATGGCCCCGCGTCGGGTGCTGGGGTGCAGCAAGCAGGAAGCCGAAGACCGTGCCCGACGCTATCTCGACAAGGTCGGCCTGGCCTCGCGCGTAGCGGATCAATACCCGGCGTTTCTTTCCGGTGGTCAACAGCAACGCGTAGCGATTGCCCGGGCACTCGCCATGGAGCCAGAAGTGATGCTGTTCGACGAACCCACCTCGGCCCTCGATCCCGAACTGGTGGGTGAGGTGCTCAGGGTGATTCAGGGTCTGGCCGAGGAAGGCCGAACCATGATCATGGTGACCCACGAAATGAGCTTCGCCCGTAAGGTCTCGAATCAGGTGTTGTTCCTGCACCAGGGATTGGTGGAGGAAGAAGGTGCACCGGAAGACGTGTTGGGCAATCCGAAGAGTGAGCGGCTGAAGCAGTTCCTGAGCGGCAACCTCAAGTAACCCACCACCCGTAGGAGCAAAGCTTGCTCGCGATGAACGATAACTCGGTCGTTAATGGACCGCGTCGCATTCATCGCGAGCAAGCTTTGCTCCTACACGCGTTTTGGGATCAGGCTACAGGCGCGGGAGGCGGCTCATCCGGCAAGGTAGGCTCACCGGGCTCGGTAGGTTGTTCGTTGGGGGTATCGGGATCAGGCTGACCAGGGATGCCCCCTGCCATGTTGATAGGTGGATGTGCCAACAAGGACCAGGCCAAAACGCCAACCTGATTGGGCTCAAGCCTTGCCAGTTCGGCACTTATTCGCGGATCGATCTTCATAGGGCACTCCTGAGCGATGGCCCGTCCGCGTTGCGCGAACCGGGCAGTACACCCAATAGAGTGTCTACCCGCTCAAGAATTCCCACGACTTCCCGGACGAACGGATCAGGTGCGTGGCAGGGTGACGCCGCGCTGGCCCTGATATTTGCCGCCACGGTCCTTGTAGGACACTTCGCACTCTTCGTCGGATTCAAGGAACAGCATCTGTGCCACGCCTTCGTTCGCGTAGATTTTCGCCGGCAGATTGGTGGTGTTGGAGAACTCCAGGGTCACATGACCCTCCCACTCAGGCTCAAGCGGCGTGACGTTGACGATAATACCGCAGCGCGCATAGGTGCTTTTACCCAAGCAAATGGTCAATACATTACGCGGAATGCGGAAATATTCGACGGTGCTGGCCAGGGCGAAGGAGTTCGGTGGAATGATGCACACGTCGCTGTGGATATCGACGAAGCTGCCGGCATCGAAGTTTTTCGGGTCGACGATTGCCGAATTGATGTTGGTGAACACCTTGAAATGATTTGTGCAACGCACATCGTAGCCATAGCTCGACACGCCGTAGGAGATCACACGGCTATCGTCGCTGCCGCGCACCTGGCGCTCTACGAAGGGCTCGATCATGCCGTGCTCTTGCGCCATGCGGCGAATCCACTTGTCCGATTTGATGCTCATGGCGGGTGTCCTGAATAGCGAGGTGGAAAAAATCTGTCCGGCATCTTACCGGGCGCGCGCTTCGGGTTCAAAGTCCGGGTCACAAATCTTGGCGATCCCCCGTAATTTCCGGCCCTTGGGGGAAAACCAGCGGACCGTCAGTCATGAAAACAGAGAAACCTTCACCGCAAGCATTGGCACGTTCCTGAAAAAGGGTTAAGGTGGCGCCACTGTGCTGCTTGTGTCACTGAGAATCTCTACACGATATGTTGAATTTCGATCCAACCATCTACAAGAATTTTTCCTGCTCTTTGCACTCAGTCTCGGCCAGGGTTCTTCCTGAGTCGCAGTTATCTTTGTTCAAGGAGTTACACCATGTCTAATCGCCAAACTGGTACCGTTAAGTGGTTCAACGATGAAAAAGGCTTCGGCTTCATCACTCCACAATCCGGTGACGACCTGTTCGTTCACTTCAAAGCTATCCAATCCGACGGCTTCAAAAGCCTGAAAGAAGGCCAACAGGTTTCTTTCATCGCTACCCGCGGTCAGAAAGGCATGCAAGCTGAAGAAGTTCAAGTTATCTAACTTGTACTTGCTTTAGTAAAAAGCCCCGCCCTCAAAAGCGGGGCTTTTTTGTGCCTGTCTGTTTTGCAGGCAAAAAAAATCGCAGCCCATGGCTGCGATTTTTTGCGTCTTACCAGGCCACACCAAACCCGGCGGTGTACCGAGTCTTGTCCAGATCAGCCTCATCGGTGCCGCTGATGATGTCTCGTTCGGCCTTCAGGTTAAGCGATGCCCATTCGGTCACTTTGTAGCGCAAGCCCATTTCAGCATCGAGCGCGTAATCCGCTACGCCCGACAACGGCTTGCCCACTTCGCCATTGGTGAAGAATTCCACCTTCTTGCCGATCAGGTAGCGGTTGTAATCCCACTTCATTGCCACGGAATAGAAGTTTTCCTTGCTGCCGTCAGCGAACTCATAGTCCGTGCGGTTGACCAGCGACCCCAGCGAGAACGCGCCCAGCTCGTCGTCCCAGAATTGGTAACCGGGGCCGGTACCGACGGTGCGCTGACGAGAGAGTTCTTCGACCTTGTCGCGTTTATAGACTGCGCGGCCCTGCCAGAACCACTTCTCGGTCAGGAAGCGGTCGAGCGAGTATTCGCCCCGCCAGTTGTCGGTAGTGACCACATCATCCTGAAATTCGCGGTTGTACTCGCCTTCTGCGGTGTGTCGCCATCTGCCATGACGCGCAGTGGTCTTGAAGTCGATATCGTAATCGTCGGTGTCTTTTTCGGCCCGCTGATAATCCAGCGCTGCATCGACATTACCCTTCCACACCAAATCCTCGATGACAGGCTTTGGCTTGAGAATCTGCTGAATGCTGGCCAGCTCCACAGTCTTGGGAGCGTCGCCGTTGGCCAGGGTGACCTTGCCGTCTTCTGCCGCATGCAGCGCCTTGGCCTTTTCACCGGTGTAGGCGTCCTGCTTGACCAGCAACTGCTGATCGCTTTCCAGGGTTTTGACCTGCTTCCAGTCGATCGGGACGGCACCGGCGTATTCGGTCTGGATCAACAGCTTGCCGCCATCGAAAACGGTGATCTTGCCGCTCAGCTTGTCACCGTTCTTCAACCAGACGGTATCGGCGAGCAAGGGCGTGGAGGCACTGACGACAGCAAGGCACAGCAGGGATCTGGACAACATAAGCAAATACAGGCTCAAGTTTGCGAAAAAAAGTCGGCATTACCCATACGAATAAGACCCTAGCAAGGACTGACCCGACTATTTCTATTGAGTTCATTTCTCAATAGCTGATCCAGGATTTACTCTACAGACGGTAATGCGAACTTTTTTTCAGGAACTGCCGACGTGACCGACTCCAGCACTGAAACCGATAGTCCGGCGCAAATCCGACGCACGGCGCTGTACCTGACTCTGGCGCAGGTCCCAGAGGGCAAAGTCGTGAGTTACGGTCAGCTCGCCGAGTTGGCGGGACTGGGTCGCGCCGCCCGCTTCGTCGGGCGGACACTGAGCCAACTGCCGGGCGACAGCAAATTACCCTGGCACCGCGTGCTCGGCGCCGGCGGGCGTATCAGCCTGCCTGCAGGCAGCCCTTCGGGGGATGAACAACGCGCGCGTTTGCGCATGGAGGGCATCAGTATCCTGAACAATCGTGTTGATATTCAGCGCCATGGCTGGCGCCCGGTAGAGCACAGCGGTTAGAGTGCGCGCTTTGTTTCCGTATTTCTTGAGGCAGACTCCAGCCCATGCCCCGTAAAACCTGGCGCGCCGCGCTCGCCGCCTATGCCAGCCCCTCGACGCTTGTACTGCTGCTGCTTGGTTTCGCCGCCGGCCTGCCCTACATGCTGGTGTTTTCGACACTTTCGGTCTGGCTGCGCGAAGCTGGCGTAGCGCGCGAAACCATTGGCTATGCAAGCCTGATAGGCCTGGCCTACGCCTTTAAATGGGTCTGGTCACCGCTGCTCGACCAATGGCGCCTGCCATTGCTCGGCAAGCTCGGTCGCCGACGTTCCTGGCTGGTGCTCTCCCAGGCACTGGTCATTCTCGGCCTGATCGGGATGGGTTTCTGCGACCCGCAAAAGCATTTGTCCTGGCTGATCGCCATTGCCGTGGTCGTTGCTTTCGCCTCGGCGACGCAAGACATCGCGGTCGACGCCTATCGCCTGGAAATCGCCGACGACACCCGCCAGGCCGCGCTCGCCGCCAGTTACATGTCTGGTTATCGGATCGCCGCGCTGCTGGCCACCGCCGGCGCCCTGTTCTTCGCTGAAGGCTTCGGCTCCACCGGTTTCAACTATAAGCATTCGGCATGGGCCGGCACCTACATCCTGTTCGGCGCCTTGATGGTTCCAGCGCTGCTGACCTCCTTTTTCATGCGCGAACCGCCGGTGCCGCTACGCACGCAGCTTCAGGCCGGGCGCTACAGCTTTGTGCATCAACTGGCATCGGTGTTTGTGCTGATCGTGCTGCTGGTTTCCGTGCCGGCCATGTTCACTCAGTTGTACAACACCGATTTCGCCAGCGTGCTGTTCGAAGGCGTGAGCGTGCTCGACCTGCTGCTCGAAGACCGCGCGTTCCTGCGGGCGATCCTCTACACCACCCTCACCGCTATATGCCTGTCGGCCATTGGCCGCCGCGGCCTGGCGCCGGTGCTGACGCCGATCAACGACTTTATTCTGCGCTACCGTTGGCAAGCGTTCCTGCTGCTTGGGCTGATCGCCACTTATCGGATGTCCGATACGGTCATGGGCGTGATGGCTAACGTGTTCTACATCGACCAGGGCTTCACCAAGGATCAGATTGCCAGCGTCAGCAAGATCTTTGGCCTGATCATGACCCTGGTCGGCGCCGGCATGGGCGGCCTGCTGATTGTGCGCTTCGGCATCTTGCCGATTCTGCTCATCGGCGGCATTGCATCAGCCGGCACCAACCTGCTGTTCCTGATGCTCGCCGACATGGGCGCCAACCTGAACATGCTGATCCTCACCATTTCCCTGGATAACTTCAGTTCGGGCCTGGCGACCTCGGCGTTTGTCGCCTACCTGTCGAGCCTGACCAACTTGAAGTTCTCGGCGACCCAATACGCCCTGCTCAGCTCGATCATGCTTTTGCTGCCACGCCTGATCGGCGGCTACTCCGGGGTCATGGTGGAGAAATTCGGTTATCACAATTTCTTCCTGATCACTGCCCTGCTGGGCGTTCCGACGCTGCTGTTGATCGCACTGCACTGGTTCCAGGAAAGCCGCCGCGAAGGCCCGACGCCAACGCCGACACCAGAACCGGTTCCGACCCAGGTCGCGGAAGAATCGTAGGTTCTTCAGCAGGAAGCAGCGCAGAGGGCGGGGGGATTCCCGCCCTCCCGCCACACCCCGCTGACCGCACGCCTGTACGCCAGCAGATCTCGCCCGTACAATGCTCAGTCATTTCTCGTCATCAGCAACCGACAACGGCCAACCATGCGCACCAGTCAATTTTTGCTCGCCACACAGAAAGAAACGCCTTCCGACGCGGTCGTGATCAGCCATCAGCTGATGCTGCGCGCCGGCATGATCCGCAAACTCGCCTCGGGCCTGTACACCTGGCTGCCGATGGGCTTGCGAGTAATGCGCAAGGTCGAAGCCATCGTTCGTGAAGAAATGAACGCCGCGGGCTCTCTCGAAGTGTTGATGCCGAGTACCCAACCGGCTGAGCTGTGGCAGGAATCCGGTCGCTGGGAAGAATACGGCCCTGAATTGTTGCGCTTCAAGGATCGCCATGGTCGCGATTTCTGCGCCGGCCCGACTCACGAAGAAGTCATCACCGACCTGATGCGCAACGAGTTGAGCAGCTACAAACAGCTGCCGATCAACCTGTACCAGATCCAGACCAAATTCCGTGACGAAATCCGTCCACGCTTCGGCTTGATGCGCGGTCGCGAATTCATCATGAAGGACGCCTACTCCTTCCACGCTGACCAGCCATCGCTGCAGGTCACCTACGACCGTATGCACCAGGCGTATTGCAATGTGTTTACCCGCCTGGGCCTGAAATTCCGCCCGGTTGAAGCCGACAACGGCTCGATCGGTGGTGCAGGCTCCCACGAGTTCCACGTACTGGCCGAATCCGGCGAAGACGATATCGTCTTCAGCAACGGTTCCGACTATGCGGCGAACATCGAGAAAGCCGAAGCCGTGCCACGCGAAACTTCCCGCGCCGCACCTGCCGAAGAGCTGCGCCTGGTCGACACGCCGAACGCCAAGACCATCGCGCAACTGGTCGAAGGCTTCAACCTGCCGATTGAAAAGACCATCAAGACCCTGGTGGTTCACGCTGAAGAGAAAGGCAAGCTGATTGCCCTGATCATCCGTGGCGACCACGAGCTGAACGAAATCAAGGCCGGCAACCAGCCTGGCGTTGCCAGCCCGCTGGTCATGGCCTCCGAAGCCGAACTGCGCGACGCTATTGGTGCCGGCGCCGGCTCCCTGGGCCCGCTGAACCTGCCGCTGCCAATCATCATCGACCGTTCCGTCGAATTGATGAGCGACTTTGGCATCGGCGCCAACATCGACGACAAACACTACTTCGGCGTGAACTGGGAGCGTGATCTGCCGGTTCCGACCGTTGCCGACCTGCGCAACGTGGTCGCCGGCGACCCGAGCCCGGATGGCAAGGGCACCCTGGAAATCAAGCGCGGCATCGAAGTCGGGCACATCTTCCAGCTGGGCAACAAGTACAGCAAAGCGATGAAGTGCGAAGTGCTGGGCGAGAATGGCAAGCCAGTCACCCTGGAAATGGGTTGCTACGGCATCGGCGTTTCCCGCGTGGTGGCTGCAGCCATCGAGCAGAACAACGACGCCAACGGGATCATCTGGAGCGACACGCTGGCCCCGTTCCAGATCGCTCTGGTACCGCTGCGCTACGAAACCGAACAGGTTCGCGAAGCCACCGACAAGCTGTATGCAGAATTGACGGCCGCCGGCTTCGAAGTACTGCTGGACGACCGCGACAAGAAAACCAGCCCGGGCATCAAGTTCGCGGACATGGAGCTGATCGGCATTCCTCACCGGATCGTGGTCAGTGACCGCGGCCTCGCCGAAGGCAATCTTGAATACAAGAGCCGCACCGAGCCCGAAGCGCAAGCGCTGCCGGTCGCAGACGTGCTGGCCTTCCTTCAGTCCCGTATCCGCCGCTGACACCAGATAGAGAAGTCATGTTCAAGCGAAACACCTTAGGCCTCGGTGGTGCCGCCCTGTGCGGCACCCTGCTGGTCAGCGGCTGTGCCAATCACATGTCACAACGCAGCGAGCACGAGGAACGTGTCGAGCGTAAATTGCTCGATCACAGCCTGCAGATCGATGTCGGCGAGCCAAAGGTGCTTGAGCTGCCGCAACGTCGGGTGAAGATCCAGGAGCAGAAGACTTTCGAAGTCACCGAATTCGAAGTCACACGCCACTACGACCGCTACACGCCTTACCAACCCTGGCGGGAGGCTTACGAGATCCCGCTGGGTGCGGTGGCCGTGGTGGCCGGTGTCGGTGCGAACGTGGTCAACGTATTCGCCCTCGGCAACCTGCCGGACAGCGTGACGAAAGACTGGTTGAGCTACGGTTTCGCCGGGCTCAACCCGTTCATGAACGTGCAGTCTCATGGTCGCGCGCAACAGAACCTGGCGGGAATCGACGAGGTCCAGCTCGACAAGCGCACCGAATACTCAAGCCTGCCATGGAGCGAGCGTCCGGTTGAGGTCAAGGCCGGCAAGGAAACGTTCGAGATGAGCACCGACAAAAACGGTGTATTGCGCGTGAACCTGCTGGACAGCCCGTTCGCCGAACACGACATCAATCATCTGAGCCGGCTGCTGATCAGTGTCCAGGATGCTCAGGACGAGGTGCACACCAATTCGTCCCTGGCGGTCAGTAGCTCCTTGCGCGGTAAGCTGCTCGAAGCTCACGGGCTGATTTACGACGACCTCGAAGACGACGAAGTGAGCCAGTGGGTACACCGGGTCAAACGTTTGTCGGAACTGGGCCTGGAAGAGGAAGCCACCGAGCTGGAACAAAGCCTGATCGAACTGACGCGCAACGATCCCGAGTTGCAGACCGAATTCCTCAAGTCATTGACCAAGGATGCCGGGCGACTGGTCGCGGATCCGGGACCGAACTAAAAGCCAAAAAGCTTCGTCAAACCGCTTTCGCGAGCAAGCCCGCTCCCACAGTTGACCGCATTCGTCTGAATAACGCGGTCAACTGTGGGAGCGGGCTTGCTCGCGAAAGCGGCCTGACATTCACAACAGCACCAAAACCCTGCCACTACCGTTCAAACAACTCCATCTGCTCAAACCCGCCCCGCAAATCCTCCAGCCGCACCCCGATCCCCAGCAACCGCACCGGCTTCCCGCCCCGATTGAACGCCTGGGTCAGCAACAACTGATAGCTCCCCAAATCCCGCCCTGCCCCGGCCTGCTCCAGAGTGGTCTGGGTGAAGTCATGGAATTTCACTTTGACGAACGGCTTGCCCGGTCGATAGCTGCTGTCGATTCGCGCCATGCGGCCGGCCAGGGTTTCCAGTAACTCGGGTAATTTATCGAGGCAGCTCACCAGATCCGGCAAGTCCACGTCGTAGGTATTCTCGACACTGATTGACTGCCGACGACTGTCGTTGTGCACCAATCGGTCATCGATCCCACGGGCCAGACTCCAGAGTCGCTCGCCGAAGCTGCCGAATTCGCGCACAAGCGCCAACTTGTCCCATTCACGCAGATGCGAGCAATCGACGATGCCAAGCCTGCCTAATTTGTCTGCGGTCACTTTGCCAACGCCGTGCAGCTTGCTCACCGGCAAACCACTGACAAAATCCTCGACCTGATCCGGCGTAATGACGAACAAGCCGTTGGGCTTCTTCCAGTCGCTGGCGATCTTGGCCAGAAACTTGTTCGGCGCAACGCCCGCCGAAACGGTGATGTGCAGTTGATTAGAAACGCGACGGCGAATGTCCTGGGCGATCCGCGTGGCGCTGCCACCGAAATGCGCGCTGTCAGACACGTCGAGGTAGGCCTCATCCAGGGAAAGCGGCTCGATCAAGTCGGTGTAATCGCGAAAGATTGTATGAATTTCCTTAGAGGCTTCTCTATAGGCATCCATGCGTGGCTTGACGATGGTCAGGTCAGGGCACAGCTTCAAGGCATGTCCGGAAGACATGGCCGAGCGCACCCCATAAGCCCGCGCCTCATAATTGCAGGTGGCGATCACTCCACGTCGATCCGCAGAACCGCCCACTGCCAGAGGCTTCCCGGCCAGGCGCGGGTCGTCACGCATCTCGATGGCGGCGTAGAAGCAGTCACAATCGACGTGGATGATTTTTCGCTGCGTCATATAAAAGCAGTGTTCATGGTGAAGAAATGGCGTACTGGCGAGTCAGATTGGCAGTATCTCACTGACACCTGTATATAGCACCAGTACTCTGAATGTTCTTTTCAACTTGTAGGAAAAGTGCCGATGAATTTATTTTCTTAATCGAAAAGCTTCACCCGATAGAGCTGAAAGCCTTGCCACACCGACCTTACAGCCAATCACTCAGCCCTATTTTTGAGCTAAGCGATTGAACGGGAAGAGGTTTTCTCTGGATTGAAGGTTGACAGCCTGCCGATCCTCTGTAGAATGCCGACACACAGACGCGGGATGGAGCAGTCTGGTAGCTCGTCGGGCTCATAACCCGAAGGTCGTCGGTTCAAATCCGGCTCCCGCAACCAAACATCAAGAAAGGCTACTCGAAAGAGTGGCCTTTTTTGTGCGCGTCTCTTTTGTAAATGCGAGATAGCAAGAGCGGGCAACGGCTGACGTTGCAGGATTGAAAAATCGTTCTGATTCCGAAACTTAAGCCTCCCCCATGACCGTTCGCCACTCATTTACGCTAATTTGACCCTATTGAGGATTAACGGTAGACACTCCGGCGTTCGTCTGTAGAATGCCGCCACACAGACGCGGGATGGAGCAGTCTGGTAGCTCGTCGGGCTCATAACCCGAAGGTCGTCGGTTCAAATCCGGCTCCCGCAACCAAACATCGAAAAAGGCTACTCGAAAGAGTGGCCTTTTTTGTGCGCGTCTCTTTTGTAAATCTGAGCATGGATACGAGCGGGTAACGGCTGACGGCGCGGAATGAGAAATCGTTCCGATTCCGAAACTTAAGTCTCCCCCACGACCGTTCGCCGCTCATTTACGCTTATTTGACCCTATTCAGGATTAACGGTTGACACTCCAGCGTTCGCCTGTAGAATGCCGCCACACAGACGCGGGATGGAGCAGTCTGGTAGCTCGTCGGGCTCATAACCCGAAGGTCGTCGGTTCAAATCCGGCTCCCGCAACCAAACATCAAAAAAGGCTACTCGAAAGAGTGGCCTTTTTTGTATCCGTTGAAAAAGTCCTTTCGCAACAATGATCTGCCATTGTGTAGCGAGCCGTTCGGGTTCACCCATGCTCTGAGTCCAGACTATGCTGAGCCACAGACAGAACCCTCTACGACTGATGACGTACCATCGCCGATAGCCGGTGAGAGGCGTTAATATTTGTGATTATTTTTTTCTACAGGGATTGGTAACTTGGCTGGATACCCCCATCCTGTCGCGCACAATCCAAGAGGTGATTGATGCGCGCCAACTCGTCTGATTCACAAGACACCGTCACAGTGACACAACCGATCAAGGCCGAGCGTCTGCGCTTGCTTGATCGAATCAGCAAATACCGTCAGCCCATCGGCCTGGCCGTCACTTTGCTGTTGTTCGCTATCGCGCTGATTGCCTGTCGCCACCTGCTGAGCGAACTCGATCTGTACGCTCTGCACGACTCGATTCTCGACGTTCCGAAACCGGCATTATTGGGTGCGCTGGGTGCGACCGTGGTCGGCTTCATCATTCTGCTGGGCTACGAATGGTCGGCCAGCCGCTACGCGGGCGTGGCACTGGCGCCACGAATCCTGGCCCTCGGCGGGTTCACCGCCTTCGCCATCGGCAATGCCATCGGCCTCTCGATGCTCTCGGGGGGGTCGGTTCGTTACCGTTTATATGCACGCCATGGCCTGGGCGCTTCTGAAGTCGCTCACATGACGCTGTTCGCCAGCCTCTCGCTCGGCTGCGCCCTGCCCCCACTGGCGGCGCTCGCCACCCTCAGCAATCTGCCTGGCGCCTCTGCCGCCCTGGGTCTGTCCGAGACAATGCTGGGTGCCATCGCCGTGGCCGTTTTGCTGCTCTTTAGCGTACTGGCCATCGGGATTTACCGCCGCCGCCTGCCAGAGCAACCTTACCCGGACAACCTGCTGGTCAAGGTCGGACGCCGCACCTTGCGCCTACCGGGCCGACGCCTGACGTTCCTGCAACTGATCATCACGGCCCTGGACGTTGCCGCCGCGGCAACCGTGCTCTATCTGTTACTGCCAGAAGCGCCACCCTTCGGCGCATTCTTGCTGGTGTACCTGCTGGCCCTGGCCGCCGGAGTGCTCAGTCACGTTCCCGGCGGCGTCGGGGTATTCGAAGCGATTCTGCTGGCCGCCTTCTCCAACACACTCGGCGCTGCGCCACTCGCTGCCGCCCTGCTGCTCTATCGCCTGATCTACGTGGTGCTGCCGTTGCTGGTGGCCTGCGTATTCCTGCTGATCAACGAAGGGCAGCGCCTGTTTCAATCGCGTCAGTCCTTAAGGGTTGCGTCCGGTCTGGCCGCGCCGATTCTGGCAGTGCTGGTGTTTCTGTCCGGCGTGGTGCTGCTGTTCTCCGGCGCCACCCCGGAAATCGACACACGCCTGGAGCACATCGGTTTTCTGATCCCGCATCGACTGGTCGACGCCTCGCACTTCGGTGCCAGCCTGATCGGCGTGCTTTGCTTGCTGTTGGCTCAAGGGCTGCGCCGCCGACTGTCGGCCGCCTGGATGCTGACCACCATCTTGTTGCTGGTCGCAGCCCTGCTCTCTCTGCTCAAGGGTTTCGATTGGGAAGAAGCCTGCTTGCTGACGCTAACTGCGAGCTTGCTGGGGGTTTTCCGCAGCTCGTTCTATCGCCCCAGCCGCCTGACCGAGGTGCCGTTCTCGCCGCTGTATCTGGTGGCGAGCCTGTGCGTACTCGGTGCGTCGATCTGGCTGTTGCTGTTCGCCTATCAGGACGTCCCGTACAGTCATCAGCTCTGGTGGCAATTCACCCTCGACGCCGATGCCCCGCGTGGCTTGCGCTCGCTGCTCGGCGCCGCGGTGCTGCTGGTGGTGGTGTCCCTGACCTGGCTGCTGCGCACTGCGCGCCCGGTGATCCATCTGCCAACGGCCGATGAGCTGGACCGCGCGGTAAAGATCCTGATGGCCTCCGCACAACCGGATGGTGGCCTCGCACTGACCGGTGACAAGGCGTTGCTGTTTCACCCCAACGACGAGGCGTTCCTCATGTACGCCCGCCGTGGTCGCAGCCTGGTGGCCTTGTATGACCCGATCGGCCCGACCCAGCAACGGGCGGAAATGATCTGGCAGTTCCGCGACCTCTGCGACATCCACCACGCCCGCCCTGTGTTCTATCAAGTGCGCGCCGAGAACCTGCCGTACTACATGGACATCGGCCTGACCGCGATCAAACTCGGCGAAGAAGCCCGGGTCGATCTGCATCGCTTTGATCTCGAGGCCAAAGGCAAAGAGATGAAAGACCTGCGCTACACCTGGAACCGCGGCACTCGCGATGGCCTGTCGCTGGAGATCTTTGATCCAGGGCAAGCACCGATGGAAGAACTCAAGGTAATTTCAGATGCCTGGCTGACCGGCAAGAACGTGCGCGAGAAAGGCTTCTCCCTCGGTCGTTTCAGCGATGATTACCTCAAACATTTCCGCGTCGCGGTGATTCGTTTCGAAGGGCGCCCAGTGGCGTTCGCCAACCTGCTCGAGACTTATGGTCATGACCTGGCCAGCCTCGATCTGATGCGCGCGCACCCCGATGCCCCCAAGCTGACCATGGAGTTCATGATGGTCGGCCTGATTCAACATTATAAAAATCATGGATACGCGCGCTTTAGCCTGGGCATGGTGCCGTTGTCGGGGTTGCAACCCCGTCGTGGTGCCCCACTGACCCAGCGTCTGGGTTCGATGGTTTTCCGCCGTGGTGAGCAGCTCTACAACTTTCAAGGCTTGCGCCGTTTCAAAGACAAATTCCAGCCTGACTGGGAACCCCGTTATATGGCCGTGCCCGCCGGACTCGATCCGCTGGTTGCCCTGGCCGACACTGCTGCCCTGATTGCGGGCGGCTTGACTGGATTGGTGAAACGCTGATGATTCAACGCTCCTTGCGGTACGTACTGGCCACACTGGTAGTGCTGGCCCTGATTCTCGGTGGCGGTTACTGGTACCTGAAACGCCCGGCGCCCGAACCGACCCTCGAACAGCTGACGCCGGCCGATGGCGCCGCGATGACCCGTGTCATCCCCGGCAACACGCCACGCGCCCAGGTGCTGGTGGCGGTCAATGAAGACCAGAAGCTCAGCAACAAACAGTTGATGACCTTGAGCCGCACCGGTTCGGCGCAGATTGTTCAGGTGATCCTGCCCAAAGACTGCCTGCTGCAAAGTCGCGCCCTGCAATCGGCCCTCAGAGAACTCAAAGGCCCGGCGACCCTGGTCAGCGGCATCGGCCCTGGCGCCGTGCTGGCGTGGCGCTGGTTGTCCGAGCAGAAGAACGACAAGGCTCAAGCCGTCTCGGTGGACCTGGCCCTGGAAAAACCAGGCTGCACCCACCTGCTACCGAAAAGCGCCGCTCACGGGCACTGGCTGGTGGCCTGGAATGACAACCCGGACGACACCAGCGCCGGCTTCGTGCGCGACCAACCCAACGCCGAAACCAGCATCAGCGACTACGACATCAACCTGCCGCAAGTGCTGAACAACGAACTGCGCAAGATCCTCGTTGGCGGCGATAAAGCCGCCGGCGGCCTGCAGATCCCGGTAGTCGAAGTGCCCGCCGGCCAAGCCAAGGACACCGTGACCCTGTTCCTGTCCGGTGACGGTGGCTGGCGCGACCTTGACCGCGACGTAGCGGGCGAGATGGCGAAGATCGGCTACCCGGTCGTCGGCATCGACACCCTGCGCTACTACTGGCAACACAAGAGCCCGGAGCAAAGCGCCCTGGACCTCGCCGAACTGATGCAGCACTACCGGCAGAAATGGGGCACCAAGCGCTTCATCCTGACCGGTTACTCGTTCGGCGCCGACGTCCTGCCGGCGATCTACAACCGCCTGGAGCCATCGGAGCAGCAACGCGTCGACGCAATTATCCTGCTGGCCTTCGCCCGCACCGGGAGCTTCGAAATCGAAGTCGAAGGCTGGCTCGGCAACGCCGGCAAAGAAGCCGCCACCGGCCCGGAAATGGCCAAGCTGCCGCCGGAGAAAGTGGTGTGCATCTACGGTGAAGAGGAAGTCGACGAGAGCGGCTGTACCGACAAGACTGCGGTTGGAGAGGCGATGAAGCTGCCTGGCGGTCATCACTTCGACGAGAACTATCCGGCTTTGGCACAGCGTTTGGTGGACATCATCGTCAAGCGCCAGGCCAAGGATGCACTGACGCAAAATACTGCGGCGCCAGAGTGATCTGAGCAACGCACAAGAAAAAGCCCCCGCAGCCTTAAGGTTGCGGGGGCTTTTTTGTGAGCAATTGGTTCGTTGTCAGGAGGTAAACCCAGTGGATTCCGGCAGCGTTTCAGTGACAACGCCATTATCTCGCCATCACAACCCTATCCAAGTAAACTCCTTGTATTTTTCAGGAAGGGAAACCGAAATGAGTACAAAGACGCTGGTAATCAACCTCTCCAAAAGCGAAAAGGAAAGGCTGGAAAAACCCGATGACATCCTGCAGGCGGATGCCCTCAAGCGTCTGGACGGACTGATCGGCGAACAACTGAAGGGGATTCCTTCTAAGCGTTACTCCGAGTTCAATGAATCCTCTTTGAGCTATCCACGGCCGCACAACGCGATCCTCGTTCAAGGTGGACGCGGCAGCGGTAAAACCACCTTTCTTCTAAACGCACTTCAACGTCTGAACGATGGAGAAGATCAAGATATTGTCGGTATATCAAGTGACCTCCATGTGCTGCCGATGATTGATCCAACACTGATAGAAACCAAAGAAAACATTGTCATCGTCATCGTCTCGATGATTGAAGCTGCAATTAAAGACTTATCAGACAAAAACGAACAAATGCAAAAAGCCCGGCAAAATTTGTCTGAAGGCCTTGGGTTGCTTGATGGAATCGGATCGAGTTCAGCCTATGGTAGCGAATGGGAGGACGCGAACTGGGTCATGAGCCGTGGCTTGCATAAGGCAAAGAAAGGTCGGTTGTTCGAGCTCAAGTTTGGTGTTTATCTTGAGACAGCACTGGACATGTTAAAAAAGAAAGCTTTCGTACTGGCCTTTGACGACGTCGATACGAACTTTACCCACGGCCACACGATACTCGAGACCATTCGCAAGTATTTGACCTCACCTCGCTTGGTTCTGCTTCTTTCAGGCGACCCAGATCTGTACGGCCGATTACTACGACGAAATATCTACAGCACGTTTGGCGAGCAAGTTCTGAAATACGATTCCGGCATCATCGGAGGTGACAAACAAAACCTCGGAAATGCGGTACTCGAGTTGGAAGAACAATACCTTCTGAAAATCGTACCTCCGCAGAACCGGATTGCGATGCTGCCTTTGGGTGGAATCATGCTGGGGTCAAAGGTTTTCGTGAATAAGGGCAAGAACCAGAAGACTGAACAAGAACTCGCTTTATGGGCTAACGAGCAGATTCGAAAATTACTGCTTGAAAAGGAGGGGCAGTCACAGCGTTTTTTTGACTTCGTCTCTATGGAACACCTGCGTCTGGTAATTGGCTATCTGCAGGCGCTTAACCAAGACGATCAAAAAGCCAGTCGCCAAATGATTTTGAAAGTATTCGAAACTCGCCTGAGAACCAGCCAAGTTCCAACCGACCTCATTGAACGAGGTAATTTCGATTACACCCTGAGATCCGCTTTCGAGTGGTTGGCTAATCAGGACGACGCACCCGACTTGCTCCAGTTCGGCATTCCGGTGGATCCGGTAAGGGCCGTCGCGTTACATTGCTTGGCGCTGGCACTTGCCCAAGGTCTTCATACACAAGACGGAGGAGCTTTAAGGGCGCTGTTTGCGCTCGCACTGCCCGTTACGATGATGCGGCGCCCCGAGAACGTCGACAAAGAGGTCAGAACCTCCATATTCAATTTCCTCTGGACTCAATCCACTCCGTCGCTCCCGGAAATTTCTGCAAGAATCGGCAATATCGACAGATCTCGCAGTCAGGAGATCGGCCGAGTGCGTGCAAGCTCCTTTGGCTCTGTCGGCCTGACCCGAAGACTTCCTTGGAAAGACAATTTACAGCGCGTCTACGGTCTTGCGAGCAAAAAGTTTGAAAAATTAACCATAGCCGAACTGAAGGCAGAGCTTGAGACTACATACCGCGATGCATCAACATTTAGCTGGATTAACAGCCTTTCGGATGGTGATGCCGAGAAACTACAAGTTCGGCAGGGCGTGGGTTGGTTTTCAATCGATGACCTTCTGCAAGACCGCACTGAAAAGTTCAGCGAGGTTCTGAGCCTGATCGTATACAAAAGGTTCAGTGCGCGCGGCGAAGTTTTTCGGTCACTCTCGGCACTTTCACTTTTCGCAGTGATAGGAGACTTACTGAAGTCCGACGACGTTGCAGACCTGACATCACATAGCGTCTCCACCGTCATTCCTCCATTCAAGCGTGAAAAAACACCCGATGAACTCAACACTTCTATCGATGCGGATGACGAGCAAAACGATAACGAATGGGATGTTACTGAGGGCATAACCTACGTTGAGGATGATGGTCAGTTCGAAAAGTTCGTGCAGAACCTTAAGGAATGGCACGCCTTCGCCCGCAGCGAACACCTGAATGCAGCAGTTTCTCCCGCCATTCTGGGGAGCATTGCTTCGCGAATTCATGATGACTTGATGGATCTGGATGAAAAAGTGACATCGTCCTGGAAAAGCGGACAGATCCTACATCGGCAAATCACCAACATCCTCCACGGTATCCTGGTACTCACTTCAGGATTATCCGGTCGCAAAGAAAGTCCAAAGGCCTCCGACCGACCTTTCCGAGAGGCGCTTTTGCGCATCGTTGCCAACAAAAAGGAATTCTCGCTTCACCCGCTGGCAGTCATCCTACTTTCTTGCCCACTCGTCTGGGTTTTCCTCAATCCGCGCGAGGACGACAATCGGAGTGAATCATCCGCAGGCTCACTAAAAGGCACTGCACTCGCAGCCTTGAAGGACTGGAAAAGCAACCAGGCAGCTTTCAACAACGTAAATTCTCTCGACTTCGAGAAATGGCTGACGCCACCAAAAATCCGGATCAAGATCGGCGCCGTCATTCAGTCCGCCAACCAGCGCTCAGTGCTTGCGGACGGTTTCTACGATGTCCTGAACGTTGTGCCGCGCAATGTCACGAAATAAATCCGAGCAGTCCTCGCCCCTTGCAGACGAGCTGTTTGAAGCCCGAGAACTGGTGGACTACGCCAAATGCGTACTGTCCAACCTGGATCTGTTGCGCGCATTCGAGCGTCTGTCGAAATTAGCGCCCGATAAGGCCCTCCTAGCCACGCATTTCACGCCGGATCAAAAGGCAAATCTGAACGAAGAGCATTGCACGGGACGCTTCGTGCAAATGCGCCGACTCCATCCTTCGTTGACCGATGAGGGAGTCGAGAACCGGATTGCGCGGATAGTGAAGCGGATCAACGGCCGAACGGCACTGCCCAATCAGTATCCGGGCAGCCTGCGCCTGGGTCGCCCCCAGAAACCGCAGGTCAGGACGGACGATGATCTGAATGGCAACCTGCCGGAACTGTTGTCCTGCCTCGGCGAAATGTTCCTCTGCGAGGGCAACGATGGTTCTATCCGGGTTCGGACAAGGTTGCTCGAGTCTTGGCAGGATCTCGTGCTGGTGGTTCCGCCACTGCTGATTACGTCAGCCTGGATGGCGGAGCGCCTGCACTTGTCCGACGCCACACCGTCAGTCGATGAGTTGCAACGCGCGGTCGCCCGGATGAACCTATGGCTGTGCGATTCCACCTTGCCGGTGGACGACGATCCGTTTCTCGATCACCTGTGCCGGACCGAGGGGCTAGATGAAACCCATATGCACCTCAATGGCACCACCGAGGCCGAGAAGGTCTGGTGCGATGCGCTGGAGCGTCCGGAACAAGTCGTCGGCGGGCTTACGGCAAAGACCATCAAAGAAGACATCGGCATAAAGGTGCCGATCGGCAACGGTGTGAAGCGCTTGCTGCAGCAAGAAGATCCGGGCCTTACACCGCAACGACTGATGCTGCGGGTCAAAGACGCCGCCGCGCTCAAGGCAGGCCTGTTGAACCACGCGACGCCCAACGTTGAGCCGACGTTCTGCGAGCCTCCGGTTGCGGCCTATCGCCGTGCGCAGGAAAACTGCCTGCGTCGCTTTTCTGCGCAAACACCCAAAGTGGTCAAGGAAGCCTGGCAACTAGTGTCCCTGCTCAAAGGCTTTGACGAAAACCGTCTGGATCACACCGCAGGTTTGCGCTTCTGGCACTACGCACTGCTGCGGGCGCAGTTCTGTCGCCTACTTGTTCAACAATCGAACCAGAAAGGTTTCGACCAGTTCCAGCACATCACGCTCAACGAATTGCGCGAGGCGACGGAGAAAGATTATGCCGAGCGATTCCGGCAAATCGAGCGAGGGCAGCAGAAAGGCGTGGATTTTCTGGAAGGCCGGTTCACCCCGAAAATGACTCCCGATGACACCGCAAAATTGCTCGGAGTGATTCTGCGCGGTTACCTAGAGTTTCTTGGCGAAGGCATTGCGCGGCCGGCCGGGGTGATGCGTGAAGCACGCGAGTATCGCTCCCTATCGGACTTGTTGAGTCGGGTCCGTAGGCTCGAAGTCGGGGACGATCAATTACTCGACAATAGGCGAGAACAGACCAGCCAAAGCAATATTCCGCGCTCGTCCCGACGCTTGCGACTCGGACTGGTGCCGCACTTCGTCAAACAAACCCATAAAAAAGAGCGCGAAGACTTCTTTGGCGGGGAGAAATTGCGCGCGAGTTGCCGGGACGCGAAAGTACGCCACGAATCCGATCAGCGCGCGCGGGCGCTTGTGGCATTGATCCATCGCACACCCGGACTCGAAACGCTGATTCGCGGTATCGATGCCGCCAGCAATGAACGCCACGCCGGCCCCGAGGTGTTCGCCCCGGTGTTTCGCCGCATGCGACATGCCGGCATCCGCCGTTTCACCTATCACGCCGGAGAAGACTTCGGGCACATCATCTCCGGGATCCGGGCGATCCACGAAGCGGTTGTTTTCCTCGACTTCGATGCGGGATGCCGGATTGGCCACGGCACGGCGTCGGGTCTAGACCCGAAGGCATGGTGGGAAGCCGTCAGCGGTTACGTGGTCATGCCGGTGGAGGATCGACTGGACGACCTGGTGTTCGCCAGAGAAATGTTGCTTTCGACCCGCACACACATCGATCGCCTGCCATTGATCGAAGCGGAGATCCAGCGCATGTCGATGAAGATCTGGAACGAGCCGCGCATCACACCTGACCTCCTCGCCGAGGCTTGGAAACTGCGTTCACTTGATCCGCTGGCTCACAACGTGAGTCTGGAGGATGTGGACCCCAATCGAAGGTTCGAAGCGCGCTGCTTTGCCAACGCCCGTCAACGCAACTCAAATGCACTCAAACACTTCTTACGCCGACACGGCATAAACGCGAGCACCGAGGAGCTGAAGGCAGCACGCGAGGACGTGGTCGTTTCGCAGGAGAACGATGTGTTGCGCCCCAAGGTCATCCGAGCCATTCAGAACGCGGTGCTGCGATTGTTGCGTGAACGCTCGATTGCCATTGAGACACTGCCGAGCAGCAACCTGCGGATCAGCATCCACCAGTGCTACAACGATCACCACGCCCGGAACTGGCTGGGTCTTGGCAAGCATCCTGTAGACGGTCCTGTCAGCGTGGTAATCGGCTCGGACGATCCGGGCATTTTCGCGACCGGGTTGCGTCTTGAGTACGCCCACCTTTCGCGAATGCTGCACGCCCATGTCCTGTCGCCCGCAAGTGCTAAGGAGTTACTTCACCGGATGTGTGTGGAAGCCAAGCAGTACCGCTTCTGAAAAACCGGGTCGGAAACCTACACAAAAAAGCCCCCGCTTCCTTATGGTTGCGGGGGCTTTTTTACATGAACAAACATGAAGCGCTACCAGCGAGCCTGACTTCATGTAGATGTTCTGTGATTCCAAGACTAAAGCTGAACATCTATCCACGTTATGTCGTCTTCAACAGCAATAAAGTCGCTATCTGGAGCAGCCAGCAAGCTGCTTTGCTGAGACTTCGTTAACTCCGCCCAGAAGCCATCGGTTACGAATACCAGTCGCTCACCGACGGTCAATGGGTGAAAGACAAAGTCAGGGTCTGGGGCACGATTAACCTTCAGGCATCGGGTTACCCTGTTTCGAGCCGGATCTTGCGCCAGCTCACCGTGCGAACGGTCGCGCCTCCAATTAGCCTTGCAGTGAGGCGGCGTAATCCACTCGATCGTGCCTGTCGGTGTCACTACACCGCACGAACAGTCCCCCTCATACGCAAGCGTGAGCTTCCCATGAGCAGCAAAACCGATCAGGTAACACGTAGTTCCTGTCTGCTCCGCATACAAAGTGGGGTGAAGCTCGGCCAGCACTGAACCAAGTATTTGCTCAACTGCTCCATGCTCAGTGATATCACCCTCCCGATCCATGTGTTTCGGGTAGGCCGCTAAAACACCTCTTACGAAACATTCAGCCAGTTGGCCACTGCCGGGCTTCGACGTACCGTCCGTGATGACGAACAGCCCTCTGTCGCCGTCGCACAGCGCTCCAGCACAGTCATGATTGGCTTTCCTGGTCCGTCCGATGACTGACCTGCTCGTGTATTTCATGCGCTGCCCAGATCCTTCATGCGCATGTGGATGATTCGCCCTCTACCTGGATTCGCCTGCACCGAGCCCGAGCTTTCAATCACGTAGTCGATACCACTGAGCGCCGTGAGCTTTCGAATTCCAGTCGTAATGAAGCCTTTGAGCTCAGGCTCAGCCTGGCGAACTTCTTCCAAAAGCTCTGTACGACCATCAATCAAGATAATGATGTCTTCGACGTCTTTGTGGTACGGATCGCCCTCACCGCGACCGCTAAATGCCTCTAGCTTCGTCGCAAGAAAGTAGGTCGGTTTAAATATCTGGATGACCGTACCGCCGGGCAACGTAAATTTATCAGCCCTCGACAGCCCCTCCACGAACCAACGATTGGCATATCCGAGAACTGCAGGATCAGAAGGCATCACATCAACGACGACGTCGTTGAAGCGGAAACGACAGTTAACTTCATCCTCACCGGTGATCTTGAAGTTCTTGGCCGCCAGCCGTTCTGTGAGGCGTTGCCAGGCGCTAATACCTGCCAGCTCGATCACTAAGTCAACATCATCGGTGAAACGAATGTCGTCCAGCACTGAAGCGTCAGTAACCAGCATGGCCGTGGTGCAACCGCCGACGAAGGCAACCTCAGCGAGAAACTCCTCCCCCAAGCCGTCTGCAACAAACTCTATGAGCTCATAGTTGTGATCAGCATTTGATGACATGTTATTTCAGCCCCATCCCTGCTTTTAGAATGCCAACCGCCACACCACACTCTCGCGGGCCGCCAAGACGGATCGCATCAACAAGCGCTAGATAGTGATAAAGGATTCTGTCCTTCTTCACCGCTTCCGGCACAGTTTTGTAGAGCGGCTCTATCGCCTGACCACGCTCAGTTCCGACTGCATCAGGCCAAACCGGAATCAGCCCGCCCGCGCTCTTGATGCTTTTGGACAGCGCGGGTGCTGCGAAGCCGGTTGGAATACCGCGAACCATTGCGCCCGGCTTCACGGGGAAAAAGTATTTCAGAGCGTGCTCGGTGATTTTCAGTAGCTCTCGCCGATTAACTTTCGCAAGCCCGGTGTCGTAGTCATTGGTCAGCAATCCAGACTCGCGACATCTTGCCATGGAGTTGGAAATCTCACTTTTGCTTAGCCCAAGAGACGCTGACAACGCACGCAACGAGTAAGCTTCACTCCAGCCCGTCAGCGGGGCAGAAGGTACGGATTCCGACCACCCCTCCCATCCATCCTCCTCGCCCAAAGGTGAGTCGAACTCCCGGCGGTGGAATACCACGTCTTCACCACCAGTAAGGTAGGTGGCTAGCGACTCCCCCACTCGCCCCCCTGCCGGCATTCGATTTATCTGCTGGGGCTTCAACAATTCCTCAACCCTGTTCGAATTCGACTCAGATTCCATCTTCCCAAAGAGGTTTTCTTCCTGGGCGTGCAGGCTGGCCATCTTGAACAAAAGCAAAACATCTTGACTCTTCATGAAGCTAGAAACTCCAAGTGTCCACATTCCATAAAACGTGGACACTTGTCTCATTGAAAATGCCGAACCGTCAAGCCCTTCCGATATTTATCAGGTTTCACTGAGAAACCTGCCCCGCCGCGTTTAGTTTTGTTTACTTCAAGGTGTCGCAATATCGGATGACACCCGCGGACCTTGTAGGCAAACTCCGAATCTTGCGTTTGGGCACTTTGATGCCTTGTTGCGCTTTTCTTCGACGGGATACTCTCCGGACGTCGCTGACCATTCAGCGATCGGGTGTGGTAACCCGGCTAGGCAAAGTGCAACACCGCTCCCATCACGATTTCGTGCGTTTTTACGTCTGTAATCCTGTGTTATGGCGGCTGTGCGTGGGAGACCTTCGGGTCTGCCGGTTTCTTTGCTCCTCCGGTTTACCACCCTGCGTACAGCTGCCACCCATTCGTGTGGTAACGAATGCGGCAGCTCCTCGTTTTAAGGAGCGAAACAATGAGCAAAACAAATCCCCCCACACCCTCAGAACTGAAAACCATCGGCCTCACCCCCTTCATCTACTGCTCGAACCAGCCACTGTTCCGTGTCAGTCGAGACGTCCCCCTCGGTGATGCGTTAGCCATGGCTTCTGATTTTCTGTTCCTTGCCAAGGAGCTGACTAAAGACGCTGCCTACGCCCGAGACACCGACCGACATGCCTGGGCCGCGCATTATCTGACGGCAATGAGCAAGGCCGTGATTGATGATGCGGTGAAGGTACTGACGCCGCCACCGCCACCTGCCCGGACAAAAGCTGAATCTAAAAAATAGCGGCCTGAACGCGCATTGCCGTCAGGGAAATGCGTCCACAAAAAAGCCCCCGCAGCCGTAAAGTTGCGGGGGCTTTTTGGTTATAGACGACGCTCTGCCGCGCCGTAGAACTCTTCATCACGTCGAGCACCAACGGCAACGATCAATACCTGAATCGCCTTGCCATCGACTCGATAAACAATTCGCGTGTCGCCTGTTCGGATCCGTCTACAGCCTGCAAGACTGGCTCTTAGTGGCTTGCCGCTCTTGTCCGGCTCACCATTTATAATCCGCTCTTCGATAACATCAAGAATGCGGTTCGCCGCTACAGCGCCCAGCAGATCCAGATCCTTCTGAACCTCTGGATGATAGATAACGCCCCAAACCATCCACAGCTCCTTTAGTCTTTCCTGGCGTACCGCGCCCGCATATCGTCATGGCTGACTGCCTTGCTCTGATCAAAACCGATCAGTCGCTCCCGAGCGGCTGCTTCAATCCTCAGATCTTCAAGCTCATCGAGCATTTCCTGATACGCATCGACATTGATAATGACCGCTGCGGGCTGATTGTCCTTGAAAATGACCAGCCGCTCGGTGGCTCGGCTGGAAATCTCTTTGAGCCTTGCGCTGAACCCCCTAACCATTGCAGTCACCGATATTGCTTGGTCAGCACGCTCTAGTAATGCCGTCATACTCACCTCTCTACACAATCATGCAAATTTGAACACACAGTTCTACGCAGAGTATTGCGTCGAATTAGACATACAGCAAGCTGCAAAAAACACGAACCGATCAAAAGTAAAGGAGCAGAGACGACCGCACATCCCCTGTGGGAGCGGGCTTGGTCCGGGCGGCGTTCCGACGAAGACGGACTGTCAGTCGACATTAATGTTGAATGTCAGACCGCCTTCGCGAGCAAGCCCGCTCCCACAAGGGGTCTTCATTGCCTTCAGGACGAAACACCGCCCACAAAAAAGCCCCCGCTACCACAAGGCAACGGGGGCTTTTTGTTGTGGGTTACATCTCTACCTGCGTCCCCAGTTCAATCACCCGGTTCAGCGGCAGATTGAAGAAGCGCAAATTGCCGTTGGCGTTCTGCAACATGAAGGCGAACAACCCCTCACGCCAGCGGGCCATGCCTTCGAGTTTGGAAGCGATCACCGTCTCGCGGCTGAGGAAGTAGGTGGTGCGCATCGGGCTGAAATCCAGGTCTTCGAGATGACACAGTTTCAACGCTTGAGGCACATCCGGCTCGTCGACGAAGCCAAAGTGCAGGATCACCCGGAAGAAACCTTCGCCGTAGGAATCGACCTCGAAACGCCGGGATGCAGGCACCCGCGGGATGTCTTCGTACACCACCGTCAGCAGCACCACTTGCTCGTGCAGCACCTGGTTATGCAGCAGGTTGTGCAATAGCGCGTGGGGTACAGCGTCCGGGCGCGCGGTCAGAAACACGGCGGTGCCCTGAACGCGATGCGGCGGTTGCACGGCGATGCTGCTGATGAAGATCGGCAGCGGCAAGCCACCCTCGTCGAGACGATCGACCAGCAATTGCTTGCCGCGTTTCCACGTGGTCATCAGCACAAACAGCACGATACCGGCAATCACCGGGAACGCCCCGCCCTGAATGATTTTCGGCACGTTGGCAGCGAAGTACAGACCGTCTACCAAGAGGAATCCGAGCAACAGCGGAACCGCGAGGACCGGTGGCCATTTCCACAGCAGCAATATCACTGCCGACACCAGGATGGTGGTCATCAGCATCGTGCCCGTCACGGCCACGCCGTAAGCCGAAGCCAGCGCGCCGGAGGACTCGAAGCCCAGCACCAACAGGATGACGCCGACCATCAGCGCCCAGTTCACCGCGCCGATGTAGATCTGGCCTTGTTCGGCACTGGAGGTGTGGCGAATGTGCATACGTGGAATGTAACCGAGCTGGATCGCCTGACGGGTCAGGGAGAACGCACCGGAAATCACCGCCTGGGACGCGATCACGGTGGCAAGGGTCGACAATCCTACCAATGGAATCAGCGCCCAGCTCGGTGCCAACAGGTAGAAGGGGTTACGAGCGGCTTCCGGGTCACCGAGCAGCAACGCGCCTTGGCCGAAGTAGTTCAGCACCAGTGCCGGCAGCACGAGGATGAACCATGCGCGAGCGATCGGCTTGCGACCGAAGTGGCCCATGTCGGCGTACAGCGCTTCGGCACCGGTCAACGCCAGCACCACCGCGCCGAGGATCGCCACACCCATGCCCGGATGCTGGGTGAAGAAGCGCACGCCCCACACCGGGTTCAACGCTTTCAACACTTCCGGGTGCTGCATGATGCCGTAGGCGCCCAGCGCCCCCAGCACCAAGAACCAGGTGACCATGATTGGGCCGAACAGGATGCCGATCCGCGCGGTACCGTGACTCTGAATCAGGAACAGCGCCACCAGCACGACCAACGACAACGGGACGACCCAATGGTCGATACCCTCGAAAGCCAGTCCCAGGCCTTCAATCGCCGAGAGCACTGAGATCGCCGGAGTGATCATGCTGTCGCCATAAAACAGCGCCGCGCCGATCAGCCCGCAGACCACCAGCAAACTACGCAACTTCGGATACCCCGCTGCGGCCCGTCGAGCCAAAGCGGTCAAGGCCATGATCCCGCCTTCGCCCTGGTTGTCGGCGCGCAGCACGAACATCATGTACTTGATCGAAACGACCCAGATCAGCGACCAGAAGATCAGCGCCAGGATGCCCAACACGCCGTCATGGTTGACCGGCACGCCATAGCCACCGGAGAACACTTCTTTGAGGGTGTACAGCGGGCTCGTGCCGATATCGCCATAAACCACCCCGACCGCCGCGACCAGCATGCCGATCGGTTTTGCCGCCGAATGCTCAGCGCCCGCCGCCTGACTACTTGCCTGCCCCATCCAAAACTCCTACTACCCAGATCCGGACTTCTTATAAGAAGCACTATGCTTTGCCGTGCAGCATGCACCGTTTTACTTAAGGTTACAGACGTTTCATTGACTGTAAAAATTCGGTAAAGCGTAAAGGCGCGAAGCATAGCGCAGCACTCGTCGTATTTCCCTGCATAAAGCTGGTCAAGTGCGCCTCTCATCGCTAGAATTGCGCACTTTTTGATCAGAGGCACGCCAAGTGCCCGTTTGTCGCCTTGCCGTCTTCGGCTGGAGGCGTCACAAATACCGAGGTTAGACATGTCCACCACTCCTGCGCCGGCCAATCCAAAGGTTGGCTTCGTATCCCTGGGTTGCCCCAAAGCACTGGTCGACTCCGAGCGCATCCTTACCCAGCTGCGCATGGAAGGCTATGACGTTGTGTCCACTTACGAGGACGCCGATGTCGTGGTGGTCAACACCTGCGGCTTCATCGACTCGGCCAAGGCTGAATCTTTGGAAGTGATCGGCGAAGCCATCAAGGAAAACGGCAAGGTCATCGTGACCGGCTGCATGGGCGTCGAAGAAGGCAACATTCGCAAGGTGCACCCAAGCGTGTTGGCCGTGACCGGTCCGCAGCAGTACGAGCAGGTGGTCAACGCCGTGCACGACGCCGTGCCGCCGCGCCAGGATCACAACCCACTGATCGACCTGGTGCCGCCGCAAGGCATCAAGCTGACCCCGCGCCACTACGCCTACCTGAAGATTTCCGAAGGCTGCAACCACAGCTGCAGCTTCTGCATCATCCCGTCGATGCGCGGCAAACTGGTCAGCCGCCCGGTCGGTGATGTACTGGACGAGGCTCAGCGCCTGGTCAAGGCCGGCGTCAAAGAGCTGCTGGTGATTTCGCAAGACACCAGCGCTTACGGCGTCGACGTGAAATACCGCACCGGTTTCTGGAACGGCGCGCCGGTGAAAACCCGCATGACCGAACTCTGTGAAGCCTTGAGCACCCTCGGCGTCTGGGTTCGTCTGCACTACGTTTACCCGTACCCGCACGTCGACGAGCTGATTCCGCTGATGGCCGCCGGGAAAATCCTGCCGTACCTGGACATCCCGTTCCAGCACGCCAGCCCGAAAATCTTGAAAGCGATGAAACGCCCGGCCTTCGAAGACAAGACCCTGGCGCGTATCAAGAACTGGCGCGAAATCTGCCCGGACCTGATCATCCGTTCGACCTTCATCGTCGGCTTCCCCGGCGAAACCGAAGAAGACTTCCAGTACCTGCTGAACTGGCTGACCGAAGCGCAGCTCGATCGCGTCGGCTGCTTCCAGTATTCGCCGGTCGAAGGCGCACCGGCCAACCTGCTGGACGCGGCCATCGTGCCGGACGACGTCAAGCAAGACCGCTGGGACCGCTTCATGGCGCACCAGCAAGCCATCAGCTCGGCACGCCTGCAAATGCGCGTCGGCCGTGAAATCGAAGTGCTGGTCGATGAAGTCGACGAGCAAGGCGCGGTTGGCCGCTGCTTCTTCGATGCTCCGGAAATCGACGGCAACGTGTTCATCGACAACGGCAGCAACCTGAAGCCAGGCGATAAAGTCTGGTGCAAAGTGACCGACGCCGACGAATACGACCTGTGGGCTGAACAGATCTAAACGCAAAAAATACGAAAAGCCCCGCTCTCTTGACGAGATGCGGGGCTTTTTTACGTCTATCGTTTTGTGAGGAAAGGATTCTCGACATTCACAGGAAAAGGGGCAGCCGGCCATGCGCCAACATTCGGTCATCCACACGCCGAAACAGAGCGACTACGAAGAGCTCACTCAGGTCTGGGAAGCCTCGGTGCGCGCCACCCATGACTTTCTGCCGGACAGCTACATCGAATTGTTGAAGAACCTGGTGCTGACCCGCTACCTCGATGCGGTGATGCTGATCTGCACCAAAGACCCGCGCCAGCGCATCACCGGGTTCGCCGGGGTTGCGGCGGGCAAGATCGAAATGCTCTTCATCGACCCGGCTCACCGCGGCCAGGGTCTGGGCAAGCAGTTGCTACGCTATGCGATGGAACACCTGAATGCCGATGAACTGGACGTCAACGAACAGAACCCGCAAGCCTTGGGTTTTTATTTCAAACAGGGCTTCGAGGTGGTTGGCCGGTCGGAAGTCGATGGCATGGGGCAGCCTTATCCGTTGCTGCATATGCGTTTGCGTCAAAACCAGCAACATTCGCGGCATGGCTGACACAGCACAGAACAACTGTGGGAGCGGGCTTGCTCGCGAAAGCGGCCTATCAATCGACATTGATGTTGAAGCTGATGACGCTATCGCGAGCAGGCTCGCTCCCACATTAAAAGCACATGCGGCAAATGGAGCCGGGATTAACCGGCGCCAGGCAGGTACAATGCCCACCCCTTTTTTGTTACGGCCCTGTCATGACTGACCCGATTCGTCTCTCCAAACGCCTCATCGAACTCGTCGGCTGTTCCCGTCGGGAGGCTGAGCTGTTCATCGAGGGCGGCTGGGTCACCGTGGACGGTGAAGTCATCGACGAGCCGCAGTTCAAGGTCGAGAACCAGAAAGTCGAGCTTGATCCCGAAGCCAAGGCCACTGCGCCGGAACCGGTGACCATCCTGTTCAACGTACCTGCGGGCATGGATGCGGAAACAGCCATGGCAACGATCAGCGCCGAGACCTTGAGCGAAGAACACCGCTTCAGCAAACGTCCGCTCAAGGGCCACTTCCTGCGCCTGACTGCCAGCACCGACCTGCAGGCCAACGCCAGCGGTCTTTTGGTGTTCACCCAGGACTGGAAGATCCTGCGCAAACTCACGGCCGACTCCGCCAAGATCGAGCAAGAGTATGTGGTCGAAGTTGAAGGCGACATGGTGGCTCACGGCCTCAACCGCCTGAACCACGGCCTGACCTATAAGGGCAAGGAACTGCCGCCGGTCAAAGCCAGCTGGCAGAACGAAAACCGCCTGCGTTTTGCGATGAAGAACCCACAACCGGGCGTCATCGCCCTGTTCTGCCAGGCCGTCGGCCTGAAGGTTGTCGCCATCCGCCGCATCCGCATTGGCGGCGTGTCCATTGGCAAAGTGCCGTTGGGGCAATGGCGTTACCTGTCCGGCAAAGAGAAGTTCTAAGACTTTTCGCACCGCCACACATTTTGGCGCCGCTGTTTATGCGGCGCCCACTGCTGAATATCAGGACTGCACACCATGATTCATAACGACGTACTGCGCAGCGTGCGCTACATGCTCGACATCAGCGACAAGAAAGTCATCGAGGTCATCAAGCTCGGCGGCATGGACGTGGCCCTGGAAGACCTGGTGACGTACCTCGACAAGAAAGAGGAAGACGAGGAAGGCTTCGTACGCTGCCCGGATGAAGTCATTGCGCATTTCCTCGATGGCCTGGTGATTTTCAAGCGTGGCAAGGACGAAAGCCGTCCACCACAGCCGATCGAAGTACCGGTGACCAACAACATCATCCTGAAGAAACTGCGCGTGGCTTTCGAACTGAAAGAAGACGACATGCACGCCATTCTCAAGGCTTCCGAGTTCCCGGTGTCCAAGCCTGAGCTGAGCGCGCTGTTCCGCAAGTTCGGCCACACCAACTATCGCCCGTGCGGCGACCAGTTGCTGCGCAACTTCCTCAAGGGCCTGACCCTGCGCGTGCGTCCACAGTAAATCGTCCCACCCTCTGTAGGAGCAAAGCTTGCTCGCGATAGCGTTTTCGAGATCGCCATCGCCAGCAAGCTGTGCTCCTACAAGGGACGGCGTCGCAAAGCTGTATAGCGCTTCATTCCTCGCAAAAATAGTGGCTCCGCTTCCGGCGGCTGACGACTAGGGTGTATTGACCCTCAGCTCTCAGGATTCGCCATGCACCCGTACTTTTCCCTGCAAGGCCGCACCGCCCTGGTGACCGGCGGCACCCGTGGTATCGGCAAAATGATCGCCAAGGCCTATGTCGAGGCCGGCGCCACCGTATACGTCTGCGCCCGGGATGCCGAAGCCTGTCAGCAAACGGCTGATGAATTGAGCGCATTCGGACGTTGCCACGCAGTGGCGGCCAACCTGGCCACCGAAGAAAGCGTGCTTCAACTGGCTACGCGACTGGGCGAGCAGATCACTCATCTGGATATTCTGGTGAACAATGCCGGCACCACGTGGGGCGCGCCGCTGGAGAGCTACCCGGTCAAGGGCTGGGAAAAGGTCATGCAGCTCAACGTGACCTCGGTGTTCAACTGCATTCAGCAGTTTTTGCCACTGCTGCGCAACGCCGGTTCGGCAGCGAATCCTGCGCGAATTATCAATATCGGTTCAGTGGCGGGCATTTCGTCCTTCGGCGAGCAGGCTTATGCCTACGGGCCGAGTAAAGCGGCCCTGCATCAACTGTCACGGATTCTCGCGCGGGAGCTGGTGAGCCAGCACATCAACGTCAACGTCATCGCGCCGGGGCGTTTTCCGAGCAAGATGACTCAGCACATCGGCAATGATGAGCAGGCGCTGGCCGACGACACGGCGTTGATTCCAATGAAACGCTGGGGCCGGGAGGAAGAGATGGCGGCGCTGGCGATCAGTCTGGCGAGTACGGCCGGGGCGTATATGACTGGGAATGTTATTCCTTTGGATGGTGGGTTCAGTCTCTAAAGTCGGCGGTGCGGCCATCGCGAGCAGGCTCGCTCCCACATTTGATCCAAGGTGGCCGCAATGTTTTGACCACAGAAGATCCCCTGTGGGAGCGAGCCTGCTCGCGATGGCGGACTGACAGGCGCCACCGATCTGACGGTCGCTCGGGTTATCATGCCCACCCTCACCCCGCCTCGACCCCAGACCATGACCTACAGCGTTTCCCCCATCGGCTTCGTGCGCTCCTGTTTCAAGGAGAAGTTCGCCATTCCGCGCCAGCCACAACTGGCCCCGGCCGCTCGCGGCGTGCTGGAACTGGTGGCGCCGTTCGATCAGGGCGATGCGGTGCAAGGTCTGGAACAGGTCAGCCACGTGTGGCTGCTGTTCCTGTTTCACCAGGCCCTGGAAGAAAAGCCACGACTGAAAGTGCGCCCTCCTCGTCTCGGCGGTAACAAATCCATGGGTGTGTTCGCCACCCGCGCGACGCATCGACCCAATGGCATCGGCCAATCCGTGGTGAAGCTGGACAAGGTTGAAGCCAATCGCCTGTGGATATCCGGCATTGACCTGCTGGACGGTACGCCGATTCTCGACATCAAACCCTACGTGCCTTACGCCGACATCATCGATACGGCCTCCAACCGCATCGCCAGCGCCGCGCCGCAGTTGATTCCCGTGCAGTGGACGGATTCAGCGCTGCAACAGGCCCACGGCCATGCTCAGCGCCTCGAAGAACCGTTAGTGGAGCTGATCGAGCAATGTCTGGCACAAGACCCACGTCCGGCGTACCAGATTCCTACACCCGAACGGGAATACGGCGCGCAGTTCTGGGACCTGGATGTGCGATGGCATTACCCCACGCCTGACCTGATCCGCGTTCTCGAAGTCATTCCCGCGAACGTCTGAACGCCAAAAACGAAAAAGCCCGCGCTGCCTTTACAGGCAACGCGGGCTTTTTCTGGTCACCACCAAACCAATGTGGGAGCGAGCCTGCTCGCGATGGCGGCGCAACATTCAACGATGACGTTGACTGACGGTCCGCTATCGCGAGCAGGCTCACTCCCACAGGCAGAGCAGTGCAGCGGCTTATTACTTCTCGACGAACGCTCGCTCGATCAGGTAATCACCCGGCTCGCGCATCCGCGGCGACACTTTCAGGCCGAAGCTGTTCAACACTTCGCTGGTCTCGTCGAGCATGCTCGGGCTGCCGCACAGCATCGCGCGGTCGTCTTGCGGGTTGATCGGTGGCAGACCGATGTCGCTGAACAGCTTGCCGCTGCGCATCAGGTCGGTCAGGCGACCTTCGTTCTCGAACGGCTCGCGGGTCACGGTCGGGTAGTAGATCAACTTGTCACGCAGGGCCTCGCCGAAGAACTCGTTCTGCGGCAAGTGCTCGGTGATGAACTCGCGGTAAGCGACTTCGTTGACGTAGCGTACGCCGTGGCACAGGATCACTTTTTCGAAACGCTCGTAGGTTTCCGGGTCCTGGATGACGCTCATGAACGGCGCCAGACCGGTACCGGTGCTGAGCAGGTACAAATGTTTGCCAGGCTTCAAGTCATCCAGCACCAGCGTGCCGGTAGGCTTCTTGCTGATGATGATCTCGTCGCCTTCCTTCAGATGCTGCAGCTGGGAAGTCAGCGGGCCATCAGGCACCTTGATGCTGAAGAACTCGAGATGCTCTTCCCAGTTCGGGCTGGCAATCGAGTAAGCGCGCATGAGCGGCCGGCCGTTGGGCTGTTGCAGGCCGATCATCACGAACTGACCGTTCTCGAAGCGCAGACCCGGATCGCGGGTGCACTTGAAGCTGAACAGAGTGTCGTTCCAGTGGTGAACACTGAGGACACGCTCGTGGTTCATGTTGCTCATGTACGTGGGACTCCTGGAGATTTGGTCTGCGCGTGCTCTGCGCCTGCTCTGCAAAAAATGAGCTGCTGTGCGCAATTGCATCGCATTCTAATGGCAGCGACAATATCTGTTAACTGGATTATTAAGATAAGGGTTATCGGTTATATCGATATGCGATTTACTCTCCGTCAACTTCAAGTATTCGTCGCCGTTGCCCAGCAGGAAAGCGTATCCCGTGCTGCGGGTCTGCTCAACCTCTCGCAATCGGCGGCGAGCACCTCGATCACCGAGCTAGAGCGCCAGTCCAGCTGTCAGCTGTTCGACCGCGCCGGCAAACGGCTGAGCCTCAACGCCCTCGGCAAACAGCTGTTGCCGCAAGCGGTGGCGCTGCTCGACCAGTCCAAAGAAATCGAAGACTTGCTCAATGGCAAGTCAGGATTCGGTTCTCTGGCGGTCGGCGCGACCCTGACCATCGGCAATTACCTGGCCACCTTGCTGATCGGCAGCTTCATGCAGCGCCATCCGGAAAGCCAGGTGAAGCTGCACGTACAGAACACTGCCAACATTGTGCAGCAAGTTGCCCACTATGAAATTGATCTGGGTCTAATCGAAGGCGACTGCAGTCATCCGGACATCGAAGTGCAGAGCTGGGTCGAGGATGAGCTGGTGGTGTTCTGTGCGCCCCAGCATCCACTGGCCAAGCGCGGCACGGCGACCATGGAAGAGCTGACCCACGAGGCCTGGATTCTGCGGGAACAGGGCTCCGGCACGCGACTGACCTTTGACCAGGCCATGCGTCACCATCGCAGCTCGCTGAATATCCGGCTGGAACTGGAACACACCGAAGCGATCAAGCGTGCGGTGGAGTCCGGGTTGGGGATTGGCTGCATTTCTCGCCTGGCACTGCGCGATGCATTCCGGCGCGGCAGCCTGGTGCCGGTGGAGACGCCAGATCTGGACCTGGCGCGGCAGTTCTATTTCATCTGGCACAAACAGAAATATCAGACGTCGGCGATGCGTGAATTCCTCGACCTGTGCCGCGCGTTCACCGCAGGGGTTCAGCGCAGCGACGAGATCGTTCTGCCCACCATCGCTTAGAGCAGGATGACCGCCCAGACCAGCGCGATCATGCTCAAGGCTACGAGCTGAGCGGCGCTGCCCATGTCCTTGGCGTTCTTGGACAATGGGTGCAATTCAAGGGAAATACGGTCGATGGCCGCTTCCACTGCCGAATTGAGCAATTCGACAATCAACGCCAACAGGCAGACTGCAATCAGCAACGCCTGCTCGACGCGACTGACGTTCAGGAAGAACGACAGCGGGATCAATATAACGTTGAGCAGCACCAGTTGCCGAAAGGCCGCTTCGCCGGTGAAGGCTGCGCGCAGACCGTCCAGCGAATAACCGGAAGCGTTGAGGATGCGTTTGAGGCCGGTTTGGCCTTTGAAAGGTGACATAAAGTAGGCAACTGACCAAAAAGGAAGTGGGAAAGCTAGATTAAGCACAGTCAAAAAAGCGTGAACGCGTCGCGCCTGGTTAGTTCGAAATTGACTCAAGTTGTTGCAGAAGCAACGCCGCCTGGGTCCGGGTCCGCACATTCAGCTTGCGAAAAATCGCCGTCACGTGGGCCTTGATCGTCGCTTCGGAAACGCTCAGCTCGTAGGCAATCTGCTTGTTCAATAAGCCTTCACAGACCATGGTCAGAACACGAAACTGCTGCGGCGTCAGGCTCGCAAGGCCTTCGCTGGCGGCCTTGGCTTCGGCGGAAACGCTGACCGCCTCAAACGCCTGGGGCGGCCAGAACACATCACCATCGAGCACCGCGCGTACGGCTTTCTGGATGACGCTCAGATCACTGGATTTTGGGATGAAGCCGCTAGCGCCGAATTCACGGGACTTCACCATGATCGAGGCTTCTTCCTGGGCCGATACCATGACCACCGGAATCTGCGGATACTGACCGCGCAACAGCACTAGCCCTGAAAAACCGTAGGCCCCCGGCATGTTCAGGTCCAGCAGGACCAGATCCCAGTCGGACTTCTCGTCCAGACGGGTTTCCAGCTCGGCAATGCTTGCCACTTCCACCAGACGGACTTCCGGGCCCAGGCCCAGGGTCAACGCTTGATGCAGGGCGCTACGAAAAAGAGGGTGGTCATCGGCAATCAGGATTTCGTATGTGGCCATTTTTCAAATGATCCTGTTTTTCAAACAACTCGAGGTACAGCCACGGAGCTGTACCAACAGGGCACGTTCAACGCCAATCACGTGGCTATCCACGTAAAGAATACGGCGTATCAAACTTTGGCCGCGCCCTAATCGGCGCCAAGCATGCCCAGCGAAGCCGGGGTGGTCAAGGTGCATGGCCAGTACAGTTCTTTGCAGTATGGGCGACAATCAGCGCGTGACAGGTGCGCCGTTTTACACAAAAGGCATCAGTTCGGCGTGTGCCGGTGTTGAAACATCCATTTCAAGCTGATGTTTGGCATCAAGGTAATGTTGGCTGAACACGTCGAAATAAGCGTCCAGTGCCGACGCCGCCTCGGTATCACCCGCCAGATCGAGACACAGTGCCGCCACTTCGGCTGTGCATAAATGCTCGCTACGGGTCGATCGACGCAACCGGTACCGCGACAATTTCTCGGGCAACAGGCTCAGGATCGGCAGCCGGTCAAAGTAGGGGCTTTTGCGGAAAATCTTCCGGGCTTCTGTCCAGGTGGCATCCAGCAGAATGAACAGTGGACGCTTCGAACTATCGGCATCGACACTGTTTGTGACACGCTCGGGTTCGACGTACTCACCCGGAAACACCAAGTACGGCTGCCATTGCGGATCGGCCAGCAGCGCCAGCAGTTGCTCATCAACTTCCGTACGCGACCAGATGAACGCATGGTTGTCGCGCACCACATCGGCGATCAGCCAACCGGTGTTGCTCGGTTTGAACACTTCCTTGTTGGTCATGATCAGGCACACGCCAGAGCGGGCCTCCACCTGCGGGCGCCAGGCGCACAGGCAGTGGCTCTCGATCACACGGCAGGCTCGGCAACGCGGCGCCCTCCAGCCTCGGGCCTGAATCGGCTTGATGCCCTCTTCCTCTCGCTCATCGCGCAAGCGGGCGACTGCGTTTGCAGCAAAGCGTGGGATTGCAGGGTTCATCGCAGGCAACGCCGGCAGGGGAAGAAAATCGACACGAAAAACACTCGGCAGGGCAGAAAGTGGCGGCAGTTTATCAGAGCAGCCGGCGCAAGCCTGTACCGTCCAGGCCTCGTCCCCTATAATTCGCCGCCACTGAACGCACAGTCATGTGACGGGTCGAACCACCAGTCACTGAACCAGGAGAGTTTCATGCTGCGCCTTATCGTTCCCACCGCTGCCATTTTGCTGGCGTCGTCCTTCAGCGCTCAGGCTGCTTCCTTGAGTGAGCAGAATCTCAACAGAGAGCTGCGAAACGTCGCCATACAAAGCAGTGTTGGTACTCCACGGGCGATCAACGAAGACATTCTTGATCAGGGCTACACCGTCGAAGGCAACACGCTGATCAACCATTTGAGCGTGCAAAGCAGCCACGCCAACAAGATGCGTGCCGACCCGAAAGCCGTGTATTTCCAGCTTGGCGCCTCTGTATGCAACAACCCATCGTTCCGCAAACTGATGGCCAAGGGCGCGGTCATGCGTTACGACTTCACTGAGGTGAAGACCAACCGCTCAGTCGGCTCCGCCAGTTATCAGGAATCGGACTGCCCGAAAGCGGCTCCGACCAAGAAGAAGTAATCAACGGGAATTGGCGCGCCGCTGTTCATCCTCGGCGCGCAGTTCTGCCAACAGCGCTTGCAAATAACGCGAGCGTCGGTCGGCACCCTCCAAACGCCGGCAGCACTCTTCTTCGAGACTCAAATGATTAGCCTCGGCGGATGATTTCAGTAATCGATACAGTTGCGTATCGATCTCCAGAATAACTCTGGCCATACCTTCCCGCCTCCCTGCACCTCGCCCTTGCTTGAGCGATAAATTCCTTGAACCGCTTGTAACGTGCGTCCTGCCTTTGACGCAAAGTTGTCGTGTCGTGCCTGTAATTTAGTAAATCAGACTGTCGGACTCTCGCCTTGCGTTCAGACGAGCGGTGAAAGCACCTTGCAAATCGACAATAAGCGGTTGCCAGGAAAGACTTTGCAGCGCAATGATCAAGTCAGCGAAAAACGCTATGACGGTCTAGATTCATAGTGTTCACGTTTACATTTCCGGGCAGGAAAGGGGCTGCCCATTGCGCGTCTTGTTGTGCGAATGTTTCCTTCATCCAAGGGAAAAACAGAGCCTGTATGGAAGGAGAAGTTGATGCCTTACCAACCGAATGACCTCCTGAGCCGTCATTTTGAAGAAAGCGGCCACGACCTCATCAGCAAGGTCGAAGAGCAACTCAACCTGGTTTCACCCAACAGCCCGAACATCCCGATCTACCGCGACATGATCCTGACCGTGCTACGCATGGCCCAGGAAGATCACAACCGCTGGAATGCCAAGATCACCCTGCAAACCCTACGCGAACTGGAACATGCTTTCCGTGTGCTGGAACAGTTCAAGGGGCGGCGCAAAGTCACCGTTTTCGGCTCTGCCCGAACGCCGATAGAACATCCGCTGTACGGTCTGGCCCGAGAGCTAGGCGCGGCGCTGGCGCGCTCAGACCTGATGGTCATCACCGGTGCCGGTGGTGGCATCATGGCGGCGGCCCACGAAGGTGCTGGCCTGGCACACAGTTTGGGATTCAATATCACCCTGCCCTTCGAGCAGCATGCCAATCCCACAGTGAATGGCACCACCAACCTGCTGCCTTTCCACTTCTTCTTCACCCGCAAGCTGTTCTTCGTCAAGGAAGCCGATGCGCTGGTCCTGTGCCCTGGCGGTTTCGGCACCCTGGATGAAGCGCTGGAAGTGCTGACATTGATCCAGACTGGCAAAAGCCCGCTGGTGCCCGTGATATTGCTGGACGCTCCCGGCGGCAAGTTCTGGCAAGGCGCATTGGACTTCATCCACCATCAACTGGAGGAAAATCGCTACATCCTGCCGACCGATATGAAACTCGTCAGTCTGGTCTACAGCGTGGAAGAAGCTGTGGAGCAGATCAACCAGTTCTACAGCAACTTCCACTCCAGCCGTTGGCTCAAGCATCAATTCGTGATCCGCATGAATCACAAGCTCAGCGACCAGGCGCTCGAACACATGCAGGAGGCATTTGCCGACCTGTGTCTGAGCGATCATTTCCATCAACATGCTTACAGCGGAGAGGAACACGACGAACCGCAGTTCAGCCACCTGGCGCGACTCGCTTTCACCTTCAACGCCCGTGATCATGGACGCCTGCGGGAACTGGTGGACTACATCAACCTGCCAGAAAACCTGGCGCAATCCCAACCCCAGGCGCAACAGCGCTCGCGGGAACCATCCAAGGTTACGTAAGCAAAAAAAACGGCCCGCTATCGAAATAGCGAGCCGTTTCAGTCAATCGTCCATCCCTCTACCGCTGAACAAGCGGCTGATCATTTCCATGGAATATCCCCGATAACTCAGGAACCTGCCTTGTTTGGCACGTTCCCGGGCGTCTATCGGTAAATGCCCGGAAAACTTTCGCCGCCAGGTGTCTTCCAGTTGCTCCTGCCAGTTGATACCGCTCTCGCGTAAAGCAAGTTCGATGTCGGTACGTTGCAGGCCGCGCTGGCTCAACTCTTCGCGAATACGCAAAGGGCCATAACCGGAACGGGAACGGTAGGAAACAAAGCTTTCGAGATAACGGGATTCGGACAGCAGGCCTTCTTCCGTCAAGCGGTCGAGTGCCGTGTCGATCATTTCAGGGAGAGCGCCGCGTTGACGCAGTTTACGCGTCAACTCGACTCGACCGTGCTCGCGTCGCGCGAGCAGGTCCATTGCGGTTCGCCGCACCGCGACGAGTGTATCGAGTACGGCGGTCATCGGATCAATCAGATATCAGCGTCAGCCAGGTCATCAGCAGTCTCTTTGACTGGCGATGCTTTAACGTCCGGCGCTGGAGTCAGCAACTTGTCGCGCAGTTGCTTCTCGAGCTTGGCGGCAATTTCCGGATTGTCTGCCAGGAACTTGGCCGAGTTAGCCTTGCCCTGACCGATCTTGGTGCCTTCATAGGCATACCAGGCGCCGGACTTCTCAACGAAACCGTGCAGCACGCCCAGGTCGATCATCTCACCGTTGAGGTAGATGCCCTTGCCGTAAAGAATCTGGAACTCAGCCTGACGGAACGGCGAAGCCACTTTGTTCTTCACAACCTTGACGCGGGTTTCGCTACCGACGACTTCATCACCTTCTTTCACCGCGCCAGTACGGCGGATGTCCAGACGAACCGAAGCGTAGAACTTCAGCGCGTTACCACCGGTGGTGGTTTCCGGGCTGCCGAACATCACACCGATTTTCATACGGATCTGGTTGATGAAGATAACCAGGCAGTTGGCGTTCTTGATGTTACCGGTGATTTTACGCAGCGCCTGGGACATCAGACGGGCTTGCAGGCCCACGTGCATGTCACCCATTTCGCCTTCGATTTCAGCCTTTGGAACCAGAGCCGCCACGGAGTCGACGATGATCACGTCAACCGCATTGGAACGCACCAGCATGTCGGTGATTTCCAGGGCTTGCTCGCCGGTGTCCGGCTGCGAAACCAGCAGGTCGTCGACGTTGACGCCCAGTTTGCCGGCGTATTCAGGGTCAAGGGCGTGTTCAGCATCGACGAAGGCACAGGTCGCGCCGGCTTTTTGAGCCTGGGCGATCACCGACAGTGTCAGCGTGGTTTTACCGGAGGATTCAGGACCGTAGATTTCAACGATACGACCTTTTGGCAGACCGCCAATGCCGAGCGCGATGTCCAGACCCAGAGAGCCAGTGGAGATAGCCGGGATCGCCTGACGGTCCTGATCGCCCATACGCATTACGGCACCCTTGCCGAATTGACGTTCGATCTGACCCAGGGCCGCAGCCAAGGCTTTCTTCTTGTTGTCGTCCATTAAAGTCCTCACGTAATCAATAAGGCCTGACGGCCAACACCTGTATAAGTAGCCAGTATTATTCCACAGCGTTTCAGGATCGCCTACCCCTGATTTGAGATTTCTCCAGCGGTATGGCGCAGCAGCCCCTCTAGCGCGGCCTTGACCGTTTGTCGGCGGACCTCGTCGCGGTTTCCGGGGAAGTGCCGGACCTCGCTGAACACCGCCTCCCCGACGCCCCAGGCTAGCCAGACGGTGCCCACCGGTTTGCTCGCGGTACCGCCGTCCGGCCCTGCAACACCGCTGACCGCGACGGCAAAACGCGCATGACTTTTCTCCTGCGCGCCTCGGACCATGGCCTCGACGACCTCGCGACTGACCGCCCCCACCGTCGAAAACAACTCGACCGGGACATTCAATTGCTCGGTTTTCTGGCGATTGGAATAGGTGACATAACCGGCCTCAAACCACGCCGAACTCCCCGGAACCCGGGTGATCGCCTCGCTGATCCCGCCGCCGGTGCAGGACTCTGCGGCGGTGACGTGGGCATTGAGAACCTGCAAACGCCTGCCAAGTTCAGCGGCCAGTTGGGTGATTTCTTTCACGGTCATCTCCTGAGCAAGCGGAATGAGAACTACCGTACACGAGCGTAACGCGCTTGCAAGGCGCAGGATCGATCAAAATGTTAACGAGCGAGGGCTCTGATATAAGCCTGACAGGCCTGCAAGGCAATCAGTCCGCGGTCGCCGGCGTCGGTGATGGCGATAATTCGCTGAGCATGCGCAGGGTCAAGTCGGGCGCGCGCGATTCCATGATCCACGCGGCTGGCTCCGGAGGCGGTTGGCACTGCACAGACAGAGGCCGCGTCACGGGCATCGAGGAGGACTGACAGGCGCACATCAGCAGTGGCAAGACGATCGCGCAGGCGACCTTGATCACGTTGGGCATCGCTAAGCGCTCGGTAATGGGTTTGTTCGCTGGTCGAAAGACGCTGCTCCAGTGCTAGACGCTTGTCCTGCTCGGCCTGTTGCTGCGTTGCGACTGCCAGAGTCAGTTGATTCAGTACCTCGGCGTGCAGCGTGGCCTGTTCCGCCAGTTGCCGGCCATAACGCCAATCCTGAAAGCGCCAGGCCAGCGCCGCCGAGCCGCCGGCCAACACAGCCAGAAACACAACAACGCCAATGACGTGGTAAGGCACCGGGATCAAACCGAAGGCTGGCATAACACCGCCCTCGCCCGAGCCCAGAGTTGCAAGCGATCCTGCAAACCGTTCAGGCCGCCGTTGATGCGACGGGTGATGCTGTTGAACTGGTCGCGGTCGGCCAGTTCATTGAAGCCATTTTGCTCCCAGAACCACGCGGCTGACTCGGCGGCCCATTGCGGTTGCTCCAGTAGTTCCGGCAAAAACAGTAAACGATCATCACCGAAGAGTCCGAGACTGCATTGACGGTAGTTGTTGCGCCCGGTGATCTGGATCAGTCCACGGCCTCGGTACTTCTGGCCGTCACCGTCCGCCTTTGGAGTGTTGCCCAAACGAGCCGCAAGGGTGCCAGTGTCATATTTGCTCAGGTATTGGTCATTGCCCACTTCACGCACGTACTGCAATTGTCCAGATTCATGGCCGACTTGGGCGAGGAAAGCGGCGATGCGTTTGAGGGTATTGATATTGCGGTGGGCCATGGCGCTGTTGAGGGCGGAAATGAAAACGCCCGCTTGAGAGCGGGCGTTGGGAAAAATTTGTTGCAACTGCGTTGAAGTAAGAGACATGGTTCATGTTCCATTTGCCGTTGTTTTAAACCAGACCGGCGCCAGGGGTTTGCTGAAGTCTTTTGGAAAGTTGGCTAGCGAGGGCCAGTCGCGCAGATCCTGTCGGTAATCCAACAGTTCATGATATTGATCGCTGCTCAAAGTCAACGGAGTGCCGGCAGCTTGCTCATCGCGATCACGGTCGACCAGCCATTGGCTGGCGGCCAGTTCCTGGTTCCGCCAGGCTCGGGCAACTGTGGCTGGTTCAGGTTCTGCCTCCGGATCGTCTTCCAACATGGCGAGCAATGGCACACCACCACTCGCCAGCCATTGCTGGTATTCATCCCAGAAACGGTGATGCCGAGGCACGGTTGCTCCGTCAGGCAGACGAATGACCGTGGCCGGATCTTCAGTGAGTTGATAGTGCATAGGGAAAACCTCCTTAAAGTTCGGCATCGGCAGTGGCGTGAATGTAATAAGTCTGAGTAACCAGCCCAATATCGGAGTTATCTACCCAGATGCCGCGAGTCGACACCCCAAAAGGTCGAGCATTAGCCGATGAAACGTCATCGCTCCCCGAACGCCATTGCCCAGCGACTCCCTTCGAAGTAGTGGCAAACAAACTGAGACTTGGAATAGTTCTCTTCTCAACCTTGAAGGTCCACTGAGCCATGGGTTGTGAAGCAAATCCCGTCTGGCCCTGTCTCACGGTGGACAACAGTGCACCGTAGGGACCTGTCATGCTTCCAGGCGGCAGATCCTGGCTATAGGTTTTTTCGTAATAACGCTGGCACAACATCAACTCATCGCCAGGACTACGGAGTTCGAACGGCGTCGACACCCGCCCCTCTTCCAACTGGATCTGTGCCAGGTCTATCACCTGCAAAACATTCAAAGGCAGGTCGAAGGAGAGCCGCAGAAAGTCATTGCCGCTACTTCCCAACGTTTTGCCTGCCAGGGACGGTATTTGAATCGTCGCGCTGTATCGGGTCCAGGAAGTTTTGAGTTGAAAGCTGCCAACCGGCGTCACTGTATCCACACTACCGCCCGCTCCGAAATACTGCGCGACAGTCACATTGATCTGACGCGCCGTGTCGGCTTTGGCCCAGAACGTCAGCGTCGCGGTTTTCCCCGCCAAGGTCCTGACCGACTCGATAGCCTGGGAAATTTTATGCACGCTGGCGCCAACGCCCGCGGTGATTTGCTGCCAACGCATAAAGTAACGGGGTTCATTGGGCACCTCGCCCTGACCCAGCGCAAAGCTCTGCCGGGAAATATTCACCCCGGCGTTTCCGTTCCAGTCGCAACGAAAACGGTCAGCGATATAGGCACCGGTGTAAGGTCCCAAGTTGACCGTGCCGCGCTGCCAGATATCGAAATTGCCGTTAATCATCAGATTCTTGCGATAAACCTGCACCGGAAAATTCTGTTGCGGGTCGAGTTTGGCCAACTCTTTAATGGCCAGGCTCAGTTGATCCGTTTGATTCTCGGAAGGCATCAGCCCCGCGGCGGTGATGGCGTTGAGAATTTCCTGGGTGACGCTATTACCCCAGCTGGCTGGAATCAGGGAGCCGGGAGTTCCTGCTATCGGATTTTCATCGGCAAATCTACCGTTGACCAGTCCTGCACTGGGGACACTTTTTGGATAGTCCATTTGACCTACTCAAGTTGAAGGGCATAAACACAGGCAATGCAGTTACTCGGTCGAGCCTGGAACCTGAGGCCAGTGGATCTCTGCAGGAAAGGTTACTTGCCGTTCAAGGCGATTCAACTCAACGCTGTAGAGCTTCCACTCCATCAATGCCAATTGCTCATCGTGAGTGGCGTCGCCGATATCTTCGGCGTATTGAAGCGGGGCTATACGCAGGACGGCGTCACGAAGTAGCGCGTCTCGTTTGGTCAGCACCTGATTCCTGGTATCCGCTAGCCGCGCCTGGTCGTCCAACTCCCAGGCATTATCACGCCAGACATAAAACTCCCCCGGCCATGGAGCAGTAGTAAAGGTCTCGGGCAATTCCCCAAGTTCACCCCACATCTGCTGCGCCCCACCCTCTTTGCGATACACCAGACCGCGTCGGTCGATCACTTCGCGCGGAACGTTGTTGACCAGCGCCCATGTACGGCCGCTTTCTGGTGGAGGTAATTCAAATGAGAGTTCAACAGCATTACTGGGCAGTTGAATGCCGATCCCCGGCGTCACGAAGAACTCCACCGGCCCCGACAAGGCGCCCGAGTTATCAATCAGATAATTAAACATGGACACCTCAGATAAGTTTGATACGGCCGGGAAAGGCGATGTTGCGTGGGCGAGTCTCTGATCCGCCGGAAAATCCGGTAGCACCGGCTTGCCAAAGTGAGTAGTTGTTGGAGCCGCCGCCCATCATCTGTGTGCCGAAGGAACCGGCACCCGGCGTTGAGTGGTTGTGAGACTCGATTTGGCCGGCCTGCCAGCTACCCGCCGCACGGCTTGCATCTACCGCACGCAACTCATCAAGAACTCGCACAAACTCACCACGGGCCTCTGGGCTACGGAAGGTCGTGGCGCCGTCGCCCGAGGTCCACATTCCCTCTTTACCCGCGCGCAACGCTTCGGTGGTGAGCATCCCCGACGCCTGCGCGTGATCCCAAACCCACGGCCACTCGGTACGATTGAACAGATATCCATTGAGCACACCATATCCACCCGGCATCACCGTCGAAGAGGTCTCAAAAACTACCCGTCCCAGCGTCGTACCGTCATACCGCCCAACAGGCCACCAATTACCCGAGGCATCACTGCGCAGATGCCACCAATCGCCCGCCCCCATCAACACCAAAAACGGATAGCCACCCGCTCTCAGATGGGTGTGAAACTTGATGGAATCTGTGTCCGAACAGCGAACGACCAACCGATTAGCAGTGTTATCCACCCGTCGCACGATCACATCACGAATCCCCAAACCGGTGTTGGCCACTGGCAGGGTAACGGTGGTGGCCCCAGGGTTTGCATCAATCAGCACCAGACCGAGCTCTTCCGGCGCCAGCAGCTTCGATGCCGCTAGCCGGGTCACCACCGGACGCATCGGACTGCTCACACCGATAATCGCCTGAATCGCCTTCAATAACTGCCCCGTGTCCGCCTCCAACGGCGCCATCCCGGCGCCAGCCACCACACTCAAAATCTCCTGCGTAACGGCATTGCCCCACACCGCCGGAATCAACGATCCAGGTGTACCAGCCACGGGGTTTTCATCGACAAACCGTCCATTGACCAGTCCGACACTGGGGACGCTTTTTGGATAATCCATTGTTTGTGCTCCCTGTAATAAAGCTCTGCATGGCTATTGGCACAACAGCGCAGCAGCTTGTGTTTGAATAAAAACAAAACGCCCACGGGTGAGTGGGCGTTGGGTACAGCGGATATTTCGAATGAACTAGCCAGCCAGGTCGCTCACCACCTTACGGATAGCGGCAATCGCCTCATCACTGACTTGATTGGCGAGATCGGTTTTGCCTTTGGCGATATGAATTTTGATTTGTTCTTTAGCTTTCAACCGAAGGGTTCGAAGTGTCAGCAGGCTTTCATTGAATTGAGCGGCTTTGGCAATGATCTGATCGGCCGCCTGTCTGGCGGTTCGACCTTTGACGACCCAGGCGGACACTGACAGCGGCACCGCTTTTTTCGGATAGCCTTCAGCAATGAAAGCTTGGGCATCGGTGGCGGCGTGGGCGTATTCCATGGCCTTAAGCGGCTCACCGGCCAGGGTTTTACGCGCGCTGTCTGCGGCCGCATCGACCTTCGCACACAGGCGCCCGGCTTCCTGTTGCTCCAGCATCGCCGCTACCGAAACATCCACTATCCATTTTTCACCGTCCCAACCATGGGCTGGCGAAGGTTGGGCAGGACGAAGTCCGCCCTCAAATTGATGAAGTTCTTGAATAACGTTCATCGAATCAACTCCCAGGAAAAGTTAACGTTGACCGCAGCAGAAAAGTTGACCGCTATACCATTTGAATAGTCAGGTTGAGAGAAGAACTTGATGCCCATAGAAAAAAGCAACTCATCACTGGTAGCAATCCCTGAGTTAAACGTATGCTCGGCTTGATACGTCTGCCAAAGCGAACGTAATTCCGAATGATCGAAGCTAGCGGTCAGAGTGGAGACCGTCGCATCGTTAACGACGTTACTTGTAAAAATACAAGCCGAAGCACCAGCTGTTGCCCAACCATCCCAATTACTCACCCCCGTGCTAATCGGCGATAAATAAGAGTAGTTGCCGCCCGCCCATCCCCCCGGCGCGAAAGAAACGCCAGTAATTGCCGTTGGATGAGGAGTCGGATTGCCCACCACAAGGCGTGCAGCACGGGCTTGGGGATCCAGCGGTAGATAAACCACCCCATTTCCGTTCACGGTCTGGGTCCAGGACAGTCTGCTGCGGTTGTAGATCAGTCGTATCACTGGCGTCGTGCCTGGGGCTGCGGTCACAACCCATGCGATACACATATCCAGCGGCGTGGACTGGAAACCACCGCCTGCCGCGCCATTGACGGTCCCCTTCAGCCCCTCAGGTTGTGCGTCATACAAAGCACCGCGCTGCATGTAAAAAGTCAGTGCATCGCCGTTCACTTGGACCCGAAGAAAATAACTGGACATCGGCAACAGATCCGTACTGCTCCACGCTTGAGTCGTAAATGTTCGAGGTCGGCCCAACTGCCCCGCAACGACTTCCTGTCCGATACTGACAAGTACCCCCGCCGGAATCGAAACCTTGCCGCCATTCGAAGCCGCGGCGACCGGCGTCACCGGCAAACGCCCATCAGCCGTCGCCACCGTAGCTGGCGGCAACGACCCAATCGGCAACGCCGAATCCAGACTCCAGCCCTTGGCCGAAATGCTCTGAATGGCTTTCAGCAATTGTTTGTAATTCGTCTCATCCGGCATCAAATCCCCCGCCTTGATGACGTTCACTATTTCCTCCGTCACCCCATTGCCCCAAGCCGCCGGAATCAACGACCCCGGCGTGCCCATCAACGGATTTTCATCGACAAACTTCCCATTCACCAACCCGGCGCTGGGCACACTGTTCGGATAATCCATTCCTCTACTCCCTAGTCATAATTGATGTGCACCTTGGTATGCGCCGGTGCGCTGCGATGGATCAGGCATTCCAGGGCCGAGCCCGGGTTCGTGCCAAACCGCTCACCCCAGTAGCTGGCGCCGAAACGTCGGCCCAGCAGCTGGCGGCCACCGGTATTGAGCGTCCACATGAAATGCGCCTGCCATGTTCCGAAGTGCGCCTGGCCAAACCGGGCCCGTCCCATTCGCGGGACTTCAAGCTCGGTGATGGTGGCGTTCGGATAACCTTGGCTCTTGGCGATCTCGACGTAGTAGCTGATGGCTTGGCTGCCAACAGCGAGCAGTCGCCGGCGTACGGCGAGGCGACGGTCGTCGAACAGTGGCGTCGCGCCCAGGCATGGGTCGGGCAGGTTCATCACCCGCTCCCAGTCCGGCACCAGTTCACTGACGCCAGCCGGGTCCATTTCGTTGAGCAAGTCAGCGGCGCGAGCGTCGAGGCGGGCCAGTTCCTGGGCGACGCCTTCAAGGACTTTTTCGAGTTCCGGGACCTGCTCCGGGTCCCACGCCGGACCGCTGGGTAGCAGGCTGCGCAGTTGGGCCTGGTATTGCGCGGCGGTTCTGATCACTGCCATACGCAACCTCCGAAGGTCAGCAACTGGTTGCTCTCGGCTTCGACGTCTGCGACAGGTGACTTGAGATCGTGATCACTTTCGCCGGTCGCGCTGCTGATGGCTTCACGGATGTGACTCACCAGCAGAGTGTCGCCCAGGCCGCCTTCGCGGTTATGCAGATCGCGCAGTTGCGCCTCAACGGCGGCGCGTACGGCCGTGGTGTCAGGCTTCAGGCTCAGTCGGTAGGTCACCGGCACTTGTACCGGCGGCAGCACACGCAACTCAGCGGTGACTGGCCGCAGAGGTTCGATGTAGGCCTGGACTTCAGCCAGTTGTTCAGGATTGGGGACGGGTTGCACATCGTCGTCACGCATGATGTACAGACTGACAATGCCGGGGCCAGGATAGCTGCCGCGACACCAGGCACGGGTCACCCCCGGACATTCGAGCGCCCAGGTTTCGTAGTCTTGTGCCGAACCGCCGTGAGGAATGATCCGGTAAGAACGAATCACCCGGGACCGCAGGGACTCCAGACTTTCCCGAGCGATCCCGCCGGTCAACCCCGGCGCCAGCACCGTGAAGCTGTTGCCGGTAATGCCCAGAATCGGCTGCACCGGAATCAGCGTCATGCCGGCGTCGGCATTCCCGAGGCTGCCGGCCTCGAGGGCGGCGATGGAGGTGCTGTTGAGGCCGTTGCTGGTGGTGCGCGAAGCGGTCACTTTGTAGGTGCGACCGTCGTTCGATTGCAGCAGCGTATCGACATCCAGCACAGCGCCAGCGCTGGCGGTAAAGCTGACGCTGCCACTGGCCGATTGTGCGGCTTTGCGCGGCTGGTTCAGACGCAGTGCGGCGATCCTTTCCAGGGTCGACTCATCGGCCTTGTCCGGGAGGATCTGCTCGGCGATCCAGTTCAGATAGCCATACAGGCCATAGGCGGCGCCACCGAGGGTACGGGCCAGCACTTGCGCATCGGACTGGCGCAGCGAATCGCTGGCCAGGTCGCTTTGGGTGCGTTTGATCAGCACCGGCAGCGAAGGGGTTTCAAACGGCATAGATCACCTGCCAACTGTTATCAGGATTGATGTCCAGACGCTCGCCGTCGGCCAGAGTCAGGACCGTGCGCAGGTTCAGGCGCTGGGCGTCGAGGCGTTCGCTGATGATGTCGATGGCGCTGCAATGGCCGTCGTCGATCAGCCATTGCAAGGCTTCGCGGGCATAAAACTCGGCGTCCATCTGGGTCTGTCGGGTCAGCTTGACCCGGCGCAGCAGCCACAGGCGTGAGCCGATACGGTCGTCCGCGACCGTAGGAAAGGTGTCGCCCCACCAGCCGAAACGTTCTTCGTCATCGAGGGCATCGTCATCGGCGGCGCGGCGCCAGGTGAACAGGCTGATCAGCACTGAACGGGTCAGTGCAGCGTGGAGGTTCTGGCTGATAAACATCACTGGCCTCCCGTCGGCACGCCGGTCTGGCCGTTGCCCACCTGCACGCCGACGTGCACGTGCTTGATCTGGCTGATGCCAGCGGCAATCTGATCGCCCTGAGAGACGATCTTGCCGGTCTGGGTCAGGGCCGGGGTGTCGATGTTCACGGCGGTGCTGGCGCGGATGTTCAGGGTGGCGGTTTCGATGTCGATGATCCGTCCACGCTTGAAGTGGATCTTGTCGCCTTCGTCGGTGTAGATCGCGACTTCGCCCTGGGCCAGTGCCTTGAGGCGATAGCGGCGGTCGGCGACCACCAGCACGACGGCGTGAGAACGATCACCACCCAGAAACGTGGCGATGCCTTCAGCGCCAGCCAGCGGATTGCTGGTGAAACCGTAGGGTTCGAAGTGCTCCATGTCGTCGTTCACTTCGCCGGCGGTGAGGCGCATTTGCAGCGATTGAAGCTTGGTGGCCGAGTTGGCGAGCACGACAGTGCCGCGCGCCAGGAGGCGTGTCAGTAGGCTCATTGGGTTTCCTCTGGAGTCGGGCCGAACACAGAACACTGTGGGAGCGGGCTTGCCCCGGGCGGCGTTCCGACGATGGCGGTGGATCTGTCAGATAGATGTCGAATCAACCGCCGTCTTCGCGGGCAAGCCCGCTCCCACAGTTTTAGTGTCAACCTCAGGTTTTCTTGGGAGGCACCGGATTCGCATCGAAGGTGTAAGGCGGCGCCACTTGCAGCGTGGTGACCGAGCCCTGTTCGGACAGCGAGTAAGTCACCTTGGAGATCAGCATGTCGTGGTCGAACCCCAACACCTTGTCAATCACCCGCACCAAGGTGTTGTGCTTCCACAAATCACCGTTGGACTGCCGCCAGCCTTGTACCCGATAGGTCGTGGTGCCAGCCTTGCCGACGCGAATACCGCTTTCCCAATCGGCACGTTGCTGCGCCAGTTCCGGGGTCAATTGCGCGCTTTCGTTGATCACGGTGATCCGCTTGCGCCCGATAATCGGGTCGGTGGAAACCCCGGACACTTCGCTCACGGCCGCACCGCTCTTCTCGTCGCCGCCCTTGTGCTGACCGATCACCCGGTACTCGGAGAACACCTGGCTGAAGTCCATCGGCGCGTTGGCCGACAGAATGTTCTTGCCCAGCTCAAGCACGTCACTGGCTCGCCCACCGCTACCCGGTCGGGCCAGTACCACCCGACCTTCGGCGTCATCGGTGGAAAACACCCGAAACAGCGTGAGCAAGCGGTCGATCGACTGAAAGACCGTTTCCCCCGGCACGATCGTGTGACTGCCGAGTCGCGCGGTGTCGGGGATTTCACTGACCACTTTCCCGGCATAAGGCGAGGCCAACGCCTGAACGATGCTGAGCAACGATTGCTGATGCCATTGGTTGGGCGTGTTGATCGCCGCACAGTCCACCAGGTCCTGAGTCTTTGAACTGCCTTCGATACTCAGGCTGATCTGCCGCCCGTCATAGCTGATCGGCGCCTTGAACACATACCCACTGAGCACCAGATCGCAGCCGATTCGCACTTGGCAGGGCGCACCCGGGCGGATGGGTCGGTCGACCGTCTGCCCCGGCCATTGCCAGGTGATGTCGAGTTTGAAGGTGCGGAACTGACGCTCCAGGTCCGCAGTGATTTCAACGCTTTTCCAGCCGCCATACTCCAGACCGTCAACGGTCAGCAACACGCTGTTATCGAGTTCATTCATGGTCTATTCCCCCAGGACTTTTACGTCGTCCAGCGGGAGAAACCCCGGATGAATAATGCCGTTGCGCTGTAGCACTTCAGCGATTCGCGTGGCGTCTCCACTTTGCTGATAGATCACGACCAGCCCTGGAAGGCTTTGCTTGAAAGACTTGCTGACCAGTCGAACGCCCGACGACGCGACCGCCTTCAAATGCGCCCGGAGGGCCTGACGCAGATTGCTCATCGCCAGATAGTGCGCGGGGTCCGCCTTGGCCTCGGGCAGCTTGAACACTTCCTCAAGTGCCGCACGCAAGGCCTCCAAATCGTCGACCACCGGAACGTCCTGGTGCGTGGTCGGTCGCACAGCCTGATGCCCGACCGGCAGGTTGGTGACCCGCTTGACGGCCTGTGAAGCCACCGGCATCGAGGCGACCCACTGGGCCACTTGCACAATCAAAGTGTCCTGCACCAGATTGGTCAGCGCCTGGGCCGCAGCGGTGGTGTCCTTGCCGGTGGTGAGCTTCGGCGCATCAGCCTTCTTGATGGCTTCGACCTGCTGGGAGACGTTGGCAATCACGCCACGATAACCTTCACGGGCGAAGTCCTTCAGTTCGTTGATGTCGCCGATCAATCCCTTGAATTGCGCTGCCACATCCTTGGGCAGTTCCTTGACGGCTTTGACCAGATCGCTGATCTGCTGGTACTCATCAATCAACGGCTGAAGGTGCTGCTCAATCACCTCGTAAGCCTCCTTGATGCTGTTGCGCAGGTTGGCAATGCCGATCCGCGCAGCCTTGATCAAAGTCATCGCGTCTTCGAAACGCTTCACTGCAGAGCCCAGCAAGCTGTCGGCCGACACCAGCAATAGCGTCTGCGTGCTGACCGCCGCAGTGGGAAACGGCACCGGTTGATCGGGGTAAAACTTCAGGGTAAAGGTCACCAGCCCGCCGTCCTGGCGGGTGTGGGTCATGTCGCATTCGCCGACCTTGACCTGCAGACGCCCCAGCCAAGGGTGAACCAGCTCACCACTGCCCTGCTCCAGCGCCTTGAGCAGTTTGTCGCGCTGCTCCAGGCAGTCGGCGCCGACGATAAATACGGTCAAATCGTGAATCTTCGCCTGCAGACCAAGGCCCTCGAAATATGGCAGATCCCGCTGCGGATACTCGTGCAACTGGCCTTTTTGGCCGACCGGGTTTTTCGCCTGATCGACCCAGAACTGGACGCCGCGAAACGATGCCGGCATCAAACGATCACGCCAGCTCATTGGAACCTCCAAGGGACAGTGTGCGGTAGCCGATGCGCGAATTGAGCGCCAGCGCCGGTTGATTGGTTTGCGGCTGATCGGTGCGCATGCCGGCCGGCGCATTTTCGAAGCGCACGGTCAGGCCGCCTTCGAGTTGTGTGCGGCTGTTGGCGGCGCTTTGTTGAATCAGGGCGCTGGAGTTTTGTGTCAGGGAACCAGGCTGCATCGAGGGTTTGTGCAGCAGATTGCCGGGCAGCACTGACAGGCTTTGTGGTTGCTCGGTATCGGCGCCAAAAAACGCCGGCGCAAACTTACCTTGGCCTTCGGCATTGGTTTTTTCTTGAGCCTCGGTCAAGCCTTCGACCTTGCCGGTCACACGGGTGACAAGGCTGCCGAAACCACCGGCAAAGAATTCCTTGATCGGCGCGACGACGCCTTGCAGCTTGTCCCACCATTGGCTGAACCATTCGGTGATCGGCTCCCAACGCTGTTTGATCTCTTCCAGCGGAAACCAGTCAAACAGGCTGCGCAACGTGCCGTACATCACCAGAGCAGGGGCCTTGATGCCGTCCCAGATCCCGGAAAACAGTTCGGTGACCGCGCCCCAGCCGGCGATGATCAACTCCCGCGGCGACCAGTCGAACAAGCCGTGCAGAAAGTCCATGACCGGCACCGACAGCGCTCTGAGCAAATCCCAGATCGCCGAAAACAGGCCCGTCAACGGCGTCCAGTTGCTGATGATCAAACCCAGTGGTGACCAGGAAAAAAGCGTCTGGAAAAAACCAATGATCGGTGTCGCCACCGCTTTGATGACGTCCCAGATCGCCGCGAACACGGCGGTGATCGGTCCCCAATGGCTGATGATTTGTCCCAGCGGCGTGAAGGCGAACATCGTCTTGAAGAACTCGACCATGGGCATCACGACCGGAGCAATCTTTTGCCAGAGCCCGGCGAAGAACGCCGATATGGGTTTCCAGTTGGCCACAATCAAACCGGCTGCCAGGGCGATGCCCGTAGCAATCAACACGATGGGATGGGTCTTGAGCACCATGTTCATCAGATCGAAAACCTGGGTCGCGCCGGTCACGGCGGTTTGCATTGCCGAAAACGCAATGGCACCGGCCGCAAGTCCCTCGACCAGCTTCGGGTTGTCATTGAGCAGACTGCCAAAGCCAATGAGCAGCGGCTGAATCCCTGCCGTGACGGTCGCGACGGCAGGTTGTAACGCGGTGCTTGCGGCAACCGACACCTGCTCCATCGACCGACTGAACACATTCAGGGTTTGCGCGGCGCTGGTCGGTACGCTCGGCACATCGACACCTTTGGCGGCCTCATTGACCTCGGTCAATTGGCCCTTGAACGCAGCGGACGCCTTGATCCCGTCCACGAAGGGCGTGATCACGCTGCCACCCTTGAACAGACCGCTGATGTCCAGCTTGCCCAGCCCCGTCTGTTCAAGGTGTGTTCTGAAGCCCTCAACCTTCGCTCGAAGGCGGGCCAGCTTGGAGGGCACTTCATCGCCCCCCGTCAGCTGGACCGGTGTTTTATCTTCCTTTTCCATGTCTGCCATCACTGCACCTGCTGCATCGCATTGATCCGTTGCGCGTGCTCCAGCGATTCGCGGAGCACATCCAAAGGCCTGGCCATCATCTGTTCGGGGTCAACCTTCCAGAACCAGGCCAGGTCATAGGCGACTGAAATCAGGTCGGTGATGGCTCCGACGCCGCACTCATGAAAAAACTCGCGACGGCCCAGCTCAGCGCGTTGAGGTCAGCCAGATCCAACTGATTGACCGACGACGGCGGGATGCCGGCGCACACCGCGATGTATTTGGCCGCGACGTCCATGTCGAGGCTGACTTCTTCGCTCTTGTCGATCTTGTACGGCAGCGCCTTGATCGCTCGAACTTCCTGCACCGTCGGGCGGCGCAGGTTGAGTTCGGTCAAGGGCTCGCCGTGAGCTTCGATCGCAACGTGAAGCTTCACGGCGCCAGTCATTGCCAGGTCCCCTTGATGCCTTCGAATTTCAATTCGATGGTGGCGTCGTCGCCCTTGGAGACAGGCTCTTCCACCAGGTAAGCGCCGGCCAGTACGTAGACTTTGCCGTTGCTGAATTCGCAGGTGACGGTCATGTCGGTGCCTGCGATCAGTTGCTTGAGCGGGAAGTCAGCGGTGTGCAGCGCTGTCACTTTGAACGACGGGGCGATGTCGGTTTCCTTGTAGAAACCCGGTACGACGGTTTCCCGTTTCACAGCCAGCAACGGCGCTTCGCAGCCGCCATTGATAGTCAGTTGAGCGCCGTCCACTTTGACGTAGCAGGTGCCCGCAATCAGTTGACCCATGGTGTTTCTCCCTTCAAATAAAAAGCCCACGCGAAGTGGGCTGAAATCACACAGTCAAAGGCAGCGATCAGGCTGCGTCGTCGTACTGCAGACGGAATTGGTTGAGCAGCGCGAACACGCGCAGGCCGTTGATGTAATCCGGCGGGAACAGCACGTTGACCCGGCTCGGGTCCTGCACATCCCGCTCGACAATCAGGTGTTCGGCGAACAGCTCGGCGTTTTCGACGTGGCCTTCCAGTTCGAGCTTGGCGTACTGGGCAATCAGCTCACCGCGAATAGTGCTCGGGGTCACGATCGGCTGGCCGGCGCCGAAACGGGTGCCGTCGGAGGCCAGTTTGTGGCGACCGTATTTGCTGGTGATCACGCTTTGCAGACGACGCACGATGAACGCCGACTGGTGCATGGTTTCGCTGTCCAGGTAGGAATTGTCTGCCTGGCCGTAGGCGTTCTTCTGATAGGTGGTAATCGAACGCTGAATGCGCACGTAGCCGCCTTCGTAGTACGCGGTGGCGATGCCGTAATTGAGCAGCGACTGACGCTCGGTCAGGGTGAAACGCTCGCTGGCCGGCGCCGGGTCTAGGCCTGGCAGGCTGCCGCTTTGGGTCGGACGGCTGGCATCGGCGGAAATGAACACCGATGTGCGCGCAGCGAGTGCAGCGGCCTGAACCCAGAACGGTTGCGGTACGCCCGGTTCCAGTGCCTGGAGGGTCATGTGCTGGTCGTTACGCATCTGACCGGCCGCCACCAAAGTACCGATGGTGCCGCGCTTGGCGCTGTAGACATGACCGAACAATTGCTTGGCCCACGACCAACGACCGGTGCTGTCATCCATGACGGCTTGCCAGGTGTTGAGGGTCGACAGGTCCGAGAATGGCATGCAGATGAACTCGAACGGTTCATCGCCCAGCGCCGCTACCGCAGCGACCTGATCCGGCACACCGGCACCGCCGGTCATGGCGGTGATGGCCGTGGTCAGGCCGGCCGGGGTTTCTTCGCCATTGCTCTTGCCCAGGCGATTGAATTGCAGGCTGATGTCGTTACCGCTGTCGCCCGTCCATTTGGCGCTCAGGGTCACGATGCCTTCAACGGCTGCCGCGCTGACCGGCAGATCTGCCGAGGCGTTGATTTTCAGCGCCAGCGCGGTGGCGGCCTGAGCTGCCGTGACGCCATTGACGATGGCTGCTTGAACACGAACGCCGCCAACGTACAGGTTGAGCACACCGCTTTGAGTGGCCGCCCCGGTCAGGGTCAACACGCCTTTGGCGATGCTGCCTTCGGTGTTATGCAGCGGTAGGCACCAGATTTCGCCGATCGGGTCGGTCTTGCGCCAGGTTTCATACATCGAAGCGAGCATCGAGCCCTGGCCGCCAATGCTTTTGGCCAGCGCCACGCTGGACACCAACACCAGTTTGCCAACCTCGGCCGGCGCAATGTTGTCGTTGACCTGAGCGACGATCAAACGACGCATGGCCGACGACGCACTATTGGCAGCCGAATTGTCCATCTCGGCGTAAAACAACGGCACACGAATGTCCGCGGGGATGTTGCTGAATCCGATCGCCATTATTTGGCTCCCTGTGGTTTTGCCGCTTTCACGGCTTTGGTAGTGATATCGCCATCGGCCAGACGTCGACGCCACCAGGCGTTGTCCGGCACTTCACGGCCCTCGAGGGGCAACAGATCGCCCGCTTCCGGGTCGGGCACGGCACGGCCTGGGGCCGGCAGCACGGTGATGCGTTTGCTCATGGGGTTACGTCTCCAGAGAAAGTCAGTTCCAGGCGTCCGTCGGGGCCTGGCCGTTGCAGATTGGGGTCCGCCGGATCGATCGCATCGACCCGCACGGTGACCCCGGTAAAGGACGACAAACCGTCCAGTTCACGTTCGTGCCAGCTCTCCGCAGGCTGACCAGGCAGATTGCGGCCGAGCTGGAACTCGGCATAAAAACGCAGGCGATACAGCGCACGGCTGCTGTTGATGGAAACCAATTCGCCGCCGTCGTAGGTGATGGCGTCGTAATCACTGCCGGGCTTGAACCCCACCAGCGCCCGCCACAGTTCGGCCCGCAGGTCGTGCAACAGATCCAGCGCTTTTGTAGCGTCGGTGGTGTCGAGCACCAGGGTCACTTCGAAGCGGTCGCGAATGGTCTGCCTCGTAACGTTTTGCGCCACGTTTGCGCCCGCCGGATCGGCCATCGGCACCACGTAGGCACAAGGAGTTGAAAGCGGGGTATTGGCTTGCAGCGTTTCGAGGTCGATGCCGGCAGCCACGCGACCGGCGAGGGTTGGGCAGTGATCGCGCAGTTGGGCAATCAGGGGGCTGATCTTCATGGTGTTTTCACCGGGCAATAAAAAACCCGCTTGTTGGCGGGTTTGAGTGAAAGGTACTGGCCTTGGGAAACCCGCGTCCTTGTGGGTCGGATGCCGGTCGGCACCGCTGCTCGCCATTCCATTGGGCTTTGTGATCAGTGATCCTGGCGAGGATCTCGCGGCGGCACTTCGCAAACGCCAATCCGCTTGGCCGCCCAGCGCTCATAAAGGCCAATGGCAACGTCTGCCCCGGCCATCGCCGTCAGGCAACCGAACGCGCAAGCCGTCCATATCGACACGCCGGCGGCATACAGCAGCATGATGGCCGAGACCCCGCAGACCATGCAGGCCCCGGATCGCAAGGCCAGGCGCCGCAGCAATGACCAGCCGCGGGCGCCCTCCTTATCGGCGCGCCACATTTCGCCGGACACCCCGCCCACCAGGGCGAGGACGATGACGAGCCAGATCGGCATGTCCAGCAACGCTTGTTGCTCGTTTGTCATGTCACGCCTCCTGGGGGTGATTGATGAGTGATGTGTGTGTCTTTCAAACGGTGTCTCGTGAGTTGCCTGACGGTAGGTAGGCATTCCAAAAAGCCCGGCGCTAACCGGGCTTTTCAGAATGCGATCCTTCGCATTGACCTTTCGGCGCTACTGGCGCGGTACGGGTCCATTCATATTGTTTTTCCGACCGCGGTCCCTGCCCGCCGGATAACTGCTTGTGGTGCTTTACGCTGCACACCCGGGTCAGTTGCCAACCCTCTGAACCGTTGAGGCCGGTTCATCGCTGCCTTTGTGGTGGAACTAAAGAACTTTGCTTCGAGCTGCTTTTGAGCTGCTTGAGACAAAGAATATGCATGGATGCATATACAGTCAATGCATTGATGCATTTATTTATGCGTTAAAATGCACAGACGCATGAAAGCCCCGCAGACAAAGGCCTAGTGGTTTTTGGCAGGCGAAAAAAAACCCGCTCGATGGCGGGTTTTATCTGACAGCGGTGAGGTTAACGGGCGTACATGCCCCACCAGAAGACGTGACCGAGGATGACAATCTGCTCTTCCTGGATTTCCTGGAAGGTGTAGTCCTCGTCCGGATGTTCATCGCGATTGAAGCTGCGCAGGCGTATCCCGGTAGGCAGGCGATAAAGCTGTTTCACCCGCAGCTGGCCGTTATGGTTGATGGCATAAAGGTCGCCATCCACGATATCGCCGATCCCGCACTTGCCGGCATTAACGCCGACGGTGGCGCCGTCGCGCAGTACCGGCAACATACTGTTGCCGCGCACCGTCACGCATTTGGCCTGGTCGAACTGAACGCCGTTGTGGCGCAGACTCCGCTTGCCGAAGCGCAGGCTAGAGCGCTCGCTCTCTTCGATGACGAACCTTCCTGATCCTGCAGCCAATTCAACCTCGCGAAGAAAGGGGACCGATACCTCGTCATCATCGACGGGCGTATCGTCGTCCCACAGACTTATGTCCTTGAGTTCCGAATGCAATTGATCGCGCCCGGTGCTGGCTGCAGGCGCGACATCCGCACGGCCCCGCAACTGGTCGGTGCTCACGGCGAAGTACTCGGCAATCTTCGAGATGTGTTTATCCGAGGGATCGACGATCTTCCCGCTGAGGATCCGCGAGAGAGTGGATTGAGGCACGCCGGTGCGACGGTGAAGCTCCGTGGGGGAGATCCCGTGCTGATCGAGCAGCGCTCTTAAGACGGTAGAAACATTGCGTTTTTGCATAAAGCGCATAGTGCTTGTTCTTTTCGCGGAAGACAAATGCCAAATTGCATAAATGGCGCATATGTTGTGCATAGACAGAAGAAATGTATCCCAGGGCTTTCATGCCTGCGTCGGGTGGACCGCCCATGTTAACCTTGCGCCCATCGCGGAAAAGCCGGGCCGATGCCCCTCCTTTGCCCTACACCTTTCAACGAATTTGCCTGATTATCCGATGAATAAAGCGCTCTCTGATCTGTCCTCCCACACGCCAATGATGCAGCAGTACTGGCGCCTGAAAAACCAGCACCCTGACCAGCTGATGTTCTACCGCATGGGCGACTTCTACGAAATCTTCTATGAAGACGCGAAGAAGGCCGCCAAATTGCTGGACATCACCCTGACCGCCCGTGGGCAGTCGGCGGGTCAGGCGATTCCGATGTGTGGGATTCCTTACCATGCCGCGGAAGGTTACCTGGCGAAACTGGTCAAGCTCGGCGAGTCGGTGGTGATCTGCGAGCAGGTCGGCGACCCGGCGACCAGCAAAGGCCCGGTGGATCGTCAGGTGGTGCGGATCATCACGCCGGGTACGGTCAGCGATGAAGCGCTGCTGGATGAGCGCCGGGATAACCTGATCGCAGCGGTGCTGGGTGACGAACGTCTGTTTGGCCTGGCGGTGCTGGATATCACCAGCGGCAACTTCACCGTGCTGGAGATCAAAGGCTGGGAAAACCTGCTGGCAGAACTGGAGCGCGTCAATCCGGTAGAGCTGATGATCCCGGACGACTGGCCGAAGGATCTGCCGGCGGAGAAACGTCGTGGGGTTCGTCGCCGTGCGCCGTGGGATTTCGAACGTGATTCGGCGCTGAAAAGTCTTTGCCAGCAGTTTTCCACCCAGGACCTGAAAGGTTTCGGCTGCGAGAACCTGACCCTGGCCATCGGCGCCGCCGGTTGCCTGCTCAGCTACGCCAAGGAAACCCAGCGCACCGCCCTACCCCATTTGCGCAGCCTGCGCCACGAACGCCTGGACGACACCGTGGTGCTGGACGGCGCGAGCCGTCGCAACCTGGAACTGGACACCAACCTGGCCGGCGGCCGCGACAACACGTTGCAATCGGTGGTCGATCGCTGCCAAACCGCCATGGGCAGCCGCCTGCTGACCCGTTGGCTGAACCGTCCGCTGCGGGATCTGACTGTATTGCTGGCGCGCCAGACCTCGATTACCTGCCTGCTCGACGGTTACCGTTTCGAAAAGCTGCAACCGCAACTCAAGGAAATCGGCGACATCGAGCGAATCCTGGCGCGGATTGGCCTGCGCAATGCCCGCCCTCGTGACCTGGCTCGCCTGCGCGATGCGCTCGGTGCATTGCCTGAGTTGCAAGTGGCGATGACTGAGCTGGAAGCTCCGCACATCATCCAACTGGCGAAGACCACCAGCACCTACCCGGAACTGGCGGCGCTGCTGGCAAAAGCTATCATCGACAACCCGCCCGCCGTGATCCGTGACGGCGGCGTGTTGAAAACCGGTTACGACGCCGAGTTGGACGACTTGCAATCGCTCAGCGAAAACGCCGGGCAGTTCCTGATCGACCTCGAAGCACGCGAGAAAGCCCGTACCGGTCTGTCGCACCTGAAAGTCGGTTACAACCGCATTCATGGCTACTTCATCGAGTTGCCAAGCAAGCAGGCCGAATCGGCGCCGGCAGACTATATCCGTCGCCAGACGTTAAAAGGTGCCGAGCGCTTCATTACGCCGGAACTGAAGGCGTTCGAAGACAAGGCCCTGTCGGCGAAGAGCCGCGCCCTGGCGCGCGAGAAGATGCTCTACGAAGCACTGCTCGAAGATTTGATTTCCCAGTTGCCACCGCTGCAAGACACCGCCGCGGCACTGGCCGAGCTGGACGTGCTGAGCAATCTTGCCGAACGCGCGCTGAACCTCGATCTGAACTGCCCGCGCTTCGTCAGTGAGCCGTGCATGCGCATCAGCCAGGGTCGTCACCCGGTGGTCGAGCAAGTACTGACCACGCCGTTCGTGGCCAACGACCTGAGCCTCGACGACAACACCCGCATGCTGGTGATCACCGGTCCGAACATGGGCGGTAAATCCACCTACATGCGCCAGACCGCTCTGATCGTGCTGCTGGCACACATCGGCAGCTTCGTGCCGGCAGCCAGTTGCGAGCTGTCTCTGGTGGACCGGATCTTTACCCGGATAGGCTCCAGCGATGACCTGGCCGGCGGGCGCTCGACCTTCATGGTCGAAATGAGCGAAACCGCGAACATCCTGCACAACGCCACCGAGCGCAGCCTGGTACTGATGGACGAAGTCGGTCGCGGCACCAGCACCTTTGACGGTCTCTCCCTGGCGTGGGCTGCAGCCGAACGCCTGGCATATCTGCGGGCTTATACGCTGTTCGCCACCCACTACTTTGAGCTGACTGTGTTGCCGGAAGCCCAGCCGCTGGTGGCCAACGTTCACCTTAACGCCACCGAGCACAACGAACGCATCGTGTTCCTGCACCACGTGCTGCCAGGGCCTGCCAGCCAGAGCTACGGCCTTGCGGTTGCGCAGTTGGCCGGTGTGCCGAGCGAAGTGATCGTGCGCGCTCGCGAACACCTGGGCCGGCTGGAAGCGACCGCCCTGCCTCATGAAGTTCCCAAGACCGCCAAAGGCAAACCGGCCGCGCCGCAGCAAAGCGACATGTTCGCCAGCCTGCCGCATCCGGTGCTGGATGATCTGGCAAAACTTGATCTGGACGACATGACACCGCGTCGTGCGCTCGAAATGCTCTATACACTAAAGACACGGATCTAACGCACTTGCCTGCAAGCTGTTAGAATCTCGCGCGGTTTGGGATGCTGCTGGCTTATAGCCTGACCAGCAGACTATCGCTCCCAAACCTGGCGACCCCAACGTGAAGGGGCTCCGCTGCCGCCGCCTGAGGAGAAAAATAGAAATGACCTTCGTCGTCACCGACAACTGCATCAAGTGCAAGTACACCGACTGCGTAGAAGTGTGTCCGGTGGACTGCTTTTACGAAGGCCCGAACTTCCTGGTGATTCACCCGGATGAGTGCATCGACTGCGCACTGTGCGAACCAGAATGCCCTGCCGTGGCCATCTTCTCCGAAGATGAAGTCCCGGAAGACATGCAGCAATTCATTCAGCTGAACGTTGAGCTGGCGGAAATCTGGCCCAACATCACCGAGAAGAAAGAATCGTTGCCCGATGCCGAAGAGTGGGATGGCGTCAAAGGCAAGATCAAAGACCTCGAACGCTGATTACCCCGCGTTCTCAAAAAGGCCCCTCGCGGGCCTTTTTGCTTTTCTGCAGGCAAAAAAAGGGGCGGTTTGACCCGCCCACATTTTTCCCTATTCCCTGTGTTCCTTTTCATCGTCCTGATGAATCGCTTCCTGCGATGTCCTTCCCCCTCATCCTTGAAGGGTGTGTCTGTCCGTCGACACAGTTCAGATACTAGAGAATTCCCTACCAAGAGCAATCGCCCCCGATAGCTGAAATGACCTGTCACAAGTTATTAATCTGAAAAAATAATCATATAAATCAATTAGTTAATTCTATCTCACGTAAGAATATGTACGACTGCTACCCATTGAATTAGCGAACACTTACGAAAGAGTAAGCAAAAACTTACAGCGAGAGACTACAAACCAGAGGGATGACGGAGGGAACTCCCAGCCTGTTTCCCGGGCAATAAAAAACCCCGAACCAGTCGGGGGTTTTTTATGCCAGCCAGCAAATTACTTATTGAAACAGCGACTCGCTCGACAGGCCATTCTTCTCGAGAATTTCCCGAAGACGCTTCAAGCCTTCAACCTGAATCTGTCTGACCCGCTCCCGGGTCAGGCCAATCTCCAGGCCCACATCTTCAAGCGTGCTGCTCTCGTGACCGCGCAGGCCGAAGCGGCGTATCACCACTTCACGCTGCTTGTCGGTCAGCTCCGAGAGCCATTGATCGATGCTCTGGGACAGGTCGTCATCCTGCAACAGTTCACATGGATCGGTTGGACGGTCATCGGTAAGGGTGTCCAGCAGGGTTTTATCCGAATCCGGACCCAGTGAGACGTCGACCGAAGAAACCCGCTCGTTCAGGCCGAGCATGCGCTTGACCTCGCCTACTGGTTTTTCCAGCAGGTTGGCAATTTCTTCGGGTGAGGGTTCGTGATCGAGTTTTTGCGTCAGCTCCCGTGCAGCCCGCAGGTACACGTTGAGCTCTTTGACCACATGAATCGGCAACCGGATGGTACGGGTCTGATTCATGATCGCGCGCTCGATGGTCTGACGAATCCACCAGGTCGCGTAGGTCGAAAAGCGGAAGCCGCGTTCGGGGTCGAACTTCTCTACCGCCCGGATAAGACCGAGGTTGCCCTCTTCGATCAGGTCAAGTAGCGACAGACCACGATTGACGTAACGCCGGGCGATTTTCACCACCAGCCGCAGGTTACTTTCAATCATGCGTTTGCGCCCGGCCGGATCTCCACTTTGCGACAAGCGCGCAAAATGAACTTCTTCTTCGGGGGATAGCAGAGGGGAAAAACCAATCTCATTGAGGTACAGCTGCGTGGCATCGAGCGCACGCGTGTAGTCAATGTACTTGTGTTGCTTTAACGAGGCGGAGTGTTTGGATTTGGCACGAACGGAAGGTGGAGCAGCCCCTTCATCATTCGACATCGAATCCGTACCGATGCCGGTCTCCATAAGGAGAACCTCATCGTCGATGTCAAACTCCGGCACTTCTTTACTGAGAGCCATTGTTATAGTCCTTTGGTGAGTTCGACCTCAGGCTCAAGCGGCGCCTTTATCCTTGGCAACGCTGGAACCTGTTCCCTCTACGCGACGGAACAGGCTGGAAAGCGATCAACGACGCGGCAGGAATTGCAGCGGATCTACTGGTTTACCTTGTCGGCGAATCTCAAAATGCAGCTTCACCCGGTCTGTACCCGTTGACCCCATTTCGGCAATTGTCTGTCCGACCTTGACCTGCTGCCCCTCCCGAACCAACAGCCTGCGGTTATGTCCGTAGGCACTAACGTAGGTATCGCTGTGTTTGATGATGACTAATTCGCCGTAGCCCCTTAAGCCACTCCCGGCGTATACCACCGTCCCATCAGACGCAGCTAAAACAGGCTGTCCCAAATCCCCGGCGATATCAATTCCTTTATTCAAACTCCCGTTTGAAGAGAATTTTCCAATAAGAATGCCATTAGATGGCCACCCCCAGCCGGTCGGGGCCGGGCCGGCAGGAGGCATCGGAGCTGGGGTCGGCTTGCTGCCGACGGACGGTGTAACCACGGCTGTACTGGTGGTTGCGCCATTCGCCTGACGCCGGATAACCGTGGTTTTCAGCGACGAAGAAGGCGTTGAATCGGTGGTGCTGGCCACCGGCGTCGGCGTTGAACCGGTGCGACCGTCAAAGCGAATCGTCTGACCCGGATGGATCGTATAAGGCGTAGGAATGTTGTTGCGTGCCGCGAGGGCTTTGTAGTCCCAACCGTAGCGAAAGGCAATGGAGAACAAGGTGTCTTTAGGTCGGACGACGTATTGACCCGTGGTCACTGCCGGACGCTGGGCGACGGCGTTGTTGCGATCGACGACGCGTGCATCACTCGACTTGTTGCTGGAGCAACCGACCAGCAAGGTGCTCAAGACAAGGCCAGTCACCAGGCGCTGAAAGCTCGTTTTACCCATTCGCTGCGCAATGACTGTGAGACTCACCCGCCGCTCCCTTTGTGGTGGCTGAAAATGTGGATTGCCGTGTTCCGGCATGAAATGTCGCAAGTATAACGGGCCGTGCAGCCTTTACCTTTAATGAAGCGAAATGCCTTCGCGCACACGTTTGCTGCCTGACGATGAATCCCGTTTAACTGATCGATGCCGCTGTAAGACAGGAGCGATCGAAGAGAATTCAGCGCCCTGAAACAAATGCTCAGGCAAGTGGCCCATTGAGTAACGGGACGAAGCGTACAGCCCCCAGAACACGCCTGGAAAAGCCCTGTTCTTCCCGGATGATCAGCATCAATTGTTGAACCTCACCCGATCCGACCGGGATCACCAGCCGCCCTCCCGGTGCCAATTGATCAAGCAGCGCCTGAGGTACATCGGTCGCCACCGCGGTCACGATAATGCCGTTGTAAGGCGCCAGCGCCGGCCATCCTTCCCAACCATCGCCCCAACGGAACACCACGTTGCGCAGGTTAAGTTCCACCAGGCGTTCCTTGGCCCGGTCTTGCAGAACCTTGATGCGCTCGACGGAAAATACCCGCTCGACCAGTTGCGACAACACCGCCGTCTGATAGCCCGAGCCGGTGCCGATTTCCATCACCTTGTCGAGAGGACCTGCCTCCAGCAGCAACTCGCTCATGCGAGCCACCATATAAGGCTGCGAGATGGTCTGGTTATTGCCGATCGGCAACGCCGTGTCTTCGTAGGCGCGGTGAGCCAGCGCCTCGTCGACGAACAGGTGTCGCGGTGTACGGCGAATGACTTCCAGCACCTTGGCGTTGCAAATTCCCTCTTCATACAGGCGCTGAATAAGGCGCTCACGGGTCCGTTGTGAGGTCATCCCGATGCCACGACGCAGAATATCGTCTTGTTCACGAGCCATTAGTTCAGCCCCTCCAGCCAGCCATCGAGACTTCTGAAGGCATCATTAAAGGTGCGATCCAGTTGCAGTGGGGTGATTGAAACAAAGCCTTGCATCACCGCATGAAAATCGGTGCCCGGGCCGCCGTCTTCGGCATCCCCCGCCGCCGCAATCCAGTAACCGGATTTACCGCGCGGATCGACCACTTTCATCGGCGCTGCAGCACGTGCGCGATGTCCGAGGCGGGTCAGCTGAATACCGCGGATGTGGTCCAGCGGCAAATTGGGAATGTTCACGTTCAGTACCGTACGCGGTGGCAGTTCAAGGTCCGCGTGAGCCTCTACCAGTTTGCGCGCAAAGTACGCGGCTGTGGGAAGGTTCTCCACTTGCCGTGAGACCAACGAAAAGGCAAACGAAGGACGCGCCAGAAAACGTCCCTCAAGGGCCGCCGCCACGGTGCCGGAATACAACACGTCATCACCCAGGTTGGCGCCCAGGTTGATGCCTGAAACCACCATGTCCGCCTCGCGTTCCAGCAAGCCATTGAGGCCCAGGTGCACGCAATCGGTCGGTGTGCCATTGAGGCTGATAAAGCCGTTGGCCAGGGTTTGCGGGTGTAACGGACGGTCGAGCGTCAGCGAGCTGCTGGCGCCGCTTTTGTCTTGGTCCGGGGCGATAACCACGCACTCGGTGTAATCCGCCAGCGCAGCATAAAGCGCGGCGAGACCGGGTGCGGTTACCCCATCGTCGTTAGAAATCAGAATACGCATGGGCTGTCCGTCTGCCCCACCGGCACCAGATCAACAAGCTCGCGCACCAATACGGTGGCGAAGCATCCGGCCGGGAGGACGAATTCCAGTTGCAGAATGTCAGGCTCGGGATAATGCCACGTCAACCCACTAATGGGCAGCCGCAGGATGCGACGTTCGTGGCTCATACCGGCGTTAATCAACCAATCGCGCAAGTCCGCTTCGCGAGTGGAGATTGCCTGCTCCAGTTCATGGACAGCGCCAGTGGTCGGCGAGTCACCTTCGCCCCACTGCGGACCGGTCGGGTGCAGATCGAGAATCGCCAGACGCGGGTCGCTGCACTCGGCCTCACCTGCCGGAAAGAAGCTGCGACTGTCGGTGAAGGCCAGCAGGTCGCCAACCTGGGCACGCTGCCAGCTGCCATCGGCGACACGCGCCGCCAACACCTGATTAAACAGAAAACTGCGCGCCGTAGAGAGCAGACGCGAACGCACGTTGCGCTGCTCCGGCAACGCTTTACGCGCCGCCCAGGCACGGGCATCGACCACGTTACCGCCGTCAAACCCAAAACGCTGGGCGCCGAAATAATTGGGAATACCTTGCTTGGCGATCAGTTGCAGACGCTCGTCGATCGCCGCTTTGTCGCCAGCGAATTGCGTCAGTCGCAACGTGAAGCCATTGGCCGAGTGAGCACCGCGTTGCAGCTTGCGTTTGTGCCGGCCGGTCTTGAGGATCTTCAGCGTATCGTTTTCCGCCGCCGACAGATCAGGATCAGCCTTGCCCGGCAGCTGCACGCTGAACCACTGGCGAGTCAGCGCCTGACGATCCTTGAGGCCCGCATAACTGACGGTGCGCAATGGCACGCCCGCCGCCTTGGCGATCCGTCGTGCCGCTTCTTCGGTATTCAGACCGCGTTTTTCCACCCAGATCCACAAGTGCTCGCCGTCGCCACTGAGGGGAATGTTGAGGACTTCATCGACCTGAAAATCTTCCGCCGTGGCTTTCAGTACGGCGGTGCCGAGGGCTTCGCCATAGGCCCGCGGGCCGAGCAATTGCAGTTCGTTCATGCGCGCAGCAACAAGGCAACGGAGTGCACGGCAATGCCCTCTTCGCGACCGACAAAGCCGAGCTTTTCGGTGGTGGTAGCTTTCACGTTCACTTGATCCAACTCAACTTGAAGATCCGCGGCAATCAGCGCGCGCATCGATTCGATATGCGGGGCCATTTTCGGCGCTTGGGCGACGATGGTGTTATCGACGTTGCCGACTTTCCAGCCCTTGGCGTGGATCAGTGCGACGACGTGACGCAACAGCACTCGGCTGTCGGCGCCCTTGTATGTCGGGTCGGTGTCCGGAAAATGTTTGCCGATATCACCCAGCGCAGCGGCGCCGAGCAAGGCATCGCTCAAGGCGTGCAGCAGGACGTCACCGTCGGAATGAGCGAGCAGCCCGAAGCCATGTGCAATGCGCACGCCGCCCAGAGTAATGAAATCGCCTTCAGCGAAACGGTGCACATCATAGCCGTGGCCAATACGCATAAAAAAACGCCCCGATTTTTGTCAGGGCGTGATTCTACCTGCATTACACGCCTAGGGCGCGCGCGTGATGCTGTAAGTGATCGTCTATGAAGCTGGCGATGAAGAAATAGCTGTGGTCGTAGCCGGGTTGCAGGCGCAACGTCAGCGGATGACCGGCCAGTTTGGCGGCCTGTTGCAAGGCTTCAGGCTTGAGCTGGGTGGCCAGGAAATCGTCGCGATCACCTTGGTCAACCAGCAGCGGCAGCTTTTCGTTCGCCTCGGCAATCAGGACGCAGGCATCCCACTCGCGCCATTTCGATCGGTCTTCCCCCAGGTAGCGAGAAAAGGCTTTCTGCCCCCAGGGACAGTCCATCGGATTGTTGATCGGCGAGAACGCCGAGACCGACTGATAGCGTCCCGGATTACGCAACGCGCAGACCAGCGCGCCGTGTCCGCCCATGGAATGACCGCTGATGCCACGCTTGCCCGAGGCCGGGAAATGGGCTTCGACCAATGCGGGCAATTCCTGCACGACATAGTCATGCATCCGATAATGCCGCGACCAGGGTTCCTGCGTGGCATTCAGATAAAACCCGGCGCCGAGACCGAAGTCCCAGGCGCCATCCGGATCACCCGGCACATCAGGACCGCGAGGGCTGGTGTCCGGGGCAACGATGATCAGCCCCAGCTCGGCGGCCATGCGCATGGCGCCGGCCTTTTGCATGAAGTTTTCGTCGGTGCAGGTCAGGCCGGATAACCAGTACAACACCGGCAGCTTGCCGCCCTGCTCCGCTTGCGGCGGCAGGTACACGGCAAACACCATGTCGCAGCCGAGCACATCGGAGCGGTGCCGATAGCGTTTGTGCCAGCCGCCGAAGCTTTTCTGACAGGAGATATTTTCCAGGCTCATGACCGACCTCAGAAATGGATGACGGAACGGATGCTCTTGCCTTCATGCATCAGGTCGAACGCCTTGTTGATATCTTCCAGGCCCATGGTGTGGGTGATGAACGTATCCAGCGGGATTTCGCCGGTTTCAGCCATCTCGACATAGCTTGGCAACTCGGTACGGCCACGCACGCCGCCGAACGCCGAACCGCGCCAGACGCGACCGGTTACCAGCTGGAATGGACGCGTGGAGATTTCCTGGCCAGCACCGGCGACGCCGATGATTACCGACTCGCCCCACCCCTTGTGGCAGCACTCAAGTGCGGCACGCATCAATTGGACGTTACCGATGCATTCGAAGGAAAAGTCGACGCCGCCATCGGTCATGTCGACGATGACTTCCTGGATCGGACGATCGAAATCTTTCGGGTTCACACAATCGGTTGCACCCAACTGCTTGGCGATCTCGAATTTGGCCGGGTTGATGTCGATGGCGATGATCCGCGCAGCCTTGGCTTTGACGGCGCCGATAACTGCCGACAGACCGATGCCGCCGAGGCCGAAAATGGCGACGGTATCACCTGGTTTTACCTTGGCGGTATTAAGAACGGCACCGATGCCGGTGGTGACACCGCAGCCCAGCAGGCAGACCTTTTCCAGTGGCGCTTCTTTTTGAATTTTGGCGACGGAGATTTCCGGCAGCACGGTGTACTCGGAGAACGTCGACGTCCCCATGTAGTGGAAAATGGGTTGGCCTTTGTAGGAAAAACGCGAAGTGCCATCCGGCATCAGGCCTTTACCCTGAGTCGCGCGAATCGCCTGGCACAGGTTGGTTTTACCCGACAGACAGAATTTGCACTGGCGACATTCCGGGGTGTACAGCGGGATCACATGATCACCGACTGCGACGGAGGTCACGCCCTCACCGATAGCCTCGACCACCGCGCCACCTTCGTGACCGAGAATCGACGGGAAGATACCTTCCGGGTCCGCACCCGACAGCGTGTAGGCGTCGGTATGACAGACACCGGAGGCAACCACACGCAGCAGGACTTCGCCGGCCTTGGGCATGGCGACATCGACTTCAACGATCTCGAGGGGTTTCTTGGCCTCGAAGGCAACGGCAGCGCGCGACTTGATCATGTGGATTCTCCAGTGAATTAAAACGAGACAGTGAGTGTAATACACCGCCTGACGGTGAATAATCCGGACAAAAGCAAAACATTATTGCCATACAGGGATAATCCTTGATGTCCGAAAACCGCTGGGAAGGTATCGACGAGTTCGTCGCCGTGGCCGAGTGCAGTCAGTTCACGGCTGCCGCGGAACGCCTCGGGGTTTCTTCCTCCCACATCAGTCGACAAATAGTACGCCTCGAAGAGCGCCTTCAGACGCGACTGCTTTATCGCAGCACCCGCCGGGTCACTCTGACCGAGGCAGGGCAAACCTTTCTGCAACATTGCCAGCGCCTGCAGGATGGACGCGAAGAAGCACTGCGAGCGGTGGGTGACTTGACCAGTGAACCCAAAGGCATGCTGCGCATGACCTGCGCCGTGGCGTACGGCGAACGATTCATCGTGCCGCTGGTAACCCGTTTCATGGGGCTCTATCCGCAACTGCGCATCGACATCGAACTGAGCAATCGTCAACTCGACCTCGTGCACGAAGGGCTGGACCTGGCGATCCGTCTCGGTCGCCTGCAGGACTCGCGGCTGGTAGCGACACGCCTGGCGCCACGACGCATGTACCTGTGCGCATCGCCGTCTTACCTGGAACGGTATGGTCGCCCGCATAGCTTGTCGGAACTGAGCCGCCACAACTGCCTCATCGGTAGCTCGGACATCTGGCAACTGGAACAGAACGGGCGGGAATTTTCCCAGCGAGTGCAAGGAAACTGGCGCTGCAACAGTGGGCAAGCGGTGCTGGATGCGGCGTTACAGGGGGTGGGCTTGTGTCAGCTGCCGGACTACTACGTGCTGGAGCACCTTAAAAGCGGTGAGTTGATTTCGCTGTTGGAAGCCCACCAACCGCCGAACACCGCCGTGTGGGCGCTTTATCCACAGCAACGGCATCTGTCGCCGAAGGTGCGCAAGCTGGTGGATTATTTGAAGGAAGGATTGGCTGAGCGGCCGGAGTATCGGAGCTAAAGTATGTTTTCAGTGCCAGTTTTATTGGCTGAGATACCGCTTTCGCGAGCAAGCCCGCTCCCACAGGGGGCGCTGGCGAACACCGAAAAGCCGGGCAACACAAAACACTGTGGGAGCGAGCCTGCTCGCGATGGCGGCAGAACAGCCAACGAATCAATCAGCGGCGATTAGCCCAACGCTGGCGCAACCACTCCAGATCTTCGGGGCGCGTAACCTTGAGGTTGTCGGACCGGCCTTCGATCAGGCGCGGCGCCAGACCCGCCCACTCCATCGCCGAAGCTTCGTCAGTGATGACCGCATCGGCCACCAGACTGTCGGCCAACGCCCGATGCAACGCCCCTAGGCGAAACATCTGCGGCGTATAGGCTTGCCAGATCACACTGCGATCCACGGTTTCGACCACGCGACCGTGCTTGTCGACCCGCTTGAGGGTATCGCGTGCCGGAACCGCCAGCAGTCCGCCAACCGGATCATCTGCGAGTTCACCCAGCAACTTGTCCAGATCATCACGGCTCAGATTCGGCCGCGCGGCATCGTGAACCAACACCCAATCCTCATCGTCGGCGCCTTGCGCATGCAAATGCAGTAACGCATTGAGTACCGACCCGGAACGCTCGGAGCCACCTTCAACCCGCTGAATTCGCGGATCGCAAGCACACGCCAGGTTCGGCCAATAAGGATCATCAACAGCAAGACTGACCACCAACCCTTTCAGGGAAGGATGATCAAGGAAACAGCCGAGGCTGTGTTCGAGAATAGTGCGCCCGCCCAGTTGCAAGTATTGCTTGGGACGGTCCGCGGCCATACGGGCACCAACGCCCGCGGCAGGAATTACAGCCCAGAAGGCTGGTAACGAGGGGTTCATTGAGCCAACTGGTAAAGGGTTTCACCGTCCTTGACCATGCCCAACTCATGACGAGCCCGCTCTTCAACGGTCTCCATGCCCTTTTTCAATTCACTGACTTCAGCGTCCATCACCCGATTACGCTCAAGCAGCCCCTCGTTCTCAGCGTGTTGATCTGCGATCTGCTGAGTCAGTTCGGCCACTTGCGCCAGACTGCCATTACCCACCCACAGGCGGTACTGCAGGCCAGCCAGCAGCAGGAGCAAGACGAGGAACAACCAATTGGGACTGCGCATCGAATATCAGGTATCCAGTGGAAAAAGACAGCCATGCCAAAACTTTGAAGCTTCTGATAGCACGAAGCCTGGAAGACCCAGGCTTGTGCTTATAAGGCATCAGATTAGTGGCAAATCCATCGCTGTAGCGATTTTTCCGACACAATCCGGTGTCTTTTTACCAATTAACGATTAACCGCGGAATTCGCTGCGACCGTTGTACTTGGCTTTGCCATTCAACTGCTCTTCGATACGCAGCAGTTGGTTGTACTTGGAAACGCGGTCCGAACGGCACAGGGAGCCGGTCTTGATCTGGCCTGCCGCGGTGCCCACAGCCAGGTCGGCAATGGTCGAATCTTCGGTTTCGCCGGAGCGGTGCGAGATCACGGCGGTGTAACCAGCGGCCTTGGCCATCTGGATGGCTTCCAGGGTTTCGGTCAGGGTGCCGATCTGGTTGAACTTGATCAGGATCGAGTTGGCGATCTTTTTATCGATGCCTTCTTTCAGGATCTTGGTGTTGGTCACGAACAGGTCGTCGCCCACCAGCTGAGTTTTCTCGCCGATCTTGTCGGTAAGGATTTTCCAGCCAGCCCAGTCGGACTCGTCCAGACCGTCTTCGATCGAGATAATCGGATAACGCTCGGTCAAGCCTTTCAGGTAGTCAGCGAAACCTTCAGCGGTGAACACCTGGCCTTCGCCGGACAGGTTGTATTTACCGTCTTCGTAGAATTCGCTGGCAGCGCAGTCCAGCGCCAGGGTCACGTCGGTGCCCAGCTTGTAACCGGCGTTGGCCACGGCTTCGGAGATCACTTTCAAAGCGTCTTCGTTCGAAGCCAGGTTCGGTGCGAAACCACCTTCGTCACCCACTGCAGTGCTCAGGCCACGGGCCTTCAGAACAGCTTTCAGGTGATGGAAAATCTCGGTGCCCATGCGCAGACCTTCCGAGAAAGACTTGGCGCCTACTGGCTGAACCATGAATTCCTGGATGTCGACGTTGTTATCGGCGTGCTCGCCACCGTTGATGATGTTCATCATCGGAACCGGCATCGAGTAAATACCCGGGGTGCCGTTCAGGTTGGCGATGTGAGCGTACAGCGGCAGGTCCTGGTCCTGCGCGGCGGCCTTGGCGGCTGCCAGGGAAACGGCGAGGATCGCATTGGCGCCCAGGGAACCTTTGTTTTCAGTACCGTCGAGCTTGATCATCGCGTGATCCAGCGCTTTCTGGTCGCTTGGGTCTGTACCCAGCAACAGATCACGGATCGGACCGTTGATGTTGGCGACGGCTTTGAGTACGCCCTTGCCCAGGTAACGGCTCTTGTCGCCATCACGCAGCTCGAGCGCTTCACGCGAGCCAGTGGAAGCACCGGACGGCGCGCAAGCACTGCCGATGATGCCGTTATCGAGAAGCACGTCCGCTTCCACGGTGGGGTTGCCACGGGAGTCGAGAACTTCACGACCTTTGATGTCGACGATTTTTGCCATTGTTGTAAACACTCCAAAGTTGACGAAAACGACGCAGCTGAAGGAAATCTTGTATCGCCGGCAAGTAATGTGCAGCGGGCAGACTTGCGGACGATAAGGCTCAGACCCGAGGGCCTGAGCATTAATTCGTGCGGTACTTTACCGGAGAAATGAGGATTACGCGGTTTCTACCGTCGGAAAACTCTTCACCAGTTCGTCCAAAGCTTTGAGCTGGGCCAGGAATGGCTCCAGTTTGTCCAGACGCAAGGCGCAAGGGCCATCGCATTTGGCGTTGTCCGGGTCCGGATGCGCTTCGAGGAACAGACCGGCCAGCGACTGGCTCATGCCAGCCTTGGCCAGATCGAGGACCTGAGCACGGCGACCGCCAGCGGAATCGGAGCGACCACCGGGCATTTGCAGCGCGTGGGTCACGTCGAAGAACACCGGGTATTCGAACTGCTTCATGATGCCGAAGCCGAGCATATCGACGACCAGGTTGTTGTAGCCGAAGCTCGAACCGCGTTCGCAGAGGATCAACTGATCGTTACCCGCTTCCACGCATTTGCTCAGGATATGTTTCATTTCCTGAGGCGCGAGAAACTGGGCTTTCTTGATGTTGATCACCGCACCGGTCTTGGCCATCGCGACCACCAGGTCGGTCTGGCGCGACAAGAAGGCCGGCAGCTGGATGATATCGCAGACTTCAGCGACGACCGCGGCCTGATCAGGCTCGTGGACGTCGGTGATGATCGGCACGCCGAACGCTTGCTTGATGTCCTGGAAAATCCGCATGCCCTCTTCCAGGCCGGGGCCACGGTAAGAGGTCACGGAGGAACGGTTGGCCTTGTCGAAGCTGGCCTTGAACACGTAAGGGATACCGAGTTTCTGGGTGACCTTTACGTATTCTTCGCAGACCTGCATCGCCATGTCGCGGCTTTCCAGCACGTTCATGCCACCGAAAAGCACCATTGGCTTGTCGTTGGCAATCTCGATATCGCCTACGCGGATGATCTTCTGGGCCATCGGATTTACGCCTTCTTCTGGTGTTGAACCAAAGCTGCTTTAACGAAACCGCTGAACAACGGGTGACCGTCGCGTGGTGTCGAGGTGAACTCAGGGTGGAACTGGCAAGCGACGAACCATGGATGATCCGGGGCTTCAACCACTTCTACCAAGGCGCCATCACCGGAACGACCAGTGACTTTCAGACCGGCTTCCATGATTTGCGGCAGCAGGTTGTTGTTCACTTCGTAGCGGTGACGGTGACGCTCGACAATCACGTCCTTGGCGTAGCAATCGTGCACCAGGGAACCCGATTCCAGCAGGCAATCCTGAGCGCCAAGGCGCATGGTGCCGCCCAGATCGGACGATTCGGTACGGGTTTCGACGGCGCCGGTGGCATCTTCCCACTCGGTGATCAGACCCACGACCGGATGACCGCTGGCACGATCGAACTCGGTGGAGTTGGCGTCTTTCCAGCCCAGCACGTTACGAGCGAACTCGATCACGGCCACTTGCATGCCCAGGCAGATGCCCAGGTACGGAACCTTGTTTTCGCGAGCGAATTGAACGGCAGTGATCTTGCCTTCCACGCCTCGCAGACCGAAGCCACCAGGTACCAGAATCGCGTCGACACCTTCCAGCAGCGCAGTGCCCTGGTTTTCGATGTCTTCGGAGTCGATGTAGCGCAGGTTGACCTTGGTGCGGTTGCTGATGCCGGCGTGACTCATCGCTTCGATCAGCGACTTGTAGGCGTCCAGCAGTTCCATGTATTTGCCGACCATCGCGATGGTGACTTCATGCTCAGGGTTGAGCTTGGCGTCGACCACGGCTTCCCACTCGGACAGATCGGCGCCGCCACATTGCAGGCCGAAACGCTCGACAACGAAATCATCCAGGCCCTGGGAGTGCAGAATGCCCGGGATCTTGTAGATGGTGTCGGCGTCTTCCAGCGCAATCACCGCACGTTCTTCAACGTTGGTGAACTGAGCGATCTTGCGACGCGAGGAGATGTCGATCGGGTGATCGGAACGGCAGACCAGCACGTCAGGCTGCAGGCCGATGGAACGCAGTTCCTTGACCGAGTGCTGGGTTGGCTTGGTTTTGGTTTCGCCGGCAGTGGCGATGTACGGCACCAGTGTCAGGTGCATCAGCATCGCGCGCTTGGCGCCGACTTCGAAACGCAATTGACGGATCGCTTCGAGGAACGGCTGGGACTCGATATCACCCACGGTGCCACCGATCTCGACCATGGCCACGTCGGCATCGCCGGCGCCCTTGATGATCCGGCGCTTGATTTCGTCGGTGATGTGCGGGATCACCTGAATGGTGGCGCCCAGGTAATCACCACGGCGCTCTTTGCGCAGGACGTGTTCGTAGACACGGCCGGTGGTGAAGTTGTTGTTCTGGGTCATGGTCGTGCGGATGAACCGCTCGTAGTGGCCCAGGTCCAGGTCGGTCTCGGCGCCGTCGTGGGTGACGAACACTTCACCGTGCTGGAACGGGCTCATGGTGCCCGGGTCAACGTTGATGTACGGGTCCAGCTTCAGCATGGTGACCTTAAGTCCCCGCGCCTCCAGGATGGCCGCCAATGAAGCCGATGCGATGCCTTTCCCCAATGAAGAAACAACACCGCCCGTGACGAATATGTAGCGCGTCATGAAAAACCCTAGAAGTCTGCGTTAAAGCGGTCCGAGCCGCCGGGGAAAGCGAAGGAAGGCCGAAGCCCCCGATCACCTGCATTAATCACAGTGCACCTTTCAAAAAAACCGCCGCGTTGGGACAGACCGGAAGATGAAACACCGGTACGTTGCTCGCTACACATTTTTTGGAATCGCCCAGCAAAGACTGCTTGGTAATCGGCAACTCCTGCAATTCAGGCGAATCCACAGAAGTTGTATCAAGAAGGGAGCGTAGTCTACCGGAAAGCCCCTTTCAGCTCAAACCTAGATCTTCGTGCGGTGGCTGCCAATGCAAATTCCAATGGTCCTTTGCACTGCCATCCAAGCCCCGCAGGTTGGCCACCGCCAGCAATTGCTCGTCTCGGTAGAGCAGCGGCAATCTGCCACGGACGAAACACGGCACGCCGCTTTCATTGAGCAATCGCTTCAGATCGCGATGGCCGCGACCGGGCAGATTCATCACCTCACCTCCCTCACGATAGCGGATATGCAGCAAGCCATCGGGGATTTGGCCGGTAAGTGTGAGCACGCCGTTATCCGGCAACGCCAGCGATAGCGAGGGTTCAGGCCAATTTCCGACGGCGGGCGACGGGCGCAACCAACTGCCGGACAACCACCAGATACGCCCACCCGCCCGATGCAATTCGCCATCCGCCAGCCGCCAGATCGGGCAGGCATCGCCGGTGGCATCACGTAAATTCTCCCAACCCGACCAATGGTCACTGTCCGGCAGTCGCGTCAGCGGTTCGAGCCAATGACTTAAGGCATTACGCTGACGAGCAGCGGACAGCGTTGCCAATGGCCCCAGCTCAAGGGACGGCAATCCCAGCCAATCAAAATCATTGGCCGTGCTGGCACCGGCCAGGTCGATTTGCGCAAGCTCATCGAGCAATCCCTGCGCTTCGCTCAGGTGCGCAGCGCTGCGGGCCATGGTCGTTACCGCTTGCGGCCAGCGCTTGGTCAATCCCGGGAATACCTGATGGCGCAGGTAATTTCGCGAGAATTGCCGATCCTGGTTCGATGGGTCTTCGATCCAGCTCAGCCGATGCTCCGCCGCATAGGCCTCAAGCTCAGCCCGCGTGACATCGAGCAATGGCCGCAGCAGCAGCCCTTTACCGAGTGGGCGCTGGCGTGGCATCCCCGACAATCCCCTCACCCCTGCCCCACGCAACAGCCGAAACAACAACGTTTCCGCCTGATCGTCACAGTGCTGGGCGGTCATCAACACATCATTGGCCTGAGTCGCCTCGATGAACGCGGCATATCGCGCATCCCGGGCGGCACGCTCAAGGCTGGCGCCGGGTTGAACCTGCACACGAACAACCTGCAGCGGCACACCCAGCGCATCACAGACCGACTGACAATGATCCGGCCACGCATCAGCCACAACCTGAAGGCCGTGATGAACATGGATGGCGCTTAGCGCCGGCAAGGATTCGGTTTTCGCGAGGTGTACGAGAAGGTGCAGCAGAACGGTGGAGTCGAGACCACCAGAGAAGGCGATGCGCCAGGCCGTAGCGTTGCGCCACGGTTTCAGATTCAGCAAAAGCCTGGCAGGCAAATCAATCATTGGCCGACTCATAGCGTTCCCTTTACACAAAACAAATGTGGGAGCGAGCCTGCTCGCGATAGCGGCATAACAGCCAACAGATTAGTTGAATGTTAAGCCGCTATCGCGAGCAGGCTCGCTCCCACATAGGTAAAGCGAGGTCAGATCAGAGACCGTAGCTCATCAGACGCTCGTAACGACGAGCCAACAGCGCTTCGTTATCGAACTTCTTCAACATCGCCAGCTGCGAGCTCAGCTCGGCACGGATCGATGCAGCTGCAGCAGCCGGATTACGGTGTGCGCCACCCAAAGGCTCGCCGATTACTTTATCCACAATACCCAGGTGTTTCAGGCGCTCGGCAGTGATGCCCATGGCTTCAGCTGCGTCCGGCGCTTTTTCGGCGGTCTTCCACAGAATCGAGGCGCAACCTTCCGGCGAAATCACCGCGTAAGTCGAGTACTGCAGCATGTTCAGTTGATCACAAACGCCGATCGCCAAAGCACCACCGGAACCACCTTCACCGATCACGGTGGCGATGATTGGGGTTTTCAGGCGCGCCATGACGCGCAGGTTCCAGGCAATCGCTTCACTCTGGTTGCGCTCTTCAGCGTCGATACCAGGGTAGGCGCCCGGGGTGTCGATGAAGGTCAGGATCGGCATTTTGAAACGTTCGGCCATTTCCATCAGGCGGCACGCCTTGCGGTAGCCTTCCGGACGCGGCATGCCGAAGTTGCGGCGAACTTTCTCGCGCACTTCACGGCCTTTCTGGTGACCGATGATCATTACCGGCTGGTCGTCCAGACGGGCAATGCCGCCCACGATCGCAGCGTCGTCGGAGAAGTGACGGTCGCCGTGCAGCTCGTCGAACTCGGTGAAGATGTGTTCGATATAGTCCAGGGTGTACGGACGTTTCGGGTGACGCGCCAGACGCGCGATCTGCCAGCTGGTCAGCTTGCCGAAGATGTCTTCGGTCAGCGTGCTGCTTTTGTCCTGCAGGCGGGAGATCTCATCGCCGATATTCAGCGAATTGTCATTACCGACCAAGCGCAACTCTTCGATCTTGGCTTGCAGGTCGGCGATCGGCTGTTCGAAATCTAGAAAATTCGGGTTCATAGGCGTCCGTCTTGGGTCGACATCCAAGAGAGCTTGGGCCGGCCGGTTGTCTATTCGCGCCCTACCTTAAGGGAGAGGCGCGTTCAGGTCGAGATTAAAAATTCAGGTCGAGATCAGGCGCATCTATAGCACCTGACCGTCAACGGTATTGGAGGAAGACGTTGTCTCGCCCGAACTGGTCACGCAGGGCTTGAATCAAGGCATCCGCCGGATCAATCCGCCAGGTCTCGCCGAACTGCAGCAAGGCCTTCGCATCGGGACTGGTGTACTCCATGGTGATCGGGCACGCGCCACGGTGACGCTTGAACAACTCACCCAGCCAGCGTAGCTGATCGCCTTTCAAATCCTGGGTCTGCAGCTTCAAGCGCAGGCTTTCGGCCAGGTTGGTGCGTGCATCTTCCATGCTCATCACCCGCTTGACCCGCAGCCGCAAGCCACCGGAGAAATCGTCGTTACTGACTTCGCCTTCGACCACCACCATCGCGTCGGTCTGCAACAGCGACTGCGCCGAATGGAATGCTTCGGCGAACAGCGACGCTTCGATCCGGCCCGAGCGGTCGTCGAGGGTGATAAAACCCATCTTGTCGCCCTTTTTGTTCTTCATGACCCGCAGGGCGATGATCATGCCCGCAACGGTCTGGGTATCACGGGCCGGTTTCAGGTCAATGATGCGCTGACGGGCGAAACGGCGGATCTCACCTTCGTATTCATCGATCGGGTGACCGGTCAGGTACAGGCCCAGGGTGTCTTTCTCCCCTTTCAGGCGTTCCTTGAGGGTCAGTTCCTTGGCTTTGCGGTGATTGGCATAGACGTCGGCATCTTCTTCGACGAACAAACCGCCAAACAGGTCGACATGACCGCTGTCGTGGGTACGCGCGGTTTGTTCGGCCGCCTTGATCGCCCCTTCCATGGCATTCAGCAAGACCGCTCGGTTGCGGTCGATATTGGCCTGATAGGCTTTCTGCTCGTCATGGAAGTAAGGGCCCAGACGATCCAGCGCACCGCTGCGGATCAAACCGTCCAGGGTGCGCTTGTTGATACGTTTGAGGTCGACACGGGCGCAGAAATCGAACAGATCCTTGAACGGACCTTCCTGACGCGCCTCGGTGATGGCTTCCACCGGACCTTCGCCCACACCTTTGATCGCGCCGAGGCCGTAAATAATCCGGCCTTCGTCATTCACCGTGAACTTGAACTCCGAAGTATTCACATCCGGCGCGTCGAGACGCAGCTTCATGGTGCGAATTTCTTCGATCAAGGTCACGACCTTGTCGGTGTTGTGCATATCCGCCGACAGTACCGCGGCCATGAATGGCGCCGGGTAGTGCGTTTTCAGCCAGGCGGTCTGGTATGACACCAGGCCATAAGCGGCGGAGTGGGATTTGTTGAAGCCGTAACCGGCGAATTTCTCTACCAGGTCAAAAATGTTACCGGCCAGGTCGGCGTCGATATTGTTGGTCTTGCAACCGTCAATGAAACCGCCGCGCTGCTTGGCCATTTCTTCGGGTTTTTTCTTACCCATGGCTCGACGCAGCATGTCCGCGCCGCCGAGGGTGTAACCGGCCATGACCTGAGCAATCTGCATCACCTGTTCCTGATACAGGATGATGCCGTAAGTCGGTGCCAGAACCGGCTTGAGGCCTTCGTACTGGTAGTCCGAGTGCGGGTACGCGAGTTCGGCGCGACCGTGCTTACGGTTGATAAAGTCGTCCACCATGCCCGATTGCAACGGGCCCGGACGGAACAGGGCCACCAATGCGATCAAGTCTTCCAGGCAGTCGGGCTTGAGCTTTTTGATCAGCTCTTTCATGCCGCGCGACTCGAGCTGGAACACCGCGGTGGTTTCGGCTTTTTGCAGCAACTGGTAAGTCGGCTTGTCATCCAGCGGGATGAACGCGATATCCAGCGGCGGCTCATCAACCTTGGCGCGATCACGGTTGATGGTTTTCAGCGCCCAGTCGATGACCGTCAGGGTCCGCAGACCGAGGAAGTCGAACTTCACCAGGCCAGCAGCTTCAACGTCGTCCTTGTCGAACTGAGTGACCAGGCCATCACCGGCCTCATCGCAATAAATCGGCGAGAAGTCAGTCAGTTTGGTCGGGGCAATAACCACACCACCGGCGTGCTTGCCGACGTTACGCACAATGCCTTCAAGCTTGCGGGCCATTTCCCAGATTTCCGCGGCCTCTTCATCAACCTTGATGAAGTCACGCAGGATTTCTTCCTGTTCGTAGGCCTTTTCCAGGGTCATGCCGACTTCGAACGGAATCATCTTCGACAGACGATCCGCCAGGCCGTAAGACTTGCCCTGTACCCGCGCCACGTCGCGGACCACAGCCTTGGCCGCCATGGAACCGAAGGTGATGATTTGGCTTACCGCGTTGCGGCCGTATTTTTCGGCCACGTAGTCGATTACACGGTCACGACCGTCCATGCAGAAGTCGACGTCGAAGTCGGGCATCGATACCCGTTCCGGGTTAAGGAAACGTTCGAACAGCAGGTCATATTCCAACGGATCGAGGTCGGTGATCTTCTGCACGTAGGCCACCAGCGACCCGGCACCCGATCCACGGCCTGGGCCTACCGGCACGCCGTTGCTCTTGGCCCACTGGATAAAGTCCATAACGATCAGGAAGTAACCGGGGAACCCCATCTGGATGATGATATCCAGCTCGAAGTTCAACCGGTCGACGTAGACCTGACGCTTGGCTTCGTAGTCTTCGGTGGTGTCCTTGGGCAGCAGAACGCTGAGGCGATCCTCCAGGCCATCGAAGGAAACCTTGCGGAAATATTCGTCGATGGTCATGCCATCGGGGATCGGGAAGTTGGGCAGGAAGTGAGTGCCCAGCTTCACTTCGATGTTGCAGCGCTTGGCAATCTCGACGGTGTTTTCCAGCGCTTCAGGAATGTCGCTGAACAGCTCGGCCATTTCCTCGGCGCTTTTGAGGTATTGCTGATCGCTGTAATTTTTCGAACGCCGCGGATCGTCGAGGGCACGCCCCTCACCGATGCAAACGCGGGTTTCGTGGGCGGCGAAGTCTTCCTGCTTGATGAAGCGCACGTCGTTGGTCGCGACCAGCGGCGCACCGATTTTTTCCGCCAGGGCCACGGCACCGTGCAACTGTTCTTCGTCGTTGGGGCGGTTGGTGCGCTGGATTTCCAGGTAGAAGCGATCCGGGAACACGGCCATCCATTCACGTGCCAGGTTTTCCGCTTCGGCCGGGTTGCCACTGAGCATCGCCAGGCCGATCTCGCCTTCTTTGGCCGCCGACAGCATGATCAAGCCTTCGCTGGCTTCGGCCACCCACTCACGCTCGATGATGACCGAGCCATTGCGCTGGCCGTCGATGAAGCCGCGAGAGATCAGTTCGGTGAGGTTGCGATAACCCACGGCGTTCATCGCCAGCAGGCTGATCCGGCTCAGAGCGTTATCCGGATCCTTGTTCGACAGCCACAGGTCGGCACCACAGATCGGCTTGATCCCGGCGCCCATGGCGGCTTTGTAGAATTTGACCAGGGAACACATGTTGTTCTGGTCGGTGACCGCTACGGCAGGCATGTTCATGCCGACCAGGGTCTTGACCAGCGGTTTGATCCGCACCAGACCGTCGACCAGGGAGTACTCAGTGTGCAGGCGTAGATGAACGAATGAAGCCGGCATAGTGATCCTGCGTTATGTCATGAAAACAACAAGGCCCGGATTGTACCGGGCCTTGGCAAAAACATCAGCCTTGCGACTAACTCTCGATCAGGTTTTCCCGCGCCTCGTATGCCAGGCGAACCGGGGCGAACGAGCGGCGGTGAATCGGCGTTGGCCCCAAGCGGGCCAGCGCCTCCAGGTGAACGGGCGTCGGGTAGCCTTTGTGGCCGCCAATGCCGTAACCCGGGTAAATCAATTCGAACGCGGCCATCTCGCGGTCGCGGCTGACCTTGGCCAGAATCGACGCTGCAGCGATGGCCGGTACCTTGCCGTCGCCCTGCACCACCGCTTCGGCGCGCATGGACAGTTTCGGGCAGCGGTTGCCGTCGATCATCGCCAGTTTCGGCTGAATGTGCAGACCTTCGATGGCGCGCTGCATGGCCAGCATGGTGGCGTGCAAGATGTTCAGCTCGTCGATTTCTTCGACTTCAGCCCGGGCGATGCACCAGCTCAGGGCCTTTTCGCAGATTTCGTCATAGAGTTTTTCGCGGCGGGCTTCGGTGAGCTTCTTCGAGTCGTTCAGACCCAGGATCGGACGGCTCGGATCTAGGATCACGGCAGCCGTTACCACGGCGCCACAGAGTGGGCCGCGACCGACTTCGTCAACACCGGCAACCAATTCTTCAACTTCAGCGACCAAGGTGAAATCCAGCCCCATTTGCATGCTTGTTTTACTCATTGTACTTGGCCGATCAGTTTCAGCACTGCATCTGCAGCCTGGTTGGAGGCATCCAGACGAAGGGTCCGATGGATTTCGTCGAAGCCGCGAGTCTGTTCTTCACCGCCTTCGATCAGTGGCGACAGCGTCTGGGCCAGGGCTTCAACCGTCGCATCGTCCTGCAACAACTCGGGCACCAACAGGCGCTGGGCCAGCAGATTCGGCAACGAGACGTAGGGACTCTTCACCATCCGCTTGAGAATCCAGAATGTCAGCGGTGCCAAGCGGTACGCGACCACCATCGGCCGTTTGTACAACAACGCTTCAAGCGTCGCCGTTCCGGAGGCAATCAGTACCGCGTCGCAGGCCGCCAGGGCCAGATGGGATTTGCCGTCGAGCAATGTCAGCGGCAGATCGCGACCGGCCAGCAGCTCTTCAAGCTGGGCCCGGCGCTGCGGGCTCGCGCATGGCATGACGAAGCGTACGCCCGGACGCAGGGCCCGCAAGCGCTGGGCGGTATCGAGGAACAGCGCACCAAGACGCCCAACCTCACCGCCACGGCTGCCCGGCATCAGGGCGACCAGCGGCCCGTCGGGCAAGCCGAGTTCAGCCCGCGCGGCGGCACGATCGGCTTCAAGCGGGATCGCATCAGCCAGGGAGTGCCCGACAAACCGCACCGGCACGCCCTTCTCTTCATAGAATTTCGCTTCGAACGGGAACAGCGTCAGCATCAGATCGCAGCCTTCGCGAATCTTCAGCACCCGTTTCTGCCGCCACGCCCAAACCGACGGGCTCACGTAATGCACGGTCTTGATCCCGGCCTGACGCAGCTTGAGTTCGATATTGAGGTTGAAGTCCGGGGCATCGATACCGATGAACACGTCCGGCTTCTCGGCGATCAGGTCGGCAACCAGCTTCTTGCGGCGTGCCAGCAACTCGCGCAAGCGGCCCAGCACTTCCACCAGGCCCATGACCGAAAGACGTTCCATCGGGAAATACGAGGTCAGGCCTTCGGCCTGCATCAGCGGACCACCGACACCGATGAACTCGACTGCCGGATGCTGTGCCTTGAGTGCGCGCATCAGACCCGCGCCAAGAATGTCGCCGGAAGCCTCACCCGCCACCAGCGCGATACGCAGATTAGCCATGATTAACGAGTGATGCCGCGGGTCGAAGACTGGATGGAATCACGGAATACCGCGACTTCCGGGAACTGATCCGAAGGCTCGGCCAGTTCGGCGAGTGCCTGTTCGACCGTCAGGCCCTGGCGATAAACCACCTTGTAGGCACGCCGCAGCGCGTGAATCGCATCTTCGCTGAAACCGCGACGGCGCATGCCTTCAAAGTTCATGCTGCGGGCTTCTGCCGGGTTGCCAAACACCGTGACGTACGCCGGGACGTCCTTGCCGATGGCGGTGCCCATACCGGAAAAGCTGTGGGCGCCGATATGGCAATACTGGTGAACCAGGGTAAAACCGGACAGGATCGCCCAGTCTTCAACGTGCACATGGCCCGCCAACGCGGTGTTGTTGACCAGGATGCAGTGGTTGCCGATGACGCTGTCGTGGCCGATGTGGGCATAAGCCATGATCAGATTGTGATCACCCAGGGTTGTTTCAGAACGGTCCTGAACGGTCCCACGGTGAATCGTCACGCCTTCACGGATGACGTTGTGGTCACCGATGACCAGGCGAGTTTCTTCACCCTTGTATTTCAGATCGGGCGTGTCCTCACCTACCGAAGAGAACTGGTAGATGCGGTTGTGCTTTCCGATTCGGGTCGGGCCTTTGAGAATCACATGCGGCCCGATCACTGTCCCCTCGCCGATTTCCACACCTGCACCGATGATCGACCAAGGGCCGACCTCGACGCCGTCGGCCAGGATAGCCGTCGGATCGATGATTGCGCGAGGGTCAATCAAACTCATAGTTTGCGTTCCGCGCAGATGATTTCAGCAGAGCAGACTGGCTTGCCATCGACCGAAGCCTGGCACTCGAACTTCCAGATCTGACGCTTGCAGCTGATGAAGCGGGCTTCGAGGATCAACTGATCGCCTGGGGTGACGGGCTGGCGAAAACGCAGCTTGTCGGAGCCAACAAAGTAGTAGAGCGTGCCGTCGGCTGGCTTCACGTCAAGCATTTTGAAGCCAAGGATACCGGCAGCCTGAGCCATCGCTTCGATGATCAATACGCCCGGCATGATTGGATGCGCGGGGAAGTGACCATTGAAGAACGGTTCGTTGATGCTGACATTCTTGTAGGCGCGAATGCGCTTGCCTTCCACATCCAGATCCACGACCCGGTCCACCAGCAGGAACGGGTAACGGTGAGGCAGGTATTCGCGAATCTCGTTGATGTCCATCATTTCGGGGGGAAGCCTATGTAAAGATTGGGAGGCGCGACTGACGCGCACCCCTCTAGCAAATCAAGGAGGCAGTCTAGCGGCTGTGCACACTTGATATGGAAATGGTATCAGCCATCTGATGAAGCATTACCGTCAGGGGTCACTTCCCCTACTCGCTTTTCCAGCTGTCGCAACCGCCGCGCGATGTCATCGAGCTGACGGATGCGTGCCGCGCTTTTGCGCCACTCGGCTGCCGGTTGCATGGCTGTACCGGAAGAATAGGAACCCTTTTCGGTAATCGAATGGGTCACCATGGTCATCCCGGTGATGAAAACGTTGTCGCAAATTTCGATATGCCCCACCAGCCCTACGCCACCGGCGAGCATGCAATGCTTGCCGATTTTGGTGCTGCCGGAGATTCCCACACACGCTGCCATGGCGGTGTGATCACCGACCTGCACGTTGTGGGCGATCTGAATCTGGTTGTCGAGCTTCACACCATTACCCAGAACGGTATCGGCCAGTGCACCGCGATCGATAGCGGTATTCACGCCAATCTCCACGTCGTCACCGACCAGCACACCACCGATCTGGGCGATCTTCTGCCAGACACCTTTCTCGTTGGCAAAACCGAACCCCTCGCCACCGAGCACCGCGCCGGATTGAATCACCACCCGCTTACCGATGCGCACGTCGTGATACAGCGTGACTCGCGGGGCCAACCAACCGCCCTCGCCAATCTCGCAGCGAGCACCGATGAAGCAGTGCGCGCCAATAGTCACACCCGCAGCAATACGCGCGCAGCTTTCGATCACCGCAAAGGCGCCAATGCTCGCCGCCGGATCGACCACTGCATCCGCTGCCACAACGGCTGTCGGATGAATACCGACAGCGGCCTTTGGCTTGGGATCGAACAGATGGGAAATCCGCGCGTAGGCCAGATACGGATCAGGCACGACCAGCGCATTACCTGCAAAACCTTCAGCATCAGCGGCCTTCAGCAACAACGCTGCGGCCCGGCTATCCGCCAGGTATTTACGGTATTGGGGGTTTGCGAGAAAGCTCAACTGAGCTGGGCCAGCCTCTTGCAAAGTGGCTAGCCCAGTAATTTCTTTCTCCGGGTCGCCACGCAGTGTGGCGCCGAGGAACTCGGCCAATTGGCCGAGCTTTATAGTCGCTGTCATGGTTACTTCAGCTGATTCATGCGCTCGATAACCTGGCGAGTGATGTCGTACTGAGGTTTGACATCAATCACTGCGCCACGCTCGAAGACCAGGTCAAAAGCACCTTTCTTGATGACTTCTTCCACAGCGCTGTCCAGTTTCGGCTTGAGCTGCTTCAGCATTTCACGGTCGGCAACGGCTTTGGCTTCGTTCAGTTCCTTGGACTGGAACTGGAAGTCGCGGGCCTTTTGCTTGAACTCGAGTTCCAGGCGTTCACGCTCACCTTGCTGCATCTTGTCGCCGCCAGCCATCAGACGGTCCTGGATACCTTTGGCACTGCTTTCCAGAGTCTTGAGCTTGGTCAGCTGTGGGCCGAACTTCTTCTCGGCATCAACGGCGTACTTCTTGGCCGCATCCGATTCCAGCAGAGCCATCTGATAGTTCAGCACGGCGATTTTCATGTCGGCAAAAGCCGGACCTGCAACCAGTACGGTCGCCAGGAGAACCAATTGAGTCAACTTACGCACGATGCACTCCTACAAAATCCATTGTCGTTATCTTGGGTCAGACGCTTAGAACGTCTGGCCGAGGGAGAATTGGAACACTTGAGTCTCGGCATTGCTGTCCGGTTTTTTGACTGGCATCGCCAAGGCGAAGCTCAACGGACCCAGGGCGGTAACCCATGTCACACCGACACCTACCGAACTGGCCATATTGCTCAGGCTGACATCGTTACACTGAGTGTTGGACTGCGAACCATTGGCGTTAGTGCTCTGCTTGCAAGTCGAATCGAACACATTACCCACGTCCCAGAATACTGAAGTGCGCAAGGAACGCTGATCTTTCACGAAAGGCAGAGGGAACAGAACTTCTACACCACCCTGAATCAGGACGTTACCACCAAACGGTAGTGGATCCTGATCCGGGTCGGCTGTGGTCCCAGGGTTCACGCCACGGCTCGGAGTACTACGAGGCCCCAGTGTGCTGTCCTTGAAGCCACGTACCGAGTTGAAACCACCAGCATAGTAGTTTTCATAGAACGGCAAGCCATCGGTCGAACCATAACCATCGCCATAACCCAGCTCGGTGTGGAGGCGCATGGTGTAATTTTCAGACAGCGGCTGGAACAATTGACCGCGGTAATCGAGCTTGAAAAACGACAAGTCGCTGCCCGGCGTCGTGGCTTCCGCGGTCAAGCTCTGGGAGTGACCACGGGTTGCCAGTACACCTTTGTTCAAGGTGGACTCTGACCAACCAGCCGATGCCTTGAAGTTGAGGTACTGATCGCCTTCCTTGTTAACGAAGGCGAAAATCTCGTCAACGGTGTACTGACCAGTCTTGATCTTGTCTTCCTGTGCAGACAGACCGAAGGTCAGGCGCGAAGTCTCGCTGATCGGGTAACCAACGCTGACGCCTGCACCCAGACTGTCGACGGCGTAGCTGGCTACGTTGACATCGAGGTCTTTATAGTCGGTGGTGCGATAAAACGCGTTGTAACCCAGGCTCACGCCATCAGCAGTCCAGTACGGGTCGACATAACCGAAGTTATAGCGGCTCTGGTACTGACTGCGGGTCAAGCCGATGCTGACCTTGTTACCCGTACCCAGGAAGTTGTTCTGGGTGATCGAACCACCGAGGATCAGACCGGCGCTCTGGGCAAAACCAACGCTGGCGGTAATCGAACCGGAAGCCTGTTCTTCAACGCTGTAGTTCACGTCTACCTGGTCGTCGACGCCCGGCACGGCCGGTGTTTCGACGTTGACTTCCTTGAAGAAGCCCAGACGTTCTAGACGAGTCTTGGATTGGTCGATCAGGTAAGTCGAAGCCCAGCCACCTTCCATCTGACGCATTTCACGGCGCAGCACTTCGTCTTCGGACTTGGTGTTGCCACGGAAGTTGATGCGGTTCACGTAAGCACGCTTGCCCGGATCGACGGCGAACGTGATATCGACGGTGTGGTCTTCATCGTGAGGCTGAGGCACGCCATTGACGTTGGCGAAGGTGTAACCCTCGTTACCCAGACGGCGGGTGATCAGTTCGGACGTGGTGGTCATCAGCTTGCGCGAGAACACCTGGCCTTTCTGGACCAGCAGCAGAGACTTGACCTGGTCTTCAGGGACTTTCAGGTCACCGCTCAGCTTGACGTCACGGACGGTGTACTTCTCGCCTTCATTGACGTTGACGGTGATATAGACGTGCTTCTTGTCCGGGGTGATGGACACCTGGGTCGAAGCGATATCCATGTTGATATAGCCACGGTCCAGGTAGTAGGAGCGCAGACGCTCCAGGTCACCGGAAAGTTTTTCACGAGCGTACTTGTCATCGTTCTTAAAGAACGACAGCCAGTTGGTGGTCTTGAGTTCAAACAGGTCGGTCAGGTCTTCTTCAGGGAAGACGGTGTTACCCACCACGTTGATGTGCTGGATAGCAGCAACGGTGCCTTCGTTGATGTTGACCTTCAACGCAACGCGGTTGCGCGGCTGCGGCACCACTTCGGTGTCGACGGTGGCCGAGTAGCGACCCTGAGCGACGTATTGACGCTGCAGCTCGTTACGCACACCTTCGAGGGTGGCGCGCTGGAAGATCTCGCCTTCGGCCAGACCGGATTGTTTGAGGCCTTTCATCAGGTCTTCAGTGGAGATCGCCTTGTTACCCTCGATCTCGATACTGGCGACCGACGGGCGCTCGACTACAGTGATGACCAGGACGTTGCCTTCGCGGCCCAGCTGGATATCTTGAAAGAAACCGGTTTTGAACAACGCACGAGTGGATTCCACCAGGCGACGATCATCCGCCTGTTCACCGACGTTCAACGGCAAAGCACCAAAGACGCTACCCGCGGAGACCCGCTGGAGGCCATTGACGCGAATATCAGAGATAGTGAAGGACTCGGCGTGAACTTCGGCGATCATCAATACGGTGAGAACCGCAGTTAGCAGCAGACGTTTCATGAAGTCCTTTCTTATTCCAACTGGCAATAAACAAACTGCCGCAAAATGCGGCAGATTCGCAATTCAGCGAAGCGTTACAGTCGACCCAGATCATTGACAAGAGCAAGCAACATCACCCCGATCACCAAACTGATACCGATCTGTATCCCCCAACCCTGCACCCGATCTGACAAGGGGCGACCACGCGCCCACTCGATCAGATAAAACAACAAATGTCCCCCATCCAGTACAGGAATGGGCAACAAATTCAGAACCCCCAAGCTAATACTCAGATAAGCAAGGAAATTCAGGAAATCAGCGACACCCGACTGGGCAGAAGCGCCCGCCACTTTAGCAATGGTTATCGGTCCACTCAAGTTTTTTACCGAGAGCTCACCGAACAACATTTTCTTGAGCGAATCGAGGGTCAGTACGCTCATGGTCCAGGTGCGTCGAGCACCCTCCCCAATTGCTGCCACAGGACCATAACTAACTTCGCGGATCATCTCCGGCGGCCAATCAACTGCCTTCACCCCTGCCCCCAGATAACCACTGGGTGCCTTCTTCTCGCCGCGAGCGGCCAGCGTCACAGGGACGTCGATTTGAGCACCATCACGCTCGACGCGCAGCATGATTTTGGTATCAGGGTGCATACGGACCGTGTCCACCACCTGCTGCCAGTCATCAAGCGACTTGCCGTCCAGAGCCAACAGTCGGTCACCGGTCTTCAGGCCAGCAGCCTGTGCCGGGCCTTTCGGGTCAAGTTCGGCCAGGACCGGTGGCAGCGCCGGACGCCAAGGGCGCAAGCCCAGCGAACGAATCGGATCCGGCTCATCGGCCCCCTTGAGCCATTTATCCAGTATCAGTTCACGGGGCGAATCCACTGTGGAACCCTGATCACGGACCAGCAACTGCAGGGAACCGCTCTCTCCAAGACGACGAACCAACTGCAGGTTCACCGCAGCCCAGCCGGAAGTTGGTTCGCCATCGATGGCAATGATTTCCTGGCCCGCGCTCAAACCAGCCTTGGCAGCGATACTGCCGGATTCGACCGCACCAATGACCGGGCGCACCTGCTCGCTGCCGAGTATGGCGAGCACCCAGAAAAAAATCATCGCCAATAAAAAGTTGGCAATCGGACCCGCCGATACGATAGCGATACGCTGGCGGACGGATTTGCGATTGAAGGTTTGATCGAGCTGATCAGCCGGCACTTCGCCTTCGCGCTCATCGAGCATTTTCACGTAACCGCCCAGCGGGATCGCGGCGACGACGAACTCAGTGCCCTTCTTGTCGTGCCAGCGCAGCAACGGCATACCGAAGCCCACGGAGAAACGCAGCACTTTGACCCCACAGCGACGTGCGACCCAAAAATGGCCGAATTCGTGAAAGGTGACCAGCACACCCAAAGCCACCAGGGTGCCGACAATCATATAGAGCGCGCTCATCTACTTTCTCCGCAATCCTGTCCAGTGCCGCATGGGTCAACGCATTGCAGCACTTACCGCCCGTGACGACTCAACCATTGTTCGGCCAGTACTCGCGCTTTCGCGTCGGCCGTGAACACTGCCTCGAGATCATCAACCGCAACCACGGGCTCGAGATTCAATACTTCTTCGATGATACTCGCGATTTCCGGGTAGCGAACCCGCCCGTCGAGAAAGGCCGCGACCGCCACTTCATTCGCTGCATTGAGCATGGCCGGCGCGCTGTTGCCGGATTCGGCCGCCTGACGCGCAAGGCGCAGACACGGGAATCGCTCTTCATCAGGCGCCTGAAAGTCCAGCCGCGCAATTGCAAACAGGTCCAGCGGCGCAACACCCGAGTCGATTCGCTCAGGCCAGGCCAGCGCGTTGGCGATCGGCGTGCGCATGTCAGGGTTACCTAACTGGGCCAATACCGAACCGTCGATGTAATCGACCAGCGAATGAATCACGCTTTGAGGATGAATCACCACTTCGACCTGGGACGGCTTGGCATTAAACAGCCAGCAGGCTTCGATCAGCTCCAGCCCCTTGTTCATCATGCTGGCCGAATCCACCGAAATCTTGCGCCCCATGGACCAGTTCGGATGGGCACACGCTTGCTCAGGGGAAACATGCACCAGTTCAGCCATAGGTGTCTGTCGGAACGGACCACCAGAGGCCGTGAGTAAAATCCGACGCACCCCGACGGCACCCAGTCCACGAGCGAAATCCTGTGGCATGCACTGGAAAATCGCATTGTGTTCGCTGTCGATGGGCAGCAACACCGAACCACTCTTGTGCACCGCCTGCATGAACAGCGCACCGGACATCACCAATGCTTCTTTGTTGGCCAGGAGAATTTTCTTGCCGGCTTCGACCGCCGCCAGAGTTGGTCGCAAGCCCGCAGCGCCAACGATAGCCGCCATGACCGCATCGACCTCAGGATCGGAAGCAACCTGACACAGGCCTTCCTCACCCACCAGCACGCGAGTCGACAGACCTGCGGCGCGCAAGTCGTCCTGCAAGCCTCGGGCAGCAACCGCCTCGGGTACCACGGCGAAGCGCGGCGTATGACGAATGCACAACGCCAACAGCTCGCTCAAACGGGTGAAACCGCTCAAGGCGAAAACCTGATAACGCTCAGGATGGCGAGCGATGACGTCAAGCGTGCTCAGACCAATCGAACCGGTCGCCCCCAGGACGGTAATCTGCTGCGGGCGGCTCACGGTGCCGCCATCCACAGGAGCACAGCAAACACCGGAATCGCTGCCGTCAGGCTGTCGATACGGTCCAGCACGCCGCCATGCCCCGGAAGCAGATTACTGCTGTCCTTGATCCCGGACTGACGCTTGAACATGCTTTCGGTGAGATCGCCTACCACCGAGATAAACACGATGATGGCTGCACCCATCAGACCTTTGAACAGCTGCGCCACTGTCCAGTCTCGAACCAGACCGACAATGACAGTAATGACCAGACTCGCCACGAGGCCGCCGTAGACGCCCTCCCAGCTTTTGCCGGGACTGACCTGTGGCGCCAGCTTGCGCTTGCCAAAAGCCCGGCCCGAGAAATAAGCACCGATATCAGCGCCCCAGACCAGCACCATCACCGCCATGATCAGCCAGTTGCCCAAAGGCTCCTGTTTGATCTGAATCAGACCTTGCCAGGCAGGCAGCAGGATCAGCAGACCGATCATCAGCTTGCAGGCAGCGCTGGACCAAAGTTCGCTGGAGCGCGGATACGTCAGCACCAGATAGGTTGCAACACCCCACCAAAGCACCGAAGCGCCCAACACCCAAGGCGCGAGCCCAGGCACGATATGCATGACAAACAGCATCAGCGCGACCACTGCCGCATAGGCAAGGCGGATCGGCTGCTCAATGAAGCCCGCCAGGCGAGCCCACTCCCATGCACCAAGAGTCACGACCAGCCCGATGAACAGCGCAAAACCGGTGCCCTCGAGCAGGAAAAACCCGCACAAGGCAATCGGCAGCAGGATCAGCGCAGTGATGATTCGTTGTTTAAGCATTAAACCCGGGCTCCAGCCTCGACCTGCTCGCTCGTTTTACCGAAACGGCGCTGCCGAGAAGCAAAATCGGCCAGCGCGGTACGCATGGCATCGTGTTTGAAGTCCGGCCAGAACAGGTCGGAGAAGTACAACTCGGCGTAAGCCAGTTGCCACAGCAGGAAGTTACTGATGCGGTGCTCGCCACCGGTACGGATGCACAAGTCTGGCAACGGCAAATCGCCAGTCGCCAGACAGGTTTGCAACAGTTCCGGGGTAATGTCTTCCGGGCGCAGGTGCCCGGCCTGGACTTCCCGAGCCAGACGCTGTGCGGCCTGCGCGATATCCCACTGTCCGCCATAGTTGGCAGCGATCTGCAGAATGAAGCGATTGGTGCCCGCTGTCATTGCCTCGGCCTCACGCATGGCAGCCTGAAGCTCCGGATGAAAACGCGAACGGTCGCCAATGATGCGCAAACTGATGTTGTTGTCGTTGAGGCGTTTGGCCTCGCGACGCAGCGCCTTGAAGAACAAATCCATCAAGGCACTGACTTCATCGGCCGGGCGCTGCCAGTTCTCACTGGAGAACGCGAACAGGGTCAGTACTTCGACCTTGGCCTCGGCACACACCTCAATCACCGCCCGCACTGCATCCACGCCCGCTTTATGCCCGGCGACACCCGGCATAAAGCGTTTTTTCGCCCAGCGATTATTACCATCCATGATGATCGCGACATGGCGCGGCACCGCGGCCGGTGCAGTCTGCTTTGTCTTATCCATTAAAACGTGACCCTTATACGGCCATCAGGTCTTTTTCTTTCTGCGCCAAATTCGCGTCGATTTCAGCCACGTATTTTTTGGTCAGATCATCAATTTCGCCAGTGGCGCGACGTTCTTCGTCTTCACTGATTTCTTTTTCCTTGACCAGATCCTTCAGCTGGCTGTTCGCATCACGACGGATGTTGCGCACTGCAACACGGGCATCTTCAGCGACATCGCGAGCCTGCTTGGTGAAGCCCTTACGGGTTTCTTCGGTCAGGGCCGGCATGGAGATCAGCAGCAACTCACCCAGGTTGGTCGGGTTGAGGTTCAGACCCGCGCTACCGATGGCCTTGTCGACAGCACCGAGCATGTTGCGCTCAAAGGCAACAACTTGCAGGGTACGGGCGTCTTTGACGGTGATGTTCGCCACCTGCTTGATCGGAGTGTCGGAACCGTAATACGGCACCATCACGCCTTCAAGAATGCTTGGATGCGCCTGGCCAGTACGAATACGGCCGAAGTTGTGCATCAGCGACTCGACGGATTTCTGCATACGCTCTTTAGCGTCTTTCTTGATTTCGTTGATCATTGTTGGCCTTCCTCGATCAGGGTCCCTTCAGCGCCGCCGTGCACGATATTCAGCAGGGCGCCGGGCTTGTTCATGTTAAATACGCGCAACGGCATCTTGTGGTCGCGGCACAGGCAAATAGCGGTCAGATCCATCACGCCCAGCTTGCGATCCAGCACTTCATCGTACGTCAGATGATCGAACTTCTCGGCATGCGGGTCTTTGAATGGGTCAGCGGTGTAGACGCCATCGACCTTGGTCGCCTTGAGCACGACATCGGCATCGATTTCGATTGCACGCAAGCACGCTGCCGAATCCGTGGTGAAGAACGGATTGCCGGTACCGGCCGCGAAAATCACGACGTCCTTGGCGTTCAAGTGGCGCATGGCTTTGCGGCGATCATAGTGATCGGTTACGCCAACCATGGAAATGGCCGACATCACGATGGCCGAGATATTGGCACGTTCCAGCGCATCGCGCATGGCCAGGGCGTTCATCACAGTGGCCAGCATGCCCATGTGGTCGCCGGTAACCCGATCCATGCCGGCCGCGCTCAGCGCTGCACCACGAAACAGGTTGCCGCCGCCGATCACCAGACCGACCTGAACACCGATGCCGACCAGTTGACCGACTTCCAGCGCCATGCGATCCAGAACTTTCGGATCGATCCCGAACTCTTCCGAGCCCATCAGGGCCTCGCCGCTAAGCTTGAGTAGAATGCGTTTATAGCGAGCCTGATAACCACTGCCCTGCTGAGCCATTGCGAATCTCTCCTGCGGCGTATTTTAAAAATTCTTTGCGAGCTGTTTACAGCTGGCGTTCACTCTAACTTGGCACTGCTTCAGCGCCATCGGAACATGGCTTTGTAAGCCAGTTCCAAAAGGAAACCAATTAAAAATTGGTGCCCCATCTGAAAAGAGGCTGCGCGCGTGAGCGGGCAGCCTCTTCAGGGCGACAGTTAAAAAACCGTCTTATTGCTTGGCGGCAGCCAGCTGGGCAGCAACTTCTTCAGCGAAGTTGTCGACCGGCTTCTCGATGCCTTCGCCTACTTTGAAGTAGGTGAAAGAAACGATTTCAGCACCGGCTTTCTTGGCCAGTTCGCCAACCTTGATTTCAGGGTTCTTGACGAACGCCTGCTCAACCAGGCTCGCTTCAGCCAGGAACTTGCTGATACGACCTTTGACCATGTTTTCAACGATGTTTTCTGGCTTGCCAGCGATCTTGTCAGCGTTGAGGGTCAGGAACACGCCTTTCTCGCGCTCGACCGCTTCAGCGGAAACTTCCGATGGCAGCAGGAATTCAGGGTTGGTGGCCGCTACGTGCATAGCGATATCCTTGGCCAGCTCAACGGTGCCGCCTTTCAGAACAACCGCAACACCGATCTTGTTGCCGTGCAGGTAACCACCAACAACATCACCTTCAACGCGAGCCAGGCGACGGATGTTGACGTTTTCGCCAACCTTGCCGACCAGAACCAGGCGATCAGCTTCTTGAGCTTCGATCAGCGGAGCGACGTCAGTCAGTTTGTCAGCGAACGCTTTTTCAACGCTGCCAGCAACAAATGCCTTGAAGTCGTCCTGCAGAGCCAGGAAGTCGGTCTGCGAGTTCACTTCCAGCAGAACGGCGGTTTTACCGTCTTCCTTCAGAGCGATCGCGCCTTCAGCGGCAACGTTGCCAGCTTTCTTGGCAGCCTTGATGGCGCCCGAAGCACGCATGTCATCAATGGCTTTTTCGATGTCGCCGCCAGCCTTGGTCAAGGCCTTTTTGCAGTCCATCATGCCTTCGCCAGTACGCTCGCGCAGTTCTTTGACCAACGCTGCAGTAATCTCTGCCATTTCAAAATTCCTCTTGGATAGGTTTTCAACCATTCCACCCGATCGAACGGGCGATCAATTCTTCCCGAACCACCCTTGCTGGCTGCAGCAGGTTACAAAGGCTGTAACTGCGCTGCCGACAAACGGTTTTCGAGGTGGCAAAAAGGGGGCCAAGCCCCCTTTTTGCTTACTGAGTCAACGCCTGGGCGTCAATTACTCAGCTGCTGCTACCGGAGCTTCTTCAACGAACTGCTCGGTGCCGCCAGCAACGTGGTTGCGACCGCGGATAACAGCGTCAGCCATCGAACCCATGTACAGCTGGATAGCGCGGATTGCGTCATCGTTGCCTGGGATGATGTAGTCAACGCCTTCCGGGCTGCTGTTGGTATCGACTACGCCGATAACCGGGATGCCCAGCTTGTTGGCTTCGGTGATCGCGATGCGCTCGTGATCAACGTCGATAACGAACAGTGCGTCTGGCAGACCGCCCATGTCCTTGATACCACCCAGGGAACGATCGAGCTTCTCAAGATCGCGAGTGCGCATCAGCGCTTCTTTCTTGGTCAGCTTGGCGAAAGTACCGTCTTCGGCTTGTACTTCAAGGTCACGCAGACGCTTGATGGAAGCACGGATGGTTTTGAAGTTGGTCAGCATGCCGCCCAACCAGCGGTGATCGACGTACGGCGAACCGCAACGTGCTGCTTCTTCAGCAACGATCTTGCCAGCGGAACGCTTGGTGCCGACGAACAGAATCTTGTTTTTGCCCTGGGCCAGGCGCTCTACGAAAGTCAGAGCTTCGTTGAACATTGGCAGGGTTTTTTCAAGGTTGATGATGTGGATCTTGTTACGCGCGCCGAAAATGTACTTACCCATTTTCGGGTTCCAGTAACGGGTCTGGTGACCGAAGTGCACACCGGCCTTCAGCATATCGCGCATGTTGACTTGGGACATGATAGTTCCTTAATAAGTCGGGTTTGGCCTCCACGTATCCCAATGACCAACCAGCAGCATCAGCTGAAGGCACCCAGGTCATCGTGTCGACACGTGTGTGGATTTAGGCTTTTCAGGGGATCCCCGGAAAGCGGCGCATTTTATATCACAAGGCAGAAAAAAACGGAACCCGGATTGTTAAATCCCGGCGCGTGCTTTGGTTCCAGCCCTTGGAATCCGCCAAGAATGCGCCATTCTATAAGGAGAAGCGATGCACAGAGGCTCAGATTTGCGCTGCTCGTCTGTTAGAATCGCGTTTTTAAGGGCCGCGAAGATCGATCGCGTAACGCCCATTTCGTTTTAGAAGGCGCCATCGAGCGCAGAGAGAGCCTGTATGACCGTCACCCTCAAAACCCCAGAGGACATCGCAAAAATGCGCATCGCCGGCAAACTGGCCGCCGATGTGCTGGAAATGATTGCCGAACATGTCAAGCCGGGCATTACCACTGAAGAACTGGACCGCATCTGCCACGACTATATCGTCAATGAGCAGAAAGCCATCCCTGCCCCGCTCAACTACAAGGGCTTCCCGAAGTCGATCTGCACCTCGATCAACCATGTGGTCTGCCACGGCATCCCGAACGAGAAGCCGCTGAAAGATGGCGACACGCTGAACATCGACGTCACCGTCATCAAGGACGGCTACCACGGCGACACCAGCCGCATGTTCCACGTCGGCACCGTGCCGGTCTGGGCCGAGCGCCTGTCGCAGGTCACCCAGGAATGCATGTACAAGGCCATCGAAATCGTCAAACCCGGCTGCCGCCTGGGCGACATCGGTGAAGTGATCCAGAAGCACGCTGAAAAGAACGGTTTTTCCGTGGTTCGCGAATTCTGCGGTCATGGCATCGGCAAGGTATTTCACGAAGAGCCGCAGATTCTCCACTACGGCCGCGCTGGCACCGGCATGGAGCTGAAAGCCGGCATGACGTTCACCATCGAGCCGATGATCAACCAGGGCAAGGCCGACACCAAGGTATTGGGCGACGGCTGGACCGCAATCACCAAGGACCGCAAGCTGTCGGCACAGTGGGAACACACCCTTCTGGTAACCGAAACCGGTTACGAGATCTTCACCCTGCGCGCCGACGACACCATCCCGCGCGTTTCGGCCTGATCCGGGCGCGCAGCTCCTCAGCCTTATAGACAGGAAAGCCAATCGATGCCGCAGGTGGATCCCGAACTCTTCGACCGTGGCCAGTTCCAGGCTGAACTGGCCCTGAAGGCAAGCCCGATCGCGGCCTTCAAGAAAGCGATTCGCCAGGCCCGCGAGGTGCTCGACGAGCGCTTTCGCAGTGGCCGCGACATTCGCCGGTTGATCGAGGATCGCGCCTGGTTCGTCGATAACATCCTGCAAAAGGCCTGGGAGCAGTTCGATTGGAGCGAAGACGCCGACATCGCGCTCGTCGCGGTCGGCGGCTACGGTCGCGGTGAGTTGCACCCTTATTCCGACATCGATTTGCTGATCCTGCTGGACAGCGCCGATCACGAAGTTTTCCGAGATTCCATCGAGCGTTTTCTGACGCTGTTGTGGGACATCGGCCTTGAAGTGGGCCAGAGCGTTCGCTCCGTGGACGAATGCGTCCAAGAGGCCCGCGCCGACCTGACGGTTGTCACCAACCTGATGGAAAGCCGTACCATCTGCGGCCCCGAGCGCTTGCGCCAGCGCATGCTGGACGTGACCAGCACCGCGCACATGTGGCCGAGCAAGGACTTCTTCCTGGCCAAACGCGCCGAGCAGAAGGCCCGTCACCACAAATACAACGACACCGAATACAACCTGGAACCCAACGTCAAAGGCTCGCCCGGCGGCCTACGGGATATTCAGACGATTCTGTGGGTGGCCCGTCGCGAGTACGGCACCCTGAACCTGCGGGCCCTGGCCGGTGAAGGTTTCCTGGTCGAGAGCGAAAACGCCCTGCTGGCCTCCTCCCAGGAATTCCTGTGGAAGGTTCGTTACGCCCTGCACATGCTCGCCGGCCGTTCCGAAGACCGCTTGCTGTTTGATCACCAGCGCACCATTGCCGGGCTGCTGGGTTTCAAAGGCGATGACGCCAAGCAAGCCATCGAAAACTTCATGCAGCAGTATTACCGGGTGGTCATGAGCATTGCCCAGCTCAGCGACCTGATCATCCAGCACTTCGAGGAAGTGATCCTCGCACCGGAAGACGAAGCACCGCCGCAACCGATCAACTCGCGCTTCCAGCTGCACGACGGTTACATCGAGGCGCGCAACGACAACGTGTTCCGCCGCACACCGTTTGCCATGCTGGAAATCTTCGTACTGATGGCTCAGCAGCCGGAAATCAAAGGCGTGCGCGCCGACACCATTCGTCTGCTGCGAGAAAACCGTCATCTGATCGACGATGATTTCCGCAACGACATCCGCAATACCAGCCTGTTCATCGAGCTGTTCAAGTGCAAGATCGGCATCCACCGCAACCTGCGACGGATGAACCGTTACGGCATCCTCGGGCGCTACTTGCCGGAGTTCGGCTTCATCGTCGGGCAGATGCAGCACGACCTGTTTCACATCTATACGGTCGATGCTCACACCCTGAACCTGATCAAACATCTGCGTAAGTTGCAGTACACCCAGGTGTCGGAAAAATTCCCGCTGGCCAGCAAGCTCATGGGCAAGCTGCCCAAACCCGAGCTGATCTACCTGGCCGGCCTGTACCACGACATCGGCAAGGGCCGGCATGGTGATCACTCGGAAATCGGCGCCGTGGATGCCGAAGCCTTTTGCCAGCGCCACCAATTGCCGGTGTGGGACAGCCGCCTGATCGTCTGGCTGGTGCAAAACCACTTGCTGATGTCGACCACCGCCCAGCGCAAGGACTTGTCCGACCCGCAAGTGATCCACGATTTCGCGCAGATCGTCGGCGACGAAACCCACCTCGATTATCTGTACGTGCTGACGGTCGCCGACATCAACGCCACCAACCCGACGCTGTGGAACTCCTGGCGCGCCAGCCTGTTGCGCCAGCTCTACACCGAGACCAAGCGTGCCTTGCGTCGCGGCCTGGAAAACCCGGTGGACCGCGAAGAGCAGATTCGCCAGACCCAGAGCGCAGCGCTGGACATTCTGGTACGCGGCGGCACCGATCCTGACGATGTCGAGCAATTGTGGGCGCAGTTGGGTGATGACTACTTCCTGCGCCACACCGCCGGCGACGTGGCCTGGCACAGCGACGCGATCCTCCAGCAGCCGGCCGACGGCGGGCCGTTGGTGCTGATCAAGGAAACCACCCAGCGCGAGTTCGAAGGCGGCACGCAGATCTTTATCTATGCGCCGGATCAGCACGACTTCTTCGCCGTGACCGTGGCCGCGATGGACCAGCTCAACCTGAACATTCACGACGCTCGGGTCATCACCTCCAGCAGCCAGTTCACCCTCGACACCTACATCGTGCTCGACACCGACGGCGACTCGATCGGTGATAACCCGGCGCGGGTCAAACAGATTCGCGAAGGCCTGACCGAGGCCCTGCGCAACCCAGACGACTACCCGACCATCATTCAGCGTCGGGTACCGCGCCAGCTCAAGCATTTCGCGTTTGCGCCACAGGTGACGATCCACAACGATGCCCAGCGTCCGGTAACGGTGCTGGAACTCAGCGCCCCCGACCGCCCGGGCCTGCTGGCACGCATCGGCACGATCTTCCTGGAGTTCGACTTGTCGCTGCAGAACGCCAAGATCGCCACCTTGGGCGAGCGCGTGGAAGACGTGTTCTTCATCACCGACGCGAACAACCAGCCGTTGTCCGACCCATTGCTGTGCAGCCGCTTGCAGGATGCAATCGTCGAACAGCTGACCGTCAACCAGGAATCAGAAATCAAACTGTCGCGCATCAGCTTCTGAATTAACAAATTTTCCCCCTGTGGGAGCGAACCATGTGGTGAGGGGATTTATCCCCGCTGGGCTGCGGAGCGGCCCCGGCATTTCAAAGTTAAAGCAGGTTTACGACTGCTTCGCAGCCGAACGGGGATAAATCCCCTCGCCACACGGGCTCGCCCCCACATTAGATGAGGCCCCCATGAACAACGCTCTGAACCAGTTGCAGCCCTACCCGTTCGAGAAGCTCCGCGCCCTGCTCGGCAGCGTCACGCCAAACCCGGACAAGCGCGCCATTGCGCTGTCCATTGGTGAGCCGAAACACCGTTCGCCAAGCTTTGTCGCCGAAGCCCTGGCAAGCAATCTGGATAAGATGGCCGTGTACCCGACCACCCTCGGCATTCCGGCCCTGCGTGAAGCCATCGCCGCGTGGTGCGAACGTCGTTTCAGCGTTCCGCACGGCTGGCTCGACCCGGCGCGCAATGTGCTGCCGGTCAACGGCACTCGTGAAGCGCTGTTCGCGTTCACCCAGACCGTGGTCAATCGTGGCGACGATGCCCTGGTGGTCAGCCCTAACCCGTTCTATCAAATCTACGAAGGCGCCGCGTTCCTCGCCGGGGCCAAGCCGCATTACCTGCCGTGCCTGGACGAAAACGGCTTCAACCCGGATTTCGACGCGGTTTCCCCAGACATCTGGAAACGCTGCCAGATCCTGTTCCTGTGCTCGCCAGGCAACCCGACCGGCGCATTGATCCCGGTTGAAACCCTGAAAAAACTGATCGCCCTCGCCGACGAATACGACTTCGTGATCGCCGCCGACGAGTGCTACAGCGAACTGTACTTCGACGAACAAACCCCGCCGGCCGGCCTGCTCAGCGCCTGCGTGGAACTGGGCCGCAAGGACTTCAAGCGCTGCGTGGTGTTCCACAGCCTGTCCAAGCGTTCCAACCTGCCAGGTCTGCGCTCCGGTTTTGTTGCCGGTGACGCCGACATCCTCAAGGGCTTCCTGCTGTACCGCACCTACCACGGCTGCGCGATGCCGGTTCAGACCCAACTGGCCAGCGTTGCTGCATGGGATGACGAAGTACACGTGCGCGCCAACCGTGCGCTGTATCGCGAGAAGTACGATGCGGTGCTGGAAATCCTCAGCCCGGTGATGGATGTGCAGCGTCCGGACGGCGGTTTCTATTTGTGGCCGAATGTTGAAGGCGATGATGAGGCGTTCTGCCGTGATCTGTTCGTTGAAGAACACGTGACCGTGGTGCCCGGATCTTATCTGTCTCGCGAAGTTGATGGCTTCAATCCGGGAGCCGGACGCGTGCGATTGGCACTGGTCGCGCCGCTGGCCGAATGTGTAGAAGCGGCCAAGAGAATTCGCGAATTTATTATCCGCAACAAGTAAATATCCCTGCCCGCACTGTGCAACGCAGTGCGGGCACTCTTATATTGGCTGTGGGCAAACGGACGCACCTCAAGACCGCGTCTATAGACGGCCCCGACGATGCCGCGCAGCAACTGCGGCAAGGCCATGCAGGCGATTTGCATAAAGTGCGGTTCCCAGACAATCGACAGCATTGAATGCCACATTAGCCGCTTAGACTGCGGGCGGGCCGTTGCTCCAATGTCGCACGCAATAGCTGATCGCCATGACCCACAGACAAACCCGACCACGACCGACGCGAAACCGTCCGGTCATGGCATAATCCGTCACCTTTAATTTCCAGCACCTGCAAAGGGGGCAATTCCTTGACCGTTTCAAGCAAAACGTTGCACCTTTTCGGCATCAAAGCCTGCGACACCATGAAAAAGGCGCGCACCTGGCTCGATGAACACGCTGTCAGTTATGACTTCCATGATTACAAAGCGGTCGGAATCGACCGTGAACACCTGACCCAATGGTGCGACGAGCACGGTTGGCAAGTGGTGTTGAACCGTGCAGGCACGACCTTTCGCAAGCTCGACGACGAACGCAAAACCGATCTCGACCAGCCGAAAGCCATCGAACTGATGCTCGCACAACCCTCGATGATCAAGCGCCCGGTGCTTGATCTCGGTGACCGAACCCTGATTGGCTTCAAGCCAGATATCTACGCGGCAGCGCTCAAGTAAGGCAGCCCGTTCCATTTTGTTAGAGGTATCAACATGTCCACTACCCTGTTCAGCCTGGCCTTTGGTGTCGGCACTCAAAACCGTCAAGGCGCATGGCTGGAAGTGTTTTACGCTCAGCCGCTGCTCAACCCTTCGGCCGAACTCGTCGCTACCATCGCACCCGTTCTGGGCTACACCGAAGGCAATCAGGCCATCACGTTCACTACCGCTCAGGCCTCGCAACTGGCTGAGGCCCTGAAAAGCGTCGACGCTGCCCAGGCTGCCTTGCTGACCCGTCTGGCCGAGAGCCACAAGCCGCTGGTCGCGACCATTCTGGCCGAAGACGCTCAGTTGACCTCCACCCCTGAGGCCTACCTCAAGCTGCACCTGCTGTCCCATCGCCTGGTCAAGCCGCACGGCCTGAACCTGGCAGGTGTATTCCCGTTGCTGCCGAACGTGGCATGGACCAGCCAGGGCGCAATCGACCTGGCCGAACTGGCCGAGCATCAACTGGAAGCCCGTCTGCGTGGCGAGCTGCTGGAAGTGTTCTCGGTGGACAAGTTCCCGAAAATGACCGACTACGTGGTTCCGGCCGGCGTGCGTATCGCTGACGCGGCACGTATTCGTCTGGGCGCCTACGTCGGCGAAGGTACCACCGTGATGCACGAAGGTTTCGTCAACTTCAACGCTGGCACCGAAGGCCCGGGCATGATCGAAGGCCGCGTTTCCGCTGGCGTATTCGTCGGCAAGGGTTCGGACCTGGGCGGCGGTTGCTCGACCATGGGCACCCTGTCGGGCGGCGGCAACATCGTGATCAAGGTTGGCGAAGGCTGCCTGATTGGCGCGAACGCCGGTATCGGCATTCCATTGGGCGATCGCAACACCGTTGAGTCGGGCCTGTACGTGACCGCGGGTACCAAAGTGGCACTGCTGGACGAAAACAACAAACTGGTCAAAGTCGTGAAGGCCCGTGAACTGGCCGGTCAACCTGACCTGCTGTTCCGTCGCAATTCGGAGACCGGTGCCGTGGAATGCAAAACCCACAAATCGGCCATCGAACTGAACGAAGCGCTGCACGCTCACAACTGAGCAGAGCGTCAAACGATCACCTGACCTGTAGGAGCGAAGCTTGCTCGCGATGAGGCCCTCGAGGCCGCCAAAAGCATCGCGAGCAAGCTTTGCTCCTACAGGTTCAGGCGTACACCCGCCCATGTTTAACAGGGCTCGATAGCATGATGATTGCCTCTCCCTGGCGCGCCGATTTTCCGGCCATCGCCGCATTGCAACGGCAAGACCAGACGTATCTGGACAACGCCGCCACCACGCAAAAACCTCAAGCCCTGCTGGATGCCCTGGCGCATTACTACGCCAACGGCGCGGCTAATGTGCATCGGGCGCAACACCTGCCCGGCGCCCACGCCACCCAGGCGTTCGAGGCCAGCCGCAGCAAAGTCGCCCACTGGCTCAATGCCGGCGATTGCGGGCAGATCATCTTTACCCACGGCGCAACATCTGCGCTGAACCTCCTGGCTTATGGCCTGGAACATCTTTTCAATCCGGGCGATGAAGTTGTCATCAGCGCCCTGGAGCATCACGCCAACCTGTTGCCATGGCAGCAACTGGCCCACCGTCGCGATCTGAAGCTGGTGATCCTGCCGCTGGACGCCGACGGCTTGATCGACCTTGATGCTGCCACGCAGTTGATCGGTCCGCGAACCCGCTTGCTGGCGGTCAGTCAGCTGTCCAACGTGCTCGGCGCCTGGCAGCCGTTGCCCGCCCTCTTGTCGATGGCCAAGGCGCATGACGCGCTGACCGTGGTCGATGGTGCCCAAGGCGTGGTGCATGGCCGGCACGACGTGCAGGGGCTGGGTTGCGACTTCTATGTGTTTTCCAGCCACAAGCTCTACGGCCCCGATGGACTGGGCGTGCTGTTCGGTCGCAATGAAGCGCTTGAGCAACTGCGCCACTGGCAATTCGGCGGCGAAATGGTGCTGGATGCGGATTATCACAGCGCACGGTTCCGCCCGGCGCCACTGGGTTTTGAGGCGGGTACGCCGCCGATTGCCGGTGTGATTGGTCTGGGGGCGACGCTGGATTATCTTGCGGGGCTCGATCAGGACGCGGTTTGCGCCCATGAAGCAGCGCTGCATGACTATTTGCTCAAAGGCCTTGAAGCACGCAACGGCATTCGGTTGCTGGGTAAGCCGCAACTGGCGCTGGCCAGTTTTGTCGTCGAGGGTGTGCATAACTCTGATTTGGCGCACTTACTGACGGAACAAGGGATCGCGGTGCGCGCCGGTCATCACTGCGCCATGCCGTTGCTGAAAAGCTTTGAATTGGCCGGGGCGATTCGGGTGTCGTTGGCGCTGTACAACGATTCCGAAGATTTGGAACGGTTCTTTGAAGCGCTGGATCAGGCGCTGGAGTTGTTGCGATGAACTTGCCTGCCGATGCGGTTGCGGCGCTGGAGGTTTTTCAGAATGCTGCCGGTTGGGAACAACGGGCGCGGCTGTTGATGCAATGGGGCGACCGTCTGCCTGCTTTGAGCGATGTCGATAAAGTCGAAGCCAACCGGGTGCACGGCTGTGAAAGCCAGGTGTGGTTGGTGGGTGCGCTGGATGACGGTCACTGGCAGTTTGCCGCGAGCAGCGATGCACGATTGATTCGCGGGTTGGTGGCGTTGTTGCTGGCGCGGGTTAATGGATTGTCAGCGGTTGAGTTGCAGCAGGTGGATTTGCCGGATTGGTTTAATCAGCTTGGACTGAGCAGACAGTTATCCCCATCACGCAGTAATGGCCTCAATGCCGTGTTACAGCGAATGAAAGAGCTCAGTAACTGATCGTTCCCACGCTCTGCGTGGGAATGCCTCAAGGGACGCTCCGCGTTCCAGATCCAGATCCAGAAAGGGACGCGGAGCGTCCCGGGCTGCATTCCCACGCAGAGCGTGGGAACGATCAGGTTAGGCCGGTTTGATGCGATCCGCGGGACGACGCACACCCGCCACAATCTTATCCACAGCCTTGGTCGCCGCGACCATGCCAAACGTCGCCGTCACCATCATCACCGCACCAAACCCTCCGGCGCAGTCGAGCTTTACACCATCACCGACAAAACTCTTCTGCAAGCAAATGCTGCCATCCGGTTTCGGGTAGCGCAGTTGCTCGGTGGAAAACACACACGGCACGCTGTAATGGCGGGTCACGGTGCGTGAGAAGTTGTAGTCCCGGCGCAAGGTCGAGCGCACTTTCGACGCTAACGGATCATTGAAGGTCCGGTTCAAATCGCACACCTGAATCAATGTCGGATCAATCTGCCCGCCCGCACCGCCGGTGGTGATGATCTGGATCTTGCGGCGCTTGCACCAGGCAATCAGCGCCGCCTTGGCATTCACGCTGTCGATGCAATCAATGACGCAGTCGATGTTCGGCGTGATGTATTCGGCCATGGTCTCGCGGGTGACGAAGTCCGCCACCGCGTGCACGGTGCAGTCCGGGTTGATCCCGCGCAGGCGCTCGGCCATCACGTCAACCTTGGGTTTGCCGACGGTGCTGTCCAGCGCGTGCAACTGACGGTTGGCGTTGCTGACGCAGACGTCGTCCAGGTCAAACAGCGAAATCTCGCCCACGCCACAACGGGCGACGGCTTCCGCCGCCCAGGAACCGACGCCACCGACGCCGACGATCGCCACGTGGGCCGCGCGCAAACGCTCCAGGCCGTCGATGCCATACAAACGGGCGATGCCTGCAAACCGCGGATCTTCTGTACTCATGACCATTACCCCAAAAACCGGCGCGCATTATAGGGCCGTCAGCGGCCAAGAGCATCTTTGGGCTATGAACGGGCGTCTTGACCTCTTTAATCAGCCTACACAGAACCAAGATTTAACCTACAAGGTCCAACGAAAGAACTTAAACCGAGTTGGAGTGCCCAACGTCCGGCATTTCCCTGTCCGCTGTACGGTCAGTGAACGCCCGGTGTAGGATGCGCGCCCCCAGCCTCTTGGCAATCGGCCGCCGACCGTTCCTTCGTTCAGCAGCCCCTGGAACCTGAAATAGCTATGTCATCGCGTAAATTTGGACTCAACCTGGTCGTGGTGCTCGCCATCGCAGCCTTGTTTACCGGCTTCTGGGCGCTGATCAATCGCCCGGTCACCGCCCCCAACTGGCCTGAGCAGATCTCCGGCTTTTCGTACTCGCCGTTCCAGCAAGGGCAGTACCCACAAAAAGAGCAATACCCGACCGACGATGAAATGCGTCGCGATCTGGAGATCATGAGCAAGCTGACGGACAACATCCGTACTTACTCGGTCGATGGCAGCCTGGGTGATATTCCCAGGCTCGCCGAAGAATTCGGTCTGCGCGTAACGCTGGGTATCTGGATCAGCCCGGACCTTGAGCGCAACGAGCGTGAAATCCTGCGCGCCATCGACCTGGCCAATACCTCCCGCAGCGTGGTTCGCGTGGTAGTGGGTAACGAGGCGATCTTCCGTAAGGAAATTACCGCCGCCGAACTGAGCGTGATCCTTGATCGCGTCCGCGCGGCAGTGAAAGTACCGGTGACGACCTCCGAGCAATGGCACGTCTGGGAAGAAAACCCGAGCCTGGCCAAGCACGTCGACCTGATCGCCGCCCACATCCTGCCGTACTGGGAACATGTTCCGATGGAACAGTCCGGGCAGTTCGTACTCGACCGCGCCCGTGACCTGAAAAAGATGTTCCCGAAAAAACCGCTGCTGCTGTCGGAAGTCGGCTGGCCGAGCAACGGCCGTATGCGCGGTGGCGCCGACGCGTCGCCGGCAGACCAGGCGATTTATCTGCGGACCTTGGTCAACAAGCTCAATCGCCAGGGCTTCAACTACTTCGTGATCGAAGCCTTTGACCAACCGTGGAAGGCCAGTGACGAAGGTTCCGTGGGCGCTTACTGGGGCGTTTTCAACGCCGCGCGCCAGCAGAAATTCAACTTTGAAGGCCCGGTCGTCGCGATCCCGCAATGGCGCGTGCTGGCCATCGGTTCGGTGGTGTTGGCTCTGCTGTCCCTGACCCTGCTGATGATCGACGGCTCGGCCTTGCGTCAACGCGGCCGCACCTTCCTGACCTTCATCGCGTTCCTCTGCGGTTCGGTGCTGGTATGGATCGGTTACGACTACAGCCAGCAATACAGCACCTGGTTCAGCCTGACGGTGGGTTTCTTGCTTGCACTCGGCGCACTCGGGGTGTTTATCGTGCTGCTGACCGAGGCGCATGAGCTGGCGGAAGCGGTCTGGACCCACAAACGCCGGCGTGAATTCCTGCCGGTGGTGGGCGATTCGGACTACCGACCGAAAGTCTCGATTCACGTACCTTGCTACAACGAGCCACCGGAGATGGTCAAACAGACCCTCAACGCCCTGGCCAACCTCGACTATCCGGACTTCGAAGTCCTGATCATCGACAACAACACCAAGGACCCGGCGGTCTGGGAACCGGTGCGCGATTATTGCGAAACCCTCGGCCCGCGCTTCAAGTTCTTCCACGTCGCGCCATTGGCCGGCTTCAAGGGTGGCGCGCTGAATTACCTGATTCCGCACACCGCCAAGGATGCCGAAGTCATTGCGGTGATCGACTCGGACTACTGCGTCGACCCGAACTGGCTCAAGCACATGGTGCCGCACTTCGCCGATCCGAAAATCGCCGTGGTGCAGTCGCCACAGGATTACCGCGACCAGAACGAAAGCACCTTCAAGAAGCTCTGCTACGCGGAATACAAAGGCTTCTTCCACATCGGCATGGTTACCCGTAACGACCGTGACGCGATCATCCAGCACGGCACCATGACCATGACCCGACGCTCGGTGCTCGAGGAACTGGGCTGGGCTGACTGGTGCATTTGTGAAGACGCCGAGTTGGGTCTGCGCGTGTTCGAGAAAGGCTTGTCAGCGGCGTATTACCACACCAGCTATGGCAAAGGCCTGATGCCCGATACCTTTATCGACTTCAAGAAACAGCGTTTCCGCTGGGCTTACGGTGCGATTCAGATCATCAAGCGTCACACCGCCAGTTTGCTGCGCGGCAAGGACACCGAGCTGACCCGTGGCCAGCGTTACCACTTCCTCGCGGGCTGGTTGCCGTGGGTGGCGGATGGCATGAACATCTTCTTCACCGTGGGCGCCCTGTTGTGGTCGGCGGCGATGATCATCGTGCCGCAACGGGTCGATCCACCGTTGTTGATTTTCGCGATCCCGCCATTGGCGCTGTTCGTGTTCAAGGTTGGCAAGATCATCTTCCTCTACCGCCGTGCGGTCGGGGTCAACCTGAAGGATGCATTCTGCGCGGCACTGGCAGGGTTGGCGTTGTCGCACACCATCGCCAAAGCGGTGCTGTACGGTTTCTTCACCAGCAGCATTCCGTTCTTCCGCACCCCGAAAAACGCCGATAACCACGGCTTCTGGGTGGCGATTTCGGAAGCTCGCGAAGAAATGTTCATCATGCTGCTGTTGTGGAGCGCGGCGCTGGGGATTTTCGTGGTGAACGGCATGCCGAGCAACGACATGCGCTTCTGGGTGACCATGTTGCTCGTGCAGTCGCTGCCGTACCTGGCGGCGCTGATCATGGCGTTCTTGTCTTCCCTGCCGAAACCGGCGGTCGAGGGCGAGACGGCTCCGGCGGTCTAAATCGTTCCAGATGCACTAAACGGCGGCCAATGGCCGCCGTTTTGCTTTAAGATAACCGCCATTTTGCAGGGCTTGGCGTGAATCCATCCCTGTGGGAGCGAGCCTGCTCGCGATGGCAATGTAACAATCACAGTTTATGTTGACTGCCACACCGCCATCGCCAGCAGGCTGGCTCCCACATTTAGTTAGTCCGCGCCCATATTTCATGTTTTCGGAGTTTCCCATGACGGCCCACGCCGACCTTTCGCCGACCCTTCAACTCGCCATCGACCTGATCCGCCGTCCGTCCGTGACGCCGGTCGACGCCGATTGCCAGAAGCAGATGATGCAGCGCCTGGGCGATGCCGGTTTTGCGCTCGAGCCAATGCGCATCGAAGATGTGGATAACTTCTGGGCGACCCACGGTAAACACGACGGTCCGGTACTGTGCTTCGCCGGCCACACCGACGTGGTGCCGACCGGCCCGGTGACCGCCTGGCAGATCGATCCGTTCAACGCGGTGATCGATGAACACGGCATGCTCTGCGGCCGTGGCGCGGCAGACATGAAAGGCAGCCTCGCCTCCATGACCGTGGCGGCCGAGCGTTTCGTCGCCGACTACCCGGATCACAAGGGCAAGGTCGCGTTCCTGATCACCAGCGACGAAGAAGGCCCGGCGCACCACGGCACCAAAGCTGTGATCGAACGCCTTGCCGCCCGTAAGGAGCGTCTGGACTGGTGCATCGTCGGCGAACCGTCGAGCACTACCCTGGTGGGCGATGTGGTCAAGAACGGCCGTCGCGGCTCCCTCGGTGCCAAACTGACCGTGCGCGGCGTGCAAGGCCACGTGGCGTATCCGCACCTGGCGAAAAACCCGATCCACCTCGCCGCCCCGGCACTGGCCGAACTGGCCGCCGAGCACTGGGACCACGGCAACGATTTCTTCCCGCCGACCAGCTTCCAGATCTCCAACGTGAACTCCGGCACTGGCGCGACCAACGTGATTCCGGGTGATCTGGTGGCGGTGTTCAACTTCCGCTTCTCCACCGAATCCACCGTGGAAGGCCTGCAAAAGCGCGTCGCTGACATCCTCGACAAGCATGGCCTGGACTGGCACATCGACTGGGCGCTGTCCGGCCTGCCGTTCCTCACCGAACCGGGTGCATTGCTGGATGCCGTTGCGTCGAGCATCAAGGACATCACCGGTCGTGAAACCAAAGCGTCCACCAGCGGCGGCACCTCCGACGGGCGCTTCATCGCGACCATGGGTACTCAGGTGGTTGAACTGGGCCCGGTCAACGCAACGATCCACCAGGTCAACGAGCGTGTACTGGCTGCCGACCTCGATGTGCTGACCGAAATCTACTACCAGACCCTGATCAAGTTGCTCGCCTGATGCTCGCCTGCCCGATCTGCAGTGAACCGCTGAACGCAGTGGACAACGGCGTGGCCTGCCCCGCCGGGCATCGTTTCGACCGTGCGCGTCAGGGTTACCTGAACCTGTTGCCGGTGCAGCACAAGAACAGCCGCGACCCTGGGGATAACCTGGCGATGGTCGAAGCCCGCCGCGATTTCTTGAACGCCGGCCATTACGCGCCGGTGGCCAAGCGTCTGGCAGAACTGGCCGCTCAGTACGCCCCGCAGCGCTGGCTGGACATCGGTTGTGGCGAGGGTTACTACACCGCGCAAATCGCCGAGGCATTGCCGAACGCCGACGGTTACGCGCTGGACATCTCCCGGGAAGCCGTTAAACGCGCCTGCAAACGCAACCCGCAGCTGACCTGGTTGATCGCCAGCATGGCGCGGGTGCCGTTGGCCTCCGGCAGCTGTCAGTTTCTCGCCAGCGTCTTCAGCCCACTGGATTGGGAGGAAGCCAAACGCCTGCTCAGCCCCGGCGGCGGTTTGATGAAAGTCGGGCCGACCAGCGGCCATCTGATGGAATTGCGCGAGCGTTTGTACGACGAAGTCCGTGAATACACCGACGACAAGCATCTGGCTTTGGTGCCGGAAGGCATGGCGCTGCAACACAGTGAAACCCTGGAATTCAAACTGACGCTGGAAAAGGGTCAGGACCGTGCAAACCTGTTGGCCATGACCCCCCACGGCTGGCGCGCCAGTGCCGAACGCCGGGCGGCGGTGATCGAACAGGTCGAGCCGTTCGAGGTCACTGTTTCAATGCGCTACGATTACTTCGTACTTCTATAATTCTTAATTTTTTGGTCTTCGGCATTTGCCTTAGGCCGGCTAAATCCGCGAATGGATTTTTCAGACCCGCAGTGAGGACATCCATGCGCCAACCCGATATCGAGATTTACCTGAAAGACGCCGACGTCGACTACAAGGCCGTCGCGGCCTGGCTCGGCACTGCTTTGGGCCCATGCACCGACTGGGTCCAGAAAGGCCAGACCTACAAGTGCAAGGCCGGCAACGTGTCGGTCACCTGGCTGCCGAAAGCCGTGGGCAAATGGAACAGCCTGTTCCTGGACAGCGACCAGACCCCGTGGGAAGACGACATCGCCTGCGCCCGCGCAGCGTTTGCCGCACTGAATGTCGAAGTGCGTTGCGCACCGGGTAGCTGGGTCGAGGAAGAAGGTGAGGAGACCGCCGATCGCTGGATGCGCATCAGCGCGGATGGTGAAGAAGAGATCACCTGGAAAACTGCCTGACCCCCTCAAACGCCATGCTCGTTGATGAACGAACATGGCATCGGGCACCACCCTTTTAAATTCCTTGGTCTGCGCCAAAGTAGCTGAAGATATCGCCCGTCGTGACATTCGGCGTGACCCGAATCACAGGAATTCGCCTGCCTGTCATTTTGAGGAAGTCCCTCTGGATGTTTTTCGCCCCTTCGACGCCCACCGCTCGGCTCGCGGTATTGAAGTAGATAAAAGCCTTGATCGGCAAGTTGGAGGTGTTCTGAGGCCAGGTTTTGATCATCACCTCGTTCTGTCGCCAAGCGGCAAGCTCTGCCGCAGGATTTTCTCGCGAGGTCAGGCTGAGTGCGAATGACGCCTGATCCGGACCGAAACTGCATTGATGGTGATAACGGTTTGTGCTGTTTGCCGGATACTGCTGAAAGTGTGCACGCCAGGTCGCCAGTGTATTGATGCCCTGTGCAGCACACGGGCCACTGTTGCTTGGAAAATTGGACGCCGCACCGCAGCCGGCAGCGCTGCGAATCAAAGTGCCGCCATCATAAGGATATGAACACAGCACCTGAAGGGGATAGCCCCCGTTGGCCGTAAAGTATTGACCCGGTTCGAGCACGAAGCCTTGGGTACGACTGCCCTGCAGCTGATTCATACCGATGCCGATCTTCATGTAGCTGAACGAGACCCCACCCAGCGCGACAGCCCCAGGGCTTGGATTCCAGGCACGAAACGCCGTCGAATCATCCACCGTACGAATCAGCACGCCGCTGCATTCATATGCAGCTTTATTACCCGGACAGGTATTGCTGGTGTTGGAATACTGCGCATTAAGCTCATTCGCCACACGCTGTCCATCGGGCGGAGTTGTTGAACCAACGATCCTGATTTCCAACGGCGAAGATGTAATCAGACTGCCCGCGCCGCTCACCTTGTAGGTGTAGGTGAGGTTGACACTGCGGTTGAGGTTCTCGGTGATCCACGCTTTAGGCAAGTTGAACGTCAGTACGCCGACCGTAGAGACGGTCTGAATCGGTGCATCACGCAACGCCACACCCGTCAGGCGCACACCGACGGTATCGCGGGTCGCCAGTGTCGGGTAACTCACCTGCACGGTGGCGTTAGCGCCCAAGGTGTCGGCATTCAACTGACCGGCCGACGCTTCCACGACCTTGAACACCGCTTGGCCCTGAGCGCCAATCACACGGATGCTCAAGGGGGATGAGGTGATCAGATTGCCCGCGCCGCCCACCTTGTAGGTATAGGTCAAGGTCACCGTGCGATTGAGGTTCTCGGTAATCCACGCCTTGGGCAAGTTGAACGTCAGTACGCCGACCGTAGAGACGGTCTGAATCGGTGCATCACGCAACGCCACACCCGTCAGGCGCACACCGACGGTATCGCGGGCCGCCAGTGTCGGGTAACTCACCTGCACGGTGGCATTGGCGCCCAAGGTGTTGGCATTAAGCTCGCCCGCTGGCGCTTCGACGACCTTGAACACCGCTTGGCCCTGAGCGCCTGTTACACGGATGCTCAAGGGTGACGAGGTGATCAGATTGCCGACGCCGCCCACCTTGTAGGTATAGGTCAAGGTCACCGTGCGATTGAGGTTCTCGGTAATCCACGCCTTGGGCAAGTTGAACGTCAGTACGCCGACCGTAGAGACGGTCTGAATCGGTGCATCACGCAACGTCACACCCGTCAGACGCACACCGACGGTATCGCGGGCCGCCAGTGTCGGGTAACTCACCTGCACGGTGGCGTTAGCGCCCAAGGTGTTGGCGTTCAGCTCGCCCGCCGGTGCTTCAACCACCTTGAACACTGTGGCTTGCTGGGTAGTAAATACCTCGCTACCGCCCTGCACCGGTATTGTCATGACCGAAGACTTTGCCAGGTCGGAAGTCGGCAGTTCATGGTCGGATGGGATGCCTTGCGAATTGCACCCGGCCACAGTCAGCACCAGCAAAAAGCCAATGATTCTCCACATATCGATCACTCCCGACTGTTTCTGCGCCCGCCAATGCGAGCTCAGAGATGATGTTCGCCGAGGTTAGGCTGGTGGAAAAAAGCAGTCTACTGTCAGATATGACAGGTGGTTGAACATCCAGCATCCACGTAAGGGTGAGAAAATTACGCGGCGTGGGTTGAGGAGAAAGGTAAGGAGACAGCGGATCGCTGGATGCGCATCAGCGCGGATGGTGAAGAAGAAATCACCTGGAAAACGGCTTAAAACCTGAACGCTGTACCTGTTGAACGCCAAAATGGCAGGGCCACAGGGAGATCCATTGTGGGAGCGAGCCTGCTCGCGATAGCGTCCTTTCAGTCAACATTGATGTTGAATGTCAGTCAGCTATCGCGAGCAGGCTCGCTCCCACAGTAGTTTTTGGTTATCTGAAGATCGGGTTTAGAGGCCCACCACATCCTCAGCCTGCAAACCCTTCTCGCCAGTCACCACGCCGTATTCCACCTGCTGGCCTTCAGCCAACGAGCGGTGCCCCTCGCCGCGGATCGCGCGGTAGTGCACGAACACGTCCACCCCGTCCTCGCGCTGAATGAAGCCATAACCTTTGGCGTCGTTGAACCACTTCACATTGCCGGTTTCGCGCGTAGCCATGTCAGTACCCCCCTTGTTTTTATTTTGAACGGCCGAGTATATGACAGCCGCCAAAACTCTCAACTCACTTTACTTAGCCGCTTTTTTGCCGATTTTCGGCGAATACGGCACACTAGGGGGCGTTCTCAATGAGTTTTCACGCCGCGTTGTCGCCTTAAAGCGGGCCAGGCAAGGCGCAGGCCGCTGGGAATGGTTGTTCCCTTTCCAAGGCCTGCAACGCAGCTTGGCCCGCTTTAAGGCACAACCCGAAGGGCCGGGCCTGCTGTTGTGCAGGGCGGCGTTGCTCGAAGCTTATTTGGAATGACCAAACCACGCTTCTCGCGCCTTGCCCTGCACAACAGCAGACCCGGCACGGCGTGAAAACTCATTGAGAACGCCCCCTACGACCGCCCGAGCATTTGCTCGGTTTTATTCACTCACGCAGATGCCGTATGACCCGCTCCCCGTTCCGCCGTCTTGTGTTTGGCACCCTGCGTCGACTGTTGTACCTCTGGGTTCGCTCGGAGACGATCAATCAGTCGTCGTTCACCCTCAACCTCGACCGCAGCCGCCCGGTGTTCTACGTCCTGCAAAACCCTTCGCTGACCGACCTGGCCGTGGTCGATACCGAATGCAGCAAGGCCGGCCTGCCGCGCCCGGTGTTGCCGGTCTCGGTAGGTACGCTTGAGGAACCCGCCGCGTTCTTTTACCTGACGCCAGAACCCGATTGGCTCGGCCGCCAGGACAAACGCGGCGCGCCGCCGACCCTGACCCGCCTGGTCAGTGCCCTGAGCCAGAACGCCGCCGAAGACGCGCAGATCATTCCGGTCAGCGTGTTCTGGGGCCAGTCGCCGGACAGCGAGTCGAGCCCATGGAAACTGCTCTTCGCCGACAGTTGGGCGGTCACCGGACGCCTGCGTCGGTTGCTGAGCATCATTGTGCTGGGGCGCAAAACCCGCGTTCAGTTCTCCGCGCCGATCCATCTACGCGAGCTGATCGACCACAACAAGGGCCACGAGCGCACCGTGCGCATGGCCCAGCGAATTCTGCGGGTGCACTTCCGCAACCTGAAAGCGGCGGTGATCGGCCCGGACATTTCCCACCGTCGCAACCTGGTCAAAGGCCTGCTCAATCAGCCCTTGGTCAAGCAAGCGATCCTCGACGAAGCCGAGCGTGAAAACATCTCCCCGGAGAAAGCCAAGGCCCAGGCCCTGCGCTATGGCAACGAGATCGCCTCCGACTACACCTACACCGCAATCCGCTTCATGGAAGTGGTGTTGAGCTGGTTCTGGAACAAGATCTACGACGGTATCAAGGTCAACAACATCGAAGGCGTGCAAAAGGTCGCACCGGGTTACGAAGTGATTTACGTACCCTGCCACCGTAGCCACATCGACTACCTGCTGCTGTCCTATCTGCTGTTCCGCAATGGCCTGACCCCGCCGCACATCGCCGCCGGGATCAACCTCAACATGCCGGGAATCGGCGGCCTGCTGCGACGCGGCGGTGCGTTCTTCATGCGCCGCACCTTCAAGGGCAACCCGCTCTACACCTCGGTGTTCAACGAGTACCTGCACACCCTGTTCACTAAAGGCTTCCCGGTGGAGTACTTCGTCGAGGGTGGCCGTTCGCGCACCGGGCGCATGCTGCAACCGAAAACCGGGATGCTCGCAATCACCCTGCGCAGCTTCCTGCGTTCGTCGCGGATGCCAATCGTTTTCATCCCGGTCTACATCGGCTATGAGCGTGTGCTGGAAGGCCGGACCTACCTTGGCGAACTGCGTGGGGCGACCAAGAAGAAAGAATCGATTTTCGACATCTTCAAAGTCATCGGCGCCCTCAAGCAGCGTTTCGGCCAGGTGGCGGTGAACTTCGGCGAGCCGATCAAACTGGCGGAATTCCTCGACAGCGAGCAGCCGGACTGGCGTCAACAGGAACTCGGTCCGCAGTTCAAACCGGCCTGGCTCAACGAAACCACCAACCGCCTCGGCGAGAAAGTCGCGCAGCACCTGAACGAAGCCGCGGCGATCAACCCGGTCAATCTCGTGGCGCTGGCGCTGCTGTCCACCAGCCGTCTCGCGCTGGACGATCGCGCCATGGCACGGGTGCTCGATCTGTACCTGGCGCTGTTGCGCAAGGTCCCGTACTCGCCGCACACGACCCTGCCGGAAGGTGACGGCCGTGCATTGATCGAGCATGTAAAGGACATGGACCTGCTGTCCGAGCAGAGCGACGCGCTCGGAAAGATTCTGTATCTGGACGAGCAGAACGCCGTCCTGATGACCTACTACCGCAACAACGTTTTGCACATCTTCGCCTTACCGGCGTTGCTGGCGAGTTTCTTCCAGAGCGCCTCGCGCATGAGTCGCGAACAGATCCTGCGCTACACCCGCGCGCTGTATCCGTACCTGCAATCGGAGCTGTTCATTCGCTGGTCGCTGGACGAACTGGATGCGGTGATCGATCAATGGCTCGAAGCCTTCGTCGAGCAAGGTCTGCTGCGTTTCGAGAACGACGTCTACCTGCGCCCGGCGCCGAGCTCGCGGCATTTCGTGCTGCTGACCCTGCTGTCGAAGAGCATCGCCCAGACCCTGCAACGCTTCTACATGACGGTCTCGCTGCTGCTCAATAGCGGTCAGAACAGCATCAGCGCCGAAGAGCTGGAAGACTTGTGCACGGTCATGGCCCAACGCCTGTCGATCCTCCATGGCCTCAACGCCCCGGAGTTTTTCGACAAGAGCCTGTTCCGCCACTTCATCCTGACCCTGCTCGACCTCGACGTGCTCAAGCGCGACGAGGCCGGCAAGCTGAGCTATCACGAACTGCTCGGCGAACTGGCCGAAGGTGCGGCCAAGCGAGTGTTGCCGGCGGAGATTCGCTTGTCGATCCGTCAGGTCGCGTTGCATCGCAGTGAAGATGCAGCGGATCAAGTTTAGTTGCGATTAGCGGTAACTTTCTGACAATGATTATAAGAACAAGGATGTTCTTATAATCACCCAGTTATGAATTAATAGAGGCCCTCTACAACTAATCCCGATACGGATATCGCGATGAACCCATTAGAAAACACCACCCCATACGTCACCCTCACCTTTAGTTTGCCTGAAGACTATCTTCCGCCCAGCGGTGGCGAAGGCGAAACTTATATAAGCGTTCATACCGCAAATACTTCCACCCCCATCAAAGTGGCGCAATCCCGTGAACCCGTACTGCACAGTGGGCGCTGGAATTTTTACTTTGCACACAACTATTCCGATGTCAGCGTTAAATACCTGGTCACCGTCAGCATGACCCACAACGGCGTTCCACTGCTGATTGACCTGGACTACTTCGTGATCGTCCACCGTGCACCGCACCGGCAAACCCTACACCTTAGCCCCATCGGCCGCCTCTATCTCCAGGCACAGGAGCCTCGGGCGGTACAACCTGAACACGCTGTAACCGTTGTCGCCCACGAGCACGACGATACGGCTGCACAACTGACGCAAATACATATCAGCGAAAAAATGGCGGAGGCGTTTTACCTGGAATACGATCCGGACACTGTCGTACCTGGTAAACGCTATACGCTGGCAGCCACTGAAAATGAATACCACAATGCAATTACGGTGTATCCAGGATCCGTTGTATTGAAACCCTTTGGTAGAACCTGAAAAAAGCGCCCATCAAAAGATTCATAGGGAGAAACCACCGGAAAAATCCGTTAAATTGCTGTTGGCGTTCGTCTACTTCGGGCGCCAACGACAGGGATTCAACTCATGAAAAAACTCTCGCTTCTAGGGCTTACGGCTTTACTCGCTGCATGCCAATCAATACAACCCACCGCTAAAACCAGCCTCAATGGCGAAGTTTTCTACCTGCAACGCATCGCCCTCCCGCCGAGCGCCACATTGAGCGTCAGCCTGCAGGACGTGTCCCTCGCCGACGCACCCGCCGTGATCCTCGACGAACAGAAAGGCCCGGTCAAAGGCCAGGTGCCGCTACCCTTTCATCTGAGTTACGATCCAGCGCAGGTCAAACCGGGCCATCGTTATTCGGTCAGCGCACGGATAGAAGTGAATGGCGAACTGATGTTTATCACCACCGAACATCACGCCGTGCAGCTGGATGGCAGCGATCCGCAGCCACTGAAAATCCGCGTCGACGCCGCCCGCTAATTCTCTATTTTGAACAAGGAAGCCGCCATGTTCCGCCCTACCCTTCGCTTCGCCAGCCTGTGCGCAGGCTTGATGATCTCTGCCAACGCTTTAGCGCTGTCGCTCAACGACCTGTCGCAAAATGACGCCACCGGCGGCCTCAAGGATGCCCTGACTCAAAGTGCGCAACTGGCTGTGAAACAACTGGGCACGCCGGGCGGCTTCAGCAACAACCCGGACATGAAAATCGAATTGCCGGGCAAACTGGGCAAAGTCGCCAGCAAGATGAAGCAGTTCGGCATGGGCGACCAGGTCGACCAGCTGGAAACCAGCATGAACAAAGCGGCTGAAACCGCCGTGACGCAAGCCCAGCCGATCCTGGTGGACGCGGTGAAGAAGATGAGCGTGGAGGACGCCAAGGGTATTCTCAGCGGCGGCAAGGACTCGGCCACTCAGTACCTGAGCAAAACCAGCCGCGAACAGATCCGCGTCAAGTTCCTGCCAATCGTCAAGCAAGCCACCGACCAGGTCGGCCTGGCCAAACAGTACAACTCGTTCGCCGGGCAAGCCGCGACGATGGGTGTGGTGGATGCGAAGAGCGCCAATATCGAAAGCTACGTGACCGAGCAGGCGTTGAACGGGTTGTTCGAAATGATTGGTAAACAGGAAGAAACCATTCGCCAGAATCCTGCGGCGGCAGCCACCAGTTTGGCGAAGAAGGTGTTTGGTACCCTCTGACATTCTTCCGTAGGAGCAAAGCTTGCTCGCGATGGCTGCACCTCGGTCTGCCATTTGGACCGAGGCGCCTGCATCGCGAGCAAGCTTTGCTCCTACAGAGGTCAGGCTGGGTCCTTTTTGATTCGGAACCAGGCCGCATACAGCGCCGGCAAAAACAGCAACGTCAACGCCGTCGCCACAATCAACCCGCCCATGATCGCCACCGCCATCGGACCGAAAAACACACTGCGTGATAGCGGAATCATTGCCAGCACCGCCGCGAGTGCAGTCAACACAATCGGCCGGAAGCGCCGCACCGTGGCTTCAATAATCGCCTGCCAAGGCTTGAGCCCCGCGGCGATGTCCTGCTCGATCTGGTCCACCAGAATCACCGAGTTACGCATGATCATCCCGGACAGCGCGATGGTGCCGAGCATGGCGACGAAGCCGAACGGCTGACGGAACACCATCAGAAACAAGGTCACACCGATCAACCCCAAAGGCGCCGTCAGAAACACCATCACCGTGCGTGAGAAACTGCGCAGTTGCAGCATCAGTAACGTCAGCACCACCACGATGAAAAGCGGCACACCGGCCTTCACCGAATTCTGCCCGCGAGCTGAGTCTTCCACCGTGCCACCGACCTCCAGCAAATACCCGTCCGGCAGTTCGGCGCGAATCGGATCGAGGGTCGGCATGATCTGCTGTACCAGTGTCGCCGGTTGTTCCTTGCCGTAGATGTCAGCGCGGACCGTTACGTTCGGCAAGCGGTTGCGGTGCCAGATGATGCCTTCTTCGAAGCCGTATTCCAGGGTTGCGATTTGCGACAACGCTACGCTGCGACCGTTGTCAGTCGGCACCGCCAGGCTTGGCAGCAATGACAGTTCGGTGCGTTCGTGCAACGTGCCGCGCAACAGAATCTCAATCAACTCGTTGTCTTCACGGTACTGGCTGACGCTCGAACCGGTCAGCGAGCTTTGCAGGAACTTCGACAGGTTCGCAGTGCTCACGCCAAGCGCCCGGGCGCGGTCCTGATCGACGTTCAGATACACGACTTTGCTCGGTTCTTCCCAATCCAGATGGACGTTGACCACGTGCGGGTTCTCGCGAACCTTGGCGGCCACTTTACGGGCCAGCGCGCGGACTTCCTCGATGTGCTCACCGGTGACCCGGAACTGCATCGGATAACCCACCGGTGGCCCGTTCTCCAGACGTGTCACCCGCGCACGCAGGGCCGGGAATTGTTCCTTGAGGGCTTCGATCAGCCAGGTGCGCAGGGTTTCGCGCTCTTCGATGGTTTTGGCCAGAACGACAAACTGCGCGAAACTCGCGGCAGGAAGTTGTTGATCCAGCGGCAGGTAAAAACGTGGCGAACCGGTGCCGACGTACGCGACATAGTTGTCGATACCGGCGTGATCCTTGAGCAGTGCTTCGAGGCGTTTGACCTCATCGCGGGTGTTGCTCAACGAGGCGCCTTCGGCCAGTTTCAGATCGACCATCAATTCCAGACGACCCGATGCCGGGAAGAACTGTTGCGGCACGAAGCGAAACAGGATGACAGAGCCGATAAACAACACGACCGTCAGGACAATGACCGTCTTGCGTCGCCGTACGCACCATTCCACCAGGCGTCTGACGCGCTGATAGAACGGCGTGCCGTAAGGGTCGGGCTGGCCGCCGCCGGTGCCATGTTTGGCGGCATGAATCTTCGCCAGATCCGGCAAGAGTTTTTCCCCCAGATAAGGCACAAACACAACAGCAGCCACCCACGAGGCCAGTAACGCGATGGTCACCACCTGGAAGATCGAGCGAGTGTATTCGCCGGTACCCGATTGCGCAGTGGCAATCGGCAGGAAGCCGGCAGCGGTGATCAGCGTGCCGGTGAGCATCGGGAATGCGGTGCTGGTCCAGGCGAAACTGGCCGCCTTGATCCGGTCGAAGCCTTGCTCCATTTTGATCGCCATCATTTCCACGGCGATGATTGCGTCGTCCACCAACAAACCCAGCGCCAGTACCAATGCCCCGAGGGAAATCTTGTGCAGGCCGATTCCCAGGTAATACATGCAGGCGAATGTCATCGCCAATACCAAAGGAATCGCCAGCGCGACCACCATGCCGGTGCGCACGCCGAGGGAGAAGAAACTCACCAGCAGGACGATTGCCAGCGCTTCCACCAGCACCTGAACAAATTCACCGACACTGCTTTTCACGGCGGCGGGCTGATCGGAGACCTTGCGCAACTGCATACCGGCAGGAAGGTTTTTCTGGATCCGGTCGAACTCGATTTCCAGCGCCTTGCCCAGCACCAGAATGTCGCCACCGTCCTTCATGGCCACGGCCAGACCGATGGCGTTTTCTGCCATGAAGCGCATGCTCGGCGCTGGCGGATCGTTGAAACCCCGACGCACATCCGCCACATCGGCGATCCGGAAGGTGCGATCACCGACGCGGATCGGGAAGTTCTTGATCTCTTCGACCGTCTGAAAATTCCCCGAGACGCGTAGCTGCAATCGCTCGCTGGAGGTCTCGAAGAACCCGGCGGTGGACACCGCGTTCTGCTCTTCAAGGGCCTGCTGCACCGCCGACAAAGGCAGGCCGAGGGTGGCGAGTTTGACGTTGGAGAGTTCGATCCAGATCTTCTCGTCCTGTAACCCGAGCAAATCGACCTTGCCCACATCCTTGACCCGTTGCAGCTGAATCTGCACGCGGTCGGCGTAGTCCTTGAGCACCGCGTAATCAAAACCTTCGCCAGTCAGGGCGTAGATATTGCCAAACGTCGTGCCGAACTCATCATTGAAAAATGGCCCCTGGATACCCGGTGGCAGGGTTTGACGAATGTCGCTGATCTTCTTGCGAACCTGGTACCAGAGGTCCGGGATTTCCACCGAGTGCATGGAATCACGGGCAACGAACGTCACTTGGGATTCGCCCGGACGGGAGAACGAAACGATGCGTTCGTACTCGCCGGTTTCCATCAGTTTCTTTTCAATCCGCTCGGTGACCTGGCGCGACACTTCCTGCGCCGTGGCCCCCGGCCAGTTGGTCCGAATCACCATGGCCTTGAAGGTGAACGGCGGGTCTTCACTTTGGCCGAGCTTGGTGTAGGACAGTGCGCCGACAATGGCCAGCAAGAGCATCAGGAACAGTACGATCTGGCGATTACGCAGCGCCCATTCAGAAAGATTGAAACCCATCGGGGATTACTCCTTGCCCGCCAGATTGACCACGCGATTGGAGCGATCCACCGGACGCACCTGCTGCCCTTCAAGCAGCACATGGACGCCAGCGGCGACCACCCAATCGCTGGCGTTCAGTCCTTCGAGTACCGGTACGGTTTTCTCGCCGAAGGCACCGACCCGCACCGGGGTTTTCTTCAGGGTGTTGTTGGCATTGACGACCCAGACGTAGGTCGCGCCGTTTTCCGCGGTCAGCGCGGAAAGCGGCACCGACAGCGGCACCACATCGGAGGTCTGAACGAACACCCGGGCACTCTGGCCGAGTTCAGCGGGAACCTTGCCGGCGGTGAAGGAGATACGGGCGGCAAAGGTGCGCGATTTTGGATCGGCAGCGGGCGACAGCTCACGGATGCGCCCGGCGAAACGCTGGTCGGGTTGGGTCCAGAGTTCCACCGACACTGGCTGACCAACCTTGAAGCGGCCAAAGCTCTGCTCCGGCAAGCTGATCAACACTTCGCGTTCGCCATCGGTGGCGAGGGTAAATACGGTTTGCCCCGCCGCCACCACTTGCCCGACTTCAACCGCGCGTTTAGCCACCACCCCATCCTGCGGCGCACGCAGCACGGCGTAACTGGCCTGATTGGTCGAGACGTTGAATTCGGCTTTGATTTGCTTGAGGCGTGCTTCACCGGATCGGTAAAGGTTTTCGGCATTGTCGTACTGCGAACGGCTGACCATCTGACGGTCCATCAGGGTCTTGTAGCGATCACGTTCGGCGCGGACCAGGTTCAGGTTGGCCTCGGCAGCAGCGACCTGGGCACGGGTAGCTTCCAGTTGCAGGCGCACGTCCTGAGGATCGAGCTCCGCCAAAGGTTGGTCGGCCTTGACCCGCTGCCCCTCTTCGACCAGTCGTCGACTGACTTTACCGCCAATGCGAAACGCCAGGTCCGGCTCATACCGTGCGCGGACTTCACCGGGAAAACTTTCTATCGCCTGGGCCGAAGGCTCTGGCTGCACGACCATGGCCGGGCGAACGGTGACTTGGGGCGCCTCTTCGTGACCGCACGCAGACAATAAAAACGCCAGACTGACTGGCAACGCGAGGGGCAAGGCATAGCGGAACATGGTGAAGGACCTTTCGCTAATGGTGCTTGGAATAATTATACTTGGCGGTATGTTATTAATAGCAAACTCACCAGTCCAGTATTAAAAGCGCATATGCCTAACAATCTTTCAGTACCCAACGGCCCTGGCCGTCCCAAGGATCTGGCCAAGCGCCAGGCGATCCTCGAGGCGGCGAAAATTCTGTTTTTGAGCAAGGGTTATGCGAGTACCAGCATGGACGCCGTCGCGGCCGAGGCCGGTGTGTCGAAGTTGACGGTCTACAGCCATTTCAACGACAAGGAGACACTGTTCTCCGCCGCCGTGGTGGCCAAGTGTGAAGAGCAATTGCCGACGCTGTTTTTCGAATTGCCGGACGGCATTGCCATAGAGACGGTGCTGTTGAACATCGCGCGCGGTTTTCATCTGCTGATCAACAGCGACGAATCGGTCAACCTGCACCGGCTGATGATGACGCTGGGCAGCCAGGACCCAAAACTCTCGCTGATCTTCTTCGAGGCCGGGCCTGAGCGCATGCTGCAGGGCATGGAGCGGCTGCTGACCAAGGTTGATCACAGCGGCGCGTTGAGCATCGACAAACCGCGCAATGCGGCCGAGCATTTCTTCTGCCTGCTCAAGGGGGCGGGGAATTTCAGGCTGCTCTATGGATGCGGCGAGCCGCTGACCGGGGATGCGGCCGAGAGCCATGTGCAGGAAGTGGTGGAGTTGTTTATGCGGGCGTATCGGCCTTAGCGATGATCGTTCCCACGCTCTGCGTGGGAATGCCTCAACGGACGCTCCGCGTTCGGCTTTGGATGGGACGCAGAGCGTCCCTGGCTGCATTCCCACGCAGAGCGTGGGAACGATCAGTGTGGATCAGGGCTTCAGCGCCTTCTTCGGATAAATGTCATACCGGCTGGATTTACCGTCCAGCGCATGACTCGGTTTCGGCCCTTCGATGCAGGGCGCCTTGCGCGGGCGCTTGACCACCACCCGGTGGCTGGCCAACGCCAACGCCGCTTCGAGCAGTGCAGGCGCATCCGGGTCATCGCCTACCAGCGGCCGGAACAGGCGCATTTCCTTCTTCACCAAGGCCGTTTTCTCACGATGGGGAAACATCGGGTCGAGGTAGATTACCTGCGGCGGCTCGCCTTCCCAATTGCGCATCACCTCGATCGAATTGCCCTTGAGCAAGCGCATCCGCGCCACAATCGGCGCCACCTCAAAGTCTTCCGCGCCGCGTGCCAGGCCATCTTCAAGCAACGCGCCAATCAACGGCTGACGCTCGATCAGGCTCATCTCGCAGCCCAGGCTCGCCAGCACGAACGCATCTTTGCCCAGCCCCGCCGTGGCATCCAGCACGCGCGGACGCACGCCTTGGGCAACCCCGACAGCCTTGGCGATCATCTGACCGCTGCCGCCGCCGTACAAGCGGCGATGGGCCGCGCCACCCTCGACAAAGTCCACCCGCACCGGCCCCGGTGCGTCCGGGCCCAGTTGCTGCAGCTGCAAACCCTGGTCGCCGACCTGCAAGGCGAACTCACCGTCATCCACCTGCATCGGCAAACCCAGGCGCTCGGCCCATTGCTCGGCCTGTGGCTGAAAAGTCGCGGCCAGGGCCTCGACGTGGATGCGGCAGGCCGCAGGTTGCTCAATCATGAGAAAACACGCTCAAAAAATTAATGATCGGCAAAAACGGCCGATAACAAAACTATCGAGCATTTTGCCAGAGCTGAGCGTCGACCGAGAGAAATGTCAGACATTCAACGCACATCGATAGGCTACATTTCGCGACACGGCGATTTTGGTCTACGAAACTCCCAAGCACTGAGCGGCGTCAGTCACCTGTGGCAGGATTTCTTTGCCCAGGCCCTGGCCGATCAGTCGGGCGATGTCGTACCGGCTTCTCTCAACTTTCCACCGGTTGATCTCGACAGCCCGATCGAACCCACCGTTGGCAGCGAACTGCTGGCACACATCATTTCCCAGCGCGAATGCGATGTGAAAGAAACCGAGGTCCGCCCGCCCGAGCCACTGTTCCTGCCGATTGCCGAGTTCGAAATGGAGCTGGCCGACAAACCTTTCCCACCGTTCCCGGCACAGGAAATCGTCGCTCAACAGAAGCAACAGGACTTCGAAAGCCGTTGGGTCCGCCCGATCGTGCTCACCGCAGGTCAGCCTGTACCGCAAGCAGGTCCAGCGCCACAACCGCGTCCGCTGCACCTGCCAATTGCCGAATTCGAACTCGATCTGCTGGACAAGCCATTCCCGCCGTTCTCGCCCGAAGAACTGGTGGAGCAACAGAAACTACTCGACTTCGATAATGGCTGGGCTCGCCCGATCGTCCTGCAAAACCTGCGCATCGCCGCCTGACCTTCAATGCATCGTCAGCCTTTGAACAATTGATTGGCCTGGGCGTACGGCATGGAACGCGACGTGAATCCGAAGGTGCCCGACGTCTTGATCTCTTCGGCAGCGCGGAAAAACTCGCCATAGGCGGCCAAGGCCAGCGCCGAACCGACGCTGATGCGTTTGACGCCCATTTCGCTCAACTGCTCGACCGTCAATTTCAGTCCGCCGGACATCAACACATTGACCGGTTTCGGCGCCACGGCACGGACCACCGCCAACACGTCTTCAGCGCTGCGCAGCCCTGGCGCATAAAGCACGTCGGCACCCGCCTCGGCAAACGCCTGCAAGCGGCGAATGGTATCGGCGAGATCAGGATTGCCGTGCAGAAAGTTCTCCGCGCGAGCGGTCAACATAAAGGGAAACGGCAAGCTGCGAGCGGCTGCCACGGCAGCCTCGATGCGCGCGACGGCGTGCTCGAAGCAGTAGATCGGCGCTTCTTCACGGCCGGTGGCATCTTCGATAGAGCCGCCGACCGCACCGGCCTCTGCCGCACGCAAAATACTCTGCGCGCATTCGGCTGGATCGTCAGCGAAGCCGTTTTCCAGATCGACGGCGACGGGCAGATCAGTTGCCGCAACAATCGCCCGAACGTTTGCCAGGGTGTCATCCAGCGTCAGTGCGCCATCGGGGCGGGCGTTGGAAAAGGCGTATCCGGCACTGGTGGTCGCCAGCGCTTCGAAACCAAGGCTGGCGAGCATCTTCGCCGAGCCGGCATCCCACGGGTTGGGAATGACAAAAGCCCCCGCGCGTTCGTGCAGTGCTTTGAACGCTTGGGCTCGAAGGGTTTGCGCATCCATTTGGCAGGCTCCTGAAAAGGGCAGGGAATCCGCTTCAGAGCAGGTCAAGTTGCTCGGCAGCGGGCTCTCTGTATAGCTCAGGCAGCGGCGGCAGGCCAGGCAAACGCAGCATCAGTTTTGCGTGAAAACGTTGCGCCAGTTTGGCGGCCAGCAGGTTATCGGCGGTGTGCAGGAAGATATAGGGCGTACGGCCCTCTTCGATCCACACGGCGATTTTCTCGACCCATGGCACCAGGAACGGCTCGTTGGCCTCAAGCTGCGGATGGCCGATGAAGCGCACCTGCGGACATTGCGTGAAGGCCGCCGGACGGGGCGGCACCCTGGGCTTTTTCGATTGGGCGTGAAGGACAGAAGGATCGGTCGATGTGCAGCTGAACAGCGCGCGGGGATCGAGGCAGATACGCTCGACACCGCGATCCAGTAGCAGGCGATTGAGCATTCTCTCGGCATCGCCCTTGGCGAAGAAGTCGTCATGCCGCACTTCAACCGCCAGAGGCCGGTCCACCGCATCAATAAAACCGGCAAGCTCCGACAGTCGCTGCGGCGTAAAACTTTTGGACAGTTGCAGCCACAGCGGTGAAACCCGTTCACCGAGGGGGCTGAGCAATTGCAGGAAGGTGTCGGCAGCGGTCAATTGTTCGCGCAGGTCACCGCTGTGGCTGATGTCGCCGGGGAACTTGGCAGTGAAGCGAAAGTGTTCGGGCATGGTCTCGACCCAACGCTGCACGGTGGTCGCAGCCGGGCTCGCGTGGAAGGTCGTATTGCCTTCCACTGCGTTAAACACTTGGGAATAGAGACTCAGAAATTCGGCGGGTTTTGCGTCTAGCGGATACAGGTAGTCGCGCCAGGCGTTTTCACTCCAGGACGGACAGCCCAGGTAGTAAGGCAACTGCATCAGATGTACAGATCGAGGCCCAGCACATCCGAATCCCAATCGACAAAACCGGCGGTACTCAGGTAGCTGGCCAGGGCCTTCGCGACACTGCTGCTCATGGCGCGGTGATAAAGCATGTCTTGTTGGCGGGCGGGGAGATTACTCAAGCGCTGCGCAGAGGCTTTGGCAGCGCGGGCGGCCATTTGCTCTTCGGATGGAATTTCCTGCTCGCCGTCAATATCGACGTAGTCGTCATCCGCCACAGGGCCTTTGCGAGGCTTGCGCTTGATGGGGTAGGACTGGGAGGGAACGCCGTCTATACGCATGAGTACATGTCCGGTATCAATGATGGCAGTTTAGTGGCGCATAGCCCACTTCGCAAACCGCCGAGTGATAACTAGAACACAGAAAATGGAAAAGGTTTAAAAGCTGGGGATATAAAACGACGATTGGCTACATTCGTTAGATCGCTATCGCGAGCAGGCTCGCTCCCACAGGGTTAGCGCAAAACCTGTGGGAGCGAGCCTGCTCGCGATAAAACCGACTCGGTCTCGGAATTTAGCGCGCTTTGGGGGTCGCGACTTTATCGCGCAAGTACACCGGCTGAGCCTCATCAGCCACAATCGCCTCACCCCGCGCCCAGGCAAAACGCGCCAGGGTCAGCAGATCTTCAGCGTGAGGCAACATGCCTGCATCCTGCCCGGTCAGGCTGACGGCGATGCGCTCGGCATAACCCCAGCCAGTGCCAGCGCCAAACCACTCACCACTGGCGTCAGCCGGCAACGCGGCCACTTCCGGCGGCAGCACCGCTTCATTGCCGACCAGCCGCATCTCCCCCGCCGTTTCGCGGTAGCAACCCCAATACACTTCGTCCATGCGCGCATCAATGGCGGCCGCGACCTGGCTCACGCCATGTTCGCGATAGGCCCGCTGCGCCAGCACGGCCAAGTTCGACACCGGCAACACCGGGCGATCCAGCGCAAACGCCAGCCCCTGTACCACGCCGATGGCGATCCGCACGCCGGTGAACGCCCCCGGACCCCGTCCGAAAGCAATTGCATCGACCGCTTGCAGGGTGGTCCCGGCATCCGCCAGCAACTGCTGAATCATCGGCAGCAACTTCTGCGCATGCAAGCGCGGGATCACCTCGTAATGGCTCGTGACTTTGCCGTCATGCAGCAAGGCAACGGAGCAAGCTTCAGTCGCGGTGTCCAGGGCCAGCAAGGTGCTCATCGATGTTTCCGTAAGAGAGGTCAGAAAAAGTGCGCCAGTATAAACAACTACGGCCCGCAAGCGGGCCGTAGAAGATGAAGCGTTTTTTTAGCTCAGTGCTTCAAGCACTTTGCCGGTGATCGCTTCAACCGAGCCAACACCTTCGACGTGGCTGTACTTCGGTTTGCCTTGAGCGACGGACAGCTCCTGGTAAAACTTCACCAGAGGCTCGGTCTGGGCGTGGTAGACCGACAGGCGATGACGCACGGTTTCTTCAGTGTCGTCTTTGCGCTGCACCAGCTCGTCGCCGGTGATGTCGTCTTTACCGGCAATTTTTGGCGGGTTGTAGACGATGTGGTACACGCGGCCGCTGGCCTCGTGAACACGACGGCCAGCGATTCGCTGAACGATGTCTTCGTCTTTAACGTCGATTTCCAACACGTGGTCCAGCTCGACGCCGGCTTTCACCAGGGCTTCAGCCTGAGGAATGGTGCGCGGGAAACCGTCGAACAGGAAACCGTTGGCGCAATCAGCCTGGCTGATGCGTTCCTTGACCAGGTTGATGATCAGGTCATCGGAAACCAGACCACCGCTGTCCATGACGCTCTTGGCGATCAGGCCCAGCTCGGTGCCGGCCTTGACCGCCGCACGCAACATGTCACCAGTGGAGATTTGCGGAATGCCGAATTTTTCGGTGATGAACTTTGCCTGAGTACCTTTACCGGCCCCGGGAGCTCCCAGCAGAATGACGCGCATCGATGTGCTCCTCAATTTTTTATATAGATAACGTCAGATTCGCCTCGTGGGGCCAATCTCAAAAAAAGGGTCGTGACCGCCCAAACGGTCAAAGGCTGATCAAGATACACAGCAGGCCCGGACCACACAAGCCGCCGAAAGTCGGAGAAACCCGCGCCTGATGTGGCCTTTCGTCGGGGTAACCCTAGTCGCAACCCCATCACTAACTGTCGCCTGGCAGCACATTTCAACCCCTCGCCCACAGGCAACTCGACGCTCGCGCCGAGCGCCTTGACCCACGACGAAAACCTTAGCCGGTATTACGCAAACCGGCGGCAATCCCCGCCACAGACACCAGCAGCGCTTGTTCTACCGGGCTGCCCTGCGCCACTTCCTGTTGTCGCGAACGCGCCAACAACTCAGCCTGCAATAGATGAAGAGGGTCGAGGTAAGTGTTGCGCAAGCGGATGAATTCAAGCGTGGCTGGGCTATGTGCCAGTAGCTGCGACTGACCGGTCAGCCCCAGGACCACCGAGCAGGCCTGCGACAATAGGTCGCGTAAATGCGCACCCAAAGGGAGCAGATCCGGCTCGACCAAGCGCTCATCGTAGGACCGGGCGATATCGGCATCGGCCTTGGCCAACACCATTTCCAGCATATCGATGCGCGTGCGGAAGAACGGCCACTGCTCGCGCATCTGCCCCAGCAGCTCGCCTTCGCCACGCTCCAGCGCCTTGCTCAACGCCGCTTCCCAGCCGAGCCACGCCGGCAACATCAGACGCGTCTGGGTCCAACCGAAGATCCACGGGATCGCCCGCAGGCTTTCAATCCCGCCGGCGCGGCGCTTGGCCGGGCGACTGCCCAGCGGCAAGCGTCCCAGTTCCTGCTCTGGAGTGGACTGGCGGAAATACTCAACGAACTGCGGATTTTCCCGCACCACGGCGCGGTAAGCGCTGACACCGTCAGCGGCCAATTCGTCCATCAGATTGCGCCAGGCAGGCTCTGGTGGCGGCGGTGGCAGCAAGGTCGCTTCCAGTACCGCCGCCAGGTACAGATTGAGGTTCTGCTCGGCAATGTCCGGCAGGCCGAATTTGAAACGAATCATTTCCCCCTGCTCGGTGGTACGGAAACGCCCTGCCACCGAACCCGGTGGCTGCGAGAGAATCGCCGCGTGTGCCGGGCCGCCGCCGCGCCCCACGGTGCCACCGCGACCGTGGAACAACAGCAGTTCCACTTGTTGCTCGCGGCAGATGTCGACCAAGCGCTCCTGCGCCCGATACTGCGCCCAGGCAGCCGCCGTCGTGCCGGCGTCCTTGGCCGAGTCGGAGTAGCCAATCATCACTTCCTGCGGCCCTTGCAGGCGCGAGCGATAACCGGGCAACAGCAGCAGTTTTTCGATCACCGGGCCGGCGTTGTCGAGGTCGGCAAGCGTTTCGAACAGCGGCACCACGCGCATCGGCCGCAACACGCCAGACTCTTTGAGCAGCAGCTGCACGGCCAACACGTCGGAAGCCGCGCCGGCCATGGAGATCACATACGAACCGAGCGATGCGCTCGGTGCTGCAGCGATTTCCCGGCAGGTCGCCAGCACCTCAGCGGTGTCGGCCGATGGCTTGAAGTACGCCGGCAACAACGGCCGGCGGTTGTTCAGTTCGCGCATCAGGAAAGCGATGCGCTCTTCCTCGCTCCAGTCCTCGTAGCGTCCCAGGCCCAGGTAATCGGTGATCTCGGTCATGGCCGCGGTATGTCGCGTCGAGTCCTGACGCACATCGAGCCGTACCAGGAACAGCCCGAACGTCACCGCCCGGCGCAGGCAATCGAGCAGCGGCCCATCAGCGATCACGCCCATGCCGCATTCATGCAGCGAGTGGAAGCACAGCTCCAACGGATCAAGCAGCTCGCGGTTGTTTTGCAACACATCGGCGGGTGCCGGCGTGGTCTGCGTCAAGGAGGCGTGAGCCCAGTTACGCGTCGCGCGCAGGCGTTCACGCAGCTGTTTCAGCACCGCACGGTAAGGTTCGGCGCTGTCCCCGGCCTTGGCCTTCAAGTCATCGCTGGCCTGTTGCATCGACAACTCGGCCGCCAGGTGATCGACATCGCGCAAGTACAAGTCCGCGGCCATCCACCGCGCCAGCAGCAAGACTTCACGGGTCACGGCGGCGGTCACGTTGGGGTTGCCATCGCGGTCACCGCCCATCCACGAGGCAAAGCGAATCGGCGCTGCCTCCAGTGGGAGGTGCAGGCCCGTGGCGTCATGCAGGGCTTTATCGGCCTTGCGCAAATAGTTGGGGATCGCCTGCCACAGCGAATGCTCGATCACCGCAAAGCCCCACTTGGCTTCATCCACGGGGGTTGGGCGGGTGCGGCGGATTTCTTCGGTGTGCCAGGCTTCGGCGATCAGGCGCTGCAACTTCGTCTGGATCTGCTCGCGCTCGGCGGTGGTCAGGTCGCGATGGTCCTGGGCGGCCAGTTGCGCGGCAATGGCGTCGTATTTCTGGATCAGCGTGCGGCGCGCGACTTCGGTCGGGTGCGCGGTGAGGACCAACTCAATCTCCAGCCGTCCCAGTTGCCGGGCCAGGGATTCGGCACCATGGCCTTCAGCACTCAGGCGGGCGAGCAATTCCGGCAGCACCCTCGCTTCGAACGGCGCAGGCTGTGACTCTTCGCGACGGTGTATCAGCTGATATTGCTCGGCGATATTGGCCAGGTTGAGAAACTGGTTGAACGCCCGCGCCACCGGCAGCAACTCTGCTTCGCTCAATTGGTTGAGGCTGGCGCTCAGTTCAGCGTCCATCGAACCGCGACGGTCGGCCTTGGCGCCTTTGCGGATCTGCTCGATCTTGTCGAGAAAACCGTCCCCGTACTGTTCACGAATGGTGTTGCCCAACAGTTCACCCAACAGGTGAACATCCTCGCGCAAGCGTGCATCAATATCGGTCATCAGCAGTTCTCCAGCGAAAATCCGGGTGACTTGAGGTCCATGCTCTTGGGTTAGAGAGTGCCGCTGTGAAGCGGTTCTTACAAGCGGACGAGGATGGGAATGCTGTTCGCCTGAGAAAGTTTGGGATTGGGATTGGGATTGGGGTTGAGGTTGGGATTGGGTTGGTGGGTACATATCCGTTTCTGCGGTGATGGCTGATTACGGTTTCGCTTTTACAGCGAGTCACTTTCGAAAAGCGCGAAAGTAACCAAAGCGCTTTTGCCCCGCCATTCGGTGCCTCGCCTAGGCTCGGCATGCCCTCACTCCGGCATTGCTCCGGGGGCCCGCCGCCATCGGCCATCCATGGCCGGGGGCGGCTACCGCGGCATCCTTGCCGCGGTGCCCCCTACGCAACGCCTGCGTTCGGCCTCTGGGAAAGGGGCAGGCAGATCTAGATCAAAAGCCAAAGCCAAAGCCAAAGCCAAAGCCAAAGCCAAAGCCAAAGCCAAAGCCAAAGCCAAAGCCTAGCGCGGTATCTGTGGGAGCGAGCCTGCTCGCGAAAAACGTCCGGACACCTCGTTCATTCAGACAGCACGCGTTATCGTTCACGTCTTTCGCGAGCAGGCTCGCTCCCAAAGGGGAATGCGTACGCTTGAAGAGACAGGCCGGCCGGTAGGCCGCCTCGCGTTGCTTTTGCGGTACTCGCCCCCTCGGGAGGCCGAGTGGAGGTTCTGCGCAGTGGGCAACCCGGCATGGATGCCGGGTTAGCCGCCCCCGGCCATGGATGGCCGATGGCGGCGGGCCCACGGAGCAGGACCGGAGCGAGGGCATGCCGAGCCACAGCGAGGCACCGATCGAAAGGGGCAAGAGCCCTTGGTTACTTGGGGCTTTTCCAAGTGACCCGCTGTAAGAGCGGAACCATAAGCAGCCGTGACCGCAAAAACGGATATACACCCAATCCCCGCTCAATAAGACGACGAAGGGACTTTAAACCCTGGACGTTAAAGCTAGTCTGAAGAATAAGCCGTACAAAGGCTGCCACCGGCGATTGCCGGACACTGACACTGCCTGCCACGAGCAGGTGCGCATTGAGGTCACTATGAAAATCCGCGAGCTTGCCCATCACTGGGAAGAAAACGCCAAGGGTCGCCTGACCGACACCGGATACTCGATTCATCTGGATGTGGAGGCCGCCGCACGGCTGGCAGCCATTATCGAGATGTACCCCAAACGCCAGCCCGAAGAACTGCTCGGCGAACTGATCGGCGCCGCCCTGGAAGAGCTCGAAAAAAGCTTCCCGTACGTCAAGGGCTCGACCGTCGTGGCCACCGACGAAGAAGGTGATCCGCTGTACGAAGACATCGGTCCGACTCCCCGTTTTCTCGCATTATCCCGTCGTCATTTGCACGATTTGTCGGCCGTCGACGACAAACAGAAACACTGAATTTGCGCTGAACCTGTGGGAGTGGCGGTGCGACGATTCGACTTGCTCGCGAAAGCGGTGCGTCAGTTAACATTTGTTTCAACTGAGACGGATTCTTCGCGAGCAAGTCGAATCGTCGCACCGCCGCTCCCACATTGGCGTGCATTTCCCTTCGACAATTGCGTACTCCCGACCCTATAGCGAGTCGGGAATACCGCTTCGCATCGCCAAAATACCCAAGTTAGAGCCTTGTCCGTTCGGTCAAAGTTTTTCGGGCAATGGGCCATATTCTCTGAACTTTCGAAAAACGCCACGGGTCACACCCATTAACCACGCCTGGGATGGCCGTTTCAAAACACCCACGGAAATTGAAGGTTGCGGCTCCATACCCAGGATGGATTTTTAAGTTTTTCAGGAGTTATTCCAATGGAGTTGAAGACCATGAAAACCCGAACTGCCAAATCCTCGTTCCCCCCTCTGCGTAGCCTGAAACTGGCTGCACTGGCCATCGGCAGCAGCCTCGTTCTGGCCGGTTGTGCCGGTAATCCGCCAAGCGAGCAATTCGCCGTGACGGAATCGGCGGTCAACAGCGCCGTCAGTGCCGGCGGTACCGAATTCGCGGCAGTGGAAATGAAGTCCGCGCAGGACAAGCTCAAACAAGCCGAAATCGCCCTGCACGACAAAAAGTATGACGAAGCCAAAGTCCTGGCCGAACAGGCCGAGTGGGACGCTCGCGTGGCTGAGCGCAAAGCCCAGGCGATCAAAGCTGAACAGGCTGTGAAGGACTCTCAGAAAGGTGTTCAAGAACTGCGTCAGGAAAGCCAGCGCACCGTTCAATAAACGGCCGGCACGACGCACTTCTTACTCGATTAAAAGGACGAAACCATGACCCGTAAACAATTGATGATCCCTGCCCTGCTGGCCGCAAGCGTTGCACTGGCCGCCTGCTCCACGCCGCCGAACGCGAACCTGGAACAGGCCCGCAGCAACTACACCGGCCTGCAAACCAACCCGCAAGCCAGTAAAGTCGCGGCGCTGGAAACCAAGGAAGCCAGCGATTACCTGGACAAGGCCGACAAGGCTTACCAGGACAAAGAAGACCAGGCCAAGGTCGATCAACTGGCTTACCTGACCAATCAACGTGTTGAAGTGGCGAAGCAGACCATCGCCCTGCGCAACGCCGAAGCCAATCTGAAAAATGCTTCCGCGCAGCGTGCCCAGGCTCGTCTGGATGCCCGCGACGCGCAGATCAAGCAATTACAGGACAGCCTGAACGCCAAGCAGACTGATCGCGGTACCTTGGTGACGTTCGGTGATGTGCTGTTTGCCACTGACAGGGCTGACCTGAAGTCCAGCGGTCTGGTGAATATCAACAAACTGGCGCAGTTCCTCTCGGAAAACCCTGATCGCAAAGTGATCGTTGAGGGCTACACCGACAGCACGGGCGCCGCAAACCACAACCAGTCGCTGTCCGAGCGACGTGCCGGTTCCGTGCGCATGGCACTGGTGAAAATGGGCGTTGATCCGGCGCGCATCGTGGCGCAGGGTTACGGCAAGGAATACCCGGTGGCCGAGAACAGCAGCGTCTCGGGCCGTGCGATGAACCGTCGGGTGGAAGTGACCATTTCCAACGACAACCAGCCGGTGATCCCGCGTTCGGCGGTCAGCTCGAACTAAGCATCGCCTGCTGAAACACAAAAGCCCCGCCTGATCTGATCAGGCGGGGCTTTTCTATACTTGGGTGCGGTTGCCGTTCGTCGCTCCTGTTATTTCTGACAGTAGATAGACTCGGCTGGATGGATTGATAGTTTCCCAAAGCCATTTAACAAGCCTAGGTGGAATCAATCCATGAAACTGCTCGCCGTGTGCCTGGCGTTATGTCTGATGCACATTCAGCCAGTATCAGCGCAAACCAGCACTGCCCCTCAAAAAAGCGGCACAGCTGTCTCCGGGATGAACAGCAATACCACCGATGACGGCTTCGGCTATCGAGACGATGATGCCGTGCCCAGCGAAGATCTGGAATTAAACGCAGCCATCAGCCAACGTCCCATGGTTGGTAAGAAAAAAGCGCTGCTAGTAGTAGGTCACTGGAACAACGGCTACAGGTTCGATACTGCGAAACTCTGGAAACAAACCTTTTCTGACGACCCACTCTCATTCCGGTCCTATATCCGGGCGGCGTCGGGAGGGAAACTTCTACTTGAAGGGCAAATGATCTCAGCCGAGTTCGGAATACAAACTTGTGGTCTGGGAGCGGTATGGCGATTGGGAGACGCAGCAGCAAAGGCGCAAAACATTGCCTACGACTATCTCGTCACTGTCGTTGATTGTGGTGGTGGCGCAAGCGCTTACGTTCCAGGTAATACGATGGGCGTCTATGGCGCGCCCAACACAGCCCATGTCTTCAATCACGAGTTTGGGCACAGTCTGGGTTACCACCATGGGGGGACTTATATCAATTGCCCGAAAACCGGTGTGACAGTCTTTGCTCCCGAGCAATGCACAGTCATCGGCTACCGCGACACCGGCGACTCGGTATCAGGTGGCAATACGCTGTATCCCGCTCATAATCGCTGGTATTCCGGATGGCTCGATGACTCACAAGCAGCTGTCATCAGCCAGACAGGACTCTACCGTTTGACAGCCCTGGGAACTCCAGGCCCTCAATCGTATGTCATCAATCGCCCCACCAGCCCTACGCAGATTGCTCTGGAGTTCAGGCAACCGACCCCTTTCGACGGTTTCTCCGCGGACGATAACCGCGTGACTGGCGTATGGATCAGGTACACCAACATGGGAGGTACAGTTTCCAACATTCAATTGGACGCTACACCGCAAACAGCATCAACGAATGACCCGACGTTACAGCCAGGCCAGGTACTGGAGGATACGACCGCTAAAGTCAAAGTCGCTGTATGTACGGCAGACAAGGCAGGCGTGACGTTGGCTGTTGCCTTCAACGATGTACGACTACCCGACTGCACGACAACAGTTCCTGCCCCGACAATCGACACACCGGCGCAAAATGCCCAAACCGGATTCAAACCAGTCATTGCCGGGACCGGGTGGCCTGGAGCCGTTATCCAGATTACCGACGCTCAAAATCCAAATACCACGATGACAACGACTGCGGATGCTCACGGACGATGGTCTATAAGCCCTGCGACCAACCAGTCCCAGGGGAACCACACGATCGCGGCTCTTCAGGTCTTCGGCAACAGCAAGGCAATCGTATCGGCAGCTCGAATGTTCAAAGTCATTGACCTGGTAGTACAGCCTCCAGTCATCGAAACGCCGGTGGCCAACTCAGCCAGCGGAGCCAACCCACAGCTGTCGGGAACGGGGATTCCAGGGGCTCACATTCGCGTGGTGCAAAGTGGCCTTCAATACAGCGTGCTGGCTGAAACCACTGTAGATGCCTATGGCAAATGGAACGTAACAAGTACCTGGACGCTGCCTCCCGGACCTTTTTCGATAAGTGCATGGCAGCAGATCGACGGCAAGCGCTCCGGATGGGCAGTCAATCGCCCTTTTACAGTGAATAAGTAATCAGTGCAGCCGATGCGGCGAGGAGGCTTTCCCCCTCACCACAATGGATCATCATCGACAAATACATCCGGCGTTACTGCTCGAGCTTCTGCGGGGTTTCCTCGCCCATGCAGCGCACCGCTTTTTTCTTGTTGTTGACCAACACGCCGCTCAGGCCTTTCTGTTCGGTGTCGAACATCACCAGCACGCCATCGATGCACTGCGCGACTTGCGAGGCCGGTTCCAGGGAGACTTTGTAGTCTTCGCCCGGCACCGTCTTGAGCATGGTGAAGTCGCTGAGCAGCAGCGCATCTTCGGGTTTGGCGAAGTGCAGGTAGCCGTAGAACCACAGGGCTCCGACAGTGCCGAGGATGCTGCAGATACCGGTGATGATCAGCGGGATGGCGTTACGTTCTTCACTCATTGCGGACTCTCTGGTGGTTCATCTTCAGAATTTTTCGGCGCCGGGTAATTCGGGACTTCACCCAGGCGGCGCAGACCGTTGAAATGCTGCGGGTCATCGAGAAAACGCAGCATGACTTTGCGCCAGACCGGGTCGGCGAACGTCTGCACATGACCACCACGGGTCAGTTGCAGCACCCGCGGCGGCGGCGCAGCTTGATACAGACGGATGCCGTTGGAAAGGGGCACGATCGGATCGTCGATGCTGTGGTAGATCAGTTTCGGCACGCCATTGAGTTGCGCCATGGAGTTGATCGCGCTATCACCGTCCGGCACCAGCCAGGACAGCGGCACCTGGAACGTCCAGAAAACCCATGAGTTGCTCAACGCAAAGCGACCGACACTGCGGTAACTGGCGGGTACGCCGTCGAGGACGAAAGCCTTGAGTTGCTTCTGCCGTTCGGGGTGTTGAACGAGATAGTGAACGGCCATCGAACCGCCGAGGCTCTGGCCGAGCAAGATCAGCGGCTTGCCCTTGACCTCCGGCGCCTGGTCGAGCCATTTGAACGCGGCGTCGATGTCCTGATAGATCGCCGGCAAACTCGGTTTGCCTTCAGACAGCCCGTAACCGCGATAGTCCACCAGCAGCACTTGATACCCTTCTTTCGGCAACCACCAACTGCCCCCTAGGTGCATGGGCAGATTGCCGCCGTTACCGTGCAAATGCAGCACCGTGCCTTTGACCTCGACCCCTTGTTTGGCCGGCAACCACCAGCCGTGCAGCTTGAGGCCATCGGCGGTGGTCAGGGTGACGTCACGGTATTCGAGTTTGGCTTTTTCCGGGGTGAACAGCTGGCCGGGCTCGGGGTAGAACAGCAGCGAGCTGCAGCCGCTCAAAGTCAGCAGCAGGCAAAAAATCCCGAGGAATCTCATCCGATGAAACCTCGCAAAAATTGAAGTGATGATCGTTCCCACGCTCCGCGTGGGAATGCCGCCATGGACGCTCCGCGTCCTCTGTGACGCAGAGCGTCACGGGATGCATTCCCACGCAGAGCGTAGGAACGATCTGTATCAATCACAGGATATTGGAGTAATCCGCTTCGATCCGGTCCAGGCTCAGGTGATTGAGGAAGTTGGAGAAGCACATCCACGCCGACAGCGCGTTCAGGTCACGGAACTGATCTGGCAAATACTTCGGAGGCACCACCAGCCCTTCGTCCACCAACTGGCGCAAGGTGCGCATGTCCTCCAGCGTGGTTTTGCCGCAAAACAGCAGCGGTATCTGCTCAAGCTTGCCTTTACGCACGGCCAACTGAATGTAGTTGTAAACCATGATAAAGCCCTTGAGGTAGGACAAGTCTTTGGTAAATGGCAGACCTGTCGGCACCGAGCCACGGAACACCCGACTGGCATTGCCGTAGCTTTCAGCCATCTCAAAGCCTTGCTCGCGGAAGAACTCGAAGATCTGCAGGAAGTCCGCGCCCTCCTCCACCATGTGAATGGCGCGGGTGCGATTGGTCAGTTTGCGCAGGCGGCTCGGGTACGAGGCAAAGGTGATGATTTCCATCAGGATCGCCAGGCCTTCCTGAGTCACCGTCGACGAGGGCGGGCCTTTGGAGAGGAAGGTGCAGATCGGCTGGTTCAGACCATTAAGCGTGGTCCCCACATGCACCAGCCCTTCGTGGACTTCCAGAGCGCGTACGTCACGGTCGTTGAACATCGCGTCGGCGCGGATCTTGATGTAGTCGGCGCCGGCCGCCGCATCGGCGACGATCCCGTCGGACTCGAATACGCGAATGGTTTCCTCGGCCTCACCGAACACCTTGTTCAAGCGGGTTTGCAGCAGGTGGACGGCTTCCTTGGCGGTGAGGAGTTTCGGTTCGTCCTTCAGATCGCCACGGCCATCGATGTTGTTCAGGTAATCCGAAAGCATCAGGCCCAAGTCGGAAAGGGTCGGATCGCCGGCGTGGAACGCGTCGGAAGCGGCACCGTAAAGCTCCTGTGAAATCAGCCCGAAATCCTCGGTGCCGCGCGCTTCGAGCATGCGCACCACCATCCGGTATTCCTTGCACATGCGGCGCATGATCTGGCCGACCGGGTTGAACTGACCAAGCTGACGGGTGATGTCGCGCTCGATGTTCTGGAATTCCAGCTTCACCTTGCTGGAGTCGAACGCCAGCGGCCGGTTCAGGTAGTAATCGCGGTCCACCGCCGGCATTTCCTTGCCCTTGGCCTTGAGGAAACCCTTGCGGATGTTGTCGTCCCACTTCACCGCATCCAGGACGCGAATCGGCGTCTGCGCCAGCACAATGCGATCGGACAAAATGCGTATCGACTGCTGGTAATCGTCCACCCGAAACTCCTGTAGAAAAACCGTTTACGTGCTGGGGTTATTTGGCTTTGGCCAGGCGCTGATAGCGCACGGCCTCGACGAACACATCGGAATTGGCCGGGTCATCAAGGTAGGCGAAGACCTGGTCCAGATTGTTGTTGATCAACACGCCGTCGCCGTCGTCGGTCTGGAAGCCTTCGCCGTTGAGGACTTTTTGCCTCAGGGCCTGGTTGATCTGCTCGAGATCGAGGTTATAGACCACCAGCTCATGCTTATCGGTGAGTTCAAAACCCAAGAGCGTGAAATGCCCACCGAATTGCGCCGGCACCTTGGCCGACAGGTACCAGCGACTGCCATGGCGAGTCACCGTGAAGGGACAGGCTTCACGCTCCTTGGGTTTAGCCTTGAAGTAGCTGACGGCCTGATAGTGATTGTCGCCCAGGCGCGTCAGCTCCAGATTGAGCGGCTGGCCCCAGGCGTTGGTGCTGGTCCATTTGCCGAGTAACCCTTTAGGCGCGGGCTCGCTCGAGGGCAGCGGCTCCTTGAAGGTCACCAGACAGCCGCTGAGCAGCAGGAACGACAAGGCGATCACAACGACACGCCAGGCTTTCATTCAACACTCCCTATGAACACACGCAATCCTCAAGTGAGCACCGACTCCCCTTGTGGGAGCGAGCCTGCTCTCGCGATAGCGGTGTGTCAGCCAACATCAATGTTGAATGTTAAACCGCTATCGCGAGCAGGCTCACTCCCACAGGAGGTGTGGCGCCCACCAGGGTTATACCGACGCCAATACCAAATGCATGTAGCGAGTCAGGATGCCGAGCATTTCGGCTTCGGCGACAGGCTCGGCGTCGTTGAGCAGGCCCTGATATTCCATCCGTCCGATAATCGCCGTCAACACTTTGGCATCCTGTTGTGGCTCGCGGGAACCCAACACCTCGAAAAAATGGCAGGTGCCTTGCAGAAGAATTTGCTGATGCGAGCGCACCAACACCGCCAGGCGCGGGTTCAACAGGGCTTCCTGACGGAACGCCTGCTCGGCCATCAAGTGTTCGCGACGGTTGTGCAATTGCCGCTGCACATAATCGGCGGTCAGCCGCGCGATATCGTCGGCCAACTGTGAACGGGACTCGGGGCTGCCATCGCCATAAGCAACCATCTCGCGCAGCAGGCCTTCGTTGCTGGCCCACAACTTGGCCATGAACGCCGCGCTGCGTTCCACGTATTGGGCAAAGGTATCGGTGAGCAGGTCATCGATGTCCTTGAAATAGTAAGTGGTGGCCGACAGCGGCACACCAGCCTCGGCGGCCACCGCGCGGTGACGCACGGCCCGCACGCCATCGCGCACGACAATGCGCATCGCCGCATCGAGAATGTCCTGTCGACGCTGCTCACTGCCCTGTCGGCTAGCCTTGCGACCCTGGTACTGAACACTTTCAGCGACCGCAGTGGCGACGTCCGCTGCACCCTCTTGAGCAATTGCACGGTTCACGACAGGTATTCCTCTCTTACTTGAAAAGTAACCAATTGATACGTTTGTACCAGACAGGCAATAAAAAGCCGCCTGTTTTAGGCGGCTTTTTTATCGAAACACTTACGCTTGTGGCCGCATGTGCGGAAACAGGATCACGTCGCGGATCGACGGGGAGTTGGTCAGCAGCATCACCAGACGGTCGATGCCGATACCTTCACCGGCCGTTGGCGGCATGCCGTACTCCAGCGCGCGAACGAAGTCGGCGTCGTAGTGCATGGCCTCGTCGTCGCCGGCGTCCTTGTCAGCCACCTGCGCCATGAAGCGCTCGGCCTGGTCTTCCGCGTCGTTCAACTCGGAGTAGGCGTTGGCGATTTCGCGGCCACCGATGAACAGTTCGAAACGGTCGGTGACGTTCGGGTTGTCGTCGTTACGACGGGCCAGCGGCGACACTTCGAACGGGTATTGCGTGATGAAGTGCGGCTGCTCCAGCTTATGCTCGACCAGCTCTTCGAAAATCATCACCTGCAATTTGCCCAGACCTTCGAAGCCCAGCACCTTGGCGCCGGCCTTCTTGGCGATGGCGCGGGCCTTCTCGATATCAGTCAGGTCGTCAGCGGTCAGCTCAGGGTTGTACTTGAGGATCGAGTCGAACACCGACAGACGCACGAACGGTTCGCCGAAGTGGAACACTTTGTCGCCGTAAGGCACGTCGGTGCTGCCCAGAACCAGCTGCGCCAGCTCGCGGAACAGTTCCTCGGTCAGGTCCATGTTGTCTTCGTAGTCGGCGTAAGCCTGGTAGAACTCCAACATGGTGAATTCAGGGTTGTGACGAGTCGAAACGCCTTCGTTACGGAAGTTGCGGTTGATCTCGAAGACCTTTTCAAAACCACCGACCACCAGACGCTTGAGGTACAGCTCAGGCGCGATACGCAGGAACATTTCCAGGTCCAGCGCGTTGTGGTGAGTCTCGAACGGCTTGGCTGCCGCGCCACCCGGAATGGTTTGCAGCATCGGCGTTTCCACTTCCAGGAAGTCACGCTGCATCAGGAAACTGCGGATGTGCGCAATCACTTGCGAACGTACGCGGAAGGTCTGGCGCACGTCTTCGTTGACGATCAGGTCAACGTAACGCTGGCGATAGCGCTGTTCGGTGTCGGTCAGGCCGTGGTGTTTGTCCGGCAGCGGACGCAGGGACTTGGTCAGCAGGCGCACTTCAGTCATTTCGACGTACAGGTCGCCCTTGCCGGAACGCGCCAGGGTGCCAACGGCTGCGATGATGTCGCCCATGTCCCAGGTTTTCACCGAGGCCAGGGTTTCTTCGGACAGGGTTTTACGGTTGACGTAGACCTGAATGCGACCGGTCATGTCCTGGATCACCATGAACGAGCCACGGTTGAGCATGATGCGACCGGCAACCTTGACCGGAATCGCAGCCTCTGCCAGCTCTTCCTTGGTCTTGTCCGCGTACTGTTTCTGCAAGTCTTCGCAGTAGTTGTCGCGGCGGAAGTCGTTCGGGAAGGCATTGCCCTTGGCGCGCTCGGCAGCCAGCTTTTCCTTGCGCAGGGCGATCAGGGAGTTTTCTTCCTGTTGCAGGGCTTGCGGGTCGAGTTCTAGGTCGCTCATGTCTTTAAAAATTCCATCACAGGTTCGTTGCCCCCACCGGTGGCAGGGGACTTGAGGTCTTGACTGGCGGTTTACAGGCCTTGTTTCAGGCTGGCCACCAGGTATTCGTCGATGTCGCCGTCGAGCACCTTGTCGCAGTCACTGCGTTCGATGTTAGTGCGCAAATCCTTGATTCGCGACGCATCGAGTACATACGAGCGGATCTGGTGACCCCAGCCGATGTCGGACTTGGTGTCTTCCAGGGCCTGGGACGCGGCGTTACGTTTCTGCACTTCCTGCTCGTACAAGCGCGCCCGCAACATTTTCATCGCGGTGTCTTTGTTGGCGTGCTGGGAGCGTTCGTTCTGGCAGCTGACCACGGTGTTGGTCGGTACGTGAGTAATACGCACGGCCGAGTCGGTGGTGTTTACGTGCTGACCACCGGCACCGGAGGAGCGGTAGGTGTCGATGCGCAGGTCCGACGGGTTGATGTCGATTTCGATGTTGTCATCGATTTCCGGCGACACGAATACGGCCGAGAACGAGGTGTGACGGCGGTTGCCGGAGTCGAACGGGCTCTTGCGCACCAGACGGTGCACGCCGATCTCGGTCCGCAACCAGCCAAAGGCGTATTCGCCCTTGATGTGCACGGTCGCGCCCTTGATCCCGGCGACTTCACCGGCGGACAGCTCCATGATGGTCGCGTCGAAACCGCGTTTGTCGGCCCAGCGCAGGTACATGCGTAGCAGGATGTTGGCCCAGTCTTGAGCCTCGGTGCCTCCGGAGCCGGCCTGGATGTCCAGGTAGGCGTTGTTGGCGTCCATCTCACCGCTGAACATGCGACGGAATTCGAGTTTTTCCAGGGATTCGCGCAAACGCTCGACTTCGGCAGCGACGTCGTCGACGGCGGCCTGGTCTTCTTCTTCGGCGGACATCAGCAGCAGGTCTTTGGCGTCGGCCAGGCCTGTGTGCATTTCGTCGAGGGTTTCGACGATCTGAGCCAGCAGGGACCGCTCGCGGCCCAGCTCCTGAGCGTACGTCGGGTTGTTCCAGACAGACGGATCTTCAAGCTCGCGATTGACTTCAGTCAGACGCTCATGCTTTTGATCGTAGTCAAAGATACCCCCGAATAGTTTCGGAGCGCTCGGACAGGTCCTTGATACTGTTAAGGATCGGGTTGATTTCCATGGCGGGCAGCACTCGTTGGCGAACTTTTGAAAGCCGGCGAGTATAACGTAATCAGGCTGTCACGGCAGCCCGCCTGGCGGCTTTAGCGGGTTCTTTATCGGGCTTGAGATCGCTGAGATCGCTCCCCCTCACCCTGACCCTCTCCCCAAGGGGCGAGGGGACTGACCTAAGTGTCTTGCGAAATACTGCGACCTGAAAATTCCGAGTCGAACTCAGGTTCTGAAAATCCCCCGATCGGCTCCCTTTCCCACTCTCCCCCGTGGGGAGAGGGTTGGGGTGAGGGGTGGACTCAAGCTACAACACAGATACCAACCAGCCCTTTCACTCAATCCCGACCTGATTACGCCCATTGTTCTTCGCCAGGTACAGCCCCTTGTCCGCCGCCAGGATCAATTGACGGCAATCGCCGCCCGGTTGCGGGGTCATGGTCGACAGGCCGATGCTGATGGTCAGGCTCGAACCTTCGGCCGGGAAAATATGCGGAATCTTTAGCGAAGCCACCGTCTGGCGCAGTTTTTCCGCGACCAGTCGCGCGCCGCCCGGCGAAGTATTGGGCAGCACCAGGGCGAATTCTTCGCCGCCGTAACGGGCCGGCAGGTCCGAAGGTCGGGCGCTGGCATCACGAATCGCCGTGGCCACTTTGCGCAGGGCTTCATCGCCTTCAAGGTGGCCGAAGCTGTCGTTGTAGGACTTGAAGTAGTCGACATCGATCATCAGCAGCGACAGTTGACTCTGGTCGCGCAGCGAACGGCGCCACTCAAGCTCCAGGTATTCGTCGAAATGCCGGCGGTTCGACAGCCCGGTCAGGCCGTCTGAGTTCATCAAGCGTTGCAGCACCAGGTTGGTGTCGAGCAACTGCTGCTGGCTGACCCGTAGCGCGCGATACGCTGCGTCACGCTGCAGCAACGTCATGTAGGAACGCGAGTGGTAGCGGATGCGCGCCACCAGTTCGATGTTGTCCGGCAACTTCACCAAGTAATCATTGGCCCCGGCCGCAAACGCCGCGCTCTTGATCAGCGGGTCTTCCTTGGTCGACAGGACAATGATCGGGATGTCCTTGGTCGCCGGATGGTTGCGGTACTCGCGCACCAGACTCAAGCCGTCAAGACCGGGCATCACCAGATCCTGGAGGATCACTGTCGGTTTGATGCGGATCGCATGGGCGATGGCCTGGTGCGGGTCGGCACAGAAGTGGAAGTCGATGTTATCTTCGTTCGACAACCCGCGGCGCACCGCCTCGCCGATCATTGCCTGATCGTCCACCAACAACACCATGGCGGCGTTTTCGTCGGTTTTGAAGTCGTCGAGCTGTAATTCAGTCATGGGCAGTCACCTGAGTACTACTTGGGCCAGATTGCTGTGAAAAGTGTTCATTTGGGGAAAATTTCCAGCAACCGTGGCGCTATCTTTTCCAGTGGGCGAATCTCCACAGCGGCGTCGATGGCCGCTGCCGCCTTCGGCATTCCGTACACCGCACTGCTGTTTTGATCCTGAGCGATGGTCAGGTAACCCTGTTGGCGCATGAGTTTAAGCCCCTGTGCGCCATCGCGTCCCATGCCGGTGAGCAAAACACCCACGGCATCGCCGTTCCAGTAACTGGCCACGCTCTCGAAGAACACATCGATCGAGGGCCGGTAGATTTCGTTGACCGGTTCGGCGGTGTAGGCCAGCGTGCCGTTTTTCAACAAGCGAATATGGTGGTTGGTGCCCGCCAGCAGCACCACGCCGGCCTGCGGAGGCTCACCTTCCTGGGCCAGGCGCACATCCAGGCCGCTGGCGCTGCTGAGCCATTCGGCCATGCCGGCGGCGAACACCTGGTCCACGTGCTGCACCAGAACGATGGCGGCCGAAAAATCTCGCGGCAACCCCTTGAGCAATACTTCCAGCGCAGCCGGCCCACCGGCGGATGAGCCAATGGCGATCAAGCGCTGGCGCGAACCGGAACTGCGCAGCGGGCTCGGGGCGGCACGCTCCCGATTACCCCGGTCACCGATTAGCCAACCGATGTTCATGATCTTGCGCAGTAACGGGGCCGCTGCCTCTTGGGCATTGCCGGCACCGATGGCCGGCGTATCGACCACATCCAGCGCGCCGTGGCCCATGGCCTCGAACACCCGATGCACGTTCTGCTCGCGGTCGACCGTAACGATGACAATCGCGCACGGCGTCTCGGCCATGATCCGCCGGGTCGCCTCGATGCCATCCATCACCGGCATGATCAAGTCCATCAGAATCAGATCCGGCGTATTTTCAGCGCAACGCTGCACCGCCTCGGCCCCATTACTGGCGACCCAGACCACCTCGTGTGCCGGCTCGAACGCCAAGGCGCGGCGTAGAGCCTCTACCGCCATGGGCATGTCATTGACGATCGCTATTTTCATACACGCGCTCCTCCAATGAGCTCAACCACCGCGTCAAGCAGGGCGTCGTCATGAAAACTGGCTTTGGCTAGATAATAGTCGGCTCCAGCGTCCAGTCCACGGCGACGGTCCTCTTCACGATCCTTGTAAGACACCACCATCACCGGAAGGGATTGCAGGCGATTGTCCCGACGCAACAAAGACACCAGTTCGATACCATCCATGCGTGGCATATCGATGTCAGTGATCAGCAGGTCGAAATCCTCCGATCGCAAGGCGTTCCAGCCATCCATCCCGTCCACCGCCACTGCCACGTCGTAGCCGCGATTGAGTAGCAACTTGCGTTGCAGCTCACGTACGGTCAGCGAATCGTCGACAACCAGAATCCGTTTTCGAGCCGCTTCAACCGCCTGGTGGCCTTGGCGGGCAATACGCTCAAGACGCCCGGTATTGAGCAGTTTGTCCACCGAACGCAGCATGTCTTCGACGTCGACGATCAGCACCACCGAACCGTCGTCGAGCAAGGCCCCGGCGGAAATGTCCTGCACCTTGCCCAGACGCTCGTCCAGCGGCAAAACGACCAAGGTCCGCTCGCCGATAAAACGCTCGACCGCCACGCCGTAAATCGCCTCGCGCTCGCGAATCACCACCACTTTGAGGGTTTGCTGACTGTTCTGACCCGCCGGACGCTGCAACAGCTGACTGGCCGCGACCAGCCCGACATGCCGGCCTTCGTGCCAGAAATGCTGACGGCCTTCGACCTGGACAATGTCCGCCGGCTCCAGATCGCACATCCGTTCGATGTGGGCCAGCGGGAAGGCATACGCCTCGTCACCGACTTCCACCACCAGACTGCGCACCACCGACAGGGTCAGCGGCACCTCGAGATGGAAACGACTGCCCTCGCCCGCCACCTGCTCCAGCACGACCGCGCCGCGCACCTGGCGGACCATGTGCTGGACCGCATCCAGTCCGACGCCGCGCCCGGAGACTTCGGTGACCGTGTCGCGCAGGCTGAAACCCGGTAGAAACAGGAAGGTCAGCAGCTCTTCTTCACTCAATTGCGCGGCGGTTTCGGCCGGGGACAACTGGCGCTCGATGATGCTGCGGCGGACCTTTTCCAGATCGACGCCATTGCCGTCATCACTCAGTTCCAGCAGCAACAATCCGGCCTGATGGGAAGCGCGCAAACGGATCAGGCCTTCAGCGGGTTTACCCGCCAATAGCCGTTGCTCCGGGGATTCGATGCCGTGATCCACGGCATTGCGCAGCAGGTGGGTCAGCGGCGCTTCAAGCTTTTCCAACACGTCGCGGTCGACCTGGGTTTTCTCACCCTCGATCTCCAGCCGCACCTGTTTGCCGAGGCTGCGACCAAGGTCGCGGACCATGCGCTCTTGCCCGCTCAACACATCGGCAAACGGCCGCATGCGGCAGGCCAGCGCGGTGTCGTACAACACTTGCGCCCGCTGACTGGCCTGCCAGGCGAACTCATCCAGTTCGGCGTTCTTTTCCACCAGCAATTGCTGAGATTCAGCCAGTAGCCGACGAGCGTCTTCGAGGGCTTCCTGTGCTTCCAGACTCAAGGCATGTTCCTTGAGGTGGACGTTGAGGTTTTCCAGGGCCCGCAGGCCCTTGTTCTGCATACGCTTGAGGCGTTGCATGGTGGCCAGGTGCGGTTTGAGCCGCAGGGTTTCCACCAGGGATTTGCTCGACAGATCAAGCAGGCTGTTCAGGCGTTCGGCCGTGACCCGCAGCACCCGCTCGCCGTTTTCGGTGGTGCGTTTAGTCTTGGGCGTTGGCTCGGCGGGCGCTGCCGGGGGGGCGTCGGTGGCGGCCGGCATGGGCGGCTCAACCTTGGGCGTCGGCGGTTCCAGCTGAAGTTCTGCCATCGGCGGCGCGATGGGGGTAGCCACCATGTGATCAAGCAGCCGTCCCATCAAGACGACGTAAGCTTCGATATCCGCAGGCGCCGGAGCGTTGTTCGGCGTCGCAATTCGCATCAGCAGATCGGTGCCTTGCAACAGTGCATCAATGTATTCGGGCCGAAGGTACAGGCGCCCTTCCTGGGCGCTGACCAGGTAATCTTCCATCACATGGGCGACGCTGACCCCGGCATCGACGCCGACAATCCGCGCCGCGCCCTTGAGCGAGTGGGCCGCACGCATGCACGACTCGAGGTAATCGGCCTGGGTCGGATCGCGCTCGAGCGCCAGCAGGCCGGCGCTTAGCACCAAGGTCTGGGCCTCGGCTTCCAGACTGAACAGTTCCAGCAAAGAGGCGTCGCGCATTTGCTCGGGGGTCATGTAAGGCTCCGGGTCACGGCGGACAGCAGCTGTTCTTCATCCAGCCAACGCAGGCTGCGACCTTTGAATTGCAACACGCCACGGGTGTATTTGGCGCTGGCCTGCGTGCCGGAGCGGGACGCCGCCTCGAGGACGCGTTCGTCGATGGCGTGAATCCCGTCCACTTCATCCACCGGCACCACCACCGGTCCGCCGTGGGCAGCGATGATCAGCATCCTCGGCATGACCCGTGCGCCGGTCGCCACGCTGCTGGCGCCGTCGAGCGCCAGTAATTCCACCAGCGACAGGCACGCCACCAACGCGCCGCGCACATTGGCCACGCCGAGCAAGGCCCGGGAGCGTTGGTGCGGCAGGGAATGAATCGCTTGCAGCGGCGCCACTTCCACCAGACTGCGAGTGGCCAGGGCCAGCCATTCTTCGCCCAGACGGAACATCAGCAGCGAACGGGTTTTCACCTCGCTCTCGACCGCCGTGGAGACTTGCCCGCGGTCTTCCTGTTGTAACGCGTAGCGGTCGAGCAAGCGCGTCGCCGCGGCCGAATACACCGCGCAATTGCGGCAGTGAATGTGATCGCTCAGTAGCGGGCAGGACTTGTCGCCGTGGATACCGATGCGGTTCCAGCAGTCATCGATGGCCTGGGCATCTTGATGGGTGAGGCTAAAAGTGTCGGCGGCGATCATCGGTTACGCTCACTGTCAGCGGCGCGCTCACTGCGGGCGGCGCGGTCCTGCAATCGTCTGGCTCCCGCCGTGTCGCCCAGGGATTGCAGCAACGCCGCCAGGTGCATCAACGCGTCGGGATGGTGCGGGTCGAGGTACAACGCCTTGCGATAAAAACCCTGAGCCTCAAGGACTCTGCCGGCGACATCGCTGAGCAAGCCCAGCCAGTAGAAGACTTGGGCCACAGGTTCATGACTGCGCAAATAGCTATCGCACGCGGCGCGGGCCTCGGCACTTTTGCCTTCGTTGGCCAGCGCGGCGATGTTCGCCAGCAGTGCGGCGGTGTCCGGGTTGGCGACTTTCGTCACGACAGGCAGCGGCGCCACCGTTGCGAAGGGTCGATTGCGAACGGGCGGCGGTGTCACGCTGCGCACCGCTTGGTGCACGGGCAGAGGCGTCGGAACGAACGTCGCAATGGGCGCAGGCTCTGGTGTGCTCTGACGACTGAACGCAAAGGACTGCGGGATGCCGATCGAACGCATGCCGAAACGGCCGAGCAAACTGCCCTCGGCCGGGCCGATAAACAGCACGCCATCCACATGGGTCAAACGCTTGAGCACTTCGAACACTTGCTGCTGGGTCGGCTGATCGAAATAGATCAGCAGGTTGCGGCAAAACACAAAGTCATACGGCGGCTCGTTGGCCAACAATGTCGGATCCAGCAGATTGCCGACCTGCAGACGCACTTGTTCGAGCACTCGCCCGCTGAGGCGATAGCCCTCGCCTTCGGCGGCGAAATGCCGGTCGCGAAAGGCGATGTCCTGACCCCGAAACGAATTCTTGCCGTACAGCGCGCGCCGGGCTTTTTCCACCGACAACGGACTGACGTCCATGCCTTCGACCTTGAACTGGTGCGGCTGTAACCCGGCATCGAGCAACGCCATGGCGATGGAATACGGTTCTTCACCGGTGGAACACGGCAGGCTGAGAATCCGCAGTGCGCGCATGTTGTTGATGTCGTTCAGGCGTTTGGTGGCCAGTTTCGCCAACGTGGCGAAGGATTCCGGGTAACGGAAAAACCAGGTCTCGGGGACAATCACCGCTTCGATCAACGCCTGCTGCTCGTCCTGCGAACCCTGCAAGGTGTGCCAGTACTCATCGGCCGTCAGCGCATTGGATGCCGTGCTGCGCTGGCGCACCGCACGCTCGATGATCGCCGGGCCCACCGAGGTCACGTCGAGACCGATGCGCTCTTTGAGAAAATCGAAAAACCGTTGATCACTGCTCATGGCCGCTCCTCAAACAGCGCCAGGTCCAACGGCTGCGACGGAAACAGCAGCGCGCGAACCTGATCGTCGAGCAAGTCGGCAACCCGCACCCATTGCAGCAAACCCTGAGCATCTTCACGCACCGGCCCAAGGTACGGCGCCTGACGATTGTCCAGGCCATAGGACTGAAAATCCGCCGGGTTGCAGCGCAAGGTATCGGTGGCCTGTTCCAGAATCAGCCCGAGCAATTGCGCCTCAGCGAATTCATCCGGACGGTAATTGACCAGTACCAGGCGGGTGCTGGTGCGGGTCTGCGCCGGCTGGCCGAACGTCAGCGCACTGAGGTCGATCACCGGCACCACCGCGCCGCGGTAGGCGAACACCCCGGCCACCCAGTCCGGCGCCCGGGGAATCGGTTTCAACGGCAGACGCGGCAGCACTTCCGCCACCTCGATGGCCTGCAGGGCATAGCGCTCGTTGCCGATGCGGAACACCAGAAACAATGAGTGCAGCGCCGGCTTCACGGCGGTGCGTTTGGCCGTGGGTTCGCTCATCAGACTTTAAATCGCGAAACGCCACCACGCAGCCCTACGGCCACCTGGCTCAATTCGTCGATGGCGAAACTGGCCTGGCGCAGGGACTCGACGGTCTGGCTGCTGGCATCGCCCAACTGCACTAGCGCGTGGTTGATCTGTTCGGCGCCCGTGGCCTGGGCCTGCATGCCTTCGTTGACCATCAACACCCGCGGCGCCAGCGCCTGAACCTGATGGATAATCTGCGACAGCTGCTCGCCGACCTGCTGCACCTCGGACATGCCGCGGCGCACCTCTTCAGAGAACTTGTCCATGCCCATCACCCCGGCCGACACCGCCGACTGGATCTCGCGCACCATCTGCTCGATGTCGTACGTGGCAACGGCGGTCTGGTCCGCCAGACGCCGCACTTCGGTGGCGACCACGGCAAACCCGCGGCCGTATTCACCGGCCTTTTCGGCCTCAATCGCCGCGTTGAGCGACAGCAGATTGGTCTGGTCGGCGACCTTGACGATGGTCACGACCACCTGATTGATGTTGCCGGCCTTCTCATTGAGGATCGCCAGTTTGGCGTTGACCAGATCGGCCGCGCCCATCACCGAGTGCATGGTCTCTTCCATCCGCGCCAGGCCTTGCTGCCCGGAACCGGCGAGCACCGAGGCCTGATCGGCGGCGGTGGAGACTTCAGTCATCGTGCGCACCAGATCCCGCGAAGTGGCCGCAATCTCACGGGACGTCGCGCCAATTTCGGTGGTAGTGGCGGCGGTTTCGGTGGCGGTCGCTTGCTGTTGCTTGGAGGTGGCAGCGATCTCGGTCACCGAGGTGGTGACCTGCACCGAGGAGCGCTGGGCCTGGGACACCAGGGACGTCAGCTCGGTCATCATGTCGTTGAAGCCGGTTTCCACGGCGCCGAACTCATCTTTACGATCAAGGTTCAGGCGACTGCTGAGATCGCCGGTACGCATTATTTCGAGGATCTGCACAATGCGGTTCATCGGCGCCATGATTGCGCGCATCAACAAAAGACCACAGAGGCCGGCGACCAGGACCGCGACCAGCAGGGAAATGCCCATGATGACTTTCGCGGTGTCCACAGCGTCATCGATGTTCGCGATTTCCTGGTCGGCCACCGCTTTGTTTTCGCGAATGATGTCATTGAGCTTCATGCGACCTGCGGTCCAGGCCGGAGTCAGTTGCTCGTTGAACATCTTGATGGCTTCAGTTTCCTGATTGCGCTTATGCAAATCGACCACGGCCGCCAGGACCTTGTTGTAATCACCATGGAGTTTTTCAAAAGCGGCGAACTCAACCTTGTCTTCGTCCGTGGTGATCGTGCCTTGGTAGTTAGTCATCTGCTCTTGCAGACGCACCTCGAAGTTTTTGAAGTTTTCGGCCTCTTCAGCGCTGAAGCCCTGCCCCTCTTTGAAGCCCAGCATTTCCTGGGTCCGCAGGTAAGTGTCGACCCAGGCACTGCGTACCATCGAGCTGTAATACAACCCGGGTAGTGCGTCTTCACGAACGCTGGCTTCGCTGGTTTCGATCTTCAACAGCCGCGAATACGACACGACGACCATCAGCAGCATGATGGCGATAATCACCGCAAAGCTCGCCAAGATGCGTTGGCGCAACGTCCAGTTCTTCACAGTCAGTCCTCGAGGGGCGGTTGAAATGTTGCGGAGTATAGCTGAGGGTGTTTCATTTATAAGACGGTGGGATGAGTTCTGGGAGACTTTGCGCCAGATCGGGAGCCAGGTACCCGTGATGAATCGGAAGAAAACGGGCCATTGGACTCTGTAGCACTGTTGAAAAAATGCCCTGGTCAGAGCGCAACCCGAAGCTCCATGAGCCGATTTTAGGTGACTCATCTTGGTTTTATATAAAAACCATTCAATCGATTCCAAGATACGATAAAAAACTGTCATTTATGTCAGTAGCACTTTAAGCCCGAACTTCCGGAAACTCGAGTTTCAAAACTTGAAAGGAATTCGTCATGCCTGCTCTTTCTTATGCCGATGTTGTAAAAGATCTAAAAGCCTCCACAGGCACAATAAATGTTATGCAAGACTCAAAAGAAATATTCAAAAGTGAAAGGGTCTACTACGGACTTCACGGGAGTACGAGATTCATCATCGGATACGAAGGCCAATACAGGCAGGTAGCGCTTTGTGCCCCGAAGGATCTGGAAGATGGCCTCCATACCGTGGTCTATCCAGAGGACTTCGCCCAGCTTCCTGATTCCCTGAAATGGACCGTGGACGTAAATGGCGTCAATCGGGAAATTGAAAAAGGCACGCTAACTGTTACTTTCGGACTGGAAGGTGAATCCGCCGAAGGCAGTTACCACGTTACATTAAAGGGAAGTAATGAAGAGGTCGGCGGAAACTTTAAAATGTCCAATCCTTGGTAACACTATCCCTCATCGGGGATGACAGCATTAGTTGCCTTCTTAAGCCCAATCTAAAACTAAACAACCCCCATCAGTGATACAGGAAAGCACTGATGGGATTTGTTGTAAGCGACCCGATCAGGCGACCGATAACGACGCCTGCCTGACTTGCTTCTCCAACTCAGCCTTCAACCCCGGCTCAAGCTTCAACTGACGCGCCAGTTCATCCAGGTAGGACTTCTCCATGAAGCTCTCCTCATCCACCAGCATCACGCTGGCGATGTACATCTCTGCGGCCATTTCCGGCGTACTCGCGGCGCGGGCGACGTCGGCCGGGTCCAGCGGTTTGTTCAGTTCGGCGTGCAGCCAGTGCTGCAACTCCTGATCGTTATCAAGCTTGGTGAATTCACCTTCAATCAGCGCACGTTCCCGCTCATCGACATGGCCATCAGCTTTAGCGGCTGCCACTAATGCTTTGAGAATCGCCTGACTGTGCTGTTCAACTTGCGCCACCGGTAAGCGGTCGATGGTTTGCGGTTCAGTCTTCGCCGCGGTGCCCTGCTGGGCCTGCCAGTTGCCATAGGCCTTGTAGGCAATCACGCCCAACGCAGCCAGGCCGCCATAAGTCAGGACCTTGCCGCCAACACTGCGCCCTTTCTTGCTGCCCAGCAGCAACCCCATGGCCCCCGCTGCCAACGCACCGCCCCCCGCGCCCGACAGCAAACTGCCGAGGCCGCCCGAACCGCCGCTGCCGCCGAGCAATCCGCCCAAACCACCGCCGGAGGTCTTGTTTTGTGAGCCGCCGGCCTTGTTCTGCAACATGTCCTGACCGGACTTGAGTAGCTGATCGAGCAATCCACGCGTGTTCATTTGCCGCCTCCAAAAAAGGGGTTAACCGGATCAATAAGGCCATCAGCCTAGATCGAAAGTGCCCGGCATTCGGGGGCGAGAGTGCTTCGAGATGTTGCGCAGCGCCGCTCAGCCGACCGCAACCCTTCAGAAAAATGGATATACACTCAAACAAATCTATAAAAACCGCCCACCGGTACTTTCTCCATGATGACCTTGCGTCAGATCCGTCATTTCATCGCCGTGGCCGAGACCGGCTCGATCTCCGCCGCCGCGCAAACCGCGTTCATTTCTCAGTCCACCTTGACCCTGGCCATCCAGCAACTGGAACAGGAAATCGGCGTCGGCCTGTTCAACCGCCACGCCAAGGGCATGACGCTGACCCACCAGGGCCACCAATTCCTACGCCAGGCGCACCTGATTCTGGCGACGGTGGACAACGCCAAACGCAGCCTGCAGCAGAGTACCGATCAGGTCGCCGGGCAGTTGATCATAGGTGTGACCAGCCTGGTGGCCGGTTATTACCTCGCAGACTTGCTCACCCGTTTCCAGCGCGCCTACCCCAACGTCGAGATCCGGGTGATGGAGGACGAGCGCCCTTACATCGAGCATTTGCTGGTCAGCGGCGAGATCGATGTCGGCGTACTGATCCTCTCCAACCTCGAAGATCGCCACGCCTTGCAGACCGAAGTGCTGACCCACTCGCCCCATCGGTTATGGCTGCCAGCCCAACATCCGCTGCTGGAACACGACAGCATCAACCTCGCCGACGTGGCCCGTGAGCCGTTGATTCAGCTGAACGTCGATGAAATGGACCGCAACGCCCAGCGCATGTGGACAGCGGCCTCCCAACAACCGCGCATCACCTTGAGAACGGCGTCGACGGAAGCGGTGCGAAGCCTGGTGGCAGCGGGTTTGGGCGTGTCGATCCAGCCCGACATGACTTATCGCCCATGGTCACTGGAGGGCGACATCATCGAAGCGCGGCCGATTGCCGACCTGAGCCAGACCCTCGACGTCGGCCTGGCCTGGCGTCGGGGCACCGCGCGCCCAGCGCTGGTGGACCCATTTCTGACCGTCGCCCGCGAGCAGCCCCACGGCGGGCGCAAGCCATCTATTTAATCGAACGCCACCTTCAGTATTTAGTATTTGTCGACCTCGGGTGCGGCGCCTAGTCTTGGTACATCTATAAGACAGCCGCGCCCCAGTCACAGGGAGCAGCATGGCCACACAAGAAAAGAGAACCCGAAAAATGGCTGGCGCACAGACCCCGTTGTTCACCGCGTTGTTGATCGATGGCGAATTGGTTGCGGGCCAGGGGTTTGTCGAACCGATCCTCAACCCGGCCACCGGGGAAGTGCTGACGCACATCGCCGAAGCCAGCACCGAGCAAGTCGAAGCCGCGATCCTCGGCGCCCACCGCGCCTTTGCCGGTTGGTCGCGGACCACGCCGCAACAACGCTCGAACCTGCTGCTGGACATCGCCAACGCCATCGAAAAACAAGCCGACCTCCTCGCCCGCCTCGAATCCCTGAACTGTGGCAAACCGTTGCACCTGGCGCGTCAGGATGACTTGAGCGCCACGGTCGATGTGTTCCGCTTCTTTGCCGGCGCCGTGCGTTGCCAGACTGGCCAGCTCAGCGGCGAATACCTGCCGGGCTATACCAGCATGGTTCGCCGCGATCCGATTGGTGTGGTGGCCTCGATTGCGCCGTGGAACTACCCGATCATGATGGCCGCGTGGAAAATCGCCCCGGCCCTGGCCGCCGGCAACACACTGGTGTTCAAGCCGTCCGAACACACGCCGCTGTCGATTCTGGCCCTAGCGCCCGCGCTGGCCGAGATTCTGCCGCGCGGTGTGATCAACATCATTTGCGGTGGCGGTGAAGGCGTCGGCAGCCACTTGGTCAGTCATCCTAAAGTGCGCATGGTGTCGTTGACTGGCGATATCGTCACCGGGCAAAAAATCCTGCAAGCCGCGGCGAAAACCCTGAAACGCACTCACCTCGAACTCGGCGGCAAGGCGCCGGTGATCGTCTGCAACGATGCGGACATTCAAGCCGTGGTCGAAGGCGTGCGCACTTATGGCTACTACAACGCCGGCCAGGATTGCACCGCGGCCTGCCGCATTTATGCACAGGCCGGGATTCATGACCGCTTGGTGGCCGAACTCGGCGCAGCGGTCAGCAGCCTGCGCTTCGCCGGCAAGCGCGACGCCGACAACGAGATCGGCCCGCTGATCAGCACCCGCCAGCGTGATCGCGTGGCCAGTTTCGTCGAGCGCGCCCTCGGCCAGCCACACATCGAACGAGTGACCGGCGCGGCAGTGCATTCCGGTGCCGGCTTCTATTACCAGCCAACTTTGCTGGCCGGTTGCAAGCAGACTGATGAGATCGTCCAGCGCGAAGTGTTCGGGCCGGTGGTCACCGTGACCCGTTTCGATCAGCTCGAACAAGCCGTGGACTGGGCCAACGACTCGGAATACGGCCTCGCCTCCTCGGTTTGGACCCAGAACCTGGACAAGGCGATGCAGGTGGCAGCGCGCTTGCAGTACGGCTGCACCTGGATCAACAGTCATTTCATGCTGGTCAGCGAAATGCCCCACGGCGGCCTGAAGCGTTCGGGCTACGGCAAAGACTTATCCAGCGATTCGCTCCAGGACTACAGCGTGGTGCGGCACATCATGGCCCGCCACGGCCAGCATCTCTGACTACGCTTATAACAAGCCGCTAACGGCCTGCTTCACCACGTTCAAAACTGCCCCGACCATAATTAAAGAAGAGGGAAACCCCATGTTCGTGCACAAGACCGCACTGCTCAGTGCAATCACCACCGCGCTGCTGGCCAGTGCCAGTATCCAGGCCGCCGAACCGCTGAAAGCCGTCGGTGCCGGCGAAGGTCAGCTGGATATTGTGGCCTGGCCTGGCTACATCGAACGTGGCGAAAGCGACAAGGCCTACGACTGGGTCACTGGCTTCGAAAAGGAAACCGGCTGCAAGATCAACGTCAAGACTGCCGCCACTTCCGATGAAATGGTCAGCCTGATGTCCAAGGGTGGTTACGACCTGGTGACGGCATCCGGCGACGCCTCCCTGCGGTTGATCGCCGGCAAGCGTGTGCAGCCGATCAACACGGCGTTGATCCCGAACTGGAAGAACATCGACCCTCGGCTCAAGGATGGCCCGTGGTACGTCGTCAATAAGCAAACCTACGGCACCCCGTACCAATGGGGCCCGAACGTGTTGATGTACAACACCAATATCTTCAAAACGGCGCCGGACAGCTGGAGCGTGGTGTTCGAAGAGCAAACCCTGCCGGACGGCAAGTCCAACAAGGGCCGGGTCCAGGCCTACGACGGCCCGATCTACATCGCCGATGCGGCGCTTTATCTCAAATCGAAACAGCCGGAACTGGGCATCAAAGACCCGTACCAGCTCAACGAAGCGCAATACAAAGCGGCGCTGGATCTGCTTCGCAAGCAACAGCCCTTGATCCACCGCTACTGGCATGACGCAACGGTCCAGATGAGCGACGTCAAAAACGAAGGCGTCGCGGCGTCCAGCACCTGGGGCTACATGGTCAACGGCCTGGTGGCGGACAAGCAGCCGGTTGCCTCGGTCATTCCAAAAGAAGGTGCAACGGGGTGGGCCGACACCACCATGTTGCACGCCGAAGCCAAGCACCCGAATTGCGCCTACAAGTGGATGGACTGGTCGCTGCAACCGAAAGTCCAGGGTGACCTGGCGGCCTGGTTCGGTTCGCTGCCGTCGGTTCCGGCGGGGTGCAAGGAGAGCGAATTGCTCGGCGCCGAGGGTTGCAAAACCAACGGTTACGATCAATTCGACAATTTGGCCTTCTGGAAAACCCCGCAGGCTGAAGGCGGCAAGTTCGTGCCGTACAGCCGCTGGACCCAGGACTACATCGCGATCATGGGCGGCCGTTAAGTTCTCAAGCACGACACAGTCAGCTCCCTTTCCCCCCTCTCCCCCGTGGGGAGAGGGCTGGTGTGAGGGGTGGTTTTTGACTCCGCCTCGACTCTTGGGAATGACCGACACCGCGGCCCTCACCCCCCGCCCTCTCCCGGAGGGAGAGGGAGCTAAAAGCGGGCCGCGCTCATTCGACCGAGACATCGCAACGATTCAGATTTTCAGAAGTCCAGGCAAGGCCGCTGCGAGACCCTCGCCTTTTTGGAGCACCGCACCATGACGCTTGCAGTCCAGTTCACCAACGTTTCCCGTCAGTTCGGCGAAGTGAAGGCCGTTGACCGGGTTTCCATCGATATCCAGGACGGCGAGTTCTTTTCCATGCTGGGCCCTTCCGGTTCGGGCAAAACCACCTGTCTGCGCCTGATCGCCGGTTTCGAACAACCGAGTGCAGGCTCTATTCGTATTCACGGTTTAGAGGCCGCCGGGCTGCCGCCGTATCAGCGTGACGTGAACACCGTGTTCCAGGATTACGCGTTGTTTCCGCACATGAACGTACTCGACAACGTCGCCTACGGTTTGAAAGTCAAAGGCGTCGGCAAAACCGAACGCCAGAAACGCGCCGAAGAAGCCCTCGACATGGTCGCCCTCGGCGGCTACGGCGAGCGCAAACCGGTGCAACTGTCCGGCGGCCAACGCCAGCGTGTGGCCCTGGCCCGCGCCCTGGTCAATCGTCCGCGCGTGCTGCTGCTCGATGAACCGTTGGGCGCGCTCGATTTAAAACTGCGCGAGCAAATGCAGGGTGAACTGAAAAAGCTGCAACGCCAGCTCGGCATCACCTTCATCTTCGTCACCCACGACCAGACCGAAGCCCTGTCGATGTCGGATCGCGTGGCGGTGTTCAACAAAGGGCGCATCGAGCAGGTCGATACCCCGCGCAACCTCTACATGAAACCGGCTACAACCTTTGTGGCGGAATTCGTGGGCACCTCCAACGTGATTCGCGGCGATCTGGCGAAACAATTGAGCGGCAATCCACAGCCGTTTTCGATTCGCCCGGAACACGTGCGTTTTGCTGAAGGACCGTTGGCCAGTCATGAAATCGAAGTCAGCGGTTTGCTCCATGACATTCAGTACCAGGGCAGCGCCACGCGCTATGAACTGAAACTGGAAAACGGCCAGACCCTGAACATCAGCCAGGCCAACGTCCAGTGGCTGGACGTCAGCGCGCAACATCAGACCGGACAACGCATCAGCGCACGCTGGGCACGGGAAGCGATGATCCCGCTGCACGACAACGTTATCGGCGGGGTGTGAGATGAACAGCGTGGCGCTCCCTCAAACCCCGGCCGGCGGCTCGCCGTTGCGCAGGTTTTCCAACCTGCTGTATCGCCGGCCGAATTTTTACCTGTCGCTGCTGCTAGTGCCGCCGCTGCTGTGGTTCGGCGCGATCTACCTCGGCTCGCTGCTGGTTCTGCTGTGGCAAGGCTTCTACACCTTCGATGACTTCACCATGGCGGTCACGCCCGACCTGACCCTGGCGAACTTCGCGGCCCTGTTCCAGCCGTCGAACTTCGACATCATCCTGCGCACCTTGAGCATGGCCGTCGTCGTGTCGATCGCCAGCGCCATCGTCGCGTTCCCGATCGCCTACTACATGGCGCGCTACACCACCGGCAAAACCAAGGCGTTTTTCTACATCGCGGTGATGATGCCGATGTGGGCCAGTTACATCGTCAAGGCGTATGCCTGGACCTTGCTGCTGGCCAAGGGCGGCGTGGCGCAATGGTTCGTTCAACACCTGGGTCTTGAGCCGGTTTTGCAATTCGTTTTGGGGATTCCGGGCGTCGGCGGCAGCACCTTGTCGACCTCGCACCTGGGCCGGTTCATGGTGTTCGTCTACATCTGGCTGCCGTTCATGATCCTGCCGATTCAGGCCTCGCTGGAACGTCTGCCGCCGTCCTTGCTGCAAGCCTCGGCCGACCTCGGCGCCACGCCGCGACAGACTTTCATGCAAGTGACTTTGCCGCTGTCGATTCCGGGCATCGCGGCCGGTTCGATCTTCACCTTTTCGCTGACCCTGGGCGACTTCATCGTGCCGCAACTGGTGGGCCCGCCGGGCTACTTCGTCGGCAGCATGGTGTACGCCCAGCAAGGCGCGATCGGCAACATGCCGATGGCCGCGGCCTTCACGTTGGTGCCGATTGTGTTGATCGCCATTTACCTGACTATCGTGAAACGACTGGGGGCCTTCGATGCGCTCTGATGCAAAAAAACAAGCGCCGGAAACCCACGGAGAAAAAGCCTCGCTCGGCCTGCGCATCGCAGCCTGGGGCGGGTTGCTGTTTCTGCACTTTCCGATCCTGATCATCTTCCTGTACGCCTTCAACACCGAAGACGCCGCGTTCAGTTTTCCGCCTAAAGGCTTCACGTTGAAGTGGATCGGCGTGGCGTTCTTGCGACCCGACGTGCTGGAAGCGATCAAGCTGTCGCTGCAAATTGCCTCCGTCGCGACGTTGATTGCGCTGGTCCTCGGCACGCTGGCATCGGCGGCGTTGTACCGCCGGGATTTCTTCGGCAAGCAAGGCATCTCGCTGATGCTGATCCTGCCGATTGCCTTGCCGGGGATCATCACCGGTATCGCGTTGCTGGCGACCTTCAAGACGCTGGGGATCGAGCCGGGAATGTTCACCATCATCGTCGGCCACGCGACCTTCTGTGTGGTGATCGTCTACAACAACGTCATCGCCCGCTTGCGTCGCACTTCTCACAGTTTGATCGAGGCCTCGATGGACCTCGGCGCCGACGGCTGGCAGACCTTCCGCTACATCGTCCTGCCGAACCTCGGCTCGGCATTGCTGGCCGGCGGCATGTTGGCGTTTGCCCTGTCGTTCGACGAAATCATCGTCACCACCTTCACCGCCGGCCATGAACGCACCCTGCCGCTGTGGCTGCTCAACCAGCTCAGCCGCCCACGGGACGTGCCGGTGACCAACGTCGTTGCGATGCTGGTGATGATGGTGACCATGCTGCCGATCCTCGGCGCCTATTACCTGACCCGTGGCGGCGAAAGCGTTGCGGGCAGTGGCGGGAAATAACCGAATAGCTGTAGGAACCGAATCCATTGTGGGAGTGAGCCTGCTCGCGATGAGGACATCACATTCAACATTGATGTCGGCTGACCCACCGTATTCGCGAGCAGGCTCGCTCCCACATTAATTCGGTTTCCACAGATAAAAATAATTGCTTCGAAGAGGACAAAGCCATGCAAACCAAACTCTTGATCAATGGCCAACTGATCGACGGCGAAGGCCCCGCCCAAGCGGTGTTCAACCCGGCCCTCGGTCGTGTGCTGGTGGAAATCAACGAAGCCAGTGAAGCCCAGGTCGATGCCGCCGTGCGTGCCGCCGACAGCGCCTTCGAAAGCTGGTCGCAAACCACGCCGAAAGAACGTTCGCTGCTGCTGCTCAAACTCGCCGACGCCATCGAAGCACACGGCGAAGAGCTGGCCAAACTGGAATCGGACAACTGCGGCAAGCCTTACAGTGCTGCACTGAACGACGAGATCCCGGCGATTGCCGACGTGTTCCGTTTCTTCGCCGGCGCCAGCCGTTGCATGAGCGGTTCGGCGGGCGGTGAATACCTGCACGGCCACACCTCGATGATCCGCCGCGACCCGGTTGGCGTGATCGCGTCCATCGCACCGTGGAACTACCCGCTGATGATGGTCGCCTGGAAAATCGCCCCGGCCCTCGCGGCGGGTAATACCGTGGTGCTCAAGCCGTCGGAACAAACCCCGCTGACCGCGCTGCGTCTGGCGGAACTGGCGTCGGAGATTTTCCCGGCCGGCGTGCTGAACCTGGTGTTCGGTCGTGGTCCTACGGTTGGTCATCCATTGGTCACACACCCGAAAGTGCGCATGGTCTCGCTGACCGGTTCGATCGCCACCGGCTCGAATATCATTTCCAGCACCGCCGACAGCGTCAAACGCATGCACATGGAACTGGGCGGCAAGGCCCCGGTGATCATCTTCGACGACGCTGACATCGACGCCGCCGTGGAAGGCATTCGCACCTTCGGTTTCTACAACGCCGGCCAGGACTGCACCGCCGCCTGCCGCATCTACGCGCAGGAAGGCATCTACGACAAATTCGTCGAGAAGCTCGGCGAAGCGGTCAGCAGCATCAAGTACGGCGTGCAGGATGATCCGTCGACCGAACTGGGCCCGTTGATCACCGCGCAACATCGCGACCGCGTGGCCGGGTTTGTCGAGCGTGCCTTGGCGCAGCCGCATATCCGATTGATCACTGGCGGCAAGGCTGTTGAAGGCAATGGCTTCTTCTTCGAACCGACGGTGTTGGCCGACGCGCAACAGGACGATGAAATCGTCCGTCGTGAAGTGTTCGGGCCGGTGGTGTCGGTGACCAAATTCACCGATGAAGCGCAGGTGCTGGGCTGGGCCAACGATTCGAACTACGGCCTGGCGTCGTCGGTCTGGACCTCGGACGTCGGTCGTGCGCATCGCCTGTCTGCGCGTTTGCAGTACGGCTGCACCTGGGTGAATACACACTTCATGCTGGTCAGCGAAATGCCGCACGGCGGTCAGAAACTGTCCGGTTATGGCAAGGACATGTCCATGTACGGGCTGGAGGACTACACCGTCGTTCGGCATGTGATGTTCAAGCATTAAAAGCATCGCGAGCAAGCTTTGCTCCTACAGGATTGATGTCGTTTGCATGATGGGTGCATGCCACAAAACCTGTAGGAGCAAGGCTTGCCCGCGATGGAGTCACCGCAATCTCAAGGAAGAAACCGGCACTAAGCACCACCCAGGTTCCACCCCAACGAAACCAAAACAATAACCACCGATCCGGGCAGCGCCGTCATGGCCCTGTCACGGTTTCGGACATCCGAAATCTGCCGATTTTCCGGAGCTAACACACTATGAGTGCATCACCCGAACTCTCCGCAGCCGTTGCCGACAGCGATGCCGAGCAACTGCGCAAGCTGGGTTACACCTCGAACTTCAATCGCAGCATGAGCCTGTGGGAGAACTTCGCCCTGGGCTTCACTTATCTCTCTCCGGTCGTAGGGGTTTATACCCTGTTCGGCCTGTGCCTCGCCGCCGGTGGGCCACCGATGTTCTGGGCGTATTTGCTGGTCGGATGCGGCCAGTTGCTGGTGTGCCTGATCTTCGGTGAAGTGGTCTCGCAGTTCCCGATTTCCGGCGGCGTGTACCCGTGGGCTCGTCGCTTGGTGGGCAAGCGCTGGGCGTGGATGGTCGGCTGGATCTACTCCATCGCCCTGTGCGTCACCATCGCCGCCGTTGCGGTGGGCGCCGGTCCGTACCTGGCCGCGATGATGGGCTTTGAACCGAACAACAACACCAACATCGTCATCGCACTGTTCCTGACGCTGTTCGCTACCCTGGTCAACCTCAGTGGCACCAAAGTGCTGGCGCGGATCGCCATGTTCGGTTTTCTCTGCGAACTGGTCGGTGCGGTGATCGTTGGCGTTTACCTGCTGATCTTCGAGCGTCATCAATCGATCAGTGTGTTGTTCAACACCTTCGATATCAGCATCGACGGCTCGTATCTGCCAGCGTTCCTCACCGCCTCGCTGGCGGGGATGTTCCTGTACTACGGCTTCGAGGCCTGCGGCGACGTGGCCGAAGAAACCCCGAACCCGAGCAAGCAAATCCCGGTGGCCATGCGCATGACCATCTACATCGGCGGCATCGCGGCGATGTTCGCCTGCCTGGCGCTGATCCTCGCTGTGCCAGACATGCAAGCAGTGATCAATGGCACCGACAAGGACCCGGTCACCACCATCCTCAACAACGCCTTTGGCCCGGTCGGTTCGAAAGTGGTAATGGGCGTGGTGATGATTTCCTTCATCTCCTGCGTCATCAGCCTGCAAGCCGCGGCGAGTCGTCTGCTGTATTCCTACGCCCGGGATGAAATGGTCATCGGCAGCTCACTGCTGAAGAAGATTTCCCCTACGACCCAGGTTCCGGTTGCGGCACTGTTCGTGTCCGGCGTCCTGCCGGCGCTGATCATTGTGCTGGGCTTCTTCCTGCAGGATGCGGTGGCAACCATCGTCAGCTTCGCGGCCATCGGCATCTACCTGGCGTTCCAGATGATCGTGCTCGCAGCACTCTATGCGCGCATGAAAGGCTGGAAACCGAGCGGCAAATTCACCCTCGGCGCCTGGGGCTGGGCCGTGAACATCGGCGCGCTGATCTATGGCGTCGGCGCAATCATCAACATGGCCTGGCCGCGCACGCCGGATGCGGCGTGGTACATCAACTACGCGATGGTGTTGAGTACTGCGATCGTGATTGGGTTGGGGTTGATTTACATGTGGCTGGCAAAGCCGTATGACCATGGGACTGCGCCTGCGGGGGATGCCTGGAAGGTTAGTCGGTAGTGGTAATTGCCCAGCCCGCAGCGATGCGGGCTGGGTTTGAGGTGTTAGATCGGTAGGGGTTTGGAGAGAATTTCGAATTCGTCCATCAGCAGATGAATTTCGGTGCTGGGGTTGGGTTCGCCGCTGATAGCGACGTCCTCGATAATCTTTGGTGCTAAATCTCTCGCCCTTTGGAATGGCTGACCTAAAAGTTGTGCGAAATAGTTGGTGTCTTCGCCTTTCTCGTACTTATCCATGCAGGGTTTCTCTCTGAGGCTCTTGGCCACCAAGTCGCCTGGAGAGTGCTTTCCAACCGCTCGGAAAGGCTTTCGATTAAAACCGAAGTGCAGAAGCAGCCAAAACTCAAAACAGGGGTACGAAGCGATGACTTTGATTTTCGGATGAGGCCTCGCCAGATTTATTGCTCGTTCAAAACACAGATGTGTATCGCGATCCAATGCACAAAAAACCTTGTCGAAGCATTTCTGGCGGGCTATTGCTGTTTCAACAATGCCGCTTGGGTGTGTGACGCCACAGTGGGCAATTTCCACTTGAGCTTTGGCGCGAAAATGAAATGCAGCCTCCTCCAGATATCGTTTTCCTGACTTGCTGTCTTCACAGAGGATCAACACTTTGGGTTGAGGCTTGAACCGAGGTGCCTTTCGATCAAATTGCCGTATCGAACGCGCCATGATCAACCCCGCCTTATCAGTGGCAACCCGCGATAACGACCTTCAAAGTAGCGTTTCTCAACATCCTCCCCTTCCCGTCCTTCAAAGTCGTATACAGAAAAAAGGCAGGTTGCACCGTTAGCGTCTCTTTCGGTGATCCAGAACTGATCGCGCCGAAGCGCTTTGGCGTTCATCAGATGAGTGTCGTGAGTGGTAAAGATCAGTTGAGTATCCAACCCACCGTCCAGGTGCTTCTCAATCAAGTCCGCGACTATCGAGGGATGAAGACTGCTGTCTAACTCATCGACAGAAAGTATCCCGCTACCATCGGCGTGATTGATCATGAACCAGGGCAGCCAGAATCCAATCAGGTTTTTCGTACCGTCGGACTCCTCGGAAAAATCAAACTCCGCGGTGCCTAACAAGCTCGTATGCGTCAAGGTTACTTTGTCTTTTTGGGCGGCGGCGAAGAACTCTTTCAGCGTGAGTTTTTTGGTGCGTTGAGCAGACTCTGCGTCTTCGGTGTTGAGCCGGATCGCTGACACCGGGATATCCACTTCCTTTAGAAAGTCTCGTAAATCATGTGTGTAATCCGATGCCATCCGAAGAAATCTGATGGACGCTGCTGACAGCCCCATCATGTTGTTCTGCTCAATAACGAGTAGACCGGTTTGAAACCAGCTAAACGGCCCCCGCAACTGAGTCAACTCTTCACTACTGTTCGCAACCGCCTGCGAAATAAACAACATCTTGGGACTCGTCAGACGCCGCCAGGCGTTGTGCACCTCTTTGCCACCCTCGAGGCTTGAGCCAAAAACATAATGCTCCCCCTCATCTACAAAGCGACGCGAATACAACAGCGTTTCCTTACCTTTGGGATAGGAAACCAATTGTTCCTCGACAATTCGCTGCACAGTCATGCGCAGAACAAACCGATATCGGACCCCGCGTTGAATGAAGTTGTACTCAAAAGAACTGGGTTCGTTTTGAAGTTGCGGGTCAAACCGAAATGGTGAGACCGGTAGCGGCTCATCATTTGATGTAGGTATCGAAGCGAGCAAACTCCCCATGACCCCCATTGCCCGGATAAGCGAAGACTTACCGGATGCGTTCGGTCCGTAAATCGCCGCCACTTTCAATAAATCAGGCAGCTTTTCTCCATTTACGATGGGTGTGAACACGTTGCGCTTTTTGCTCAAGCGCGGCGTCGCAGCCATGGACAGGGTTTGCTTGTCACGGAAGGAGCGATAATTGGAAACTGAAAATTCGATCAACATGTAGCAAACCTGCAGTTCGTTCCTGAATGCGGGAAAAACTATAGGAAAAACCACGGCTGTGACGCTGCTTGACTGCACTTCAGGCAAAAACAGGAAATTCCTACAGATCGAACCTTCCGGCATAGACACCGATTCCTACAGCATGCGGCGCCAAGGTAGACTTGGCGCCGCGAGCGCCTGAACGATAGGCTTCACCTCGTCGCTGCCAAATCAGCGACCCGGGGTCGAAACCGGAACACTATCAACATGGCGCAACCGCGCTCCTCTGAGTGGCGGCTCCCTTTTCAACTTGGAGTCGAAAAAATGTTTGAACACACGCTAAATCCGTCTGAACCCCATCCGCATTTCACCCCAACCATCTTCACCCGCCACAATCGCTTCCTCCACGCCTTCATGCAGGACAACCAAGCCTGGTTTTGCGTCCAGGACCTCGGTCGCCTGATGGGCCGCCCGATGGACCAACGCCTCACCCTGAAACTCGATCCGGACCAGCGTCGATACGTCTGGTTGCTCAAGAATGGGAAAACAGACGAATCGCTGATGGTCAGCGAATCAGGGATGTACGCCCTTCTGGTGCACCATTTCGTCCCGGAAAACCGAAACCTGCGCCAATGGCTGAGCAACGAAGTCATACCTTCGCTGCGTGAGTCGAATACGGCATCTGTGGATAACATTCCAAGCCTGAGTTCGTTGCAGTGGGCCGGGATCTCGGTGCCGCTGTTGCATTGGCAGCATCAGGCCTGGATCAAATGGCGGGACATGCCTGATCTGATGCAGGCACAACGGCCGTTCAAGATCGTAGGCACTTGCAGTTGAAGGTAGAGTGACAAAATGAAAAAGGGACAGACTTCACAGTCTGCCTCTTGGGTTAATCAGCCTCTCAAAAAGCCTCCGCATAAGCCTTCCAAAACATCAATCCTCATCTCGTAGCAGCGCCATCAGTTCATCGGTTCGCCATTTGATATCCGCTTTACCTCGCGCGGCTTCGAACTGATCGGGAGCGCCAGTCTTGCGAGACTCGTCATTTGGCTTCGGGATCGTGACTTCGCCCTCGTTGTTCATGATTGTCGACATGATAATTTCCTGAGCTTTGTCTGTTGAAATGTCGAGTTCCTACTGCTCTGTAGGATCTGACCGCAACACCTGTGTCACGGCCAAAGCCTTTTCCTTTTCAAAACCGCGAAACACTCCTCATCGCCTCCACCAGATACCGCATCGCAATCTGGTCGCTTTCCGACAGCTCCCGATAGCGCTCCAACAACTTCATCTCGTCCGAGCTGACCCGACGCCTTCGGCGCGCACTGGTCAGGCAAGGAAGGATTCCCAGCAACTGGGTGATGCCTTGTACTTTCGTCATGGACGATGTCCTTCTATAAGCCCGAGAAAACTTCAAAAACCGCATCGCCCTCTCCTTTTTGTAGACGCCGGCCTGAAGGGCAGAGGTCGGTCATGAACACAGAATAGGAACTATCGCGGCGGTGAAAAGCGATTTTTAGAGTAATTAGTCAAAAAAAGCAGAAATGCCCTATAAATCAGAAAGTACTGTCAGAAAACTTAACCGACATTTCTTGTTTCATTGCCATGAAGCCAAAGTGCTACCAATCATTTTTTCTCCGCAACCGAACGGTTTAAGCTATTTGTTATCTGTTTAATGTCCGTTGCGTTTGGCCGAAGGCATGTCCGAACCTTTATTTTTGATCCAGCACGTGCCAGGAACGGCGCGGGATTGTTCACGACAGGTTGAACTTATGCACCGCAGGAATTTGCTCAAAGCATCCATGGCCATCGCTGCCTACACAGGATTATCAGCCACCGGCCTGCTGGCTTCGCGGGCCTGGGCCGGCACCGGCGCGGCGGATGGCGAGGCTCAGGCGTTCGACTTCGAATCGCTGAAGATCCAGGCCAAGCAACTCGCCGGCAATCGCTATCAGGACACCAAGCAGGTGTTGCCGCCGACCCTGGCGACCATGACACCGCAGAACTTCAACGCGATCCGCTACGACGGCAACCACTCGCTGTGGAATGACCTCAATGGTCAGCTGGATGTGCAGTTTTTCCACGTGGGCATGGGTTTCAAGCAGCCGGTGCGCATGTACAGCGTTGACCCCAAGACGCGTCAGGCGCGGGAGGTGCATTTCCGCCCGTCCCTGTTCAACTATGAAAAAACCACGGTCGATACCAAACAGCTCACGGGCGACCTGGGGTTTTCCGGGTTCAAGCTGTTCAAGGCCCCGGAGCTGGACCAGCACGACGTGCTGTCCTTCCTCGGCGCCAGCTATTTCCGTGCGGTCGATGCCTCAGGCCAGTACGGCCTGTCGGCGCGCGGCCTGGCAATCGATACCTATGCCAAGAAGCGTGAAGAATTCCCGGACTTCACCAAGTTCTGGTTCGAGACCCCGGACAAGGACAGCACCCGTTTCGTGGTCTACGCCCTGCTGGATTCACCGAGCGCTACCGGTGCCTACCGTTTCGATATCGATTGTCAGGCCAGCCAGGTCGTCATGGGCATCGATGCCCACATCAATGCGCGCACCGCCATCGAACAACTGGGCATCGCGCCGATGACCAGCATGTTCAGCTGCGGCACCCATGAACGGCGCATGTGCGACACGATTCACCCGCAAATCCACGATTCTGATCGCCTGGCCATGTGGCGCGGCAACGGCGAGTGGATCTGCCGCCCGCTGAACAACCCGGCCACCCTGCAATTCAACGCCTTCGCCGACACCGACCCGAAAGGTTTCGGTCTGGTGCAGACCGATCATGAGTTCGACAGCTATCAAGACACCGTCGACTGGTACAGCAAGCGTCCGAGCCTGTGGGTAGAACCTACGACCGCGTGGGGCGAAGGCTCTATCGATCTGTTGGAAATTCCTACGACGGGCGAAACCCTGGATAACATCGTCGCGTTCTGGACCCCGAAGAAACCGGTCGCGGCCGGCGACTCACTGAACTACGGCTACAAGCTGTACTGGAGCGCACTGCCACCGGTCGGCACGCCGTTGGCGCGGGTCAACGCCACTCGTTCAGGCATGGGCGGCTTCATCGAAGGCTGGGCCCCTGGCGAGCACTACCCAGAGGTTTGGGCTCGACGGTTTGCCGTGGACTTCACCGGAGGCGGTCTGGATCGCTTGCCGGAAGGCGCGGGGATCGAGCCGGTGGTCACGTGCTCGAATGGGCAGGTGAAGGATTTCAACGTGCTGGTGCTGGATGACATCAAGGGTTACCGCATTACCTTTGACTGGTACCCGACCAATAACAGCGTGGCTCCGGTTGAGCTGCGGTTGTTCATTCGCACCAATGACCGGACGTTGAGTGAAACCTGGTTGTACCAGTACTTCCCGCCGGCGCCGGATAAGCGTAAGTACACCTGAGGGTAATTGGGTGTCTGGGCTGGCCCCATCGCGAGCAGGCTCGCTCCCACAGGTGATCATCGTCGGACACAGGAGCTGTGTCTCATGGAGATCCAATGTGGGAGCGAGCCTGCTCGCGATGAGGGCCTGACAGACAACAAACCTCAGTGCACAGAAATGCAAAAGCCCCGATCAACTCGATCGGGGCTTTTTGTTTTCAGCGCATCAATCAGTCGCGCAAATCCGACTCATGAATCGGCTGTTCACGATGGGTGGCCCGCTGATACTGCGCTGGCCAGATGGCCTTGCGTCCCCCCAGGTCATCATCGGCATGCAGCGGCCAGTACGGATCACGCAACAGCTCACGGGCGAGAAAGATGATGTCAGCCTGGCAGGTGCGCAGAATGTGCTCGGCCTGTGCTGGCTCGGTGATCATTCCTACCGTGCCGGTGGCAATACCTGACTCTTTGCGCACACGTTCAGCGAAGCGGGTCTGATACCCGGGACCTGTAGGAATCTCGGCGTTGGCCGCCGTACCGCCCGACGAGACGTCAATCAGGTCTACGCCCAACGCATGGAGGCGTCGCGCCAGCTCCACGGTTTCATCCGGGTTCCAGCCGTCTTCCACCCAATCGGTGGCCGACACCCGCACGAACAGCGGTAGCTCTTCAGGCCACACCGCACGCACCGCTTCGGTGACTTGCAGCACCAGCCGGATGCGATTCTCGAACGAACCACCATATTGATCGCGCCGCTGATTGCTCAGGGGCGAAAGAAACTGATGCAACAGGTAGCCGTGGGCGGCGTGTATTTCCACCACTTTGAAACCGGCGGTCAGCGCTCGCTTGGCCGAAGCGACAAAGGCCTGAATGACCTCAGCGATCTCGCCATCATCGAGCTGCCTGGGATGGGTGTGCTGCGGGTCGAAAGCAATCGGCGAAGGGCCCACTGGAATCCAGCCACCGTCTTCGGGTTTGACGCTGCCATGTTTGCCGATCCACGGCCGATGGGTGCTGGCCTTGCGCCCGGCGTGAGCCAACTGAATGCCGGCCACAGCGCCTTGTGCCGCAATGAAGCGCGTGATGCGTTGCAACGGTTCTATCTGTTCATCGTTCCACAGGCCGAGGTCCTCGGCGGTGATGCGCCCGTCGGCCGTGACCGCCGTGGCTTCGGTAAACACCAGGCCGGCGCCGCCGACAGCGCGGCTGCCGAGGTGGACCAGGTGCCAGTCATTGGCCAGTCCATCAACGCTGGAGTACTGGCACATCGGCGACACCGCAATTCGGTTGAGCAGGGTCAATTGGCGAAGGGTATAGGGTTCAAGCAGCAGACTCATGGGGCACCTCTCGTATCAGTGGGCAGGCTCCAGGGTTCTGTTTGAAAGTCGACGAGTGACAGGAAAAAGGTGCAGCACCCGCCCCCGCGGGCAAAAAATTCGACAAGACGTCACAAGGATAATCAAGCAGTGCTTAGAGACTAGTCGACATCGGGGGATGAGGGCGGGTTCCGGGGAAATTTGGCGTGAGGGAGATCGCCTTCGCGAGCAAGCCCGCTCCCACAGGGTTTGCGCAAATCCTGTGGGAGCGGGCTTGCTCGTGAAGGGTTCAACGCGGTTCGATGTGGGCAATCATCAGCTGCACCGTCTCGTTGCCACGGAACTCGTTGAGGTCGAGTTTGTAGGCCAATTCCACCCACTTGATGGTCGGATTCGGCCAGATGTCGCGGTCGATTCCGAAGGCAATGCCATCCAGTTTTACCGAGCCACATTCACTCTTCAGCACCACTTTGAGGTGCCGCTCGCCGACCACTCGCTGCTCGATCAGCTGGAACACACCGTGGAACAACGGCTCCGGGAAGTGCTGCCCCCAGGGTCCGGCATGACGCAGGGCGCGGGCCAGTTCCAGGTGAAATTCCTCGACCGCTAGCGTGCCGTCCGACAGCAATCGCCCGGTCAGGTCTTCTTCGCGTAATTGCCTACGCACTTCCGCGTCAAAGGCTTCGGCGAACAACGGAAAATTCGCCTCCGGCAGCGTCAGGCCGGCGGCCATCGCATGGCCGCCGTATTTGCTGATCAGATTCGGATGCTGCGCCGCCACCACGCTCAACGCGTCGCGAATATGAAAACCCTGAACCGAACGGCCCGAGCCCTTGAGCAAGCCATCGCCGGCATCGGCAAAGGCAATAGTCGGGCGGAAATAGCGATCTTTCATACGCGATGCGAGGATTCCGATGACACCTTGGTGCCACTCGGGATCGAACAGGCACAAGCCGAACGGCATCGACTCGACCGGCAAATCCTTCAGTTGAGCCAGCGCTTCACGCTGCATGCCCTGCTCAATGGATTTGCGGTCCTGGTTCATGCCGTCGAGTTGAGCGGCCATTTCACGCGCCAGACCAGCGTCTTCGGTGAGCAGGCATTCGATGCCCAGGCTCATGTCATCCAGACGCCCCGCCGCATTCAGACGCGGGCCAACAATGAAACCCAGGTCGGTAGAGGTGATGCGCGTGTGGTCACGCTTGGCGACTTCGAGGATCGCCTTGATCCCCGGCCGCGCGCGCCCGGCGCGAATCCGCTCCAGGCCTTGGTGCACCAGAATCCGGTTATTGGCATCCAGCGGTACCACGTCGGCGACGCTGCCCAGGGCCACAAGGTCCAGCAACTCGCCGATGTTCGGCTGCGGCTTGCTCTCGTACCAGCCGAGGCTGCGCAAACGCGCACGCAGGGCCATCAGCACATAGAAAATCACCCCGACGCCGGCCAGCGCCTTGCTCGGAAACTCGCAACCCGGTTGGTTCGGATTGACGATGGCATCGGCCAACGGCAACTCGTCACCGGGCAAGTGGTGGTCGGTGACCAGCACCTGGAGCCCGGCCTTTTTCGCCGCCGCCACGCCTTCAACGCTGGAGATTCCGTTGTCCACAGTGATCAGCAACTGGGGTGTACGGGTCAGCGCCACTTCAACGATTTCCGGCGTCAGGCCGTAGCCATACTCGAACCGGTTCGGCACCAAGTAGTCGACGTGCGCCGCGCCCAGCAGGCGCAAGCCCAACATGCCCACGGTGCTGGCCGTCGCGCCATCGGCGTCGAAGTCACCGACGATCAGAATCCGCTGACGCTGCTCGAGCGCCGTCACCAGCAAATCCACCGCCGCATCGATGCCTTTGAGTTGCTGGAACGGGATCAACCGCGCCAGGCTCTTGTCCAGTTCAGCCTCGGACAGCACGCCCCGCGCCGCGTACAGCCGGGTCAGCAGCGGCGGCAGATCACCGAGGAATGGCAGGGTGTCGGGCAACAGGCGAGGTTCGATGCGCATGGGGTGACAGGTGCTTCTCTTGAATACGTAGGATAAAACCGGATAACGCGGACCAGCAGCGAATAATCAGCCGCGCTCGCCGCTCAGCCACTGCAACTGGACTTCGTGCTGACCACGGTCGTCGGTGACGAAAATCGTTCCTTCGCTGATCATCACGTCCCACTTGATAACCCGGGGCATGTCTTTGGCCAGGGTTTCCAGCACGTCCTGGGGAACAGCAGCGATGTGTACGTTTTTCAGGTTTTTGATCGCCGGGATCACTTTGGTTTCCCAGACGCGCAGGCTGCCGTAGGCCAGCAGACTGGTGCGCTCGGTGCGACGCGAGCACCAGGTCAGGCGATCAGCGTCTGGCTGGCCGACTTCGATCCAGTGCAGGACACGGTCGTCCAGGCTCTTTTCCCACAGGGCAGGTTCGTCCACGTCTGACAGACCGCGACCGAACGACAACTGCTCGTTGTACCAAAAGGCGTAGGCCAGCAGCCGCACGGTCATACGCTCTTCGGTCTCCGAAGGGTGACGGGCGATGGTCTGCTTCACGCTCTCGTACACGCTGCGGTCGAGGTCGGTAAGGTTCAGTTCAAACTTGTAGGTCGTGGACGGCTGGGCCATGAACGGGCTTCTTGATACGGGGAAAGGCGGCAAGTCTAACCGATGCGGTAGGCAATCCACGAATTGAAGGCGATCAACCTTGGTCGTCTGACGTTCGGCTATGTTAAAACCCTGTCTTCGCTCAACCTTTGTCCTACAGGATCCAGCATGCCGCTCACCGGAAAACCGCTCTCAGGGCTGAAAGTCATTGAATTGGGTACGTTGATCGCCGGGCCGTTTGCCTCTCGCATTTGCGGCGAGTTCGGTGCCGAGGTGATCAAAATCGAGTCCCCCGATGGCGGCGATCCGTTGCGCAAATGGCGAAAACTGTATGAAGGCACCTCGCTGTGGTGGTTCGTCCAGGCGCGCAATAAGAAATCACTGACCCTGAACCTCAAACACCCCGACGGCTTGGCGATCCTGAAAAAACTGCTCAGTGAGGCGGACATCCTGATCGAGAACTTTCGCCCTGGCGTGCTGGAAAAGCTCGGCCTGGGCTGGGAAGTCTTGCACGCACTGAACCCGAAACTGGTGATGGTGCGCCTCTCGGGTTTCGGTCAGACCGGACCGATGAAAGATCAACCAGGTTTTGGCGCCGTCGGTGAATCCATGGGCGGCTTGCGCTACATCACCGGGTTCGAAGACCGGCCACCGGTACGCACCGGGATTTCCATCGGCGACTCTATTGCCGCGCTCTGGGGCGTGATCGGCGCCTTGATGGCCCTGCGTCATCGCGAGGTCAACGGCGGCCTCGGCCAAGTGGTGGATGTGGCGCTGTATGAAGCGATCTTCGCCATGATGGAAAGCATGGTCCCGGAGTTCGACGTGTTCGGTTTCATCCGCGAACGCACCGGCAACATCATGCCGGGCATCACGCCTTCCTCGATCCACACCAGTGCCGACGGCAAACATGTGCAGATCGGCGCCAATGGCGATGCGATCTTCAAACGCTTCATGCTGATTATTGGTCGCGAGGACCTGGCCAACGACCCTGCGCTGGCGAGCAACGACGGACGCGATAGCCGTCGCGACGAGATTTATGGGGTGATTGATCGCTGGGTCAACTCGCTGCCGCTGGACGCCATCATCGAGCAGTTGAATCAGGCCGACGTACCGGCCAGCCGGATCTTCAGTGCAGAAGATATGTTCAGTGATCCGCAGTACCTGGCCCGGGAAATGTTCCTGAAGGCCAAGTTGCCGGATGGCAAAGATTTCAAGATGCCGGGAATCGTGCCGAAACTCTCAGAGACACCCGGAACATCGGAATGGGTCGGGCCGCAGTTGGGCGAACACAATGCGCAGGTACTCAACGATCTTGGTTATGACAAGGAACAGATCGCAAAGCTGCGTGAAGACGGGGCCATCTAAGCTGAGGCGCCTGCTTACGCGGCCCATCAACCACTGCCTGACGCGCGGCGGACGAGCATTGTGCGCGTTCGGTTTTTTTCTGTTGCTCGCCGGTCAGGCTCAGCCAACGTGGGCGCAGCCGAAGGAAACCCTGGTCTGGCTGTTGCGCGACCTTCCACCGCTGATGATTTTCGAAGGATCTAAAAAGGACCAGGGCGTCATCGATCAACTGCTGCCGCTGCTGATCGCCCGCATGCCGCAATACGAACACACCCTGATGCGAGTCAATCGCGCTCGCGGCTTGCAAATGCTCCACGAGCCATCCCTCACGTGCGATGCGGCGCTGAACTGGAGCAAGGAGCGCGATGATTGGATCGCGTTTTCCATCCCGGTCTTTCGGGCCATGAGCAATGGCCTGGCCGTGCGACGCGTTGATCGGGAGATCCTGGCGCCCTTTATCAAGGACAGCGAAGTGGACCTGGCGGCCCTGCTGGCCAGTGGCCGGGAGAAACTGGGGATTATTGCCGAGCGCAACTACGGCGAATATCTCGACGCGCTGCTCAAACAAGCGCCAGCCAACTCACTGACCCTCCACTACGGTAACGATGCCTTGGGCAGTCTGTTGCAAATGCAACGCCTCGGGCGCTTGCGGATGCTGTTGGGGTACCGCTCGGAAATCCGCTACCAGGCCCAGCAGCAAGGGATCGCGGAAGATGAATTGCAGTTCTACCCGATTCGCGGCACGGGCAAATACCTGTCCGGTTACATCGGCTGTACCGACACTCCCCAGGGCCGGCAGGCGATCATCGAGATCAACCAACTGCTGCGCACCCTGCCCCACGATCACTTGAGCCAGGCATACGCCGCCTGGCTGGACCCCGAAAGTCGCAGCGACTACCTGGAAGCCAGCCGGGCATTTTTCCTGCAGCAGGCCGAGCAATGACAAATCGCAGGCAAAAAGAAACCCCGAGAAGTGGGGAGACGACTCGGGGTTAAACGTGGTCTACATAAAGACCAGTGGCAGCAAGCTACAAGCACCGGAGCACAATGCTTGATCCTGCTGTTACAAGGTCTGACTGACCTAAGCGCAGGAAGGTTCCCACAAAAAACAATTCAATTCCGGTTGGCCAGGATCTTGTCCTGTGCAGCATTGCGTAATGCTGCGATGACGCAGGGCTCCAGCCTGCCTTCGGCGATCAGCACGTCGCGATGCAATCCGTCGACGACATCCGTCAGCAGACGTTTGCTGGTCAGTTGGGCCTGATTGAACGCCCGCTCGACCACGATCGCGCCGGTCGCATTTTTCAGTGTCACCAGGCATTCGCCATGGGTTCCCGACGGGGTCAACGTTACCTGATACGGGCTCAGAGCTTCACCGAGCAATAGACTGATACTTTCCATCTCGATCACCACTCAATAGTCCGAAAACAAAGTGCCTGGGGCGTACCTACAGTAAATGACCACTGGCTCGAGAAGAAAGTTCTGGATACCGACTGCTGGGAAACCTGCGCCTCGGGTCAATAGAGCATGCACGGCCAAGATGACAGATAAAAAACAGCCGCGTCATGCCTGTTGCTTGCGCTTGCCGATATCGGTCCATCCTCCCAGCAAGCCCCGCAATTGTCCGTCGGCACCGTAAAAAGGCACCGTCCACTGATAGATATGCCTGACGCCGTTGTTGAACATCAATTGACGCTCACTGAAGCGCGTCTTGCGCGTACCGAGCTGGGCCATGAACTCTGCATGCAGCAGTTCGGCAGTCTCTTTGGGCAACACGTCCAGTTCAATCAGCTGTCGTCCCTGAACCTGGTCGAAACGGGTCGACAAGCCCTCCTCATAACTTTTGTTGCACATGATCAAACGCCCTTCCAGATCACGAACAAACACCGGATCGGGCATGGCGTCCATCAACGCATGCTGGAAGGCGAGCTGATCACTCAGACTTTTCTCGGCATCCAGGCGTTGCTGGATCAATAGCGTGAGCCGTCGGTTCCAGAGCAGGGACAACAGGCCGAACAGGCTGGCGATAAACATTCCCCAGCAGCCCCACTCGGCGAGTCGGTGCCAGGTGCCGGGCACCTTGACGGGGGCAATCCCATTGAGCCATTTCAGGCGAATGGCGCGCAATTCGGCAGGATCAAGCGCCTCGAGCGCCTTGTTGAGGATGCTCGACAGCTGTGGCTGACCTTTGCGTACGGCCAGGTGGTCCGCCTCCCATTTGCCCTCCACCGTATACCCGACCTTGAGCTGCCCGGACGGATAGAGTTGCGCTCCGGTTTCGTTTTCGATGGTGGCATAGGCCTCACCGCTCTCGACCAGCGCCCGGGCCTCCGCGTAGGTTTTAACCGAGCGCAGCTCGATGTCGGGATAGTCGCGGAGAATCGTGGCCTCCAGCGCATGCCGGGTCGGCAACACCAGAACCCTTCCCGACAGCTGCTCCAGGGATTGCACCACTGGCGCCCCGGCCCGCCCGACGAACACCCAGCCAGCGCCACCGAACGCATGACTGAAATCCAGAAACGTCTTGCGTTCGTCATTCATCGCCAGCGTCGTGCTCATGTCCGCTGCGCCACTTTCCAGTCGCCCGAGCAACTGATCGGTGGAAAACGATTCTTCGTGAACAAACTGCAATCCCGTCATCGCGCTGATGCGGTTGAGCAGATCATTGTTCAAGCCGTTCCAGTGGCCGTGCTTATCCTTGAACAGGTACAGCGGGTATTGCACCGAGGCGACGATGACTTTTGAATGCTCGGCAATCCATTTCAACTCCTGAGCATCCAGCTCGATTCTTGGGCCAGCAATCGATCCCTTGGAATCGGTTGCCGCCAATTGCGACGCGCTCCCCCATTGAGCAAAGCCCAGGGTGCCGACTAAAAAAAACATCCAGCACGCGGCTGGTTTTAACCCTCTGAAAAACAGCATTGCCACTTCCTTGGTAATCGTCTCGCCCGCCCTTCATGGGCGGCTCTTCATTTACGAAACCCGGCAAGTGTGGCATGCAGAAATGAGAAAGCCCGTCAGGAGACGGGCTTCAAAATGTGACAGTTTTAATTGGTTACAGAGGCTTGCCGCGGTTGCCATGCTTGCTGACAAAGGCCTGCACGGCTTTCAAGTCATTTGGCAGCACGGTGCAGCGCTCATCTCGCTCAAACAAATCAGAAAGATGTGCAGGTAGTTCGAGCGCTTTTCCTACGCCTGCTTTTTCCACTGCGTCCGGGAATTTGACCGGATGCGCCGTACCGAGGATCACCATCGGAATATCCAGGCTGCGACGGCACTCGCGCGCCGCCTTCACACCGATGGCGGTGTGCGGATCCAGCAGTTCGCCGGTTTGCTCGAAGACTTCGGCGATGGTTTCGCAGGTTTGAGCGTCATCCACGGCCAGCGAATCGAACAGCTTGCGGGCTTCGGTCCAGCGTTCCTGTTCGACGCTGAAACCGCCACCTTGTTTGAAGGTGTCCATCAGCCCGGCGATCGCTGCGCCGTTGCGACCGTGCAGGTCGAACAGCAGGCGTTCGAAGTTCGACGACACCATGATGTCCATCGACGGCGACAGCGTGGCGTGCAAGGTGTCCTTGACGTACTGATTGCCGCTCATGAAGCGGTGCAGGATGTCGTTGCGGTTGGTGGCGACGATCAACTGGTTGATCGGCAGGCCCATGTTGCGCGCCAGGTAACCGGCGAAAATATCGCCGAAGTTGCCGGTCGGCACCGAGAACGATACCGAACGCGCCGGGCCGCCCAACTGCAGGGCTGCGTGGAAGTAGTAAACGATCTGGGCCATGATTCGCGCCCAGTTGATCGAGTTCACAGCCACCAGACGTGTGCCTTTGAGGAAGCTCTGGTCGGCGAAGCTGGCCTTGACCATTTCCTGGCAGTCATCGAAGTTGCCTTCGATCGCGATGTTGTGGATGTTCTCGCCGAAGATGGTGGTCATCTGGCGACGCTGCACTTCGGACACACGGTTGTGCGGGTGCAGGATGAAGATGTCGACGTTTTCGCAGTGCTTGCAGCCTTCGATGGCGGCCGAACCGGTGTCGCCGGAGGTGGCGCCGACAATCACTACGCGCTCACCACGTTTCTCCAGCACGTAGTCGAGCAGACGACCCAGCAGCTGCAAGGCGAAGTCTTTGAACGCGAGGGTCGGGCCGTGGAACAGCTCCAGCACCCATTCGTTGCTGTTCAGCTGACGCAACGGCGCCACGGCGTTGTGGGAAAACACGCCGTAGGTTTCTTCAAGAATCTTTTTGAAATCGGCATCGGGGATGCTGCCGGTGACGAACGGGCGCATCACCCGGAAGGCCAGCTCGTGATACGGCAGGCCGGCCCAGGAAGCGATTTCTTCCTGGGTGAAACGTGGCAGGTTTTCCGGGACGTACAGACCACCGTCCGTGGCCAGACCGGCCAGCAGGACGTCTTCGAAATTCAGGGCCGGTGCCTGGCCGCGGGTACTGATATAACGCATGACTGGCTCCAATAGACAGTGTTCGCAAACCCGGGCTCGCAAGCGAGCCCGGTGAACGATAACGGCTTAGTTCAGGTGCTCGACGCGGATCCGTACGACCGGACCGACTACGCCCGCCAAGGCTTCCAGGGCGGCGATCGCGTCGTTCATGTGCTGTTCCAGCACGCGGTGAGTCAGCAGGATCATCGGCACCAGGCCGTCGTGTTCTTCGACTTCCTTCTGCATGATCGATTCGATGTTGATGCCGCGCTCCGACAGGATGCTCGCCACCTGCGCCAACACGCCTGGATGATCCTTGGCCTGGATGCGCAGGTAATAGGAGCTCTCGCAAGCCTCGATCGGCAGGATCGGGTGGGCCGACAGCGAGTCCGGCTGAAACGCCAGGTGCGGTACGCGGTTTTCCGGGTCGGACGTCATGGCGCGAACCACATCCACCAGGTCGGCGATCACCGACGAAGCGGTCGGCTCCATGCCAGCGCCAGCGCCGTAGAACAGGGTCGAACCGGCAGCGTCACCGTTGACCATCACTGCGTTCATCACGCCGTTGACGTTGGCGATCAGGCGATCGGCCGGGATCAGCGTCGGGTGCACGCGCAGTTCGATGCCGGCCGCGGTGCTGCGCGCCACGCCCAGGTGCTTGATGCGATAGCCCAGCGCTTCGGCGTAGTTCACGTCAGCGGTGGTCAGCTTGGTGATGCCTTCGGTGTAGGCCTTGTCGAACTGCAGCGGAATACCGAACGCGATGGACGCCAGGATCGTCAGCTTGTGGGCCGCGTCGATGCCTTCAACGTCGAAGGTCGGATCGGCCTCGGCGTAACCCAGGGCTTGTGCCTCGGCGAGTACGTCTTCGAAAGTCCGGCCCTTCTCACGCATTTCGGTGAGGATGAAGTTACCGGTGCCGTTGATGATGCCGGCGACCCAGTTGATGCGGTTGGCCGACAGGCCTTCACGGATCGCCTTGATCACCGGAATGCCACCGGCCACGGCGGCTTCGAACGCCACAATCACACCCTTCTCGCGGGCCTTGGCGAAAATTTCATTACCGTGAACGGCGATCAACGCCTTGTTCGCGGTCACCACATGTTTTCCGTTCTCGATCGCTTTGAGTACCAGCTCGCGGGCAACGGTGTAGCCGCCCATCAGCTCTATGACGATGTCGATCTCAGGGTTCGTGGCCACTTCGAAGACATCGTTGGTAATCGCAATACCGGTCGTCTGGAACTGAGGCTTTGGCGTGCGCATGGCAATTTGTGCCACTTCGATTCCACGCCCGGCACGACGAGAAATTTCCTCGGCGTTACGCTGAAGTACGTTGAAGGTACCGCCACCGACGGTCCCTAACCCACAGATGCCTACTTTGACCGGTTTCACTGTGAACTCCCCATGAAACGGCCGACTCAAGGCCGGCCGTGAAAACAACCGCATACTCGCGGTTCTCTATTAATGGCCCGGCGAACGCTGCCGCCGAACCATGATCGTCAATGGCTGACCGTGACGATGCGAATTTACTTCGCGCCCAACGCCAGTTTGGCGACTTGTGGCGCAGGCTGGTAGCCCGGAATGACCTGGCCGTCGGCCAAAACGATGGCCGGTGTACCGTTCACGCCGATCGACTGACCGAGGGCGAACTGCTTGGAAACCGGGTTATCGCACTTGGCGGCCTTGATCTCCTTGCCGTCGACCATCTTGTCCATGGCCGCTTTCTTGTCTTTCGAGCACCAGACCGCTTGCAGCTGCTCGTCACCCGGCGAACCCAAGCCCTGGCGCGGGAACGCGACATAACGCACTTCGATGCCGCGCTTGTTCAGCTCAGGCACTTCAGCGTGCAGCTTGTGGCAGTACGGGCAGGTGGTATCGGTAAACACGGTGATGTGCGATTTGGTTTCGCCGATCGCCGGGTAGACCACGGTTTCCGCGACTGGAATGGCGTTGATCAGTTTGGACACGCCCAGGCGTTCGGCCTTCTCGGTCAGGTTGATCGGTTTGCCGTCCTTGAGCTGGAACATGTAGCCCTGCACCACATATTGGCCGTCGGCGCTGGCGTAGAGCACGCGGCTGCCTTGCAGCTTGACTTCGTACAGGCCCGGCAGCGGACTGGCGGTGATGCTTTCTACCGGCACCTCGAGCTGGAGGTTTTCCAGGCTTTTACGAATGGCTTTGTCGGCCGCGTCATCGGCGACGGCAAAGGTACTGACCAACGCAATGGCTGCGGCGGCGAAAATCTGGGTCAGACGCATGAGAACTCCTGAAGGCGGACAAATGGGACGATCAGAACGCCCGTGCCGAAACACCGGGTCATAAACGCCCATCGTGCAAACCGGCAAAGCCTACCACATAAGGCCCCTGTGGCCGAATGCGGGTGATACAACCCTGCCTGACTGACACCCATTACTGTGGTGAGGGGGTTTATCGGAACGCCGCAACGCCCCGTTCGGCTGCGCAGCAGTCGTCTTGCGGCCCATTCGCCTGGCCAGAATTGCCAAGATGGGGCTGCTTCGCAACCCAATGGGGGTAAACCCCCTCACCACAGGGGAGCATTCCACTTCAGGAGCTGTGTTCATCCGCGCGGGTGGTGTTTGGCGTGCAGGTCCTGCAGACGTGCGCGGGCGACGTGGGTGTAGATCTGCGTAGTCGACAGATCGCTGTGGCCGAGCAGCATTTGCACCACCCGCAGGTCGGCGCCGTGGTTGAGCAAGTGGGTGGCAAAGGCATGACGCAGGGTATGCGGCGACAGCGACTTGCCGATCCCGGCAACCTTGGCCTGGTGCTTGATGCGATGCCAGAAGGTTTGCCGAGTCATCTGCTCGCCGCGCTGGCTGGGAAACATGACATCGCTGGGACGCCCGCCAAGCAGCTCCTGGCGGCCATCGCGCAGGTAACGCTCGACCCAGACAATCGCCTCCTCGCCCATCGGCACCAGCCGCTCCTTGCTGCCCTTGCCCATCACTCGCAGCACGCCTTGGCGCAGGTTGACTTGCTCCAGCGTCAGGCTGATCAGCTCCGTCACGCGCAAGCCGCAGGCATAAAGCACTTCGAGCATGGCGCGGTCGCGTTGGCCGATGGCTTCGCTCAAATCTGGGGCCTTCAACAGCGCTTCTACGTCTGCTTCCGACAGGGATTTGGGCAATGGCCTACCGAGTTGAGGCATATCGACGCGTAACGTCGGATCGACCGCGATCAACTTTTCCCGCAGCAGATAGCGGTAAAAGCCGCGCACACCCGAGAGAAATCTCGCAGTGGAACGGGGTTTGTAGTTCTGCTCCAGGCGCCAGGCCAAGTGATCGAGGATCAGCTCGCGTCCGGCGTTGATCAGCTCCAGGTTTTTTTCCTGCAGCCAGCCGTTGAACAGGGCCAGGTCGCTGCGATAGGCATCGCGGGTGTTATCGGAAAGACCTTTCTCCAGCCACAGCGCGTCGAGAAACTGGTCTATCAAAGGATGATCGATGGCGGGCATAAAGGCTCAGGCAAGACCGACAATACGGTCAGGGAAGATAAATCGCAGGCAACAAAAAAGCAGCCCGTAGGCTGCTTTTTTCTGCATCGGAAGCTGGACTTAAGCCAGTTTTTCCTTGATGCGAGCTGCTTTACCGGACAGGTCACGCAGGTAGTACAGCTTGGCTTTACGTACGTCACCGCGACGTTTAACGGCCATGCTGTCGATTTGCGGGCTGTAGGTCTGGAAAGTACGCTCTACGCCAACACCGTTGGAGATTTTACGAACGGTGAAAGCACTGTTTACGCCGCGGTTACGCTTGGCGATAACAACACCTTCGAACGCTTGCAGACGCGAACGGTCGCCTTCCTTCACTTTCACCTGAACGACAATGGTGTCGCCCGGGGCAAAGGTAGGGATCTCTTTGGTCATCTGCTCTGCTTCGAGTGCAAGGATGATTTTGTTAGTCATGCTGTGCTCCTAAGGTAAATCGTCGGATCTACCATCGATACGTTGTTAACTATCGTCCCGCTCGCGGATGTATTCCTCGAGCAGCTTCTTCTCTTCTCCAGAAAGCGAGCGGCTTTCCAGAAGATCGGCGCGTCGTTCAAAGGTCCTACCAAGGGACTGCTGTAAACGCCAACGCCGGATATGCGCGTGATTGCCACTTAGCAATACGTCGGGAACACGCTGATCCGCATACACCTCCGGTCGGGTGTAGTGCGGGCAATCCAGCAAACCATCCGTAAAGGAATCTTCCTCGGCGGAGTCCGCATGCCCTAAAGCTCCAGGCAGCAGTCGTGTAACCGCATCGATCAGGACCATCGCCGGCAGCTCGCCGCCAGACAGTACATAGTCGCCAATCGACCACTCTTCATCGACATGAGCATCAATAAAACGCTCGTCAATGCCTTCATAGCGGCCGGCAATCAGGATCAATGCATCCAGATTCGCCAACTCGCGTACCGCCGACTGAGTCAGTTGACGGCCTTGGGGGGACAGGTAAATTACCTTCGCCGCCTCCCCGGCTGCTGCCTTGGCCTGAACCAACGCATCTTCCAGGGGCTTGATCTTCATCACCATGCCCGGACCACCGCCAAATGGGCGATCGTCCACAGTGTGATGTCGATCCGTCGTGTAGTCTCGCGGATTCCAACAGGTGAGCTGCAAGAGCCCCTGTTTCACCGCACGACTGGTGATGCCGTACTCGCTGATGGCGGAGAACATCTCGGGAAACAAACTGATCACTTCTACGCGCAGGTTAGCCACGTTTAGAAGTCCGCATCCCATTCCACCTTCATCTCGCCTGCGGCAAGGTCGACGGCCAACACGCATTGCTCTGTATAGGGCAACAGGCGTTCGCGATCATCCAGGCTGCCAGCGCAAGGCTTGATCACCATTACATCATTGGCGCCGGTTTCCAGAAGATGATCGATTTTCCCGAGCAATTGCCCGAGTTGATCAATGACCTTCAGACCTTCCAGCTGGTACCAGTAGTACTCGCCGTCGGTCAATTCAGGGAACAGGTTGCGCGGCACGCAGATCTCATAACCGGCCAGAAGACGTGCTTCTTCACGATCATCAAGACCCTTGAGCTTTGCGACCAGGAACTTGTCGTTCCCGCGTCCGCTGACCAGCTCGACCTGTTTCACACTACCTTCGCGCTTGAGCGTCCAGGTTTTGTACTGCAACAGGTTTTCAGTCGGATCAGTAAAGGAATACACCTTCACTTCGCCGCGAACGCCATGAACCGAATAAATTTTGCCGATAACGATCAAATCATCAGCAACAGCTGGCGTCGCGTTCATATTGCTCAGGCCGCAGCCTTAGCCGCGTCCTTCAACAACTGAGCAACACGCTCAGAAGGTTGTGCACCAACGCTCAGCCAGTAGGCTACGCGCTCTTGGTTCACGGACAGACGGACTTCTTGACCACGAGCAACAGGGTTGAAGAAACCAACCTGTTCCTTGTGCGAACCGTCGCGCGGGTTGCGGCTGTCGGTTACGGTCAAGTGGTAAAACGGGCGCTTTTTGGAGCCGCCAAGGGCAAGACGGATTGTTAGCATGTGAACATCGTTCCTGTAGTCGGTGCTGCAAATCTAAAGGCACAGCGGGCATAGGTGCCCGAAAGGCCGCATATTCTAAGGAATATCCGGACTTTTGCAAATGTCTTTTTCCGACGGTCTTTCGGCCGCCATCAAGATTTGCTATAGAGCCGTCGTTGAAAACGGCCAGTCAGCTCCCGCCAAGTGCGGGTTTGCTGGAGATCCCACTTCCGTGTGGGAGGTGCAAGGGCAAGCCCCCGCGTAAATTAATTACATTCTAGGCGCGCCGCCGCCGGGCAACATACCGCCCATGCCGCGCATCATTTTGGCCATTCCGCCTTTTGCGGAGAACTTCTTCATCATCTTCTGCATCTGCTTGTGCTGCTTGATCAAGCGACCGATGTCCTGCACCTGAGTGCCGGAACCCAGGGCGATCCGGCGCTTGCGCGAACCGCTGATCATCTCAGGGTCGCGGCGCTCGGCCGGGGTCATGGAATTGATGATGGCTTCCATCTGCTTGAATTGTTTCTCTGCCGCACCTTGGGCGTTGCCCATCTGCGCCAGGTTCATACCGCCGATGTTTGGCAGTTTGTCCATGAGGCCGCCGAGGCCGCCCATGTTTTTCATCTGTTGCAGCTGATCGCGGAAGTCTTCGAGGTCGAAGCCCTTGCCCTTCTTCAGCTTCTTGGCCAGTTTGTCGGCCTTGTCCTTGTCGAGGGTCTGTTCGGCCTGCTCGATCAGACTGAGCACGTCGCCCATGCCGAGGATGCGCGAAGCAATACGCTCCGGGTGGAACGGCTCGAGCGCGTCGCTCTTCTCGCCCATACCGATGAACTTGATCGGCTTGCCGGTAATGGCGCGCACCGACAGTGCAGCGCCGCCACGGGCGTCGCCGTCGACCTTGGTCAGGATCACACCGGTCAGCGGCAGAGCATCGCCGAAGGCCTTGGCCGTGTTGGCGGCGTCCTGGCCGGTCATGGCGTCGACCACGAACAGTGTTTCGACCGGGTTGATCGCGGCATGCAGGGCCTTGATCTCGCCCATCATCTCTTCATCGATGTGCAGGCGACCGGCGGTATCGACGATGACCACGTCGATGAATTTCAGTTTTGCTTCTTTAATGGCTGCTTGCGCGATGTCGACCGGCTTCTGGCTCAGGTCGGACGGGAAGAAGGTAACGCCGACTTCACCCGCGAGCATTTCCAGCTGCTTGATCGCTGCCGGACGGTAAACGTCCGCAGACACGACCATGACCGACTTCTTCTTGCGCTCTTTAAGGAAGCGCGCGAGCTTGCCGGCGGTGGTGGTTTTACCCGCCCCCTGCAAACCGGCCATCAGCACGACGGCGGGAGGAACGGCGCTCAGGTTCAGGTCTTCGTTGGCCGCGCCCATCAGGCTTTCGAGTTCGGCCTGGACGATCTTCACGAAGGCCTGGCCCGGCGTCAGGCTGCGCGACACCTCGGTGCCGACGGCGCGCTCCTTGACCGAATTGACGAAGTCCTTGACGACCGGCAAGGCGACGTCAGCTTCGAGCAACGCCATGCGCACTTCGCGCAGGGTGTCTTTGATGTTGTCTTCGGTCAGCTTGGCCTTGCCGGTGACATGGCGCAGCGTCTGCGAGAGACGGTCGGTTAAGTTTTCAAACATTGCGCGATCCTTTCAGGCCCTGTGTAAACCGGGATAATGGCGGCCCAGACCGGAAAAAACATGTGCTCGGCGAGCCTGCGGCGTGGGCAGGTCGCGGATTATAGCGAAGACTGCGTCTGGCGGACACCTCGTCGTCAGGTTGCATGGTCTTTCGTGCTGTGGGGGTTCTATGCCAAACTCAGCGCCTTTCGGGCTTGCCTAACAGGATTTATGCTCCCCTTGTCACCCAGTTTGCTAGCTACCCTCGCCGCCGCCTGCTTATATGCCGCTGCGACCCTCTATCAGGGCACTCGTCTGGCCACCGGTGCCAAGGCGAACAAACGCCTGCTGGTCACGCTCGGCGTGCTCGCCGTGCTGGCTCATAGCGCCAGCCTGTTCACCCACCTGCTGACACCGATTGGCCTGGGGCTGGATTTTTTCAGCGCCGCCAGCCTGATCGCAGCCGCGGTGATTGCCCTGACGCTGTTGGCCTGCTCGCGGATCCCGGTGGAAAACCTGCTTATATTGCTGTTCCCGCTCGGCGCCGCCACCGTGCTGCTCGCACAGTTCGCCCCCGCCGGCACCGTGCAGATCATCGACGAAGAACCGGGCATCCTCGCCCACATCCTGCTGTCGATCCTTGCCTATGGCATGTTCACCATCGCGGTATTCCAGGCATTGCTGCTGCTGGTTCAAGACCATCAGCTCAAGCACAAACACCCGTCGGGCCTGATCAAGAACTTCCCGCCGCTGCAAACCATGGAAAGCCTGCTGTTCGGTTTCCTCTGGGCCGGCTGGACCCTGCTGTCGCTGTCGTTGATCTCCGGCTGGCTGTTCGTTGACAACCTTTTCGCCCAGCACCTGGTGCACAAAACCTTGCTGGCATGCCTGGCCTGGATCGTCTTCAGCGTGCTGCTATGGGGCCGTAATCGCCTCGGCTGGCGCGGCCACAAGGCCATTCGCTGGACCCTCGCCGGTTTCTGCCTGCTGATGCTGGCTTATTTCGGCAGTAAGCTGGTTCGTGAATACATCCTGCATATCTGACGGGCGGCATTAATGGACGACTTGCCCATAGGGCCGATGCTCGCGGTAGTGGCCCTGCTGATTTTATGGTCGGGGCTGTTTACCGCCATCGAAGCTGCGCAACAGCACTTGCTCGCCCAGCGGACAGCTTCGCGCTCGAGCGACAAGCCGGTGGCAAAACTGAGCTTTTCGCTCAACAGCCTGATCCTCTGCAACACCCTGTGCCGCGCACTGGTCGTGGTCATCAGCACCTTGCTGGCGATTTTCACTTGGGCGGAAAACGGTCCATGGGTGGCCTGCCTGGGGGCTGGCGCCGTGCTTCTGGTGTTCGCCGACTACCTGCCGCGTACCATCGCCGTGCGTTATCCGGACGCCGTCCTGGCCCTGGGCAACACCTTGCTGGGCGCGCCACTGAAAATCATCTATCCCGCCGCCTGGTTGCTCAATGGCATAAGCCAGCTGCTGATGCGACCGTTCGCCCGCAAAGTCAAAGTTGTGCAGCAGAGCGAAGACGAGGCCCCGAACCATCGGCACGACGATCACGAACACGCCGCCTGCCGCCCACACCCGCTGTCAGGCATCCATGCGCTGGACAACATCACGGTCAACGACATTCTGGTGCCACGCAGTGACGTCGACGGGGTCAATCTGGACGACTCCCTCGAGGAAATCATTGAGCAGCTTCGCGCCAACAAACGCACACGCTTGCCGGTTTTCCACAGCGACATCAACCAGGTCGAGGCAGTGCTCAATACCCGGCAGATCCGCCATCTGCTGTCTGACGCCAGCCTGACCCGTGAGGCACTGCTTGCAGCCTGTCACGACCCCTACTTCGTGCCGGAAAGCACTCCGCTGCAACTGCAGCTGTTGAATTTCCACAAACAACAGCGACGCCTGGGCATGGTGGTCGACGAGTATGGCGAAGTGCTCGGTGTCGTGACGCTGGAAGACATCCTCGAAGAAATCGTCGGCGAGTTCGAAAGCCAGCACAGCCTGGATAACCCGCACATCCACCCACAGGCCGATGGCCGCCTGGTGATCGAAGGGGCGGCGTCGATTCGCGAACTAAACAAGAGCCTGGGCTGGCACTTGCCGAGCGACGGTCCGAAAACCCTCAACGGGTTGGTGACCGAGGCGCTGGAAACGATTCCGGACAGTGCGGTATGCCTGAAGATCGGGCGTTATCGGCTGGAGATTCTGGAGACGGAAGATAATCGGGTCACGCGGGTTTTGATCTGGCATACCAGCTCGGTTCCAGCAGTAATTTAAACCGTGGCACCTTCCCTGCGCTGAGGGGATTTACCTGTGAAGTGGGATTTACCTGTGGCAAGGGGATAAATCCCCTCACCACAATTGCATTGCCAGCCTTGTCCACCTGTTGGCATTACCAGCCTTATCCACTTGTTGTCATCGCCAGCGCTTGGCCCCTTGTTCGATCGTTAGCCTCCTTCCTATAATCATCCCAGCTTACCCAAGCCCCGCCATACCCCCGTGCTACCCGCACCCCGCATCAAACCCACATCCCTGGGTGTTCGACCATAATAATTCGCTCCACTGGGGCACATGACTGTCAGGGATAACCGCATGACGACCAGCACGACTTATAACGACACCGCGCCTGCGCAGCCGACGAACTCCGCCACCCGCGTGGCGACCGCGAGTTTCATCGGCACGGCCATCGAATTCTACGACTTCTACGTCTATGCCACTGCCGCTGCGTTGGTGATCGGTCCGGTATTTTTTCCGCAGACCTCCGGCACAGCCCAGATGCTCTCGGCGTTCCTCACCTTCGGCATCGCTTTCCTGGCTCGACCGCTGGGCTCAGCGCTTTTCGGCCACTTTGGTGACCGCATCGGGCGCAAGTCGACGCTGGTTGCCTCGCTGCTGTTGATGGGCGTGTGCACCACGCTGATCGGCGTACTACCGGGTTACGACAGCATCGGGGCCTGGGCGCCGATCCTGCTCTGCGTGCTGCGCTTCGGCCAGGGCCTGGGACTCGGCGGCGAATGGGGCGGTGCAGCGCTGCTGGCGACGGAGAATGCGCCGAAGGGCAAACGCGCCTGGTTCGGCATGTTCCCGCAGCTTGGCCCCTCGATCGGATTCCTCGCGGCCAATGGGCTGTTTCTTACGCTGGCCATGACCCTGAACGACGAGCAGTTCCGTTCGTGGGGCTGGCGGATTCCGTTCCTGCTCAGTGCCGTGCTGGTAATGGTGGGTCTGTACGTGCGTCTCAAGCTTCACGAAACCCCGGTGTTTGCCAACGCAATGGCTCGCCAGGAGCGGGTAAAAATCCCGCTGGTCGAGTTGTTCAGCCAATATTGGGCGCCGATGCTGCTGGGTGCCGGATCGATGGTGGTGTGCTACGCGCTGTTCTATATCTCGACGGTATTTTCGCTGAGCTATGGCGTGTCGACGCTCGGCTACACCCGCGAGACCTTCCTCGCGCTGCTGTGCTTCGCCGTGCTGTTCATGGCCGCCGCTACGCCGCTGTCGGCCTGGGCCAGTGATCGATACGGGCGCAAACCGGTGCTGATCATCGGCGGTGTGCTGGCGATTCTGTCCGGCTTCCTGATGGAGCCGCTGCTGACCCAAGGTTCGACCTGGGGCGTGGCGCTGTTCCTGTGCATCGAGCTGTTTCTGATGGGCGTGACGTTTGCGCCGATGGGCGCGCTGCTGCCGGAGCTGTTTCCAACCCGCGTGCGTTATACCGGTGCGTCAGCGGCCTACAACCTGGGCGGTATTGTCGGGGCCTCGGCGGCGCCGTTCTTCGCACAGAAGCTGGTGGCGATGGGTGGTTTGAGTTATGTCGGCGGGTATGTGTCGGGGGCGGCGGTGCTGAGCTTGATTGCTGTGCTGTGCCTGAAGGAAACGCGCAATAACGATCTGAATCGAGTGGCTTAAAAAGCAAGAGCATCGCGAGCAGGCTCACTCCCACAGTGACCGCGTTCTGTCAGAAAGAACGCGCCCTCTGTGGGAGTGAGCCTGCTCGCGATAGCCGCGCCTCGGTTTACAGCTCGACCACGACAGCCTGAGAAGCGCGGGTCGCTTTAGCACGAGCCGCGTCAATCGACTCATCACGGGCCAACGCCACACCCATCCGACGCTGACCATTCACCTCAGGCTTGCCGAACAGACGCAACGCCGTATCCGGCTCGCTCAACGCAGCGCCCAAATTGGCGAATGCGGTTTGTGTGGACTGCCCTTCCACCAGAATCACCGCCGAAGCCGATGGACCGAACTGACGGATCAATGGAATCGGCAGGCCCAGAATCGCCCGTGCGTGGAGCGCGAACTGCGACAGGTCCTGGGAAATCAACGTCACCAGACCGGTGTCATGTGGACGCGGCGAGACTTCGCTGAACCAGACTTGATCGCCTTTGATGAACAGCTCGACACCAAACAGCCCACGGCCACCCAAGGCTTCAGTGACGGCTTTGGCAACGCGCTCGGATTCGGCCAGGGCAATCGGGCTCATGGCTTGTGGCTGCCAGGATTCCTGATAGTCGCCCTTCTCCTGGCGGTGGCCGACTGGCGCACAGAACGTAGTGCCGCCAACGTGGCGCACGGTCAACAGGGTGATTTCGTAGTCAAAGTCGATAAAGCCTTCGATGATCACGCGGCCTTTACCGGCACGGCCGCCCTCTTGAGCGTAATCCCAGGCTTTCTGCACGTCATCGACGCTACGCAGCAGGCTCTGGCCTTTGCCCGACGAGCTCATCACCGGTTTAACCACACAGGGAAAACCGAGGTCTTCGACAGCCTTGCTGTAATCCTCGAAGGTATCGGCAAAGTGGTACGGCGAGGTCGGCAGGTCCAGCTCTTCGGCGGCCAGGCGACGGATGCCTTCACGGTTCATGGTCAACTGCGCGGCGCGAGCGGTCGGGATCACGGTGAAGCCTTCGGCTTCCAGCTCCACGAGGGTCGCGGTGGCAATGGCTTCGATTTCCGGCACGATGAAATGCGGCTTTTCGGCTTCGATCACCGCACGCAGGGCGGCGCCGTCGAGCATGTTGATCACATGGCTGCGATGCGCGACTTGCATGGCCGGCGCGTTGGCGTAGCGATCCACGGCAATCACTTCAACGCCCAGGCGTTGCAGCTCGATCACCACTTCCTTGCCCAACTCGCCACAGCCACACAGCAATACGCGGGTCGCGGTTGGCGACAATGGAGTTCCGATACGGGTCATCTCAGGTCCTCAAGAAGCGGATCATCGAGGGACGCGACGCCTGGCGCGCTTCCCATGGGGAGAAAGCGCGGCATTTTACATGAACCGAGGGGTTTGGCTTTAACCGGGAATCGCGTTCTTGCGCAGACGCCAGGCCATTGCGATCCACACAATGGTCACGCCGGCGAACTTCGAGCCCATGGCGGTGAGGATCACGGCCGGGGTGAACGCATCGATCATGCCGAAGAAGATAAAGGTATCGAGAGGAATGCTCAGGGCTGAACTTATCCACAGGCGGTCGTGCAAGGGACGCTTGGTGACGCTGAACACCAGCCAATCGATGCATTCGGACACCGCAAACGCCGTGGCGCTGGCCAGGGCGATGGAGGGATCGGACGTCACGTAGGACAACACCAGCGCTGCCAGCATCGCCGCGATCGCGCCATGGCCGAAACGGGTTTGCACCATATCGCGCAAAACGAACACCAAACCACCCCAGGCTGACCAGATGATGTCCAGGTGCGGAGCGGTGGAAAAGGCGTAGTTGATCAGCACGACGCTGCTGATGTAGGCGATCAGGAAGAGCATGGGCAAGTAGGAAACCTGTCAATTTGGTGCACAGGGTACTTCAGGGACCGGGTTGGGCCAAGGTAGAGTGCGGCGTCTGTAATGACGCAATCGCGGGCAAGCCATGCTCCTACGGTTTTGTGTCGATCACATCATCGCGTAATCCCCCGAGCCCGTAGGAGCAAAGCTTGCTCGCGATAGCGGCACCTCAAATATCGGATTTCCCCCCGATCATCCAGAGTATCCCGCTGGACTTGGCCCGCTCATGACACAACCCCAACACCTTGCGCCGCTCTTCGTTGTCCATCCGGCTCCAGCGCGTGATCTCTTCCACTGTGCGCTGACACCCGGTGCAAATATCGTCCTCGTCCAGCGCGCAAATGTTCACGCAGGGCGATAGCACCGGCCGTTCTGTGGCGCTCATTCTTCCTGCTCAACCAGATCGCGGGCATAACGTTGCGAGTTATGCACATAGTGAGCAGCGCTGGCCTCCAGCATTTTCTTCTGCGGCTCGGTCAGCTCGCGCACCACTTTGCCGGGGGAACCCATGACCAGCGAACCGTCTGGAATCTCTTTGCCTTCCCCAATCAGTGAGTTGGCGCCGATGATGCAGTTCTTGCCGATTTTCGCGCCGTTGAGGATCACCGCGTTAATCCCGATCAAGCTGTAATCGCCCACCGTGCAGCCATGAAGCATGGCGTTATGGCCAATAGTCACGCCGGTGCCGATGGTCAGCGGGTACCCCATGTCGGTGTGCATCACCGTGCCATCCTGGACGTTGCTGTTCTTGCCGATCAGGATCAGTTCGTTGTCGCCACGCAGCACAGCGTTGAACCAGACGTTGGCGCCCTCTTCCAGTTTGACCTTACCCACCAGCACGGCATTGGGTGCGACCCAGCTCTGCGGATGGGTTTCGACGCGGGCGTCGCCCAGGCGATATTTCATCTTATTGTCCTCAAGGCCAGGCAGGCTCACTTGCAAAAAGCGGGGTTCACGCCATACGGGCGATGGCTTCAGGTGTTGATAAACGTCTTGGGTGGCTGGTGCAGGCTGATTTTGGCGTCATAGAGCAGGTTGATCAACTCGACGATCATAATCGCCGTCAGGCCCCAGATCTTGTATTCGCCGTAACGATAGCTCGGCACGTACCAACTGCGGCCCTGGTAATCGATTCGATGGGTGTGCTCGCGCGGATCCTTGCGGAAGAACTCAAGCGGTACGCTGAAGACGGCGGCAATCTCGGCATCGTTGGCCAGGTACTCGACAAAGTCCGGAATCACACCGACATAGGGTGTGACCTTGATGCCGTGCAGGGAGATCAACGGGCTCAGCGGGCCGATCACTTCGACCAGCCCCGGCGGCAGGCCGATTTCTTCTTCGGCTTCGCGCAGGGCGGTGAAAATAAGGTCCGGGTCTTCAGGGTCGCGTCGCCCGCCGGGAAAGGCGACTTCGCCGCCATGGGTCGAGAGCCCGCTGGCGCGCAGGGTCAGAACCAGTTCCGGCTCGTCGCTGCGGGTAATGGGCACCAGCACAGCGGCTTCGGGGAAACGCTTATCGGTTTCCAGTGTGCTTGGGGTGTGATTGCTTACTCGGTGAAGTAGCTCGTCCAGCATGAGTCTTCTCGATTTGTTCTCTATCTCGCATCATGCACCAATCGAACCGGCCGCCCAACCCCATAACCACTGCATGTCGCTAAACGACAACTTGCCGACAGACACCGCCGCACGCCAAGATAGGCGCAGCATTCAGGAACCCAAGCATGAAATTTTGCAGTCAGTGCGGCAACCCGGTGACCCAGCGCATTCCAGAAGGCGATTCGCGCCTGCGTTTTGTCTGTGACAGCTGTCAGGCGATTCACTACCAGAACCCCAATATCGTCGCCGGTTGCGTGGCGACCTGGGGCTCCAAGGTCTTGCTGTGCCGACGCGCCATCGAGCCTCGGCTCGGTTATTGGACCCTGCCCGCCGGCTTCATGGAAAACGGGGAAACCATCGAACAGGCGGCCATTCGCGAGACGGCCGAAGAAGCCTGCGCGCGGGTGCGTAACCTGACCATCTATACGTTGATCGACGTGCCGCACATCAGTCAGGTGCATGTGTTCTTTCGCGCCGAGCTGGTGGACCTGGACTTTGCCGCCGGCCCCGAGAGCCTGGAAGTGGCGCTTTTCGACGAAGCCGACATCCCGTGGTCCGAGTTGGCTTTCCGCACAGTGGGCCGTACCTTAGAATGCTTCTTTGCTGACCGGCGGACCGAGGTCTACCCTGTGCGGTCCGAGTCGATTCCGCCACTTGCTCAGCCTGCCAATACATAAAGCTCCTGGCTCTAAAATCACCTATAACTTAATAGTCGCGACACCTTTTAGGGATATCGTTTCAATGCGCTGGTTGCTTGCCCTGTTTTGCTTGGCGTTCGTCGCTGTCTCCCAGGCTTCCGTTGCGGAAACGCTGGACGGCAAAGTCATCGAAAAAGTTCTGGTGCTTAAGTCCGCTCACCAATTGCAATTGATCAATGACGGCAAGCCGATCAAGACCTATCGCATCTCATTGGGAAAAAGACCCATCGGCCCGAAACTCATGGAAGGCGACAAACGCACGCCAGAAGGTTTTTACTGGCTGGACTGGCGCAAGGTCAGTGACCGTTTCAATCTGGCGATGCACATCTCCTACCCGAACATCAGTGACTCCGTACGCTCCCGACGTGAAGGCGTCGAACCCGGTGGCATGATCATGATCCACGGCACCCCGGACACTGAAGAAAACCCCGAAGACCTGTTCCACACGCTGGACTGGACCGACGGCTGCATTGCCATGCGCAATATGGACATGCGCGAGGTTTGGGGTTTGGTGCCGGACGGCACGATGATCGAAATCCGCCCGTAATCTCAAGCTTCCCGGACGGATGAAAGACTTTTCCAGACTGGTGATGGGCTTCTGTGGCGAGGGGATTTATCCCCGTTGCGCTGCGAAGCAGCGCTGAAACCTGCAATTGCATTGTGTCAGGCCCACCGCGCCGCCTGAGTTTGCGACTGCTTCGCAGCCGAACGGGGCGGTGCGGCGTTCCGATAAATCCCCTCACCACAAGGGATCGAGTGGGCTCCAACATTATGTTCTGGCCGCTACCTTCGGTCGGCATCAACAAATAAATTCCAAAGATCGCAGCCTGCGGCAGCGCCTACCGGGTGAATACCAATTCCCTGTGTAAGAGCTGCCGCAAGCTGCGATCTTTGCGCTCAAAACCCCCACCGCTAATACCACTTAAAACCAGCAACCCTATTGCCCATCAATAAGGGCCGGCTTTCCCGTGCCAACAGCAAAGTGGTCTCATTGACATGGTATTCAAGTGGTATTAGGTTTCACCCCACCACCGGGCGACAACAATCCTATATCCGCATCGGACCAAACCTACATGAATGACCTCCAGGCCCTACGCCCTGACGACACCCAGCCCACGCCGTTGTACCTGCAACTGGCGCGCAATCTGGAAGCGGCGATCCATGCCGGCCAGTGGAAAGCCGAACAGGCCATGCCGTCAGAGCGCAACCTCAGCGAGCTGCTGGGCATCTCCCGCGTCACCGCCCGCAAGGCACTGGAAGTTCTGTTCGAACAAGGCCTGATTCGCCGCAACCAGGGTTCCGGCACCTTCATCACCCCGCGCCTGGAACAACCGCTGTCGCGCCTCTCGGGTTTCAGCGAGATGCTGCGCCTGAAAGGCTTCGTCCCCGGCTCGCAATGGCTGGAGCGTGAAATCACTCCGCCGACCCACGAAGAACTGATTCGCCTGGGCCTCTCGCCGAACGATAAGGTCGCCCGGCTCAAGCGCCTGCGTAAAGCCGACGACACGGTGATGGCAATCGAGATGAGCACCCTGCCCGCCTCGATCATTCCCAAGCCGCAAGCGGTGGGCGACTCCCTGTACGAATACCTCGACGGCATCGGCAAGCCGATCGTCCGTGCCCTGCAGCACATTCAGGCGATCAACGCCTCGGACGAATTCGCCGCCCTGGTGGGCATCGCCCCCGGCACCGCCATGCTGCTGATGACCCGGGTCGGTTACCTGGAAGACAACACGCCGATCGAAGTCACCGACACCTATTGCCGCAACGACTACTACGACTTTGTCGCCGAGCTTCGTCGATAAAGAGCTTCGCCGCCAAGACTGAGAACCGATCATGTCCGAAGACAATATCCTCACCGCCCACGGCTGGGTTCGCGGCCGGCTGATTCACGAACACGGCAAGGTCGTGTCGATCGAAGGCCAACCGTGCGATCCGGCCGACAACGACCTGCCTTACCTGCTGCCGGGTTTCATCGACCTGCACGTTCACGGCGGCGGCGGCAAAGACATCATGGAAGGTGCGCCAGCCTTCGAGACCATCACCAAAACCCACGTGCGTTTCGGCACGACCTCGCTGCTGGCGACCACCATGACCGCGCCGCCTGCGGAAATTTCCAGCGTGCTCAAAGCCGTTGGCAAATATTGCGAACAGCGCCCGAAAGGCAGCGCCCGAGTCCTCGGCGTGCACCTCGAAGGCCCGTACATCAACCCCGGCAAACTCGGCGCCCAACCGAATTTCGCCCACACCGCATTGATGGCCGAAGTCGAAGAATACCTGGCACTGGCGCCGATCCGGGTGATCACCATCGCCCCGGAAATCGCCGGTCACGACGCCTTGATCCGCGACCTCAGCGCTCGCGGTGTGCGCATGCAAATCGGCCACACCCTCGGCAGTTACGAGGAAGGCGTTGCCGCGCTGAACGCCGGCGCCAGCAGCTTCACCCACCTCTACAACGCCATGAGCCCGCTGCATCACCGCGAGCCAGGCATTGTCGGCGCGGCACTGGCTCACGCCAAATACGCCGAGCTGATTCCAGACTTGCTGCACGTGCACCCCGGCGCCATCCGTGTGGCCCTGCGCTCAATCCCGTGCCTGTATTGCGTCACCGATTCGACCGCCGCAGCGGGTATGCCCGACGGTGAGTACAAGCTCGGCAGCCACACCGTGACCAAATGCCTGGGCGGTGTGCGCTTGACCGACGGCACGCTGGCCGGCAGCACCCTGACCATGGATCAGGCCCTGCGCAATCTGGTGAAGATCGGTTTGCCCATCGCCGGAGCCTCGCAACGTCTTTCGCAATTCCCCGCCGACTACCTCGGCCTCAACGAACGCGGCCGCCTGCAACCCGGCAGCTGGGCCGACTGCGTACGGCTCGATCGCTCACTCACACTGACCGCCGTCATGGTCGAAGGAGAAGACATTGACTTCAAAAATGCTTGAAGAGGCGCTGTCCTCGTTCGAGGCCGTGCAAGCCCAATTGCAGCAACTCGACCCGCAGATGATCGAGATCGCCGGGCGCCTGCGCCGTCAGCCGCCGCAGGTGGTGATGACCGTCGCTCGCGGCAGCTCCGATAATGCCGCCAGTTACTTCGCCTACCTGACCATGCAGCAATTGGGCTTCCCGGTGGCGTCGTTGCCGATGTCGGTGGTGACCATGCTGCAAGCGCCGTTGAAGGTCAGCGGCCAAGTGGCGTTCGCCTTTTCGCAGTCCGGGCAAAGTCCCGATCTGGTGAACAGCATGCGTCTGCTGCGCAAGCGCGGCGCCCTGAGCATCTCGATGGTCAACGCCGAGAGTTCACCGCTGGAGGCCGCGTGTGAGTTCAGCTTGCCGCTGTGTGCTGGCACCGAAAACAGCGTCGCGGCGACCAAGAGTTTTATTGCCACCCTCAGCGCCAGCGCCCGTCTGATCGCCCATTGGAAAGAGGACACGCAATTGCTGGAGGCCGGCCTCGCACTGCCGGAAGGTTTGCGCGAGGCGGCGAAACAGGATTGGAGCCTGGCCATCGATGCCCTGCGTGATTGCCAGCGCCTGATGGTGATCGGCCGTGGCGCCGGTTTCGCCATCGCCCAGGAAGCCGCGTTGAAATTCAAGGAAACCTCGGCGATCCAGGCTGAAGCCTTCAGCAGCGCCGAGGTCCGTCACGGTCCGATGGCGTTGATCGATGAAAATTATCCACTGCTGATCTTCGCCCCACGCGGGGCCGAGCAGGCCGGCTTGCTGAGCCTCGCCGCCGACATGCGCCAGCGCGGTGCTCGCGTATTGCTGGCCGCACCGGATGACATTGCCGAACGCGACCTCACCCTGACCCGCGCCGAGCACCCGGCCCTCGACCCGATTCTGGCGATCCAGAGTTTCTACGTCATGGCCGCCGGTTTGGCCGTCGCCCGAGGCATGGACCCGGACCAGCCACGGCACTTGAGCAAAGTGACCCGCACCCACTGAACCGATTGGAATCTATCCCTATTTACCGGCGGATGAATACCCCCGTTAATCCGTGCAGGGCGAGTTGATCCGAACCGTAGTTTTTACTGATGAGACCGAGCCATGCACAACAATAATAAAGAGCTGACCCTCAGCGCCCCGCTCAGCGGCCCGGTGCTCACGCTCGCCAAGGTCCCTGACCCGGTGTTCGCCAGCGGCGCCATGGGCGACGGGATCGCCATCGATCCGCTGAACGACACCCTCCACGCCCCGTGCGCCGGCGTCGTGGTGCACGTCGCACGCACCGGCCATGCCATCACCTTGCGTGCCGACAACGGTGCCGAATTGCTGCTGCACCTGGGCCTCGACACGGTCGAGTTGCAGGGCCAAGGCTTCTCGATGCTGGTCAAGGAAGGTGCGCGGGTCAGCAACGGCCAGCCGCTGTTGCGCTACGATCTGGACAAGGTCGCGCAGCACTGCAAAAGCCTGGTCAGCCTGATGATCCTGACCAACAGCCAGGACTTTCAGGCGCGACCGATCACGCTGAAGTCGGTGAAAGTTGGCGAGCCATTGCTGCACATCATTCGTCGGCACGCGTCGGGCGCGCAGGCTGAAGCGGAGCTCTGCGGGGAAGAGATGCATGGCTACGTTCGCATCGCCCATCGCGGCGGTTTGCATGCTCGCCCTGCAGCGCTGATTCGCCAGACAGCGCAAGGTTTCAAGAGCCAATCGCAGCTGCACTTCGCTGGCAAATCGGCGACCTGCGACAGCTTGATCGGCTTGATGGGTTTGGCAGTCGGCGAACAGGATGAGGTTCAGGTCAGCTGCCAGGGGCCGGACGCCGAAGCTGCGTTGCAAGCGCTGCTGATCGCGTTATCCACAGCGCTGGCCGAAGACAGCCACGCCGCCGCGCCGACACCGATTGCCCGACGCACTCGAGCGGCCGAAGCGGGCGTGCTGCACGGTGTTTGTGCAGCTCCCGGTTTGGTTGGCGGGCCATTGTTCCGCTTGAGCGCCATCAGCCTGCCGGTGGACGCCGGCAACCATGTTCCCGAGCAACAACTGCAAACCCTCGACACCGCGCTGACCGTTGTACGCGGTGAAATCAACCACACGCTGGCCCAAGCAAGGAAACATAAAAACACCGACGAAGAAGCGATCTTCGCCGCACACCTCGCCCTGCTCGAAGACCCGGCGCTGCTGAACGCAGCCAACACCTCCATCGATCAGGGCATGGCCGCAACCCACGCCTGGAGCCAATCGATCGACGTGCAGTGCGAGGTGCTCCAGCAACTCGGCAGCCCGTTGTTGGCCGAGCGCGCCAATGATCTGCGCGACCTCAAACAACGCGTGCTGCGCGTCCTGCTCGGCGAAGCCTGGCACTACGACGTGCCGGCCGGCGCCATCGTCGCCGCGCATGAACTGACCCCGTCCGATCTGCTGCAACTCAGTCAGCAAGGTGCTGCCGGGTTGTGCATGGCCGAGGGTGGCGCGACTTCCCACGTGGCGATTCTCGCTCGCGGCAAAGGTCTGCCGTGCATGGTCGCGCTGGGTTCTACGCTGCTGGATCAGCAGCAAGGCCAAGCGGTCGTGCTGGATGCCGATGGCGGTCGTCTCGAACTGAAGCCAAGTGCCGAACGTTTGGCCGAAGTGCATCAAGCGCAACTCGATCATCAACAGCGTCGCGCCGAACAACAGGCTCAGGCTCACACCCCGGCGCTGACGCTCGACGGCTTGCAGATTGAAGTCGCCGCCAATGTGGCCTCCAGCGCTGAAGCGGCTGATGCCTTGGCCAATGGTGCAGACGGCGTCGGCTTGCTGCGTACCGAGTTTCTCTTCGTCGACCGCAACACCGCACCGGACGAAGAGGAACAGCGCACTGCTTATCAAGCCGTGCTCGACGCCATCGGCGACAAGTCGGTGATCATTCGCACCATCGACGTTGGCGGAGACAAACAACTCGACTATTTGCCGCTGCCGGCTGAAGCCAATCCTGTGCTGGGTCTGCGCGGCATTCGCCTGGCTCAGGTCCGTCCGGAAATCCTCGATCAGCAATTGCGCGCCCTGCTGCACGTCCATCCGCTGTCGCGTTGCCGGATCCTGCTGCCGATGGTGACTGAAGTCGATGAGTTGCTGCACGTCCGCCAGCGTCTCGACGCGTTGTGCACTGAACTCGGTGTGAGTGAACGCCCTGAGTTAGGCGTGATGATCGAAGTCCCCGCCGCCGCACTGCTGGCCGAGCAACTGGCCGAACACGCGGACTTCCTGTCGATCGGCACCAACGACTTGTCGCAATACACCCTGGCCATGGACCGCGACCACGCCGGCCTCGCTTCGCGGGTAGACGCCATGCACCCGGCGCTGCTGCGGCTGATCGCCCAGACCTGCGCCGGTGCGGCGGTGCATAACCGTTGGGTCGGTGTCTGCGGCGCGCTCGCCTCCGATCCGCTGGCCACGCCGGTACTGATTGGCCTTGGCGTCAGCGAGCTGTCGGTCAGCCCGGTGCAGATCGGTGAAATCAAAGACCGCGTCCGTCATCTCGACGCCGCCGAATGCCGACGCATCTGCCAGGACCTGCTCAAGTTGAGCAGTGCCGCTGCGGTGCGTCACGCCTGTCACCAGCAATGGCCTCTGAGCTGAACAACAACAGCGCTATAACAAAAAGAACACAGGGAGAACCGCCATGTACCACTACTTCATCGAAGGCCTGCAACGCCTCGGCCGCGCGCTGATGCTGCCGATTGCGATCCTGCCGATCGCCGGCCTGTTGCTGCGCCTGGGCGACACCGACCTGCTGAACATCGCGATCATCCACGACGCCGGCCAAGTGATCTTCGCTAATCTGGCAATGATCTTCGCCATCGGCATCGCCGTCGGTTTCGCCAAGGACAACAACGGCACCGCAGGCCTGGCCGGAGTCATTGGCTACCTGGTGATGATCTCCACCCTCAAGGTGCTCGACGCGAGCATCAACATGGGCATGCTCGCCGGGATCGTCAGCGGCTTGATGGCGGGCGCGCTGTACAACCGTTTCAAGGACATCAAACTGCCGGAGTACCTGGCATTCTTTGGCGGCCGGCGCTTCGTGCCGATTGTCACCGGGTTCGCCGCCGTCGGCCTGGGCGTCATCTTCGGCTTGATCTGGCCGCCCATCCAACAAGGCATCAACAGCTTCGGCACGTTGATGATGGAGAGCGGCAGCTTCGGCGCGTTCGTCTTTGGCGTTTTCAACCGCCTGCTGATCGTCACCGGGCTGCACCACATCCTCAACAACATGGCGTGGTTCGTCTTCGGCAACTTCACTGATCCGACCACCGGCGCCATCGTCACCGGTGACTTGTCGCGCTACTTCGCCGGTGACCCGAAGGGCGGCCAGTTCATGACCGGCATGTTCCCGGTGATGATCTTCGGTCTGCCCGCCGCGTGCCTGGCGATGTACCGCAATGCTTCGCCGGAGCGCCGCAAGGTCATGGGCGGGATCTTTCTGTCGATGGCGCTGACGTCGTTTTTAACGGGTGTGACTGAGCCGATCGAATTCGCCTTCATGTTCCTCGCGCCGCTGCTTTACCTGGTGCATGCGTTGCTGACGGGCCTGTCGATGGCGATCACCAACCTGCTGAACATTCACCTCGGGTTTACGTTTTCCGGTGGTTTGATCGACATGATTCTCGGCTGGGGGAAATCCACCAACGGCTGGTTGATGGTCCCGGTCGGCCTGGCGTATGCGGTGATCTACTACGTGGTGTTCGATTTCTGCATTCGCCGCTTCAACCTCAAGACCCCAGGGCGTGAAGACATTCCAACGGGTGACAAAGTCGTCGTCGCCGACAGCGAACGGGCAGGCGCTTACATCAAGGCGCTGGGGGGTGCGCAGAATTTGATCACCGTGGGTGCCTGCACCACTCGGTTGCGGCTGGACATGGTGGATCGCAACAAGGCGAACGATGCGGAATTGAAAGCGCTGGGGGCGATGGCGGTGGTGCGTCCGGGCAAGGGTGGGAGTTTGCAGGTGGTGGTCGGGCCGATGGCAGACAGCATTGCCGATGAGATTCGCTTGGCGATGCCTGCGTTGGGGCGCGCGATCATTTCCTCCCCCGCTGCGGTGATCGATGCGCCGAAACTAGCTGCGGTGGCGCCGCTGGAAGCGCAGCAATGGCTGAATGCGTTGGGCGGCGGCGAGAACGTGTTGCAGATGGACTGCATCGCCATGACCCGGATTCGATTGCAACTGGCGGACGGCAAAGCAGTGTCGGAATGTGATCTGAAGGCGTTGGGTTGCCAGGGCGTCAGTCAGTTGGAGGGAGGGATTTGGCATCTGCTGATTGGCGACAAGGCATCGAGTTTGAATGATGCACTGGAGGCATTGGTGAATCGCAGTGAGGTGAGTGCCAAGGTTTAAATTGTGGGTGCCTGATAGTCAGTCTTCGCAGGCAAGCCAGCTTCCACATTGGATTGGCGTACATAGAACCAATGCAGGAGCGAGCCTGCGCGCGATGAGGCATTGGATGAGTTCAAGCAGACGTGGCGTGCTGCTCAGCTTCGTAATGTCGAGTCTGGAAAGGCATGAGGGTCTGAGCCTTCAGGCCAAGCCCCTCACTCAGTCCCCAAGAAGCCGCGAGTTCATCGCGACGCTTGCGAAGCGGAACAGTCGCTACCTCCGACCTCACTTCCAGTCTGGACGTAGAGCGTAAAAAAAGCTTAAGAGCCCAGAAGGTTTCCAATACACGGCTATCAGAAACACATGCAAAACGCGTGAACCGCTCAAGCAAATAACCTGCGCGGCGAACTTCGAGCTCGTCAGAGTGAAGGCTCAGGAAGGCTTCGACTTCACTCACAAGATCATCCTCCGAATACCAGACAACTTTAGCTGCGCGCACCAACGCAGCGTCATCTGCTTGATTCAACGGTTTTTTGACCAAGGTGTCCAAGGCGGATGAGAGGACGTGGCCGCTAAGGGGCGTCGCCATCTGTAGTCTCCAGGTAATCTTGCAATATGTTAGTGAGAACGGACGTCGGTGGCTCTTTGTTGCCAACATATACATCAATTGCCTGCAATGCCAGACGACGGAGTTCAGTGGTCAGTATGAAACCCGCCCGGAGCAGCGCCATGACGTCGCCGATATCCTGGTCTGTCGCTCTACCTAGTTTGGATATTGCGATGTCGACAGGAGCAGCAATATGGACATGCAGCGGCGACTCTACGGAGAAATCTGCAAGAGGAAGACTACGTTCCCAGTAGTCTTCATGAATGGGACCGAAGCTGGTGTTGTACTGAAGGTCGTAGTTCAGCTCCATTAACCGGCCGGATTGCTCATCAACGAATTGTTCAGGTACTTCTGCGAGCAAGGTCTGTAAGTGAAGACCCTGCGGAAGATTTGCATAATAGATCTCAGCATCAACATCAGTTGACACGCGGTGATGAGTGTAGAGGTGGACGGCGCACCCTCCGAACACAACAACCTTGACCGCCCCTGGCTCTGCGCATTCACCGACTAGCTCCAGTTCGACTGATTTGAACATCGAAATTAGCGCCTGCCCAAGCGCGGTGTTCGAGTTAACCCAGGGAGTAATTGCGTCCGGCAATTCCATCGTTGAACCTCAAGTGGATTGAAGTGTTTGTGATGGACAAAGGCTGGACTTGAGACTTCCGACGGACAACCTGAAAAGGTTGTCGGATATTTCATCGAACGATGTAGCCGTTACCGCAAGAATAGTATCCACACCTCGACGAAAACGGCTATTAGGCCATCATCGAAGGCAAGCCAGCTCCCACAGTTTGAGTTGTGTACATCAGTCCAAATCCCGGGCAAAAAAAACCCGCTGATCTTCATCAGCGGGTTTCTCATTTCAGCGGCAGGCAGATCAAAGTTCCTCCAACCGCCACACCTCATAAGCCGGCGTCTCGTAGGGATGACTCTGCTTCAGAGCCTCCACCACCGCCCGAATCAACTCATCACTGACCACAAGCTCAACCTTCCATTCCTCAACCTGCTCGACCTGCCCCGCTTCCCCAATGAACGGCTGACTGCCGTCCAACGGGCGAAACTGGCCGCGGCCGAGCACTTGCCAGGCGCAATGGTCGTACGCGCCGATTCGTCCGCCACCGGCGGCGAATACGGCGCTTTTCACGTCTTCGACGTGACTGGTTGGAACAAAAAAACTGAGCTTGTACACAGCGCTTAGTTCACCCGCTCTTAATTTACCCGCTCTTAGTTCACCCAGACGCGCGCATTACGGAACATACGCATCCAAGGTGCGTCTTCGTTCCAGTCTTCCGAACGCCACGAGTTCTGCACCGCGCGGAACACACGCTCCGGGTGAGGCATCATGATCGTCACGCGACCGTCGCGGCTGGTCAAACCGGTGATCCCGCGCGGCGAGCCGTTCGGGTTGGCCGGGTAGTTTTCGGTGACCTTGCCGTGGTTGTCGACGAAACGCATCGCCACGCAACCCGACAGATCAGCTTCCAGCAACGCTTCTTCGCTGGCGAATTCGGCATGACCTTCACCGTGAGCAATAGCGATCGGCATACGCGAACCGGCCATGCCCTGCAGGAAAATCGAGTTCGATTCCTGAACCTGAACCATCGCCACACGGGCTTCGAACTGCTCGGAACGGTTACGCACAAAGTGCGGCCAGAACTCGCTACCCGGGATCAGCTCGTGCAGGTTGGACATCATCTGGCAACCGTTGCACACGCCGAGGGTGAAGCTGTCGGTACGTTCGAAGAAGCCCTGGAACGCATCGCGAGCACGGCTGTTGAACAGCGCGGACTTGGCCCAGCCTTCGCCGGCGCCGAGAACGTCGCCGTAGGAGAAACCACCGCACGCCACCAGGCCTTTGAACTCGTTCAGGTCGACACGGCCGGCCAGAATGTCGCTCATGTGCACGTCGATTGCGTTGAAACCGGCGCGGTCGAACGCAGCCGCCATTTCCACCTGACCGTTGACGCCCTGCTCACGCAGCACGGCAACCTGTGGGCGGATGCCTTTCTTGATGTAAGGCGCGGCGACGTCCTGGTTGACGTCGTAGCTGAGCTTGACGCTCAGGCCCGGGTTGTCTTCTTGCAGCAGCACGTTGAATTCTTGCTCTGCGCAGTCGGCGTTATCACGCAGACGCTGGATCTGGTAGCTGGTCTCAGCCCACTGACGTTGCAGCAGACGACGCTGACCTTCGAACACGGTTTCGCCGTTGAAGGTGATGCTGATCTGGCCGTTGTTCATCGGCTGACCGATCACCGACACGCACTCGCCCAGACCGGCAGCGCTGAACTGCGCGAGGATGTCTGGAGTAGCGTCCTGGCGAACCTGGATCACGGCGCCCAGTTCTTCGTTGAACAGGATCGCGGCGATGTCGGCAGAAGTCTCTGCCAGACCGTCGAGGTTCAGGCTCAGACCGCAATGGCCGGCGAAGGCCATTTCCACGGTGCTGGTCAACAGACCACCGTCGGAGCGGTCGTGGTAAGCCAGCAGGTGACCGTCGGCGTTGAGGCCCTGGATCACGGCGAAGAAGGCTTTGAGGTCTTCGGCATCGTCGACGTCCGGCGCTTGCGAACCGAGCTTGCCGTGAACCTGAGCCAGGATCGAAGCGCCCATGCGGTTCTGACCACGACCGAGGTCGATCAGGATCAGGTCGGTGGTGCCCTTGTCCATGCGCAGTTCCGGCGTCAGGGTCTGACGGATGTCAGCCACAGGCGCGAAACCGGTCACGATCAGGGACATCGGCGAGGTCACGGTCTTGTCGACGCCTTCGTCGTTCCAGCGCGTGGCCATGGACATGGAGTCCTTGCCCACCGGAATGGTGATGCCGAGGTCCGGGCACAACTCCATGCCGACCGCTTTCACGGTGTCATACAAACGCGCGTCTTCACCTGGGTGACCGGCAGCGGACATCCAGTTGGCCGACAGTTTGATGTCGGAAATTTTGTTGATGCGCGAAGCCGCGATGTTGGTCAGGGTTTCGCCGATGGCCATACGGCCCGACGCTGGAGCGTCCAGCAGTGCCAGCGGAGTGCGCTCGCCCATGGCCATGGCTTCACCGGTGTAGACGTCGAAGCTGGTAGCGGTGACGGCAACGTCGGCCACCGGAACCTGCCACGGGCCGACCATCTGATCACGAGCCACGAGGCCGGTGATGGTGCGGTCGCCGATGGTGATCAGGAAGCTTTTGCTGGCCACGGCCGGGTGATGCAGAACGCGTTCGACGCAGTCTGCAATCTCAAGCGTCGACGGATCGAAATCGTCGCCCAGTTCATTTTCACGAACGGCCGAACGGTGCATGCGCGGGGCTTTGCCCAGCAGCACTTCGAGTGGCATGTCCACCGGGCTGTTGCCGAAGTGACTGTCGGTGACCGTCAGTTGCGGCTCGGCAGTGGCTTCGCCGACGACGGCGAACGGGCAACGCTCGCGTTCGCAGATCGCCTGGAAGCGTTCGAAGTCAGCCGGACCGACCGCCAGAACGTAGCGTTCCTGGGATTCGTTACTCCAGATTTCGTGCGGGGCCATGCCCGGCTCGTCGTTAGGAATGTTGCGCAGTTCGAAGCGACCGCCACGGTTGCCATCGTTGACCAGTTCCGGGAAGGCGTTGGACAGACCGCCCGCGCCGACGTCGTGGATGAAGCTGATCGGGTTGTGTTCGCCCAACTGCCAGCAACGGTCGATGACTTCCTGGCAGCGACGTTCCATTTCCGGGTTTTCGCGCTGTACGGAAGCGAAGTCCAGGTCTGCCGAGCTGGTGCCGGTGGCCATGGAGGAAGCCGCGCCGCCGCCCAGGCCGATCAGCATCGCCGGGCCGCCGAGCACGATCAGCTTGGAGCCAACGGTGATCTCGCCTTTCTGCACGTGTTCGGCACGGATGTTACCCATACCGCCGGCCAGCATGATCGGCTTGTGGTAACCGCGAACTTCGTCGCCACGCGGGGTGGTGATCGACTGTTCGAAGGTACGGAAGTAACCGGTCAGGGCCGGACGACCGAATTCGTTGTTGAACGCGGCGCCACCCAGTGGGCCTTCGATCATGATGTCCAGCGCGGTAACGATGCGCTCAGGCTTGCCGTACGGCACTTCCCACGGCTGTTCGAAGCCCGGGATTTGCAGGTTGGACACGGTGAAACCGGTCAGGCCAGCCTTTGGCTTGGCACCGCGACCGGTTGCGCCTTCGTCGCGAATCTCGCCTCCGGAACCGGTGGAAGCGCCCGGGAACGGGGCAATCGCGGTTGGGTGGTTGTGCGTTTCGACTTTCATCAGGATGTGCACCGGTTCCTGCACCGCGCCGTACTGGCGGGTTTCAGGGTCCGGGAAGAAACGACCGGCGACGTTGCCGACGATCACCGAAGCGTTGTCCTTATAAGCCGACAGAACGCCTTCGCTGTGCATCACGTAGGTGTTCTTGATCATGCCGAACAGGCTTTTTTCCTGGCTCTGACCGTCGATGTCCCAACTGGCGTTGAAGATCTTGTGACGGCAGTGCTCGGAGTTCGCCTGGGCGAACATCATCAGTTCGATGTCGTGGGGGTTGCGCTTCAAGCCGATGAAGGCGTTGACCAGGTAGTCGATCTCGTCTTCGGCCAGGGCCAGGCCCAGCTCGGTGTTGGCTTTTTCCAGCGCGGCGCGGCCGCCACCCAGCACATCGATGGCAGTCAGCGGTTTCGGCTCGGCATGGCTGAACAGGCCGGCGGCTTGTTCAAGGTTGCCGAGGACGATCTGGGTCATGCGGTCGTGCAGCGCATCGCAGATCAGCTGCGCTTCGGCGTCGCTGAACTGGCCGGCCACGTAGAACGCGATGCCGCGCTCCAGGCGCTGGATTTTCGTCAGGCCGCAGTTGCGAGCGATGTCGCTGGCTTTACTGGACCATGGCGAGATGGTGCCGAAACGCGGCAACACCAGGAACAGACGACCGGTCGGCTCTTGTACCGGAACACTTGGGCCGTACTTCAGAAGGCGCGCGAGCACCTGCTGTTCGTCGCCGGTCAGGACGCCGGTAACTTCGGCGAAGTGAGCGAATTCAGCATACAAGCCACTGACAGCCGGAACTTTCTGGCTCAGTTGCTCAAGGAGTTTGCTGTGGCGAAAGGCAGAAAGGGCAGGAGCGCCGCGCAGGATCAACATCTTCGGGACAGCCTCGGGAAGGGGTGTGCTTTGAGGCCGTGCATTCTAGCCTAAACAGGCCGCGACATCACCCGAAACGGTACGGGCGGCTGCACCCGGGCGTCGGGCCGGGTATTCGGACATAAAACAGGCGCACGCCGAGCGATATTTTTTCTGTCACAAAATGCTGCTCGGGCCCATTCCTGCGGGGTCCGGAGCGGTTTTCAATTGCCTAGCAGACAAGCCCTTCGCTGTCGAGATATGGCGCTCGTGGTCCTTTGCGTATACTGCGCAGATGTTTTCCCCAACGGCTTTGCGTCCGCGGTTCGCCAAATGGCTGATCGCAACCGGACTCTTCCTGGTGCTCAGTGGCTGTGTTGATAAACCCAACACGCTGGAGCGCGTAAAGGAGGATGGCGTGCTGCGGGTGGTTACCCGTAACAGCCCCGCCACCTACTTTCAGGATCGCAACGGTGAAACCGGCTTCGAATACGAGCTGGTGAAGCGCTTCGCCGACGATCTGGGGGTGGAACTCAAAATCGAAACCGCCGACAACCTCGACGACCTGTTTAATCAGGTGGGCAAACCCAACGGCCCGGTGATCGCTGCTGCCGGCCTGGTCAGCAGCGACAAACGCAAACAGCAGGTGCGGTTTTCCCACTCCTATCTTGAAGTCACCCCGCAGGTCATCTATCGCAACGGCCAATCGCGGCCGACCGACGCGAAGGATCTGGTGGGCAAGAAGATCATGGTGCTCAAGGGCAGCACCCACGCCGAGCAATTGGCGGAGCTGAAAAAGAAGTATCCCGGCATTGAATACGAAGAGTCCGACGCCGTTGAAGTCGTCGACTTGCTGCGGATGGTCGATGAAGGTCAGATAGACCTGACCCTGGTCGATTCAAACGAAGTCGCGATGAACCAGGTCTACTTCCCCAACATACAAGTGGCCTTCGACCTCGGTGATGCCAGCAACCAGAGCTGGGCGGTGGCCGCTGGCGACGACAACAGCTTGCTCAACGAGATCAACGACTACCTCGACAAGGTGAAGAAAAACGGCACCCTGCAACGTCTGAAAGACCGCTATTACGGGCACGTCGATGTACTGGGTTACATGGGCGCCACCACCTTCGCCCAACACTTGCAGCAACGTCTGCCCAAATACGAACAGCACTTCAAGGCGTACGCCAAGAAAGAGAAAGTCGACTGGCGCCTGCTGGCAGCGATCGGCTATCAGGAGTCGCTATGGCAAGCGGCCGTCACGTCGAAGACCGGCGTGCGCGGCCTGATGATGCTGACCCAGAACACTGCGCAGGCCATGGGTGTGTCCAATCGACTGGACCCCAAACAAAGCATCATGGGTGGCGCCAAGTACCTGGCCTACATGAAGGATCAGCTGGATGAGTCGATCCAGGAGCCGGATCGCACATGGTTTGCGCTGGCGGCCTACAACGTTGGCAGCGGTCATCTGGATGACGCGCGCAAACTGGCGGCCAAGGAAGGACTGAACCCGGACAAGTGGCTGGACGTGAAAAAGATCCTGCCGCGCCTGTCCGAGAAGAAGTGGTTCAGCAAAACCCGTTACGGCTACGCCCGTGGCGGCGAACCCGTTCACTTTGTGGCGAACATCCGCCGCTACTACGACATCCTGACGTGGGTGACGCAGCCGCAGCTTGAAGGCAATCAGGTCGCCGAGGGCAACCTGCATGTGCCGGGGGTCGACAAGACCAAGCCGAATCCGGAAACCCCACAGCTTTAACGGCCACCACCAATCAAATGTGGGAGCGAGCCTGCTCGCGATGGCGTCTTAACATTCAACAAAGATGTTGCCTGTAAAACCGCTATCGCGAGCAGGCTCGCTCCCACAGTGTTTTGTGTTTGGCTTTAGGCTTTTGCGGCAGCCAGGATCAGTGCTTTCATTTCAGACACCGCCGACTTGAACCCGACGAACAACGCATGAGCCACCAGCGCGTGACCGATGTTCAGTTCGTTGATGCCTTTGATCGCCGCTACAGCTTCAACGTTGTGATAGTGCAGACCGTGGCCAGCGTTGACGATCAAACCTTGAGCCAGACCAAACGCCACGCCATCCGCCACACGCTTGAGCTCTTCAGCCACATCGGTCGGCGTCTCGGCATCGGCGTAACGGCCGGTATGCAGCTCAATAGCCGGCGCACCAACACGACGGGATGCTTCGATCTGCCGCTCGTCAGCATCAATGAACAGCGACACTTCACAGCCGATCTTTGACAGACGATCCACCGCGGCTTTAATCCGTGCTTCCTGCCCCGCCACGTCCAGACCACCTTCGGTCGTCAGCTCTTGACGGGTTTCCGGTACCAGGCAAATGTGCGCCGGACGAATGCGTTCGGCAAACGCCATCATCTCTTCGGTCACGCCCATTTCGAAGTTCATGCGGGTTTGCAGCACATCCTTGAGCAGCAACACGTCGCGCTCCTGAATGTGCCGACGGTCTTCGCGCAGGTGCACGGTTATGCCGTCAGCGCCCGCCTCTTCCGCGTCCAGTGCAGCCTTGACCGGATCCGGATAGCGAGTGCCCCGGGCCTGACGCAGGGTGGCAACGTGGTCGATGTTCACGCCAAGAAGAATGCGATTGCTGGTGGTCACGGAAGCGCTCCTGAAGAAGGGAAAGTTCGGTGCACAGCATACACGGGGAGATAGGGTCTGTTGATGTTTGGCAGCGGCCGCGCCGGGCGCTGCCAAGCATCAACAGACCCTACGGCTTGCGAAACAACTCGCGACTTACCAAGGGACGACCACCCAGATGAACCGCCAGTGCCTGGCGCATCAATCGCTTGGCTGCCGATAGCGCGCCAGGGGCAGACCAATCTGCATCGGCCATGGCCAACAGTTCGGTGCCGTTGAACAGACCGGGTTGCAGCAGGTAGACCCGCTCGAGCCCCGCGTCCACTTGCAGACGGTAGAGACCGTCCGGCGCGATGGGCTCGCCATGGATGTCAGTAGTCAGAGCGAAGCCGTAACCCAAGTCATCCAGCAGCCGCCATTCGAAGGATCGCAACAAAGGCTCCAGCGGACGGCCTTCGGCAAGCGCAAGCAGGGTCGCGGCGTAGTGGTCAAACACAGCCGGATGCGGGTCTTCGGAGGGCAACAGCCGAATCAACAGCTCATTGAGGTAGAGACCGCTGAACAGCGCCTCACCGTTGAGCCAGGTGGAAACACCGGCGCTTTCCATGCGCCCGACATTCTTCAGCTCACCACGGCCACGGAACTCCACTTCCAGCGGCACGAACGGCCGCGCCAACGTCCCGGCCTTGCCCCGCGCACTGCGCAACACCGCCCGCAGCCGGCCTTGCGGCGTGAGGAAATCCACCAGCGCGCTGTTCTCGCGGTAAGCGCGGGAGTGGAGCACGAAGGCGGGTTGGCCGATGGGTTGGGTTGGGGACATGGAAGTCAGCGCTCTCAATGAGTCAGCACAGATTTATAAACCACCCAAAAACCAATGTGGGAGCGAGCCTGCTCGCGATGAGGGCATGACATTCAACATTGATGTTGACTGGCAGACCGCTATCGCGAGCAGGCTCGCTCCCACAGGGTACTTCGGCGTATCGGGAACCGATGTTACAGGTCGCCGTAACCCAGCGAACGCAAGGCGCGTTCATCGTCGGACCAGCCGCCTTTCACTTTTACCCAGAGGTTGAGCATGATCTTGGAGTCGAACAGCAACTCCATGTCCTTGCGTGCCTCGGTGCCGATGCGCTTGATCCGCTCACCCTTGTCGCCAATGATGATTTTCTTCTGGCCGTCGCGTTCAACGAGGATCAAGGCATGGATGTGCAGGGTTTTGCCCTGTTGCTTGAACTCTTCGATTTCGACGGTGATCTGGTATGGCAGCTCGGCGCCCATCTGGCGCATGATTTTCTCGCGTACCAGTTCAGCGGCGAGGAAGCGGCTGCTGCGGTCGGTGATCTGGTCTTCCGGGAAGAAGTGATCGTTTTCCGGCAGGTAACCGGCAATCACACGCTCCAGCGTTTCGAGGTTATGCCCGTGCTGGGCCGAGATCGGCATGATCTGCGCGTTCGGCAACTGTTCCTGCAACCAGGTCAGGTGCGGCATCAGCTCGGCTTTGTCTTCGATGCGGTCAGTCTTGTTCAGCGCCACGATCAGCGGACCGGTCACGTATTGAACGCGCTCGAGGACCATCTGGTCTTCGTCGGTCCACTTGGTGCGGTCAACCACGAAGATCACTACGTCGACGTCTTTCAACGCTGCCGAAGCGGTCTTGTTCATATAGCGGTTCAGGGCTTTCTCGCCACCTTTGTGCATGCCGGGGGTGTCGACGTAGATCGCCTGCACGGCGCCCTCGGTCTTGATGCCGAGCATGTTGTGGCGAGTGGTCTGAGGCTTGCGCGAGGTGATCGCCAGCTTCTGACCGAGGATGTGGTTCAGCAGCGTGGACTTGCCCACGTTGGGACGGCCGACGATGGCGACATAGCCACAGCGAGTTGCAGTTGAATCAGTCATGGCCATTCTCCACGCCCAGGGCAATCAGTGCTGCAGCGGCCGCTACCTGTTCGGCAATACGACGGCTCACACCCTGACCTCGGCTTTTTTCATTCAGTAAGGTGATTTCACATTCGACGAAGAACGTCCGGCAATGCGGCTCACCCTGGATATCCACCACTTCGTAACGCGGCAGTTCGCAACCACGGGACTGCAAGAATTCTTGCAGGCGGGTTTTCGGATCTTTGTTGGTGTCGACCAGCGTCAGGCCTTCGAACTCCCCGGCCAGCCAGGCCAGCACGCGTTCGCGCGCCATGTCCATGCCGGCATCCAGATAGATCGCACCAATCAGCGCTTCAAGGGCGTCGGCCAGAATCGACTCGCGACGGAACCCGCCGCTTTTCAACTCACCGGAACCCAGGCGCAGGTATTCGCCCAGATCGAAACCGCGAGCCAGTACGGCCAGGGTCTCGCCTTTCACCAGGCGTGCGCGCAAGCGCGACAACTGACCTTCGCGGGCCAGCGGGAAGCGATCGAACAGCGCCTCGCCAGCGACGAAGTTAAGGATGGCATCACCGAGGAACTCCAGGCGTTCGTTGTTACGCCCGGCAAAGCTGCGGTGAGTCAGGGCCAGGACCATCAGTTCCTGATCCTTGAAGGTGTAGCCGAGCTGACGCTCTAGACGGCTTAAGGAGACGCTCACGGTTTACCCACGCTGAGTTCGTGGCTGGATTCCACCGCCATCGCCGTGGTGCGGCGCAGGCTTGGGACAATTAACGCTGTGTTCAAAAATTACGTCCTGAATATCATTGTTTTCATGCGTCTGGCGCCGATTGTGCCGACTCCAGAAATGCATTCGGCGCTGTGTTCAACAGCGCCGTGTGTGATTACTTGATCAGGCCAACCCGCGAGAAATTCGGCAGGTGACTGAGTTTGGGTTCCGGCCAGCTCATCCAGACTGCAAAGGCCTTGCCGACGATATTCTTGTCGGGAACCATGCCCAGCAGATCCTTGGGAATGCTCGGATCATCCCAGTAGCGACTGTCGTTCGAGTTGTCGCGGTTGTCGCCCATCATGAAGTAGTGCCCGGCAGGCACGGTCCATGTATGGTCCGGCGATGCACGATAGCGGCTCATTTCCTTGCGGATCAGGTGCTCGGCGACGCCGAGTTTTTCCTTGTAGAGCTCAGCGCTGCCCAACGTGCCCGGCTCGGAGCCGACCAGTTGTTCGGCAATCGACTCACCGTTGACGAACAGACGCTTGTCGGCGGTGTAACGAATCTGGTCACCCGGCAGGCCCACCACACGTTTAATGTAGTTGACGTTCGGATCGCTCGGGTAGCGGAACACCATCACATCGCCGCGCTGTGGATCACCGACTTCGATGACTTTCTTGTCGATCACCGGCAAGCGGATCCCGTAAGAAAACTTGTTCACCAGAATGAAGTCGCCAACATCCAGCGTAGGTTTCATCGAGCCCGAAGGAATCTGGAACGGTTCCACCAGGAACGAACGCAGCACCAGCACGATGAACAACACCGGGAAGAACGACTTGCCGTATTCGACCAGCAGCGGCTCCTTGTTCAGTTTCTCGAGCACCACCATGTCAGCCTGGCTGACGCTACCCTGGTAAGAGTTAATGGCAGCCCGGCGCCGTGGCGCCAGGAACAGCAGATCGAGCAACGCCAACAGGCCGCAGACGAACACGGCGATGACCAGCAACAGCGGGAAATTTAGTGACATAGGACCTAACTATCCAACCTGAGCACTGCAAGGAAGGCTTCTTGTGGAATTTCCACGTTACCGACTTGCTTCATGCGTTTTTTACCGGCCTTTTGCTTTTCCAGCAGCTTTTTCTTACGGCTAACGTCACCGCCGTAGCATTTGGCCAATACGTTCTTTCTGAGCGCCTTGACAGAGGTCCGCGCAATGATCTGCCCGCCAATGGCGGCCTGGATCGCGACGTCGAACATCTGACGTGGAATCAGTTCTTTCATCTTCTCGGTCAGCTGGCGACCTTTGTAGTGCGCGTTATCCTTGTGCACGATCAACGCCAGGGCGTCGACCTTGTCACCGTTGATCAGCACATCCAGTTTCACCAGATTAGCCGATTGATAACGATCGAAATGGTAATCCAGCGAAGCATAGCCACGGCTGGTGGATTTCAGACGGTCGAAGAAGTCCAGGACCACTTCGTTCATCGGCAAATCATAGGTCACTTGAACCTGGGTACCGAGGAACAGCATGTCGTGTTGCACGCCACGCTTCTCGATACACAGGGTAATGACGTTACCGAGGTGCTCTTGCGGCACAAGAATATTGGCCCGCACGATCGGCTCGCGCATGTCTTCGATCGAGGACAGGTCTGGCAGCTTCGACGGGTTGTCGACGTAAATCGTTTCGCCGGTTTTCAGCAGCAGCTCGAAAATTACCGTCGGCGCCGTGGTGATCAGGTCCAGGTCGTACTCGCGCTCCAGGCGCTCCTGGATGATTTCCATGTGCAGCATGCCGAGGAACCCGCAACGGAAGCCGAAGCCCAGGGCGTCGGAGCTTTCCGGGGTGTATTGCAGGGACGAGTCATTGAGCGTGAGCTTTTGCAGGGCTTCACGGAAATCTTCGAAGTCGTCGGAGCTGACCGGGAACAGGCCGGCGTATACCTGCGGCTGAATGCGTTTGAAGCCTGGCAGCACGTCGACGTCCGGCGTGGAGCTCAAGGTCAGGGTGTCACCCACCGGTGCACCGTGAATGTCCTTGATGCCGGCGATGATGAAGCCCACTTCGCCGGCCTTCAGGTCAACGGTGGCGGTGTGTTTCGGGTTGAAGACACCGACGCTGTCCACGAGGTGGATCTTGCCGGTGGACTTGACCAGGATCTTGTCGCCCTTCTTCACACGACCGTGGCGCACGCGAACCAGGGAAACAACGCCCAGGTAGTTGTCGAACCAGGAGTCGATGATCAACGCTTGCAGCGGATCTTCATAGTTGCCGGTCGGCGCAGGAATGGTCTTGACCAGACGCTCCAGTACTTCGTCGACGCCCAGACCGGTCTTGGCACTGCACTCGACCGCGTCGGTGGCATCAATGCCGATGATTTTTTCGATTTCTTCTTTCACGCGGTCCGGATCGGCCTGAGGCAGGTCGATCTTGTTCAGGACCGGCATCACTTCCAGGCCCTGCTCAATCGCGGTGTAGCAGTTGGCTACCGACTGCGCTTCAACGCCCTGACCGGCATCGACCACCAGCAACGCGCCTTCACAGGCCGCCAGCGACCGGCTGACTTCATAGGTGAAGTCGACGTGGCCCGGGGTGTCAATGAAGTTCAGCTGGTACTTGATGCCATCGCGAGCGGTGTAATACAGGGTGACGCTGTGGGCCTTGATGGTGATCCCGCGTTCACGCTCCAGGTCCATGGAGTCCAGAACCTGGGCTTCCATTTCGCGCTCGGCAAGGCCGCCACACATCTGGATGAAGCGATCGGCCAGCGTCGACTTGCCATGGTCAATGTGGGCGATGATGGAGAAATTGCGGATATGACTCAAATCACTCACGGATCAACACTCAAAAAGGCTGCAGGCATAGCCCGCCGAAAAATAGCCGGGAATTGTACCTGATCCACGGCGCAAGCGTCACGTTCGCAGGTCAGACGGCGCCTACAAAAACGCCCCGGTCTTGCGACAGGGGCGTTTTGAGTGACCTGCAACGTCAGAAGAAACCCTGAATCAACCGGCCCGGCGCAACAACCAGACCCCGGCCAAGGCACAAACACCCGCCGGAATAAGCACCGCAAACAGTGGCGAGAAGCCGAAGACCAGGCTCGAAGGGCCGAGCAAATCCTGAACGATACGGAAGGTGAAGCCCACCAGCACGCCGGTGAACACCCGCTGACCGAGGGTCACCGAGCGCAACGGACCGAAGATGAAGGAAATCGCCATCAGCACCAGCGCGGCAGTGACCAGCGGTTGCAATACCTTGACCCAAAATGCCAGCCAGTAACGACCATTGCTCAAGCCCTGCTCAGCCAGGTAGTGGATGTACCCCCACAGACCACTGATCGACAGCGAATCGGGCGACATCACCACGGTATCCAGCAGTTGCGGGCTCAGCGCCACGTTCCAGCGCTCGACCGGAGCGGTCACCACTTCGGTGCTCTTGTCATGGAATAACGTGGTCGTGACATCGCTGAGCTGCCAGTGATCCTTGTCGAATTCGGCGCGCTTGGCAAAGCTCGAGGACAGCATGTGGCGCTGATCGTCGAAGCGATAACGGGTCACGCCATACAGCAAACCGTTTGGCTGCACGGAGTTGACGTGAATGAACTCGTCCCCCTGACGGTGCCACAGGCCATGCTTGGCGCTTTGCGCGTCGCCGCTGCCCTGGGCCAGGGAGCGATTAGCCTGAGCGGTGACTTCGGTGGCCGGCGCAACGTATTCGCCGATCAGCACACCCACCACCATCAGGATCAGCATTGGCTTCATGACCGCCCAGACGATGCGCCCGATCGACACGCCCGCAGCACGCATGATGGTCAGCTCGCTGTGACTGGCGAGACTGCCGAGGCCGATCAGGCAACCGATCAGTGCAGCCATCGGCAACATGTCGTAAAGACGACGCGGCGCGGTCAGCAGGACATAACTCAACACGTCGACCAAGGTGTAGGTATCGCTGACCTCACTCATTTCATCGATGAATGCGAACAGCGTCGCCAGACCGAGAATGATCCCCAGTACCGCCAGAATTGCCACGAACACGCTGCTACCAATGTAGCGATCGAGCTTATCCACGAGCCACCTCCAGCGCACTGCGACGACTCGCCAGCTTCAACTGCAAGGTTTCCCAATAGAGCAAGCCCAGGCCGATGGCCAGGAAGATTGCATGCACCCACCACAACCCCAGAGCTGGCGGGATTTTGCCCTTTTCAAGGGCGCCGCGAGCGGCAATCAGGATGGACAGGTAAGCCATATATAGAAGAATCGCCGGCAACAGCTTGAGGAAACGGCCCTGACGCGGATTGACCCGCGACAACGGCACCGCCATCAAGGTCACGATGAAGACCAGCAACGGCAAGGACAAACGCCATTGCAGCTCGGTATGCAAACGGATGTCATCGCTGTTGATCAGGGAACTGGTGGGCATCGCGTCACGGTCAGTCACTTCGTCGCTGACATCCGGCTTGGGCAGCAAGACGCCGTACTCCTCGTACTTGATCGCCCGATAGTCGGCCTGACCCGGATTGCCGTCATAGCGATAGCCGTTGTCGAGAATCAGGTAACGGTTACCGTCGGGGCGGATTTCCTGACGGCCCTTCTCGGCCACCAGCACGGAAATCCCGCGATCCTTGTTATCGGAATTGACGTTTTTCTGCGAAATGAATACGCCGCCGAGGTTGATGCGATCATCCGACAGCGTTTCGGTGTAGGTCACCCGCGTCCCGTCACGCAGTGCCTGAAAGCGACCCGGCTCGAGGGTGTCGAACTCGGTCAGGGCATCCTGCTTGTTCAACAGCAACTGGAACTGATTGGCGCCTTGCGGTGCCAGGCTCAGGCTCAGCCATGCCACTACCAGTGCGACCAGGGTGGCTGGGAAAAGGGTCATGGCAAACAGACGCTGCTGGCTCATGCCGGTGGCCGACAGCACCGTCATTTCGCTTTCAAGGTACAGGCGACCGTAGGCCAGCAGGATTCCGAGAAACAGGCCCAAAGGCAAAATCAGCTGCAGGAAACCCGGCAGACGAAAGCCCATGATCAGGAATAGCGAGCCCGGATCCAGGAGGCCAGAGGCCGCCTGGGCGAGGTACTTGATGAAGCGACCGCTCATGATGATGACCAGCAGCACAGCGCTGACGGCGCTCAAGGTCAACAGGACTTCGCGGGATAGGTAACGGAAGACGATCAAACCAGACACTCCAGGGTTGTCAGGCTAAGGCGGCCAAACAAGCAAACGTATCAGACGGCCCGCAGGGCAGAGCCGCCGAAAAAGTTGGCGCATTATCCTGTGATTGGGTGCGCCTGTCACTGCGCATGCTCAAGCAGGCGGGTAAAGCGCTGAAGATCGTACAACCGAGGGTTGTCAGGCTCGGGGCACGAGGTTCAAACTGCGGCCTTTGTCGCGGGCCGTGACCTGCGTCTTTCTATTTATAAGCAAGCTCGAATGCATGCCGTCGAGCTCTTGCGTGTTGACCATTAATTCAGGGACCCGGACATGGAACTGGTTGTAAAAAGCGTTAGCCCAGAAACGTTGAAAACCGCCACTCTGGTGGTCGCCGTCGGCGAAGGCCGCAAGCTCGGCGCCGTTGCCAAACAACTCGACGAACTGAGCGGTGGCGCCATCAGCGCTGTGCTCAAGCGCGGCGACCTGGCTGGCAAAGTCGGTCAGAGTCTGTTGCTGCACAGCCTGCCGAACCTCAAGGCCGAACGCGTGCTGCTGGTGGGCGTGGGCAAAGACGAAGAGCTGGGCGACCGCCCGTTCCGCAAGATCATTGCCGGCATCCTCAACACCCTTAAAGGCCTGGGCGGCAGCGATGCGGTGCTGGCCTTGGACGAAGTCGTGGTCAAAGGCCGTGACAGCTACGGCAAAACTCGCCTGCTGGCCGAAACCCTGGTGGACGGCGAATACACGTTCGATCAGTTCAAGAGCCAGAAAGCCGAACCTCGCATCCTGAAGAAAGTCACCCTGGTGACCATCAAGGCTGCACAGGCTGAAGTCGAGCGCGCCGTGGCCCACGCCACTGCCATCGCCAACGGCATGGCATTCACCCGCGACCTGGGTAACCTGCCGCCGAACATCTGCCACCCGACCTTCCTCGGTGAGCAAGCAAAGAACCTGGGCAAAGAATTCAAGAGCCTGAAAGTCGAAGTCCTTGATGAGAAGAAGATCAAGGACCTGGGCATGGGCTCGTTCTACGCCGTGGGCCAGGGCAGCGCCCAGCCACCGCGCCTGATCGTCATGCAATACAACGGCGGCAAGAAATCCGAGAAGCCATATGCGCTGGTCGGCAAAGGCATCACCTTTGACACTGGCGGCATCAGCCTGAAACCGGGCGCCGGCATGGATGAAATGAAGTACGACATGGGCGGCGCTGCCAGCGTATTCGGTACGCTGCGTGCCGTACTTGAGCTGAAACTGCCGATCAACCTGGTGTGTATCCTGGCCTGCGCCGAGAACATGCCGAGCGGCAATGCTTCGCGTCCTGGCGACATCGTCACCACCATGAGCGGCCAGACCGTGGAAATCCTCAACACCGACGCCGAAGGCCGTCTGGTGCTGTGCGACGCCCTGACCTACTCCGAGCGTTTCAAGCCGCAAGCAGTGATCGACATCGCGACCCTGACCGGCGCTTGCGTCGTTGCGTTGGGTTCCCACACGTCGGGCCTGTTGGGCAACAACGACGAACTGATCGGCCAACTGCTGAGCGCTGGCCAATCGGCTGACGATCGCGCCTGGCAACTGCCGCTGTTCGATGAGTACCAGGAACAGCTGGACAGCCCGTTCGCCGACATCGCCAACATCGGCGGCCCGAAAGCCGGCACCATCACCGCGGCCTGCTTCCTGTCGCGCTTCACCAAGAACCTCAATTGGGCGCACCTGGACATCGCCGGCACGGCCTGGACCAGCGGCGGCAAGGACAAGGGCGCCACTGGCCGTCCGGTTCCATTGCTGACCCAATACCTGCTGGACCGCGCCAAAGCCTGAAACCGATGACCTTGGGCCGCGTTGCTTTCGGGTGACGCCGCCCTTGGCTCAGGAACCGCAATGACCAAAGTCGACTTCTATATCCTGCCCAGCGCCGATCCTTCGGCGCGGCTGGACTTTGCCTGCAAGCTCACCGAAAAAGCCTGGCGCATGGGTCACCACATCTACCTGCATTGCAGCGATGCAGCCCAGCGCGACGATCTCGATGCGCGTCTATGGGCCTTCAAGGGCGAAAGCTTTGTACCCCACGGCCCCGCTGAAAATGAGCCGGACGGTTTGATTGTGCTGGGCTTTGGCGATGACTGCGGTCCGCATCAGGACCTGTTGGTCAATCTCGCCCTGAAAGTCCCGGCATTCGCCAACAAGTTCGCCCGCGTGGCGGAAGTGGTGGTGGAAGATCCGACGATTCGTACGGCTGCGCGGGAGAGTTTCCGTTTCTACCGCGAACAGGGCTATCCTTTGCAAGATCACCGTTTACAGCGACTCTGAGCATTCCGATGGACACTCCAAAACCGCTGCAAAAGTCCGCGCACCTGCTGGACGACCTCGAGTCGATCCGTCAATTGCTCGGCGACGACAACCTGCAACCGCCCTTGCTCACCGACACGGTCGAGGAAGGTGATCAGGAACAGATTCCGATGCTGTTCGATACCGTCAGCGCCAGCCCGCCGATTCTCGAACCGACGCCACCCGCCCCAGCAGCCCCTGCCGCCCAACCGGCACCCGCCGCCAGCAAGAGCCCCGACGAGCTGCTGCACCTGGAAGACGAACTGCGCGCCGCCGCGCAATTGATCATGCAAGATGTGATCGACGACTTCGCCCCGCACATCGAAACCGAAATCAAACGCCGCCTCAGCGCGCGGATGGAACGCCTCCTTAGCCAATACGAATAACCCCCATCCCCTCTGTGGCGAGGGGATTTATCCCCGTTCGGCTGCGAAGCAGTCGTAAATCCTGTGAACGCGTTTTGCCCATTGAAACGCTGGGGTCGCTTCGCGACCCAACGGGGATAAATCCCCTCGCCACAACCTGCACCCGCTCGCCCTACGCCCCATGCCCCGCTATACTTGCCGGCTTTTCCTGAATAAATGCCAATAGGGTCCCGCCGCGCATGGATAAGACCTACCAGCCGCACGCCATTGAAACTTCCTGGTACAACACCTGGGAGTCTGAGAATTACTTCGCCCCGCAAGGCGCGGGCGAGTCCTACACCATCATGATCCCGCCGCCGAACGTCACCGGTAGCCTGCACATGGGTCACGGCTTCAACAACGCGATCATGGACGCCCTGATCCGTTTCCGTCGCATGCAGGGTCGTAACACCCTGTGGCAGCCGGGTACCGACCATGCCGGTATCGCCACGCAAATGCTGGTGGAGCGTCAACTCGAAGCCCAGGGCCAGAATCGTCACGATCTGGGCCGTGAGAAATTCCTCGAGAAAGTCTGGGAATGGAAGGATCAGTCCGGCGGCAACATCAGCCGTCAGATCCGCCGTCTCGGCTCGTCCGTGGACTGGGGCCGCGAGCGTTTCACCATGGACGACGGCCTCTCGGAAGCCGTGAAAGAAGCCTTCGTGCGCCTGCACGAAGACGGCCTGATCTACCGCGGCAAGCGCCTGGTCAACTGGGACACCAAGTTGCACACGGCGATTTCCGACCTCGAAGTGGAAAACCACGACGAGAAAGGTTTCCTGTGGAACCTGAAATACCCACTGGCCGATGGCGCCAGGACCGCTGAAGGCAACGATTACCTGATCGTCGCGACCACTCGCCCGGAAACCATGCTTGGCGACGCCGCCGTAGCCGTTAACCCGAACGATGAACGCTACCAAGCCCTGATCGGCAAGTTTGTCGAGCTGCCGCTGGTCGGCCGCCGCATTCCGATCATCGCTGATGATTACTGCGATCCTGAATTCGGCACCGGCTGCGTGAAAATCACCCCGGCCCACGACTTCAACGACTACGAAGTCGGCAAGCGCCACAACCTGCCGCTGCTGAACATTTTCGACAAGAACGCCGCTGTATTGCCGGCCTGTCAGGTGTTCAACCTCGACGGCACCCTGAACGAAAGCATCGACGGCAAGATCCCGGCCGAATACGCCGGCCTGGATCGCTTCGAAGCGCGCAAGCAGATCGTTGCAGCGTTTGATGCCGCCGGCCTGTTGGTCAGCGTCAATGATCACGCCCTGAAAGTGCCGAAAGGCGACCGCTCCGGCACCATTATCGAGCCGTGGCTGACCGACCAGTGGTACGTGTCGACCAAGCCATTGGCTGAGCCAGCCATCGCTGCTGTTGAAGATGGCCGTATCGCGTTCGTGCCGAAACAGTACGAAAACATGTACTTCTCGTGGATGCGCGATATCCAGGACTGGTGCATCAGCCGTCAGCTGTGGTGGGGCCACCGGATTCCGGCCTGGTACGACGAGTCGGGCAAGGTCTACGTCGGTCGCGACGAAGCCGAAGTACGTGCCAAGCACAACCTCGGCCCGGACGTTGCACTGCAGCAGGACAATGACGTACTCGACACCTGGTTCAGTTCGGGTCTGTGGACCTTCTCCACGCTCGGCTGGCCTGAGCAGACCGAATTCCTGAAGAAATTCCACTCCACCGACGTGCTGGTCACCGGTTTCGACATCATTTTCTTCTGGGTTGCCCGGATGATCATGCTCACCATGCACTTGGTGAAGAACGAAGACGGCACGCCGCAGGTTCCGTTCAAGACCGTTTATGTTCATGGCCTTGTGCGTGATGGCCAGGGCCAGAAGATGTCCAAGTCCAAGGGCAACGTCCTGGACCCGCTGGACATCATCGACGGCATCGAGCTCGAAGACCTGGTGCAGAAACGCACCTCCGGCATGATGCAGCCGAAACTGGCGAAGAAGATCGAGAAGCAGACCCGCGACGAGTTCGCCGACGGTATCGCCAGCTACGGCACCGACGCCCTGCGCTTCACCTTCTGCTCGCTGGCATCGACCGGCCGCGACATCAAGTTCGACATGGGCCGCGTCGAGGGCTATCGCAACTTCTGCAACAAGATCTGGAACGCCGCGCGCTACGTGCTGGACAAGGGCGAAGACTGCGGCCAGAACGGCGAAGCTTACGAGCTGTCGCTGGCGGATCGCTGGATCATTTCGCAGCTGCAACGCACCGAAGCCGAAGTGACCCGTCAACTCGATCAGTTCCGCTTCGACCTGGCCGCACAAGCCTTGTACGAGTTCATCTGGAACCAGTATTGCGACTGGTACCTGGAACTCTCCAAGCCTGTGCTGTGGGACGAAAACGCGCCGGTCGAACGTCAGCGCGGCACCCGCCGCACGCTGGTTCGGGTATTGGAAGTCGCGCTGCGCCTGGCGCATCCGTTCATGCCGTTCATCACCGAAGAAATCTGGCAGCGCATCGCGCCGCTGGCCGGTATCGAAGGCAAGACGATCATGCTGCAACCGTGGCCAGTGGCCAATGAAGCGCGCATTGATCAGGGCGCCGAAGATGACATCGAGTGGCTGAAGACGTTGATGCTCGGCACGCGTAACATTCGCGCCGAGATGAACATCGGTCCAGGCAAGCCGTTGAACCTGTTCCTGAAAAACGTCAGCGCCGAAGATCAGCGTCGTCTCACCGAGAACGAAGCCCTGCTGAAGAAGCTGGCTCGCCTCGAATCGATCACCGTATTGGCTGCTGGCGAAGAAGCGCCACTGTCCGCCACCGCACTGGTCGGCGAGATGGAAGTGCTGGTGCCGATGGCCGGCCTGATCGACAAAGATGCCGAACTGGCGCGTCTGGACAAGGAAATCCTGCGTCTGCAGGGCGAAGTTCAGCGGGTGGGCGGCAAGCTGTCTAACGCCGGTTTCGTCGACAAGGCCCCAGCCGAAGTCATCGAGAAGGAACGCGCCAAACTGGCTGAAGCTGAACAGGCTTTGGGCAAGCTGGCCGAGCAGCATGCGCGGATTGCCAGTCTGTAACGGCAAATCGCAATGAAAGAGGGAGGCCCGAAACGGCCTCCCTTTTTTGTGCCCGGTCACTTTCCCCTACACCACAAATCCCTTGTGGGAGCGAGCCTGCTCGCGATGAGGCCATAACATTCAACATCGATGTCGCCTGTTTCGCCGCCATCGCGAGCAGGCTCGCTCCCACAGGGGGATTGTGCTGTTTGTCACAATTGGGTTCACAACGGCTGGATGTGGGACAATACCCGCCACTTTTAGCCATACCCGAATCGACCACACCCATGAACGCCCCCCGCACACCCCGCCCTGCGCGCAAAAAGCCTGATTCCGCCACCCCGGCCAAAGCCGTGGAACCGCGTGAAAAGGCCAGCCTGCATCCGCGCAACCGCCATCAGGGTCGTTACGACTTCCCGGCGCTGATCAAAACCACGCCGGAACTGGCGAAGTTCGTGATCATCAACCCGTACGGCAAAGAAAGCATCGACTTCGCCAGCCCGGACGCAGTGCGGGTGTTCAACCGTGCGTTGCTCAAGTCGTTCTACGGCGTCGCCCATTGGGACATCCCGGCGGACTACCTCTGCCCACCGGTTCCGGGCCGTGCCGATTACGTGCACTTCCTGGCCGACCTGCTGGCCAGCGTCAACGACGGTGAGATCCCGCGCGGCGCGCCGGTCAAGGTGCTCGATATCGGCATGGGCGCCAACTGCGTCTATCCGCTGATCGGTTACAGCGACTATCGCTGGCACTTCCTCGGCTCGGAAATCGACCCGACGGCCGTGGCCGCCGCCAAAGCCATCGTCCAGTCCAACGGGCTGAACAAGGCCATCCAGTTGCGTCAGCAAAGCAATCCCAAGCACATTCTGCTGGGCCTGCTCGAACCCGGCGAACGTTTTGACCTGACCATGTGCAATCCGCCGTTCCACGCCTCGATGGACGAAGCGACCAAGGGTAGCGAGCGTAAATGGCGCGCACTGGGCCGCGCCGATCCAAAACGCAAACTGCCTGTGCTGAACTTTGGCGGTCAGTCGGCGGAATTGTGGTGTGAAGGGGGCGAAGCACGGTTTGTGACGCAACTGATCGCCGAGAGCGCGCATTTCCAGCACAAAGTGCTTTGGTTCAGCACCCTGGTCTCGAAAGCCTCCAACCTGCCGGCGATCCAGACGGCCCTGAAAAAGGCCGGTGTATTGGAAAGCCAGGTCGTGGAAATGTCTCAGGGCCAGAAGCAAAGCCGCTTCGTCGCCTGGACCTTCCAGACCAAATCCGAGCAGCAGGTCTGGCGCGAGCGTTGGACGCGTAAAAGCTGAGTAACTAACCGACACAAATCAACTGTGGGAGTGAGCCTGCTCGCGAAGGCGGCAGCACATTCAACATCAATGTGACTGAAGCACCGCTATCGCGAGCAGGCTCGCTCCCACAATTGGCTCAGAGGTGTTTGTCGGTCAATCACTGAATTTCAGACACAAAAAAGCCGTGCCCGGATCACTCCGGAGTACGGCTTTTTTTACTGCGTCTTACTTGTTAACAGCGTCGGTCAGGCCTTTGGCCACAACCAGCTTGATAACTTTCTTGGCAGCGATTTCGATGGCAGCGCCAGTCGAAGGGTTGCGGCCGGTACGGGCAGGACGCTCAGTCACTTTCAGTTTGCCGATACCTGGCAGAGTGATTTCGCCGCCGTTTTCCAGCTGATCGGCAACGATTTGGCCCAGTTGGTCCAGAGCGTTACGCGCGGTGGTTTTTGGCGCGTCGATAGCTTCAGCGATGTCGGCGATCAGTTGGTCTTTAGTAAGAGCCATGTAGTGTTCCTTCCCTATCAAATTCATATGGATTGCAGAGTGCAGTGTCAGCCATCGAGCCCGATCTTCTGGATCTGGCACCCTCGGCCATAACCGCGACGAGTCGGGGTTATAGATACCGAAATCAGGGTTTGGTTCGACCTGACAAATGCTGAATGCACGCTTAACGCAGTGACTTCGCGTAAGACCGGGCAAAACTAGCACAGAGACGGGGAAATATCCGCCTCTAGCTACCCATTTGGTCAGCTTTATTGCTCTAAAACGGTAAAAAACAGCATAAGCGCCATCGGACACCTGCGAATTGCCCTTCGTGCCGCGCCAAAACCAGTGGTTGCGGTACACTTGGCACTTTTTGGGGGAGCACGCCCTCCTCCCTTCAATCAGCCGAGAAGCCCATGCCGATCCGTCATTGCATCGTCCACCTGATCGACAAAAAACCCGACGGCACACCTGCAGTTCTCCACGCTCGCGATTCCGAACTGGCCGAGTCGAGCGCCATCGAGTACATGCTTGCCGACCTCAATGAGAGCTACAACGCCAAACAAGGCAAGGCCTGGGGTTTCTTCCATGCCGAGTCCGGGGCGCATCCGTTCAGCGGCTGGCTGAAGGAATACCTCGATGGCGGCAAGGATTTCACAGCGTTCAGCCGGGTGGCGGTGGAACATCTGCAAAAGCTGATGGAGGAATCGAACCTCTCTGTGGGCGGCCACGTGCTGTTTGCGCATTATCAGCAAGGCATGACCGACTACCTGGCGATCGCCCTGCTACACCACAGTGAAGGCGTTGCAGTGACCGATCAGCTGGACGTGACCCCGTCCCGGCACCTGGATCTGGGCCAACTGCACCTGGCGGCACGGATCAACGTGTCCGAGTGGCAGAACAACAAGCAGTCCAAGCAGTACATTTCGTTCATCAAAGGCAAGAACGGCAAAAAGGTTTCGGAATATTTCCGCGACTTCATCGGCTGCCAGGAAGGCGTCGACGGCCCCGGCGAAACCCGCACCCTGCTCAAGGCCTTCAGTGACTTCGTCGAAAGCGAAGACCTGCCGGAAGAATCCGCCCGCGAGAAGACCAAGACCCTGGTGGATTACGCCAGCAGCCAGGCAAAGTTGGGTGAACCCATGGGCCTGGAAGAACTCTCGGAGCTGATCGACGAAGAGCGCCCGAAAGCCTTTTACGATCACATCCGCAACAAGGACTACGGCCTGTCGCCGGAGATCCCGGCCGATAAACGCACCCTCAACCAGTTCCGCCGCTTCACCGGTCGCGCCGAAGGCCTGTCCATCAGCTTCGAAGCGCACCTGCTGGGCTCGAAGATCGAATACGACGAAGAAGCCGGCACACTGATCATCAAAGGTCTGCCGACCCAGCTCACCGATCAGCTCAAGCGACGTAACTGATGCTCGGCGGCGTACTGAAGAAATGCCTGCTGATCCTGCTGGTGGTCGTGGTCTACCAGAACTGGGGCAAGATCGAGCGGGTATTCCATCCGGCGCAGGTGGTGTCCGAGCAGACTCAGGCCAAGGCCAACGTCGTGCTCTATGCCACCGAATGGTGCGGTTACTGCAAACTGACCCGGCGTTTTCTCGATCAGAAGGGAATTCCCTATAAGGATTTCGATATCGAGAAGGATGCCCAGGCGCGCAAGGCCTACGAGGCGCTGGGAGGCGGCGGAATTCCGATCATCGATGTGAACGGGACGTTGATTCGCGGGTATGACCCGGACACCATTCTCGCCGCCCTGAAATAACCTATTGGCTCACTCAATCCCCTCCCCACAGGTGTGTGGGTTTGTGTGTGTGCATGAGTGAGGCCATCAGCGTTTTTCGATGCGAAACCCGAATCGCGGAAAGTGCACATGCACCACGCCGCCCCGCTCGTCTTCACGACGCAGAATCAATTCTTCACGGCCCGCAAACAGCAACTCACCCGCCACCGGGTCAACGCCGTAATCGATGGCGGCGATGACCACCTGCTGGCCAGCCTCAAAACCATTCGGCTCGTCGAATTGCTCCTCCGGCAATGCGGCCGGTGTGGCGTTGCGCGCAACCTCCAAGGCCTCTTCGGCGGTCATCTCGCTGAACGCGCCATGACCGAAACCCAACACGCGCCCCAGCCATGCCAAAACCGCTGGATAAGCATCGACCAACGGCGACGTGACGGGCGTGGCCTTGAGGAACCACAACGGATGGGCCAGGGCAAAGTCGGCAATCGACGGCTCGCCAAACAGGAAGTCGCCCTGTTCGCGCTGAAGCTGTTGCTCCAGACGCGCCATGATGGTCGGCCACTGATGCCGGGCCTGTTCAGCCGACAACCGTGTGGCACTGCCACCGCTGAACAACTCCGTGCGATCGGCAATGAATGCCTTGATCGCTTCCGGCGGCATATTGGCGAAGCGCACGGCAATCGATTCTGGTTGAAACACCAGGCTGACCGCATGCTGGAACACCACCGAATCCGCCCATGCGGCGAAGGTCGCGGCGATCATTTCCTGACCTTCCGGGAAGAACGCCGGCAAGGCTTTTTCCTGTTCCAGACGACGGGCGATCAGCGACGTGTCGCAATAGATATCCGCGCCAATCTGCAACACCGGCGTCTTGCGGTAGCCACCGGTCAGCGCGGTCAAGTCGGGTTTTGGCATCACCGGCGAAATCTTCACCGAGCGCCAGGACAGCCCCTTGAAGCCCAGCAACAAGCGGGCCTTTTCAGAAAAAGGGGACGTCGGGTAATGATGGAGAATTAACTCGGACATGCTCGGCTCCGCCGCACGGTTTGGGAATCCGCAGCTTAGCGCGCATTTCCTGTGCAGCCCACCGATCTGCCTGATGGGCACTTATCAGTCAGATTGATAAGCCCGCAGCAGCACTCGCCACCAAGCATTCCTTGGCGCTTTTCTTGAGTTTTTTGATCAGCCGTTCCTGACGCAGCGCTTCGCTTTTATCGCGGCAGGCTTCGGTGTAAACCAATGCCACGGCAGGACTGGAGAGAAAAAAGCGCGCGCCCTTGCCACGCTGGTGGGTGGCGAAGCGGCGCACGGGATCGTCGCTGATCCCGCAGTAGAGCGAACCATTGGCCGCGCGAACGAGGTAGACGAACCAGGGTTTGCTGACAGGCAGCGATGGTTCGGCGGCAATGACGGAAGATTCGCTGGCGCTGTTCACGTGACGATCAAGGCTTGAAAGGAAACAAGCCGCGATCTTATCAGCGACTGGCCTGGAATGCCTTCAGCCCCTTCAAGGCTTGAGCGCGTACGGCGTTTCTCACCGCCGGCGTCCATCCCAACAATAGCCCTTTGAAACCCAGCGCTTGTCGGGACCAGGTCCACATATCGAAGCTGTCGTGATGCTCGCAAATCTTGCCGTCGCGAAAAACGAAGCGCGCCTGGATGTCGTTGACCACAGTATTGCCAGTCTGGCTAAACAGGTACGTCGCCACCCAATGGGCGCCGCCCGTGCGCTCATCGCTGCGCACGTTATCGAACGTCAGGGAAAAATCCTTGGCCCGAGTGGTGAGCATCCGCCACATGTCGCCTGCATCGCGGCCGCGAAGTTCGCCGAACGCCGGATCACTGAACACCACGTCGTCGGTATAGCAGGCGCTCATGGCCTCGGCATCCAGCCGCTGGAAGGCTTGGTAGAACTGGGTGATCAATGCGTTGTGGGCATCACTCATGGACAGGCTCCCTGATGTGCAAAGTGGCTTCAAAAGATTGCCTGCACGATAGTCAACAAAGGCGCGAAACACTATCGGCATTCGTGAGCCGAATACCGACAGTGTGCGGCTGTCAGACCTTTTCGCTTTCGACCTGGACGTACAGCGAACGTCCAGCGCCCAGGCCGGCGATGATCGCCCCAAGGCCGATGATGCCGAATATCCAGCCCAAGGCGTTCCAGCCACCGGTCCAGTCATGCACGATGCCGACCGCGAACGGTCCCATGGACGCCAGGGTGTAGCCGAAGCCCTGGGCCATGCTCGACAGGTTCGCCGCGACATGGGCGTCCCGCGAACGCAGCACGATCAGGGTCAACGCCAGACTGAACGTACCGCCCTGCCCCAGACCCAGCAGGATCGCCCAGCCCCACAAGCCGTCGATCGGTGCGTAAAGACAACCGAACAAGCCGCCAAGGGTCAGCAGCATGACGATGACGATCGCCAGACGCTGATCCTTGCCACGCGTCGCCAGCCAAGGCGCCGCCAGTGAACTCGCCAACTGAACGATGACCGAGCCTGACAGCACCAGACCCGCCTGGGTCGGCGTCAGGCCGCGACCGATCAGGATCGACGGCAACCAGCCGAACACGATGTAGGCCAGAGAGGATTGCAGGCCCATGTAGAACGTCACTTGCCAGGCCAGAGGATCACGCAACAGGCCGCGAACCCGATACGCAACGTTGTGCGCGCCGTGTTTCTGCCCGACTTGTGGCAACCAGAAAATCGCCGCGACCAATGCCGGAACCACCCAGAAGCCCAGGCCCAAGGCCCAGCTCTTGTCGAAATGCTCGCTCAACGGCACGGTCGCGCCCGCGGCCATCGCCGCCCCCAGGCACAGGGCCATGGTGTAGACGCCGGTCATGGTGCCCGCGTGTTTCGCGAAGTCGCGTTTAACGATGCCGGGCAGCAACACACCGATTACACCAATGCTCGCGCCGGCCAGCACGCTGCCGGCAAACAGGCCGATCTCGCCGAGCGAGCTGCGCAGGATGATCCCGCCGGCCAACATCAAGAGAATGCCCAGCACCACTCGCTCAGCGCCGAAACGTCGGGCCAGCACGGGCGCCAGCGGTGCAAACAAGCCGAGGCACAGCACCGGCAACGTCGTCAGCAAACCGGCCTGGGCTGCCGACAACCCGAGGGTTTTCGACACCTCGCTGAGCATCGGCGCCATGCTCGACAGTGCCGGACGCAGGTTCAGCGCCACCAGTATCAGGCCCAGCAACAGCAGCCACGGCCGCCGCAGGATCGGGTGACTTTGCTGGACCTGTTCGTCATCCACCTCGGCGTCGATCAGCAGCTCTTCGAGCTCCGCCGTGCGCTTGGCTTGGGGGATGCGGCTGTTGTCGACCTGCTGGCTGGACATGGGGTTCTCGGTTTCAAGGTTCATTGATCAACTGCCTCGACAGGGCTTTGGCCCGTTCCGGGTCGCGTTGCTCGACGGCATCAAGCAGTTCGATATGGAGGTCGAACACCTCTTGGCGTCGGGGGGAAATGTTCAGGGTCTCGCGCAACTGCGCACCGATGACGCTGGAAAAATAGCGATACAACTCGCTGAGGGTCGGGTTGTGCGCGGCGTCCACCAAACGCCGGTGGAACACCAGATCGCAGGCGATATACGTGTCGAGATCGCCGTGATAGTGGCTGCCGCTGACGCCCAACGCCTCGCGCAATGCCACCAGGTCTTCGTCGGTACGACGCAACGCGGCCAGGCCGATGGCCTCGACTTCCAGAATGTGCCGGGTTTCCCGGGCCTGTTCATGGGAGCAGCGGGACAACGCCTTCATGGTGTCAAGCGGATCGACCACCGCCCGCAGATAGCTGCCGTCGCCCTGACGGATTTCGATCAACCCGGAAAACGCCAGTACGCGCATGGCTTCACGCACGGTATTGCGGCTGATGCCCAACTCGGCGGACAGCTCGGGTTCGGTGGGTAAACGTTGGCCGACCGTCCAGACGCCTTCTGTGATGCGCAGGCGTAACTGATCCAGGGCCTGATCGACCAGGGACCGCTTTATGAGTGGAGAAATTTCTGACATTGGATTCGCCCTTTCATCCAATCATAGGATGAATTTTCTGACATGTTAGTCAGCTTCGCGTAGGACGGCAACCGCCTACGGTCAGAGAGAAGGAAATGGAGCGGGATTTTCGATTAGTCAAAATTACCCTTTAAGGGTAATTTTAGGGGCAGGGTTTTGGTTTCTTATGGAAAAGAGCACACCCCATTACGACTTGGCGGTGATCAAGGCTGAGGTGGTCAGGCTGGGCAGAAAGGCATTCACCCGACGGGCTGTGGAATCGGGCAGCTACATGGGTTTCAACGTCCGGCAAATGATCGAGGTGATCGGTGCACTGGAACGCCGAATGCTTTTCAAATCCATGACCACCTATGTCGACCACCGGGTTTGGCAGGACGTTTATCACACTACATTTCACGGATTGGAGATTTACATAAAAGTGTCTTACCGCCCCGGCGGTGGACATCCAGTAGTCTCCTTCAAGGAGAAAGACCTATGAGAACGCAGCAATGCGTCAACTGTGGCACACACGATGGGATGGGGCACTTCGAAGGCCGCACTCTCTCAGTCAATTACAAACAGATGTCGCGACTTGTTGACGAGCTTGCGGGTTGGGAATGCAGAGTTTGCGGTGAAATCGAATTCGATCATGACACCGACAGCGCCGAGCGTTATGCAGATGCCAGCGATCAATTGCTTCAGGACTGCCTGCAACTGATCGGCTCGGAGATCAAGCGTATCCGCCGCAAACTCCACCTGACGCAAAAAAACGCAGTGAAGTTGCTGTCCGGCGGTGGGAACAATGCCTTTTCGCGGTATGAGCGTGGAGAGCTGCCTGCGCCCAAACCGTTACTCACACTGATGCAGCTGTTGGACCGTCACCCCTATTTACTGGCCGAAATTGAAGTATTGAACGAAGGCGCCGCCCTCAAACAACTATTGGCCGCCCGTCATCCGGAACAGGAAGCGACACTAACCTCCTGACCTCAAACCCCAGACAAAATAAACCCGGATCAAGTCCGGGTTCATTTCAACACCTGCGCAGGATCAATGCAGGATCTGGCTCAAGAACAGCTTGGTCCGTTCATTCTGCGGATTATCGAAGAAGTCGTTCGGAGCGGCTTGCTCGACGATTTCGCCCTTGTCCATAAAGATCACGCGGTTGGCCACGGTGCGGGCGAAGCCCATCTCGTGGGTCACGCAGAGCATGGTCATGCCGTCTTCGGCCAGGCCGATCATGGTGTCCAGAACCTCTTTCACCATTTCCGGGTCGAGTGCCGAGGTCGGTTCGTCGAACAGCATGATTTTCGGCTTCATGCACAGGGCGCGGGCAATCGCCACACGCTGTTGCTGACCGCCGGACAGTTGCCCCGGGAATTTATGTGCCTGCTCCGGAATGCGGACGCGCTCCAGGTAATGCATGGCGATTTCTTCGGCCTTGCGCTTGGGCATCTTGCGCACCCACATCGGCGCCAGGGTGCAGTTCTGCAGGATGGTCAGGTGCGGGAACAGGTTGAAGTGCTGGAACACCATGCCGACTTCACGGCGTACCGATTCGATCTGCTTGAGGTCGTTGGTCAGCTCCACACCATCGACCACGATGCGGCCCTGCTGGTGTTCTTCCAGTCGGTTGAGGCAACGAATGGTGGTGGATTTGCCGGAACCCGACGGGCCGCACAGGACGATTCGCTCGCCCTGTTTAACGTTCAGGTTGATGTCTTTCAACACGTGGAACTGGCCGTACCACTTGTTCACGCCCTGCATCTGAATAATGCCTTCAGGGCTCACAGGCTTTTTGATTGCTTCGCTCATTACAGAACTCCTAACGCTTGTGGCCAGTGTCGAGCTTGCGTTCCAGATGCATGGAATAGCGCGACATACCAAAACAGAAAATCCAGAACACCAGGGCCGCGAACACATAGCCTTCGGTGGCCATGCCCAACCATTTAGGGTCGGCGGCGGCTTGTTTGACGCTGTTGAGCAAGTCGAACAGGCCGATGATGATCACCAGGCTCGTGTCCTTGAACAGCGCAATGAAGGTGTTGACGATGCCGGGGATCACCAGCTTCAGGGCTTGCGGCAGAATCACCAGGCCCATACTGCGCCAGTAACCGAGGCCCATCGCTGCAGCCGCTTCGTACTGACCTTTGGGAATCGCTTGCAGACCACCGCGCACCACTTCGGCGACGTACGCCGACTGGAACAGGATCACGCCGATCAGTGCCCGCAGCAGCTTGTCGAAGCTCATGCCTTCGGGCAGGAACAACGGCAGCATCACCGACGACATGAACAGCACCGTAATCAACGGCACGCCACGCCAGAATTCGATGAAAGTCACGCAGACCACGCGAATCGCCGGCATGTTCGAACGACGCCCCAGCGCCAGGACAATACCCAGCGGCAATGCACCGGCAATACCGACAGTGGCGATCACCAGGGTCAGCATCAAGCCGCCCCATTGGCTGGTCGCCACGCTGGTCAGGCCGAAGAGCCCGCCATGCAACAGGAAGTAGGCAATGATCGGGTACAGCACCAGGAAGCTCAGCCCATACACCGCTTTATGGTGAAAGCGCGAGATAAACAACGGTGCCACGCCGATGACCGCCAACCACACGGTCAGGTCCACACGCCAGCGCAGGTCTGTCGGATAGTAGCCGTACATGAACTGGCCGAAGCGCTGTTGGATGAACACCCAGCAGGCGCCGTCCTTCGTACAATCGGCGCGCGTGGTGCCGACCCAGTTGGCATCGAGGATCGCCCAGCTCAGGATTGGCGGAACAATCAGGTAGATGAGGTAGAACGCAAACAGGGTCAGCAGGGTATTGAGCCAGCTGGAGAACATGTTGGCGCGCATCCACGCCACGACACCGATGCTGCGGTTCGGGGGCGGCATGTCAGGTTTGAAAGTATGAGTCGTCATGCGCTTTTCCTTACCGCTCGATCAGCGCAATGCGCTTGTTGTACCAGTTCATCAGCAGGGAAATGCTGATACTGATCGCCAGGTACACGCTCATGGTGATAGCAATCACCTCGATCGCCTGCCCGGTCTGGTTCAGCACCGTACCGGCAAACAACGAAACCATTTCCGGATAACCGATACCGGCCGCCAGCGAGGAGTTCTTCGCCAGGTTCAGGTATTGGCTGGTCAGCGGTGGAATGATCACGCGCAGGGCTTGCGGGATGATCACCTTGCGCAGGGTCGGACCGTTGCGTAACCCCAGCGAGTGCGCCGCTTCCGTCTGGCCGTGGCTGACCGACTTGATGCCCGAACGCACGATCTCGGCGATAAACGCCGCGGTGTACACCGTCAGGGCCAGGGTCAGCGCCAGCAGTTCCGGGATCAGCACCCAGCCACCGACGAAGTTGAAGCCTTGCAGCTTCGGCATTTCCCAGTGCAGCGGCGCGCCGAAGATCAATGCGCACAGTGCGGGGATCACCAGGAACAGCGCCAGGCCCACCCAGAATTTGTGGAACGGTACGCCGGTCTCTTCGAAGCGTTTGGTCGCCCAGCGGCTCATCAGCACGATGGCGACAATGGCCACGACGATGCTGACCACAAACGGCCAGAAACCATCCGCCGTCAACGCGGCCGGCATGTTCAGGCCACGGCTGCTGACAAAGAAGGTGTCGCCGAAGTTATGGCTGTTGCGTGGCCCCGGCATGGTCAGGAACACCGCGAAGTACCAGAACAGGATTTGCAGCAGCGGTGGAATGTTACGGAAAACCTCAACATACACCGTCGCCAGCTTGGCAATGATCCAGTTCTTCGACAGCCGTGACACACCAACGATGAACCCGAGGATCGTCGCCAGGATCACGCCGATGAAGGTCACCAGCAGCGTGTTGAGCAGGCCGATGACAAACACCCGGGCATAGCTGTCCGATTCGGTGTAGTCGATCAGGTGTTGAGCGATGCCGAAACCGGCACTGCGCTCCAGAAAGCTGAAGCCGGAGGTAATGCCCCGGTGTTGAAGGTTGGTCTGCGTGTTGTCGAACAGATACCAGCCCATCGAGACCACCGCCACAATGGTGATGATCTGAAACAGCCACGCACGCACTTTTGGATCGCTGAGGCTGAGCCTCTGCTTTGGTGCGCCGATTGAATTTTGCATGAAGTGCCCCGCAAATAATGGAACAGAACATCACCCGGTGGTTGGCCCACCGGGTGATAGAACCATCAGCGCACTGGTGGTGCGTATTGAATGCCGCCATTGGTCCACAGGGCGTTCAAGCCACGGTCGATTTCCAGCGGAGTGCTCTTGCCGAGGTTTTTCTCGAAGACTTCACCGTAGTTGCCAACCTGACCGACGATCTTGACGACCCAGTCCTTCGGCAGCTTCAGGTCTTTGCCGTATTCGCCATCAGCACCCAGCAAACGGGCAACGTCCGGGTTTTTGGTCGACTTGGCTTGTTCAGCCACGTTTTTGGAAGTCACGCCCGCCTCTTCGGCGTTGAGCATGGCGTAGCCAACCCAACGAACGATGGCCAGCCACTCGTCGTCGCCGTTACGCACGACTGGACCCAGAGGTTCTTTGGAAATGGTTTCCGGCAGAACCACGTAGTCTTTCGGCGAAGCCAGCTTGCTGCGCTGTGCGTACAGCTGGGATTTATCGGAGGTCAACACGTCGCAACGACCGGATTCCAGCGACTTGGCGCTTTCATCTGAGGTGTCGAAAGTGATCGGGGTGTACTTCAGATTGTTGGCACGGAAGTAGTCGGACACGTTCAGCTCGGTGGTGGTACCGGCTTGAATGCAGATGGTTGCACCGTCCAGTTCCTTGGCACTTTTCACGCCCAGCTTGCTGTTGGCCAGGAAGCCCACGCCGTCGTAGTAAGTGATGAAGCCAGGAAACTTCAGGCCCATGCCCGCGTCACGGGAACTGGTCATGGTGGAGTTGCGCGACAGCATGTCGATTTCGCCGGATTGCAGAGCGGTGAAACGCTCCTTGGCATTCAACTGGCTGAATTTGACTTTGTTTGCATCGCCGAACACTGCAGCAGCCACGGCGCGGCAGTAGTCAGCATCGATACCAACGATCTTGCCAGTCGAATCCGGTACCGAGAAGCCCGGCAGACCGTCACTTACGCCGCACTGTACGAAACCTTTCTTCTGCACTGCATCCAGGGTTGCACCCGCCTGAGCGAACCCACTGACACCGAGTACTGCGGCTGCAGTCACGATAGCCAGGGTGGATTTCAACATCTTCATTCAAACCTCCAGTTTTGCTCTTGTTGTGTCGGAGCTGAGTCCAGTCGCACCCTTATGAGGCGTTGTTGACCCGTGTTGGCTTTTTTTGGGGTCAACCGACGTAAGACCTGCGCTATGAGTCTAGTAGGAGAAAATCCACATCATGGACAACTCACTTCTCACCAATCGGCCGAACGGGCTGTAGCCCTTTCACGTTCGCGAAGCCCGTAGCGGCCACTGGCGAACATCCATCACCGGATTCTTTGCTATCCCACCGCCAGCAGTACACTGATAGTGTTACCGCAAGGCGCGAGATGGGTTGCACCGTTTCCCCATAGCAAAGCCCGTACCAGACCGCTCGCTGAAGCGATTGCGCGACAGGTCAATAGCAAAACTTGTAGCCTTGCGACATCTTCTTAACTGATCAACCAGGCGCGCACTCAGATCTCGCACCCAATGAGAGCGCCTGCACAATATTGGAGCAACCATGACCGAGCCCTTGATTCTTCAACCCGTCAAGCCCGCAGACGCCTGCGTTATCTGGCTGCACGGCCTGGGCGCCGACCGCTACGACTTCCTGCCGGTGGCCGAAGCGCTGCAGGAAACCCTGCTGACCACCCGCTTCGTTCTCCCTCAGGCACCGACCTGCGCCGTGACCATCAACGGTGGCTACGAGATGCCGAGCTGGTACGACATATTGGCCATGAGCCCCGCGCGCGCGATCAACCGCGACCAGCTGGAAGAGTCGGCACAAAGGATCATTAATCTGATCGAAGTGGAGCGAGCCATCGGAATAGACGCCTCGCGGATATTTCTAGCCGGTTTTTCCCAAGGCGGCGCGGTGGCATTACACGCCGCATTTCTGAAATGGCAGGGGCCATTGGGTGGCGTACTTGCCCTCTCGACCTACGCACCGACCTTCAGCGATGAACTGGTGCTTTCCGCCAGCCAGCAGCGTATTCCCGTGCTGTCTTTACACGGCCAGTACGATGACGTCGTTCAAAACTCCATGGGCCGCACCGCCTACGAGTATTTAAAGCAGCATGGTGTCACCGTGACATGGCAGGAATACCCAATGGGCCACGAAGTGTTACCCGAGGAGATACACGACATTGGTGTCTGGCTCGCCGAGCGCCTGCGTTAACTGTTTATGTGAAAAGCAGCCCATTGATCCATCCCACTACGCCGCGCCTGATTCTTGCATTACACTGGCCGGCGTATATTCCTTAACCAATTGATGAGATGACCGTGCTCAAAGCACTCAAGAAAATGTTCGGTAAAAGCGAGACTGAGCAGCTCGCGCCAGTCTCCAGCGCTCCGTCTCACCATCCCAGCCACCGCACCGACGGTAATCAGTCTGGCCGGACCGCAACCGTAGCGGTACCGAAGCACGAGCCGATCACCACGCCGGCCGTCCAACCCGTTGAGGCTCAGGCCTCTGAAGAACCGGACAGCGAAGCTGCGAAACCTGCCCGACCGCGTCGCGAACCGAAGCCAAAAGCACCGGTTATTCCCTGGAAACTCGAAGACTTCGCCGTCGAACCCCAGGAAGGCAAAACCCGTTTCCACGATTTCAAACTCGCCCCCGAACTGATGCACGCCATCCAGGACCTGGGCTTCCCGTATTGCACGCCGATCCAGGCACAAGTCCTCGGCTTCACCCTGGCCGGCAAAGATGCCATCGGTCGCGCCCAGACCGGCACCGGCAAAACCGCAGCGTTCCTGATTTCGATCATCACCCAGTTGCTGGAAACCCCGCCGCCGAAAGAGCGTTACATGGGTGAACCGCGGGCGCTGATCATTGCACCGACCCGTGAACTGGTGGTGCAGATCGCCAAGGACGCGGCCGACCTGACCAAATACACCGGCCTCAACGTCATGACGTTCGTTGGCGGCATGGACTTCGACAAGCAGCTCAAGCACCTCGAGGCCCGTCACTGCGACATCCTCGTGGCCACACCGGGCCGCTTGCTGGACTTCAACCAGCGCGGCGACGTGCACCTGGACATGGTCGAAGTCATGGTGCTGGACGAAGCCGACCGGATGCTCGACATGGGTTTCATCCCCCAAGTGCGTCAGATCATTCGCCAGACTCCGCCGAAGAACGAGCGTCAGACGCTGTTGTTCTCCGCGACCTTCACCGAAGACGTCATGAACCTGGCCAAGCAATGGACCACCGACCCGTCGATCGTCGAGATCGAGTCGCAGAACGTGGCCAGCGAAAATGTCGAGCAGCACATCTACGCCGTCGCCGGTGCCGACAAATACAAACTGCTCTACAACCTGGTCAACGACAACGGTTGGGAGCGGGTGATGGTGTTTGCCAACCGCAAGGATGAAGTGCGGCGCATCGAAGAACGCCTGGTGCGTGACGGCGTCAACGCCGCGCAACTGTCCGGCGACGTGCCGCAGCACAAGCGCATCAAGACTCTGGAAGGTTTCCGCGAAGGCAAGATCCGCGTCCTGGTCGCCACCGATGTGGCCGGTCGCGGCATTCACATCGACGGTATCAGCCACGTGATCAACTTCACCCTGCCGGAAGTCCCGGACGACTACGTGCATCGCATCGGTCGTACCGGTCGTGCCGGCGCCGATGGTGTGTCCATCAGTTTTGCCGGTGAAGACGACTCCTACCAGCTACCGTCCATCGAGGCGCTGCTGGGTCGCAAGATCAGCTGCGAAACACCACCGACGCATCTGCTGCGGGCGGTTGAGCGCAAGCGCCCGTAACGCGGGTCGCATTAAAAGAGGCGCAGCCGGAAACGGACTGCGCTTTTTTTTCGTCCGGTTTTTTCAACAGGAGCTTGCTCGAGATAACTAAAAGTCCATAATGGACAAATTAGTTTACTTCCAGCTCCCGGAGCCGACCATGTCCAGTACGCCTTACGTGATCACCCAACCTCAGGCCCGCGAGCTGCTGGCGCAGGTCGACGTGCCGCAGATCCTGCGCAAACTGTTCCGCGATCTGGCCGCCGGGCAAGCTGTGCAACCGGCGCAGCAACTGGTGGAGTTTCCGCAGGGCGCTGGCGACTTCATCAACTACCTGGGTGTGCTAGCCGAAGACGGCGTCTACGGGGTCAAGACCTCGCCGTACATCGTGCGTGAACAAGGCCCGCTGGTGACCGCCTGGACGCTGCTGATGTCGATGCAGACCGGCCAGCCGCTGTTGCTTTGCGATGCCGGTGAACTGACCACGGCACGCACCGCCGCAACCACCGCCGTGGCGGTCGACGCCCTCGCCCCGCTGAAGGCGCAGCGCCTGGCGATCATCGGCAGCGGCAAGGTCGCCCAGGCGCACTTGCACTACGTCAAAGGCCTGCGCGACTGGCAGAGCATCAGCCTCTACTCGCCGAGCCTGAGCGACAAGAATCCCGAGGTATTGGCGCAGCTCAAAAGCCTCGATCCACGCCTGACCATCGTCGACAGTCGTGAAGCAGCGGTTCAAGACGCCGATGTCATCATGCTCTGCACCTCGTCCGCAGGCCCGGTGATCGACCCGTCAAGCTTGAGCAAACCGGCGCTGATCACCTCCATCAGCACCAATGCACCACGTGCCCACGAAGTGCCGCCGCAGAGCCTCAATGACATGCAAGTGTTCTGCGACTATCGTCTGACCACCCCGGGCTCGGCCGGCGAGATGCTGATTGCCGGTGAACAACATGGCTGGGACAAAAACGCGATCATCGGCGACTTGCCCGATCTGCTCAGCGAAAAAGTGCAGCGCCCTGACTACGACCGTCATGTGTTCTTCCGCTCCATTGGCCTGGGCCTGGAAGACATTGCACTGGCCAACGCCATCTATCGCCTACAGCACTAACACCACAAACCCCTTGTGGGAGCGGGCTTGCTCGCGAAAGCGGTCTGACATTCACCAATGATGTTGACTGGCACACCGCTTTCGCGAGCAAGTCGAATCGTCGCACCGCCGCTCCCACAATGATCATCGACACATTCGGCATTTGCGCTCGACAGGAGACGTTCATGAGCCAGGCAGATTTCATCATCATCGGCGGCGGAATTGCCGGTGCTTCCACCGGTTTCTGGTTGTCGCAGCACGCCCGAGTGATTGTGCTCGAACGCGAATCCCATCCGGCTTACCACTCCACCGGACGGTCAGCCGCACTGTTCACCGCCGCCTATGGCACACCGCAGGTTCGGGCGCTGACCCAGGCCAGCCGTGATTTCTTCGACGCCCCTCCGGCCGGTTTCTGCGAACACCCGCTGCTGACCCCGCGTGGCGAGATGACCGTGGACTTCACCGGTGACCCGGCCGAACTGAACAATCAATACCTGAGCGCCAAAGCCACGGTGCCGGAGATGCAGCTGCTCAGCGCCGAAGAGGCCTGCGTGCGCCTGCCGATTCTGCGTCGGGAGAAAGTCCATGGTGCCATTTACGACCCGACCGCCAGCGACATCGACACCGACGCCTTGCACCAGGGCTACCTGCGCGGCATCCGACGCAACAAAGGTGAAGTTCATACCGACAGCGAAGTCCTGAGCCTGACCCGCGACGCTGAAGGTGTGTGGCACGTGCAAACCAACGGTCAGACCTTCAACGCCCCGATCATCATCAACGCGGCAGGCGCCTGGGCCGACAAAATCGGCGAGCTGGCCGGTGCCAAACCACTGGGCCTGCAACCCAAGCGCCGTGCGGCGTTCATCTTCGCCGGCCCCGAGGGCGTGGACATCCACCATTGGCCAATGCTGGTCAGCCTCGACGAATCCTTCTACATGAAGCCCGACGCCGGAATGTTCCTCGGCTCGCCCGCCAACGCCGACCCGGTGGAACCGCACGACGTGCAGCCCGAAGAGTTGGACATTGCGATGGGCATTTACCAGATCGAAGAAGCCACCACCCTGACCATCCGCCGTCCGACCCGCACCTGGGCCGGCTTGCGCAGTTTCGTGAGCGACGGTGATTTGCTGTCCGGTTTCGATCCACAGGTGCCGGGGTTATTCTGGGTAGCGGCACAAGGTGGTTATGGCATCCAGACCTCGCCGGCCATGGGCCAGGCCAGTGCTGCACTGGTACGCGGGGAAGCCTTGCCCGAGCAACTGACTCGCTTCGGTCTGAACACCCAGATGCTCTCCCCTGCTCGACTGGGCTGACGTTCGGACGCAGGTGACGTGCTGACACGATTGCGGCAAACTTCCAGCGCCCTTTTTTGACGGGGCGCTGATGCTGTCTGGAGCTCCACTTTATGAACGCCAAAGAACAAGAACCCGCCGGTGATGACTCTGCATTGAAGAGCTCGCCGCTGGACAATTTCCGTGCGATCGCCGATGCCATCGCCACATTGTTCTTTCCCCACGCCGAGGTGGTGCTGCACGACCTGCGCACCCAGAAGGTCGATTACATCGCCAACAACCTGTCCAAACGGGAAATCGGTGATGACTCGTCGCTGGAGGACATGCTCAGCGAAGAGATCAGCGAACGAAACATCGGGCCGTACGAAAAACTCAATTGGGATGGCCAGAAGATTCGCAGCCTGAGCACCGTGCTGCGCGACAGCGAAGGTCGTCCGCTGGCGGTGCTGTGCATTAATCTGAATATTTCGTTGTTCGAAAATGCCAAAGCCGCGCTGGATCTGTTCCTGTCACCGAGCAAGTTGATTCCGCAACCGGACTCGCTGTTTCGCGATGACTGGCAGGAGCGGATCAACACGTTCCTGCACGCCTGGCTGCGCGAACGCCAGCTGAGCCTGAACGTGCTGACCCGTGACCATAAGCGCGAACTGGTGCTGGCACTGCACGCCGAAGGCGCCTTCAAAGGTAAAAGCGCCTCCAACTATGTGGCGAACGTGCTGAACATGGGGCGGGCAACGGTGTACAAACATTTGAAAGAACTGAAGGGCTGAAAGACCGACATCCCTCCGTACGGCTTGCCGGCGATGGCGCTTTCACGATCGACACCCATCTGTAGGAGCATGGCTTGCCCGCGATGGCGTCCTTGAGATCGCCATCGCCGGCAAGCCGTGCTCCTACGGGATAATCGGTTATTCCAGAACCGACGCCGGCCCGAAGAACTCGTAACGGCTTTGCTTCTCTGGCACACCCAGCGCTTTCAGGTGGCGCTTGACCGCCGCCATGAAGCCTTTAGGACCCAAGAAGTACGCGTCCAGATCGCGCTGCTGCGGCAACCACTCACCCAATTGCTCCTGGCTCAACAACCCAACCTTGTCCGCCGCCGGGCTCACGCCATCATCTTCGTCGTAGCAATAAAAGCGTTTGAGTTGCGGGTGACGCTCGGCCAAGCCATCAATCCAGTCACGGAACGCGTGAACGCTACCGTTGCGTGCGCAGTGGATAAAGTGCACCGGCCGCTCGGTCGCCAGCGCTGCTTCCAGCATTGCCAGGGTCGGAGTGATGCCGACGCCGCCGCTGATCAGCACCAGCGGTTTGTCGCTGTCGGTTAGAGTGAATTCGCCCGCTGGCGGGAACAGCTGGATGCTGGAGCCTACCTGCAAATGATCGTGCAGGTGGTTGGAGGCGCGGCCACCGGTTTCACGTTTGACGCTGATCCGGTACTGACCCTTGTTGGTCAAGGCCGACAGCGAGTAGTTACGACGAATCTCTTCGCCATCGAGGATCAGTTTCATGCCGATGTACTGGCCTGGCTCTGCCGCCAGAATCGGGCCTTTGTCGGCTGGTTCAAAGTAGAACGAGGTGATTTCCTCGCTTTCGTCGACCTTGGCCACCACGATGAATTCCCGCGCCCCGCGCCAGCCGCCCGGTGCCTGTTCTTTCTGGTCGTAGATGCTGGTTTCGGCGCCGATCAGGATGTCGGCCAATTGACCGTAAGCAGCCCCCCAGGCAGCCATCACTTCAGGTGTGGCGATCTCTTCACCCAGCACTTCAGAGATAGCTCGCAGCAGGCAGGAGCCGACAATCGGGTAATGTTCCGGAAGGATTTGCAGCGCCACGTGCTTATTGATGATCTTGGCCACCAGGTCGCCCAACTGATCGAGCTGGTCGATGTGCCGCGCATACATCAAGACACCGTTGGCCAAGGCACGCGGCTGATCACCGCTGGCCTGGTGGGCCTGGTTGAACAGCGGACGTACTTCCGGGTATTCGGACAGCATCATGCGGTAGAAGTGAGTGATCAATGCTTCGCCACCGCTTTCCAGCAAGGGCACGGTGGATTTGACGATTGCACGGTCTTGAACGCTAAGCATAAGGCGACTCCTGATCTACTTGGATTGCTAACTGATTGCCTTATACCTATCAGTTTCCATGCCAGAAAATAAAACCTTATAAATCAATTAGTTAAATTCTTTATAGTCATTTCGACACACACTGACTTATAGTCATACCGACTACATGGAGTCACTATGACTGCAAAAGCCTTGCTCACCACCCTGCTGCCACTGGTCGCCGACCTGTCCCGCGAACTCCCCGAAGGCGAGCGTTATCGGCGCTTGCTCGAAGCCATGCGCGCCTTGCTCCCGTGCGACGCCGCCGCCCTGCTGCGCCTTGATGGCGAATGGTTGGTGCCGCTGGCCGTCGACGGGTTGAGCACCGACACCCTCGGTCGACGCTTCAAAATCAGCGAACACCCGCGTTTCGAAGCGCTGCTCAGCAGCCACGGCCCGACCCGTTTTGCCGCCGACAGCGACCTGCCCGACCCTTATGACGGCCTGGTCGAGGGCCTCGATGAACATTTGGAAGTCCACGACTGCATGGGTTGCCCGCTGTTTATCGACGAGCGCCCGTGGGGTTTGCTGACCCTCGACGCACTCGATCCGGAGCGCTTCGAACCGATCGAACTGGACGCCCTGGAAGCCTTCGCCAGCCTCGCCGCCGCCACCGTCAACGCCGCCGAGCGCATCGAACGCCTGGCCAATCGTGTCGAAGACGAACATCAACGGGCCGAGGTTTACCGACAAGCCAGCGGCCAGCAGAACCGCGAGATGATTGGCCAGAGCAAGGCGCACAAACGGCTGGTAGAAGAAATCAATCTGGTGGGCGGCAGCGATCTTACCGTGCTGATCACTGGCGAAACCGGGGTCGGCAAGGAACTGGTCGCCCAAGCCATCCACGCCGCATCGCCCCGGGCCGACAAGCCGATCATCAGCCTCAACTGCGCCGCGCTACCGGACACGCTGGTGGAAAGCGAATTGTTCGGCCACGTCCGCGGCGCCTTCACCGGCGCGATGAACGATCGGCGCGGCAAGTTTGAACTGGCCAATGGCGGCACGCTGTTTCTCGATGAAGTCGGTGAGCTGTCCCTGACCGTCCAGGCCAAATTGCTGCGCGTCCTGCAAAGCGGTCAGCTGCAGCGATTGGGCTCGGATAAAGAGCATCTGGTCGACGTACGACTGATCGCCGCAACCAACCGCGACCTGGCCGAGGAAGTGCGCAGCGGCCGCTACCGTGCCGACTTCTATCACCGCCTGAGCGTTTATCCGTTGCTGGTGCCGGCACTGCGTGATCGTGGGCGGGATGTGCTGTTGCTCAGCGGCTATTTTCTGGAGCAAAACCGCTCTCGTATGGGCCTCAACAGCCTGCGTCTGACCAGCGATGCGCAGGCGGCATTGCTGGCATATACATGGCCGGGCAATGTGCGGGAGCTGGAGCACTTGATTGGCCGCAGTGCCTTGAAGGCGTTGGGTAACTGCAAGGAGCGGCCGAAGATTCTGAGTTTGAGCGCGGCGGATCTGGATTTGCCCAATGGCAGCGTTGAGCTTGCAACCGAGCCAGTCCCTGCCAGCCCTGCGGCTTTGGTCTCGGGAGACTTGCGGGCGGCGACCGAGGATTATCAGCGTCGACTGATTAACGCCTGTCTGGAACGGCACCATAACAATTGGGCGAGTGCAGCGCGTGAGCTAGGCTTGGATCGGGCGAATCTTGGGAGAATGGCGAAGCGGTTGGGGATAAAGGATTAAGTGTGGCGGTTTCTGAATCCAACCCTCACCCCAGCCCTCTCCCCAGAGGGTAGAGGGGGCCGATCGGGGATGATGCGGGATTTGCTTCGACCTGAGAAACCACGGTGAATCCAATTCGGTTTCTCAGGTCGACGTAATTTCCCATTCAGCTCGGTCGGCTCCCTCTACCCTCTGGGGAGAGGGCTGGGGTGAGGGGTGGATCCGACCACCAACCCATAACTACCCTAAAGCCCACCCCGTTCAGGTCGATAACCCGGCATCGATAGCTGCTGGCGATCCTCGCGATTGCCCATCACCTTTTTCCACAGAAGGTTTTTATGTCTTCAAACAAAGCCCGCGCAGATTCACTTTCGCTTCTGCTGTTTACCTTGCGCAGCGGCAAGCTGATGGCGATCAACCTGCTGAAAGTCAGTGAAATCATTCCCTGCCCGCCGCTGACCAAGCTGCCGGAGTCGCACCCCCACGTCAAAGGCATCGCCACCCTGCGCGGTGCCTCGTTGTCGGTGATCGACCTCAGCCGTGCCATCGGTGAACGGCCGCTGGAAGACCCGAACGGTGGTTGCCTGATCGTCACCGATGTCAGCCGCTCCAAGCAGGGTTTGCACGTTCAGGCCGTGAGCAAGATCGTCCACTGCCTGACCACCGACATCCGTCCGCCGCCGTTTGGCTCTGGCGGCGTCCGTTCGTATATCACTGGCGTGACCTCGGTCGACGGCACGTTGGTACAGGTGCTGGACATCGAAAAAGTGATCCATGGCATCGCCCCGGCGCAGATTGAAACGGCCCCGACCGAACTGAGCATGGAAGACGCCGAAGTACTCGGCAACGCGCGGATTCTGGTGGTCGATGACAGCCAGGTGGCGCTGCAGCAATCGGTCCACACCCTGCGCAACCTCGGCCTGCAATGCCACACCGCCCGCAGTGCCAAGGAAGCCATCGACTGCCTGCTGGACCTGCAAGGTACGGCCCAGCAGATCAACCTGATCGTCTCGGACATCGAAATGTCGGAGATGGACGGCTACGCCTTTACCCGAACCCTGCGCGAAACCCCCGACTTCTCGCACCTCTATGTGCTGCTCCACACTTCTTTGGACAGTGCGATGAACAGCGAAAAGGCCCGTCTTGCCGGCGCGAACGCAGTGCTGACCAAGTTCTCCTCGCCAGAACTGACCAAGTGCCTGATCGAAGCGGCCAAGGCTGTCGCTGAACAAGGTCATTGAAACTTGAGCAAGGACTTCTGCTTTCTGATGCGGCGCAACCTTGCTGAAGGTGTGCCTGCGATCGCTTGGCCTCAGGGAATCACCCTCAGCGAATACCGCCCCGATCTGGCTGAAGCCGTTCATCGTTTGATGGAATCGGGCTATCAGGAAGGTGGCGGTCGCGTGCCGGACCTGGACGTTTGGCAACAGCGTTTTGAAACTGATCCTGAATATGATCCGAGCCTGTGCTTCATCGCTCTGGATGCCGAAGGTATCGTCGGCGTGTGTCAGTGCTGGACCAGCGCCTATATCAAGAACCTGGTGGTGCATCCGCGGGCTCAGGGCCGGGGTTTGGGTCGTGCATTGTTACTGCATGCTTTCAAAGTGTTTCAGCAACGGCGCGAAGGTTTTGTGGATTTGAAGGTATTGGAAGACAACCTTAGAGCGCAGTGTTTGTATGAAAACGCCGGAATGCGTGTAATCCGCCGGGAACCGGTTCCGGCCTGACACACCGCCTTCGCGAGCAGGCTCGCTCCCACAATGGATCTTTGTCGTACACAAAATCTGTGTCCTATGCAGAGCCAATGTGGGAGCGAGCCTGCTCGCGAAGGGGCCGACACATTCAACCTGAACCCATCAGGCATACTCCAACCTTGGTCAAAACACCCCCAAGGATGCCCGCCCCCATGAAAACAGCAAGCCTGACCCTCCTCTGCCTCACCGCTCTTGCCTCCCAGGCTCACGCTTCCAGCCCGGACGCCTGGGCCGCCTACGACAAAGCCGTGCTCGCCAGTTGCACCAAGGCCAGCGGCTTGAAAAATGCCAAACCTGTGGGCAACGCCGCGCAGTTCGATGACCGGGTTGGCTACACCGCACTGCTGTTGCAAGGCCAATACCCACAAAAACACATGAAAGGCCAGCAAGGCACCGAACTGTGTCTCTACAACAAAAAAAGCAAAACCGCTTACGTCACCGAATGGGACTCCATCCGCCCAACCGCCAAGGCACAGTGACTGGCGCATAACTTGCTTCGATAGCGGCCTTTGCGGCGGCATTCTGTCGCCGTTTCATGTCCTTTAATGCGACTGGCCGTTCAATGAATACGACGTTTTCCTGCGTAGGCTGTGGCAAATGCTGCAACGACCACCACGTGCCCCTGACCCTGCCCGAAGCCCGGATGTGGGCGGCCGATGGCGGTCAGGTGATCGTGCTGGTGGAAGGTTTCCTGGGCAATGGCCTGGGCTTGCCAGTGCAGCAACGCGAACACGCCGAACGCCGTTCGGTGAAGGTTCGAAGCGGCGTATCCGAGGCGTACATAGCCATCACCTTTGCCGCCTACAACGTTGGTCCTTGCCGGAATCTTGACGAAGATAACCTCTGCCGCATTTATGAACGCCGGCCGCTGGTGTGCCGCATCTACCCGATGGAAATCAATCCGCATATTCCCCTGAACCCTGCGGTGAAAGAATGTCCGCCCGAGTCGTGGGAAAAGGGACCGGACCTGATTGTGGGGGGTGAATTGGTCGATCAGGAACTGGCCGGATTGATCCAGCGCTCCCGTCAGGCGGATCGCGATGACATTCAGACCAAGGAGGCGATTTGCGCGCTGTTGGGGATTCGGACTACAGCGTTGAAGGGTGATGGGTTTACCGCTTATCTGCCGGATATGACGGCGTTTGCGAGGGTCATCGATCAGGTTGCGGTGCAGCCAGTGCCCGGGTCAGGCGCTGACTGGTTGTTTCATGTGTCGGGTGAGGACATTGCCGGGCAAGTGCAGGCGGCGGGTGCGCAAGTGGCGACGGATACGCCCGTAAACTATGCGTTTATTTCGTTGCGGGCGGCTTGATCCAGAAGGTGTATTGCCTTTGATGGCCCCTTCGCGAGCAAGCTCAGCTCCTACAGTGGATTGGCGTCGTACACAAAATCTGTATCTCACAGAGATCAACTGTAGGAGCCGAGCTTGCTCGCGATGACGGTAGATCAGCCACCGCAGCGTTTAAGACTCAGCGCTTACCCATCGAACGACGAGTCCCTGGAGGCGCTGCGCCCGGGGTCTTGGTATGGCCGTTCTTGGCGCCATTCTTGTACCAGGGCTGGCTGGCGTTCTTTGCAGCAGCCAGGTCGCCCGGTTTGAACGGGAACTTGAACGCCGGGATCTCGGCTTTGGTTTCGCTGTCTGCGCTGGAGTCGACGCTGTCTGGCAGGTCTGCCTGGTCGTCGCTCAAAGCGTCGGCAACCGGCGGTTGTGTCGGGGAAGTCATGAAAGCTCCGGGTGATGCATAGAGTCGGGCCCGGTCAGCGAGCCGCGAAAGGCGGCAGTATACCTGTCTCGGGAGTCGCAAGCTTCAAGCAGCAAGCGAGTCCGTCGGGTTTGTGCTGACTGACACACCGGCCGGCGCACATCTGGGGGAGTCAGCTGTCAGGCATACCAAGCCCAAACTGACAGCGCCGTCAGTTAGCAGTCACCTCCCTGACCGGCGAACAGGTTTATAAAGGAAGATACAAACCTGAAAAAAACCGACCCACAGCCCCGGCGCCCCACTCGAATGCGAATTCAGAAAAAAACCGCCTTGCTCGCAGCCCTTCTGATCGTTCTGGCAGCGCTGGGCCTGTGGTACGCCATCAAGCCCGCTACCACCAAACTGACCGCGCCCACGGCGATCCCCGTTCGGGTAGTGAGCGTCACCGAAAAAGACGTCCCCCGCTACGTCAGCGGCATCGGCTCGGTGCTGTCCCTGCATAGCGTTATGGTGCGCCCGCAAATTGACGGCATCCTCACCAAATTATTGGTCAAGGAAGGCCAACTGGTGAACAAAGGCGACCTGCTCGCCACCATCGACGACCGCGCGATCCGCGCCAGCCTCGATCAAGCCCGGGCGCAACTCGGCGAAAGCCAGGCGCAGCTGCAAGTCGCACTGGTCAACCTCAAACGCTACAAACTACTGAGCGTGGACGACGGCGTATCCAAACAGACCTATGACCAGCAACAGGCGTTAGTCAACCAACTCAAAGCCACCGCCCAAGGTAACCAGGCCTCGATCGACGCCGCGCAAGTGCAGCTTTCCTACACACAGATTCGCTCCCCGGTGACCGGTCGCGTCGGTATTCGCACAGTGGATGAAGGCAACTTCCTGCGCATGACCGACGCTCAAGGCCTGTTCACGGTGACCCAGATCGACCCGATCGCCGTGGAGTTCTCCCTGCCACAGCAAATGCTGCCGACCCTGCAGGGACTGATCAACGATCCACAGCACACGCCGGTCAAGGCTTATATCGGCGCCGACACCGACGGGGAAACCGGCAACCTGCTCGGCGAAGGTCATTTGACCCTGATCGACAACCAGATCAACGCCAACACCGGGACCATCCGCGCCAAGGCCGAATTCGCCAACCCTGCACAGAAACTCTGGCCGGGCCTGCTGGTAACGGTAAAGATTCAGACAGCTCTGGATAAAAATGCGCTGGTGGTGCCGCCCACCGTCGTACAACGTGGCCTTGATCAACATTTCGTCTACCGGGTCAATGGCGACAAGGTCGAAGCCGTTCAGGTGCAGATGGTTTATCAAGGCAGCGGCCAGGACCTCATCAAAGGCGTGAAACCGGGCGATGTGCTGGTCAGCGACGGCCAGTCGCGGCTCAAGCCCGGTTCGACCGTGCAGGTAGTGACCGACCCACCGCAAGTGGTGCAATCGGAGCCGAAACCATGAAGGGCCATGGCTCGGTTTCCGCGTGGTGCATCGATCATCCGGTGGCGACGGTCCTGCTGACCTTTGCCTTGGTGCTGCTCGGTGTCATCGCCTTTCCGCGCCTGCCTATCGCGCCATTGCCGGAAGCAGAATTTCCGACCATTCAGGTGGCCGCGCAATTGCCCGGCGCCAACCCCGAAACCATGGCCTCGTCGGTGGCCACGCCGCTTGAAGTGCAATTCAGCGCCATCCCCGGCGTGACCCAGATGACCTCGAGCAGCGCCCTGGGCTCGACCATACTGACCCTGCAATTCACCCTCGACAAAAGCATCGACACCGCAGCCCAGGAAGTCCAGGCCGCGATCAACACCGCCGCCGGCAAACTGCCCAAAGACATGCCGAACCTGCCGAACTGGAGAAAGGTCAACCCGGCCGACAGCCCGGTGCTGATCCTCAGCATCAACTCGCCGCAGCTGCCCGGCACCGAAGTCAGTGACCTGGTGGAAACCCTGCTCGCCCGTCAGATCAGCCAGATCGACGGCGTAGGCAATATCAACATCACCGGTCAGCAACGTCCGGCGATTCGCGTGCAGGCGTCGGCGGACAAACTCGCCGCCATTGGCCTGACCCTGGCAGACATTCGCCTCGCGATCCAGCAGACCAGCCTCAACCTGGCCAAGGGTGCGTTGTACGGCGAGTCGAGCATTTCGACCTTGTCCACCAACGACCAATTGTTTCACCCCCAGGAATACGGTCAGCTGATTGTTTCCTACAAGGACGGCGCACCGGTTCATCTCAAGGATGTAGCCAAAGTCGTCAACGGTTCGGAAGACGCCTACATCCAGGCCTGGGCTGACGGTCAGCCGGGGGTGAACCTGGTGATTTTCCGGCAACCGGGAGCCAACATCGTCGAGACCGTGGACCGTATTCAAGCGGCCCTGCCGACGCTGGAGGCCATGCTGCCGGCATCGGTGCAGGTCAAAGTGTTGATCGACCGCACCCAGACCATCCGTGCTTCGTTGCATGAAGTGGAGGTCACCCTGCTGATCGCAATCCTGCTGGTGGTGGCGGTGATGGCGCTGTTCCTGCGGCAGTTATCGGCGACCCTGATCGTGGCGTCGGTGCTCGGTGTGTCGCTGATCGCCAGTTTCGCCCTGATGTACATCATGGGCTTCAGCCTGAATAACCTGACACTGGTGGCGATCGTGGTGTCCGTCGGGTTTGTGGTGGACGATGCGATTGTGGTGGTGGAAAACATTCACCGTCACTTGGAAGCCGGCGACGGCATGCGCGAGGCGGCGATCAAAGGTGCCGGCGAGATTGGTTTCACCGTGGTCTCCATCAGCTTTTCGCTGGTGGCGGCGTTTATTCCGTTGCTGTTCATGGGCGGCGTGGTCGGGCGGCTGTTCAAGGAATTCGCCCTGACCGCCACTTCGACGATCATGATTTCGGTGGTGGTCTCACTGACCTTGGCACCCACGCTCGCGGCGCTGTTCATGCGCGCGCCGGTGCATAACGCCCACAGCAAACCCACGTTTGGCGAACGCTTGCTGGCAGGCTATGAAAAACTTCTACGCCGCGCCCTCGCCCACCAGAAGCTGATGATCGGCGTGTTCGGCCTGTCTCTGGGCCTGGCGATTGCCGGTTACATTTTTATCCCCAAGGGCTTCTTCCCGGTGCAGGACACCGGTTTCGTCCTTGGCACCACCGAAGCGGCCGCCGATATTTCCTACGGTGACATGGTGAAAAAACACCTGGCGATGGCCGAAATCGTCGCGGCGGATCCGGCAGTCGCGGCGTTTTCCCACTCGGTTGGCGTCTCTGGCAGTAACCAGACCATCGCCAACGGTCGCTTCTGGATCTCTCTGAAAAAACGCGGCGACCGCGACGTCTCCGCCAGTCAGTTCATTGACCGGATACGTCCGCAACTGATGAAAGTCCCGGGCATCGTGCTGTACCTGCGCGCCGGGCAAGACATCAACCTCAGCTCCGGTCCGAGTCGCGCGCAGTACCAATACGTGCTCAAGAGTAACGACGGGCCACTCCTGAGCACCTGGACCCAGCGCCTGACGGAAAAACTGCGCGCCAACCCGGCGTTCCGTGACATTTCCAACGACCTGCAACTGGGTGGCAGCATCACCCACATCAGCATTGACCGCAGCGCCGCAGCGCGTTTCGGCCTGACCGCCAGCGATGTCGACGAAGCGTTGTACGACGCCTTCGGCCAGCGGCAGATCAATGAGTTCCAGACCCAGACCAACCAGTACAACGTGATTCTGGAACTGGACACCAAGCAGCGCGGCAAGGCCGAAAGCCTCAACTATTTCTACCTGCGCTCGCCGCTCAGCGGGGAAATGGTGCCGCTGTCGGCCCTGGCCAAATTCGACGCGCCAACGGTCGGCCCCCTGTCCATCGCCCATGACGGCATGTTCCCGGCGGCCAACCTGTCGTTCAATCTGGCGCCCGGTGTGGCGCTGGGCGATGCGGTGATCATGCTCAATCAGGCCAAGACCGACATCGGCATGCCGGTGGCCATCAGCGGTAATTTCCAGGGCGCGGCCCAGGCGTTCCAGAGTTCGCTGGCCAGCCAGCCATGGCTGATCCTGGCGGCGCTGGTGGCGGTGTACATCATTCTCGGCGTGCTTTACGAGAGCTTCGTCCATCCGCTGACCATCATCTCGACGCTGCCGTCGGCGGGGCTCGGCGCGGTAATCATGTTGTGGATTTGCGGGCAGGACTTTTCGATCATGGCGCTGATCGGGCTAGTGTTGCTGATCGGGATCGTGAAGAAGAACGGCATCCTGATGATCGACTTCGCCCTCGAAGCGCAACGCAAGGGCGGGCTGTCGCCGGAAGAAGCGATCTACCAGGCCTGTATCACACGATTCCGGCCGATCATCATGACCACCCTCGCCGCCCTGCTCGGCGCGCTGCCATTGATGCTCGGTTATGGCACCGGCGCCGAACTGCGCCAGCCCTTGGGGATCGCGGTCGTCGGCGGCTTGCTGGTGAGCCAGGCGCTGACGTTGTTCACCACGCCGGTCATATACTTGTGGCTTGAGCGGCTATTCCATCGGCCTAAGCCAACGCCACATCCGGCTCTGGCGACCACAGACTGAGGCGGGGTCATGCGCGTTCTGATTATCGAAGACGAAGAAAAAACCGCGGATTATCTGCACCGCGGCCTGACGGAACAGGGTTACACCGTGGACCTGGCGCGCGACGGAGTTGACGGCCTGCACCTGGCGCTGGAAAGCGACTATGCGGTGATTGTCCTCGACGTCATGCTCCCGGGCCTCGACGGCTTCGGCGTACTGCGCGCGTTGCGTGCGCGCAAGCAAACCCCGGTAATCATGCTCACCGCCCGCGAGCGTGTGGAAGACCGGATCAAAGGCCTGCGCGACGGTGCCGACGATTACCTTGGCAAACCGTTTTCCTTTCTGGAACTGGTGGCGCGCCTTCAGGCGCTAACCCGCCGCAGCGGTGGTCATGAACCAGTGCAGGTGAGCATCGCCGACCTGTGGATAGATTTGATCAGCCGCAAAGCCACTCGTGCCGGCACGCGTCTGGACCTGACCGCCAAGGAGTTCTCGCTATTGAGCGTGCTGGCCCGCCGTCAGGGTGAAATCCTGTCAAAAACCGCCATCGCCGAAATGGTCTGGGACATCAATTTCGACAGCGACGCCAACGTTGTCGAAGTCGCGATCAAACGCCTGCGCGCCAAACTCGACGGGCCGTTCGAAGAGAAACTGCTGCACACAATTCGTGGCATGGGTTATGTGCTGGAGAGCCGTGGTGTCCAGTAACTCAATCGCGCTACGCCTGAGCGGGATGTTCACGCTGGTGGCGCTTTTGGTGTTTCTGTTGATCGGCTGGGCGCTGTATCAACAGGTCGATAAAGGCCTGGGTTTGTTGCCCGAGGCTGAACTGGACGCGCGCTACAGCGTGCTTGAATCCACGGTCGGGCGTTATGGCACGCCCGAGCATTGGGTGAAGATCAACAACAAGCTCAAGCTGCTCGGCGAAGAAGACAAACGCATCAGCTTCTGGATCATCAGCGGTGATCCGCACTACGAATACGGCAACCTGACGCCGCAGATCCGCGCCTTTGCCGAAGGCCCGCTGGGCATGCGCGACTTGAATCTTGCGGATCAGCCTTATCCGCTGAAAGTGCTGGTCAGTCAGTTCCCGGCCAAGGATCAACGCCCGCCGTTGCGCTTCATGATTGGCATCGACACCGAGACGTTTTTGCAGACTCAGCACCATTTGCTGGTTGCCCTGATCAGCCTGGCGATCATCGGCGTGTTGCTGGCGTCGGCCCTCGGTTATTGGGTGGCGCGGATCGGCCTCAAGCCGCTGATCAAGTTGTCCCAGGAAGCCCAGCGGCTGGCACCGCCGTTGTTGTCCGGTCGCCTGCAATTGTCGCCGCTACCGCCGGAACTGAATCAGTTCGTCAATTCGTTCAACTCGACACTGGAGCGGGTCGAACAGGCTTACTCGCGCCTTGAGTCGTTCAACGCGGACGTGGCCCACGAACTGCGCTCGCCCCTGACCAACCTGATCGGCCAGACCCAGGTTGCGCTGACTCGCGGGCGATCCGCCGAACACTACTTTGAAGTGCTGCAATCGAACCTTGAAGAGCTTGAGCGACTGCGCTCGATCATCAACGACATGTTGTTCCTCGCCAGCGCAGACCAAGGCAGCAAAGCCACCAAACTGACCTCCACCTCGCTGGCCGATGAAGTGGCCACGACCCTGGAGTATCTGGATTTCATCCTTGAAGACGCGCAGGTTCAGGTGCAGGTCAGTGGCGATGCCCAAGTGCGGATCGAGATCGCTCATCTGCGCCGGGCGTTGATCAACCTGCTGAGCAACGCGGTGCAGCACACAGAGCCTGGGCAAGTGATTGAGGTGCGGATCGAGGTTGAGGAGCATCAGGTCAGCATCGGGGTTGCGAACCCAGGGTCGCCGATTGCCAGCGAGCATTTGTCGCGGCTGTTTGAGCGTTTTTATCGGGTCGATGCATCGCGCAGCAACAGTGGCAACAACCATGGCTTGGGGTTGGCGATCGTCAAGGCGATTGCACTGATGCACGGCGGGGACGTGTTTGTGCGCAGTGATCACGGCATGAATACCTTCGGCATCCACCTCCCCGTCTGACTCAGAACCCACCCCTTTGTGGCAAGTGGGCTTCTTTGGTGAAGGGGCTTTTGTGGTGATGGGCTCTGGGCTGAGGGGCCTTCTGTGGTGAAGGGGCTTTTGTGGCGAGGGGACTTGTCCCCGTTGGGCTGCGGAGCGGCCCCAAAAATCTATAGCGTTACCGAAATCTTGCCAGCGCTACGCACTGGAACGGGGACAAGTCCCCTCGCCACAAAAGCCCCTTTGCCACAAAAGCCCTTTCACCACAAAAGCCCCTTTGCAACAAAAGCCCCTTCACCACAGAAGTCCCCTCAGCCCAGAGCCCATCACCTCAGAAGCCACCTCACCAGAGGACATGTTCAATTCGGCCACCTACTGTTGCTTTAAACGCAACAGTCCTTTCATGAATCCGCTCTTTTTCCCCGCGCGAATCCCCCTTATCTTGGCCTCACCAAACAGCACTTGCCAAGCAAGAAGGTTTTAAAGATGTCCAACACTATGGGTATTGCCAGCGCTTTCGTTTTGTCCTCTTTGTTTCTGTCTCCGTTCGCCATCGCTGAAGAGTCGCAGACGTTCGTCGCGCAAAACTCCGCCCGCGCTGCTGCATTCGAACAGTATCAGAGCGAAATGACAGCCAAGGCCCAGGAAGCTGCGCAAACCCCTCAAGCGTCGAGTACTCAGGCCCAGCCAGTGGTTGAGAAAGACAGCTGATTGCCCCGTATCACTCTGTTTCCCTCGACACTTTTCATCGGCTCTTCCCTTTGAAAAGTTGTCTTCAAAGCCGCTGCTATCAGCGGCTTTTTTTCGTTGTGGTTTTAAACAGCTTTAGTTCGTCTTCCCTAACAAGAAACATCCTGAGTCTCAAAACAATGAGGCTCTTAGTTGACCCAAGGAGCTTTACCGCTAGTGCGTTTCCCTCTCAGATACAGCCCGTTATTCATTGCAATTGCTGCAACGGTGACGCCTGCCGCTCACGCCGCAGACGACTCAAACGCCGAAGGTTTCGTTGAAGGATCGAGCCTCAACCTCAACGCCCGTAACTACTACATGAACCGCAACCGCCTGCAGCAGACGGACGACAACATTGAATGGGGCCAGGGTTTCCTCGGCACCTTCGAATCGGGCTACACCCAAGGCAGCGTCGGTTTCGGTATTGACGCCCACGCCATGCTCGGGCTCAAGCTCGACGGCGGTGGCGGCACTGATAATTCGAGCATCCTGCCGGTCAGCGATGGCAACGGCAAAGCGCCAGGTTCGTTCTCGACGGCGGGCGGCACGCTGAAAATGCGTGCCTTCGACACCGAACTGAAGGCCGGTGACTTGTTTCTCGCCAACCCGGTGATCGCCGGCGGCGAAACCCGCATGCTGCCCCAGACCTTTCGCGGCGTCAGCCTGACCAACCACAGTTTTGACGGCTGGATGATCGAAGGTGGCCAGGCGAGTTTCACCAAGCCTTACAACCAGAGTGGACACACCCGAATCGGCACGTCCTACGGCAGCCTGGCCGACGGTGACGAAAGTAAGCACCTGAATTGGGCCGGCGTGGCCTGGAGCGGCCTGCCGGGGTTAACCAGCAGCCTCTATGCTTCCGAACTCAAGGACATCTGGAACCAGTATTACTACGATCTGGATTACACCTACGCCTTGAACGATCTGGTCAGCCTCAACCCGGGTCTGCATGCCTATCACACGCAAGACACCGGCGATGCGCTGCTGGGCCACATCGACAACAACACCTACAGCCTGCATTTCACCGTGGGGGCGGGCAATCACAGCGTTACCGCGGCCTATCAACGGGTCAACGGCAACACACCATTCGACTACATCAGCCAGGGCGACAGCGTCTACCTCGACAATTCCCAGCAGTATTCGGACTTCAACGGCCCGAACGAACGCTCATGGAAACTCAAGTACGCCTACGACTTTGTCGGGCTCGGCCTTGCCGGCTTGACCTCGGCGGTCTCTTACTCCCAAGGGGAACTCGACCTGACCAAGGTCGATCCGGCCAGCCCCGGTTATGCCTCGTGGTACAGCGCTGATGGCAAAAACGCCAGGCACTGGGAACGCGACATAGATCTCAACTATGTGGTTCAGGGCGGCAAGGCCAAAAACCTGGCGCTGCGTCTGCAATGGGCGACCAACCGTGGAGGCAACGGCTACGGCGCGCTGGATCAGGACACCGATGAATACCGGGTGATCGTCGACTACCCGCTCAATGTCTTCTAAGCTTCTATAAGTAAAAGGCCAGCATGTTTTGCTGGCCTTTTTTTTATCCGGGATTTATACAGGCGCTCCGAACGCAAAGGGTATCTGGGATTCTGCCTGAGTCTTGCAAAACACTTTCATAACGCCTCATTAGCAGAAGTCAGAACCATGAGTGTGAGCACTGCAATTTCTCACCATCCGATCCGGTCGACGCGATCGGAGCAGCTTCTGCTTCTCGGCAGTTTGCTGCTGGTGATTGCGATATCAAGCATCGTGACGTTCCTGCTCATTCGCGAACGCGCCAATGCTGAACACTCCGCCACTCGCGCAGCCACCAACATCGTGCAACTGATCGACGCCGACGTGCTGCGCAATGTCGAACTCTATGACCTGTCCTTGCTCGGCTTGATCGCCGCCTCCCAGCGTGAAGACCTCAAGAACGTTTCCCCTGCCATCCGCCATCTGGCCTTGTTTGACCGCGCCACTGCCGCGCCGTACAAGGGCGACATTTTGTTGCTGGACAACAAGGGCGACGTGATCGCCGACTCGGCCTCGGTAGAGCCCAGAAAGGGCAATTTTGCTGACCGCGAATACTTTCAGTCGCACGTGAACAATCGCGACCCGAGCATGTTCATCAGCCGTCCCTTCCGTTCCAGACTGCCTGAACATGAATGGCGAATCAGCTTCAGTCGCCGGGTCAGCGGCTCACAGGGTGAATTTCTTGGCGTGGCCGAAGCCGCCATGCGCTTGAGTTATTTCGATCAACTGTTCAACAGCTTGAGCATCGGTCGCGACAGCTCGGTCAACCTGATCAGCTCGGACGGGATTCTTCTGGCCCAGGAACCCCGCTTGGCCGAAGAGCTGATTGGCAAGGACTTCAGCAACCGTCCCAACTTTCAGCGCATCGTCAAGGAAGGCAACGGCAGCTTCACCAGTGTTTCAAGCCACTATAAGGACAAACGCCTGTACACGTTCTCCAAGGTGGGCAACTTGCCGTTGATCGTCATCGTTGCACTGTCCAGTGATGAAGTGTTTGCGTCGTGGAAGCGCACGGCGGTGGTGGTCAGCGTTGCGACTATTGCGCTGTGCATCGGCTTGCTCTGGCTGACTTGGCTGCTCAGCCGGGAACTGCGCCTGCGCCACAACGCCGAACAGGAACTGGCGCAACTGGCGGCCACCGATGCCTTGACCGGCCTGGCCAACCGCCGAACGCTGGATCAGGTCCTGCGTCATGAGTGGTTCCGCGCTCAACGTTCCGGCCAGCCATTGTCGCTGCTGATGATTGATGCCGACCATTTCAAGGCGTTCAACGATCGTCATGGGCATCAGGCTGGCGACGATGCGTTGCGCTCGGTGGCCAAGGTGATCTCCGACAATGTGAGGCGACCAGCCGATCTGGTCGCCCGTTATGGCGGTGAGGAGTTTTCGGTGATTCTCGCGGAAACCGACAGCCAGGGTGCGCAACAGATTGCCGAACACATCCGCGCGACAGTGGAACAATTGCCGCTGGTGGCAGGTGCCGAGTCGCCAATTACTGTCAGTATCGGTATCAGCACCTGGACCACCTCCGCCGAGATCAGTCTGGAACAGCTATTGTTTGCAGCGGACAAGGCGCTGTATCAGGCCAAGGAAAGTGGGCGTAATCGGGTGGTCGCTGCCTGATCGAGGAGATCGTTCCCACGCTCTGTGTGGGAATGCCTCAAGGGACGCTCCGCGTTCCAACTCTGGAAAGGGACGCGGAGCGTCCCGGGCTGCATTCCCACGCAGAGCGTGGGAACCATTCCCGCAGGCATAAAAAAAGGCCACCCGAAGGTAGCCTTTAAAAAACTAGAGAGGTTTTTTACTTACACGGCCGCAACTGGACGCATGTAAGAGATCGGTGCAGAGCTGGCGTCTTCGAAAGTCACGACTTCCCAAGCATCTGTCTGCTCAATCAACTTGCGCAGCAGCTGGTTGTTCAATGCATGTCCGGACTTGAAGCCCTTGAACTCACCAATCAGGCTATTGCCCAGCAGGTAGAGGTCACCAATTGCATCGAGGATCTTGTGCTTCACGAATTCGTCTTCATAGCGAAGGCCGTCTTCGTTCAGTACACCATCCGCGTCGACCACAATAGCGTTTTCAACGCTGCCGCCGAGTGCGAGGTTGTGCTTGCGCAGGTACTCGATGTCACTCATGAAACCAAAGGTACGGGCGCGGCTGACTTCTTTTACGAACGAAGTGCTGGAAAAATCCACGCTTGCACTTTGTGTGCGGTTACGGAAAACCGGGTGATCGAAATCGATCTCGAAACTCACCTTGAAGCCTTCGAAAGGGACGAAAGTGGCGCGCTTGTCGCCGTCTTCCACTGTCACTTCCCGCAGGATCCGGATGAACTTCTTCGGTGCGTCCTGTTCTTCCAGGCCGGCCGATTGAATCAGGAATACGAAAGGTCCAGCGCTACCATCCATGATCGGAACTTCAGACGCGGAGAGCTCGACGTAGGCGTTATCGATGCCCAGGCCAGCCATGGCCGAGAGCAAGTGCTCCACCGTATCCACTTTGGTGTCACCACTGACCAATGTGGTCGACATCGTGGTTTCACCAACGTTTTCCGCGCGGGCAGGAATCTGCACCACAGGGTCGAGATCGGCACGAACAAACACAATGCCGGTGTCGATAGGTGCGGGCTTGAGGGTCAGGTATACCTTTTCCCCGGAGTGCAGGCCTACACCTGTAGCACGGATAATATTTTTCAGTGTGCGTTGTTTAATCATGGCTTGGGCCGCTTCAGCGCAAATTGCGAACTGGTATCAACAAAGGCTGGCGATGATAGCAGACCAGACCTTTGCTGAACACCAATCACCTTCATAGCCCTGATACATTCCATTAATCGGCCTGACGACGCAGGAAAGCCGGGATGTCCAGGTAGTCCAGATCATCTTGCGGGTTCATCTTCGCGGCAGTCGCAGCACCGGCCTGAGCCTGGTTGCGCATGACGGTCGGACGGTCCAGGTCACGGTAGTTCACAGCAGGCGCTTCCTGGCGGGAAGTCGCTTGTTGCTGCGGTTGCGAAGCCACGGAGGTGTGCATGGTGTTGTCGATAACCTTCACAGGCTTCTCGATTTTCGCGCCCAAACCAGTGGCTACTACTGTTACGTGCAGCTCGTCGCGCATGTCCGGATCGATAACGGTACCGACCTTGACCATCGCGTGCTCGGAAGCGAAAGCTTCGATGATGCTACCCACGTCGGAGTACTCACCCAGGGACAGGTCAGGACCGGCGGTGATGTTCACCAGGATGCCGCGTGCACCTTGCAGGTTCACGTCTTCCAGCAACGGGTTGCGAATGGCCGCTTCGGTGGCCTCGCGTGCACGGTTTGGACCGCTGGCGCAGCCAGTGCCCATCATCGCCATGCCCATTTCGCTCATCACGGTACGCACGTCGGCAAAGTCGACGTTGATCATACCCGGACGCTTGATGATGTCGGAGATACCGCGAACGGCACCGGCCAATACATCGTCGGCCTTGGCGAATGCAGACAGCAGGCTTGCGTCCTTGCCAAGGATGGTCAGCAGCTTCTCGTTGGGAATGGTGATCAACGAGTCGACGCTTTCAGACAGCAGACGGATGCCTTCATCGGCGATCTGCATGCGCTTGCGACCTTCAAACGGGAACGGACGAGTCACCACCGCAACGGTGAGAATCCCCATTTCCTTGGCCACTTCAGCAATGATCGGCGCAGCACCGGTACCGGTACCACCGCCCATGCCAGTGGTGATGAACACCATGTTGGTGCCCTGCAGGACTTCGGCAATGCGCTCGCGATCTTCGAGAGCGGCCTGACGACCTACTTCAGGGTTGGCGCCAGCGCCGAGACCTTTGGTCACGCCGGTGCCCAGTTGCAGGATGGTCCGCGCGCCGATGCTTTTCAGCGCTTGGGCATCAGTGTTGGCGCAGATGAATTCAACGCCTTCAATGTTGCTCTTGACCATGTGGTTGACGGCGTTGCCGCCGCCTCCGCCAACACCGATAACTTTAATAACCGGGCTTGCGGGGATGTTGTCTACGAGTTCGAACATTTTCCCTCTCCTTTCATTTCTCTAGTTTTTTCGCCTACTGCGTTTTGCTGCTTTTACCGCTTGCCGCTTGAAACTTGTCGCTTGAATCTGCTTCGTTAGAAGTTGCCTTGTACCCAGCTCTTGATGCGATCGAGCAAGGCGGCTTTCGGTTCTTCATTGCTGTAGCTGTCGCGGCTGCTGATGCCCGAGAAGGAAATCCCGTCGGACTGCTTCTGCAGGCCGTACATCAACAGGCCAACGCCAGTGGAATAAATCGGGTTGCGGACCACGTCGTCCAGGCCCTTGACGCCATGCGGCACGCCCAGGCGCACCGGCATGTGGAAGATTTCCTCGGCCAGTTCGACTGCGCCTTCCATCTTCGACGTACCACCGGTCAGCACGATGCCGGCCGGGATCAGGTCTTCGTAGCCACTGCGACGCAGTTCGGCCTGGATCAGCGTGAACAGCTCGTCGTAACGCGGCTCGACCACTTCGGCCAGGGCCTGACGGGACAGCTCGCGCGGTGGACGGTCGCCAACGCTTGGAACCTTGATGGTTTCACCGGCACCGGCCAGTTTGGCCAGGGCGCAGGCGTAGCGAATCTTGATTTCTTCGGCGTACTGGGTCGGGGTGCGCAACGCCATGGCGATATCGTTGGTTACCTGGTCGCCCGCAATCGGGATGACCGCGGTGTGACGGATCGCACCTTCGGTGAAGATCGCGATGTCAGTGGTGCCGCCACCGATGTCCACCAGGCACACGCCCAGTTCTTTCTCGTCGTCGGTCAGGACCGAGTAAGCCGAAGCCAGTTGCTCGAGAATGATGTCGTCGATTTCCAGGCCGCAGCGACGCACGCATTTTTCAATGTTCTGTGCGGCATTGACGGCGCAGGTGACCACGTGAACCTTGGCTTCCAGACGTACGCCCGACATGCCCAGAGGCTCACGAACACCTTCCTGGTTATCGATCACGTAATCCTGCGGCAGGGTGTGCAGCACGCGCTGGTCAGCCGGGATCGCTACAGCCTGGGCGGCGTCGAGCACGCGCTCAAGGTCGGCGGCGCTGACTTCGCGATCACGAATCGCCACGATGCCGTGGGAGTTCAGGCTGCGGATATGATTGCCCGCCACGCCGACGAACGCCGAGTGAATGCGGCAACCAGCCATCAGCTGCGCCTCTTCGATCGCGCGCTGGATCGATTGCACGGTGGACTCGATGTTCACCACCACGCCTTTCTTCAGGCCACGGGACGGATGGGTACCGATCCCGACGATTTCCAGCGTGCCGTCGTCCGAGACCTCGCCGACCAGCGCCACCACTTTGGAGGTGCCGATATCGAGACCGACGATCATTTTGCCGCTTTGCACGTTTGCCATGGTCCTGCCTCTTCTTAATTCTTCGCGACAGCGGGTTGGGCTGTCGTGGGCGCTACAGGTTCCCGCCAGCCAACAGCGAGGCCGTTGGCGTAGCGCAGATCGATGCGCGCAATGTTCGTAATCTGTTCTTTAAGCGTCTTGTCATAGATGGCAATGAAGCGGCGCATCTTTTCCAGCAGGTTGCCGCGTCCCAGCAACAGTTCGATTCCCGGACCCGCGCTGCCGGCGCCGGTGGTCAGGAACCAGCTACCTCGATCACGCAATTCCAGGCGTGCAATCGAGAAGCCCAACGGCCTGAGCATCTGGCTCAGCACCTGGTATTGCTGCATCACTTGCTGTTGGGCCCGTTGTGGGCCAAACAGCTGTGGCAAGTGTTCGTAGTTCGCCAGCTCACGCGGGGTGAACGCCTGGCCCTGGTTGTTCAACAGCGATTCATCGCCCCAACGGGCCACCGGCAGTTGTTCTTCCAGGCGGATCACCACTTGATCCGGCCACACCCGACGCACTTCGGCGTGGGCAATCCATGGCATCGTTTCAAGCTCGGTGCGCATGCTCTCCAGGTCGATGGTGAAGAAGCTCGACGCCACGTACGGGGCGATCCGCTGCTGCACCGCTTGCTGGCTGATGTAACTCAAGTCGCCCTGCACGTTGATCTTGGTGATCGGCCGGTCGGCGTACGGCAGCAATCGCTGTGCGCCTTCGTAAGTACCGAAACCCAGTGCGACCAACAGCACGGGCCAGAACAGGCTTTTCAGAAAACCAAAATTGGCTTTCGGCAGGCGCGCAGACATCGGCTCTTTGGCCACCATTCGGCTGGCACCCCGCGGTACCGGCTTGCGGCCGGGTGGTGCGGAGGGCTGATGTCTCAGCTGTGCGCCTTGCATGGTCTTAACCTCGCGGCTCGTTGTTGCCGGCAATGCTGGCGGCCAAAATCGCCAGAACCAGTTGCTGGAAATCCAGACCGGCAGCACGAGCCGCCATCGGCACCAGACTGTGATCGGTCATGCCCGGTGCGGTATTGACTTCCAGGAACCAGAACTGCCCGTCGGCGTCCTGCATCACGTCAGCCCTGCCCCAACCGGCGATACCCAGCGCCTCACAGGCTTTCGCCGTGAGGTCCATCAGTTCTTTTTCTTTGTTGCTGTCCAGGCCACACGGAATCCGGTACTGGGTATCGGAAGCCACGTACTTGGCGTCGTAGTCGTAGAAGCTGTGCGTCGTGCCCAGGGCAATCGGTGGCAACACCTGGTCACGCAGGGTGGCGATGGTGAACTCCGGACCTTGAATCCATTGCTCGACCAACACTTGCGAATCGTAGGTACTGGCCGCTTTCCACGCGTCGATCAACTCCGACGCGGAACTCACTTTGGCCATCCCGATACTTGAACCTTCATGGGCCGGTTTGACGATCAAAGGGAAGCCCAGTTCCGTCGCCGCCGAAATACAATCGGCCTCAGAACTCAGTACGGCATGGCGTGGCGTCGGAATACCCAGGCTGTGCCAGACCTGTTTGGTCCGCAGCTTGTCCATGGCCAGCGCGGAAGCAAGAATGCCGCTGCCGGTGTACGGAATACCCAGGCATTCCAACAGGCCCTGCATGCTGCCGTCTTCACCGCCACGACCGTGGAGAATGATGAAGGCGCGATCGATTTTTTCGTTCAGCAGACGCTGCAAGAGATCATCGCCCACGTCGAGACCAAACGCGTCCACACCGGCGCTTAGCAGCGCGTCGAGAACCGCGTTACCCGACTTCAGGGAAACCTCACGCTCGGCACTCTTGCCGCCGAAGAGCACGGCGACGCGGCCGAAATCTTTCGGCGCAACAGTGGAGACGAGGTTGGCGTAAGCAGCAGTCATTTCAACTTCCCCACAGTCGGCGCAGCAACGGCGCCTGCGAACAACGGACTTTTCAACAGTTTCGGTGCAAGACCACCGATGTCACCGGCGCCCTGACACAGCAGGATGTCGCCAGCACGCAGCAGCGGCTTGACCACCGGCGCGAGGTCAACACCGCGCTCGATGTAGATCGGGTCGAGCTGACCGCGCTGACGGATGCTGTTGCACAGCTTGCGGCTGTCTGCACCCGGGATCGGTTCTTCACCGGCCGGGTAGACTTCCATCAGCAGCAGGACGTTGGCGTCGGCCAATACATTGACGAAATCGTCGTATAGGTCACGGGTGCGGCTGTAACGGTGCGGCTGGTAGACCATCACCAGACGGCGCTCCGGCCAGCCACCGCGCACGGCTTTGATAACTGCGGCGACTTCGGTCGGGTGGTGACCGTAGTCGTCGACCAGCATCACGCTGCCACCGTCTACCGGCAGTTCGCCGTAGACCTGGAAGCGTCGACCGACACCCTGGAACCCGGACAGGCCCTGGACGATGGCTTCATCGCTGACGCCTTCATCGGTGGCGATGCAGATGGTTGCCAGTGCGTTCAACACGTTGTGGTTGCCCGGCATGTTCACCGAGACATCCAGCGGATCGCGATCAGGACGCAGCACGGTAAAGAAGGTCTGCATGCCCTGCTGACGCACATTGATCGCGCGCACGTCGCAGTCGTCACCGAAGCCATAAGTGACGGTCGGACGTTTCACCAACGGCAGGATTTCACGCACCACCGGATCGTCCAGGCACACCACCGCCAGACCGTAGAACGGCAGGTTGTGGAGGAACTCGACGAAGGTTTTCTTCAGTTTGTTGAAGTCACCGTCGTAGGTCGCCATGTGGTCGGCGTCGATGTTGGTGACCACGGCCACCAGCGGCTGCAAGTGCAGGAAGCTGGCGTCGCTTTCGTCAGCTTCAGCGATCAGGTAACGGCTGGTGCCAAGCTGGGCATTGGTGCCCGCGGCATTCAGACGGCCACCGATCACGAATGTCGGGTCCAGGCCACCGGCGGCAAACACCGAAGCGATCAGGCTGGTGGTGGTGGTTTTGCCGTGCGTGCCGGCGACGGCGATGCCGTGACGGTAGCGCATCAGCTCAGCCAGCATTTCAGCGCGAGGCACCACCGGTATGCGGCGCTCCATGGCCGTGGCGACTTCCGGGTTGGACGTGTTCACGGCACTGGAGGTGACCAGCACATCGGCGTTCGCAGCGTTCTCGGCGCGGTGGCCGATAAAGATCTGGGCACCGAAGGACTCGAGACGCTCGGTCACCGGCGACGCTTTCAGGTCGGAACCGGACACTTCATAGCCCAGGTTCAACAACACTTCGGCAATGCCGCACATGCCCACGCCGCCGATCCCGACGAAGTGGATGCGACGGATGCGGCGCATTTCCGGTTGCGGCATGGCTTTCTGATTCTCAACCATGGGCCACCTCCAGGCAGGTATCGACCACGTTACGGGTTGCATCGGGTTTGGCCAGGCGGCGTGCCGCGGTGGCCATGGCGGTGAGTCGTTGTGGTTGCATCAGGACCTCTGTCAGGCGTGCGGCAAGATCCGCTGCGCCAGTCGTTCTTTGCGGCATCAGGAAGGCAGCGCCTTCACGGGCCAAATAATCGGCGTTGCGGGTCTGGTGATCGTCGATCGCGTGGGGCAAAGGCACCAGCATCGAGGGCAGACCGGCGGCGGCCAGTTCACTGATGGTCAACGCGCCTGCGCGGCACACCACCAGGTCGGCCCAGCCATAGGCTTGGGCCATGTCTTTGATGAAAGGCTGCACTTGCGCCTCGACGCCAGCCGCGCGATAGCGCTCTGCAGTCACTTCATCGTGGTTTTTGCCGGCCTGATGAAACACTTCCGGGCGCAGGTCGGGGGCGACTTGCGACAGGGCTTCAGGCAGCAACTTGTTCAACGGTTCTGCGCCCAGGCTTCCACCCAGGATCAGCAAACGCGCCTTGCGACCGGCCAGAGCCTGTCGCGGTGTTTCGAGGAACAGCTCGGTGCGCACCGGGTTACCGGTGGTCCGACGGCTGCCCGACAGGGTAAAGGTGTCGGGGAACGCTTCACAGACTCGGGCGGCCAACGGCACCAGCAACCGATTGGCGGTACCGGCCACGGCGTTCTGCTCGTGAACGATCACCGGCACGCCAGCCAGTTTGGCGGCAACCCCACCAGGACCGGTCACAAAACCACCAAAGCCGACGACACACACCGGCCGCAGCTGACGAATGATCGCCCGCGCCTGCCAGATCGACTTGAGCAACATGAACGGCGCCTTGAGCAGGGACAATTTGCCCTTGCCACGCAATCCGCTGGCATTGATCCGATGCAGTTCGATGCCGGCCACCGGAACCAGATCGTTCTCGATGCCGCGCGGTGTCCCGAGCCAATGCACGGTGTAACCACGGGCCTGGAATTCGCGAGCACACGCCAGCGCCGGGAACACGTGGCCACCGGTGCCGCCCGCCATGATCAATACGTTAGCGCCCATGGGTCGGCTCCTCGGCGAAGTCGCTCTCATGGAATTCCATCTCTTCGCTGCCCAAGTGGGTTCGACTTTCCCATTCAATGCGCAGCAACAAGCCAAGACAGGCACAGCAGATCACCAACGAGCTACCGCCGTAACTGAGGAACGGCAGGGTCAGACCTTTGGTTGGCAGCAGACCGACGTTCACCCCGATGTTGATCAGGAACTGACCAATCCACAGGAACGACAAGCCGTACGCGATGTAGGCGGCGAAAAACTGCTTGGCCTTCTCGGCCCAATAACCGATGTACATGCCACGAATACAGACAAAGACGAACAGCGCTACCGTGCACAAAGAACCGACGGCGCCCAGTTCTTCGGCCAGGACCGAGAACACGAAGTCGGTGTGGGCTTCCGGCAGGTAGAACTGTTTCTGCACGCTGTTGCCCAGGCCAACGCCCAGCCATTCGCCGCGACCAAAAGCGATCAACGCTTGAGACAACTGATAGCCGGCACCGAACTGGTCGGCCCACGGATCCGCAAAGTTGGTCAGGCGCGCCATTCGATACGGCTGCACTTGAATCAGCAACACCACCGCTGCGACCGCCAGGACAACCATCAAGGAAAAACGGAACAGGCCGACCCCGCCAAGGAACAGCATCGCAGCAGCAGCCCCCATCATCACGACGGTGGCACCGAAGTCCGGCTCCATCAGCAACAGACCCGCCATTGGCAGCAGAACGATGAACGGCTTGAAGAAGCCCATCCAGCTTTCACGCACTTCTTTCTGGCGACGCACCAGGTAACCGGCAAGGTAAATAACGACAAATACCTTGGCGATTTCCGACGGCTGAACGTTGAAGAAACTGAAGCCGATCCAGCGCATCGAACCGTTCACTTCACGGCCGATCCCCGGGATGATCACCATCACCAGCAAACCGAACGCACCAATCAGCATCAGCCAGCCCAGGCGTTGCCAGGTGGCGATCGGAATCATCATGGTGACGACGCAGGCACCCAGGCCCAGCACGATGTAGATAAGGTGGCGGATCATGTAGTACAGGGCGCTGCCCGACTGCACAGCCGCCACTTCGGTCGAGGCCGATGCAATCATGACCAGCCCGAGGCCGATCAATGCCAGGCAGCCGGCGAGCATCGGGAAGTCGAGGTCGATGCCGCGCCCGGTGATGATCGGCGACGGGTACGGCTTGATGATGTTTCTCAGGCTCATACCAGATCCTCCACAGCGCGGACGAACTGGTGACCACGGTCTTCGTAATTCTTGAACATGTCGAAACTGGCGCAGGCCGGCGACAGCAGCACAGCGTCGCCCGTCTCTGCGATGGCGCGGCATTGCTCGACCGCTTCGATCAGCGAGTTGACGCGAATCAGTGGCACGGCATCGCCGATGGCCTGAGCGATCAGCTCGGCGTCACGGCCCATCAGCACCACGGCGCGGCAGTTGGCCGCCACCGGATCACGCAAGTCCTTGAACTCGGCCCCCTTGCCGTCGCCACCGGCGATCAGCACGAGTTTGCCGTCAATGTCCGCGCCCAGGCCTTCGATGGCAGCCAGTGCGGCGCCGACGTTGGTGGCTTTGGAATCGTTGTAGTAGCTCACGCCATTCAAGTCACGGACCCACTGGCAGCGATGCTCAAGCCCGGCGAAGGTGCGCAGGCTCGACAGCATGGCGTCGAACGGCAGACCGACGGCGTGGCCCAGGGCCAATGCCGCCAGGGCATTGGACTGGTTGTGGGCACCGCGAATTTTCAACTCGCGCACCGGCATCAGGTTCTGGAATTCGAAGGCCAGGTACTTCTCGCCGTCTTCTTCGCGGATACCGAATGCCTTGAAATCAGGTTTGCTCAAACCGAAGGTCCAACATGGCTGACCTTCGCCAATCAGCGGACGGCTCAGGGCATCCTGGCGGTTGACCACAAACTGCTTGGCACCCCGGAAGATCCGGTGCTTGGCCAGGTGATAAGCCGGCAGACCGCTGTAGCGGTCCATGTGGTCTTCGCTGACGTTGAGCACGGTCGCCACTTCGGCGTTGAGTTGATCGGTGGTTTCGAGCTGGAAGCTCGACAGTTCCATCACGTACAGCTCGACGTCGTCGCTGAGCAGGTCCAGTGCCGGCGTACCGAGGTTGCCGCCAACGGCGACTCGCTTGCCGGCCGCCGCAGCCATCTCGCCGACCAGTGTAGTGACGGTGCTTTTTGCGTTGGAACCACTGATGGCGACGATCGGCGCCTTCGCGTTACGTGCGAACAGCTCGATGTCACCGGACAATTTCACGCCACGGGCGGCGGCAGCCTGCAGGGCCGGGGTCGCCAGCGCCAGGCCGGGGCTCACGTAGAGCTCGTCGGCGCGGCACAGGAATTCGACGTCCAGCTCGCCACAACGCACTTCCACGTGCGGATAGTCACGCTTGAGCGTGGCCAGTTCCGGTGGATTTTCCCGCGTGTCGGCGACAGCAAACGACGTGCCCCGGTTCGCCAGGAAGCGAACCAGAGACATGCCGCTCTTGCCGAGGCCGACAACGATGCGGAAGTGGTCAGAAGCGATCAGAGACACTCGTTCTACCTCAGCTTCAGGGTGGCAAGGCCAACCAGCACGAGAATCACGGTGATGATCCAGAAACGGACGATCACGCGTGGCTCGGGCCAGCCCTTGAGTTCAAAGTGGTGGTGAATCGGTGCCATGCGGAACACACGGCGACCGGTGAGCTTAAAGGACGCCACCTGAATGACGACTGACAGGGTCTCCATCACGAACACGCCGCCCATGATGAACAGGACGATTTCCTGACGGACGATCACCGCGATGGTGCCCAGTGCAGCGCCCAGCGCCAGTGCGCCGACGTCGCCCATGAACACCTGAGCCGGATACGTGTTGAACCAGAGGAACCCGAGGCCCGCACCGATCAAGGCGCCGCAGAACACAATCAACTCGCCTGCGCCCGGTACATACGGGATCAGCAGGTATTCAGCGAATTTCACGTTACCCGACAGGTAGCAGAAGATCCCCAACCCGCCGCCAACCATTACGGTGGGCATGATCGCCAGACCGTCGAGGCCGTCGGTCAGGTTGACCGCGTTGCTCGAGCCAACGATCACGAAGTAAGTCAGGACGATGAAGCCCGCGCCCAGAGGAATGCTGTAGTCCTTGAGCATCGGCAGGATGAGGGTGGTTTCTACCGGTGTTGCCGCGGTCATATAAAGGAAGATCGCCGCGCCCAGGCCGAACACCGACTGCCAGAAGTACTTCCAGCGGCTCGGAAGGCCACGGGAGTTCTTCTCGATCACTTTGCGGTAATCGTCGACCCAGCCGATCGCGCCGAACAGCAAAGTCACCAGCAGCACGGTCCAGACATAACGGTTGCTCAGGTCAGCCCACAGCAAAGTACTGACGCCGATGGACGACAGGATCAGCGCGCCGCCCATGGTCGGGGTGCCGGACTTGGACAGGTGCGATTGTGGACCGTCGTTGCGAACGGATTGACCGATCTGACGGTTCTGTAACGTGCGGATCATCCACGGGCCGTAGCACAGCGACAAAACCAACGCGGTCAGCACACCGAGAATCCCGCGCAGGGTCAGGTACTGAAAGACCGCGAAGCCTTTGTAGAACTGTTGCAGATACTCCGCTAGCAGCAGCAGCATTAATGTTTCTCCAGGCTGGTCCCGCACAAAGCGGCGACGATGTTTTCCATCGCGGCGCTGCGCGAGCCCTTGATCAAAATGGTGGTGTTTGTGTCTTGCTCGGCGCCCAGGGCCTTGATCAGTTCAGCCTGAGTGCTGAAGTGAAAGGCCTGTGGACCGAAAGCGTTCACGGCGTGAGCCATCATTGGCCCGACAGCGTAGAGCGCGGAAACCTTGCCACGGGCGTACTCGCCCACATCGCGGTGCCCCTGCTCCGCCCAATCGCCCAACTCGCCGATATCCCCGAGCACCAGAACGGTGCGGCCGGAAAAGCCGGCGAGTATATCAACGGCGGCGCACATGGAGGTGGGGTTCGCGTTATACGTGTCATCGATCACGCGCATGCCATTGCTGGCCAGTTGCGCGACGGTGCGGCCCTTGACCGGTTGCACCGCGCCCAGACCGGTGGCGATGCCGAACAGCGACACGCCCAGCGCATGGGCAGCGGCGGCGGCGGCCAGGGCATTGGCAACGTTATGGGTGCCGAGCAGGTTCAGTTGAACGCGCTCCATACCTTCAGGACTGTGCAGGTTGAACGCCGGGCAACCGCGCGCGTCGCGGTCCAGATCGCTGGCGTAGAAATCGGCACTGACATTGCTCAGGGCGAAGGTCAGCACTTTGCGACCGGCAGCGCGGGTCTTCCAGATGCCGAATGCCTTGTCGTCAAGATTGAGAACGGCGACGCCATCGGCATCCAGCCCTTCAATAATCTCGCCCTTGGCTTCAACAATTTTTTCCGGCCCGCCGAACTCGCCGACGTGGGCGGTCCCGGCGTTGTTGAGCACGGCCACATGAGGCTTGGTCATGCCGACGGTGTAGGCAATTTCACCGAGACGCGAAGCACCCAGTTCGATCACCGCAGCGGTATGTTCCGGTGCGAGTTCGAGCAGGGTCAGCGGAACGCCGAGGTCATTGTTCAGATTGCCGCGGGTCGCCAACACCGGACCGCGCGTGCGCAGGATGCTGGCGAGCATTTCCTTGACCGTGGTCTTGCCGCTGGAACCGGTGATCGCGGCGACAGGATGGGTGTAAGCCGCACGATTCAACGCGCCGAGTTGCCCCAGTGCCTGACGCGTATCTTTGACCAGCAATTGCGGCAGTGCGCTGTCGGCGACTTCGCGCTCGACCAACGCTGCTACGGCGCCTTTTGCCGCTACGTCATTGAGATAGTCGTGACCATCGAAACGCGGGCCGGTCAGGGCAATAAAGAGTTGGCCTGGCTTGATCGCGCGGCTGTCGATGCTGACGCCGTCGAAGCTGGCATCGGCAGTGACCAGGCGGGCATTCAGCGCGCCGGTCAGTTCGCTCAGTTTCAAGGCTTTAAGCATGGGCCACCTCCCACGTGGTCAAGGCGTGATCGGCCTCGACCAGATCGGAGAAAGCGTGGCGCTGGCCGTTGATTTCCTGATAGTCCTCGTGACCTTTACCGGCCAGGACAATCACGTCATCCGCCGAAGCGCTGGCGATCAATTGGGCAATCGCCTGGCCACGGCCAGCGACGAAGGTGACTTTATCCACAACGGTAAAACCGGCGCGGATGTCGTCGAAGATCACGGCCGGGTCTTCGGTGCGCGGGTTGTCATCGGTCACCAGCACGCCGTCAGCCAGACGCTCGACCACTTCAGCCATGAGCGGACGCTTGCCGCGATCGCGATCACCACCGCAACCGAACAGGCACAGCAAACGGCCTTTGGCGTGAGGACGCAGGGCCATCAAGACTTTTTCCAGCGCATCCGGAGTGTGGGCGTAATCGACCACGACCAGCGGCTGAGTACCGCCGCCGAGGCGCTGCATGCGTCCGGCCGGGCCTTCGAGTTTCGGCAGCACGTTGAGGATTTCGTCCAGCGCGTAGTCCAGGCCCAGCAAGGCGCCGACCGCGGCCAGCACGTTGCTCAGGTTGAAACGACCGAGCAAGGTGCTGCGCAAGTGATGCTCGCCCTGCGGCGTGACCAGCGTGGCGCGCACGCCTTCGTCATCGAACTGCGCTTCACGGCAATAAAGGTAGGCACTGGAGTCTTCCAGGCTGTAGGTGATCAGGCGCGACTCGAGTTTGTCCGCAGCCAGTTGGCGGCCGAATTCGTCGTCGAGGTTAACCACCCGGCACTTCAAATCATTCCAGGCAAACAGTTTGGCCTTGGCTTCGCCGTAGGCTTGCATGGTGCCGTGGTAATCGAGGTGATCGCGGGACAGGTTGGTCATCACCGCCACATCGAACGCCAGTGCGGTCACGCGCCCCTGATCCAGACCATGGGAAGAAACTTCCATGGCGACGGCTTTGGCACCGGCCTTTTTCAGGTCGGCGAGGGTTGCCTGCACGGCAATCGGGTTCGGCGTGGTGTGCAAGCCGCTTTCGAGCGCACCGTAAAAACCGGTGCCCAGCGTGCCGACGATGCCGCAGTGCTGGCCGAGCAAATCCAAGGCTTGCGCAACCAACTGCGTCACGCTGGTTTTGCCGTTGGTGCCGGTCACGCCGATCAGGTTCAGGTGGCGACTAGGGTCACCGTAAAAACGCCCGGCGATGTCCGACAGCTGCGCCGCCAGGCCTTTGACCGGAATCAGCGGAACATCGGTAATCGGCAATACGGTCGCGCCTTCGACTTCATACGCCACAGCGGCAGCGCCGCGTTGCAGGGCGTCGGCGATGTGCGCGCGTCCGTCGAACTTGCCGCCAGGGACGGCGAGAAACAGATCGCCAGCCCGCACGTTGCGGCTGTCCAGGGTCAGTTCGCGGATCAACAGATCGCGGCCGGCGTGGGCGAAAATCTTGTTCAGACTCAGAGACATCAGCCTCGCCCTCCATTGGCTTTCAGCGGAACGACCGGTGCTGCGTTCGCTTGTTGAGTAGGTGGCAGGTTATCCGGGGTGATGTTCATCAGGCGCAAGGTCCCGGACATCACTTTGCTGAACACCGGGGCCGATACCAGACCACCGAAGTAACCGGCCTTGGTCGGCTCATCGATCACCACCACGATGGCGTAGCGCGGATCGTTCATCGGGCCGAAGCCGGCGAACAGCGAACGGTAGGAATTCTCGGCGTAGCCTTTGGTGCCGACCGACGTTTTACGTGCGGTACCTGACTTGCCGCCCACGTGATACGCCGGCACTTGCGCACGGAATACACCGCGCGGAGCTTCGATCACTTGTTGCAGCATGGTTTGCATGGTCTTCGCGACAGCTTCCGGCAATACCTGCGTGGTTTGCGGCGCCTTGTCCGTTTTGATCAGGGTCAGCGGTGCGAGGCGACCGTTGTTGGCCAGGGCCGAGAAGGCGTGGACCAACTGGATCGCGGTCACGGAAATACCGTAGCCGTAGGACAGCGTGGCAGTTTCAGCCTTGCGCCATTCGCGGTAGTTCGGCAGGTTGCCGACGCGCTCGCCCGGGAAGCCCAGGCCGGTGTCCTGGCCGAGGCCGACTTTTTGCGCCAGACGGAAAATCGTTTCGCCGCCGATATCGAAGGCGACCTTACTCATGCCGACGTTACTGGAGTTGATCAGGATGCCAGTCAGGTCGAGCACCGGGCCTTCGGATTTGGAGACGTCCTTGATGGTGTATTTACCAATCTGCAAGGTGCCCGGATACACCTCAACGGTATCGGTCGGCTTCCAGCGCCCGGTTTCAATGGCGGCGCTCATGGAAATCGCTTTCATGGTCGAACCCGGTTCGAACACGTCGATCATGGCGCGGTTACGCATCATCGCCGGTTGCAGGTTGCGACGGTTGTTCGGGTTGTAGGTCGGCTGGTTGACCATGGCGAGGATCTCGCCGCTCTTCACGTCCATGATCACCAGGCTGCCGGCCTTGGCGCCGTTCTCGATGATCGCGTTACGCAGTTCACGGTTGGCCAGGTATTGCAGACGCAGGTCAATGGACAACGCCAAGGGCTTTCCGGCCTTGGCGTTTTTGGTGACCTGAACATCCTTGATAAGTCGGCCACGCCGATCCTTGATCACCTGCCGCTTGCCAGGGACCCCAGCCAGCCATTCGTCGTAGGCCAGCTCGACGCCTTCACGACCGTGATCATCGATGTCGGTAAAACCGACCATATGGGCAGTGACTTCACCGGCCGGGTAGAAACGACGGAATTCTTCGATGCCATAAACGCCCGGCACTTTCAGGTCGAGCACGGACTGGCCCTGCTCGGGGGTCAGCCCGCGCACCAGATAGATGAATTCTTTATTGGCTTGAGCCTCGAGACGTTCGGCCAGGGCTTTCGGGTCCTGCCCCAAGGCTGCCGCCAGTGCAGGCCACTTCTCTTTGGCCGTTTGCATTTCCTTGGCATTGGCCCAAAGGGTGGTGACCGGGGTACTCACAGCCAAAGGCTCGCCGTTACGGTCGGTGATCAGACCACGGTGAGCCGGAATCGGAATATGACGAACGCTGCGCGCATCACCCTGACCTTTAAGAAAGGCACGGTCGACCACCTGCAGATCGATAATGCGCCAGGAAATCGCCGCGACCATGACGCCGAGCAAACCCAGCACCAGGCGGAACCGCCATGGAAAGAGTGCGCCCTCGAGTTTCATCATGGCGCCACCATCTGCACTTCAGCTGCGCCAGGAATGCGCATCTTCAGTTGCTCGGTCGCCAGGACTTCGATACGGCTGTGGGCGGTCCAGGTGCTCTGTTCGAGAATCAAACGGCCCCACTCCGCTTGCGCCTTGTCGCGCACGCTCAACTCGTTGTACAGGGAGTTCAACAGTTGACGGTTCCAGTGGGCGCTATAGGAAACGCCGATGGCCGACACGAGCACGCCAATAAACAGCAGAAACATGAAAAAGCTTCCGCCGGGAAGTGGCTTGGCGAAAAGCTTGCTCACCGCAGCTTCTCCGCGACGCGCATGACGGCGCTACGGGAACGTGGGTTGGCTTTGAGTTCGGCCTCGGAGGCGGACTGCGCTTTGCCATGGATTTTGATTATTGGTTCGAAGGCGACGTGACGTACCGGCAGGTTGCGCGGCAAGTTGTCGGCTTCGCCTTTCACCAGTTTGCGCATGAACAGTTTGACGATGCGGTCTTCCAGCGAATGGAAGCTGATGACCACCAGGCGGCCACCGACTTCCAGGCATTCCAGTGCGGCTTCGAGGCCGGCTTCCAGATCACCCAGCTCGTTGTTGACGTGAATACGCAAGCCCTGGAACGCACGGGTCGCCGGGTTTTTGCCCTTTTCCCATGCAGGGTTGGCGACTTTCAGGACTTCAGCCAGATCGGCAGTGCGCTCGAACGGCTTGATGTCGCGACGCTCGGCCACGGCACGGGCCATCCGGCCGGAGAAACGTTCTTCGCCGTATTGCTTGAACACCCGAGCGATTTCTTCCACCGGGGCGGTGTTGACGAATTCGGCAGCGCTGATCCCGCGGGACGGGTCCATGCGCATATCCAGCGGGCCATCGTTGAGGAAACTGAAGCCGCGTTCAGGGTCGTCAAGCTGCGGCGAAGACACGCCGAGGTCGAGCAAAACGCCGCTGACCTTGCCGGCCAGACCACGCTCGGCGACTTCCGAACCGAGCTCGGCAAAGCTGCGCTGTACAACGACAAAGCGGCCGTCTTCGGCCGCTAGCGTTTGCCCGGTGGCAATCGCTTGAGGATCTTTGTCGAACCCGAGTACCCGACCCTCGGGGCCGAGCTGGCTGAGGATCAACCGGCTGTGTCCGCCGCGCCCGAACGTACCGTCCAGATAGCAGCCATCAGGACGTACCGCGAGAGCCTCCACGGCTTCGTCAAGCAGTACGGTGATGTGGTTAAAGCCGCTATCAATAGTCACAGGATCAAATCACGCAGTTCATCAGGCATGGCGCCCGGTTGTTGAATGGCAGCCAGGTCAGCGGCAGAAACCGCATCCCAGGCATCCTCGTCCCACAATTGGAACTTGTTCAGTTGGCCTACCAACATCGCGCGCTTATCCAACTTGGCATATTCACGAAGACGCGGTGGAACCAGAAAACGACCACTGCCATCGAGCTCGAGGTCGACGGCATTACCAATCAGTAAACGTTGCAGGCGGCGGTTCTCTTCGCGAAGCGAAGGCAGTGCGCGCAGTTTGGTTTCAATAATTTCCCACTCATCGAGGGGGTAAACACACAAACACGGATCAACGGCATCAATTGTGACGATTAACTGACCGGAACTACGCGAAACGAGCTCGTCACGGTACCGGCTCGGCATAGCGAGACGGCCCTTTGCGTCGAGACTGATAGCGTTAGCTCCGCGAAACACGTCAGCGTTTCTCCAAATATTAGCGTTTTGAGCTCAAAAAACCCACTTCATGCCACTTTCCGCCACTTGCGCACACTATAGGAATGCGGCCACCGCACCGTCAAGGCGCGGATTAAAGGAAAAGCCTTACAGAACTGAGATTTAGGAGCGCAAAAGGAGGGGCAGCGAGAATCTGACGTGTCGTTCTGCTCAATAACTTGAATCAGCACTGAAGGCTGCGTTCGAAAGTTAAAGTAATTTGTTAAGAGTAAGATTTTTTCGGTATTAGGAAAGTGCTTCTGCTGTTGATTCTGTAAGGAGGGAAATTACTACTACAGGCGCCCTGCTCAATCATTAAAGCAGGGAGGGGAAAAAAGGTGGAGAGTCGATCTGTAAGCCGGGTTCTGTCTTGAACAGTCATTCGTCTACGATGGCCATCACTGGACATCTTTAGCAACCTACCCGGTCCCAGCGCGGGCCACGCCTTGGGACCCTATTTGGTCTTGCTCCAAGTGGGGTTTACCTAAGCCACGAACTGTTGCCAGACGTGCGGTGCGCTCTTACCGCACCTTTTCACCCTTACCAGCGCCGAAGCGCTTAGGCGGTTATTTTCTGTGGCACTTTCCGTAGGCTCACGCCTCCCAGGCATTACCTGGCACTTCGCCCTATGGAGCCCGGACTTTCCTCCCCCCCCTAATTTTCATAGAGGGCAGCGACTGTCCGATCGACTCTCCGCCGCGAAGATTAACGGCAGAGCAGCCGAAGGACAAGCGCTAAACGCCTTGGGCTGCGCCTGCACGTCGGTTTCTACTCGCCCTTCTGTTTATCCAGCGCGACCTGATAGAGCACATTCTTGCGCTCGCCAGTAATTTGCGCCGCCAACGCTGCGGCTCGCTTGAGCGGCATTTCTTCAAGCAACAGATTCAGAATGCGCATCGCTTCACTGCTGACGGCGTCCTCAGTCTCGGGGGCAGACCAACCCGCCACCAACACCACGCACTCACCGCGCTGCTGATTACTGTCTGACTCGACGAACTCGCGCAACTCAGCCAGAGGCAAGCCTTTAAGGGTTTCGAAAGTCTTGGTCAGCTCGCGCGCCAGCAACGCCGGACGCTCACCACCAAACACCAACTCCATGTCTTGAAGGCACTCAAGAATCCGGTGCGGGGCTTCATAAAAAATCAGCGTGCGCGGTTCTTCCTTTACCAACTCAAGACGGGCGCGCCGACCGACTGCCTTGGCCGGCAGAAAGCCTTCGAAGATGAAACGGTCCGACGGCAGACCCGCCGCCGACAACGCGGCGATCAACGCGCAGGCGCCCGGAACCGGCACCACATTGATCCCCGCCGCACGGGCCTGGCGCACCAGGTGATAACCCGGATCGGAAATCAACGGCGTGCCGGCATCTGAAATCAGCGCCACATCGTCGCCGGCAAGCAAACGCGTGATAAAGCGGCTACCTTCATCCCGTTCATTGTGTTCATGGCAGGCCGCCAGCGGCGTAGGAATACCGAAATGCTGCATCAATCGCTGGGAGTGACGGGTATCTTCGGCAGCGATCAGGGCGACCTCGCGCAGGATTTTCAGCGCACGCGCACTGATGTCGTCCAGGTTGCCGATGGGCGTCGCCACCACATAAAGCGAGCCAGCAGCGGAATTCAAAGCACCTGGAGCAGTCAAAGCGCACACCTCATGATCGGTAAAAGCCGCCATTGTAGCGCGTCGTGACGTTCGCGATACGCGCAAGCAACCCTCGGTTTTGCGGCCTTTTGTGCAGTGCCGCAACATTTGCACGAGCTAAATTGATCGATTCACACCAGTAACATCGCGCCCCGGCCAGTGCTTGGGTACAATTCCACGCTAATTTGATCGAGTATCAGGAACACTACATGATCGCTTGCCTGCGGCTGTTCACTGCCCTCTGCCTTGCTGCCTTGCTGGCGGCTTGCGCCAGCTCGCCCTCCTCCAGCCTTGGCGAACTTCCACGGACCCCGGATGCCAGTATCGAGCAACTGCTCGCACAGGCCGCTCAAAGCAAAGACCCGGAAAAAGCCTCCCTGTTGCGCCTGAGCGCGGCAGACCTGGCCTATCGTCAGGGGAATGCCGGCCAGTCCGCGCAAATCCTGCAACAAGTCCCAGTCGAAACCCTCAAGCCTGGCCAACAGGTGTTCGCCAGCACCCTGGCGGCTGAACTGGCCATGGTGCGCAATCAGCCCAAAGCGGCGCTGACCGCCTTGAGTCATCCGAGCCTGCAACGCCTGAGTGAACTGCCGGTTGAGCAACAGGTTCGCACCGGCACTGTTCATGCCCGCGCCCTTGAAGCCGATGGCCAGACGCTGGCCGCCGCAAGGGAGCGCATCTTCATCGCGCCAATGCTTGAAGGTGAAGCCGCCAGCAAAAACCACGAAGCGATCTGGACCCTGATCGCCTCGCTGCCGACTGATCAATTGCAGCCGAGCACCACCGACGACCTCGGCGGCTGGATGGGCCTGGCACTGGCGGTGAAAACTGCCGGCACCCTGGAACAGCAGCAAGCCGCGATCGACAACTGGCGCGCACAGAATCCAAAGCACCCGGCCGCCATTCAATTGCCGCTGCCACTGACCAAGCTCAAGGAACTGGCCAGCCAGCCCCTGAGCAAAATCGCCCTGCTGCTGCCACAAGACGGCCCGCTGGCGTCGGTTGGCAAAGCACTGCGTGAAGGCTTCATGGCTGCTCACTACCAGGCCCAACAAGCCGGGCAGAAGCCGCCAGCGATCGAGTTCTATGACAGCTCGCGCCTGACGTCCCTCGACGAGTTCTATCGCAAGGCTCAGGCCGACGGCGTGCAACTGGTCATCGGCCCGCTGGAGAAACCGCTGGTCAAACAGATCAGCGCTCGCCCGCAACTGCCGATCACCACCCTGGCACTGAATTACAGCGAAGGCACACAAGGTCCGGCGCAACTGTTCCAGTTCGGTCTTGCGGCTGAAGACGAAGCCCGCGAAGTGTCCCGCCGCGCTCGCGCCGATGGCCTGCATCGCGCAGCCATCATGGTGCCGAAAGGCGAATGGGGCGATCGCGTCTTGAAAGCGTTCAGCCAGGATTGGCAGGCTAACGGTGGCAGCATCGTCGCTACCGAACGCGTCGACCAACCGGTTCAACTGGCCCAGCAGATCGCCGATATGTTCCAGCTGCGTCAGAGCGAAGGTCGTGCCAAGAGCCTGCAAAGCACCGTTGGCGGACAGATCGCCGCCCAGCCTTCGCGTCGCCAGGACATCGAGTTCATCTTCCTGGCTGCAACGCCTCAGCAAGCCCAGCAGATCAAGCCGACCCTGAACTTCCAGTACGCCGGCGACGTGCCGGTTTATGCCACTTCCCACGTGTTCAGCGCCAGCGGCGATGTGAACCAGTACAACGACATGAACGGCATTCGCTTCTGCGAAACCCCATGGTTGCTGGAGGCTAACGATCCACTGCGCAAGCAAGTAACCGCTCAGTGGCCGCAAGCTGCCGGCAGCCTGGGCCGTCTGTACGCGATGGGTGTTGACGCCTATCGCCTGGCACCACGCCTGGGGCAACTCAAGGCTCTGCCGGACAGCCGCATCGAAGGTCAATCGGGCAGCCTGGGCATGACTCAGAACCAACGTGTAGTCCGCCAGTTGCCGTGGGCACAGTTCGTCAGCGGCCAGGTTCAACGCCTGCCGGACACCCCGCGCTGATGCCCGACCGATCACGCCAGCAAAGCGGCAAAGATGCCGAGCGCCATGCGCTCGAGCATCTTCAACAACAAGGTCTGCGCCTGCTGGCGCAGAACTGGTTGTGTAAACGCGGCGAGCTTGATCTGGTCATGCTTGATGGCGATACAGTAGTATTCGTTGAAGTCCGCTACAGAAAAAACACTCAATGGGGTGGCGCGCTCGGCAGCATCGATGAGCGCAAACGGCAGAAACTGATAATTGCCGCGCAATATTTTCTTCAGCGCGAGTCGCGTTGGGCCAATTCCCCTTGCCGTTTCGACGTGGTTGCCATCGACAGCAACCTCGATCAGTTGAACTGGTTGCAGAATGCCTTCGACAGCTGATCGCGTGCGCCCCGAACCGGACACTTTCACCCAACACTTTTGCTCTTTGCTTTGCGGGCTGCACATTCATGTGCCGAGTAGCCGCGCTAATTAAGGTCACACAGATGGACATGCAATCCCGAATTCGCCAGCTTTTTCAGGCCAGTATCGATACCAAGCAAATGGCGATGGACGTACTTGCACCGCACATCGAGCAAGCCAGCCAGGTGATGGTCAACGCCCTGCTCAACGAAGGCAAAATGCTGTCCTGCGGCAACGGCGGCTCTGCCGGTGATGCCCAGCACTTCTCGTCCGAGCTGCTCAACCGTTTCGAGCGTGAACGTCCGAGCCTGCCAGCGATTGCGCTGACCACCGACAGCTCGACGATCACTTCGATCGCCAACGACTACAGCTACAACGAAATCTTCTCCAAACAGATCCGCGCCCTTGGCCAGCCGGGTGACGTATTGCTGGCGATTTCCACCAGCGGCAACTCGGCAAACATTATTCAAGCGATCCAGGCCGCACATGATCGCGAAATGGTTGTCGTAGCATTGACCGGTCGCGATGGCGGCGGCATGGCGTCGCTGCTATTGCCCGAGGACGTCGAGATTCGCGTACCGGCCAACGTCACCGCACGTATTCAGGAAGTCCACCTGCTGACGATCCATTGCCTTTGCGATTTGATCGACAGCCAACTGTTCGGGAGTGAAGAATGACCCCTAATCGCCTAGGCCTTCTGGCCTTGACACTGTGCCTCGGCATCAGCGGCTGCACCTCGGTGGTTAACGCCAGCCGTGAAGCACCGATTGAAGATGACCGCGGCACCCGCACCTTCGGCAGCAAGATCGACGACTCTCTGATCGACACCAAGGTCGGCGTGAACATTGCCAAGGCCGATCCAGCCCTGGATAACGACTCGCACATCGTCGTCACCAGCTTCAATGGCGTCGTGCTGCTTGCCGGGCAAACTCCGCGTGCCGACCTCAAGGCCAAGGCCGAACAGGCCGCTGCGGCTGTTCAGCGCGTGAAGACAGTCCATAACGAACTGCAAGTCCTGCCACCTTCCGGCTTCCTTGCCCGCCAGAACGACACCTGGCTGACCTCCAAGATCAAGACCCAGATGCTCACCGATCCGAACATTCCGGGCTCGCGCATCAAGGTTGTCACCGAGAACGGCATCGTCTACCTGCTGGGTCTGCTGACCAAACAGGAAGCTGCCCAAGCCACCAATTTGGTGCAGGGCGTTTCCGGCGTGCAGAAAATCGTGAAGTTGTTTGAGTACATCGACTGAACCAACCCTGCCAACGATGGCGATCCCAGGATCACCATCGCCCTGTAGGAGCACAGCTTGCTGGCGATAGCGCCTTCAAGATCGCCATCGCCGGCAAGCCGTGCTCCTACACGTAATAAAAAAGGCGATCCTTTCGGATCGCCTTTTTTATTACTTCACCACTTTCAAACTGGGTCGACCGCTGGGACGCGGCGGCTCACTGTCGGGTGGCGGAATATCGTCATCCGGCTCGATCTCTTCCTCGTCTTCCATAGGCGATTCCAGATCGAACACCATGCCCTGACCGTTCTCCCGGGCGTAAATACCCAGGATCGATGCGATAGGCACGTACAGGGTGTGTGGCACGCCACCGAAACGCCCTTCGAAGCTGACCGCTTCGTTGTCCATGTGCAAATGACGCACGGCTGCCGGCGATACGTTCAGGACAATCTGTCCGTCACTGGCAAAACCCTGAGGCACCTGCACCGACGGATACTCGGAATTGACCAGCATGTGCGGGGTGCAATCGTTGTCCACAATCCACTCGTAGAGCGCGCGGACCAGATAAGGTCGACTGGAGTTCATAGCGGCTCCTTAAGCCTTAGCGCATATCGCGTTCGACACCAGACAGACTCGCCTGGAAAGCCTCACGCGCAAACGAGCGCTCCATATAATCAAGCAGCGGCTTGGCAGGCCGCGGCAGTTCAATACCCAGAATCGGCAATCGCCAGAGTATTGGCAATAGGCAGCAATCCACCAGACTTTGTTCCTCACTGAGGAAAAACGGCTTGTCGGCGAACAACGGCGACACGCCAGTCAGGCTTTCGCGCAGCTCTTTACGAGCCACGACACGGGCTGCTTCCTTGGACCGGGAATCCAGGATCAGATCCACCAGACCACACCAGTCACGCTGAATACGATGAATCAGCAGACGGCTGTTGGCACGCGCCACTGGATAAACCGGCAGTAAAGGCGGGTGCGGGTAACGCTCATCCAGATATTCCATCACCACGGTCGACTCCCACAACGCCAGGTCACGATCGACCAGGGTGGGCAAGCTGCCGTAAGGGTTCACTTCAATCAGTTTAGGCGGCTGGCGACCAGCTTCCACGTAAATGATCTCGGCGCTGACACCCTTCTCTGCAAGTACGATACGCACTCGGTGGGAATAGTGGTCGGCGGGGTCGGAGTAACAGGCCAACCGATTGGTCACGCCCATGGCGGTCCTCCTCGCTTGTTGAAATTATCGGAAACGGAAAAACGCGCGCGCCCAGAGAGCGCCTCTCGTAACGCCTGGATCACCAGGCTCGTTACACCTTCAGAGACGCCCTTGGGCGCGCGCGATTGACAGCAATTTTACAGCAATATCAATGGACGTCTTTCCAGTATTCACGCTTGAGCAAGTATGCGAATACGAAGAAGAACGCCAGGTACAGCAACACATAGGTACCGATGCGCTGATGCTGCAGCTTCACCGGGTTGGCCGAGTAGGCCAGGAAGGTCACCAGATTCTTGACCTTCTCGTCGAACTGCTCTTCGTTCAGCGTGCCGGTTTTCGGCAGTATGGTCAGCTGGTCGCAGGCTTCATGCGTCAAAGCCGTGCCGGTCAGCGGATCGTATTGCTTCTTGCCGTCATCGACGATTTGAACTTGTTTACAGCCTACCACCTGACGACCCTGCAGGCCGACCAGAACGTTAGGCATCCCGACGTTCGGGAATACCTTGTTGTTCACGCCCCAAGGACGCGATGGGTCTTCGTAGAAAGATTTCAGGTAACCGTAGAGCCAGTCAGTGCCACGAACGCGGGCGACCAGGGTCAGGTCGGGCGGCGCCGCACCGAACCAGGTCTTGGCGTCAGCCGGCTGCATGCCGATGCTCATGTGGTCGCCGATTTTTGCACCTGTGAATATCAAATGGCTTTGCATCAGATCCACAGGGATATCCAGATCATTGGCCACCCGCTCATAGCGCTGGTACTTCGCACTGTGACAACCCATGCAATAGTTTGCAAATGTACGCGCGCCATCTTGCAAGGCGACCTTGTCAGCAACGTCAATCTCAACCTTTTCAAGCTCAGGCTCAAGAACGTTGGCAAAAGAGACTGCAGGAAGCACAGCAAGAATCAAAACTGCAAATAGCTTTTTCATCAGCCAGTCACCCTTTCCGGAACCGGTTTCGTCTTCTCGAGCCTGGTGTAGAACGGCATAAGAATGAAGTAGGCGAAGTATAGGAAGGTACAGACCTGCGACAGCAAAGTCCGCTCAGGGGTTGGGGCCAGTACGCCCAGTACGCCCAGGATCACGAACGAGATGCAGAACACCCAGAGCCAGATCTTGCTCAACCAACCCTTGTAGCGCATCGACTTGACCGGACTACGATCGAGCCATGGCAGAACGAACAGCACAGCGATGGCCGCGCCCATGGCGATAACGCCCAGGAGCTTGTCTGGAATCGCCCGCAGAATCGCGTAGAACGGCGTGAAGTACCAGACCGGAGCAATATGCGCAGGTGTCTTGAAAGCGTTCGCCGTCTCAAAGTTCGGCTTCTCGAGGAAGTAACCGCCCATCTCCGGGAAGAAGAACACGATCGAGCAGAAGATGAACAGGAACACCACCACGCCGACGATATCTTTCACGGTGTAGTACGGGTGGAAAGCAATGCCGTCCAGCGGTACACCGTTTTCGTCTTTGTATTTCTTGATGTCCACGCCGTCCGGGTTGTTCGAACCAACTTCGTGCAGCGCCAGAACGTGCAGCACCACCAGACCGAGAATCACGATCGGCAAGGCAACCACATGCAAGGCGAAGAAGCGGTTCAGGGTAATACCGGAAATCAGGTAGTCACCACGAATCCACTGGGTCAGGTCGTTACCGATGACCGGGATCGCACCGAACAGCGAGATGATCACCTGGGCGCCCCAGTAAGACATCTGGCCCCACGGCAGCAGGTAACCCATGAACGCTTCAGCCATCAGCGCGAGATAAATCAGCATGCCGAAGACCCACACCAGCTCACGCGGCTTCTGGTACGAACCGTAGAGCAAGCCACGGAACATGTGCAGATAGACCACGATGAAGAACGCCGAGGCGCCGGTGGAGTGCAGCAGACGCAGGATCGAGCCGTACTCGACATCGCGCATGATGTATTCGACGGATGCAAACGCCTCTTCCGCCGACGGGGTGTAGCTCATGGTCAGCCAGACACCGGTAACGATCTGGTTGACCAGAACGAGCAGTGCGAGGGAACCAAAGAAATAGAAGAAGTTGAAGTTCTTCGGGGCGTAGTACTTGCTGAGATGGTCTTCCCACATTTTGGTCGCGGGAAAGCGCGCATCAACCCAATCCATGAACTTGCTCATCACGCTTTCTCCGTATCGACGCCAATGACAATGATGTCATCGGTCTCATAGGAATGCGGGGGAACTGGCAGGTTCAAAGGCGCAGGTTGCGACTTGTAGACGCGGCCAGCCAGATCGTAGTGGGAACCGTGGCAAGGGCAGAAATAACCACCTACCCAATCCTTGCCCAGATCCGCAGGTGCCACTTCTGGACGGAAGGTCGGCGAGCAACCCAGGTGCGTACAAATACCGATCAGCAGCAGAACCTCTGGCTTGATCGAACGCGTTTCCGGGTCGACGTAAGTCGGTTGTGTCGAGTTCTTGGAGGTCGGGTCAGCGAGCTGGCCCTCGATCTTTTTCAGATTCCCCAGGATTTCCCCGGTACGGCGGACAATGAACACCGGCTGACCGCGCCACTCAGCAATCATCTGCTGGCCTGGCTCGATTTTGCTGACATTCACCTTCACCGGTGCACCTGCGGCTTTCGCCTTGGCACTGGGAAACCATGACCCCACGAACGGGACCGCAGCCCCCACCGCTCCTGCAGCACCCACCACGGATGTGGCTGCTACCAAGAAGCGACGCCGGCCTGCATTCACGCCGTCATTGCTCATTCAGTCCTCTCCCATCAGCTTTGTGGCCTGTTAAATCAGGCGTCTACTAAGTAAAAATCTGAACTTATAAAAATTTTGCCGAATGGTAATGAAAAGCCCCAATTCTGACAAGGTAATTACCGAGGGGCTCCACTGCCAAGCCTTGCAGTATAGGGCTTCTACGGCTGTGGCAAGTTGTCACAGAGCAATTCTTTGATAAATCGCGCCCATAAAAAAACGCCCAGCTTCGCGAGGAAACTGGGCGTTCTTTTTGAACGTAAAAGCGAATTAACGCTTCGAGTACTGCGGACGCTTACGCGCTTTACGCAGACCAACTTTCTTACGTTCAACTTCACGTGCATCGCGTGTAACGAAGCCAGCTTTGCGCAGAGCGCCACGCAGGGTTTCGTCGTACTGCATCAGTGCGCGAGTGATACCGTGGCGGATTGCGCCAGCTTGACCACTTACACCACCACCGATCACGGTGACGTAGATGTCGAATTTCTCGACAGTCTCAGTCAGTTCCAGCGGCTGACGAACTACCATGCGGGCAGTTTCGCGGCCGAAGAAATTTTCCAGGGTGCGGTTGTTGATGGAGATGTTACCAGTACCCGGACGCAGGAAAACGCGTGCGGTTGCGGTCTTGCGACGGCCAGTGCCGTAATTTTGAGTCGCCGACATAATGAACTATTCCGTTAAAACTTCAGTTCTTGGGGCTGCTGAGCAGTATGAGGGTGTACAGCGCCCGCATAGACTTTCAGCTTACGATACATGTCGCGACCCAGCGGGTTCTTAGGCAGCATGCCTTTGACCGCGGTCTCGATCACGCGCTCAGGGGCTTTAGCAATCAGCTTTTCGAAGTTGATCGACTTGATGCCGCCCGGGAAACCGGAGTGGGAGTAGTAGATTTTGTCGGTGGTTTTAGCACCGGTTACACGAATCTGCTCGGCATTGATAACGACGATGTAATCGCCGGTGTCAACGTGAGGAGTGTACTCAGCTTTATGCTTGCCACGCAGACGGCTCGCGATTTCGGTGGCCAGACGACCCAGGGTCTGACCTGCAGCGTCGACGACAAACCAGTCGCGCTGTACTGTTTCCGGTTTAGCAGTAAAAGTTTTCATTCTTTATAGCCTCAGGGGCCGCCCTGTAAATTAGACGGCGGATCTTACTGAATAGTGCGTACTTTGACAAGTCAAAGGCAGCCGGATACAGACGCTTTCGGGGGCTCGGGTCGGCGCGTCCGTTCAACGGCAAGATTCTTCGGCGGCGGCGCATCACTTCCACTGCAGAAAGAGGTGCGCAATTATGCAGATTGCGAAAAATAATTCAACCTGCTTTTATGATTGTTTTGCCCAAGGAGCACCCAGTGGACTATCGACAGCTAGGCCGAACCAATCTGAACGTGAGCGCCATCTGCCTCGGCACCATGACCTGGGGCGAGCAAAACAGCGAGGCTGAAGCCTTCGCCCAGATTGAACGGGCCAAGAGCGCCGGGATCAATTTCATCGATACTGCCGAGATGTACCCGGTGCCGCCCAAGGCCGAAACATACGCCACCACCGAGCGCTACATCGGCAATTACTTCAAAAGCCGTGGTGATCGCGCCGACTGGATCCTCGCCAGCAAGATCGCCGGCCCCGGTAACACCATCGACTACATCCGCGACAAAAACCTGCGACACAACCGCCAGCACATCACCGAAGCCGTGGACGCCAGCCTCAAGCGCTTGCAGACCGACTATATCGACCTCTACCAGCTGCATTGGCCGGAGCGCAGCACCAATTTCTTCGGCCAGCTCGGTTACAAACACCAGACCGAAGCCAACCTGACGCCGCTGGAGGACACCCTCGAAGCACTGGACGAGCAGGTCAAGGCCGGCAAGATCCGCCACATCGGCCTGTCCAATGAAACGCCATGGGGCCCGATGCGCTTCCTCGCCCTGGCCGAAGCCCGTGGCTGGCCGCGCGCCGTGTCGATCCAGAACCCGTACAACCTGCTCAACCGCAGCTTCGAAGTCGGCCTGGCGGAAATCGCCATCCGCGAACAGTGCGGCCTGCTCGCCTATTCGCCGCTGGCGTTCGGTTTCCTATCGGGCAAATACGAAGGTGGCGCGCGTCCGCCTAAAGGTCGCCTGAGCCTCTACAGCCGCTTCAGCCGCTATTTCAACCCGCAGTCGGAAGCGGCGTGCAGTCGTTATGTGACACTGGCACGTGAACACGGCCTGGACCCGGCGCAAATGGCGTTGGCGTTTGTCACTCAGCAGCCATTTGTGACCAGCAACATCATTGGTGCGACGACGCTGGAGCAGTTGGACAGCAACATCGCCAGCTTCGATCTGAAACTTTCCGATGAAGTGTTGGCAGGGATCGAGGCGATTCACCAGGATCAGCCCAATCCTGCACCTTGATTGATGCATAGACCCAATCGCGAGCAGGCTCGCTCCCACAGGTTTTGCGCAATCCCTATGGGAGCGAGCCTGCTCGCGATGGCGGTAAAACAGTCACTGCAAGGTCAAAGCGACCGCGCAATAATCTCCTTCATGATCTCGTTGGTCCCCGCATAAATCCGCTGCACCCGCGCATCCGCCCACGCCCGGGCGATCAGGTATTCCCACATGAAACCGTAACCGCCATGCAACTGCACGCACTCGTCGAGCACTTTGCATTGCAGGTCAGTGCCCCAGTACTTGGCCATCGCCGCGGTCGGCACGTCGAGCTTGCCTTGCAGGTGCAACTCCAGACAGCGATCAACAAAGACCCGACCGATCTGAATCTCGGTCGCCATCTCCGCCAGTTTGAAGCGGGTGTTCTGGAAGTCGGCGATTGCCTTGCCGAATGCCTTGCGCTCGCGGGTGTAATCCAGCGTCCATTGCAACGCAGCTTCAGCCGAAGCAAGCCCGCCGATAGCAACGGTAAGACGCTCCTGCGGCAATTCCTGCATCAGGTACGCGAAGCCCATCCCGGCCTGCCCCAACAGGTTTTCCTTGGGCACCCGAACGTCCTGGAAGAACAGTTCCGAGGTGTCCTGAGCCTTCATGCCGACTTTTTCCAGACGCTTGCCCTTGGCGAAGCCCGGGGTGTTGGCTTCCACCAGAAACAGGCTGGTGCCTTTCGCGCCAGCCTTCGGATCGGTCTTGGCCACGACAATCACCAGGTCAGCGAGAAAGCCGTTGGTGATGAACGTCTTCGAACCGTTGATCACATATTCGTCGCCATCGAGTACCGCGGTGGTTTTTACCCCTTGCAGGTCAGAACCGGCACCCGGCTCGGTCATGGCAATCGCCGTGACCATTTCGCCAGACACCAGTTTCGGCAGGTATTTGTGTTTCAGCGCTTCACTGCCGTAATGCAGGATGTACGGCGCGACGATGTCCGAATGCAGGGAAAAACCGATACCGGTCAGGCCGAGACGACCGATCTCTTCGATCACCACCGCGCTGTAGAGAAAGTCCGCCCCCAGGCCGCCGTACTCTTCGGGCAGATGCGAACACAGCATCCCCGCCTCCCCTGCCTTGTTCCAGAGTTTGCGGTCGATATAGCCTTGTTTTTCCCATTGCCCATGGAACGGCACGGCCTCTTTTTCGAGGAACGTTCGCACGCTGTCGCGAAAAAGTTCGTGCTCGGAGCTGAACAAGGTTCTGGGGATCATGCGGCACCTGTCGTTATTGTTAGCCGGAATTGACCTTCAGAGACTATGCCTCGCATCCGGCACAGGACACTGGACACATCCGACAAAAAATAAGACGATCCAGCCGTCTGGTGACCACTTTCCCCTATAAGAATAAAGTTGAATTATGTCTAACCAAGTCTCCACGCCCTTACGGCGCGTCAGCATCCTGGCTATCGACCGGGTTTTCGCTTCCACCCTTATGCAAGCCAAGGATTTCTTCCACCTGGCCAGCCTGCGTTATGGCAAACAACTGGGCCAAGGCCTGACTCCGGCGTTCGAAACCCGCCTGGTCAGCCCCGACGGCAAACCGGTGAACAGCTTCAGCGATGTGATCATGCCGGTGGACGGCGGCCTGGAAAACGCCGACATCATTATCCTTCCAGCCTTCTGGGACGATTTCGACACGCTTTGCCAACGTTACCCACAAGTCCTGCCCTGGCTGCGTCAGCAACATGCTCGCGGCGCAGTGCTGTGCGGTGAAGCCACCGGGGTGTTCTGGCTGGCCGAGGCCGGATTGCTCGACGGCAAGGAGGCGACCACTTACTGGCGCTTCTTCAATGCGTTTGCCGAACGCTTCCCACGGGTTCAGCTCAATCAGGACAAACACCTGACCGACGCCGACAACCTGTATTGCGCGGGCGGCACCACTTCGGCCTGCGACCTTTACATTTACCTGATCGAACGCTTCTGCGGCGCCAACGTGTCCCAAGCCGTGGCCCGCGACATCCTTTATGAAGTGCAGCGCAGCTACTCGCCAGGACGGATCGGTTTCGGCGGTCAGAAGCTGCACCAGGATGTGATCATCCTGCAGATCCAGCACTGGCTCGAAGAACACTTCGCCGACAAATTCCGTTTCGAAGACGTGGCTCGCGAACACGGCATGAGCATCCGCAATTTCATGCGGCGCTTCCAGACCGCCACCGGGGACAAGCCGCTGCATTACCTGCAACGACTGCGCATCGAAACCGCCAAGGGCCTGCTGTCCGGCAGCCGCAAGAGCATCAAGACCATCAGCTACGAAGTCGGTTACGACGATGCGAGTTTCTTCGCTCGGCTGTTCCGTCAGCACACGGAGTTGTCGCCGAACCAGTATCGGCAGCAATTTCAACAAGCAGCCTAACGGTTGATACAGGCGCCGCCACGCAATTGCCAAGCGGCGCCTGCTTGCGAATTAAACGGCCTATACCAACAGTGTTTAAAGATAACGATAAAGTGATTATTTCCCTTACATGAAAAACGGAATGCAGAGCACCGGACAAGTACTTTGTACTCTTGCGAGCGGCTTACTGAAAACCCCAATATATTCTTCCCGCCAGCTGAACTGCACTTCAGGGAAGATCAACCATGACAATAGAAACAAGTTCCCAGCCTCCCTCATTTAACGATAAGACCGAAAATCTCCAGACTAAAAAGAACTGGGCTGGCCGATTCCCCAATCCGCCAGACTTGTGCTTTGACTACCGAGCGTTAATCGAACAGGAACATGGCGTCGCAAAGGCAACCAATCCCACGCATAAAATATGCATCATCGGCGCAGGTGTTACCGGACTGACTGCCGCCCGAGAACTCTATCGTTGCGGTTTTACCGACGTGACACTGATAGAACAATCGACACGCATCGGCGGTAGACACCTGACCGTCCATGGCCGCCATTCAATTAAAGAAAGTCATACTCCTTTCGAAATGGGTGCCATGCGCATGCCATTCTTCAATAAGGAAAACGAACCACCCAAAGAAGGTCGATCGCTGATGGCTTACTACGCCAAGGCATTTGACCTGGCGCTATCGGATTTCCCCAACCCGGGAAGCCCGTGGGTGAGTTCGACCGGTATTTATCTCCAGGAAGGCAGCCTGGGCGGTCGTGCGGATCCGCACATGTTGATCTGGACGAATGAAGACGGCTTGACGCCTCCACCCGACGAGGCGCTGCAAACGGTTTATGCCAAGTGGAAAGCCTTTGCCGCCAGGATGACTCGCCAGGTTGCGCCGATCTACGCCACGCAGGAATGGGAAGCTGTCTGGGCCGCGATCGTCGAAAGGTACGAGCGCGTTTCGTTTCGCGACCTGGTCTGTATGCCGGTGCTGGACAACTGGGATAAAGACAAACCTGGAGATTTTGGCGGAGTCGGAATGACCTCGCACGAATCAACCCTGTTCTATTCGATAGGCATCGGCGACGGTAGTTGGGGCGCTTTTTATGACGTCTGCGCGCTCTACCCGCTGCGCACCGCCATTTTCGGATTCAGCAGCCGCCTGCAACTCGTTCACGGCAGGGTCGATTCGTGCGGCGAACCGCTTCCCGCGCCGTACTTGCACAGCGATGCGGTTCTCGATGCGAAGGGCCTGCCTTTCGACAGTCCGCGCTATATCGGTCTTGCGGCGCTGGACGAATGCTTGCTGTTCATGAACACCGACAGTGCGCACACGTCGTTCTACGAACATTGTCTTGAAAGGGGTGACGGTTTTTTCACCGATTCTTCAGTCAACAAACTGAAGAAACTGGATGATCAAAAAATACGTGTCTATTACACGTGGAAATTCAGCCAGCCCAGTCAATCGCAGGAACTGTTCAATGACTTTGACGCTGTCATCATGACCCTGCCTTCATGGCTGATCGAAACGGGGGTCCGGCTCGAAAACTTCAATCAGCATATGTTGCCGTTCGACATGATCAACGCTTACAAAACAGCACACTGGGAAACCAGTTGCAAAGTGTATGCGCCGTTAAGTAAGTCTTTCCTTTCAAGCAACACCACAATCCCCCAGGCCATTGTGACCGACAGTTTCATTCATGACGTGTACAGCTATCGTTATAACGAGAATTATCCATACGACTGCATATTATTAAGTTACACATGGGAGGATGACGCGACCAAACTGGCGCTGTTCAACGATCAGGAACTGGTGGCGAAGTGCGTAGAGGAACTCGACCGGATATTGATGAATTGCGCCAATATCCAGGAGAGGATTTCTCCTTATATTCAAACTGAACTGGCCTTGGTCCAACGCTGGATGACGGACAGAAACGCCTTGGGCTGCGCAAAGTTATACAGGCCCGGCACTTATTACGACGCGGTGAGCCTGATGAAGTACAACCGGGATTTCTCACATCTGTCCGGCCTTTATTTTTGCGGAGAATCGTTTTCGGTCGATGCCGGCTGGACAGAGCCTTGCTTTCGCGGCGCCGTGGATGCGGTGATTCATATCTGCAATAAAACCGCAGCGGTATTCAACGGCGGATTCTGCATGAGCGACTACCCGCAATACCGCATCCGCAACTGACGCCCCGCTCCATCGCCCAGAACCAATGCGCCCTGCGCGTTGGTTCTGCCTGTGTCAAACCGCTCTATTACGCCGTCTTGCGCCCCGGCAGGGAAATCCGGGCGCTCTGCCCTGCGCGATCTTCGGACACGGACTACAGCTCAAACGGAAGCCGCTGACTTACGCAAAAAAGCCATTTCAACTCTTATAAACACGCAATTAAACAGCGTGAATAACAATAAAAAGAGGTCATCCCGAATGAGCGAGCCAACAAGTCCTGTTCGTGTAGCAGTTGTGCAATTCGACCCACAAGTCGGCATAGAAAAACGTGCAGGTAATTTGCGTCATGGTCTGGAATTGGCACTGGAGGCGGTAAATGGCGGTGCCAATCTCATCGTGTTGCCCGAGCTTTCCAGCACAGGTTATTTCTTCAGCAACCGGCAGGATGCGTTCGACCATTCGGAGGTCATTCCCGACGGACCGAGTGTGAAAATCTGGATGGACTTCGCCCGCAACCACAAGGTCTACCTGGTTACCGGATTGACTGAGCGTGACGGCATGCGGCTGTTCAACACCGGCGTTCTGGTCGGGCCTGACGGTTTTATCGGCAAGTATCGCAAAGCCCATTTGTGGAACCTGGAGAAGCTGTGGTTCACGCCGGGCGACCTGGGCTTTCCGGTGTTTGATACGCCTATTGGTCGTATCGGCCTGTTGATCTGTTGGGATATCTGGTTCCCGGAGGTGCCGCGAATCCTGACCCAGCAAGGCGCGGACATCATTTGCAGCCTGAACAACTGGGTATGGACACCGCCACCGCTGTTCGACGAGGCCGGCAAGTGCATGGCGTCGTACCTGACCATGACCGCTGCACACGTCAACAATGTGTTTATCGCCGCCGCCAGCCGGATCGGGGAAGAACGAGGTGCCCGTTATCTGGGCTGCTCACTGATTGCCGGTACGAATGGCTGGCCGATTGGCCCCGTGGCGTCAGCGGATCAGGAACAAATCCTGTATGCCGATATCGACCTGACCAGCTCTCGAAGCGCGCCGATCTGGAACAATTTGAACGACCTGCACCGCGATCGTCGAGCCGATCTCTACGATCAAATGCTCGGTTACACCCAGCACCCTTGCCTGCCGCGCTGACAAGGGGGTAACCGATGAACATCACAACCGAAAAAAACCGGCCTGGCGCCAGATCGCCACTGGATCTTGCAATCATCCTGCTGATGATCGGCACGGCGCTGCTGATTATCTGGCTTTCATTCACCCACCGTTCTGCCTGGGAAGCGCATTGGCCAAGCTACAGCGACATGGTCTCGAACCTTCCCGAACCGGCTGCCTGGTTGCGCTGGGTGCTGGGCGACATCAGCGAGGTGGCGTTCTACAAACACGAGTTCGCCTCTATCGGGTTGTTGGCCGGAGCCTATCTGGCCTATTGGGCGAATCGCACAGGAAAAACCTGGCAAGGTTTTGCCATTTCCTATGGGACTGGATTGTGGCCGTGGCTGGTCACCAGCTCGTTGCTTGGACTGTTGCTGAGCAACCTGCTGTGGGGCTGGACGGTCACCGCCACCAGTTGGCAGCCGACGTTTGCGGCGTTTGTTTCGCTGCCGGCGGCGATAGTGCTCATGTTTGGTGGTAGCTGGAAGGTCACGATCAATGGCGCAATCATGGGCGCCGTGCTGGTCACGCCGACGTGCCTGCTGTTCGTCAACTACGTGTGCAATCCTCTGGGCTTGCCTGTGGTCATCGGCAATGTCTCGGGCATGGCAGTCGCCAGCGTCTTCGCTTTTGTGCTTTGCCGTTACCTGCCAAGCCTGGTGAAGTCCGAGCCCGGCGAGAAGCCATCCACCCCTTCGCCCGCAACCGTCACCACCAAAACGCCCGACTACGGGGTTATCTGGAGCTTGCGCCGGGTGCTGGCCGATTTTTCGGAAGCGCCGTTCTTTGGCAATGAGCTGGCCAGCCTCGGCCTGTTGCTGGGGGTATTGCTGGCTTACACCTGGAATCCGATGAGCCCGGTATATGGGTCGGGCCTGCTGCCCCAATTGATCGGTGCCCAGGCGTTGACCTCAGCGCTGGGGGTGGTGATCTGGCGTCGGCAATGGATGTCACGCGGCTGGTATCCCACCTACGTTCCATTGGTGTCCGTGGTGCCGGCGGCCGTTCTGACGTACGGCGGCAGTTGGCAGGTGATCCTCTCGAGCGCAGTGCTGGGCGCGCTGATTGCACCGCCCCTGGCTTGCGCCATTGCCCAGCGAGTGCCTGCGTACATGCATGCCTACATCGGGAATGTCCTGTCCATGGCCATCAGCACTTTGCTGATCATTCCGATTATCGGACTGCTGATCGCCAACTGACGCCCGCTGCCAGCCGGCTGTATCCGGGCTCGAAACCGGGTACAGCCACTTCTCATTACAAACAAGCGAGGTATCACATGGACCTGCCCCAACTGGCTATCGCCGCGCTCGGCGGCACCGTGAGCATGCAAGCCCGGAACGCTGGCGAAGGTGTTGTCCCGACCGTCAGCGGCGAAACCCTGCTGGCCTCGGTACCGGAACTGACGGCCCTGGCCCGGGTCAACGTTGAAACGCTCGGGTTACTGCCCAGTGCTTCACTGGATTTCGAGTTTTTGCTGAGTGTCCTTTCCTGGGCCAACTTTCAGATCAAGCAAGGTGCTGTCGGGGTTGTCATTTCCCAAGGTACGGACACCCTTGAAGAAACAGCCGCGCTTTTTGATTACTTGTGGGAGCACGACGAACCGCTGGTCGTGACCGGCGCCATGCGTTCGGCAGCGCAGGCAGGGGCCGATGGCCCGGCGAATCTGCTGGATGCTTGCCGGGTTGCACTGGCTGAAAACAGTCGACTGCGAGGCGTTCAGGTGGTCATGAACGGGCAGATTCACGCAGCATGCCGCGTGCGTAAAACCGATTCGCTGGCATTGCAGGCGTTTTCCTCTCCAGCCTTTGGCCCCTGCGGAATGCTTGTGGAAAACACCACCCGCTATTTGCGCCCACCCGCCCCGCGAACGGTTTTACCTTTGCCGCAACAGACCACGCAGAAGGTTGCGATGCTGGAGGCGTCGCTCTCTGCCGACACGCTGTTACTGGAGAACATCCTCGAACTAGGCTATGACGGGCTGGTGATCGGCGGTTTCGGTGCCGGACATGTTTCGCAGAGTTGGGCGGATGTTATCGAAAAAATCGCCAAGAAAATCCCGGTGATCGTTGCAACCCGGACCGGTTCCGGGTCCACGGCGCAATCTTCCTACGGCTTTATTGGCGGCGAGATGGACTTGATCCGCAAAGGTGTATCGATGGCTGGATTTCTTTGCCCGCGTAAAGCCCGGATCTTGCTGTGGTTGCTGATCGGCTGCCAGCGGCAAGATGAACTGGCCAGCTTCCTCCTGGAAGACTGACACAACTACCGGTAGCAGCGAGTAGGGATCAGCACATCTACAAAAAAGGCCTGCTAATGCAGTAATGCTGTTCACTTAAGACCATCTTCAAGCGAGCAAGAAACCTGTGGCGAGGGGATTTATCCCCGTTGGGTCGCGAAGCGGCCCCCAGCGTCCATTCAAGCAGACTGAGTCTCCCGGTTTTACGACTGCTTCGCAGCCGAACGGGGTGGTGCGGCATTCCGATAAATCCCCTCACCACAAATGTTGGGCCCGCGCCTATGTGAACAGCATTATGCTAATGCAGACCTTTTTCATTTTCCGAAATCCTACGGCTTGTGAGCCCGGGACAGGAATTCGTGGGACTGCATTTCCAGCAGGCGACTCAGGGTGCGCTGGAACTCGAAGTTCAGGCGACCGCCGGTGTAGAGGTCTTTGAGTTCGACTTCAGCGGAAATGATCAGCTTCACGTTACGGTCGTAGAACTCGTCGACCATGTTGATAAAGCGTCGGGCGATGTCGTCGGTGGTGACGCTCATTTGCTCGACACCGCTGAGCAACACGGCGTGGAAGATCTTGCCCAGTTCGATGTAATCGTTCTGGCTGCGCGGGCCGTCGCAGAGTTCGCGGAAGTCGAACCAGGCCACGTCATCGCACGTGCGCAAGGCACGGATTTCGCGGTTCTCGATCATCAGCACATCGTTCTCGATGGCTGCCGTGCATTCCGGCGTCAGGGCGCGAAAGCTCTTGCGCAGGCTTTCGTGGGACTCCGCGTCGAGCGGAAAGTGGAACAGCTCCGCTTGCTCAAGGTGACGCAGACGGTAATCGACGCCGCTGTCGACGTTGACGATTTCGGTGTTCTGCTTGATCAGCGCAATCGCTGGCAGGAAGCGCGCACGTTGCAGGCCGTCCTTGTACAGACCGTCCGGCACGATGTTCGAAGTCGCGACCAGGGTCACGCCGTTCTTGAACAGCTCTTCCATCAGCGTGCCGAGGATCATCGCGTCGGTGATATCGGACACGAAGAACTCATCGAAACAAATCACCCGGGCTTCGTCAGAGAAGCGCTTGGCGATGATGGTCAGCGGGTTTTTCTCGCCGCCGAGGGTCTTCATCTCTTCGTGCACGCGCTTCATGAAGCGGTGGAAGTGAGTGCGGACCTTTTCCTTGAACGGCAGCGCTTCGAAGAAGGTGTCGACCAGATAGGTCTTGCCACGGCCGACGCCGCCCCAGAAGTACAGACCCTTGACCGGTGCCGCGTCTTTCTTGCCAAACAGTTTGCCGAACAGGCCCGGTTTGCTGTGCGAGGCCGCGACCAGATCGTCGTACAGGCGCTGCAAGTGGCGCACCGCAGTTTCCTGCGCGGCGTCATGGAAGAATTCCGGGCGTTTCAGATCAGCTTGATATCGTTCTAGGGGCGTCATAATTCGTTAGCAAGGCAACAAAAACGGGCCGTCACTGTAGCGACGGCCCGTGGGAATGGCAATCAGCCCTTGGTCGGGCCGAGCCGCTGATTTATTCCTGAACCGGCGTCAGAGCAACTCGCAAGGTCTCGATGGCAGCATCACGAGCGGCGCTGTCAGCAAAGGCCGGGCTGTCGGCAATGCACTCGCCTTCCACCCAGACGCTGAAGCTCAGGTCTTCGTTGCGCACGTCCAATGGCTGACCCGATTGCAGTTGCTTGGTCACCTGGCCGGCGGTTTTGCCGTCGGCGAAGTGGCGCGACAGCAGCAGCTGCTCGCCGTCGGCCGCCAGCAGACGGAAGCGGAAACTGCCGTCGTCTTCACGGAAACTGACGAAACGCGCGGCTTTCGCAGCTTTCTTCTTGGTCGTCGCCGCGACCTGGGTCTGAGCGACGAAAGAACGCAGACCCACCGCTTCACGCAGTTCGTGGAGGAACGGTGTCGCTACCGAACGGGCCTTTTTGGCACCGATCTGCAGGATGTCTTCCAGGTCTGCCGGGCGTTCGATCAACTGGTGATAACGCTCGCGGGACTCACCCAGCTCGCTGTCGAGCAACTGGAACAGACGATTCTTCGCCTCGCCCCAACCCAGGCCCTGCAACAATTCGCTGCGGAATTCGTCGGACTGCGCCGGGGTAGCGAAGGCCTGGAACAAGGTGAACAGGTGCGAGTTATCCGGATCCTTCGCCTCGCCCGGCGCACGGGAGTCGGTGACGATCCGTGAAATCGCGTCCTTCATTTCCTTGGCGCTGCTGAACAACGGAATGGTGTTGTCGTAGCTCTTGGACATCTTGCGACCGTCGAGGCCTGGCAGCGTGGCGACGCTTTCTTCGATCAGCGCCTCGGGCATGGTGAAGAATTCTTTGCCCTGACCGAACAGGTGGTTGAAGCGCTGGCCGATGTCACGGGCCATTTCCACGTGCTGGATCTGGTCACGACCGACCGGCACCTTGTGGGCGTTGAACATCAGAATGTCCGCAGCCATCAGCACCGGGTAGCTGTACAAACCCATGGTGATGCCGGCGTCCGGGTCTTCGCCGGTTTCGACGTTCTTGTCCACCGAGGCTTTGTAGGCGTGGGCGCGGTTGAGCAGGCCCTTGGCAGCAACGCAGGTCAGCAGCCAGGTCAGCTCCGGGATTTCCGGGATGTCGGACTGGCGATAGAAGGTTACGCGGTCCACATCCAGGCCACCGGCCAGCCAGGTCGCGGCGATTTCCAGACGCGAGCGCTGGATGCGCAGCGGGTCATCGCATTTGATCAGGGCGTGGTAGTCGGCCAGGAAATAGAACGAATCGGCATTGCTGTCACGGCTGGCGATGATCGCCGGGCGGATCGCGCCGGCGTAATTGCCCAGGTGCGGCGTGCCGGTGGTGGTGATGCCGGTGAGGATACGGGTACGAGTCGTCATGGGTAATCGCTTGTCAGACTGCAATCAATTCGAAAGACGCGGCAGGATCAGATCCTTGAGATCGGTGAGCTTGCCATGAAAAAAGTGTCCGCATTCTGCCACTTTCAGCAGCTCATGGGGGCGATCGAGTGCGTCGGACCAGTCGTAAACGAGCTGCGGATCGATGACTTCGTCGGTTTCCGGCTGGATCAGGGTCAGCTCGCCTTGCTGCGGCAGTTGATCCTGATCGCCCAGACGCATCACCGCCGGCGCGACCATGAACAGGTGCTTGAGCTGCTCACCCTTGGCTTCCAGACGTCCGCCGAGACTTGCTGCAACAAAACCGCCGAAGGAGAATCCGAACAGCGTCAGCGGCAACTCGGGGTGTTTGACTCGCAGCCATTCGGCCACGGCCTGGGCGTCGTCGACTTCGCCGGTGCCCATATCGTGGGTGCCTTCGCTGGCACCGACGCCACGGTAGTTGAAACGTAAAGTAATCAAACCGGCGTCACGCGCAGTGCGCTGCAAGGTCGAGACGACTTTGTTGAGCATGGTGCCGCCCTGCACCGGGTTCGGATGGCAGATCAGCGCAATGCCGCGTGGCTGCTCGTTATCCAGGTAAAGGGCTTCCAGTTGGCCGACCGGGCCATCAATCACTACAGGGGTTTCGCGCATAAGCAAGGAAGGAACTCCGTGACCTCGAATCGGGTCGACTCGTCTAGCAAATTGTCTGTGCCAATCTATTGCGAGTGAATCGCGGTATACAGCGCAGGTTCGAGCCGTTAACGTAAAGCAAAGCCGTTTATAGAGGAAGGACTCGTGGAACACTCGCTCTTAGTTTGGTTGTTACCGACTCTTGCCCTGGTTGTGGGTGTCGCCATTGGTTTCCTGATCGCTCGCCTGGTGCCGAATGCCGCGCCTAGCAGCACGCAACGTCAGCTGGATGACATTCAGGAACGTTTCGACAGTTATCAGAACGAGGTGGTTACCCACTTCAACAGCACTGCAACACTGGTCAAAAAGCTGACTCAGAGCTATCAGGAAGTGCAGGATCACCTCGCCGAGGGTGCCAACCGCCTGGCCCTGGACGAGCAAACCCGCCAACGCCTGCTGGCCTCGCTGCACGCCGATGCAGCCGCCGCCCCACGGGAACGCCTGACGCCGCCGCGCAATCAGGAGCCGCCTCGCGACTACGCCCCCAAAGCCCCTAACGCGCCGGGCATGCTCGATGAGCATTACGGCCTGAAGAAGTAATCAGGTTTCGCGCGACATGAAAAAGCCCTCGGACAAGTGATTGTCCGGGGGCTTTTTAATTGCTGATGGTTTTTGTTGCCTGCTCTGGCCTCATCGCGAGCAGGCTCACTCCCACAGGGGGACGCATTTCAACTGTGGGAGCGAGCCTGCTCGCGATGGGGCCAGAGCAGTCGATACAAAAAAGCCCGGCCGATCTGTTGAGGATCGGCCGGGCTTTTTTAGGCCTGGGGTTCAGTCAGACGATTATGGATACTACTGAACGGTGCCTGGTTGCTCGGCACCATACTGCTGACCCGGAATCGCCTTCAGGTTGACCTCGACCCGGCGGTTCTGCGCCCGGCCATTGGCGTCACCGTTGCTGGCAATCGGGTTATCCGGCCCGGCACCGCGAGCCGACAGGTTGGCGCCGCTCACGCCCTGAGACGTCAGGTAAGTCGCCACGCTCTGGGCCCGGCGCTGGGACAGGTCCATGTTGTGCTGGCGGCTGCCGGTACTGTCGGTGTAGCCGACGATTTCGATCTGGTTCTGGTTGAACTCCTTGAGTGAGCCCGCCAGATTGTTCAGCGGCTGATAGAAGCTCGACGCAATGTTCGCCGAATCGGTGGCGAAGGTGATGTTACCCGGCATGATCAGTTTGATCTGATCACCCTGGCGCTGCACTTCCACCCCGGTGTTGGCCATGCTGGCGCGCAGCTTTTTCTCTTGCTGGTCGGCGTAATAACCGTAACCGGCAGCGGAAGCACCCACCACGGCGGCGCCAATCAGCGCGCCCTTGCCACGGTTATCGTGATTGATGGCGGCACCGGCCAAAGCACCGGCCAGAGCGCCGAGGCCACCGTATTTAGCGGTTTTGCTCATGCCCGTGGAACCACCGTCGGCCTGGCCCTGGTTGTCGTAAGGGTTAGGCGAGGCGCAGCCAGACAGCAAGGCCACAGCCGTAGCGACAATAATCAAACGCTGCTTGGTGAACATGAAGAGCTCCTTCTTTTTGCATTCTGTGGTGCAACGGACAAGGCATTAGCCTTTGCGGGCGTTGGATTGTTTCGGCGGACAAAAATTCCGTCTGTAACAATTAAGCCCGTACAAAAGGGTTCTCGCGCATTTCATCGCCCAGACGTGTGTCCGGACCATGCCCGGTCACCACCGTCGCCTCTTCATCGAGGGTGTACAGCCGCTGCTTGATCGACCGCACGATGGTCGCCTGATCGCCACCCCACAAATCCGTGCGCCCTACCCCGCGACGAAACAACGTGTCACCGGCAATCAGCAGCTTAGCCTCTGAAAACCAAAAGCTCATGGAGCCCGGCGTATGACCCGGTGTGTGCAACGCCACACCGCAGCCGCAGGCCAGTTCTTCATCATCGGCCAACCAGCGATCCGGCGGCGGCACCGGCGTGTAGGGCACACCGAACATCTGGCACTGCATCTCCAGGTTGTCCCACAGAAATTGATCTTCTTTATGCAGGTGCAGGGTTGCGCCGGTTTTTTCCTTCAACTGACCGGACGCCAGGAAGTGATCGAGGTGCGCGTGGGTGTGAATGATGCTGACCACCTTCAGGCCCAGTGCGTCGAGCCGCGCAAGGATCAGTTCGTGATTACCGCCCGGATCGACCACGATGGCTTTTTTGGTGATCGGATCGCCGATGATCGTGCAGTTGCACTGCAACGGGCCGACGGGGAAGGTTTCGCGGATGAGGGCTGTATTCGGGGTTTGCATGGGTTAAATCCTGGTGCCAAGGCTGGGTACTGCGGTTATGATCCGCAAAATTGATAGGTTATCCTCGCGCCGCGCCCATTTTGAAACAAGCCGGCAGGACGCCAATGCCTGGTTCAAACGACTCTTGAAGCGTTTTTTGTAACGCTCAGCTCAAAAAGGATAATCCCATGCAAGAAGACTATCTCCTTCGTCAGGACATTAAAGGTATCCAAGCCTGGGCACAGGTCTGAACCATGCCTGAGATCCCGGTAGATTTGCGCTGTAAAACGGCCTGCGCGTTTGTGGCAGGACGCGAGCACCTCAAAACTCAAACGCCTTGCCAGGACTATGTCGCGGCCAGAGAGTCCAACGAGGTGACCTGCATTTCATTGGCCAATGGGGCCGACTCCCGAGCCAGCTCCGAAATCGGCGCCCGGGTAGCGGTCACGGCTACCCTGGCCTTTGTCTGCAAAAACTTTGAAAGCCTCTGGCAAAACATGGACAAACACAACGCGAAGGCAGCCCAGCGACTGGTTAATCGCTGCCTGGACGCGTTCAGGCGCAAATCTGCAAAGCTCGGCGGCGAGATCAACGACCTGGCCTGTAGCTTGTCATTCGTCGCTTACTCACGAGGCCGTTACCTGGCAGGCCACTTGGGCGATGGTGTCATCGCAAGCGCTGATGCGGACGGACACCTTCAGGCACTTTCTCATCCGGAAAATGGCGAGCCAGCCAATAGCACCCTGTTTCTGACTGACCATAAAGCGGCGTCGCGGCTCAGGTTGTACCGTGGGCAAATCGAAGCCACGACTGGCTTCGCGATCATGAGCGAAGGCACTGCAGAAAGCCTCTATGACAAAGCCAGCGGCGCCCCCGCCCCAGCGATTCAAAAGTTGCTGGAGTTAAATGCAACGCTGCCCAGAAAAAAAATGAAGGAAGTGCTGGCTGACAACCTGCAACAGTCCATTGCCAGTAAAACCGAAGATGACTGCTCCCTAGGCTTCCTGTCGATCCTGAAGCCCTGAATCGACGTGAGGCAAACTCCCCGCAGTGACTGCCTCCGAGGAGAAATGACCGAAACCTCTGATCGCAAGGCCCACCTTGTGCCAGAGGTCTTAATCGGTGATTACTGCAATACACCCAACTCTTTCGCCCTGGCGACCGCTTGCGTGCGCCGTTCAACCCCGAGCTTGCTGTTGATATGGCTGGCATGGGTTTTCACCGTGTGCAGCGAAATAAACAACTGATCGCTGATCTCCTGATTCGAGCAACCCTGGGCGATCAGTCGCAGGACGGCCATTTCCCGCGTACTGAGTTGTTCCGCTGCGGCGGACGACTCCGCGGGACGGGCTGCCACTGTTGGAAGTTGTTCTGAAAGGCTCTGTGAAACGGGCGTCGGCACACCGAGTTGAAGTTGGTTACGCAGCCAGTCCGGATGTTCCGCCAACAACCTGTCAAACGGTTGCAGCACTCCACCGGCCGCCGCTTCCAGTGCCTGACTGAGGGCCTTGCGGGCCTCGGGTTCGCGTCCGCTCCCCAGCAACAACGTCACTTTTTGAGTCAGTGCCATCACGCTGAGCAGCTGCCTGCCGGTTTGCTGCCCATGCTCAAGCAACGCATCCAATCGCCCTTCGGCCAGCATCGGCTGCCCCTGAATGACCTCCAGCAAGGCCTGCTGCAACTCGATATGCAGCGGCAGTTGCGGATGGAACTCCGGAGGGGCTGCCGCGTGTTCGCCGTTGTAGGTCTGGCCCAAGCGAGCGAGCCAGGCTTCGGCCAGATCGGTACGTCCCTGAGCCAGCCATAGTTCGCATTTGACCAGGGTAATCATCGCCAGATAGTAGATCGGTGGCACGTCCCAGATGTGCATCAGGCGTTCGGCTTCGGCGAGTTCGGCGAAGGCTTTAGCGAATTCGCCGCTGCTGCCCTCAAGCCTGGCAATCACGCAGTGACCGATCAATACGCTGATATCACGACAGGCGCGTGCTTCATTCAAACCGGCTTGCAACCGGGCCCGCGCGGCTTGGGGCTGCAAGCGCAGGGCTAACAAAAAGCCTTCGTACAACGTCAGTCGCGCGCGTACGGCATAGAGCCGTTGCGGGGATAACGGTTGCAGGCGTTGCAGCCCCTGGCGCACTTCATCCAGCGCACGCAGGATTTCCCCTCGCGCTTGCAGCACGCGAGCGCGGTCGTAATGGGCCAGCGCTTCGAACAGCGGATTGCCGACCCGTTGCGCCAACTCCAGAGATTCACGGTTCAACCCGCGGGCACGCCACAAGTCGCCGTCGGCAATGGCCAGGTTGGACAGGGTCGAGAGGCACATCAGGCGCTGCCCGTAGCGTTTGGCCGGCAGACTCTCCTGCGCTTCGGTGCAATAGAGCAGCGTCAGCTCACGATTGCCGCGCCCGCGAGCGATGACACCGCTCAGGGCCAGCCATTGCGCCAGCATGGATTTCTGCGCAGTGGCGGACGGGGCCGGCAGGAAGCGGCTCAAATGACTGGCCAGCTCCTCGGCGGCGTCCAGCTGACAGGCCAGCCCCAACGCCCAGCTGTACAGCACGATCAGCCGCGGTGTGCTGATCAGCAGGCTGTCGGGCAAGTCCATTTTCCAGCGCAGCAACATGCCGACGTTCTGTTCAGCCAGCAGTTGTTCTTCGGACAGGTTCTGCACCAGGTTCGCCGCGACGTCCAGGTGCCCGGCGCGCAATGCCTGCTCCACCGCTTCATCGAGCAGCCCCTGGGCATTGAACCAGCGACAGGCGCGCAGGTGCAGGCTGGCCGCCGGCACCATCGCTTGCGCGGTAGGCCGGGTGCGCAACAGGTCGGAAAACAAATGGTGGTAGCGATACCAGTGACCGTTTTCATCCAGTGGCACCAGGAACACCTGATGGGCCAGCAGAAAACGCAGGATCTCGGCGCTGTCATGGGCTTCGCGAACGGCATCGCACAGTTCGCTGCAAAAGCGCTCCTGAGGTGCCGTGTCGTAAAGGAATGACTGCACCTCGGCGGGCAGACAATCGATGACTTCTTCCAGCAGGTAATCGCGGATCAGCCCTTCCCCGCCATGCAAGGCCTGCGGAAAAGCACCCTGGGAGCCCGCTTCAGACGCCGCCAGCAGCCAGAAACGCAGCCCGGCGACCCAACCTTCGCTGCGCTGGATGAGGCTCTCCAGTGCTTCGCCGCGCAAAGAGCTGCTGTGCCGATCAAGCAGGGTCAGGGCTTCTCCGTGAGTCAGGCGCAAGTCCTGTTCATTCAACTCGAGCAGTTGCCGCGACAGCCGCAGGCGCGCCAGATGCCAGTCCGGCCGCTGCCGGCTGGTGACCATGACCAGCAACCCGTCAGGCAGGTGATTGAGGAAAAATTGCAGGCAGCGATCGAGAACCGGGCCCTGCGCCAGATGGTAGTCATCCAGCACCAACAGCAGGGGCGTACTCGCAGACAGGTGCACGGCCAACTCATCGAGCAAACCGTCCAGCCATTCTTCAAAGGCAAACGGCTGGTGCCGCTGGCGCATTTTCAACAGACCCAGGGACCGGCTGCCCAGTTGCGGAAAAAAGTCCTGGAGGCCTTCGAGCAACCGCTCAAGAAAACGTCCGGGATCGCTGTCTCGCGGGCTCAACCCCAGCCACAGACTTTGCCAGTGAGCCGGCAAGCCCTGACAGAATTCCACGGCCAACGAACTCTTGCCAAACCCCGCCGGTGCGCTGACCAGCAACAACCTGCCACCGAGGCCCGCACTCAGGCGCTCGCACAGACGAGGCCGCAGCACATGGCCGTCAGGCAACGGAGGCCGAAAAAAACGCCCGTCCAGTGTGACGACGGCAACGCTTGCAGGGCCCAGGTGTGGGGACAAATCAGTCATGGCCGGCTCTTGTTTGAATGGCGGTTGGCGGCGTTGCAGATGTCCGCAGCCTAGCGGTAAACGAAGAGGGATTGAAGGTTGTTGCTACAAATGGCTACAAAAAGAATACAACCCAAAGTTACCGAGCCACAGATGAAGTTTTCCTGACAGACCGTGTCGCACCCTTCGCGAGCAAGCCCGCTCCCACACTGGATCTACATTGTTTACAAATTTTATGTCCACCGAAGATCAAATGTGGGAGCGGCGGTGCGACGATTCGACTTGCTCGCGAAAAGGCCATCGCAGGCGCCGAAGATTTTCAGGCAAAAAAAAACGCCCCGAACCAGTCGGGGCGTTTCTCGAGGATGCGGCCTCTGTTCAGGACAACTTAGCGAACACCATCCTGGCGCAGAGCGGCCGGAGTGAAGTCGCTGGTGGTGGCGGTAAAGCCGAAGTCATAAGCCGATTTCTCTTCGTTCTTCATGCCCAGCGCCAGGTAGCGGCCCGATTGCAGGTCGTACAAGGTTTCCAGGGTGTACCACGGCACTTGAACGTTGTAGTAGTTCTGGGAATGAGCTTCCGCCACACGCCACAGTTGATTACGACCGTCGTAGTGATCGATCACGGCCGCTTGCCAGGTGTCTTCATCGATGTAGAAGTCACGCTTGGCATAGATGTGACGCTGACCTTCCTTCAAGGTAGCCACCACATGCCAGACACGGCGCAGCTCGTAACGCGCCAGGTCCTGGTTGATGTGACCGGCCTTGATGATGTCGTCGTACTTGAGTTGCGGCGAGTCGAGCTTGTAGCTGTCGGAGGCGATGTACATCTCTTTCTTGCCTTCGAGCTTCCAGTCGTAACGATCCGGCGCACCGTTGTACATGTCCAGGTTGTCGGAGGTACGCAGGCCGTCGGCTGCGGTACCCGGTCCGTCATAGGACACTTGTGGTGCGCGACGCACACGACGCTGACCGGCGTTGTAGACCCACGCCGAACGCGGTTCCTTCACTTGGTCGAGGGTTTCGTGCACCAGCAGCACACCACCGGCCAGACGTGCCGGCGCGGTCACTTTCTGTTTGAAGTAGAACAGGATGTTGCCCGGATTCGCCGGATCGTAATCCTTCATCTTGTCGCGGAACACGAACTGGTCCTGGAAGTACACCAGGCTGTACGAGCCGTTAGGCTGCGGCGTGGCCTGGGTCACCAGACGGGTCACGCTGCCACCGCGATAGCGGGTGATGTGGTTCCAGATGACTTCGACGCCGGTCTTCGGAATCGGGAATGGAACGGCAGTTTCGAAATTCTCCAGACCGTTGCCGCCGGACACCAGGTTAGTGGCGGTGGCGTTTTTCTTGATGGAGGCAAACACGGCATCCGGCACGGTCGCGCCGCGATGGGACGGGTAGACCGGCATCTTGAAGGTTTCCGGGTAGCGCTTGAACATCGCGTATTGGCCCGGTGCGAGTTTGTCCTTGTACTGGTCGACGTTCTGCTCGGTGATGGTGAACAGTGGTTTTTCACTGGCGAACGGGTCGGACAGGAAACCTTTGCTGTCGGCGGTGCCGGCGTTTTTCGCCATCGGCTTCCAGGCCGGGATCGATCCGTCGGCGTTACCCGCCATCTCGGCGCCCATCGGGGTCAGGCTCTTGCCCAGTTTGTCCGCTTCGGCCGCGGGGACCGCCGCCATGACGCCGGTCGCCAGCAGCGAAAGCCCCAGAACACCGACGTGGAACAGACTCTTTGTTATTTTCATAGGTGTGTTCGTCCTGATAATGCAGTGCTTAGAAGTTCACGCCGAAGCTGAGCGCAACGAAATCGCGGTCATCGACGGTGGTGTACTTGCCATCAAAGAAGTTGGTGTAAGCCAGGCTCGCGGTGTAGGTGTTCTGGTACTCGGCATCGACGCCCAGGCTCACCGCTTTGCGACCTTCCTCGAAGTTGCCGCCAGGGCCAGGCGAGTAGCCTTCCACGTCATGGGACCAGGCCACGTTCGGCTTGAGGTTCACACCGGCGAATACGTCGTTGTATTCCCAGATGGCACGACCACGGTAGCCCCAGGAGTTTGCGGTGGTGAACCCGTCGTTTTCGCAATAGCGACTGACGTTGTTTTGCGGTCCGCCTGCCAGGGTAGAAGTGTTCAATGCCACGCACTGACCACTTGGCAATGGACCAGGGCCGTAGCTCGGGTCACGGCCGTAACGCGCTTTGTTAGTGCTTTCCAGACCACCAACGTGAGTAAAGCCGACCTCGCCCACCAGGGTCAGTCGCTCAGCGCCCATCACCTGGTCGAAGAAGTGAGTCAGGGTCGTCTGGAGCTGGGTCACTTCCTTGCGGCGATAGCCTTTTTGATCCTGCCCTGGCGTCCCCTGGAGTACGGAAACGTTAGGGTTCAGAGGTGTCAGACCGGAAAAGAGAATGTCGGTGGTGTTGAGCTGAACCGGAGCATTCGGCCGGTAGCTGACTTCACCACTCCACGCCGTACCTGTCGGTAACGTGGTGGAGAAGCTCAAGCCATACAGGCGAATATCTTCAGGGTACTCGACGTAGTAGCTGGAGTTACCGGCCACATTCAATGGCAACAAGGTCGGTGCCAGGTTACGCGCGACAGCGAGAGGAACACCCCTGGCCACCAGCGAACCCACCAGGCCCGTCGCGCTGTATGCGCTCGCCGGAGCACCTTTGCCGCTGAAAATCGGCGCACGGCTGTGGTAGTTCATGAAGTAGGCGCCGAACTCGGTGTCCAGCGGATCGAACATGTATTTGAAGGACACGCCAAATTGACCGCTGTCACGGGCATCGCGATCCGGACCGCGACGAACGATGACGCCTTCATCCGGATCACCCCAGGTCACGCCCCTGGCAGCCAGGGTGTTGATGGTGGCATTACGCAGCGAAGCCGGCAGCCCTGCAGACGTCAGTGCGCTGTTGAGCCCGTTACGGGTGCGCAGTACGGCCAGGTTGTTATCGCAGCCATCCGCAATCACATCCGGTTGCGAGAAGAAGGTGCCGCAGTTGTCGACAACGGTCTGGTCCCATTCGAGCTGGTAGAAGGCTTCGGTCGAGAGGTTCTCGGTGAGGCTCTGGGACACGTAGAACATGTTGACCGGGATCAGGCCTTCCTTGATCTCGGCACCAGGACGACGGAACGCGGACACGTCGATCGGGTTGATCGAGTTGATGCCGCCGCCGATGAAGGTACTTTCACCCCAACTCACTACTTGCTTGCCCAGACGCACGGAGCCCGGCTGATCGGCAACGGAGTAGTTGTGGTAGACGAAGGCGTCGAGGATCTGGCCGCCGGAGGACTTGGCGCCTTCCTTGCGGTTGCTGTCGCTGATGTCCTTGAACGGACGGCTTTCGTCCTTGAGTTCAAAGTCGTACCAGTATTTGCCACGGACGAAAACGCCGGTATCGCCATATTTCAATTCAAGGTCATGGATGCCCTTGAAGATCTTGGAGAACGTTTCGCCGCTCTTGAAGTTCAGGTGACCGTCGTCGGAAGTCTGGGACAGGCCGCGGCCGCCGTTGTTGACGCCGATGAGGTTCTTGTTGGCATTTTCAGTAGACCAACTGGCACCGATCGACAGGGACGAGTCGAACTGACCTTCGATTTCCCCAACGTTGAAACTGACGCCGAATGCTGGCCCGGCGAGCGTAGAGGCAAGACTGACCGCCAGGGGCAGTTTTGCCCTGCGCCAGAACTGGTTTACTGATGTCATCGACGCTACTCCATGTGCATTATTGTTATGGCAGTGAGCACTTCTAAAAACGCTGTGGATGACTGGGAGCCAAGGTGTCCCTAAGTCATTCCAAAGTTGCATCGCCCCGGTTTGTGCGTTTGCTCCGTTCTTAAAAATCCTTGAGCGGACTATAGCCAGCAGGTAGTACTGCTTGATCCCTCTAAAGTGTGATTTGCAGCTGCCAGCCACTCTGGAACAGTCCTTTGCCAAGCCGACACCTGTCGGCACGGCAAGAATGGCTGAAATTTCAGATTTGACAAGCCAAGCGCTTGCTTGGTGGGGCTGGCGTGCCCTTTTGGGCGCGCCAAGTGACGCTTAAAGCGTCGAGAGGAAGGTGCTGTTGTTGGCTTGCCATTCGGTGATGTCGACGCGAATACGCTTCTTGTCGAGTTTACCGACGCTGGTCTTGGGAATTTCAGTAACAAGGGCGATCTGACTCGGGATGGCCCACTTGCTCAGGTGCCCCAGTTCCACGAACGGCTTGAGGTGTTCCTTCAGTTCTTTGGCCCCGATCTCATGGCCTTCGCGGACCACCAGCAGTGCGAACGGACGTTCGCCCCACTGCGGATCGGCGATGCCCACCACTGCTACTTCGCGTACCGCAGGGTGGCGGCTGATCAAGTCTTCAAGGTCCAGGGAGGAGATCCACTCGCCGCCGGTCTTGATCACGTCTTTGATCCGGTCGCGAATGTCGATCACACCCATGCTGTCCAGGGTCGCGACGTCACCGGTGTGCAGCCAGCCCCCGGCCCAGAGCTCGGCGCCCTTTTGCGGTTCGTTGAAATAGCCTTCGGTAAGCCATGGCGCACGCAGCACCAGTTCGCCCTGGGTCTCGCCATCGGCGGGCAGGAAGTTGCCGTCGGTGTCGACGATCGCCGCCTCCACCAATGGCCCCGGTACACCGGCCTTGATCCGGTACGTGGTGCGTTCGTCTTCGGTGCCGGCCATCAGCTCATCGTTGAGGTGGGCACACGACACCAACGGCCCGGTTTCCGACATGCCGTAAGCGGCGGTCAGTTGAATGCCCTTGGCCTTGGCCGCGTCGTACAGCGCACGGTTCAGCGCACTGCCACCGATGACGATTTTCCAGCCACCGAAATCCGTGCCTTGCGCCGCTTTGGAATTGAGGACCATTTGCAGGATGGTCGGCACGCAATGGGAAAAGGTGACCTTCTCCTTGCGCCACAGCTCCACCAGGTACTCAGGGTCATAGCGACCGGGATAGACCTGCTTGAGCCCGAGCATGGTCGCCACATACGGCAGCCCCCAGGCGTGTACATGGAACATCGGGGTAATCGGCATGTACACGTCGTTGGTGCCCAGCAACCGCACGCTATCGATGGCGCCCATGATGGTCGACACACCCATGGTGTGCAGCACCAGTTGCCGATGGGTGAAGTACACACCTTTGGGATTACCGGTGGTGCCGGTGGTGTAGAACGTGGTCGCGACCGAGTTTTCGTCGAAGTCCTGAAAGTCGCACTGCGTGCTCGCCGCCGCCAGCAACTGCTCATACTCGCCGATGAGGTTCGGCAGGTCGGCGGTTTTCTCCGGCAGGTCAGTCAGCAACAGGGTTTTCTCCACCGTGGTCAGGTGCCCGGCAATGGCCTGGTACAACCCGACGAACTCGCTGTTGACCAGCACAAAGCGGTCCTCGGCGTGGTTCATGGTGTAGAGGATCTGTTCCGGTGACAGGCGCACGTTAATGGTGTGGATCACCGCGCCAATCATCGGGATGGCGAACATGCATTCCAGATAACGATGGCTGTCCCAGTCCATCACCGCCACGGTATCCCCGGCCTTGACGCCGGCCGCCGTCAGCACGTTGGCCAGCCTGGCGACCCGTTCGATCAGGGTCGGATAGCTGTAGCGCAGCTGGTCGCGGTAAATGATCTCGCGGGTTTTCTCATAACGAGCGCCGGACATCAGCAGCCGTTTGATCAGCAGCGGATACTGGTAAGCGCCTTCGGCTGGGGGGATAACGCGAGTCTGCAACATAAGAGTCCCTTTTCTGACTGCACGGTCGTGGCTGAAAGTAAGCACTTTAGTGCCCTTGGACGCCAGCCAAATCAGCCAAAGGAATGATTTGTAGAGCCGGATAAATGCTAGCTTTGCGCCACTATCTGACGTGTTTCGTGGGGAATTCGGGATCTGCGCTGTAAAACGTTGAAACGCATGCGCGCAACACTTGTCTGTGACCCTACGTACGATACGGACACGATGAGCCGATCGGTTGGCAGCCAAACCGCCCAACCCTCCACCTCATCTTCAAGAGAAGGATCTTGTCACTAGACCTGTCTGGTCACACGCCATCGGTATCGCATACAACAATGAGTATTGAACTGACCGCCCCCGAGAACTCCCGATCGACACAAGCGCCCCTGGTTTCCATCGTGGCACCCTGCTTCAACATGCAAAGATTTCTGGAAGACGCCATCAAGAGCATCTTCGCCCAGGACTACCCGAACTTCGAAGTCATCATCGTGGATGACGGGTCCAGCGACGACAGCCTCGCCATGCTCAAGCGATTACAACAAACCTATGACTTCCAACTGTATTCGCAACCGAATCAGGGCGTGAGCGCGGCGCTCAACCACGGCTTGCGATACGCCAAAGGCGTCTATGTGTCGACGCCGGACCTGGACGACATCATGCTGCCGGAGTCCGTGCGCATTCGCGCCGAATACCTTTGCAAGCACCCGAATGTCGGCTGCGTCGGTGCGCTGATCAGCTACATGGACAGCGACGGCAACACCCTCAAGCAGCAACAACGCGACCGGATACACACCTACAACTTCGATCAGGTCCTCAGAGGTGCTGTCGTGGTCGGCGCGCCTGTTGCGCTCTATCGCATGAAAGCGATGCGAAGTGCCGACTTCTACGCGCCAAAGCTGCGGGTTCAGGACTTTCAGATGACGTTGCGGATTGCCCGGCTGGGATATGAGATCCATGAATTGCCAATCTGCATGACCCGGTATCGCCGCCATACCAACAACCTGTCGAGAAAATACCGGATGCTGCTCCAGGCAGACCTTGAGGCAATCGCGCCGTATGTGAACCATCCCGGCTATCAGAGCGCCCGCACCAGACTGGTGAACAAGGCCCTCAAATATGCCGTGGTCGAAGACAAGACAGAAGCCTGGCAGCTGTTACGCTCGATTCCCTGGCGGCACCTCAATAGAACCAGCTTCAAACGCTTCACGCGGCTGGTATTACATCGCTAGCCGTCTCACCGGGCCTCAGTGCATCTCGGTAAACGCGAGCTTCACACCGATGGCGATCAGTACCGCGCCCATGGTCCGATCGAACCAGTGGCCCATCCGGGCAAAACCTGCGCGCACGCGCTGCTGGCTGAACAGCATCGCCACCAGGCAGAACCACACCGCGGTGGCCACCGCGAGGTAGAGGCCGTAGCCCGCCTGTACCGTCAGCGGCGTGTGCGGATTGATCACCACGGTGAACAGCGAGAGGAAGAACAGCGTCGCTTTCGGGTTCAGACCGTTGGTCACGAAACCCGAAGTGAAAGCGCCGCGAGCCGTGCGCTCGCCCGCTTCCTTGTGCAGATCGTCAGCCGCAGGTTGGGCCGGCCGAGCTCGCAGGGCCTTGAAGCCGATGTACAGCAGGTACGCGGCGGCCGCCCATTTCAGGGCATTAAACAATACGATCGACTGGGACACGATCAGGCCAATGCCGAGCAACGAATAGCCGACGTGCAGAAAAATGGCCGTGCCGACACCCAGCGCCGTCCAGGTGCCAGCACGACGACCATGGGTCACGCTCTCACGCACCACCACAGCAAAGTCCGGGCCGGGGCTGGCCACGGCCAGCAAGTGAATCAAGGCAACGGTCAAAAACTCTGTCCAATACATGGGGGTTCCTTTTGGCCAAGCGTAACGATTTGTTTCATCTGGTAGGCTCGGCAGATTACGCCTTCAGTTCATTGCACAAAAGGTACAGTTGATGACGAACACTCACCGCGCCGTTTTCCTCGACCACCCGTCCCTGGACTTGGGCGACCTCGACCTCAGCCCGCTGCAAGAGTGTTTCAGCGACTTACAGCTTTTCGCCCAGACCACGCCGGACCAGGTGATCGAACGCCTCAAGGGCGCCACCGTTGCCATCAGCAACAAAATCCTGATCGACGCCGCCGCCATCGCTGCCAGCCCCGAGCTGAAACTGATCCTGATCACCGCCACCGGCACCAACAACGTTGACCTCGCCGCCGCCCGCGCCCATGGCATTACTGTCTGCAACTGCCAGGGTTACGGCACGCCGTCGGTGGCGCAGCACACGATCATGTTGCTGCTCAATCTGGCCACGCGCCTGGCTGATTATCAAAAGGCTGTCGGCGAAGGTCGCTGGCAGCAGGCGAAACAGTTCTGCCTGCTGGATTACCCGATTGTCGAACTGGAAGGCAAAACCCTCGGCCTGCTCGGTCACGGCGAACTGGGCGGCGCGGTCGCACGACTGGCCGAAGCCTTTGGCATGCGTGTACTGCTCGGCCAGATTCCCGGGCGCCCTGCCCGGCCGGATCGTTTGCCACTGGAAGAGCTGCTGCCGCAGATCGACGCGCTGACCCTGCACTGCCCGCTCAACGAACACACTCGCCACTTCATCGGAGCCCGTGAGCTGGCCTCGATGAAACCCGGTGCGTTCGTGGTCAACACCGCACGCGGCGGCCTGATCGACGAACAGGCCCTGGCCGATGCCTTGCGCAACGGTCACCTGGGTGGCGCGGCGACCGACGTGTTGAGCGTCGAGCCACCGACCGCCGGCAATCCGCTGCTGGCCCACGACATTCCACGGCTGATTGTCACCCCGCACAACGCCTGGGGCAGCCGCGAGGCACGCCAGCGGATCGTGGGTCAGTTGACCGAAAACGCGCAGGGATACTTCAGCGGTAAAGCACTGCGGGTCGTCAGTTGATAGACTGCGGCACTTTTTTCACAGGAGCAGAGTATGGATCCGCGCAGTGAAGTACTGCTTCGTCAGGCCGAGTTATTCCAGGGTTCGGTGTTGTTGGCCGGTTTGCCCGCCGACGATCTGCTGGGCCGACTGCCCGATGCCCACGGTTGGTGCTGGCATGCCGGCGACCAGGCCGCACTGGACGCCCGTTTCGCCGAGCGCAGCCATTTTGGTGTGAACGCCCCCGAGCGTGAGTTTGAAACCGCCGTGGTTTTTTTGCCCAAGTCCAAGGACCTGACCGATTACATCCTCAACGCCCTCGCCTCGCGCCTGGCCGGTCGCGAGTTGTACCTTGTGGGGGAAAAACGCAGCGGGATCGAAGGCGCCGCCAAACAACTGAACCCCTTCGGCAAACCGCGCAAGCTCGACAGCGCGCGGCATTGCCAGCTGTGGCTGGTTACCGTGGCCACGGCGCCGCAAGCCAAGTCGCTGGAAAGCCTGGCGCAGACCTACGAATTGCCGCTGGCTGAAGGCCCATTGAAAGTCATCAGCCTGCCGGGCGTGTTCAGCCATGGTCGACTGGATCGCGGCAGTGCACTGTTGCTGGAACATCTGGACAAATTGCCGAGCGGCCATTTGCTGGACTTCGGTTGCGGTGCCGGTGTGTTGGGAGCGGCCGTGAAACGTCGCTATCCACACAACCAGGTCACCTTGCTTGATGTGGATGCGTTTGCGGCTGCCAGCAGTCGCCTGACATTGGCTGCCAACGGTCTGGAAGCTGACGTGATTACCGGTGACGGGATCGACGCAGCACCGATGGGCTTGAGTGCGATTTTGAGCAACCCGCCGTTCCATGTCGGCGTCCACACCGATTACTTCGCCACCGAGAACTTGCTGCGAAAAGCGGCCAAACATCTGAAAAACGGCGGCGAACTGCGCCTGGTAGCCAACAGCTTCCTGAAGTACCAGCCGCTGATCGAAGAGCATCTCGGGGTGTGCGCAATCAAGGCCGAGGGACAGGGTTTCAGAATCTATCGGGCCAAACGCGGCTGATAAATAAGTGCTTGCCTAACGGATTTTGCCTAGGCAGAATCCGCTCCGTCCTAGGGGAGTAGTCTCCCACGAGCGCCATGCTCGTCCGGCATACGTCAACATACTTGGTCAACAGACCATGGCGTATGCGACCCAAGCGTCCGCATCAGACGGATCGCAGGGTTTGACAAGACCTATGACACGAACACCTTACCCGGGGCGGGAAGGCTGTACGTGTCATAGCCGTGTCGACCCGCCCCTTAGGAAAACCCTGATGCTGGATTCACTTCTCGTTCCCACCGCAATCGTTGCCTTGGCCGAAATCGGCGACAAGACGCAACTGCTCGCGCTCATTCTCGCCGCTCGCTTTCGCAAACCCTGGCCGATCATCGCCGGTATCGTCGCGGCAACCCTGGCCAACCACGCAGCAGCCGGCGCGGTAGGCGCCTGGGTCGGTAGTTTCTTCTCGAATGCGACGCTGCACTGGATCCTCGCCGCGAGCTTCACCGCGACCGCATTGTGGACCCTGGTGCCGGACAAGATGGATGACGACGAAGCCAGCACCGCCCGCAAGTTCGGACCGTTCCTGACCACGCTGATCGCGTTTTTCCTTGCGGAGATGGGCGACAAGACGCAAGTCGCCACGGTGATGCTCGCGGCGCAATACCCGGAACTGTGGCTGGTGATCATCGGCACTACCGCCGGCATGTTGATTGCCAACGTGCCAGTGGTTTTGGCGGGTAACTTTGCCGCGGATAAATTGCCGTTGACGTTAATTCGTCGCCTGGCGGCGTCGGCATTCTTCATCCTCGCCATTGTCGCGGTGTACAAGGCGATGCAGAGCAGCGGTTGGGTGTAACTCGGGACACTGATCGTTCCCACGCTCCGCGTGGGAATGCCGCCTTGGACGCTCCGCGTCCGCTTTAACGTCGTGACGCAGAGCGTCACAGGATGCATTCCCACGCAGAGCGTGGGAACGATCATCGGCTCAGGATTTCCTGGCTTTCTCGTACAGCGGCATGACTTTCGGAATCGCCGCCTGCAAGGAAGCAATACGACTCGACGACGCCGGGTGAGTACTCATGAACTCCGGCGGCGAACCTTCCGAGGCCTTGGTCATCTTGTTCCACAGGGTGATCGCGGCGTTCGGGTTATAACCGGCGCGAGCGGCCAGTTCCAGGCCGATCAGGTCCGCCTCGTTTTCATTGGCGCGACTGTTGGGCAAGGTCATGCCGTAGTTGGCCACGGTATCCGCCAGCGCCAGGCTGTCCTGACCCAGACCGAACAAGGCACCGGCGCCCTGCTTGGCCATTTCGATGCCGTAAGCCTTGGACATCGCTTCACGACCATGCTCGCGCAGGGCGTGGGCGATTTCGTGGCCCATGATCGCGGCGATCTCATCGTCGGTCAGTTGCAGGCTGTCGATCAGCCCTGTGTAGAAAATGATCTTGCCGCCAGGCCCGCAATTGGCGTTGAGTTCGTCGCTCTTGATCAGGTTGACTTCCCATTTCCATTGGGCCGAATCCGGACGGAAAACCGGCGCCTGGGCAATCAGCCGGTCGGCAATCGCCTGGACACGCTTGGCCTCGTTACTGGTCTTGTCCAGCACGCCTTTGGTGTTCGCCTCTCCGACAGTCTTTTGATAAGACTGGGCGTACATCTGGTTGACCTCGTCGGTCGACAACATACTGAACATGTACTGCTTGCGCTCAACGCCCACCGCGCCACCGCTGGTGGTATTGACCGACTGACAACCGGCGAGCAGCAGACCTGCGCTCAGTGCACACACAACCAATGTCTTGTTCATCAAAAAAACCCCTGAAAACATGCCGCGTATCCTAGGCGTGGAATTGTATCGACGCCAGATACCACAGAGGTGTAGACGCACATTTAAGACAAAGCTCTCATGGCCGCAGGAAAAAATTCACATAACGGTGTCCACCGCGATCGATTACGGCCCGCAATGATTCGTTTGCGACATCAAACCCTCAAAAACAGCCAATTCGCCAACCTCCGCTCATGGCCATCATCCCCCCTGCCGATACACCACCGCAGACGTCCTCTTGCGTGCGGAGCCCCCATGAAATTCAAGTCGATCCAGTTTTCCGTGGCGGCCCTCGCCGGCGCCATCGTTCTTAGTGTCGTGGCAGCCCTGGTGCTGTACGCGCTGTTTTCCGGCGCACGGACACAAGACATGGTCCAGCAGCGGACCCAGGCACAATTCGAGCAAGTCATCGAACAACGCCTGACATCCCTGGCGCAAACCCAGGTCAGCCAGATCCAGCGCGAGCTCGAAGCGCCACTGCTGATTGCCGGCGGACTGGTGCGAGTCAACGCATTGATCGGCACCCCGGGCGCCGATGGCCAGCCACAGTTGAACCTGAGCCGTGAGCAATTGATCAGCCTGATCAAGGAAAACGTCGCCAAGAACCCGAAAATTCTCGGCACCTACATCGGCTGGGAAAAAAACGCCCTCGATCACAACGATGCAGCCTACGTCGGCACCCAGGTGGTCGGCATCGACGCCAGCAACGGCCGCTTCCTGCCGTGGTGGTTCCGCAACGAAGACGGCAGCCTGGGCCTGGACAAACTGGTGGACGTCGACGACCAGAAAACCCTGTCCACCGGCGTGCGTGCCAGCGAGTACTACCTGTGTTCCAAAGAAACCAAAAAGTCCTGCGTGATCGATCCGGCGCCCTACAAGGTCGGCGACAAGATCGTCATGCTCGCCTCCTTTATAGAACCGATCATGCTCAACGGAGCCTTCCAGGGGATCGTCGGCGCCGACCTGTCGGTGAACTTCATCCAGGAAATGCTCCTCGGCGCGAATCAGAAGTTGTACAGCGGCGCGGGTGAAATGGCCCTGATTGGCGGCAACAGCCGGATCGTTGCCTACACCAAGGACCCAAGCAAATTCGGCGAGAAGGTCAGCGACATCCTCGACAGCCAGCAGATCGCCAACATGGCCAATCTCAAGCGCGGCGAAGTCACCTACAGCGTCGACAAGGCCCAGGGCCGGATCGAGTTGTACCTGCCGTTCGGCATCGGCCAGACCGACGCTCGCTGGACCCTCATGCTGCAACTGCCGCTGAACGCGGTGATGGCCGACCTGCAAAAACTTCAGGGCGATCTGGACGCCCAGCGCAAGTCCGACACCTTCGGCATGGCCATGGTCGGCTTGTTGATTGCCGGTATCGGCTTGCTGGTGATCTGGCTGGTGGGCCACGGCATTGCCCGACCGCTGAAACAGATGGTTGCCATGCTCGACGACATCGCTCAGGGCGAAGGTGACCTGACTCGACGCCTGACCAGCGACCGTGCCGACGAACTGGGCTCGATCGCCAAAGGCTTCAACACCTTCCTGGCCAAGTTGCAGGTGATGATCACCCAGGTGGTGACTTCGGTGCAGAGCGTCAGTGATTCGTCGGAACACACCGCCGACATCGCCATTCGCACCAATATCGGCGTGCACAAGCAAATGGCCGAGATTGATCAAGTCGCCACGGCGGTGCATGAAATGACAGCGACCGCTCAGGACGTGGCGCGCAACGCGACCCAGGCTGCGCAAGCCGCCAGCCATGCCGATCAGGCCGCGGCGCAGGGCATGCAAATCGTGCGCGATACGTCGAACTCGATTGGCGTACTGGCGATAGAAATCGGCAAGGCCGTCGGCGTGGTGCAAACCTTGGCCAAGGACAGCGAGAACATCAATGCGATCTTGACGGCGATTCGCGGGATCGCCGAACAGACCAACCTGCTGGCCTTGAACGCGGCCATCGAAGCGGCACGAGCTGGCGAACAGGGACGCGGTTTTGCGGTGGTGGCCGATGAAGTGCGCAACCTGGCGCAGAAGACCCAGAAAGCCACTGAAGAAATTCAGACCATGATTCAGCAGCTGCAACAAGGCACGCGCGATGTGGTGCGGGTGATGGAGGACAGTCAGAACCGTACCGACGAAAGCGTGCAGCACGCGGCGAAAGCGGCTGAGGCGCTGGAGACGATTACTCAGGCGGTGTCGGTGATCAACGACATGAACACCCAGATTGCCAGTGCGGCCGAGGAACAGAGTGCGGTGGCTGACGACATCAACCGTAACGTGATCAACATCGGGCAAGTGGCCAATGAAGTGGCAGGCGGAGCGGATGAGTCGAGTGCGGCGAGTGCGGACCTGACCAAGCTGGCTGAGCAACAGCGGCGGTTGATCAATCAGTTCAAGGTCTGAAGAGCCCCCTCACCCTAACCCTCTCCCCAAGAGGCGAGGGAACTGATCGAGGTGTTCTTAGAGCTACATCGACCTGAATTACCGAGCCGATCTCAGGTCCTGAAAGCAACCGAGATCGTCTCCCTTTCCCCCATGGGGAGAGGGCTGGGGTGAGGGGTCGATTTTGAACCTGACAAATATTTGAAGACACTCACGGTTCATCAACCCGGCGTCAGACACTCCGGCCCATTGAGCTTCGGATCATTCACCAGATTCGCCAACACCCGCTCGCGCAACGCCGCGGGTTCACTGGCGAGTAACGCTTGCAAGGCATGCAATGGAGTCTCTGGATTGAGCCACGCCTCCTGCCCCGCCGCATCGAGAATCAACGGCCGGCGCTGACTCGCCGCCGGCTGAGTGATCACCGCTGTACTCAGCCACACCTGCTCCTGCACCGGATACGCTTCCCAAATCGCCGCAAAGAACAGCGCCGAGCCCTCCCCCGGTGTCAGCCAATACGGACGCTTGCGTGTGGTGCCGCGCCATTCGTAAAAACCATTGGCCGGCAACAGGCAACGGCGTTCGCGCAGGGCCTGGCGAAACATCGGTTGTTCAGCGACGGTTTCAGCCCGGGCATGGGCTGGCGTACGGGACAAATCGGTCAGCCACGACGGCGTCAACCCCCAGCGCGCGCGGGCCAACTCTCGCCGACCCTCAACGCCGGCGCGCAGCATCAACACCGAATCGTTGGGAGAAATATTCCACTGGGCCTGCTGATCGGCGGGGAAGCCAGGCAGGGCCGCGAAGGCGGGGTTCCAGCGAAACAGGGCATAACGTCCACACATGGGGCAACACGACTCTTGATAAAACGAACGTCAGCCTAACAGACCAGCGTGCCGGGAAAACTTTCCGGTTCATCGTCGGGCAGTGGCAGCGCGGCATTGTACGCGGTGATCAGCTCCCGGGCGTATTCAGCCTCGTCGTTATCGACCGACAGGCCCAGCAGGCCGAAGATCGGCAATTCGCCGCTGCCACCGAGCAAATCGCGCCCCACCAGATGCGCTTCAATGCCCTCGCTGGCCAACATGCTTTGCAGCAACTCACCTTCCATGAGGTTTTCCGGCTCGTAGATTCGCTGCATGGGGTGCCCCTTTCATTCGTTTTCGCTGTGAACTTCGAGCAACCATTCCTGACCGTCAGTCTGCAAGACAAACGTGATGGGGCGACAACACACCGGACAGTCCTCGATATAGGTCTGATCGCCACCGGACAAGTCCAGAACGGCCTCAGCCTCTTCACCACAATACGGACATTCGTAGCGCTCGGTTTCCAGCATCGCGGTCTCCCAGGTGACTTGTGCGTATAATCGCCGGTCTATTTGCAGGGCTATTTTTATCTGGCTAACTTTTCAGACCGTGCCCCGTTGGTTTTCGATCAAAACCTTTACTTACCCTAGCCGTTTCTAACAAGAGAGCATGATGGGCGAATTCGATGCCATCCGACCTTACAATGACAGCGAAGTCCCTGCGGTGCTGGACCGGCTGCTCGGCGACAAGGCGTTTCTAGATATCCTCATCCACTTCCGCTTCCCGCGTTTTGCCGGTGCTTTCGGCTGGATGCTCAAACCTCTTATAGCTCATCGGCTGCGCCGTGAGTTCGCCGACGTTACGTCGGTGGCCACGTTGCAGGATAAAGTCGAGATGTACGTCGACCACACCATCGAGCGAGCCACGGACGGTGTGACGTACACCGGCGTCGAGCAGTTCAAGTCAGGCTGCGCCTACCTGTTCATCGCCAACCACCGCGACATCGTGATGGACCCGGCCTTCGTCAACTACGCCGTGTACCACGCCGGCCTGCCGACACCGCGCATCGCGATCGGCGACAACCTGCTGCAAAAGCCCTTCGTCAGCGATCTGATGCGCCTGAACAAGAGCTTTATCGTGCACCGTTCGATCACCGGTCGACGCGAGAAGATGGCGGCGTATCAGCTGCTGTCGGCCTACATCAACCACTCGATCCGCAACGATTGCGCTTCGATCTGGATCGCCCAGGCCGAAGGCCGGGCCAAGGACGGCGACGACCGCACCGAGTCGGCCATCCTCAAGATGTTCCACATGAGCCGCAAGGACGAGCCGTTCGGCGAAGTCATTCAGTCGTTGAACCTCACCCCGGTGTCGATCAGCTATGAATATGACCCGTGCGATCAAGCCAAGGCTCGCGAGCTGTTCATCCGCGCCACCACCGGCAGCTACACCAAAGTACCGGGCGAGGACGATGTGAGCATCGCCAAGGGCATCACCGGCTACAAGGGCCGGGTGCATGTGAACTTCGCCTCGCCGATCACCGAGCTGTTCGACGACACCAAGCAATTGGCGATCGAGATAGACCGGCAGATCCTCGGCGGCTACCGCCTGTTCCCGGTGCATTACCTGGCCTACGCCCAGTGGAAAGACGCCGACCCGCAATTGCAGGTGCCGAAAGCCTCTGAAGTGTTTGCGGCCGACGAACTGGCCAAGGCTCAGGAGCAATGGCAACAGCGTCTGGACGCGTGCCCTGAGGAGCATCGTCCGTTCATGGTCCTGCAATACGCGACGCCGGTGCGCAATCAGTACCGTGTCAAAGCAGGTTTTCCGCTGTAAGGGTTTTGGCTGGATACGACAACGGCGCTCTATTTGACTGTCACCACATCACCTGTGGCGAGGGGACTTGTCCCCGTTGGGCTGCGAAGCGGCCCCAAAACCTGCGATCATATTTTTCAGACAGGCCAGGGGTACCGATTTACGACTGCTGCGCAGCCGAACGGGGATAAATCCCCTCACCACAGAAGCGCCCTCGCCACTTGGTGTCAGCGCTTCAGAAGCGCGTACTGATCCACGACACCAGCAGCGCCAACCCCAGGCAGGCAAAACCGAATCGATAGAAAAACCGGTTCATGCGCAAGGTCGCCCCATCCAGCATCAACGTCGGTTCATCGATACGACGGTTCTGGCTTTGCGTTTCGAGAATGGCCAGCGCGCGCTGTTCGCGGCGACGAGTGGCATGCAGCAACCAGCCGCCCGGAAAGGCCAACAACAAGGCCAACAGGTTGATCAACTTGGCGGGATGGTTGGTAAACAGCGAAATCAAATGCAACGACATCACGGACCTCAGCAAAACAGGTGGCAGACGTCGAACCGACGACCGCGGCGCGAATTCTACCGAAAGCCTCACCTTGTGCCCTTGCTTTCCGACAAATAACGAACGAATTGACCGACTCCTGTCCTATTTGACGGTGCCGCCCTCTGGTTTTTTGTTCGCAAGCAATCCCTTGCTCGCGATGGCGGTGTATCAACTGCATTGATGTTGACTGACACACCGCCTTCGCGAGCGAGCCCGCTCCCACAGGGGATGGGTGCAGTCCCGCCAAAAATCAGCTCGCATGAAAAAGCCCGGGGCCATTGCTGGCTCCGGGCTTTTTTGAGTCCGGCGAACGTTTATTCGCCGAGAATCTGACCAATCGTCGGATCCTTGAACAGACGCGTCAATGCATCGCTCAACACATCGCTGACCAGCTTGGTGTTGGTTTCCTGATTTGGCGCCATACCAAAACGCTGATCCAGGGACGCACCATAACGACCACTGTAGCGACGGTTGGCATTCTGCACATCGGAGCGGAACGTCGCGCCAATGGTGGCTTCAGTCACATACATGCCTTCTTTAGGCGACTGATACTTCAGCTCGGCCAAGGTCACGGTCAACTGCGGAGCATTCAGCGCATTGGAGGTTGGGGTGAAGCCCAACAACCGCACGGCCGCTTCGGCCTGAGCCTGCAACTTCGGCAGAATTTGCGCGCCCTGCACGGTGATCGCGCTGGTCTCAGGGTACAGGCCACCACGGGTGCCCAGAGTCGGCGACGGACGACCATCCACCACACGCACCACCACCGGCTGACCATGGCCGACCGGTGCCAGCTGAGTCGTCAGCTTGGGCTCCGGATTCAGTTGTTGCGGGCTGTGGGCGCAGCCGACCAGGGTCAAACTGGTCACAGTGATCAAACCGAACAACAGGCGTTGCAACATGCGCTTCTCTCCAGAATCAGGCACTAAGGCCCGCAGTATAGCGGTGCGCCACTGCGGCTAACTAGAGCCCTTCAGTGATTACTGAAATGTCTGACAAACCCTTGGGAAGCGGGTTCCTGTCACAGATATGTCACCGCCCATACACTTGCACGTCACGGTTTGCTGGCTATCTTCATAGGAGCCACCTACAGGGTACTTCGCCATGCGCTATCTCATCTCGCTGTTCAATCCACGTCCTCTGCATCGCTGCTTCGCCCTGCTCGACCACAACGGCCACTGTCAGGCGTTCAAACAGTGCAGCCTTCAGCCAATGGGCGATGACTGGGTCGAAATCGAAGAAATCCGTCTCAATTGGTTACACCACCCCCTGCCCCCTAGCGCCTGTGTAAGCCAGCGCCAGCCGCGTGCGCGGGCTCAGCAAGGGTTGACCACCTGACCGAACACCTAATAAAAGTCATTAAACACGACCATTTCCCTGCGTTTCTTCGCTACAATCTCCCCCCGATTATAAGGACGTCTCCTGATCGGGCCTCGCAGCATCGTCAATGCGCTTGTATTGACACCCCGCACCGCCCTACAGAGAGCCGCCCACACAGATCGAGTGAAGCTGGCGCGCTTGCTGTTCCTTGAGCAAAAACCCCACTTTTCGCGAATCTGCAGAGCTGTCATTACGCTCGGACACTGAGCTGTTTGCCCGTTTTGCCTGTCATGTATCCCATGGCGGCAATCCATCCGGGCACGGTGCCAGGCTGGGGCAGCCATTTTTTGAGGTTCACGTCTTCAAAAGAGCGTGAAAAAAACGGGTTTTCACAACTTCACAAGAGTGTGGCGAGCAAATGAATAGTTTTGCGTCTGAACATGCACCATTAGCGTCTGAAACAGCCCAACGACACAGGACCGAGTACGCCTCGAACACCGGATCCTGAAGCCTGTCCTCTACGGATTTGGTTGCACAAACGGATGTATCGACCATAAGTCGAATTGCCAGCCGCGCGTTGAAGTGAGTTCATGTAACTCTTTTAGACCCGGCCGGTAGCGTCCGTCGAAGTTGCAAAAAATTGCGAAGATTCGGACATGGCGATACTGCCATGAGTACTTGGGGCATCACTGACACGCCCCTGAACACCTGGCAGCCATGCCGACAATTTGGTGCTGCAGATTTTGGAGACGCGTTAAATGGCGCATAACGAAGCAGTCGACGTAGTACTGGTTGGGGCCGGCATCATGAGTGCCACCCTCGCTGTACTGCTCAAAGAGCTCGACCCCGCGATCAAGCTGGAAGTCGTCGAGCTGATGGATTCCGGTGCCGCGGAGAGTTCGAACCCGTGGAACAACGCCGGTACCGGTCACGCCGGGCTGTGTGAGCTCAACTACACGCCGCAGGCCGCCGACGGCACCGTCGACATCAAGAAAGCCGTGCACATCAACACCCAGTTCGAGGTGTCGAAGCAGTTCTGGTCCTACCTGACCAGGAAAAGCACCTTCGGCTCGTGCAAGACGTTCATCAGCCCGGTGCCGCACCTGAGCTTTGTCCAGAACGAAGATGGCGTTTCCTTCCTCAAGGAACGCTTCAAGACGCTGAGCAAGCACCACGCCTTCTCGGACATGGAATACACCGAAGACAAGGCCACCATGGCCGAGTGGATGCCGCTGATGATGCCTGGCCGGCCGGCCGACGAAGTCGTCGCCGCCACCCGTGTCATGAACGGCACCGACGTCAACTTCGGCGCCCTGACCAATCAACTGCTCAAGCACCTGACCAGCGCACCCGATGCCCAGGTCAAGTACTGCAAGCGCGTGACCGGCCTGAAGCGCAACAACGGCGGCTGGACTGTCAGCATCAAGGACGTCAACAGCGGTAACTCCCGTGACGTCGACGCGAAATTCGTGTTCCTCGGCGCTGGCGGCGCGGCACTGCCGCTGCTGCAAGCTTCGGGCATCGAAGAAAGCAAAGGCTTCGGCGGCTTCCCGATCAGCGGCCAGTGGCTGCGTTGCGACAACCCGGAAGTGGTCAAACACCACCAGGCCAAGGTTTACAGCCAGGCGGCGGTGGGTTCGCCTCCGATGTCGGTGCCGCACCTGGACACCCGCGTAGTCGATGGCAAGAAGTCCCTGCTGTTCGGACCTTACGCCGGTTTCACCACCAAGTTCCTCAAGCACGGTTCCTTCATGGACCTGCCGATGTCGGTTCGCGCCGGCAACATCGGCCCGATGCTGGCCGTGGCGAAAAACAACATGGACCTGACCAAGTACCTGGTCAGCGAAGTGATGCAGTCGATGGAACAGCGCCTGGAATCCTTGCGTCGCTTCTATCCACTGGCGAAAGCCGAAGACTGGCGCCTGGAAGTGGCCGGCCAACGGGTGCAGATCATCAAGAAAGACCCGAAAAAGGGCGGCGTTCTGCAGTTCGGTACCGAACTGGTCGCGGCCAAGGACGGTAGCCTTGCTGCCCTGCTCGGCGCTTCGCCAGGTGCGTCGGTGACCGTTTCGATCATGCTGGAACTGATCGAGAAATGCTTCCCGAACAAGGCTTCCGGTGAGTGGGCTGCCAAACTGGCGGAAATCTTCCCGGCTCGGGAAAAAGTCCTGGAAAACGACGCTGCGCTGTATCGCAAGATCAATGTGCAGAACAACGTCGCGCTGGAACTGGTTGAAGCCAGCAATGAGACCGAAAGCTACGCTTGATTCGGCCGCATAAAAAACGCCCCGTTCTCATTGAGAGCGGGGCGTTTTTTTATGCCTTTCTGTAGGAGTACGGCTTGCCGGCGATGGCGTCCTTGAGATCGCTATCGCGAGCAAGCTTTGCTCCTACAGATACAGGATGTCCGCGATTCAGCCGCGAGCCTTGGCGATCAGTTCGATGTACTCGGCCGCATTACGCTGATCCTTGATCAGGGTGACGAAGTCATTGCCGTGCTCATCCTTGCCGTCCAGATCCAGGCCGGCTTCGACGAAGAACGTCAGAAAACGCCCGAAGTCATCGATGCGCAGGCCGCGGTAGGCCTTGATCAGTTTGTGCAGCGACGGCGACGTGGCGTCGACCGGTTCGAAATCGAGGAACAGCTTGATCTGCTCATCGCCGATCTCGTCACCAATCACTTGCTTCTTATCTTTACGCATTGCCGACTCCAGCTCGCAGACATTTCACGGGGCGGGCAGTTTACCCCTCCCTTGCCACCGGGCTCAACGCGGACGAACAGCACCCGTGTGCAGATCGGCCCAGACATGACCGTTGGCGTAGCTGAGGAACTGGCAATACACCGTTTCATTGCGCAACAAGTCGATCACCACCCGGTACTGAGCCATCGGGTAAAACAGCGTCAGGGTTTTGCTTTTGTCGTCGTAGATCGGCTTTTTCAGGCTTTTGCTTTCGCCATCGAAATTGACCAGCACCTGATTGATGGTCGCGCCCTTGTTCAAGGATTTGCCCTTGAGGCGGATCAGCAACGGTGAGGTCACCGGAATCGGCTGCTGGTTGGACTGGCGCTGGCTGCCGATCACCACCGAGTAATCGGTGACCTGCAACAGCTGTTGCTGCTCGGGTTCGGCGTCACGCAGGGTCAGGTCATCGGGGGGCAGGAACTCCGCGTGCATCGGCGCCGGGGCGGCCGCCAGAGGCAAGCTGACGGTCAGCAACAGGGCGGCGCAGCTACGGATCAAAAGGCTCATGACGGGCTCCCAAGGCGAAGCCGAGCACTCTAGCATGAGGATCAACCGCGCGAATTAGCGATATGGGTCAATACTTCGCAGTACGAAGCTGACCAAACTGGAAGAGCTTTCAGCCTTCGTTCAACAGTGCGCCGTCTACCGTGGAGTGCTCATGTCGTTCTCCGTTCCCCCGTTGTTTGCCGCCTGGCGTCAGACTTGGCGCGCCGGCTACACCCTCAGACGCTTACGCGGCGACATCAGTGCCGGCGTAACGGTAGGGATTATCGCCATCCCGCTGGCCATGGCCCTGGCGATTGCCGTGGGGGTGCCGCCTCAGCATGGGTTGTATACGGTGCTGATCGCCGCGCCCCTGATCGCCCTGACAGGAGGTTCGCGTTTCAATGTCAGTGGGCCGACCGCTGCGTTCGTGGTCATTCTGTTGCCCATCACCCAACAATATGGCCTGGGCGGCCTGCTGTTGTGCACCATGCTGGCCGGCGTCATCCTCATTGCCTTGGGGCTGATCAGAGCCGGGCGGTTGATCCAGTACATTCCGTATCCGGTCACTCTGGGCTTTACCGCCGGGATCGGCATTGTCATCGCAACCCTGCAATTGAAGGACTTGCTGGGCCTGAACACCGCCGGCCAGGCAGAACACTACATCGAACAGCTGGGTGTACTGATTCTGGCGTTGCCCAGCGCCCGGTTGGGGGACGGGATCATCGGCATCACCTGCCTGGCCGTTCTGATTGTCTGGCCACGGTGGGTACCGAGGATTCCGGGGCATCTGGTGGCGCTGACCATCGGCGCGCTGCTGGGGTTGGCGCTGGAGCATGGCGGGCTGTCGGTGGCGACATTGGGCGAGCGTTTCAGCTATATGGTCGAAGGCGTCAGCCATCCCGGGATTCCGCCATTTCTGCCGAGCTTCGATTGGCCGTGGAACCTTTCCGGCCCCGACGGCCAGCCTCTGCACCTGTCTTACGACTTGATCCGTCAGCTACTGGCGCCGGCGTTCGCCATTGCCATGCTCGGGGCCATCGAATCCTTGTTGTGTGCGGTGGTGGCGGATGGCATGACCGGCAGCAAACACGACTCGAATGCAGAACTGCTGGGCCAGGGCCTGGGCAACCTGATCGCACCGCTGTTCGGCGGCATTACCGCCACGGCGGCGATCGCCCGTAGCGCCACCAATGTGCGCAGCGGGGCCTTTTCGCCATTGGCCGCCATTATTCACAGCGCGGTGGTACTGATGGCGATACTCGTTTTCGCACCGCTTTTCAGCTACCTGCCGATGGCTGCACTGGCCGCGTTGCTGGTGATGGTGGCGTGGAACATGAGCGAGGCCCGGCACGTGCTGCATACCTTACGCATCGCGCCCCGCAGCGATGTGCTGGTCTTGCTGACCTGCCTGAGCCTGACCGTGTTGTTTGACATGGTGATGGCCGTCGCCGTCGGCCTGCTGCTGGCCGCCGGGTTATTTATCAAGCGCATGAGCGATCTCACGGACACCGCCGAACTGCCCCGCGGCTTCCATCAAGCCTTGAAGGACATGCCGGCGCATGTTCGTTGCTATGCGATACGCGGGCCGCTGTTCTTCGGTGCTGCCGAAAAAGCCCTGGGGGTGCTACGCAAATTCAGTCCGGAGGTCAAAGTGGTGATCGTCGAGATGAGCGCCGTGCCGATGCTGGACATGACCGCGCTGGCAGCCTTCGACAATATCCTGAGGGATTACCGCAAAGACGGCATTGGCCTGATTCTGGTAGGAACCGCCCCACGGGTGCGCCTGAAGCTCAGGCGCGCGGGCATCCATCGGGAGCAGCGTCAGTTGGCCTACGTGAACAACCTGGAACAGGCTCGTCGCAAAAGCGAGCGCTGGCTGGCCGGGGAAAATTGAGCGCGCTTCAGGTGAACTGCGCGCGCATCCACGCCTGATACTCAGCCACACCAGGCTCGCCTTCGCGCGGCGCCCAGTGAGCAAGCTCACCGTCACCGACCGGGCGATACGGGCCCGCCTTGCACTCGAACATCAGGCTGTCCGCTTCCAGTACCACCAGGCCATGGAACACGCCGGCTGGCAGGTCCACGCCGAGACAGTCGCCACCAGCCTGCAGGATTTGTTTATTCACCACCGCGCCTGACTCATCGAAGATCAACACACCCAGTCGCCCTTTGAGGACCAACAAGGTTTCAGCCTTGTTTTCCCCCAAGTGCCGGTGAGGCGGGATATAGGTGTCGGGCTGCAAGCCAACCACCATGCGATGACAGGCGTCTTCCATCTGATGGAAGTTGTGATGCTGACGCCCACGAGGATTGGCTGCGGCTTTCTCGGCCAATTCAGCGAACAGGGTTTGATCGAGAAAGCTCGGAGCGCTCATTTTCTTACATGCCTTTAACAGCAAAAATCCCGTTGGCGTTACGCCAGTAGCCTTTGTAATCCATGCCGTAACCGAAGATGTAACGGTCGATGCATGGCAGGCCGACGAAATCGGCTTTCAGGTCCGGGCGAGCCTTGCGGTCGTGGTCCTTGTCGATCAGCACGGCGGTGTGCACAGCGCGGGCGCCGGCGTGTTTGCAGTAGTCGATGATCGCGCCCAGGGTGTGACCTTCATCGAGGATGTCGTCGATGATCAGCACGTCGCGGTCGAGGAACGACACTTCCGGCTTGGCTTTCCAGAACAGGTCGCCGCCGCTGGTTTCGTTGCGATAACGAGTGGCGTGCAGGTAGGACGCTTCCAGCGGGAAGTTCAGATGGGTCAGCAGCTTGCCGGAGAAAATCAGCCCGCCGTTCATCACGCAGAACACCACCGGATTGCTTTCAGCCAGCTGGTCGTTGATTTGTGCACCGACGCGGGCGATGGCCGCCTCGACTTCTGCTTCGGTGTACAGGCAGTCAGCCTCTCGCATGATTTGACGGATATGCTCGAGATCAGCGGACATGGCGTTCTCCAGGGGGTGGCGGTTCAGGAAAAGCGGGCAAAGGTACGCATCAAGCGAGGCCAGATCAAGCGTTTGTGGACTAACGTTCTGAATGTCTATAGGACAACACCCTCGGATAGATTAATCTAGGCCGGTTTTTTTGCCCGCCGCCGGAGCCTTTCCCATGCCCATCCTCGAGATCCGCCATCCGCTGATCCGCCATAAACTCGGCCTTATGCGCCGCGCCGACATCAGCACGAAGAATTTCCGTGAGCTCGCTCAGGAAGTCGGTGCCCTGCTGACCTATGAAGCCACCAAAGACCTGCCGCTGGAAAGCTACGACATCGAAGGCTGGTGCGGCACGGTGTCGGTCGAGAAAATCGCTGGCAAGAAAATTACTGTAGTACCGATCCTGCGCGCCGGTATCGGCATGCTCGAAGGCGTGCTGAGCCTGATCCCGGGCGCCAAAGTCAGCGCCGTGGGCGTGGCTCGCAATGAACAAACGCTGCAGGCTCATACCTACCTGGAAAAACTGGTTCCGGAAATCAACGAACGCCTGGCGATGATCATCGACCCGATGCTCGCCACCGGCAGTTCCATGGTCGCGACCATCGACCTGCTGAAAAAGGCCGGTTGCCGGGATATCCGCGCGATGGTGCTGGTGGCGGCCCCTGAAGGCATTGCCGCGGTAGAGAAAGCTCACCCGGACGTGACCATCTATACCGCGTCCATTGACGAAAAACTCAACGAACACGGTTACATCATCCCAGGCTTGGGCGATGCCGGTGACAAGATCTTCGGCACCAAGCAGAAGGACGCTTGAGCATGCAGCAAGAGTTCAACGATCCGCTCTGGCGCACGGTGCTGTCGGGTGCGCAGATGCTGTTCGTGGCCTTCGGCGCTCTGGTGTTAATGCCGTTGATTACCGGCCTCGACCCGAACGTGGCGCTGTTCACTGCAGGCCTGGGGACGATTCTGTTCCAGATCGTCACCGGGCGTCAGGTGCCGGTGTTCCTGGCGTCGAGCTTTGCCTTCATCACCCCGATCATTCTCGCCAAGGGCCAGTTCGGTCTCGCGGCGACCATGGGTGGCGTGATGGCGGCCGGTTTCGTCTACACCTTCCTCGGCCTTGCGGTGAAGATCAAAGGCACCGGTTTCATTGACCGCCTGCTGCCACCGGTGGTGATTGGCCCGGTGATCATCTCCATCGGCCTGGCCATGGCGCCGATCGCCGCCAACATGGCGATGGGCAAGGCTGGCGATGGCACCGAACTGATCCATTATCAGACGGCGATGCTGATCTCGATGCCAGCGCTGCTGACCACCCTGATCGTCGCGGTGTTCGGTAAAGGCATCTTCCGCCTGGTGCCGATCATCTCGGGCGTGCTGGTGGGTTTTGCGATGGCGTTCTACTTCGGCGTCGTTGATACCGCGAAAATTGCTGCTGCACCGTGGTTTGCAATCCCGCACTTCACCGCGCCGGAATTCAACTGGCAGGCGATTCTGTTCATCGTTCCGGTGGCCCTGGCTCCGGCCATCGAGCACATCGGCGGCGTGATCGCTGTCGGTAGCGTGACCGGTCGCGATTACCTGAAGAAACCCGGCCTGCACCGCACCCTGCTCGGTGATGGCATTGCCACCACCGCAGCCGGCCTGTTTGGCGGTCCACCCAACACCACCTATGCCGAAGTGACGGGCGCGGTGATGCTGACCAAGAACTACAACCCCAAGATCATGACCTGGGCGGCGATATTTGCCATCAGCCTGGCGTTCATCGGCAAGTTCGGCGCGCTGCTGCAAAGCATTCCGGTACCGGTGATGGGCGGGATTCTGTGCCTGTTGTTCGGCTCGATCGCGGCGGTGGGCATGAACACGCTGATTCGCCACAAGATCGACCTGGGCGAAGCACGAAATCTGGTGATTGTCTCGGTGACCCTGGTGTTCGGGATTGGCGGCGTACTGGTCGGCACCGGCACAGGGCCGGACGACTTCGGCCTCAAAGGCATCGCGCTGTGCGCGGTGACGGCAATTGCGCTGAACCTGTTGCTGCCGGGTAATGACAGCTGGAAGCACAAGAAGGCGAATGAGTCGCTGCTTTGAGTGAACTGATCGTTCCCACGCTCTGCGTGGGAATGCAGCCCGTGACGCTCCGCGTCACTGGACGCGGAGCGTCCCTAGAGGCATTCCCACGCAGAGCGTGGGAACGATCCTGTAGGAGCAAGGCTTGCCCGCGATGCTTTTAAAGCGCCAACGGCGCTCTCTCGCACAACGTGCTCAACGCCCGCGCCCACTGCGGATCGTCGTTAAGACACGGCACCAGCACCAACTCCTCTCCCCCCGCCTCGCGGAACAGCTCCTTGCCGCGATCCCCGATCTCTTCCAGCGTCTCGATGCAATCGGCGACAAACGCCGGGCACATCACCAGCACTTTCTTCACGCCCATTCCAGCCAACTCATCAAGGCGCGCTTCGGTGTAGGGTTCGATCCATTTGGCCCGCCCCAGACGCGACTGGAACGACACCGACCATTTGCCGTCCGGCAGCCCCAGCCGCTTGGCAAACTCGGACGCCGTGCGCAGGCATTGGGCGCGGTAGCAAGTCGCCAAGACTTCTGGCGAAGCGTTCTGGCAGCAATTGTCGCTTTTGAAGCAATGGTGACCGGTAGGGTCGATTTTGGTCAGGTGCCGCTCCGGCAAACCGTGGAAACTCAACAGCAGGTGATCGTAATCCTGCTGCAAATACGGCTTGGCGCTGGCGACCAGCGCATCGAGGTATTCCGGTTGATCGTAGAACGGCTGGAGAATCGACAACTGCACGTCCAGCTGCTTCTCGCGGACTACCCGCTTGGCCTCCTCGATCACCGTGGTCACCGTGCTGTCGGCGAACTGTGGATAGAGCGGTGCGAGCGTAACCCGCTTGTGGCCCTGGGCTGCCATGCGCACCAGCACCGACTCCATCGACGGCTCACCGTAACGCATCGCCAGTTCCACCGGCCCGTGGTGCCACTGGGCAGTCATGGCCTGTTGCAGGCGACGGCTGAGCACCACCAACGGCGAGCCCTCCTCCCACCAGATCGAGGCGTAGGCGTGGGCCGACTGCTCCGGGCGCTTGAACAGGATCAGCGACACCAGCAAACGTCGCACCGGCCATGGCAGGTCGATCACATACGGGTCCATCAGAAATTGATTGAGGTAACTGCGCACATCCGCCACCGAGGTGGAAGCCGGTGAGCCCAGATTGACCAGAAGCAATGCGTGATCGGTCATGCAACGTCCTATTTCAAAGGCGGCTGGAAAGGTCGTCCAGAGCCGCGCGCAAATCAGTGAACTGGAAAGTGAAACCCGCTTCCAGCAAGCGAGCCGGTACGGCCTTCTGGCCGCCCAGCAACAGCAATGACAACTCGCCCAGACACACCTTCAACGCCAGGGCCGGCATGGGCATGAACGTCGGGCGGTGCAACACGCGGCCCAACGTATCGGCGAATTCGCGGTTGCGCACCGGCTTGGGCGCGCAGGCATTATAAGGACCACTGGTGTCTTCCTGATGCAGAAGAAAATCAATCAGGGCGATTTGATCGTTGATATGAATCCACGGCATCCACTGCCGGCCACTGCCGATAGGCCCGCCCAGCCCCACTTTGAACGGCAGCAACAGCCGCGACAAAAAGCCGCCCTCTGCCGACAACACCAGCCCGGTGCGGATGAGAATTACGCGAATGCCCAACGCCTCGGCGCGCTGGGCCGTTTCCTCCCAGGCAATGCACAACTGGCTGGCGAAATCATCGATGACGGGCGGGGATTTTTCAGTCAACTCCCGCTCGCCCCCATCGCCGTACCAACCAATGGCGGAGCCCGAGATTAATACCTGAGGTTTGTGCTCGCGGCTTTCGAGCCAGGCCAGCAGGGTTTCGGTCAGCGTGATCCGGCTGCTCCAGAGCAGCGCTTTGCGTTTGGAGGTCCATGGCCGGTCGGCAATCGGTGCGCCCGCCAGATTGATAATGGCATCAACCGTTTCTTGTCCAATATCCTCGAACTGTGTGATTCCCCGCACCTGCGCACCGCAAATTTTTGCGACTTTTTCAGGTGTGCGACTCAAGACAGTCAAACGATGTCCCTGACTCAACCAGTGTCGGCAGAGCTGACGTCCTATCAAACCAGTACCGCCGGTCAGCAATATGTGCATGACTTCTTCCTCGCGTGGCGTTTTACCTTGATCACTAGTCTATTTTTATATGCAGGGATCTTTGGTATCGGGCAGGCTCTGTGTTTAACAATAGGCCAAGCTGTCAGAACGAGAACGCTAAAAGTTATACCAAAAAACAATATTGTACAGGTTTCATCCACGGCGTAGTCTGTACAGAAAGGTAAACGAGGCCCCTATGACTGTACCTATCGCAATCATCGGCACCGGCATCGCCGGACTCTCCGCCGCCCAGGCCCTGACAGAGGTCGGGCATGTCGTTCAACTTTTCGATAAAAGCCGCGGCAGTGGCGGACGCATGTCAAGCAAGCGCAGCGATGCGGGGGCTCTGGACATGGGCGCGCAATATTTCACCGCCCGCGATCGCCGCTTCGTCACTGAAGTCCAACGCTGGCAAGGCAACGGCTGGGTCGCTGAATGGATGCCGCAGCTCTACACCTACCATGGCGGCCAGCTCAACCTGTCGCCGGACGAACAGACTCGTTGGGTCGGCACGCCTCGTATGAGCGCGATCACCCGCGGCTTGCTCGGCGACCTGGAAGTGCATTTCGCCTGCCGCATTACCGAGGTCTATCGCGGCGAGGAGCACTGGCATCTGCAGGACGCCGAAGGCTTCACCCACGGCCCGTTCAGTCATGTGATTATCGCCACGCCAGCGCCTCAGGCGACTGCACTGCTGGCCACCGCGCCGAAACTCGCCGGTGCCGCCGCCGGGGTGAAAATGGACCCGACCTGGGCTGTCGCGCTGGCATTCGAGACACCGCTGGATACGCCCATGGAAGGCTGCTTCGTACAGGACAGTCCACTCGACTGGCTGGCTCGCAACCGCAGCAAACCCGGGCGCGATAACACCCTCGATACATGGGTGCTGCATGCGACCAGTGCCTGGAGCCGGCAACATATCGACCTGTCCAAGGAAGCGGTGATCGAGCAATTGCACGGCGCATTTGCCGAGCTGCTGCACGACTCCATGCCCGCCCCGACCTTCAGCCTTGCGCACCGCTGGCTCTACGCCCGGCCCGCCAGCAGCCATGAATGGGGAGCCCTGGCCGATGCCGATCTGGGCCTCTATGTGTGTGGCGACTGGTGCTTGTCCGGTCGTGTCGAAGGCGCCTGGCTCAGCGGCCAGGAAGCCGCCCGCCGCTTGCACGCACATTTGCAGTGAACCGCATTAATCCGGGAGGAGGCCGACGATAAAACTTATACAAATAATTTGACTTGTACACCTTTGAATCTATGATGAAGTTATGTTGTACAGACCGAACAGTCTGTACAGGTTTAGATTCGAGGTGCTCCGATGCCCCACGCCACCGTGAAACCGAAGATCGCCATCAGCGCCTGCCTGATGGGGGCAGAAGTGCGCTTCAACGGCGGGCACAAGGCCTCGCAGTTGTGCAGTCGCACCCTCACCGACTATTTCGATTTTGTTCCGGTCTGTCCGGAAGTCGCCATCGGTCTCGGCATTCCCCGTGAACCGATCCGTCTGGTGGGCGATCCACAACATCCAGAAGCCATCGGTACCGTTAACACAACACTCGATGTCACCCGGCCGCTCGCCGAATACGGTCAGAAAATGGCCGCGGAACTGGGCGACATCTGCGGCTACATCTTCATGCAGAAATCCCCGTCATGCGGCCTGGATCGGGTCAAGGTCTACCACGCCAACGGTGCGCCGGTGGACGGTGGTGGCCGTGGCATCTACGCCCAGGCGTTCTGCGCGCGGCATCCGGATTTACCGGTGGAAGAAGACGGCCGACTCAACGACCCAGTGCTGCGAGAAAACTTCCTCACCCGCGTGTTCGCCTACAGTGCCTGGCAGCAGTTGCTGCGCGACGGCCTGACTCGCCGTGGCCTCACGGACTTCCACTCGCGCTACAAATACCTGCTGATGGCCCACAACCCGGTGCAGTACAAAACCCTGGGAAACCTGCTGGGCAACATGGGCCAGACCGACCCGAACGAACTCGGCCCACGCTACTTCAGCGAGCTGATGGGGGCCTTGAAAAAATGCGCCACCCGCCGCACCCACACCAACGTCCTGCAACACATCAGTGGCTATCTCAAACAGACCATCAGCCCTGAAGACAAACAGGAAGTGCAACACGTCATCGGCCAGTACCGCCACGGCATCGTGCCGTTGGTGGTGCCGTTGACGCTGCTCAAACACTACTTCCGTCAACACCCGGATCCCTACATTGCGCAACAGGTTTACCTGCAACCGCATCCGGAAAATCTCAGCCTGCGAAACGCAATCTAATGCCAATCCAATGAAAAGCCCACTCGACACCAGCGCCAGCGAAGACCCCGGCGCCGACTTCAAGAAAGCTCTCGACGAAGGCTGGCTGCCAATCCGTGAGGTCGCGCGGCAGACTGGTGTCAACGCCGTCACCCTGCGAGCCTGGGAACGGCGTTATGGCCTTATCGTGCCGCAACGCACGCCCAAGGGTCATCGACTGTTCTCTGCCGAACACGTTCAACGCATCCTGACGATCCTCACCTGGCTCAACCGCGGCGTGGCCGTCAGCCAGGTCAAGCCACTGCTCGACACTCCGCAGGCCTTTACCGAATCCGTCGAAAGCGATTGGCACGTGCTGCGCCATACGCTGCTGCAAGCGGTCACTCAACTGAACGAACGCACCGTCGATGACACGGTCAATCAGGCCATGGCGCTGTATCCACCACGGACCTTGTGCGCACAACTGCTGATGCCATTGCTGGCTGAACTGGAGCAACGCTGGCAAGGCCAGTTCGGCGCGCAGATGGAGCAAGTGTTTTTTTACTCCTGGTTACGCAGCAAATTTGGCGCACGCATCTACCATAACAACCGTCAGTTACGCACCGCGCCACTGTTGTTGATCAATCACTCGGACCTCCCACTGGAACCTCATCTGTGGCTGACCGCCTGGCTGATCAGCAGCGCCGATTGCCCGGTGGAAGTGTTTGACTGGCCGCTCCCCGCTGGCGAACTCTCGCTGGCGGTCGATCATCTGCAAGCCCGCGGCGTACTGCTGTATTCCAGCAAAGCGATGAATCTTTCGCAGCTGCCGAAACTTTTGAATGGTGTCAGTTGCCCAAAAATGATTGCCGGACCAACGGTATGCATCCATCACACCGAGTTGTCCGCACGAACGTTCAAGATTACTGATTTGTTCCTGGCTGAAGATCCGTTAGCAGCGCATCAGGGCCTGATTCAGCGTGGGCTCATTTAATGGCGAATTTTTAATGAATCGTGCGGACACCTCTGTGCAATTGATCTGGCTGCGCAGCGACTTGCGCCTACAGGACAACACCGCCCTCTCGGCCGCCGCAGCCCGCGGCCCGACTGTGGCGGTGTACCTGCTGAGCCCGGAGCAATGGCTGGAGCACGATGATGCGCCATGCAAAGTGGATTTCTGGCTACGCAACCTGAGCGAGTTACGCGGCGCGCTGGATGAGCTGAACATTCCCTTGTTGATCCGCAAGGCATCTCGCTGGGATGAGGCACCCAGGGTGCTGCTCGATCTTTGCCAACAATTGAAGATTGGCGCGGTGCACGTCAACGAGGAATACGGCATTCATGAAAGCCGTCGTGACGCAGCGGTGGCCGAAACACTGAAAGCCAATGCCATCGACTTTTTTAGCTACCTTGATCAACTGCTGTTAAAACCGGGCACTGTACTGACCAAAACGGGCACTTACTTTCAGGTGTTCAGCCAGTTCCGCAAGGCGTGTTACGACCGTCTGCGCGGGTCGTTGCCGAAGCGCGTCCCAGCACCTGCCGTGCAGGCGCCGCTGGCGATCAGCAGCGACAAGATCCCATCGAACGTTGAAGGTTTCGCAACGCCCAGCGACAACTTGCGCAGTCTATGGCCTGCCGGTGAAGCCGAAGCCCACCGTCGCCTCGACACCTTCGCCGATGCCCAGATCGACGACTACAAAAACGAACGCGATTTCCCGTCCAAACCGGGCACCAGTCAGCTGTCGGCCTATCTCGCCGCCGGGGTGATTTCCCCCCGCCAATGTCTGCACGCCGCGCTGCAAAGCAATCAGGGCGAGTTCGAAAGTGGCAAGGTCGGCGCCGTCACCTGGATCAACGAATTGCTGTGGCGCGAATTCTACAAACACATTCTGGTGGGCTACCCACGGGTCTCGCGTCATCGCGCCTTCCGCCCGGAAACCGAAGCCCTCGCCTGGCGCGATGCCCCGAATGAACTCCTGGCCTGGCAAGAAGCCCGTACCGGCCTGCCGATTATCGACGCGGCCATGCGTCAATTGCTTGAAACCGGCTGGATGCACAACCGTCTGCGCATGGTGGTGGCAATGTTCCTGACCAAGAACCTGCTGATTGACTGGCGTGAAGGCGAGCGTTTTTTCATGCGGCATCTGATCGATGGCGACCTGGCGGCGAACAACGGTGGCTGGCAGTGGAGTTCGTCCACTGGCACCGATTCAGCGCCCTACTTCCGGATTTTCAACCCGCTGAGCCAGTCGGAGAAATTCGACAGCGAGGGGCTGTTCATCAAGTACTGGCTGCCGGAACTGGCCGGGCTGAACAAGAAGGATGTGCACAACCCGGCGAACCTCGGCGGCCTGTTCGGCGTAGCGGATTATCCGTCACCGATCGTCAATCTGAGCAGCTCTCGCCAACGGGCGCTGGCCGCGTTCAAGAACCTGCCATCACGACAACCTGCCGGGCGATTGCCTGACTGAAAAGGAGAATGGGATGAGTTTTACACCTCCACGGCGCTACTGGCTGACAGGTGCCAGTAACGGCATTGGTGCCTCGCTGGCCGAAGAAATACTGAAAACCGGTGCTCACCTCGCGGTGAGCGCTCGCTCGGTGGCGCCACTCAAAGTCTTGTCCCAGCGTTATCCGGGACAAGTGCTGGTGGTGGCCGGTGACCTGACCAACAGCCAGACCGTGCGAGAAATCGGCGAACAGATCGCCGAGGCGTGGGGAGCTCTGGACACAGTGATTATCAACGCCGGCACTTGCGAATATGTCGACGTTCAGCAGTTCGATTCATCGATCGTCGAGCACGTAGTGCGCACCAACCTGCTTGCCAGCAGCTATTGCATCCAGGCTGCCCAGCCGCTCTTGCGCGCCGGCACCGCGCCGTATCTGGTGGGCGTCGCCAGCTCGGTCACCTACCTGCCGCTGCCACGGTCCGAGGCGCATGGTGCCTCAAAGCCCGGGCTGCGTTACCTGTTTGAATCGTCGCGAATTGATCTTGCACCGCAAGGCATCGAAGTCACCGTGGTCAGCCCGGGGTTTGTCGAGACGCCGCTGACGGCGCACAACGTCTCCATGCCACTCAACTGGCCGGTGGACAAGTCCGCACGCTACATCTTCGCCGAACTCAAGAATCGTCCACTGGAGATAGCCTTTCCGGCGTTGTTCATGGCCGACCACTGGCCATTGTCGACAAGACCCAACCGAGGAAAACTGGCAATCGGCAAACGCATGGTGCGCAGCAATCCGCCGATCAAGGACCAGCCGTGAAATCACCTGCCTCTCAAGGCTGATCGCACCTGGCTGCTGAATCGCAGCCATAAGATCACCCTGTTCGAACCGGTAACCAAGCGTCCGTCAGGCCTTTCACACAGCACCGGCTCAGTGCCTTACACTGGGCGCCATGAAAACCATTCCCCATACGCAAATCGCCGAGCCTGCGGTCACATGCTCGACCTGCGCAGCTTGCTGCTGTCAGCTCGAAGTCATGCTGATCACAGACACGGGCGTGCCCGAACGTTTTATCGATACCGATGACTGGGGTGGGGAAGTCATGCTGCGTCTGGATGACGGCTGGTGCGCCGCGCTGGATCGCAACACGATGATGTGCACCATCTATGAAAAACGCCCGTTGATCTGCCGGGAGTTCGAGATGGGCGCACCAGAATGCATCGACGAACGCCAAGGGATTACCACGGCGTATCGCTGAAGTCGAAGTCAACCGAATACAAATGTGGGAGCAAGCCTCTGTGGCGAGGGGATTTATCCCCGTTGGGCTGCGTAGCAGCCCCAGCATTTCAAAGTTAAACCGCGTCTACGACTGCTTCGCAGTCGAACGGGGATAAATCCCCTCGCCACATGACTTGCTCCCACATTCAAAGCGCCTACAACGGCATCGTGTAGTGCAGCGAGTAGCTTTCTACGCCGTCGTTGTAACTGTTAAGACCGGCATTGGAGTAGTGCGTCGCACGAATCCCGACTTCATGTCCGCCCGCAAAGCGCAGACCAAAGCCGAATCGGTCTTCGAACTGAAAAGCACCACCGAGGTTGTTGTCTTCAAGTTCGCTATGAGCGAACAACGCCACGCCAATCCCGGCCTCCAGGTACGGCTTGACGTTCTGACCGGCAAACTCGTAAACAAACACAGGCGAGAACGACAGGCTGTGGTTGCTGGAGGTCGTGTCGCCTTCCCAATAGGTGTAGGCACCGCTCCAGTAACCGGTCACACGACCGATATCACTCTGCAACCAGCTCTTGTCCCAATCGAATTGCATGCCCAGTCGATAGGTCATGGTCGAGTCGCTGGTCTCTCCGACCGCGAACTCCACGCCTGCCGCTTGTGCGGTAAAACTGTGCCCCATCAGTGCAGCCGCAATCGCGGCCAAGCAGAATAGTCGCTTCATTAGAAACATCCTTTTCCGAACGATTTCGTAAGGTTTTTTTGTTGCTTGACGCTATAGAAGTCGACGATTAATCAGAAGTTCACCCCAATTACTCGCTTGCCCCGAGTTTTGTTTACTCCTTGAAGCTTCGCACAACGCCAGCGGTATTCCACAGTATCGGCAAGATATTTCTGAAATGCTCTGGATCGGCACTCGTCCAGAACTGTGCCGCACGTGCAGGCCCCTCGGCAAGCAATTCCCGCTCGGCCAACAATCGCTGAAGTTGCCGCGCTACAGCGGCCCCGGTATCAATCAAGCTGATGTCATCGGGGATCATCTGCTTCAGCAACGGCTTTAGGAAAGGATAATGCGTGCAGCCCAGAATTATCGTGTCGCACCCGGCGCCGAGCAGTGGTTCGACATACCTGGCCAGCAACTGGCGCAATGCCTCGCTGTGCAGATCGCCGTTTTCAATCAGCTCCACCAGGCCGGGGCACGGCTGAGTGATGACGCGCACATCGGTGGCGAATCGGTCGAGCAACGCGGCGAACTTGGCACTCTGCAAGGTGCCGGTGGTAGCGAGCACACCGACCACACCGCTGCGGGTGGCGGCAGCGGCCGGTTTGACCGCCGGCTCCATGCCGACGATGGGCCACTCTGGATAATCGCGTCGCAAGTCGGCAACGCCAGCGACCGTCGCCGTATTGCAGGCCAACACCAAGGCCTTGGCGCCCTGCTGCTGAAAAAAACCGGCCATCACGCTGCAGCGATGACGGATGAATTCCGGGGTTTTCTCGCCGTAGGGAATATTCCCGCAATCGGCGACGTACAACAGTGACTCGTTGGGCAGCAAACGCTGGATCTCGGCCAGCACCGAAAGCCCACCGACGCCGGAGTCGAACACGCCAATCGGCGCTTCACGCATGCTTCGAACCACAAACGCTGCAGCCCGGATCACGCTTGACCCGCAATTCGCGGAAGCGCGAGCCCAAGGCATCGATCAACAACAGGCGCCCCACCAGCGGCTCGCCGAAACCCACCAGCAACTTCATGGCTTCCAGTGCCTGAAGGCTGCCCACCAAGCCAACCAATGGCCCTACGACGCCGGCTTCGCTGCAGGTCAGTTCGGCTTCGCTGCCGTGACCATATAAGCAGTGGTAGCACGGGCTTTCCGGACGACGCGGGTCAAACACTGACAACTGACCTTCGAGCCGAATCGCTGCGCCGCTGACCAGAGGTTTGCCGGCAGCGACACACGCAGCGTTGACCGCTTCGCGGGTGGAGAAGTTGTCGGAACAGTCCAGCACCAGATCCACCGCGGCCACGGCGGCGGCCAGGGAATCTTCGTCCAGCGCGGTGCGATGGGCGATCAACTGAATTTCGGGATTGATTGCAGTCAGTCGGCGGATCGCCGAGTCGACCTTGCTCAGGCCAACGCTGTCGGTGTCATGGACGATCTGGCGTTGCAGGTTGGTCAGGTCGACAGTGTCGAAGTCCGCCAGATGCAACTCACCGACGCCGGCGGCGGCCAGATATAGCGCAACCGGCGAGCCGAGGCCGCCAAGACCGACGATCAACACGCGGCTTTCTTTCAGTCGCAACTGGCCGTCGATGTCGACGTGTTGCAACAGAATCTGCCGACTGTAGCGCAACAATTCCTGATCATTCAGCACGGCAGGCGCCCCAGGCTGATACGTTCGTGACCGCCCAGATCGGTGCGGCTGTGGACTTCTTCAAAGCCGCGGGTCAGCAGCAAATCGCGTACCGCAGTGGCTTGATCGTAACCGTGTTCAAGCATCAGCCAACCGCCCGCTTCCAGATAATCCGGCGCCTGGGCGACGATCAGACGCAGATCGTCTAGCCCATCGACGCCAGCCACCAGGGCACTGGCCGGTTCGAAGCGCACATCGCCTTCCACCAGATGCGGATCGGCGGATGCAATGTAAGGCGGGTTGCTGATGATCAGCTGAAAACGCTGACCTTCCAGCGCACTGAACCAATGACTGCTCAGCACGGTGGCGTTGTTCAGATGCAAGCGCTGGCGATTGCGCTCGGCCAGGGCCACGGCTTCGAGCACGCGATCCACGGCGGTCACCTTCCAGGCCGGACGCTCGCTGGCCAGGGCCAACGCAATGGCGCCGCTGCCGGTGCCGAGGTCGAGGACCTTGGCAGTCGTGGCGGGCAGGAGTTCAAGCGCCGCTTCCACTAACAGCTCGGTGTCCGGGCGCGGGATCAGCGTGTGCGGCGCCACTTCCAGATCAAGTTTCCAGAAACCTTGCTGACCGAGGATGTAGGCCACTGGCTCACCGCCACGGCGGCGCTGCAAATACTCGGCAAATTTAAGTGCCGCCTCGCTTGGAACGATGCGCTCGGGCCAGGTGTGCAGAAAACTGCGGGACTTGCCCAACGCAGCGGCCAGCAACAGTTCGGCATCCAGGCGCGCGGAGGGCGAATCTGGCAGGTCGGCGGCGCGTAACAAACTGGCAATGATCGTCATTTACTCACCTATCGCTGCCAATTGGTCGGCCTGGTATTCGGCCAGCAACGGCTCGATCACCGCATCGACGCCACCCGCGAGGATTTCGTCGAGGGAATACAGCGTCAGGTTGACCCGGTGGTCGGTGACCCGCCCCTGGGCAAAGTTGTACGTGCGGATCCGCTCCGAGCGATCGCCCGAACCGACCAGCAACTTACGCTCGCTGGCGATAGCGTTCGCGGCGGCACTGGTTTGCTGATCGTTGAGCTTGGCCGACAGCCAGGACATCGCCCGGGCGCGGTTCTTGTGCTGGGAACGTTCTTCCTGGCACTCGACGACAATACCGGACGGCAAGTGCGTGATGCGGATCGCCGAGTCCGTCTTGTTAACGTGCTGACCACCGGCACCGGAGGATTTGTAGGTATCGATGCGCAAATCCGAGGGGTTGATCTCGATTGCTTCCTGCTCGTCCGGCTCAGGCAATACGGCTACGGTGCAGGCCGAGGTGTGGATGCGACCCTGGGATTCAGTAGCGGGAACCCGTTGTACGCGGTGGGCACCGGATTCGAATTTCAGCTTGCCATAGACGTTGTCGCCTTCGACGCGGGCGATGACTTCTTTAAAGCCGCCGTGTTCACCGATGTTCTCCGAGAGGATTTCCACCCGCCAGCCGCGACGCTCGGCGTAACGCGAATACATGCGGAACAGGTCGCCGGAGAAAATCGCCGCCTCGTCACCGCCGGTGCCGGCGCGGATTTCGAGGAACACGTTACGCCCATCGTTCGGATCCTTGGGCAGCAGCATGCGTTGCAGGCTGGCTTCGATGTCGATCAGTTGCTCTTTGGCTTCGCGGACTTCTTCCACGGCCATTTCGCGCATGTCCGGGTCGTTGTCCTTGAGCAGCGCCTGAGCGCCCTCGAGATCACTTTGCACCTTGAGCAACTGTTTATAGGTTTCGACAATCGGTTCGACTTCCGCATATTCCTTGGAATAGGTGCGGAATTTGGCCTGATCGGAAATGACTTCGCCGTCGCCAAGCAAGGCGGTCAATTCCTCGAAACGGTCCTGGAGGATGTCCAGCTTATTGAGCAGTGACGCTTTCATTGCGGTTTTTTATCCGAAAAGCTATCCGATGAGCCCTCATTCAGGGCAAAGAGTTCCTGGGCCATGGCCAGCGCATCGAGGCGGCCTTCGGCAGAGAGCTTTTTCAACTGCACGCTCGGTGCGTGCAAGAGTTTGTTGGTCAGGCCCCGCGCCAGCTGCACCAGCACGTCTTCGGCGCTGCTGCCGTTGGCCAGCATGCGCTGGGCCTTCTGCAATTCTTCGTCGCGCAGGCGCTCGCTTTGTTGGCGATAGGCCTTGAGCACATCCACCGCCGCCAGTTCACGCAGGCGAACCATGAAATCTTCGGCACCGATCGAGACCATCTCTTCCGCCGCCTGGGCTGCGCCCTGGCGGCTCTTGAGGTTCTCGGCGACCACTTCGTGGAGATCGTCGACGCTATACAGGTAAACGTCGTCCAGTTCGCCGACTTCCGGCTCGATATCCCGGGGGACGGCGATGTCTACCATGAAGATCGGCTTGTGCTTGCGCAGTTTCAAGGCGCTTTCCACCGCACCCTTGCCCAGGATCGGCAACTGGCTGGCGGTGGAGCTGATAACGATGTCGCTGCGCACCAGTTCCGCCGGGATGTCCGAGAGCAACACCGCGTGGGCGCCGAACTGCTCGGCCAGAATGCTCGCGCGCTCCAGGGTGCGGTTGGCGACGACGATGCGCTTTACACCCAATTCATGCAGGTGGCGGGCGACCAGAGTGATGGTCTCGCCAGCGCCGATCAGCAAGGCCTGGCTACGTTGCAGGTCGCTGAAAATCTGTTTCGCCAGACTGACCGCGGCAAACGCCACGGACACCGGGTTCTCGCCGATGGCGGTGTCGGTGCGCACCTGTTTGGCCGCATTGAACGTGGCCTGGAACAGCCGCCCGAGCAACGGACCGATGGTGCCGGCCTCGCGGGCCACGGCGTAGGCCGATTTCATCTGGCCGAGAATCTGCGGTTCGCCCAACACCAGCGAATCGAGCCCGGAGGCCACCCGCATCATGTGACGAACTGCCGCATCATCTTCGTGCACATAAGCGCTCGCGCGCAGCTCTTCGAGGCTCAAATGGTGATAATCGGCCAGCCAGCTCAGGATGACGTCCGCCGAAAGGTGATCCTGTTCTATATAGAGTTCACTGCGATTGCAGGTGGAGAGGATCGCAGCTTCGCGGCTGTCGGTCAGTCGGCAGAGCTGCTGCAAAGCCTCCACCAGCTGCTCAGGGGTAAAGGCCACGCGCTCGCGGACGTCTACTGAAGCAGTCTTGTGGTTAATACCGAGTGCAAGGAAGGCCATTCAAGGTCGCTGATGGTGACGTGAAGCCGGCAATTGTCCTACTTCGACAGAGCCAGAACAACTACCGCTGACTATTGTCCCAATGACCTGCCTCTATAAAGGCGCCAATTGAGACACGGTTATGTTTGGCCGAAGGCTTGTGTCATGATGATCCGACCGCAGGTTAGTCGTCCTCTTCCTATATGAATAGATCTTCCGCGTTGCTCCTCGCTTTTGTCTTCCTCAGCGGCTGCCAGGCCTTGGCACCCGTTTCGTCGGACGGTACGCCGCCGGTCGAAGACAGCACTCCGGCCCCTGAAAAGCCCAAGGTTTACAGCTCATTCAGTGAAGAAACCATCTTCAGTCTGTTGAGCGCCGAACTGGCTGGCCAGCGCAATCGTTTCGACATTGCCCTGGACAACTACGTGACCCAGGCGATCAACACTCAGGATCCGGGCATCTCCGAGCGGGCATTCCGTATCGCCGAGTACCTGGGCGCCGATCAGGCTGCCCTGGACACCTCGTTGATCTGGGCGAAAAACGCGCCGCAAGACCTCGAGGCGCAACGGGCCGCTGCCGTGCAACTGGCTCGTGCCGGGCGTTATGACGACTCCATGGCCTATATGGAGAAGGTCCTGCAAGGCAAGGGCGACACGCATTTCGACTTCCTCGCCCTGTCTGCGGCCGACACCGACCAGGACACGCGCAACGGCTTGATGAAAAGTTTTGACCGTTTATTGCAGCGCCATCCGAACAACAGTCAGCTGATTTTCGGCAAAGCCTTGCTGTTGCAACAGGACGGTGACGCCAAGGGTGCGCTGGGCCTGCTGGAAGACAATCCACCGGACGAAGGCGAAATAGCACCGATTCTACTGCGCGCACGCCTGCTGCAGACCCTCAGTCGTGGCGATGAAGCCTTGCCGCTGCTGCAAAAAAGCATCAAGAAATACCCGGACGACAAACGCCTGCGCCTGACTTATGCGCGCATGCTGGTTGAACAGGACCGCATGGACGACGCCAAAGCCGAGTTCTCGAGCCTGGTTCAGCAGTACCCCGAAGACGACGAACTGCGTTACTCCCTGGCGTTGGTTTGCCTGGAAGCCAAGGCCTGGAAGGAGGCCAAGGGCTATCTGGAAGACCTGATTGCCCGGGAAAGCCACGTCGATTCGGCGCACTTGAACCTCGGTCGTATCGCAGAAGAGCGCAATGACCCTCAAGGCGCGCTGATCGAGTACGCCCAGGTCGGCCCGGGCAACGATTACCTGCCGGCGCAATTGCGTCAGGCCGATATCCTGATGAACAACGGCAAGACCGCCGAAGCCCAAAGCCGTCTGGCTGCGGAGCGCGATGAACAGCCCGATTACGCGATCCAGTTGTATTTGATCGAAGCCGAAACCTTGTCCGCCAATAAACAGCCCGACAAGGCCTGGAATGTATTGAAGCAAGCCTTGCAGCAATACCCGGACGATCTGAATCTGCTGTACACCCGCGCCATGCAAGCGGAAAAACGCAATGACCTGGCGCAGATGGAAAAAGACCTGCGCCTGATCATCAAGCGCGACCCGGACAACGCGATGGCGCTGAACGCCCTCGGTTACACCCTGTCCGACCGTACGACGCGCTACGCCGAAGCCAAGGCCTTGATCGAACAGGCGCACAAGATCAATCCGGAAGACCCGGCGGTACTCGACAGCCTCGGCTGGGTGAACTTCCGCATGGGCAACTTCGACGAAGCCGAACGCCTGCTGCGCCAGGCGCTGGAGCGCTTCCCCGATCAGGAAGTCGTCGCGCACCTGGGCGAAGTCCTGTGGGCCAATGGCAAGCAACGGGAAGCCAAACAAATCTGGAGTAAGTTCCTCAAGGAACAGCCCGACAGCCCCCTCCTGCGCAGCACCATCAAGCGCCTGACCGGATCAGAGACTCTTTAAGATTATGTTTTTGCGCCACCTCATTGTTTTCAGCTTCATCGCCCTGCTCGCCGGTTGCGCGGGCTTCGGTGCCCGCGAATCGGTCCAGGGCAAAGGCAACCCGGCCCAATGGCGCGAGTACAAACAGCAACTGACCAGCCTCGACGGCTGGCAGATCAACGGCAAGATCGGCATTCGCGCCCCGAAAGACTCGGGCAGCGGCACGTTGTTCTGGCTGCAGCGACAGGATTACTACGACATTCGCCTCTCCGGCCCCCTGGGTCGCGGCGCAGCACGCCTGACCGGCCGCCCCGGCAAGGTCTCGCTGGAAGTCGCCAACCAGGGCCGCTATGAAGCGCCGACGCCTGAAGTGCTGGTCGAAGAACAACTGGGCTGGAAGTTACCGGTGTCCAATCTGGCCTGGTGGGTTCGCGGGCTCCCGGCTCCGGACAGCAAAAGCCGTCTGACACTGGATGCCGACAGCCGCCTGGCCAATCTTGAGCAGGATGGCTGGCAGGTCGAATACCTCAGCTATGCCGAGCAAAACGGCTTTTGGCTGCCCGAGCGGATCAAACTGCACGGCACCGACCTTGACGTCACGCTGGTGATCAAGGAATGGCAACCTCGCAAATTGGGGCAGTGAACATGACCGCTCCGCGCTTGACGCTGCCCTCCCCGGCCAAACTCAATCTGATGCTGCACATCCTCGGTCGCCGTGAAGACGGTTATCACGAGTTGCAGACTATTTTTCAGTTTCTCGATTACGGCGATGAAATCACGTTCGCCGTTCGTGATGACGGTGTCATTCGACTGCACACCGAATTCGATGGCGTTCCTCACGACAGCAATCTGATTGTTCGAGCTGCAAAAAAACTTCAGGAGCAATCCGGTTGTTCCCTCGGTATCGACATCTGGATCGAAAAAATTCTGCCCATGGGCGGTGGTATCGGTGGTGGCAGTTCAAATGCTGCGACGACTTTGCTCGGCCTCAATCATCTCTGGCAACTGGGTTGGGATGAGGATCGGCTGGCCGTGCTGGGCCTGACGCTTGGCGCGGACGTCCCGGTTTTCGTGCGTGGGCACGCGGCTTTTGCAGAAGGCGTGGGGGAGAAACTGACCCCTGTAGACCCCGAAGAACCGTGGTATCTCGTGCTTGTGCCGCAAGTCTCTGTAAGTACAGCAGAAATTTTTTCAGATCCGTTGTTGACACGTAACTCTTCTCCCATTAAAGTGCGCCCCGTTCCCAAGGGAAACAGTCGAAATGACTGCTTACCGGTGGTAGCAAGGCGTTACCCAGATGTACGTAACGCTTTGAATTTGTTAGGTAAATTTACCGAAGCAAAACTCACCGGAACTGGAAGTTGTGTGTTTGGGGGCTTCCCAAGCAAAGCTGAAGCTGATAAAGTCTCGGCCCTTCTTACAGAGACCCTTACAGGGTTTGTAGCAAAGGGAAGCAACGTTTCGATGTTGCATCGCAAGCTGCAAAGTCTGCTCTAAAAGGAATCGAGTACTGGGTACTCGTTGCAACAGACACAGGGGCGTCGCCAAGCGGTAAGGCAGCAGGTTTTGATCCTGCCATGCGTTGGTTCGAATCCAGCCGCCCCTGCCATTTTCTATACTCATCCAGGTTACCCTCAGCCTCTAGGTACTGCGCGTGTCCAAGATGATGGTCTTTACGGGGAACGCTAACCCCGATCTGGCTCGGCGTGTTGTACGTCAGCTGCATATCCCTCTCGGTGACATCTCTGTCGGTAAGTTCTCCGACGGCGAAATTACCGCCGAGATCAATGAAAACGTCCGCGGTAAAGATGTCTTCATTATTCAGCCGACTTGCGCTCCGACTAACGATAACCTGATGGAACTGGTAGTGATGGCTGACGCCTTCCGCCGCTCCTCGGCTACTCGTATCACTGCTGTTATTCCTTACTTTGGTTATGCCCGTCAGGATCGCCGTCCGCGTTCCGCACGTGTGGCTATCAGCGCGAAAGTCGTTGCTGACATGCTTACCGTAGTCGGCATCGACCGTGTTCTCACGGTTGATCTGCATGCTGACCAAATCCAGGGTTTCTTCGATATTCCGGTAGATAACATCTACGGCTCCCCGGTATTGGTGGATGACATTGAAGATCAGCGCTTCGAAAACCTGATGATCGTGTCCCCGGACATTGGCGGCGTCGTGCGTGCACGTGCTGTTGCCAAATCCCTGGGCGTGGATCTCGGGATCATCGACAAACGCCGTGAGAAAGCCAATCACTCTGAAGTGATGCATATCATCGGTGATGTCGAAGGGCGTACCTGTATTCTGGTCGATGACATGGTCGATACCGCCGGCACTCTGTGCCACGCGGCCAAGGCCCTGAAAGAGCATGGCGCTGCCAAGGTTTTCGCCTACTGCACACACCCTGTGCTGTCCGGTCGGGCGATCGAAAACATCGAAAACTCAATGCTGGACGAACTGGTGGTGACTAACACCATCCCGTTGTCCGCTGCTGCTCAAGCCTGCTCGCGTATCCGTCAACTGGATATCGCGCCGGTAGTTGCCGAAGCGGTTCGCCGCATCAGCAACGAAGAATCGATCAGCGCGATGTTCCGTTAAGGGCCCTGCCCTTCACGAATATTTCGTTGACGAAAAGCGCCCCGCCCCGGCATTCCTGTCGGGGCGGGGCTTTTTTGCCCATATCGCCTTTAGCGCTGGTCGCAAACGCTGGGGCGAATGTGGTTATTTTGGAGATACAACATGAACGAATTTACTCTGAATGCTGAAGTGCGTTCCGACCTGGGGAAAGGTGCGAGCCGCCGCCTGCGTCGTCTCGCAAGCCTGGTACCTGCTGTAGTTTACGGTGGCGAAAAAGCCCCTGAATCCATCAGCATGCTGGCTAAAGAAGTTGCCAAACTGCTCGAAAACGAAGCGGCTTACAGCCACATCATCGAGCTGAACGTTGGCGGCACCAAGCAAAACGTAATCATCAAAGCCCTGCAGCGTCACCCGGCCAAAGGCCACGTGATGCACGCTGACTTCGTACGCGTTGTAGCTGGCCAGAAACTGACCGCTATCGTGCCTGTACACTTTGTTGGTGAAGAAGCGCCGATCAAGAAAGGCGGCGAAGTTTCGCACGTTGTTGCTGAAATCGAAGTTTCGTGCCTGCCGAAAGACCTGCCTGAATTCATCGAAGTCGACCTGGCTAACGCCGAAATCGGCTCGATCATTCACCTGTCTGACCTCAAAGCCCCTAAAGGCGTTGAGTTTGTTGCTCTGGTACACGGTGATGACAAGGCTGTTGCCAACGTCCACGCTCCACGTGTTGCTCCAGAAGCTACTGAAGAAGGCGCAGCAGAGTAATTTCACTCTGTTCGCCGGAGTGACCGGAAACATCGCGGACTAGAGCGTAGCGAGAAAGCGGGCGAGAAAGCGGAGTTTACATAATGGTAAATGAGCACTTGTCGTCCACTTTCGCCGCACACACCTGTCGCGGCGATGTTATCCACCACTCCAAGGAAGGGCCCCTATCGTGACTGCCATCAAACTGATCGTTGGCCTGGGAAATCCAGGCGCTGAATACGAACAGACCCGGCATAACGCAGGGGCCCTTTTTGTTGAGCGCATCGCGAACGCACAAGGCGTAAACCTTGTGGCGGATCGTAAATATTTCGGCCTGACCGGGCGCTTTTCGCATCAGGGTCAGGATGTTCGTCTGCTGATTCCCACCACCTACATGAACCGCAGCGGCCAGGCCGTCGCGGCACTTGCCGGCTTCTTCCGCATTACGCCTGAAGAAATCCTGGTGGCGCATGACGAACTCGACCTGCCACCCGGCGTTGCCAAGCTCAAACAGGGCGGCGGCCATGGCGGTCACAACGGGTTGCGCGACATCATCGCGCAACTGGGCAATCAGAATACCTTTCACCGCTTGCGGCTTGGCATTGGCCACCCGGGCGTTGCCAGTATGGTTTCAAATTTCGTCCTGGGTCGTGCGCCACGCGCCGAACAGGAAAAACTCGATGCCAGCATCGACTTTGCCCTCGGCGTGCTGCCGGATATCCTCGCCGGGGAATGGAACCGCGCGATGAAAAACCTGCACAGCCAGAAGGCCTGACTCACTCCTCGGGGAAAACACCATGGGATTCAATTGCGGCATCGTCGGCCTGCCTAACGTCGGCAAGTCCACCCTATTCAACGCCCTGACCAAATCCGGGATCGCGGCCGAGAACTTCCCCTTCTGCACCATCGAGCCGAATACCGGTATCGTGCCGATGCCGGATCCACGTCTGGAAGCCCTGGCGGCCATCGTCAATCCAAAGCGTATCCTGCCGACCACCATGGAATTCGTCGACATCGCAGGCCTGGTAGCCGGCGCCTCGAAAGGTGAAGGCCTGGGCAACAAGTTCCTCGCCAACATCCGTGAAACCGATGCCATCGCGCACGTAGTCCGCTGCTTCGAAGACGAGAACGTGATTCACGTCTCCAACAGCGTCGACCCGAAACGCGACATCGAAATCATCGACCTGGAACTGATCTTCGCCGACCTCGACAGCTGCGAGAAGCAACTGCAGAAAGTCGCCCGCAACGCCAAGGGTGGTGACAAGGACGCCGTGGTCCAGAAAGGCCTGCTGGAGCAATTGATCGCTCACTTCACCCTCGGCAAGCCTGCCCGTACGCTGATGAAGAACATGGGCGCCGACGACAAAGCGGTGATTCGTGGCTTCCACCTGCTGACCACCAAGCCGGTCATGTACATCGCCAACGTCGCTGAAGACGGTTTCGAGAACAACCCGCTGCTGGACATCGTCAAAGCCATCGCCGAAGAAGAAGGCGCCATGGTGGTTCCGGTCTGCAACAAGATCGAAGCCGAAATCGCCGAACTGGAAGACGGCGAAGAGAAAGACATGTTCCTCGAAGCCCTGGGCCTCGAAGAACCTGGCCTGAACCGCGTCATCCGCGCCGGCTACGAAATGCTCCACCTGCAGACCTACTTCACCGCCGGTGTCGAAGAAGTCCGCGCCTGGACCGTCCGCGTGGGTGCCACCGCACCACAAGCCGCTGGCGTGATCCACACCGACTTCGAGAAAGGCTTCATCCGCGCCGAAGTCATCGCCTACGACGACTTCATCCAGTACAAGGGCGAAGCCGGCACCAAAGAAGCCGGTAAATGGCGTCTGGAAGGCAAGGACTACATCGTTAAAGACGGCGACGTGATGCACTTCCGCTTCAACGTGTAAGACACCCGCCCAAGAAAAAGCCGCGTTTAGACGCGGCTTTTTTGTGCCTGAAATAATCACCACCACACCACCGATCAACTGTGGGATTTGTAAGGATCAGACTTTTTTGGTTCTTGGCAGGAAAATCGCCAACACCCCAAACAACGGCAAGAACGAACACAGCAAGTACACGTATTCGATGCCGTGTATGTCCGCCAAATGCCCGAGCAACGCGGCACCAATCCCGCCAAAGCCGAACATCAACCCGAAGAACACCCCGGCAATCATCCCGACATTGCCCGGCACCAGTTCTTGCGCATACACCACGATTGCCGAGAATGCTGACGCCAGGATGAAGCCGATCACGACGCTCAAGATACTGGTCCAGAACAGGTCGACATGAGGCAGAATCAGGGTGAACGGCGCTACGCCGAGGATCGAGAACCAGATCACCGCCTTACGCCCGATCTTGTCGCCGATCGGTCCACCAAAGAAGGTCCCCGCCGCTACCGCGCCGAGAAACAGGAACAGGTGCAACTGCGAACTCGCTACTGACAGGTCGAATTTCTCGATCAGGTAAAAGGTGAAATAACTGGTGAAGCTGGCCATGTAGAAATACTTGGAGAACACCAGCAACCCGAGTACCACCAGTGCACTGATCACGCGGTTCTTCGACAAGCCATGCGTCGCCGCCTGGCCTTGCTTGAGTTTGAACAGGCTCAAGTGATTGGCGTACCAGCGGCTGATCCGATAAAGCACGAACAGCGCAAACACCGCGAACAGGCCGAACCAGGCCACATGGCCCTGACCGAATGGAATGATGATCGCGGCGGCGAGCAACGGACCGAAGGCCGAACCGGCATTACCACCCACCTGAAAGGTCGATTGCGCCAGGCCAAATCGCCCGCCCGAGGCCAATCGCGCCACGCGAGAAGCTTCCGGGTGAAAGGTCGAGGAGCCGATACCGATCAACCCTGCTGCCAGCAAAATCAACGGGAAGGTGCCGACCACCGACATCATCAAAATGCCAATCAAGGTGCAAACCGTCCCGGCGGGTAGCAGCCAGGGTTGGGGGTGCCGATCGGTGTAGTAACCGACCCACGGCTGCAACAGCGAAGCCGTCAGCTGGAACGTCAAAGTGATCAGGCCAACCTGGGTGAACGTCAGGCCATAGTTGGCCTTGAGCATCGGATAGATCGACGGCAGCACCGACTGGATCAAATCGTTGATCAAATGCGCCAGCGCCACGGCGCCGATAATGCGCATGACCAAAGGGCTGCTTTGTGAAGTCGCGGATGCCGGCTGCGCGCCGGTCTGGACATTGCTGATAGCCATAAGAGTTTCCGTACAACAGATGGGTGCACACGGGCAGGTGCGTCAATGTGCCATTTTTCAGTGCAGCAGCGCCATCCCCTTAGCCTGCTAACGACCTCGATTTTCATCGCTGAAAAGGTGATAGCGCAACGCCATGGTCTGAATCTTGCCTTGGTAATCCGCTTCAACGCGGCCCCTTACAAAGGGGACCGAGAATGGGAAGTTTCGCTACAGAGTCGGCCTACAGAGCTGACGAGGGTGAACTTTCGAGGCCTTTTAGAAGGGCACAGGTCGCGACCGCAACGGTTGCGACGCACGCCAATGGTGCGTGGTGCCCAGAGGAGTTTTGGGGCATGCAGGCTTTTTTATCACCGGGGATCGGGTTGCTGGGGCGTTTTGGCTTCGCACGCAAATTTCAGCTGTTGTTTCTACTGTTTATCCTGCCGTTGACGGGCAGCCTGTGGATGATCGGTCAGGACTATCGCGACAAACTGAACCTGATCTCCGGCGAACGTGCCGGGGTTCGGCAACTGCTCGCCCTCGATGCTCTGGATAACCTGCTCGCCGCTCAGCGTGACCGCGCGGCTCGCTGGCGCGCCACGGAAACCAATCGCCAGCCGACACCCGCGACGATCGCGGCGATGGCGGCTTTCGATACGGTTCAGCCAGCCGTCGCCCAAGCCACCTCGGACCTCGGCAACGCACTGCAAACCGAAGGCGCCGAGGGCGAAACCCTGACCCGATATCAAGCCCTGCAAACCGCCCTCAACGGCCTGGACTCAAAAAGCCTGAGCAGCGTCGGTTGGTGGCCGGACGGTTACGATCGTTTCACCAATGCCTTGAGTGCCCTGCAAGCCTTGCGCGAGCAGATCGCCATGGATAATCGCCTGACGTTGGCGCCGTGGCTGGAAACCTATTTGCTGACGCAGATCTCCACGCAGCACGCGCCAGACCTGATTGAACGAGTCGGCCGTCTCGCCAGCGTTGGCCAGGCCTCTGTAGTGTCCGGGCAATTCACCCTGCAAAGCCGTCTGCAACTGCGCGACTTGCGCAGCCGCATCGGCGACGCCCGGGAGCAGTTGGTCAAAACAGCGAACCTGCTGGAAGCGCGGCTGCCCAGCGCGTTGCAAACCTGGGCCGGGCAATACCATGACAGCCTCAAGCACCTGGACGCCGAGTTGAAAGTCCTCGATGACGGCGTGTTCGGCGGCAGCATCAAGCTCAAGCCGGAAGAGTTCGAACGCAACCTCGACACCCTGCTCGCCGACCTCGCTTCGTTGCGTCAGCAGTCGTTGGTGTCGCTGGATCAGCGCCTGGACTATTACCACGGTTCTGCCATTCGCCAGTTCATCCTGGTAGCGAGCATTTTTGGCTGCCTGTTGCTGGCCGCGCTGTACCTGTTCATCTGCTTGCAGGCCTCGATCCGTCGTAGCGCCAGCGGTATTACCCTGCTGGCCGAAGCCTTGCGCGACGGCAATCTGAGCCTGCAAGTACCGGTAGAAGGTCGCGATGAACTGGCCGCCATCAGCACCGCCCTCAACGTCGCGGTGGTGCAACTGCGCAACAGTTTGCTGGGGGTCGATCATGAAACCTTGCAGCTGAGCAACGCGGTGCGCACCCTCAACCATCACTCCAGCGGCGCCCTTGGAGAAGTCGAAGCTCAGCAGTTGCAGATCAGCCAGATCGCCGCGGCAGCCACGCAATTGGCCGCGACCTCACAAGGGGTCGCCCAGAGTTGCGAACAGGCCTCCGGCAGCGCTCAGCACACCCAGCGCATCGCCGCCGACAGCAGCCGTGACAGCCAGCGCACGACGGCGAGTATTCAGCAACTCAATCAGCGCTTGAACGACACCGCGGCAGCCCTGGGCCGGGTCAGTGAACAAGGGCAGCAGATTCAGTTGGTGGTGGATACCATTCGCGGCGTTGCCGAGCAGACGAATCTATTGGCACTTAACGCCGCCATCGAGGCCGCTCGCGCGGGAGAGCAAGGTCGTGGCTTTGCGGTGGTGGCCGATGAAGTGCGCAGCCTGTCGCAACGCACCCAGTCCTCCACCGCGCAGATTGCCGGGACTGTCGACAGCCTGCGCAGCACCGTAAACGAAGCGGTGAGCCTGATGGAAGCCGCTTGCGGCCAGGCTCAGTCCGACGCCCAGGCCGTCACTGGCCTCGGCGAACGCCTGGGGGAAATTGCCAGTGCCGTGCAGAGCGTCACCGACACCCTGGCGCAAATCGCTACCGCGGTCGACGAGCAAGCGACCACCGCCGACGAGGTCAGCGGCAATATCCAGCAAGTCGATCAGGCCGCGGTACGCTTGCTCGAAGGCGCGCGAGCGGTGAACCTGGCAGCGGACACCTTGAGCCAGGGCAGCAAGGCCTTGAGTGCCAATACCGGGAGATTTCAGCTCAGTTGATGCCCTCTCCTGACCCGTTTTTTCGGGTCAGGCGGATAAGCGGTTGAAAGCGTAGAGAAATATTTTAGATTTACGCTTGACACATCTCTGTTCCAAGCCAATAATGCGCGCCACTTGGCTACATAGCTCAGTTGGTTAGAGCATAGCATTCATAATGCTGGGGTCCGGGGTTCAAGTCCCTGTGTAGCCACCAAGTACTAAAAACGGCTTACCGAAAGGTAGGCCGTTTTTTTATGCCTCAAGAAAAGTGCTCTGGCCCACAGGGCGGTTAATGCCCACTCTTCGCGGTTCTCTCCTACAGTTAATGCCAAAGCTTGAACGCAGAGAGACCTAGCCTATGTACTGGGGCCTGGACGAAATCATTCTGTTTTTCATCGTGGTCGCCATCTTCTGCGTGGTGCTGGAACTCGCTTTTCGTCTCGGCCGTCATCACCGAACCCACAGCAATGATTCGACCCGCTCCCACCTCTCCGTTTTGCAAACCGCCCTCCTCGGTCTGCTCGCGTTGTTGCTGGGTTTCAACTTCGCCATGGCCACCTCACGTTTCGAAGCGCGCCAGACACTGATTCAAGATGAAGTCACGGTGATCGGCTCGACCTATCTGCGAGCGAAATTGCTGCCGTCTGATCTGCGCGGGAAGATGTCAGCGATGCTCAAGGATTATGTCTCGGCGCGGATTGAATTCATGCGCGCCGGCACGGACGAGAAACTGTTGAAGGCCGCCAGCGAATCGTCGCGGACGATCGAGGACCAGTTATGGAATCTGGCCGCAGCCGCCGAGGCTCAAGGCGAAGCGACAGCCGCCATGAACCTGGTGATCCAGGCGTTGACCGACGTCTACAACGTCAATGAAAAGCGCCGCGCCGAGCAGGACGATCATGTCCCGGCAACCGTCATCAATCTGCTGTTCGTCGTGGCCATCGGTGCGCTGGGTTTCATCGCTTACAGCTATGGCCTGGGTCACCGTCGACGGCACGGCTCGACGGCCATCTTCGCGATCCTGATTGCCATGGTCTTCACCATCACCCTCGACCTGGATCAGCCCCGCAGCGGCTTCATCCGCGTCGGCGAAGAAAGCATGCTGCGGCTGCAGGAAGATTTGAACCGCATGAGTTCGGGCAACGAGAGGCCACGTCCGCGCAAATCACGTCAGGAACGGATTGCCGGCAATGCTGACAACGCCCGCTCCCAAATCTGCCAGGTGCGCAGCCAGACCATCGCCTGCCAGTCGCTGTCGGCGGGATAGAACTGCTCCACCAGATTCAGTTTGATCCCGCGCCCCACTGCATCACTCGGATTGCCATGCAGGTGCAGCCAGTGATCATCGCGCAGATGACGATGAACCTCGGCGCCGGGATACGTCCCGCACTCGATCACAAACGGCATCAACCGCACGTGCGGCAACGCATTGATCAACGCCTGCGAGGTGTAGCCGGTAGCAGTGGCAGCAACGCCGGTTTCGCTCAGCGTGTCGGCGCCTGTGTGCAAGGTATAGAGCCAGGGACCATAAATCGCCTGCGCATCCGCAAGCGCTGGATACGCCGCCTCGGTAATGGTCAGCAACATCGGATGACCGTACTCCCCTGCCCCGGTGTGCAAGTCGAAACACATGGCCACTTCGGCATGGGAAACATGCTTTTGAATGATCTGATGCAACGTGCGATTCGACCAGCTCGGCGCCAGCCCGCCGTAGAACAAACCATCGGGATAACGGTGCTGGCCACCCTCGACAATCGACATCACCGCTGGCCAACCGTGTTCGGCGATTTGCTCATCGAGCAAGGCATCGGCGCGATCACGTTCCGGGCCCTGCAACTGCGTGCAGGCATAGATTTCATGCAGCGCTGCGTAGGCCTGATTATCGGGCAATGCATGCTCGAAGTTCAGGTGATTGCGGTTCAGGTCGATGTTGTCTTCGTTGACCCGACGCAGCCACGCAGTGCCCCACGGATTGATCAGGTGGATCATCACCACCGCGACATCGGCCGGCAGCGAACGCTTGCCCAACGCCTGCAACCACTTGATCTGACATCCCGAACCGTAGAAACCTTCGACGCCATGAGTGCCACTCAGCGCAATCAGCAAACGCTTCGCCCGCGGATCACCCAGCACGGCCACATCGGTGCTCAACGGCTCACCGAACGGCCCTTTGAGTGGATGCGGGTACTCGGTCAGCGTCGCACCGGCCGCGGTCGCGGCGGCCAGGAATTGATCACGCTGGGTGCGGTAACTTGGCTGGGTGGGGAACTCGGTCTGCATATCTGCCTCTTGTTGATCTTCTGGCCAGTCTATTGCCCTCGACCCTACAGAAAATCCCCGGACTCATGAAGGGTAAAAGCATCTTTGCTGTAGGCGCTGGTTTGCGTCACTTCCTTTCGGCCGATAAAGTCCCCTGATCTTTCCCACGGACGGAGTGCCCCCACGTGTTCTCAACCTTCTCCTTGAGCCACTATCGCCTGTCAGCCTTTTCGCTGATCGCCGCGGCTTTAACCCTCGCAGCCTGTAGCGCCCCGACCACTTCGACGTTGCCTGTCGCGCCAGAAGTCGCGTCAGGTTATCGCGCCGACCTGCAGACCCAATACGCCTCAAAACACATGGCGGCCGCGGCCAATCCGCTGGCGGCCGAGGCCGGGCGGGAGATGTTGCGCCAGGGGGGTTCGGCAATCGATGCCGCGATTGCGATGCAGGCCGTGCTGACCCTGGTCGAGCCGCAATCCTCGGGCATTGGCGGTGGTGCGTTGATCGTGCTGTGGGATGGCAAGGCTGTACGCACTTATGACGGTCGCGAAACCGCTCCGGCCGGCGCCACCGAGAAGCTATTCCTGCAAGCCGACGGTAAACCGATGCCGTTCACCCAGGCGCAGATTGGCGGTCGTTCAGTCGGGACACCGGGCGTGTTGCGAGCGCTTGAGTTGGCCCATCAGAAACACGGTCATCTGCCGTGGGCACGGCTGTTCGAACCGGCGATCAAACTCGCGGATCAAGGCTTCGCCATCTCGCCACGCCTTCACCAGTTGATCGCCTCGGACTCGTCCATTCGACGCTCGCCGGACATGATCGCCTACTTCCTGAATGCCGATGGCAGCCCGAAAGCCGCGGGCACTACGCTGAAAAACCCGGCGCTGGCCGCGGTGTTCAAACGCATTGCCAAGGAAGGACCGGATGCGTTGTACAAAGGCCCCGTCGCACAGGAGATCGTCGCCAAGGTTCAGGGCCACGCCAACCCTGGCAGCCTGTCGCTGAACGACCTCAACGGCTACAGCGCCAAGGAGCGCGCGCCGCTGTGCACCGACTACAAACGCTGGCAGGTCTGCGGCATGCCGCCACCGTCGTCAGGCGGGATCGCCGTGGCGCAGATCCTCGGCACCTTGCAGGCCCTGGAAACCCGTGACCCGCGTTTTGCCCTGGCGCCGCTCAAACCGGTCAAGACAAACAAACCTGCGGGCATCGAACCGACGCCTGAAGCCGTGCACCTGATCTCCGAGGCCGAGCGCCTGGCCTACGCCGACCGCGCGCAATACGTGGCCGACGCGGACTTCGTGCCCGTCCCCGTCAAAGGTCTGGTGGACCCTGGGTATCTGGCTGACCGCGCGGCCCTGATCGGCGATCGCAGCATGGGCACGGCCAAACCTGGCACCCCGCCAGGCATCCAGGTCGCCTACGCACCGGACCGTTCGCCGCTGCGCATCTCCACCTCGCAAGTGGTGGCGGTGGATGACGAAGGTGGCGCCGTATCCATGACCACCACGGTGGAGTCCGCGTTTGGCTCGCACCTGATGGTTCAGGGTTTCCTGCTGAACAACCAGATGACCGACTTCTCGTTCATCCCCGAAGAGAATGGCCAGAAGGTCGCCAACCGCGTCGAACCCGGAAAACGCCCACGCTCTTCCATGGCACCAACCCTGATTTTCGACCGTCAGAGCGGCGAATTCCTCGCCACCATCGGCTCCCCCGGCGGCTCGCAGATCATCGAATACGTCGCCAAATCCACCATCGGCCTGCTCGACTGGAACCTCGACCCACAAACCGCCATCAGCCTGCCCAACTTCGGCAGCCGCAACGGCCCGACCGAACTGGAACAGGGGCAGTTCAGCCCGGCGCTGATTCAGGCGCTGAAAGACAAAGGGCACAGCGTGAACGAGATCGACATGACCAGCGGGACCCAGGCGATTGTTCGGGTGAAGGATGCGCAGGGGAAAACGTCGTTGGCAGGAGGGGCCGATCCGCGGCGTGAGGGGGCGGCGTTGGGGGATTGAGTCGTACGTGGGAATGAGCAAGGGCTTACCGGGAGGTAGGCCCTTTTTTACACCTGATACATCCTGATCGGCCACTTCACGCAGCCTTTTCCTACCTACAAATGACTGCTTCTTGGATAGAGTCGGCACTCACAAACAGTACGACGCAATCGACGCTGATACTGTCGAGATGGAGTAACCCATGAACATCCGCCCCATTCACACCGACGAGGACTATCGTGCAGCCCTCAAGAACGTGTCAGCGCTGTTCGACAACGAACCAGAGCCTGGCACCCCTGAGGGTGATTTCTTCGACATTATGATCACGCTGATCGAAGCGTATGAATCGAAGCGGTTGCGTCAGCAGACGAATCAGGCCGACATACCCAAAATGATATGAGACGCCGTGAGCGTCGCCATCGAGCTGGATGACGACTTCGGAGTTCACGGCGCGCCTGATTCAGCCTAGCGAGAGATCTTCAGCGCCTGTCGCGCCTGATGCTTCTCCAGCGCCAGGTCGATCAAACGGCTGACCAACTCGCTGTAAGTCATACCAGTGGCCTGCCATAGCTTGGGGTACATGCTGATGCGGGTGAAGCCGGGCAACGAGTTGATTTCATTGATCAGCACTTCGCCGCTGTCGGTCAGGAACACGTCGACCCGCGCCAGCCCGGAACAACCCAACACCTGGAATGCCTCGACGGCCAGGGCACGGATGCGTTCACTAGCCTCGCGGCTGATGTTTGCCGGGACCACCACTTCCGCCGCTTGAGCGTCGATGTATTTGCTGTCGTAGGAATAAAACCCGCTACGCACCACGATCTCGCCGCAACCGCTGGCGATGGCGTCTTCGTTGCCGAGCACGGCGCATTCAATCTCGCGGCCACGGACGGCGGACTCGACCAAGACTTTCTCATCGAAACCCAAGGCCAGCTCCACCGCTGCCGCGTACTCGGTTTCATCATTCACCTTGCTGACGCCCACGGAAGATCCCTGGTTCGCCGGTTTGACGAACAGCGGCAAACCGAGTTTGCCTTGCACCTCGGCGAACCCGGTCCGCGCTGCGGTAGCGCGGGTCAAGGTGACGAACGGAGTGACCGCCAACCCGGCGTCACGCAGCAGGCGCTTGCTGATGTCCTTGTCCATGCAGACGGCCGAACCGAGCACGTCGGAGCCGACAAACGGCAGATCGGCCATGCGCAGCAAGCCTTGCAGGCAACCGTCTTCGCCCAGGGTGCCGTGGACGATCGGGAAGATCACATCGACATGACCCAGCATTTCCTGACTGGAGGTTTCCACCAATTGCTGACTGGCCTTGCCCGGCACAACGGCCAGTTCGCGGTTGGATTGGTTAAGGGCGATCAACGCCGGGTTTTCCTGGTTGAGCAGGAAGTTCGAAGGGTCGTTCAGATGCCAGTGGCCTTGCTTGTCGATGCCGATCAGCACCGGTTCAAAGCGCGAACGGTCCAGCGCATCGACGATGTTTTTCGCCGATTGCAGCGACACTTCATGTTCAGCCGAACGGCCGCCAAAAATAATGCCTACCCGCAGTTTGCTCATTCAGAACTCCTCAACGATTGGCCACCAGATGCGCGCCGAACAGCAGATAGCAACTGCCGGCGAAGCGATCCAGCCATTTACGCGAACGATCATAAGCACCCGCGACCCGCCGGCTGGCAAACAGCAGCGCCACGCTGCAATACCAACTGAAAGACAAGGTCGCCATGGTCAGCACGGCCAGCGCCAGCAACATCGGTGGCGGTGAGGCCGGCATGGCCGTGGCGAAAATCGTAGCAACGAACAGCGCGGCCTTGGGATTGGTCATGTTGCCCACAAAGCCCCGGCCATAAGCCGATAGCAGCGTGCGACCGGCGACATTCAGCGAGCCGTTATCGCCCGGCACACTCGGTGGTTTGCGCTTGAACTGCTTCAAACCCAGATAGATCAGGTAACAACCGCCGGCAATCTTGAAGCTCAGGTAGAGCGTCGGCGCGGCGCTGAACAGCGACTTGATGCCCAGGCCACCCGCCAACCCCCAAAGCACCGTGCCCGTGGCCACGCCCAGTGCGGCGACGACCCCGTGGCGCCGGGAGCAACTGGCAGCCAGTTGCGCGGTGTTGAAGAAGTTCGGCCCCGGCGTCACCACCGCAACTGTCCATAACAGCGCCAACGACAACAACGGAGCGGCGTAGCTCAGGTGGGATATTTCCATGATGTGGGGCGCCTTCGTGGCTTAAAAAATATGCAACACCTTGCAACATTAGTCGGGGATTTTCTACCAGCCGGGTGATTCGATCGGCAGCAGACAAGCGGTTGGTGAGTGGGGTAACGTGTTCAGCATCGAGTTCAAGGCAACACCACCATGGCCAAGCAAACGCCCGCTATCGACTGGTTCCACCGCGCGCCCGACGTTGGCGGGCTTCAACGTTTCGAGGCGTTTTTTGCAGGCCACGGCTACGACCTTCACCGCCACGACACCTACGCCATCGGCCATACCCTGGCCGGGGTGCAGAGTTTTCAGTACCGCGGCGGCTGGCGTCACAGTCTGCCGGGCGGGACCATGGTGCTGCACCCGGACGAAGTCCACGATGGCGAAGCCGGCACCGAGACCGGGTTCCAGTACCGAATGATGTACATCGAACCGGCGCTGATCCAGCAAATGCTCGGCGGCCAGCCGTTGCCGTTTATCAAGACCGGCCTGTCAGCCGATCCACGTTTGTTCGCCGCCACCGCCGTGCTGCTGCGAAGCCTCGATTGCCCTCTCGACCCTCTCGAAGAGCAGGATGCGCTGTTCGACCTGGCCCAAGCCTTGAACAGCGTTTCCGGCGTGCCTGCCACCCGCCAGAGCTTCGACTACGCGGCCGCCGAACGCGCGCGGGAATTCATCCACAGCGCGCTGGATCGCACCGTGACGCTGGAAGAACTGGCGCAACACAGCGGCCGTGATCGCTGGAGCCTGTCGCGGGATTTTCGCCTGTTGTTCGGCACCAGCCCTTATCGATACCTGACCATGCGCCGCCTCGACCTGGTCCGCTCGCTGTTGATCCAGGGCCAACCACTGGTCAGCGCCGCGCTGATCGCCGGCTTCACCGATCAGAGCCACATGACCCGGCAGTTCAGCAAAACCTACGGACTGTCGCCGGCCCGCTGGATGAAAATGCACCGCCGCTGAGCCCGCACGATCGTTCAAGAAGCACGCCGATACGCCGGCTATCGTGGATGCACGATCAACCACGAGAGCTGCTGCATGAAAGCTTACGAAAGCCTGAATTTCGCTGAAAAAATCGCCAGGATCGGCCCGTACTGGACGCCCAGGGTCATCGCCGAAATGAACGACTACCAGTTCAAGGTGGTGAAACTGCTGGGGGATTTCATCTGGCACGATCACCTGGATACCGACGAAACCTTCATCGTCCTGGAAGGGCAACTGCGTATCGACTTTCGCGATGGCCACGTGCTGGTGAACGCCGGCGAAATGTATGTGGTGTCAAAAGGTGTCGAGCACAAACCGTTCGCCGAGCAGGAGGTGAAACTCCTGCTGATCGAACCCAAAGGTGTGCTGAACACAGGTAACGAAGGTGGCGAGCGCACTGCGCAGAATGACGTCTGGGTGTGAAAGGCAGGCTGCTTACGCCTGCAAGACCTTGCCGTCCACTGGATCGCCGATTTTCAGGAAATGCCCGCCCGCCACATGGTGCAAGGTGCGCAACGCGTCTTGCCCTTCGAAGTGCCAGCGACCGTCACTGAACACCCGCTCGTCTGCCTGAGCGGCAATCACTTCAGCCAGGAACAGATCGTACTGCTGATGATTGCCGGGCTCCGGCAGCAGTCGACACTCCAGCCAGGCGACGCAGCCTTCGAGCATCGGCGCATCAATCAATTCAGCGCTGAACGTCGGCAAATCATAGACCTGGAACTTGTCCCGGCCTTTCTCCCGGGTCAATTCCAGGCCGGACGTCGAACCCACGGTCTGGACGATATCGGCCTGGGCGGCGCAGGGAACATTCAGCACAAACGTGCCCGAAGCCTCCAGCAATTGACGTGTCCAGGTGGACTTGTCCAGCACCACGGCAATTTTCGGCGGTTCGAAATCCAGCGGCATGGCCCAGGCCGCCGCCATGATGTTGCGCTGGCCGTCATGAGCCGCGCTGACCAGCACGGTCGGGCCGTGATTGAGCAGACGATACGCCTTGGCCAAGGGAACCGGACGGCGGTGAGAAACGCTCATGATGGCTGCTCCTGGGGAAAACGCCGATTGTAGCGATTTACGCCGCGATGGCAGGCATCAAGTCGCCAACTGATTGGCAAACTGCCCGACCGCGTTCACCACTTTCTGTGCACCGTCCTGAATCTCGACAATCACCGTCCCCGCCTCTGCCGCCAGCGCCAGGCCCTGTTCAGCCTGGAGTTTGCCCTCGGTCATCAGCGCCACGGCGTTGCGCGCCATGTCCTGGTTCTGCCGCACCACGCCGACAATCTCATCGGTTGCCTGGCTGGTGCGCGAAGCCAATTGCCGGACCTCATCCGCCACCACCGCGAAACCACGCCCCTGCTCCCCGGCCCGAGCCGCTTCGATGGCCGCGTTGAGCGCCAGCAGGTTGGTCTGTTCGGCAATCCCGCTGATGGTTTTGACGATGGTGCCGATCACCAGCGACTGCTCGTTCAGCGCTTCGATGCCTTCACCGGCGGTCTGCATGTGCGTGGCCAGGTTACGCATCACATTGACCGCCTGAGTCACCACCGCATTCCCGCGCTGCGCGCTGCTGTCGGTTTGCTGCGAGGTGCTGTAGGCAATGTTGGCCGCTTCGGCGACGGCTTGCTCCTGATTGACCTGATCGGTAATTACCGTGGCGAACTTCACCACTTTGTAGAGCTTGTTGTTGGCATCGACCACCGGGTTGTAGGAAGCCTCCAGCCAGACCACGCGACCGTGGCTGTCGATGCGCTTGAAACGGGCGGCGACGAACTCGCCTGCATTCAAGCGGCGCCAGAAGTCTTGGTACGCGGTGCTGTTGTATTCCTCGGGCTCGCAGAACATGCGGTGATGTTTGCCCTGGATCTGCGCCAGGCTGTAACCCATGCCGCTGAGGAACCGCTCGTTGGCCGCCAGCACGTTGCCATTGAGGTCAAACTCGATGACTGCCGTGGAGCGCACAAGCGCGCCGATCAGGTTCTCATGCTCACGAGACGCCTCGATGGTGCGGGTCAGGTCACTGGAGTAAATCGAGAAGTGTTTGATCCGACCGTCCGCAGACCGAACCGGTTGCACGATCGAGCGCAGCCAGGCTTCCTGACCATTGCCACGCAACAAGCGCACCGTGCCGGCAAAGTGCTCGCCACGGGTCAACGCGAACTTGAAGCGCTGATGGAATTCGTCCGACTTCACATGGGCCGGGACGATGTCTTCGATGTGTCGCCCTATCAGGTCGCTGCTTTTGTAGAGCATCTCGCCGATGAAGTTCTGGTTGACCGATTGAATCCGCCCGTCGGCATCGAGGGTCAGGACCAGCATCTCGCTTTCCAGACTTTCCTTCACTTGCTGAAGGCTGGAGAGTTCTTCGCGAAGAGCCGACAGCTCCTGCTTCAAGCGTTTGTTGAACATGGGATACACCGATGGACAGGGAAAGAAAGCGGCATGCAGCCTAGCCATCGGCCTTTGGGATATTTTCTGAAGAGTGTTTCAGGGTTGTCCTACAAAAATAGTTGCGGTGCGCCCACCTGATCAGCTGACACGGTTTAGCCGTGCCATCACGTCTTCCATCTTCGGCCGTCGCGCCGCCCATTCCTGTCGAGTAATGCCCAGCATCACCACATCGACTCTGACGTTGTCCTTGATGATGTTCTGGCGTCGCACGCCCTCAACGGAAAAGCCGAACTTCTGGTGCAGGCTGATCACCGCCGGGTTGCTCTGCAATACCTCACAGTTGAGCTTTTCCAGACCTGCCACACCGAACGCGTGGTCCAGAAGCCAGAACTCCAACCGACTGCCCAGCCCTTGTCCTTGCAGATCACTGTCGAGATAAAAAGCCCAGTCAGCCGTTTTGTGCAACGTGCTGATCGCGTTCAGCGACACCACGCCACGGGCTGCGCCGTCGAGCATGAGTACGAACACGGATTGACGCGGATTGTCCGTTAACGAGCCGAGCCAGGCCGTGTGCTCGGCCTCGGATATCTCATGATCGGTGTACATGTATTGGCGAACATCAGGTTGATTACGCAAATCGCGCACACGCGACTGAACCTGACGGGACACTTCAAGGATGGGTACCAATTGCACTTGTGCTGCTCCTTTGCATTGTGTTGCTCCTGTACATCGCAGGAACCCGCTGACAGTCACTAAACGCAGGGAGCCACGCTGCGGCTCCCGACATTAGGCATCCGCGTCCCGAAATACGCGGCACTGCTCACCCCCACAGTCCCCATCACCGCGCTGAAAATCACGCAGATCCATGGGCTCCACGGCATCAGACCGATCAGCAACAACGGTGTGATACTCGCCCAGACGGCGTAGGCAATGTTGTAGGTGAAGGAAATTCCCGAGACACGAATCCGCGCCGGGAACAGGCTGACCATCACCGACGGCACCGCGCCGACCACCCCGCAACCGAGGCCGGCCACCGCGTACGCCAGACCGATCCAGCTGCCACCGATGATCAGGCAGGTATAGAGCACGCCGATACCCAATGGCAGCAGCAGGCTATAGAGCATCACCGTTCGCCAGGCGCCAATGCGATCCACCAGCAGCCCGGCGAGGACGCAGCCGATATTCAGAAAAACAATGCCCAAGGCACTCAGGGCGAAGGTGTGGCTGGCGGTCATGCCGAAGGTTTTTTGCATCATGGTCGGGGTGATCACCACGAACACCACCACTGCCGAGGTCAGTACGCAGGTGAGGATCATCGCCGGCAGCATGGCCAGACGGTGTTCACGCAAGACCGTGCGCAGCGGCAGTTCGACGGCCGCATCACGTTGGGCCTGCATGGCCATGAACACCGGGGTTTCGCTGAGCCAGCGGCGTAGCCAGACGCCGATTACACCGAACACACCGCCCAGCAGGAACGGGTAACGCCAGGCGTAATCAAGGATTTCTGCCGGGGTGAACGCCTGCGCCAGAAACGTCGCCGTCAGTGCACCGATCAGGTAACCGAACGTCAACCCGGCCTGCAGAAAACCGAGGGCATAGCCGCGGTGCCCGACAGGTGCATGCTCGGCGACGAACACCCAGGCACTCGGCACTTCGCCGCCCACCGCCGCGCCCTGGAGAATTCGCAGGGCCAACAGCAGCAACGGTGCGAAATAACCGATCTGCGCGTAGGTCGGCATGATGCCGATCAGCAGGCACGGCAGCGCCATCATCAGGATGCTCAGGCTGAAGACCTTCTTGCGGCCCAGTCGGTCGGCGAAATGCGCCATCAGAATCCCGCCCAACGGCCGCGCCAAATAACCGGTAGCGAAGATCCCGAAGCTTTGCAGCAGTCGCAGCCACTCAGGCATTTCCGGCGGGAAGAACAGCTGGCTGAGAGTCAGGGCGAAAAATACGAAAATGATGAAATCGTAGATTTCCAGCGCGCCGCCAAGGGCCGCAAGGCCGAGGGTCTTGTAATCCGAGCGGGTGAACGGCGCCGGACGCGGGTGGGTGTTGGCAGTCATGAAAAGAACTCTGGCATAGGCAAAAAACCAAGGCGCCCATGGTCTACGCAAACGCGCCAACGGACAACCCGTTAGACCAAAGTCCTAGACTCGTAAAACTTCGTCACAAAATAGAACCGATTGTTTTACTGTTGGCGCCTGTCTATACGGGCCTTCGCCGCCCCAAAGACCACAACAAACATAAAAATTCGAGGTACACCCGTGGCCGCTGATATCGAAGATACCCGCTCCGCCCGCTTTGCCCTGCGCTGCTCAAGTTTTGCCGAACGCTGGTTCCCTGACTCCTGGGTGTTTGCCGCACTGGCGGTGATTATCGTCGCCGTGGCCACCCTGTTCATGGGCGCCAAACCCACCGACGCCGCCATGGCCTTCGGTGACGGCTTCTGGAGCCTGATCCCGTTCACCATGCAAATGGCTTTCGTAGTGATCGGCGGTTATGTGGTCGCCAGCTCGCCACCGGCAGTGAAACTGATCGACCGGCTGGCGCGGATCCCGAAAAACGGCCGCTCGGCCGTGGCCTGGGTTGCGTTGATCTCTATGGTTGCGTCGCTGCTGAATTGGGGGCTGTCGTTGGTGTTTGGCGGTTTGCTGGTGCGCGCCCTCGCCCGTCGTACCGATCTGAAAATGGATTACCGTGCCGCCGGTGCTGCCGCCTATCTGGGTCTCGGCGCGGTGTGGGCCCTAGGCCTGTCCTCGTCCGCCGCGCAATTGCAGGCCAACCCGGCCAGCCTGCCGCCGTCGATTCTGTCGATCACCGGGGTGATTCCTTTCACGCAAACGATCTTTCTCTGGCAGTCCGGCGTGATGTTGCTGGCGCTGATCGTGATCTCGCTGATCATTGCCTACGCCACTGCACCCGGCCCGAACTCGGCCCGTGATGCCAAAGCCTGCGGCATCGATCCGAGCTTTAACCTACCGCCGTTGCAACCACGCACCCGCCCCGGCGAATGGCTGGAGCACAGCCCGCTGCTGACGATTTTGCTGGTGCTGCTGGCGGCCGGATGGCTGTTCCATGAGTTCTCGACCAAACCGGCGATCAGTGCGATTTCCGGGCTGAACACCTACAACTTCCTGTTCATCATGCTCGGAGCCCTGCTGCACTGGCGCCCGCGCAGCTTCCTTGACGCTGTGTCCCGCGCGGTACCGACCACCACGGGCGTGCTGATTCAGTTCCCGCTGTACGGCTCGATCGCCGCGCTGATGACCACCGTCAAAGGGACTGACGCTCAGACGCTGGCTCACCACATCTCGACCTTTTTCGTACAAATCGCATCCCACGACACCTACGCGCTGCTGATGGGCGTGTACTCGGCGATTCTCGGTTTCTTCATCCCGTCCGGCGGGGGCAAATGGATCATCGAAGCGCCGTATGTCATGCAAGTGGCCACCGACCTGAACTACCACCTGGGCTGGGCCGTACAGATCTACAACGCCGCCGAAGCCCTGCCGAACCTGATCAACCCGTTCTACATGCTGCCGCTGTTGGGTGTGCTCGGGTTGAAGGCGCGGGACTTGATCGGGTTTTCGTTCGTGCAACTGCTGGTGCACACGCCGCTGGTGCTGTTTCTGCTGTGGGCGTTGGGGACGACGCTGACGTATACGGCACCGGTCATGCCGTAACACATCAGTGATTGCACCTGCAGCGGGCAGGTGCAATCCGTTCACTCTGCTTGAGCATGAAACAAACGCCTGGATTTATCCTACAAACAGGCTCGATTGCGCCTGACATGAAACCCGGAGAGTTCTTATCTCCAACCTATAAATCGCTGAGTAAACTCCGACAGCTCACACACTTTTTAAAGCAAGACAGCACTGACCAAGGATGAACAAACACATGTCTTTAGTTTCGAAAACGCTGGAAGAGATGATTAACGAGATTTACCAGGACGGTAGGGTTTCAGTCGTTGAATACAAAAAGCTGCGTGATGATGCAGATCGCCGTATGGACGCTGTCGTCCGCGAGTTCGGCCAGCACAACAATTTGACCGCCCTTCAAAAAGCGATGGATGTAGTCATGCAATTGACGCAAACGTCCATCATCGATGCCAAAAAAGCCAAACTGACCGATACAGGAGAGGCCCTCGTCAAGGATGCCGTATTTGCACAGGTCGAGTACTTGCGCGCCGGTACTCATCTGGCACTAAAGCTGTTGTAACGCTTCAACCTCCGTCCGGCCCACAGACATCAAGCCCGGGCCGGACGCCATAACCGAGTGTTCCTGACGTACACACCACAGGCTCTACGCAAAAAAACTACACGCAACCACTATTCTGTGTAACGCCGCTGATCCAGTATGGCGCGTACCCCAATTAACGGGACCACGCTGAAAAGGATCTGAGCATGTTCAAACTTGCAGGACTCACCCTCGCGGCCCTCACCCTGAGCGCCGCCGCCCATGCCGATGTCGACCTGAAACTGGGCAGTACCGAACGCGTCACCCGCCTGTTCGCTTACCCCAACAACTGCAACGTGATCTGCTTTCGCAACTGGACGCTGGAGCAAACGGTCGAGCATTACCTGACTCAAAGCGTGCAGCGCGATGGTTACAGCACGGCGAAAGTGCTGGTCAAAACCGATAACAATCAGCTCTATGCCGAAATCAGCGGCGTGCCCCATGGCTATGAAAAACCGTTGGCGGCGCTGCTCGATGCCGGTGATCTGGCCTATACCGGCGCCAGCAAGCTGAATGCCGATGGCAAGTGGGCTTACAGCTGGTATCTGTTTCTGCCACTGGGCATGGCCTTGGAAAACCGCAAAAGCATTGAACTGTTGCACTTCCCACCCGACTATTCGTTGACCCAGGCTCAGGATTACCTGCGATCCGCCACCACCGATCGCTGGGCCACGCTGCTGACTGTCAACAAAGTTCCGGCCGACCAGACGCCGGGCTACCAGACCATCATCGACATTGCACCGATAGCTGCACCATCAAACGCTGGCAAGGATCTGGAAGGCGTCTACGACTACTTCAAGGACTACCAGACCACCATGGTCAAGCAACTCAGCCAGAACGCCAGTGGTGCGGCGTTGCCGATGGTCGCCTTTGGCGCGCCGGTGCGTAACTGGATCAAGCAGCAATACGGGCCGACCGTGAACGTGCTGGGCCTGGTCAGCATCAGTCCGAGCGACGGGGTAAAAGTGCCAGTGCTGGGTTCCAACCACCCAAGCTACATTTGGTACGCCGCCGACCCGGAAAGCTATACCGGCAAAGATGCCCAGGCCAAGGCGGACGCGGCTGGCCTTAAAGTCATGGGGCAGGATTTGAGTGCCGCGTGCTGGCAGGCCGCCATGGGTCGCCAACCGGACACTAATCCCGACCTTGAACTGAGAACCTGCACCCAAAACTGGCAAGTGGCCAACACAGAAGAAACTTGCCGGCTGTTCTACACCTCGATCCGCAACCTGACGCCTGACAAAGCCGTGGCCAAGTGCGCAACGGCACCCATCAAATCTCAGCTCAAACAGCTGAAAGCACCGATCCCCGAAACGGCGATCCCTGCCCCGGCCCTGTAAAACGATGAACGGCGGGTCTACTGTCAGTTATGACAGTAGACCCGCCGTTTCATTTGCGAGAGGCTTGAATCGCACCCATGTGTTGCAGAGCTGACAGGATCGTCAGCTGATGGAGGTCGCAGCACCCAGCCAACAAGGATCGTTATGAAAACCCACGCCCCGCACGAGACGCTGGCACACCCTCCCGATGGGATTTATCCATTTGCGGAGCTGCCCGTTCGCCTTGGATTCCCCTCCAGGGCCGACTTCGAGATTATCGACAACACCCACGGATCCGCGGCAGCCGTCGCAGTACTTCGGGATTTTCCACGCATCAGCCGAATTTGCCGGGCGTCGGGGCACCTGCTGCCTTATCGCTGTCGGCATACCCGGCAACTGGCCCATGGCATCCATGTCTACGACCCGCGCTTCTGCGGGCTGCTGCGACACTCCTGCGACCCAAACGTATTTCTCGACATGAGCGAGCTGTGGTTGTGGGCGCTGAAGGACATCAAAAAAGGCGATCAACTGACGATGGACTACGCCACCACCGAAGACAAACTCATACGTCAGTTCGCCTGCCAGTGCGGTTCGTTCGACTGCCGTGGCTGGATCACCGGCTACGATGAACCGCCGAACGCCGACGGCCAGTTGTTTCTGCAACACTGGCGCCGGCGAAGTCTATGCTGAAGGGCCTTACAACGCCTCGACCGGACGCAGACGGTATTGCGGCGGCAATTGCTCGAAACCGCTGATGGTGGCGTTCAGGCTTTTCCAGCGACCGTCCTTGATGCCATAGATGCAGCCGTGGACAGACAGGCTCTGCCCGCGGTGCCAAGCGTTTTGCACAATACTGGTGTGCCCGACGTTGGCCACTTGCTGGATTACGTTGTATTCGCAGAGGCGGTCGACCCGCTCTTCTTCAGTGGGCAATTTGGCGAGCTCTTCGCGCTTTTCATAATAGAGATCGCGAATCGAGCGCAGCCAGCCGTCGATCAGGCCCAACTGACGGTCCTGCATTGAGGCGCGCACGCCGCCGCAACCATAGTGGCCGGTCACGAGGATGTGTTTGACCTTCAGCACGTCGACCGCGTACTGAATCACCGACAGGCAGTTGAGGTCGGTGTGCAGCACTACGTTGGCCACATTGCGGTGTACAAACAGATCACCGGGCAGCATGCCGACGATCTCGTTCGCCGGCACCCGGGCGTCGGAGCAACCGATCCACAAGTATTCCGGGGTTTGCTGACGGGCCAGCTTGGCGAAGAAATCAGGATCTTCTTTGGTGATCGCGTCAGCCCAGCGCTCGTTGTTATCAATCAGATCTTGTAATTCGTTCATGCAATGAAGCCTCGAGAATGATGCGCTTCTATGACAGACAACCCTCTGTCGGGGTCACGCGCCGGATGCAGATAACCGGTTTTCCATGCCGGAGGAATTCTCAGCAGCCCAGGGGGTCCACCGTAGTAAGGCCTACAGTATGAGGAATTACCATGACTGAATCACGACGTCCGTACGATGCGGCGCAACCCGGGCCCATCGATGACAACGAAGACCGCATGGGCTCGATGCAAGAGCTGGATTTCGACGAGGAAGAACCCAGCGCCAAAATCGGCGACGAGCTGACGCAATCGGAGCGTGAACGCCTGATGCCTCGCGAACGCGTACGTGAAGCCGGCATGACCGGGGCCTCGACCGATGACCATGAGTCTACCGACGACGACATGAGCCCGGAAACCCTGATCCGTGAAGACGGCGCACGGGACGCCCACGAAGCGGGTGAAGGTGGCCAAGCCGACTGGGATTTGAGCATTGTCGATGAAGACGACATCGGCGGGGGGAATGGGCTGGATGAAGAGGAACTGGCGCGGCGGGATCCGATGGACGGTAATCGTTGATCTGTAGCGCCTGACAAGCCGCCTTCGCGAGCAAGCCCGCTCCCACATTGATTCCAGTCGATCACAGCATTCGTGTACGACACCGATTCAATGTGGGAGCGGCGGTGCGACGATTCGACTTGCTCGCGAAGCTTTTAAAACAGCTCAATCGACGAGGGTACAGGCCATTACAACCGCATCTTCACGCCCACCCACCGCCGGGTAGTAATCGCGCCGCCGACCAATCTCGTTAAACCCATAACGCTCATACAACTTGAACGCACCACGGTTGCTGTCGCGCACTTCCAGAAAACACTCCCGCGCCTTGGCGTCATACGCCCGGGACATCAAATGCTCCAGCAACGTCAAGCCCAGGCCACGGCCCTGGTTCTCCGGTTTGACGGTGATGTTCAGCAGATGCGCTTCATCAAGGATGATCTGCACCACCCCGTGGCCGACCTGCTGCTGGCCTTCAAACATCAGCCATATCTGATATTTACCCAGCCCATCGAGAAAAATCCCGCGCGTCCAGGGATGGCTGTAAGCCGCGTATTCGATTTTCAGTACAGCGTCCAGGTCCGCCTCGGTCATCGGGCGGAACGATACAGCGTCACTCATTCGATTCTTTCCAACGCGCCATCAGCCGACGCATGGCTTGCCAGACATCAGCCTTACGCTGTGGCTCTTCCATTAATAATTCCAGACCCGGCAGGGCCCAGACCGAGCCCAGGCCTTCGACCTGGAGTTCACGGTTGAAGGATTCGGCGTTCGCCTCACCGGCGAAACGCACCGCCGGCAGGCCGATCAGCCACACGCAGACACACGGTGCGTCTTCCAGCCGGGCCGAGAGGAAACCTTGCACGAAGTCGCGAGCCGCTTCCGGGCCTTGATCCATGGTGCCCCGAGACAACAGCGGCCAACGCACCGGCTCGCCGACGATCTGCGGGCTGTCCGGCAGACCGGCGGCGCGCAGCATGTCTTTGAGCAACAGATAGGCAGGGTCGCGGGTCTGGAACGATTCGCCTGTGGGTAACTCCACCAACAGCAGGCAACGCCCGGCCCGCAGCAATTGCAGGGCGAAACGCGGTGGCGGCACGACGGGCGCCCTGGCCACAACCGGAGCGGCCTCTTCTTCAACCTTGGCATTCGTGCGCGTGCTGGCCAGCGATGGCCGTGGCACCTCGATTTTCACCCGTTCGGCCGGTTTGACCAGCGGTTCCACCGGCGAATCAGCCACAGGCGCGGGCGCAACCGGAGCAACCGGCGCGACGACCAACGGCTCGGGCATCTCCAGCAGCTCAGGGCGCGAGGGCGCAGCAAAGGGCAATTCGGTGCGCGGCAGCCAGTTGACCACCTGCATGGCGGTCAAATAAGCGCGACGACGGGACTCGATAAGCAAAGGTCGGCCACTTGTGGATAACTAAAGTGCGGTGATTCTACCGCCCTTCGCTCAAGATCGCCCACGCTTGATCGATAGAAAGCCAACTGTCCGTCCCGAGAGTGAATCGCAACGGGCGTGATGCAGTACAATCGCGACTTTTAATCGCCAACCAGCCGGCCATTCCGATGATCGAACCCAAGCGCGTCTTGCGCGCCCTCGCTGAACACTGGGCACTTCTGGAGCCACTGTGCGAGCACTTCGACCAAGGCACTCTGAGCCTCAACGAATTGCGTTCACAGTTGGCCGCCCAGCAACTCGACAGTACGCCGCAGGACATCACCAGCCTGCTGGACGTGTGGATCCGCCTCGACATTCTGGTTCCCGTGGCGAAAAGCCCGAACCGTTTCGAGCTCAATGCGCAGATCCACGACTTCCTCGCCTACCTGCGCCGTGAGCACCGTCTGGGCCTGTGCCTGGAGATCGAAGCCTATCTGCGCCATCTCGAGCGCCTGGCCGGTTATATCCAGGACGCCTTCGACATCCGCGACGGCCATGACCTGGCGCGCCAGTTGCGCCTGCTCGACATGCGCGTACGGGACGTATTGAAGAAACTCGCCAACGACGAACAGGCCCTGGTGGCCGTCGCCGAGCGCGCCAAGACCAGCGACCGGCAGATTCCCCTGCGTCAGCGTTACGCTGAAGTACTGGCGACCTGGGACGAATACGTCGAGCCGATGATTCAATTGGTGAACGCCGACGGCGCCTTCGAACAAGGCGTGCGCAAGGTCGAGAACGTTCTGCTGAAGATGCTCACCGAGCAGCAGCGCCTCGGCCATCTGGTCGACGACGACATGCTGCTGCGCACCCACGCGCGCATCCTCGAAATGCAGACCAGCGCCCAGCTGACGCTGCGTCATGCTCGCGAGCTGCTGCTGCCGCTGCGTGAAGAAGCCCGTCGACACAACGCCGTGACCCGTGGCGCGGCGCTGGCCTTGTCGGCCATTCGTCGCAAAGGCATCGATGCGGTGCCACAAGCGGCGATGCCGATGTTCACCCGCCCGCAAAGCACCTTCCTCGGCAGCGCCAGTCAGGTCGAAGCCTACGTTTACGCCCTGGCGCGTTTCGAGCCGAAACCGGCACGTTTCCCCAAGGCCCACAAAACGCAGAAAGGCGAAGCGCCGCGCGCGCCACGTACGGTTCGGGAAATGCTCGAACGCTGCGAAGACGCCCTGCCGATGCCGGACCTGATGACCTGGCTACTGGAGCAGGAGCCGGACGGCGCCACCGACGAATTGCTTTATTGGTTCTCGCGTCTGTCGCGGGAAAAACGCTTCACACGCGAGCGTCTGGAACGCCGCGATTACCACACTCACGAGCATCAGGTCAGCCTGCGCTCCTTCGCCCTGCTCTCGGCCCGCGACACCGCCGCCGAGGATTCTGCGAGCATCCCACATGCATCTTGATCTAAACGAACTGTCCCAGCTGGCGCCGATCTTTCGCGAGCTGTTCAAGGGCTACCACGTCAGCCGCCGCGACCCGGAGCTGTACGCGCAACTGTCGAACTTCCAGGACCAGTACCGCACGCTGTTCAAGGCACTCGGCTTTGAACTGGTCTGCGACACCCGTGGTTTCTACTACTTCGTCCCGGACCTCGCGGCGGCGGCGGTGAACAAGACCGCGCAACGTCTGGCGCTATTCACCTTCATCCTCGTCGAACATCTGGCCGATCAGGGCCGTGACCCGGTCGCCGTGCTCGACGGTGGCAGCCTCGGCCGCGATGAGTTGCCATCGCTGCTGGAGAAATACCGCGACCTGTTCATTCAGGCCGAAGTGCAGACCGTCGAAGAACTTGAAGAAAAAATCATGCGCCGCATGACTCAGCTCGGTTTTGCCGGTGAAGAAAACGGCATCTACCGTTTCCTGCCGCCGATGCACCGTTTCCTCGATGTCTGCCTGTCGGTCCAGCAGGACCGTGATCTGGCGGCCAGCCTGCACAGCGTGTTGCCTCTGCCGGTGCCGGTGCTGATCGACGACGACAGCGACGAAAAACTGCTGCAAACCGATGATCCGCTAGACCTCAGTGACTTCGAAGAAGAAAGCGAAGAAGACGCCATGGCCCGCGCCATCGCCGAAGAACAGGAGACCGACGCATGAGCAAGGAACGCTACGGCATTCGCCGCTTTGCCCTTTTGAACACCGCCGGTTACAGCCTCGGCCTGTTCCCGCTGGAAGAACCGTTGTCGGTTTACGGCGCGAACAACCTCGGTAAATCCGCGTCGATCAACGCGTTGCAGTTCCCGATTCTGGCGCGCATGTCGGACATGAGTTTCGGCAAGTACAGCCTGGAACAATCCCGTCGTTTCTACTTCGCCTCGGACACCAGTTACATCCTGGTCGAAGTCTCGCTGCCTCACGGTCCACATGTGATCGGCGTGGTTGGTCGCGGCCCGGGCGGTGGTTTCGGTCACCAGTTCTTTGCCTACGCCGGCAAACTGGACCTGGCCCATTACCAGAAAAACGACACCTGCCTGCGTCAGAAAGAATTGTTCACCAACCTTGAGCGCGAAGGCCTGAAAGCCTACGAACTCAAACCGGATGAACTGCGTCGCTTGCTGGTCGGCGGTCACACCTCGATCCCGCTGGACCTGACGCTGATCCCGCTGCGTTCCACCAGCGAGCAGAGCCTGAAGACGTTCCGCGCACTGTTCATCAACCTGCTGCACATGCGCGAAATCACCGCGGCCAAGCTCAAGCAGCTGTTTCTCGATGCGTTCGAACACAGCCTGCGTTCCGGTAGCGTCGACTACATCGCCGCGTGCGAAGAAGCGTTCCGCGACGTACGACGCATGGAGCAGGACTACAACTCGCTGGTCACTGCCGGCCCATTGGTCGAAGCCCTTGCGGCAGGCGTGACCCAGCGCAATATCCTGCGCGGCAAACTGCACCGGATCTCGCCGCTGCTCGATTCCCTGCTCGGCACCTGGTCGGACTACGCCAGTGCGCGCAAGGAAGAACTGACGATTCAGGCCGAGCACTACCGCAACGAACAGGATGCGCTGCAAAACGATCAGCGCGGCGGCACTCAAGAGCTGATGCGTCTGGAGCGGGAAATCACCGGCATCCAGCGCTGGCTGGGCGAGTTGTCGGTGCTCAAGCATCGCTTCGCCTTGGTCACCGACGTCAAAGTCCTGGAGCAGCAACTGCTCGCGGCCAAGGACGCGCACGATGAACTGGCCGGTGCGCTGGCGCAGTCGCGGCAGTTCTCTGCCGAAGACCTGGAAGAACGCCTGCGGGATCTGGAAAAACGCCTGAAGTCGGTGAAACAGCAACTCGATCATGCCGACAACAACAGCTATGCCCGCCTGCGCGAGGAGTTCTCGCAACAGGATGTCGAGCGCCTGATGCGTTTGTTCAACAGCGCGTTGTTCAGCCTGCCGCTGGGTGAGCACGGTATTACGCTGGACGAGGACGGTCAGTGGGTCAAATCCATGGAGCTGATTCTCGATGGCTTCAAAGGCGAGCGCTTCGAAGTACCGGGCCTGTCCATCGACATCTCGCACATCGAGCCGCCGGCCCTGCAAGCCTTGGCTGACCGCGCGGCATTACGCGATCAGAAAGAGCGTCTGGACAAAGAACTCAAGCAACTGAAAACCCAACAGGCCGTGGCCGCCGACCGCGCCGCGAGCAAGACCCAGACCGAAGCGCTGTACCAGCAAGTGCTGGATGCGCAGAAAGCGCTGGAAGATTTCCGCCGCGCGCAAACCCTGAGCGCCGAGGAAGGCGACAAGCTGGAACAGCTGGCGCAGATGGAAGCGGCGCAGGACGAGTTGAAGCGTTCCAGCGACGCCTTCACCGAACGCGTCCAGCAACTGTCGGCCAAACTGCAATTGGTCGGCCGGCAGATCGGCGACATGGAAGCCAAGCAACGCACCCTCGACGACGCCCTGCGCCGCCGTCAGCTGCTGCCCGCAGATCTGCCGTTCGGTACACCGTTCATGGACCCGATCGACGATTCCATGGACAACCTGCTGCCGCTGCTCAATGACTATCAGGACAGCTGGCAGGGTTTGCAGCGCAGCGATGGTCAGATCGAGGCGCTGTACGCTCAGGTCCGCCTCAAGGGTGTGGCCAAGTTCGACAGCGAAGACGACATGGAGCGCCGCCTGCAACTGCTGATCAACGCTTACGCACACCGCACCGACGAAGCCCTGACCCTTGGCAAGGCCCGTCGTGCGGCCGTTACCGACATCGCCCGGACCCTGCGCAACATCCGCAGCGACTACGACAGCCTTGAACATCAACTGGCGCTGTTCAACCGCGAGATCAACAAGCGTCAGGTCTCCAACCTGCAGAGTTTCCGCATTGTCTTGGCGCCGAACAAGGAAGCGCTCAAGCACATCGACCAGATCATCCACAGTGCCGGCCAGTACGAAGAAGGTGAAACCCTTTCGGTCTTCGACCTGAGCCAAAGCGCCGATCAGGACAACAAGAACGAAGAAGCCAAGGAATACCTGGCGCGGCTGGTGGCGGCTAACCACAATCAGCTCGGCCTCAAGGACCTGTTCGAGCTGGCGTTCGAGATCACCAAGGTCAACGGCCAGCCGGTGATTCACACCGACATCGACGGCGCGGCGTCCAACGGCACCACGATGACCATCAAGGCGCTGACCAACATGTACTTGTTGCTGCACTTGATGGACCGCGACCAGGCCGGTCGCGTGCGCCTGCCGTACTACCTCGACGAGGCAGCGGACATCGACGAGAAGAACCAGGCAGCGCTGCTGGAAACCAGCCTGCAACTGGGCTTCGTACCGATCCTGGCGAGTGTGAAGCCGCAGGTCTGCGCCAGTGTCGCCATCGACCTGGAAGGTGGCAGCGGGCCGAACGGGATCTACATCGACGAGGCGGACTGGAAGTACATTCGTCGTCACGATGAGGTGAAGGCTGCCGTTAATGTTGAAGCGGACGAGCCGGAGCTGGATGCCGTCTGATTTGCATTAATCGAAGGCAATAAAAAGGCCGCGATCCAATGGATCGCGGCCTTTTTCATCCCTGCTGTTTTGGGCTTACTTGCCGATTGAAATCTTCGGCGCCCAGGTCAGCCATTCGTCTTCGAACTTATCGAACAGCGGGAACGTTTGCTCAGCTAGCGCCGGACTGCCCATGCGCTCGCCGTCCGGCGTGGCGAAAGCGATACCGCCCTGAATCAGCGTCTCCAGCGATTCGGTACGCATCGTCGCCCCTTTGAACAAACCGTAATCAAAGCCAAAACCACTGGAGTTCCAGAAACGCGTACCGCTACGCACCAACGGCGCGTACTTCGGCTCGATCAGGATGTGGACCAACACGCGGTCCGCCGTCTGACCGAGTTCATAGCCTGTCACCTTGCCCACGGTGATTTCGCGGTAGGTGACCGGCACACCCGTTTTTAACGAACCACGTCGGGCAGCGCTCAACACCAGACTCAATCCGGCCTCTTGTTTAGCGGCTTCCGGCGGATTGGCCAAGGCCACGAAGTTCTTCTGCGGGCCGAGGTTCTTCGCGGTGGGTTGCACTTCGATGTATTGGCCAGTGACCAGCGTTTCGAGGTTGGATGTCTTGATCAGACCCAGTTCAGGTTTGACCACCCAGAACTGACTGCCGACCCGAGCGATACGCTCCGGCACTTCGGTGATTCGTGCAGTCAGCAGCACCGATTGCAGGTCATCGCTGAGGTCGACGTCTTCAATCTTGCCAACATCCAGGCCTTTGAATCGAATCGGTGTGCCGCTGCGCAAGCCATCGGCGCGATCAACCCTGATCGTTACGACGGCGCCTTTTTGCGTTGCCTCATCATGACTGGCGAACAAACGGAAACGCGGAATCCGCTTCTGCAATGGCGCCTTGGCTTCCGGGGTTTCAAAGGCAATGCCGCCAGCCATCAGGCTTTGCAGCGACTCACTTTTTACCTGGATTCCACCGGTCAACCCGCCGGTCAGCGTGATGCCACTGGCATTCCAGAACCGTGTCGAGGCGTTGACCAGCCCTTCGTATTCCTTCTCGATATGCACACCAATCACCAACTGCTTTTTGGTGCGTGAGAACTGATAGCTCTGGACCGATCCGACCTTGACCTGTTTGTAGAGAATCGGGCTGCCGACCTCCAGCGAACCGAGGTTTTCGGTGAACAGCACCAGGTGCAATCCTGGCGCACGCAAGTCGAGCGGCGGTGCCTTCGGCCGAGCCACGAACTCGCGCTGCGGTGCGGCGCCTTTGTCTCCAGGACGCACGGCGATGTAGTTACCTTTGACCAACGCTTCGAGGCCGGTGATACCGGCAAGCGAGATCGACGGTTTGACCACCCAGAATTGGGTGCCTTCGACCAGGTAATCTTCAGCCAGAGGATCGAGGGTCAATTCGGCGGTGGCACTGGATAGATCAGGATCGATCTTGAGCGCTTTCAGATTGCCGACCTGGATGCCTTTGTACATCACCGGTGTGCGACCCGCCTGCATGCCTTCGAAGTCGCTGAGTTTGACCTTGACCCGAATACCGGCGGCGGCTGCATCGAAATCTTCGTAGAGACGGAACGGTAGACTCGGGTCGGTGGGAGGACTGTCCTTGCGGTTCTCCGGCGTGGCGAACGCGATACCGCCGGCGACAATGCTCGCCAGGGACTCGCTACGCACCTTCACACCTGACAGGTTGGCGTCGATGCTGATGCCGCTGGCGTTCCAGAAACGCGTGTGTTTGCGCACCAGTTTGGCGTAGGTGGGCTCGATGAAAACCTTGAGTTCGACGGTGCTTTGGTCTTCGGACAGCAGATAGCTTTTGATCTGGCCAACCTTGATCTGCTTATAGAACACAGGGCTACCGCGATTGAGTGAACCGAGACGATCAGCCTTGATGGTCAGGTGCAGACCGGGCTGGGCGTCCGACAGCGGTGGCTCTTCGGCCAAGGCTTTGAACTTGCGGGTCGGCTCACCCTCGCCCGGGCTTACCGCCACGTAGTTACCCGAGACCAGCGTCTCCAGGCCAGTGATGCCGGCCAGCGTCACGCTCGGCTTGACCAGCCAGAAACGGGTGCTGGTCCGCAGGTACGGCTCCACGTCCTTATTCATCTCGATGGTAGCGATTACGCCTTTGGAGTTGCCTTCGTCATCGAGTTTGAGGGTCTTTACCTTACCCACCGACATGCCTTTGTAAACGACTTCGGTCTTGTTGGCCTGAATGCCTTCACCACTTTCGAAACGCACCTGAATTTCGATACCGGTCTCGTTGTAGGCACGCCAGCCGAGCCAACCGCCGATGATCAAGGCAATCAGGGGCAACACCCAAATAGCTGACCAGTTCGAGGCCGGTCGGGTTTTTGCTGTAGGCAAATCAGTCATGGTCGTCGTCCGACTCCGTGTTATCCCAAATCAGTCGGGGATCGAAAGTTACTGCGGCAAGCATTGTCAGAATCACCACACTGGCGAAAGCGATGGCGCCAAGATTGGCTTCGACGCTGGCAAGCCGTCCGAAATTCACAACCGCCACCAGGATGGCGATCACAAAAATATCGAGCATTGACCAGCGGCCAATGAACTCAATAAAGCGGTACATCCAAATGCGTTGGCGAGCCGACAGTGGCTGGCGGCGCTGCACGGAAAACAGCAGCAGTGCGATGCCCACCAATTTGAACGTGGGTACCAGAATGCTGGCGATAAAAACCACGGCGGCGATGGGGATCATGCCGTGTTGAACCAGTTGGATCACACCGGACATGATCGTGCTGGGATCGCCCTGCCCCAGTGAACTGACGGTCATGATCGGCAACACGTTGGCCGGGATGTAGAGCACTGCAGCGGTCACCAGCAACGCCCAGGTACGCATCACGCTGTTCGGGCGACGGGCGTGAACCAGCGCACCGCATCGGGTGCAGACCTGCTCGTCGGTGTCGGCTTCCTGCTTGTTCAATTCATGGCATTCGGCGCAAATCAGAATGCCTGCATCAATCGCCCGCATGGGCATCCTCTCCTGATAAAGCCTGCCAGATCTGATGGGGCGACATCACAACCTCCAACCAGACCTGAACCAACAACAAACCGATAAAGCACGCCAGGCCAAGCCCGACGGTAATTGCTGCCATATCTGCCAGTTTGACGATCGCCACCAGTACGCCCATGAGGTAGACCTCGAGCATCCCCCAATCGCGTAAATGGTGATAAATGCGGTAGAGCAACAGGCCGTAACTGCGTCCGATATCAAAACGAATACTCAGCAGTACAACCAGTTGGCAAAGCAACTTGAGCAGCGGAATTCCCATGCTGCAGAGAAACACCACGACTGCAACGCCCTGCATTCCGGTATCGAACAAACCAACAACGCCGCTCCAGACGGTGTCGTTCGATGACTGCCCGAGTAGATGGAGCTGCATGATGGGTAAAAAGTTCGCCGGGATATACAACAACAGAGCGGCAAGCACCAAGGCGAGACTGCGCTGTACGACGTTATGCCGATGGGCGTAGAGCTCGTAGCCGCAGCGCGGACAGAGGGCTTTCTCGCCATGGGCGAGTTCGGGCTTGCGCATCAGCAAGTCGCACTCATGACACGCTACCAAGTCGTCCAGCGGTAATTCTGACAGCCCTGGGGCGTCAACCGGATCTGGCATAAAGGCTCTGGCTCCGAAAAAGTTGGACCTATTCTAGTGTCATGGATCGAAAATAACTGTGCAAATTTGTGCTTTAACTGAACGCAACATTCCTGCGGACAAAACAAAACCCCTACCTGCATACGCAGATAGGGGTTTCGGAATTTAATCTTGACGATGACCTACTCTCACATGGGGAAACCCCACACTACCATCGGCGATGCATCGTTTCACTGCTGAGTTCGGGATGGGATCAGGTGGTTCCAATGCTCTATGGTCGTCAAGAAATTCGGTAGCCAGGTCGTTTACCTTTCGGTTCACGCTCCAGCGAATGGGTAGGTGATAGATTTGTGTGCTTCGTTTCGAATTTTCGACTGGTGTCGTCTTCACACACCGCAATCTGGCCTTTCGACGCAAATTGCTTGGGTGTTATATGGTCAAGCCTCACGGGCAATTAGTATTGGTTAGCTCAACGCCTCACAGCGCTTACACACCCAACCTATCAACGTCGTAGTCTTCGACGGCCCTTCAGGGGACTCAA
>NZ_JACVBJ010000019.1:0-525 GCF_014852295.1 Pseudomonas sp. PDM10 | reverse complement strand
CGAACACGCCGTGGGTCGACGGGTAGGTGATCATCAGCGCGGCGAGGTGTTCGCGGTGCTCGATGGCCTTGGCCCGCAGGTCTTCGATGTCGACGTTGCCGCGGGCATCGCAGGCGGTGACCACCACGCGCATGCCGGCCATGTTGGCGGTGGCCGGGTTGGTGCCGTGGGCCGAGGACGGGATCAGGCAGATGTCGCGACGGTCTTCGCCACGGCTCTGATGGTACGCACGAATCGCCAGCAGGCCGGCGTATTCACCCTGGGAACCGGCGTTCGGTTGCAGCGAGATCGCGTCGTACCCGGTGGCGGCGCAGAGCATCGCTTCCAGTTCGTCGGTCAGCTGCTGATAGCCGGCGCTTTGTTCGGCCGGAGCGAACGGGTGCAGGGCGCCGAATTCGGCCCAGGTCACCGGGATCATTTCGCTGGCGGCGTTGAGTTTCATGGTGCACGAGCCCAGCGGGATCATGGTGCGGTCCAGCGCCAGATCCTTGTCGGCCAGTTTGCGCAGGTAGCGCATCAGCTCGG
>NZ_JACVBJ010000018.1:0-570 GCF_014852295.1 Pseudomonas sp. PDM10 | reverse complement strand
TCGCCGAAAATTCGATTCTTGCTCAAAGAGCAACTCACAAATTTTACCTTAGCCTGATCCGTTACCAGTGAAAGTAACGTTCAGTCTATCTTTCTATCACATACCCAAATTTTTAAAGAACGATCTAGCCAAAGACTAGAAATCAACATTCACCATCATCACGATGGAATGCTCATTTCTAAGCTTTCAACAAACAGAAGCAGTAGTGGTGGAGCCAAACGGGATCGAACCGTTGACCTCCTGCGTGCAAGGCAGGCGCTCTCCCAGCTGAGCTATGGCCCCGTATTTCTACAGGTTCCCACACAAAATTGGTGGGTCTGGGCAGATTCGAACTGCCGACCTCACCCTTATCAGGGGTGCGCTCTAACCAACTGAGCTACAGACCCAATTTCGGGCTGCTTCTTTATCGTCTTCTTCAATGAATCAAGCAATTCGTGTGGGAGCTTATGGAGCAGCTGATGTCGTCGATTAAGGAGGTGATCCAGCCGCAGGTTCCCCTACGGCTACCTTGTTACGACTTCACCCCAGTCATGAATCACACCGTGGTAACCGTCCTCCCGAAGGTTAGAC
>NZ_JACVBJ010000017.1:0-635 GCF_014852295.1 Pseudomonas sp. PDM10 | reverse complement strand
CTGCTGGCCCTGACCGTGCTGACCCCGCCGGGCGAGTTCGGCGCCGACGTGGCCATCGGCAGTGCGCAACGCTTCGGCGTGCCGCTGGGCTTCGGTGGCCCGCACGCGGCGTACTTCTCCACCAAGGATGCGTTCAAGCGCGACATGCCGGGCCGTCTGGTCGGTGTTTCCGTCGACCGTTTCGGCAAGCCGGCCCTGCGCCTGGCGATGCAGACCCGCGAGCAACACATCCGCCGCGAAAAGGCCACGTCGAACATCTGCACCGCCCAGGTGCTGTTGGCCAACATCGCCAGCATGTACGCCGTGTACCACGGCCCGCAAGGCCTGACCCAGATCGCCAACCGCGTGCATCACCTGACCGCGATTCTGGCCAAAGGCTTGAGTACTCTGGGCCTGAAGGTTGAGCAAGAAAACTTCTTCGACACCCTGACGATCAAGACCGGCGCGCACACTGCCGCGCTGCACGAGAAGGCGCGTGCCCAGCAGATCAACTTGCGCGTGGTCGATGGCGAGCGTCTGGGCCTGTCCCTCGACGAAACCACGTCGCCAGCTGACGTGGAAACCCTGTGGGCCTTGCTGGCCGACGGCCAAACCCTGCCGGACTTCGCCGCCCTCGCCGCCTCGGTGGTTAGCGC
>NZ_JACVBJ010000016.1:0-673 GCF_014852295.1 Pseudomonas sp. PDM10 | reverse complement strand
TCGAAGACCTGCGGGCCAAGGCCATCGAGCACCGCGAACACCTCGCCGCGCTGATGATCACCTACCCGTCGACCCACGGCGTGTTCGAAGAAGGCATCCGCGAAATCTGCGGCATCATTCACGACCATGGCGGCCAGGTGTACATCGACGGCGCCAACATGAACGCGATGGTCGGCCTCTGCGCGCCGGGCAAGTTCGGCGGCGACGTGTCGCACCTGAACCTGCACAAAACCTTCTGCATTCCCCACGGCGGTGGCGGCCCGGGCGTCGGCCCGATTGGCGTGAAGTCGCACCTGACGCCGTTCCTCCCGGGTCACGGCACCATGGAGCGTAAAGAAGGCGCGGTCTGCGCCGCACCGTTCGGCAGCGCGAGCATTTTGCCGATCACCTGGATGTACATTCGGATGATGGGCGGCGCCGGTCTCAAGCGCGCCTCGCAACTGGCGATCCTCAACGCCAACTACATTTCCCGTCGCCTCGAAGAGCATTACCCGGTGCTGTACACCGGCAGCAACGGCCTGGTGGCGCATGAATGCATCCTCGATTTGCGTCCGCTGAAAGACAGCAGCGGCATCAGCGTCGATGACGTCGCCAAGCGTCTGATCGACTTCGGCTTCCACGCCCCGACCATGTCGTTCCCGGTGGCCGGCACGCTGATGATCGAGCCGACCGA
>NZ_JACVBJ010000015.1:0-1380 GCF_014852295.1 Pseudomonas sp. PDM10 | reverse complement strand
CAAATTGCTTGGGTGTTATATGGTCAAGCCTCACGGGCAATTAGTATTGGTTAGCTCAACGCCTCACAGCGCTTACACACCCAACCTATCAACGTCGTAGTCTTCGACGGCCCTTCAGGGGACTCAAGGTCCCAGTGAGATCTCATCTTGAGGCTAGTTTCCCGCTTAGATGCTTTCAGCGGTTATCTATTCCGAACATAGCTACCCGGCAATGCCACTGGCGTGACAACCGGAACACCAGAGGTTCGTCCACTCCGGTCCTCTCGTACTAGGAGCAGCCCCTCTCAAATCTCAAACGTCCACGGCAGATAGGGACCGAACTGTCTCACGACGTTCTAAACCCAGCTCGCGTACCACTTTAAATGGCGAACAGCCATACCCTTGGGACCGGCTTCAGCCCCAGGATGTGATGAGCCGACATCGAGGTGCCAAACACCGCCGTCGATATGAACTCTTGGGCGGTATCAGCCTGTTATCCCCGGAGTACCTTTTATCCGTTGAGCGATGGCCCTTCCATACAGAACCACCGGATCACTAAGACCTACTTTCGTACCTGCTCGACGTGTCTGTCTCGCAGTCAAGCGCGCTTTTGCCTTTATACTCTACGACCGATTTCCGACCGGTCTGAGCGCACCTTCGTACTCCTCCGTTACTCTTTAGGAGGAGACCGCCCCAGTCAAACTACCCACCATACACTGTCCTCGATCCGGATAACGGACCTGAGTTAGAACCTCAAAGTTGCCAGGGTGGTATTTCAAGGTTGGCTCCACGCGAACTGGCGTCCACGCTTCAAAGCCTCCCACCTATCCTACACAAGCAAATTCAAAGTCCAGTGCAAAGCTATAGTAAAGGTTCACGGGGTCTTTCCGTCTAGCCGCGGATACACTGCATCTTCACAGCGATTTCAATTTCACTGAGTCTCGGGTGGAGACAGCGCCGCCATCGTTACGCCATTCGTGCAGGTCGGAACTTACCCGACAAGGAATTTCGCTACCTTAGGACCGTTATAGTTACGGCCGCCGTTTACCGGGGCTTCGATCAAGAGCTTCGCGTTAGCTAACCCCATCAATTAACCTTCCGGCACCGGGCAGGCGTCACACCCTATACGTCCACTTTCGTGTTTGCAGAGTGCTGTGTTTTTAATAAACAGTCGCAGCGGCCTGGTATCTTCGACCGGCATGGGCTTACGCAGTAAATGCTTCACCCTCACCGGCGCACCTTCTCCCGAAGTTACGGTGCCATTTTGCCTAGTTCCTTCACCCGAGTTCTCTCAAGCGCCTTGGTATTCTCTACCCAACCACCTGTGTCGGTTTGGGGTACGGTTCCTGGTTACCTGAAGCTTAGAAGCTTTTCTTGGAAGCATGGCATCAACCACTTCGT
>NZ_JACVBJ010000014.1:0-1662 GCF_014852295.1 Pseudomonas sp. PDM10 | reverse complement strand
GAATCCCGGATTTACCTAAGATTCCAGCCTACCACCTTAAACTTGGACAACCAACGCCAAGCTGGCCTAGCCTTCTCCGTCCCTCCATCGCAATAACCAGAAGTACAGGAATATTAACCTGTTTTCCATCGACTACGCTTTTCAGCCTCGCCTTAGGGACCGACTAACCCTGCGTCGATTAACGTTGCGCAGGAAACCTTGGTCTTTCGGCGTGGGTGTTTTTCACACCCATTGTCGTTACTCATGTCAGCATTCGCACTTCTGATACCTCCAGCAAGCTTCTCAACTCACCTTCACAGGCTTACAGAACGCTCCTCTACCGCATCACCTAAGTGATACCCGTAGCTTCGGTGTATGGTTTGAGCCCCGTTACATCTTCCGCGCAGGCCGACTCGACTAGTGAGCTATTACGCTTTCTTTAAAGGGTGGCTGCTTCTAAGCCAACCTCCTAGCTGTCTAAGCCTTCCCACATCGTTTCCCACTTAACCATAACTTTGGGACCTTAGCTGACGGTCTGGGTTGTTTCCCTTTTCACGACGGACGTTAGCACCCGCCGTGTGTCTCCCATGCTCGGCACTTGTAGGTATTCGGAGTTTGCATCGGTTTGGTAAGTCGGGATGACCCCCTAGCCGAAACAGTGCTCTACCCCCTACAGTGATACATGAGGCGCTACCTAAATAGCTTTCGAGGAGAACCAGCTATCTCCGAGCTTGATTAGCCTTTCACTCCGATCCACAGGTCATCCGCTAACTTTTCAACGGTAGTCGGTTCGGTCCTCCAGTTAGTGTTACCCAACCTTCAACCTGCCCATGGATAGATCGCCCGGTTTCGGGTCTATTCCCAGCGACTAGACGCCCTATTAAGACTCGCTTTCGCTACGCCTCCCCTATTCGGTTAAGCTCGCCACTGAAAATAAGTCGCTGACCCATTATACAAAAGGTACGCAGTCACCCAACAAAGTGGGCTCCCACTGCTTGTACGCATACGGTTTCAGGATCTATTTCACTCCCCTCTCCGGGGTTCTTTTCGCCTTTCCCTCACGGTACTAGTTCACTATCGGTCAGTCAGTAGTATTTAGCCTTGGAGGATGGTCCCCCCATATTCAGACAAAGTTTCTCGTGCTCCGTCCTACTCGATTTCATGACTAAGAGATTTTCGCGTACAGGGCTATCACCCACTATGGCCGTACTTTCCAGAACGTTCCGCTAATCTCAAAGCCACTTAAGGGCTAGTCCCCGTTCGCTCGCCACTACTAAGGGAATCTCGGTTGATTTCTTTTCCTCAGGGTACTTAGATGTTTCAGTTCCCCTGGTTCGCCTCTTAAGCCTATGTATTCAGCTTAAGATAACCATCTTATGATGGCTGGGTTCCCCCATTCAGACATCTCCGGATCAAAGTCTGTTTGCCGACTCCCCGAAGCTTTTCGCAGGCTACCACGTCTTTCATCGCCTCTGACTGCCAAGGCATCCACCGTATGCGCTTCTTCACTTGACCATATAACCCCAAGCAATCTGGTTATACTGTGAAGACGACATTCGCCGAAAATTCGATTCTTGCTCAAAGAGCAACTCACAAATTTTACCTTAGCCTGATCCGTTACCAGTGAAAGTAACGTTCAGTCTATCTTTCTATCACATACCCAAATTTTTAAAGAACGATCTA
>NZ_JACVBJ010000012.1:0-6924 GCF_014852295.1 Pseudomonas sp. PDM10 | reverse complement strand
ACCGCGACCCTCGCCAATGTCGGCACCTTGGTGATCGGAACGAACGGCGCTTACACCTTCACTCCGGCGGCCAACTACAACGGTGCGGTGCCGACGGTCAGCTACACCGTCACCGACGGTTCAGGTTCTGACGTCACTTCGACCCTGAACATCAGCGTCACCCCGGTTGATGACAGCTTCACCGATGCCAGCGAAACCGTAACCACCAGCGAAGACGCCCCAGTAACCGGCAGCGTACTTACCGATACGTCGAGCGTCGACGGCCCGGTCAGCGTAGTTAATTTCACGGTCGGCGGTACTCAATACCAGGCCGGTGACACCGCGACCCTCGCCAATGTCGGCACCCTGACCATCGGAACGAACGGCGCTTACACCTTCACTCCGGCGGCCAACTACAACGGCACGGTGCCGACGGTCAGCTACACCGTCACCGACGGCTCTGGTTCTGACGTCACCTCGACCCTGAACATCAGCGTCACCCCGGTTGATGACAGCTTCACCGATGCCAGCGAAACCGTGACCACCAGCGAAGACGCCCCAGTAACCGGCAGCGTGCTTACCGATACGTCGAGCGTCGACGGCCCGGTCAGCGTAGTTAATTTCACGGTCGGCGGTACTCAATACCAGGCCGGTGACACCGCGACCCTCGCCAATGTCGGCACCTTGGTGATCGGAACGAACGGCGCTTACACCTTCACTCCGGCGGCCAACTACAACGGTGCGGTGCCGACGGTCAGCTACACCGTCACCGACGGTTCAGGTTCTGACGTCACTTCGACCCTGAACATCAGCGTCACCCCGGCTGATGACAGCTTCACCGATGCCAGCGAAACCGTAACCACCAGCGAAGACGCCCCAGTAACCGGCAGCGTACTTACCGATACGTCGAGCGTCGACGGCCCGGTCAGCGTAGTTAATTTCACGGTCGGCGGTACTCAATACCAGGCCGGTGACACCGCGACCCTCGCCAATGTCGGCACCCTGACCATCGGAACGAACGGGGCGTACACCTTCACCCCGGCCGCCAACTACAACGGCACGGTGCCGACGGTCAGCTACACCGTCACCGACGGTTCCGGCGCTGACGTCACTTCGACCCTGAACATCAGCGTCACCCCGGTCGACGACAGCTTCACCGACATCAGCGAAACCGTGACCACCTCCGAAGACGCTCCGGTCAACGGCAGCGTCCTCACCGGAACGTCGAGCGTCGATGGCCCGGTCAGCGTAGTTAATTTCACGGTCGGCGGTACTCAGTACCAGGCCGGTGACACCGCGACCCTCGCCAATGTCGGCACCCTGGTGATCGGAACGAACGGCGCTTATACCTTCACCCCGGCGGCCAACTACAACGGCACGGTGCCAACAGTCAGCTACACCGTCACCGACGGTTCCGGTTCTGACGTCACCTCGACCCTGAACATCAGCGTCACCCCGGTCGACGACAGCTTCACCGACATCAGCGAAACCGTGACTACCAGCGAAGACGCTCTGGTGACCGGCAGCGTGCTTACCGATACGTCGAGCGTCGACGGCCCGGTCAGCGTAGTTAATTTCACGGTCGGCGGTACTCAGTACCAGGCCGGTGACACCGCGACTATCGCCAATGTCGGCACCCTGGTGATCGGAACGAACGGCGCTTATACCTTTACCCCGGCGGCCAACTACAACGGCACGGTGCCGACGGTCAGCTACACCGTCACCGACGGTTCCGGTTCTGACGTCACCTCGACCCTCAACATCAGCGTCACCCCGGTCGACGACAGCTTCACCGACATCAGCGAAACCGTGACCACCAGCGAAGACGCTCTGGTGACCGGCAGCGTGCTTACCGATACGTCGAGCGTCGACGGCCCGGTCAGCGTAGTTAATTTCACGGTCGGCGGTACTCAGTACCAGGCCGGTGACACCGCGACTATCGCCAATGTCGGCACCCTGGTGATCGGAGCTAACGGGGCGTACACCTTTACCCCGGCGGCCAACTACAACGGCACGGTGCCGACGGTCAGCTACACCGTCACCGACGGCTCTGGTTCTGACGTCACCTCGACCCTCACCATCAGCGTCACCCCGGTTGATGACAGCTTCACCGATGCCAGCGAAACCGTGACCACCAGCGAAGACGCTCTGGTGACCGGCAGCGTCCTCACCGGGACGTCGAGCGTCGATGGCCCGGTTAGCGTAGTTAATTTCACGGTCGGCGGTACTCAGTACCAGGCCGGTGACACCGCGACTATCGCCAACGTCGGCACCCTGGTGATCGGAACGAACGGGGCTTACACCTTTACCCCAGCGGCCAACTACAACGGCACGGTGCCGACGGTCAGCTATACCGTCACCGACGGCTCCGGCGCTGACGTCACGTCGACCCTCAACATCAGCGTCACCCCGGTCGACGACAGCTTCACCGACATCAGCGAAACCGTGACCACCTCCGAAGACGCTCCGGTCAACGGCAGCGTGCTCACCGGCACCAGCAGCGTCGACGGCCCGGTCAGCGTGGTCAACTTCACCATCGGCGAAACCACCTACGCCGCCGGCAGCACGGCGACTATCGCCAACGTCGGCACCTTGGTGATCGGAACGAACGGCGCCTATACCTTCACCCCGGCAACCAACTACAACGGCACGGTGCCGACGGTCAGCTACACCGTCACCGACGGTTCCGGCAGCAATGTCACTTCGACCCTGAACATCAGTGTTACCCCGGTCGACGACCAAAGCGTCCTGACTGCGGATACCAACACTGTCGATGAAGACCACGTTGCAACCGGTAACGTGCTCGGCAATGACAGCGATGTCGACAATGCTCTGAGTGTCGCGACATTCACCGTACAAGGCGTCACCGGCTCCTTCACCGCCGGTCAAGTCGCAACGATCGCCGGCGTCGGCACAGTGACTATCGCCGCCAATGGCGACTACAGTTTCACCCCAACGGCGAACTGGAATGGCACCGCTCCGCAGATCAGCTACACCACCAACACCAATTCCAGCAGCACGCTGGACATCACGGTCAACTCGGTCAACGACGCTCCGACCGTCAGCACTACCTCGGCCACTGGTAATGAAGATCAGTTGATCGCTGTGCAACTTGGCGGCAATGACATCGACGGCACTGTCGGGCACTTCAACCTGACCAGCCTGCCGGCCAACGGTGTGTTTTACGCTGACGCCGCCGGGACCATCGCGTTGACCGCCAGCAGTGTCATCTCCGCAACCGCCAACGGCGCTACGGTTTACTTCAAGCCTACCGGCGACTGGAGTGGCACCACCCAATTTACCTACACCTCGACCGATAACCAGGGCATGCCCTCTGCGTCTTCGGCAACCGGCACCATTGTCGTCGCGCCAATAACCGATACCCCAAGCCTGTCACTGACGGGTGGCGGTACGGTCGTCTCGACCGACTTCCAGGAAGTCGCTCTGAACGGCGCCGTTGGCGACGTCAATGTCAGCCAGCTCGGCAACGGCGTTTGGCACACTGACAACAGCGGTGGCATGGTCGAAATCGGCAAGGCCAGCGTCTATGGTGCCGGGGGCGATAACCAGGTCATTGAACTGGAGCGCAACGCCGGCGATGCGAGCAACCTCTACACCACTATCGATGCCAAGGCCGGCAGCACCTATAACGTGTCGTTCGACTATGCACCGCGTGCAGGTGTGGTGAATTCGCACATCAATGTGTACTGGGGCGGCCAACTCATTGGCACCTTGAACACCACGACCACCGGCATGCAGCACTACAGTTTCGACATTCCGGTCACTGCCGATGGCAACCAGAAACTCGAGTTCCGCGCCGGGGACAGAAATAGCCTGGGCGGCGTGCTGGACAACATCGATGTCACCCAGGTGCTCAACTCGGGCCTTGAAGACCACGCGATCCTGTTGTCGACCATCCAGGCCCACACCAACGACGTCGATGGTTCGGAAACACTCACTCTCACCCTGAACGGCTTGCCGACGGGCTCCAGGCTCACCGACGGCACCCACACCTTCAATGCTGCCGACGGCTCGACGTCGGTGGACATTACTGGTTGGAACCTGTCCACACTCAAGCTGACACCGCCGACGAACTTCAATGGCGACATCCCCCTGACCGTGACGGCCACCGCCAAAGACGGCGATGCCCCAAGCGCCAGCACCTCGCTGCCGTTGGTGGTGCATGTCGGTGCCGTCGATGACGCAAGCGTGCTGCAGGCGGACAAGATCACCGTCGACGAAGACCACAACGCGACCGGCAACGTGCTGGGCAACGACAGCGATGTCGATAACGTCCTGAGCGTCACCAGCTTCAACGTGACCGGAGTCAACGGCAGCTTCACGGCGGGCCAGACCGCGACCATTAGCGGTGTCGGAACGCTGATCATCGCCAGCAACGGCGACTACACCTTCCAGCCGGCTGCCGACTGGAATGGCAACGTTCCACAGGTGACATACACCACCAACACCGGCTCGAGCAGTACCCTGAACATCAGTGTTACGCCGGTGAACGACAACTTCACCGACGCCAGCGAAACCGTCACCGTTAACGAAGACTCCGTGGCTACCGGCAGCGTGCTGTCGGGCACTTCGAGCGTCGACGGCCCGGTCAGCGTGGTCAACTTCACTGTCGGTGCGACCACTTATGTGGCAGGCAGCACGGCGACTATCGCCAACGTCGGCACCCTGGTGATCGGGGCGAACGGGGCTTACACCTTCACGCCGGCCGCCGACTACAACGGCACGGTGCCGACGGTCAGCTACACCGTCACCGACGGTTCGGGCAGCAACGTTACCTCGACGCTGAACATCAGCGTTACGCCGGTCAACGACAACTTCACCGACGTCAGCGAAACCGTCACCGTTAACGAAGACTCCGTGGCCACCGGCAGCGTGTTGGCGGGTACTTCGAGCGTCGACGGCCCGGTCAGCGTGCTCAACTTCACCGTCGGTACGACCACTTATGTGGCAGGCAGCACGGCGGCCATTGCCAACGTCGGTACCCTGGTCATCGGGGTGAACGGGGCTTACACCTTCACCCCGGCCGCCGACTACAACGGCACGGTTCCAACGGTCAGCTACACCGTCACCGACGGTTCGGGCAGCAACGTTACCTCGACGCTGAACATCAGCGTTACGCCGGTGAACGACAACTTCATCGATGCCAGTGAAACCGTTACTGTTAACGAAGACACCTTGGCTACCGGCAACGTGTTGTCGGGTACATCGAGCGTGGATGGCCCGGTCAGCGTGGTCAATTTCACCGTCGGTGCGACCACTTACGTGGCAGGCGCCACGGCGACTATCGCCAACGTCGGCACCCTGGTCATTGGGGCGAACGGGGCGTACACCTTCACGCCGGCCGCCGACTACAACGGCAGCGTGCCGACGGTCAGCTACACCGTCACCGACGGTTCGGGCAGCAATGTCAGCTCGACGCTGAATATCAGCGTCACCCCAGTCGACGACAGCTTCACCGATATCAGCGAAACCGTTACGGTTAACGAAGACACTCTGGCCACCGGCAATGTGTTGGCGGGTACTTCGAGCGTCGACGGCGCGGTCAGCGTGGTCAACTTCACCGTCGGTACGACCACTTATGTGGCAGGCAGCACGGCGACCATCGCCAACGTCGGCACCCTGGTCATTGGGGCGAACGGGGCTTACACCTTCACGCCGGCCGCCGACTACAACGGCACGGTGCCGACGGTCAGTTACACCGTCACCGATGGTTCCGGCAGCAACGTCAGCTCGACCCTGAACATCAGCGTCACCCCGGTCGACGACAGCTTCACCGACATCAGCGAAACCGTGACCACCAGCGAAGATGCCCCAGTCACTGGCAGCGTCCTCACCGGCACCAACAGCGTCGACGGCCCGGTCAGCGTGCTCAATTTCACGGTTGGCGGTACCCAGTACCAGGCCGGTGAAACCGCGACGCTCGCCAACGTCGGCACACTGGAGCTTGGCGCCAATGGCGTCTACACCTTCACCCCGGCCGCCGACTACAACGGCACGGTGCCGACGGTCAGCTACACCGTCACCGACGGTTCGGGCAGCAACGTTACCTCGACGCTGAACATCAGCGTCACCCCGGTCGACGACAGCTTCACCGACGTCAGCGAAACCGTCACCGTTAACGAAGACACCTTGGCCACCGGCAACGTGTTGGCGGGTACTTCGAGCGTCGACGGTCCGGTCAGCGTGGTCAACTTCACCGTCGGTGCGACCACTTATGTGGCAGGCGCCACGGCGACTATCGCCAACGTCGGCACCCTAGTCATCGGGGCGAACGGGGCTTACACCTTCACGCCGGCCGCCGACTACAACGGCACGGTTCCGACGGTCAGCTACATCGTCACCGACGGTTCGGGTAGCAACGTCAGCTCGACTCTGAACATCAGCGTCACCCCGGTCGACGACAGCTTCACCGACATCAGCGAAACCGTGACCACCAGCGAAGACGCCCTGGTGACCGGCAGCGTCCTCACCGGCACCAACAGCGTCGACGGCCCGGTCAGCGTGCTCAATTTCACGGTTGGCGGTACCCAGTACCAGGCCGGTGAAACCGCGACCATCGCCAACGTCGGCACCCTGGTCATCGGGGCGAGCGGTGCTTACACCTTCACCCCGGCCGCCGACTACAACGGCACGGTGCCGACGGTCAGCTACACCGTCACCGATGGTTCGGGCAGTAATGTCACCTCGACCTTGAACATCAGCGTCACCCCGGTCGACGACAGCTTCACCGACGCCAGCGAAACCGTCACCGTTAACGAAGACTCCGTGGCTACCGGCAGCGTACTGTCGGGCACTTTGAGCGTCGACGGCCCGGTCAGCGTGGTCAACTTCACTGTCGGTGCGACCACTTATGTGGCAGGCAGCACGGCGACCATCGCCAACGTCGGCACCCTGGTGATCGGGGCGAACGGGGCTTACACCTTC
>NZ_JACVBJ010000011.1:0-16512 GCF_014852295.1 Pseudomonas sp. PDM10 | reverse complement strand
CCCCGGTCAACGACAACTTCATCGACGCCAGCGAAACCGTCACCGTTAACGAAGACACCTTGGCTACCGGCAATGTGTTGGCGGGTACTTCGAGCGTCGACGGCCCGGTCAGCGTGGTCAACTTCACCGTCGGTACGACCACTTATGTGGCAGGCAGCACGGCGACCATCGCCAACGTCGGCACCCTAGTCATCGGGGCGAACGGGGCTTACACCTTCACCCCGGCCGCCGACTACAACGGCACGGTGCCGACGGTCAGCTACACCGTCACCGATGGTTCGGGCAGCAACGTCAGCTCGACCCTGAACATCAGCGTCACCCCGGTCAACGACAACTTCATCGACGCCAGCGAAACCGTCACCGTTAACGAAGACACCTTGGCTACCGGCAATGTGTTGGCGGGTACTTCGAGCGTCGACGGCCCGGTCAGCGTGGTCAACTTCACTGTCGGTGCGACCACTTATGTGGCAGGCAGCACGGCGACCATCGCCAACGTCGGCACCCTGGTGATCGGGGCGAACGGGGCTTACACCTTCACCCCGGCCGCCGACTACAACGGCACGGTGCCGACGGTCAGCTACACCGTCACCGATGGTTCGGGCAGCAACGTTACCTCGACCCTGAACATCAGCGTCACCCCGGTGAACGACAACTTCATCGACGCCAGCGAAACGATCTCCACCCTGGAAGACACCGCCATTACCGGCAGCGTCCTCACCGGCACGAGCAGCGTCGACGGCCCGGTCAGCGTGGTCAACTTCACCATCGGCGGGACTACTTACGCAGCAGGCGCCACGGCGAATATCGCCAACGTCGGCACCCTGGTGATCGGGGCGAGCGGTGCGTACGCCTTCACTCCGACCGCCAACTACAACGGCACAGTGCCGACGGTCAGCTACACCGTCACCGACGGTTCGGGCAGCAACGTCACCTCGACCTTGAACATCAGCGTTACCCCGGTTGATGACCCGAGTGTGCTGACTGCCGACATCAACACAGTTCTCGAGGACAAGATCGCTACCGGTAACGTACTGACTAACGACCGCGATGTGGATAACGTCCTGAGCGTGGCCAAGTTCACGGTGGGTGGCACCGAGTACACGGCAGGCGCCACGGCGACCATCGCCAACATCGGCACCTTGGTGCTTGCGGCAAACGGGGCTTACACCTTCACCCCGGTCAGCAACTGGAGCGGCCAGGTTCCGACGGTGACCTACACCACCAGCACCGGTTCACACACCACCCTGGAAATCAATGTGACCGCGGTCGCAGATGCACCGATCGTGACCGCCACCACGACTCAGGTGGCCGAGAACAGCAGCATTGCGTTGGGCTTGAAGGTAACGTCGCCGGACACTGATGGTTCTGAAACCCAGACCATCACCACCATCGGCGGCATCCCGGCAGGTGCGACCCTGACCGACGGCACGCACACCTTCACAGGCACGACCGGTAACGCTGTTGTCGACCTCAGCGGGTGGGATGTGAGCAAGTTGAGCTACACCCCGGCACCGTACGCCACCGGTACCAACACGCTGACCGTTACGGCCGTCTCGACCGAAAGCCAGGGTGATTCGGCCACCAGTTCGATACAGATTCCGATCACGATCAATCCCGCGGTCTACAACGCTGTCACCGCCACGGCGGCTGATGACACCATCACCGGCACCAGCGGCAACGACATCATGGTCGCCGACATCGGCGGGCTGACCGTGGTGCCGGGCACCAATTACAACATCGCGTTCATGGTCGACAGCTCGGGCAGCATGAGCGCGTCGTCGATCAACTCAGCCAAGGACTCGCTGACCTCGGTGTTCAACACCCTCAAGCAGAGCATGGGCGGCAACTCGGGCACCGTGAACATCTTCCTGGTGGACTTCGATACCCAGGTCAACAAGTCGGTATCGGTCAACCTGAACGATCCGAACGCCCTGACCGCGCTCAAATCGGTACTGGACTCGATGTCGTCCGGCGGTGTGACCAACTACGAAGATGTATTCAAAACCACGGCCAATTGGTTCCAGAGCGCTGACGCCGTGGCCAACACCGGGGCGAAGAACCTCACGTACTTCATCACCGACGGCCAGCCGAACTACTACCAGAGTGGCGAACAGACCAACCCGACGCTGTACGGCAACGTGAAGCTCGATGACGTGGTGAAAACCAGCAATTACAAGCCGGGAGATACCTTCTCCACGACAATCGACAGTACTCACAAACTGACCATCGACAGTGAAGGGAATGCGACGCTGTACACCTTAAACGGCTCCAAGAGCTGGAAAGCCAGTGACGTGGGAACCGTACACGCTCAAGGCGACGGTACTTACGAGTTGTCCTACACGACGGGCAGCGGCAGTGATCAGACGATTGTCGACAACTCCGCCTCCAGCTTCGCGCTGCTGAGCAATGTGTCCAACGTTGAAGCCATTGGTCTGAACAAGGGCGTCACCCTTGCCGACTTGAGCCCGTACGACTCGGACCATACGCCGCAAACCAACATTGATCCGAGTAACTTGGCCAACTCGATCATCGGTCACACCGAAGCGACGCAACCAGGTTCCGACACGGTCAATGGCGGTGACGGCAACGACATCCTGTTCGGCGACCTGGTGAGTTTCAACGGCATTGCCGGCGAGGGTTATCAGGCGATGCAGGCGTTCGTCGCCCAGCAAACCGGCGTGGACGTCAGCAAAGTCACCACCAGCAACGTGCACCAGTTCATCACCGAGCACTACACCGCGTTCGATGTGTCCGGGGCGCATGACGGTAATGATTCACTGCTGGGCGGTACCGGCAATGACATACTCTTCGGCCAGGGTGGCAACGACCTCCTAGACGCCGGCAAGGGCAATGACATCCTGCTCGGTGGCAGCGGTAACGATTCGCTGATGGGCGGTCAGGGCAACGATCTTCTGATCGGTGGCTCGGGTGCCGACACCTTCGTCTGGAAGGCCGGTGACACTGGCAGCGACGTGATCAAGGACTTCAAGGCCAGCGAGGGTGATCGCATCGACCTGCACGATCTGCTGCAGGGGGAAACCGGCAGCACCATCGACAACTTCCTGAAGATCACCACCGTGGACGGCGTTTCGTCCCTGCAAGTCAGCTCCGCCGGCAAGTTCAACGGCGCTGACGCTGCAGCGGCGCAACCCGATGTGACGATCAAACTGGAAGGCAACAACTGGTCCAGCGCCAGCATCAACTCGTTGATTGCCGGCAGTGACCCGACCATCAAAATCGATCACAACAACAGCTGATCCAACGAAAAACGGCCACCCTTATGGGGTGGCCGTCACGTTTGCGCCCAACACCCCGGTGACGATTTCGTCGCCGCACCGCATACTCGCGTCCAGTTGGCCTATGCTGCTGAAAGCATGATGCGGGTCCATTTCCGAGGGATGTTCAATGTTCTACGTGCAACGCGATGCGCAAGGTCAGTTAGTGCGCGTGGAAGCCACGGCCTACGCCGAGGCCACGGAAACGCTGCCGGCCGATCACCATGAAATCCAGGACTGGTATGCCCACGAAGTGGTGGAAACCAGCCTCAAACAGCTCAAACAGAGCGACCTGGAAATGATCCGGGTACTCGACGACTTGATCCAGGTGCTGACCAGCAAAGGCGTGATCCGCGTCACCGACCTGCCGCCGGCCGCACAAGCCAAGCTGATGGACCGGACCCAGGCCCGTGAGGCGTTGGGCGGGTTGAGTCAATTGATCGATGATGATGAGACGGGGTTGATCTAACCCCCGACGCTGATCGTTCCCACGCTCTGCGTGGGAATGCCTCTCGGGACGCTCCGCGTTCCAGCCTCACCGCTGGCGTTGTGTCTGACACTGATGTGACGCAGAGCGTCACGGGCTGCATTCCCACGCAGAGCGTGGGAACGATCGGTTACTGCCAAGGCTTCGGCTCACCAAACAATTGCCCCTGAACCCCATACAACCCCATCTCGCGAATCACCATCAACTCCCCTTCCGTCTCGACCCGCTCGGCAATCAACGGCAAATCGATGCTGTGCGCCGCCCGCTGAATTGCCTCGATGAACAGGCGCTTGTCGCTCTCCTGATCAATCGCCCGGATGTAGCTGCCGTCGATCTTCAGATACGCCAACCCAAGCCGCGCCAGGTTGCCGATCATGCTGAAGCGCCCGCCAAAGCGTTGCAGGCTCAGGGAGAACCCGAGTTCGTGCAGACGTCGCGTCAGCTCTTCCAGCACGGCTTGCTCCGGCAACTGTTCCTCACCGATTTCCAGGGTCAATCGCTCCCCGAGATCCGAATGCTGACGCAGGATCTCAAAGACTTTATTCAACGCCTGCGGATCGGCCAACGTCGCCGAAGACAGGTTCAGCGCCAGCGATTCTACATGGCCGGCCATTTGCTCAAGCACCAGCTCCAACATCAGCCGATCAAGTCGCGCGGTCCAGCCAAAACGCTCGAGCCACGGCAGGAAGCGCCCGGCGGGAATGGTCTGGCCCTCGTCGTCGATCAAACGCGACAGCACCTTGTAATGCAGCACCAACTGCGTGTCCTGGGCGGCCACCACCGGCTGGAAATACAGCTCGAAACGCCGCTGATTCAACGCCTGATCCAGCAATTTATGCCAGGCATGATGGTCATCGCCGACGCTGGCCGAGGCGCTGTGATCCAGGCAGACCCAGCTCGAATCGCCCTGGCCTTCTGCCTGAGCCAACGCCTGATCGCCCAACCCAAGCACCGCTTGCGGGGAGTCGCCATACGCAAACGGCGCCAGCCCGATCGAGGCCACCGAGGCCACATCGGTGGCGCCCGTCGCGTGCAGGCTCGCCAAGGCACTGTCGAGGTTCTGCGCCAGTTGCAGCGCTTCTTCGCGCACCAGCCCCGGCGCCAACACGGCAAACTCACCGCCGCGAATCCGCGTCACGAGGTTCAGAGTTTCCGGGTATTTGGCGCACTCTCGGGACAACTGCTCGCCAACCGCTTTCAACAACTGGTCAGTGCGTTGACCACCCAACCGCTGGTTCAACCCGGCCAGGTCACTGACCCGCAATAGCAGCAAATAACCGGAACTCGCCTGCTCCGGATTGCTCACTCGGGCGTTCAATTGCATCTCGAAATAACGACGGTTGGCCAGCCCCGTCAGGTTGTCCTGATAGGACTCAGCCCGCAGTTTTTCACTGCGCTCGGCCTGTTCCTGGAACAGCGCCTTAAGCTTCTCGACCATCTGGTTCATGGCCTGCACGACTCGCCGCAGTTCCGGCGTGCGCGGCAGTTGCGGCAGGCTGAGGAATTCGCGGCGAGCGATGGCGTGAGATTGCTTGACCATGTAATCCAGCGGCTTCAGTTGCCGACGCAACAACAGCGCGCCCAGCACCGCGCTCACCGCACCGCAGATCAGCAACCAGCCAAGACTGCCCAGCGCGCTCTGCCAGAGCTTGGCCAACGCGAACATCGGGTGGCTGACCACCTCGACCCGCGCCGCCTGCTCCCAGCCACGGCTGACGAGGGCATCACCACCGGCTGCTTCCAGCCCGATCATTTTGACGAACCAGTCCGGCACGTTGTTCACCGCTGGAATGCCGCTGCGCTCGACGAGCGTCTGATCGGTCTTGAGGTCGACCACGCGGATGCTCGCGTAATAACCGCTGTCGAAGATCGAACTGACCAGCAACTCGACCATCGCCGGGTCGTCGATGTTCGGTGTCAGGGACAGCGCCAATGCCGTCGCGGCATCCTGGGCGTGGGAGCGCAGCTGGTTGACGTATTGGGTGCGCGAGCTTTCCAGGCTGACCACGAAGCTACCGGTGAAGGCGATCACCAGGAACAGACAGATAGCGATCAACAGCTGTTTGAACAAAGACATCTGAGCGCGTGCTCCTAGTTAGTCGTCTCGACCGGGAAACCTTCGGCCTGCATTTTCTTCAACACATCCTGCCAACGAGACAGGCGTTTGGTGTCACCAACTTTCTTGTTGCCCTTGGCGCCCGGCAACCACAACCCTTCGGCATTAAAAGAGTAGACCGGCAGCAAATCGGTTCGCTGGCTGGCCGGTTTGATCGCATCGATCAGGCTGTCGAGTACCAGCGGCATGGCCTCGGGGCTTGAGTAGTAGGTCAACACCATGTGCGCCCGATTCAGGCGCAAGGCCTTGACGTAAGTAATACGCAGCTTGTCACTGGCGACGCCGAGATGACGCAGGCTGAAATACTTGGCGATCGCGTAATCTTCGCAATCGCCGGCGCCCTTCCAAAGAGCCTCGATGGGTGTTTCCCAATAATCGACCTCGTGCCACAGGTCGATGTCTTCCTCGTAATGCATCTGTTTGTTGAAGAATTGATTGACCACTTTAAGCTGTTCGAGCTCGCCAACTTGCTTTTGCGTGACCAATAAGTGCTGCCAGGCATCAATGCGTGGCTGTCCTTCGCCCAATGGCCCGTACAATGCCTGCGCGCGACGGCTGATCAGCGAAAAATCCCAATCGGCATGCAGCCCGCCCAGCATAACGCCGGCCAGCAGCAACGCGCAGCACAACCAGCGCAAAGTCCGAGGGATCGCGAAACGTACCGCCAATGCGAGGCATCCAGATCAGGCAAGTGGAAATGGGTCGATGGTGCAGGTTAGCCCGGTAAAAGACAATGGCACGGTGAGATCACTGCTGGCGCGCTAAACTTTGTATGGCAGGTGCAATAAAAAACATCGGGGCCACGTCAGGGGCGACCTTTTGTCCGTTTGACAACCTGTCAGGCAGTCACTAGTGTCCCCTTGGATCCAAATTTATTTCACTCAAACAGGGTGCGTAGTTGTGACACAGAAGCCCAATCCTCTGAACAGCATCAAGGTCAACGGGCCGATTCCCGCTCACTTGGCACGCTCGGTGATCGAAGAAACGCTGCGTTCGGCCATTCTCGACGGTCGCATTCCCTGCGGCACCGCCCTGCGTCAGCAAGATTTGGCCGATCTTTTCGGTGTCAGCCGCATGCCGGTGCGCGAAGCCTTGCGCCAGCTCGAAGCCCAGGCGCTGCTCAACGTCATCGCCCATAAAGGTGCAGTGGTCGCACCGCTGGTTCAGGGCGATGCCGTGGAAACCTATGCACTGCGGATCCTGCTGGAATCCGAAGCGTTGCGCCTGTCGATCCCGTTACTCGTTGATGAGGATCTCGAACAGGCTGCCCGCTACATCGACGAACTGGAAACGCAAAACGACTACACCGAAATCGGCCGGCTCAATCGGCTCTTCCACATGGCGCTGTACTGCAAGGCGCCTAACCAACGGCTATTGAGACTGGTGGAAGACGGATTGAACGAAGAGGAGCGCTTCCTGCGCTTCAACCTGGAAGCCATGGGCCTGGGCAAACTGTCCCAGGAAGACCACCAGGCGCTCTTGCTGGCCGTCGAAAACCGGGACGTCGAGCGCGCGGTGAAGTTGCTCGAACATCACCTCAACCGGGGTGTCGAAGTCATCACACGCTACCTCAACAGCCCCGAAGCGCTGAACAAGAAAACCTCCAAGTAACCCACGTCGGTAAACCTGAGCGAGCAGATTGAACTGCTCGTTCTCGCTTGCCGCGCTGCGCGACGCCCCTCTCCAAAGCTCTGCCCTCGATTTACCCCTCTCAAGACCAACAATGACTCAGAGTCGATGACGCGCCGGTGATGGCGGCTGTCGTGATTTACGCTCACTCTTGGCCTGCCAACGAACAATGAACGGGCGACGCACCGCACGAGCGGAGCAGTCCCCGCACCAAGAACCTACGGAAGGAGTCTTGCCACGGGAAAGGAAGAACCGACGTTGATCCCAGTCAACTTCCGCCCCCCTATTTCACTTCAATGACTCAGTTAGAAAGTTACTTCGAGTGAGGCATTCACTCTTCATTTTAATTCTGACTTATATAAGCCGGAAGGAGTAACTACACCCAAATAAAACTAAAATTAAAAGTTTTATTGGAACTTGTCGCGCGCGATAAAGTTGAACTTTCAAATAATATAAAAATAACTTGCCCGACACTTTATTCATGTATTAGTTTTTCTCCGCCGCCTTGAATACAGGCGTCAGGCCGTCACTTAACGACGCATAGCAACTTACCCATATCAATTCGCTTGAGGCCTCTGCTCGCCAGCAGAAAGCTTTAACTAACGATCGCTTATTCATTAAACCGCAACGGTATATCCAACTCACTTAGAGGCTCGCCCATGAAACCGACTAAAGACCGTCTCCACCAGAAGAAAGCAGAACTTAGTGCACATCCGATCTTCTCCGAAATTCATTCGCTGTCGGTGCTTCAACGTTTCATGGAAACCCATGTCTTTGCGGTGTGGGATTTCATGTCGCTGACCAAACGTCTGCAACAGGAGCTCACCTGCGTGCAGCTTCCCTGGTTACCGCCAAGAGACCCGCAAGCGGCGCGGCTGATCAATGAAATTGTGCTGGGTGAAGAGTCCGATGATCGCCCAGCCCAGGGTCACTACAGCCATTTCGAGTTGTACCTGGATGCCATGCGCGAAGTCGGCGCCAGCACGGCGGTGGTCGAACGCTTCGTCGCGCTGCAAAAAGAAGGCGTGAGTTACGACGTGGCGCTGCAAAGCGTGGACGTCGACCCGGCGGCAGCGCAGTTCGTGCGCAACACGTTGCACACCGCCCTGCATGCGCCGGGGCACAGCGTTGCGGCGGCATTCCTGCATGGTCGCGAGAGCGTCATCCCGCAGATGTTCCAGCGAATTCTTGATGACTGGGGCATCGGCATCGAACAGGCTCCGACCTTTCGTTACTACCTCGAACGGCACATCGAAGTCGATTCCGAAGACCACGGCCCCGCCGCTGAAAAACTCCTCGCCCGGCTGGTCGATGGCGATCCGCAACGCGAAGAAGACGTCTACGCCAGCGCCATCGCTGCAGTGGAAAGCCGCATCGCCTTATGGGACGGCCTGCGCCTGAGCATGAGCGAACCGGTTGCCGAGGTGAACGCATGAACGCCGCCGACTACCAATCCTTCGCCGACGCCTGGGAAAGCCGCGCGACCATCCGTACCCGTCCCCGGCGAGTGCTGGAGAACGACGACAAACTGATCTACCCGCTGAGCCGCCAACCGTTGGTGCTGAGCGAAACCTTCCTGCGTGAATGCCCGGAGCAGCGCGACTTTGCGCTGGTGCAGACGCTCTACAAATTCATCAACGACGTGGTGATTTTCGAAACCGAAATCGTCGACAAGACGGCCCGCAGCATCGCCAAGAACCGCTTCGCCGTGGCCTTCCCGTTCGCCTGTCGCTATGACGCCATGACCGTGGTGGTGGACGAGGATTACCACGCACTGGTGGCAATGGATTTCATGCAACAGACCGTCGCCATGACCGGCATCACGCCCATCGAACTGCCGGACGAAATCGAACTCAGCCGAGCCATTCCTGCAGCCGTGGCACTCGCGCCGGAACACCTGCGCAGCGCCGTGGAACTGATCTGCGTGGCTATCGCCGAGAACACCGTGACCGGCGATGTCGCAGCGTTCGCCAAGGACGACACGGTCAAGCAGTCGATCAAGGGCCTGATGGCCGACCACTTGCTCGACGAAGGTCGCCACTCCGGGTTCTGGGCGCGGCTGGTGCGCATCTACTGGCACACCGCGAGCGAGGAAGACCGCCAATGCATTGCGCACATCCTGCCGGTGTTCATCGGCCATTACCTGACCAATGACATCCAGAAGTCGTTCGACTTTCGCCTGATCGAGTCCTTGCAGATCAGCGACGCCGCACGCCACGCCCTCAAGAGCGAAGTGTCGGGGCTGGCCTTCCCGATCAATCGCCATCACCCGCTGGTCGCCAACATCGTGCGGTTTTTCCGCAGCAGTTCGCTGCTCGATTCGCCGTGCGTGCAAGACGCCCTCAGCGATTACCTGGTTTAACGAGGAGCCCATCATGAGACGTCTCGACATTCTGCTCATTGGACAAGGCCAGGCCCTGACCGACCTGGCGCTGGAACTTGAACAACACGGTCATTCTCTGGTGCGGCTGACGGCCGTCGACGAGCAGCCGTTGGGTAACGCTGATTTGCTGATCGACGACGCCAGCCTGCCTGTTCAAGACATCGGCAATACACCGCGACTGACGCTGCAACTGGGTATCGGTGTACCTGGAGTTTCTGGCCTGCCGCCGCTGGATTTGCTGTGTACCTACGGTTCCACGCTGTTCACTCGCGTGCCGATCACCGACGAACCTTCGGGCAACGGCCAGGCATTGCGCCTGCGGGCAGTGGCAGAACTGGTCGATCACGTGGCGCTGTTGGTCAGCCGGTTCTCTCGCGATGCCGACTACTTCCTGCTGGCCGATCCTGCGGCTCCCGCTCGCTTCGAGCACGTGGAAAACCTGCTCTATCTGGAGAGCCTGGCGTTTTTCCATCGGCTCAACCTCACGGCGGCGCCCGCGCTGCTGGAGCGCAGTCAAATCCCGATGATCGAGCGACTTGAGCAGCGCTTCATCCAGTGTGCCGAACGACCCGCGCTGAACATTGCCGGCGCGTCCCTGAGCTATCGGCATTTGCACGCCCACAGCCGCGCCATCCAGCAGCGTTTGCAGCCGTTGCTCGCTCAGCATCAGGGGCCGTTGGTGATCGGGATCTGCCTGCCAAAATGCAGCGCGTTGTATGCGGGGATTCTGGCGATTCTTGGCAGTGGCGCGGTGTACCTGCCGCTGGAGCCGAGCCATCCGCTGCAACGTCAGCAGTACATTCTGGAAAACGCCGGGGCAGTATTGCTGCTGCATGACGGTGAACATCCGCTCGCGGCGCAAATGCCGGGACTCGACATCAGCTGCATCGACATTGGCGATGTGGATCTCGATCAACCCTTGATGCGCCAACGACCCGATCCAGAGGCGCCGTGCATGGCGCTCTATACCTCGGGCACCACCGGCCATCCCAAAGGCGTGTTGCTCAGCCAGGCCAACCTCGCGCACTTCACCGCGTGGTACGCCGACTATGTGCAACTGAGCGAGCACAGTCGGGTGCTGCAATTTTCGTCGTTGAGTTTCGACTCGTCGCTGATCGATATTTTCCCGACCCTGCTCCAGGGCGCCGAACTGATCGTGCCCGGCGACGATCAGCGCCGCGATCCGTTGCAACTGGTCGAACTGATCCGCCATCAACAACTGAGCCATGCCTTTTTGCCGCCAGCGTTGTTGAGCATCCTGCCGCTGGATCAACTGCAATGCCTCGATCACGTGATGACCGGCGGCGATGTCTGCGAACCCTACGTCATCGAGCAACTCACCCGTCAGGGCAACCTCTACAACCTCTATGGCCCTACCGAAGCGACGGTATTGATTACCGCGCGGCAACTGCGCACCGGCGACAGTAACCGCACTCTAGGCGCACCTATCGCCAACAGTCAGGTGCTGATTCTCGATGAGGATTTTCAACCGGTGGCCGAGCAAACCGTCGGTGAGTTGTACATCGTCGGGCCAGGGGTGTGCCTGGGGTATCTGAACAACCCACAGCAGACCGCTGAGCGCTATCTGAACCTGAGCCTGCCGAATGGCCAGAGCCTGCGCGCCTACCGCACCGGCGACATGGCGAAGTGGACCCGCGATGGCATCGAGCTGTGCGGACGGCGCGACAATCAGGTGAAGATTCGCGGCTTTCGCGTCGAGCCGGAAGAGATCGAACGCTGCTTGCGCGACAGTCAGTTATACCGCCAGGTGGCCGTGGTCATCGACAGTCATCGACGGATTCTGGCCTTCCTCGCGCAGCCTCAGGAGGATCAACCCGGCACTGCTCGCGAAGCGCTGAAGGCTCATGCGATGCAGTTTCTACCGGATTACATGCAGCCCACCGCCTGGACCGAACTGCCGAGCATGCCGTTCGCCAGCAACGGCAAGGTCGACCGCAAGGCGCTGCTGGCAATGCCCGTGAATGTGGCCGAAAACACGCTGCGGCGCTTGCCCGTCAGTGCCGACGAGGCACTGCTGCTGGAGATCTGGGCCGAGCTGCTGGAGCTGCCGGCCAGCGATATTTCCACCGACGAAAGTTTCTTCAACCTGGGCGGCCACTCGATCCTGCTGTCGCGCATGCTTTTACGTTTGCGTGAAGAATTTGGTCGCAGCATCTCGATCAACCGCTTCATCGAATTGCCGACCATCGCCAAGTTGGCGACCTTGGTGCGCGGCTCCGGCACCGAAGAGGTGTTGAGCGAAAAGGCCTTGGCCGATGCTTTCCGCGAACTGGATATCCAGCCGTTGCCAGTCAACCGCATGGGCGATGTGCACAAGGTGATCGTTACCGGCGCCAACAGCTTTGTCGGCGTGCACATCGTTGAAGCATTGCTCGCCTGGGGCGCCAGCGAAGTCGCCTGCCTGGTGCGCGATGGCGGTGGGCAATCGGCGGCCGAGCGGTTTGCCCATGCGTTGCGAGAAAACCGTCTGGAGCATCTGGACCTGAGCCGGGTGCGGGTTTATGCGGCGGACATTACCCGTCCGTCATTGGGGCTCGAAGCGGATGTTTACGAGCGACTGGATCGGCAGTTCGGCGCATTGGTGCACAACGCCGCCAACGTCAATCACGTACTCGATTACGAGTCGCTGGCGCGAGACAACGTCGAGCCGATTTTCGAGTGCCTTCGGTTGTGCGAAGGGCGTAGCAAGAAGATCTTCAACTTCGTCTCGACGCTCTCGGCTTCCAGCACGATTGCCGCCGATGGCCGGGTGCTGGAATTGCCCGCCGCGCAGACCCCGCCGATCTACATCAAGAACGGCTACAACCTGTCCAAATGGGTTGGTGAGCGGATCCTCGAACGGGCTCGCGAACGTGGTGTACGAGTCAATCTTTATCGCCCCGGCAACATCAGTTTCAACAGCCTCACCGGTGTCTGCCAGCCTCACAAGAATCGCTTAATGCTGATGCTCAAAGGCTCGATCCAGCTCGGCCAGGTGCCGGAGTTCGCGCTGAATTTCGACCTGATGCCGGTGGACTTCCTCGCCCGGTTCATCGCCTTCCATGCCAGCCGTTATTCAGCCGAAAAAGCGGTGTTCAACCTGCACAACCCCGAACCTCTGAGCTGGGACAACTACGTCGCGTCATTCCGTGAGGCGGGTCGGGAGTTTTCCATGGTCAGCGTCGCCGACTGGCAGCAGCAACTGGGTCGGGTCGACAGCGACAACGCGTTGTTCGGCGTGCTCGGTTTCTACCTCAACGGCTTCGAGGAAGACATCGGCGACATCTCAATGATCGGCCACGCCAACGCCCAGGCGGGCGTGCGGCAGATGGGCGCGCATTACCCGGAAAAGTCCCCGGCGCTGCTACGTCGCGGCTGCGACTACCTCAAAGAAATCAACTTCATCTGATTCACTCAACCGGAGCAAAACCATGAAAACCCTACAACCCGATACCCTGATCAAAAACCCTCAAGGCTGCCACGTGGTGTCCTCGGTGGAAGTGCCGGCCGATGCCAAGAAGGTCTGGGCAGTGGTCGGTAACTTTGCCGGCTTCGATCAATTCATTCCGGCGCTGTCGCACATTGAGATGACCGGCGAAGGCGTGTCGTCCCTGCGCAAGAAATTCTTCAAGGACGGCAACCTGGTGGTCGAGCAACTCAACTCCCGGGATGACCAGGCGCTGAACATGACCTGGACCACGATTTACAACACATTGGGCGTGGCCAATTTGTGGGCGGCGATGAGTGTTGAACCGCTGGGCACGGGAAAATCCCGAGCGACCTGGACCATCATCGCCGAACCCGCACAGGGCGGCGCGGAGGCATTGGCGGGGTTCACGGATTTCGTGCAGGGCTTTGCCGATGACTCGATGAACAATGTGTTGAAGCTGTTTGCGTAAGGCTTTGGTTTGGCGGTGATCATCCACCGCTTTTGCGAGCAAGCCCGCTCCCACAAGTTGACCGGATTTCTACTGAAGAAACGCGGTTGAATGTGGGAGCGGGCTTGCTCGCGAAGAACGATAACGCGGTCCAACCGACATGAATCAGATTTTGAAGCTGTCGACCAACTGCTTCAACCGGTTCGCCTGCAGGGACAACGCATCGCAATCCTTCAACGTTTCATTGAGGTTGGCCACGCTCTGCTGGTTCAGCAGGTTGATCTGGTTAACGTCGACGTTGAGGGTTTCCACCACCGCCGTCTGCTCTTCGGTCGCCGCAGCCACCGATTGGTTCATGCCGTCGATTTCGCCAATGCGCTGGGTCACGCTGACCAGACGCAGACCGGCCTGGTTCGCCACTTCGACGCTCTGCTCGCTGGAGACCTGACTGGCGTTCATGGTGGTCACCGCTTCGCGAGAACCGATCTGCAGCGAGGTGATCATCTTGTGGATCTCCTCCGCCGATTCCTGAGTACGGTGAGCGAGGTTACGCACCTCGTCCGCCACCACCGCAAAACCACGACCGGCTTCACCAGCGCGAGCCGCTTCGATAGCGGCGTTGAGCGCGAGCAAGTTGGTCTGCTGGGAGATACCTTTGATCACATCCAGAATGTGCCCGATGTTGTCGGTGCTGGCGTTCAGCGTTTCGATCTGCGTGCAGGACAGACTGATTTTCTGCGACAACTCGGTCATCGCCAGAATGGTTTTCTCCACCACCTGACGACCGTCATCGGCCTGCTCGCTCGCGCCGCTGGCGTGCTGGGAAGCATCGGCGGCGTTGCGGGCGATTTCCTGGGTGGCGGCGCCCAACTGGTTGATCGCCGCAGCCACACTGTTGGTGCGGGCGCTTTGCTCGTCGGAGCCGACGATCGAGGCGTTGGACGAAGCCATCACCCGTTGCGACAGGTCGTGAACCTGGCGGGTGGCCGACGACACTTCGGAAATCGACGCGTGAATTCGCTCCACGAACTGGTTGAAAGAACCGCCCAGTTCACCGAATTCGTCTTTGCTTTCCACGGCCAGACGTCGGGTCAGGTCGCCCTCGCCTTGAGCGATGTCCTGCATCGCACGGCCCATGGTGGTCAGCGGACGCATCAGCACGTTGATCAGCAGGCTCAGCAGCACTGCAATGGCCGTCACGGCGATGAACATCGCAATCAGCGCAGAAGTGCGGAACTGGCTGAGTGGGGCGTAGGCCTTGTCCTTGTCAATCGACAGACCGATGTACCACTCGGCATTCGGCAAACCACTGACCGGCGTGAACGAAAGGATACGGTCCTGCTTGTTCAGGGTGACTTCCTGATTGCCCTTCTCGATGCGCACCCCGGCGTTCGGGTAGATGTCCTTCAGGTTTTTCATCACCTGGTCTTTGTCCGGGCTGACGATCACCTGACCGTCGGCGCTGACCAGGAATGCGTGGCCGATGCCACCGAAGTCCACCGAGTTGATGATCTTCACCAGCGTTTCCAGGCTCAGGTCACCACCGACCACGCCAAGCAACTCGCCGTTCTTTTTCACCGGCAGGGCGATAGTCACCACCAGGCCACCGACGGCGGCCATGTAAGGCGGGGTCAGCATGGTCTTGTCGGCAGCCACGGCCTGTTTGTACCAGGGACGCTGACGCGGATCGTAACCGTCAGGCATCTTCGCGTCCGGGCGCTGAGTGAACACGCCGTTGGCCTGGCCCACGTAGGTGAACTGGAAGTTCGAGGTCAGGGCCGGTTGACTGACCAGCCCTGGGAGGTCGGCATTGGCGCCTTGATGGGCGACGTTTTGCGCGAGGTTTTCCAGCACCAGCACGCGGCCGCTCATCCAGTTCTGCACACTGCTGGCGGTCAAGTCACCGGCCTGCTGGACGCTCGATTCAAGGTTTTGACGGATGGTGTTTCGCTGCAGATAGTCGTTGTACAAAGTGAACAACGCAAACGCCAGCACCACGACGCCGGAGGCGGCCAGAAGGATTTTATGGCTGAATTTGAGATTCATTTCATGGGACTTCTTATGCAAAAAGTGGGGATGCGTTCCGGGTTGCAACATTCCATGTAACAGCGCAGGCAGGGCTCTGGGGGCGCTCTACTTTGGTGCACGCATGTCTCATCAGGCTGTCGGCACAAACCGGAGAAAACTTAGGCGTTTGTAGGAAATGGTCGGCATTTCTGCCAGATACCCGCCGAACGGTGTGCCAGAGCGCCGGCTCAGTCTTTTTGTGATGACAGTTGTTCACGTTCATGCCTCACCTGAGTTTGCTGTACAGGCGCTTTACAGAAGCCATCTCGGTTGGCTCAACACGTGGCTGCGCGTACGTTTCTGAACATTTAGCGAGCCCAGAACGACAAAACCCCTGTCTGCGTTAGCAGACAGGGGTTTGGGAATTCAATCTTGACGATGACCTACTCTCACATGGGGAAACCCCACACTACCATCGGCGATGCATCGTTTCACTGCTGAGTTCGGGATGGGATCAGGTGGTTCCAATGCTCTATGGTCGTCAAGAAATTCTGTGACCAGCCCGTTACAGCGTAACGTGCCGGCAAAATTGGTGACTTCTACTAAAACGAAACCCCTACCTGCATACGCAGATAGGGGTTTCGGAATTTAATCTTGACGATGACCTACTCTCACATGGGGAAACCCCACACTACCATCGGCGATGCATCGTTTCACTGCTGAGTTCGGGATGGGAT
>NZ_JACVBJ010000010.1:0-152790 GCF_014852295.1 Pseudomonas sp. PDM10 | reverse complement strand
ATCTGAGCCATGATCAAACTCTTCAGTTCAAACATCTTTGGGTTTTTAAGAAACCCTAAACTTGGCTCAGCAATCGTTGGTTACATCTTTGATTTCTCGCGGAGTAACTTGTGATGCTGATAATCTTATTGACTATCAGTCTGATTCCACAAGCACCCACACGAATTGCTTGATTCAGTTGTTAAAGAGCGGTTGGTTAAGATCTTTCGTCTCAACCGAGGAGCGCACTCTACAGCACACATCCCCAAGTAGCAACCTTAAAAGTTTCTGATTTTCTAATAAAATCAATTACTTAGACTAGAAGCAACATCAAGCTGCTCGCTAGCGGGAGGCGAATAGTACAGTATTAAAATACGCGGTCAACCCCCGCCTGAAAATTCTTTTCCTTATAAAGGAGCCCAGGGTGCCTCTATGAAAACGTCCTAGGTCTGATGCTAACGTTCAGGCGCTCCTCTCCTCTACCCAGGTCCTGAACAAAACCATCCAAGGGCGGCCAATAGAACAGCACTGCACCCCGGCAGACGCAATTGTGGCCAGAGCGAATTCATCAGCATGCCCATACCTCTCTTTGATATGACGCCCCAGCGGGGCACATGAGCTATAGGGTCACCTGGGCACAGAACAAGAACGTCACCCTTGGCCGTGTCGGTAAGATAACGCTCGAGCAGGCCCGCCAGGAAACCGCCCGCTATTTGGCCGATGCCCACGAGCAAGGCAAACCACTGGCAGTCCCCCAAGGCCGTAAAGGTGCGACCTCCCCTACCCTGCGCGCCTTTATACATGACACCTATCTATCGTGGTTCGAGGCCCGATCTGGCACAAGTGCACCTCGAGTGCGCCTTCTGCTTAGTACTCTCGGGCAGCGGTTCCGACGGCGCGGTCGGCTTGTCGCGCATCAAGGAACAGGGCGGTGTCACCCTGACCCAGGCGCCGGAAGACGCCGAGTTCGACGGTATGCCACGAGCAGCCATCGAGACCGGCATGATCGATCGGGCGTTACCTGGTGGAAATACCGCAAAAGCAGAGGTTCCGGCGGGGCTTCTCTAACAGACGATGAGATTTGATGGGTATCCCAACGTTTATGACTCAGGCAGCCCACGTCCCATTGGGGTTTCAGCTCATTCGAGACACGCCATTGTTGAGCGCTAACGGCCCATTCGCCAAAAACAAATCGACATAATATTGACACCAAAATACCCATCCGTCGGAATATTGGCACGTCGCACTGTTAACTGCGCTTAACACCTTTACAAAGCCTGACCCCACAACTAAACAACATCAAACTGATATCAGGAAAGGCCGTATCCCTGAGTCGGTGCTACCCCAAAACACGGCCTCCCCCAGCCTTTCTCCAGGAGACCCTTCCACATGGGTACTCTCAGTCTATTGCGTGCCATGCGCAGCGCAGCCCCAGGCTGGCGTCCACGTTCGCCCGACTTGTCCTGCGATCCGCGGCTCAAGCGCGGCGAACATTTCCACCCCCGCAATACCCGCGCGGCTCTACCGGCAGCGCTTGTCCCGTCAGCTGGCCGACGATGTCCGACGGCCGCCTCGTACCGCCCCAGAACAACCTGAGCGGCGCAAGAACGGGACATCGTCCTGTTAGCAGTCCCTAACGATTCTAAAAATAAAAAAATGGCATTTCCGGGAGAAAGACATGGCTACCACCACAACGACCAGCGGCGGCACCGTTACTTCGCTTTCCAACACTGCGCAAGCGCAGGACGACATTTTCACTACCGGTGTTATTGGCGCGAGCACCGCGGCCATCACTGAAGACCTGCTGGGGGTCGTATACCTGGACGTCATGTCCAATGACCTCGGAGGCAACGCAAAGACACTTTGGTCACTCGATGACGCGACCAGTCTTTCTACTGCCACCAAGATTTATGCGCCGGCCGACCTCCTGATCCAGGACACGGGCAGAATTGAGGCGACGAGCACTGACACCAGTTTCAACGGGGCGAAGATCTGGATTTCGTCGGATGGCAAGGTCGGCTACGACGCCGCTACGTTGTCGACTGCTTTCAAGGCACAACTCCAGTCACTTGCTGCCGGAGGCTCCCTGACAGACAGCTTTACCTATGCGATTCGTCTGGGTAACGGCACGCTCAGCTGGGCCACTGCGCAGGTGCAATTCGCTGGCGTGAATGACGCTGTGACAATAGGCATCGGCGCACAGTCCGGCACGGTAACCGAGGAACCAGCTACAACGTCGAGCCTGACCGACTCGCTGAATGCGACAGGCACTATTGCTTTTAACGATGTCGACCTGAGCGACACACATACCGCCTCTTTCGTGGCGGCGGGAGGCAACACCACAGCGCTGGGCAACTTCGTCCTTGCGCCAGTGAGTGAAGCGGCCAACGCGGCAAACGGCACCGTTAACTGGACTTACACCCTGAATAATGCGGCAGCCCAGCATCTGGCCCAGGGTCAGACTGCTACCGAAACCTATGTGGTCACCCTCAATGATGGGCATGGCTCGACGACAACGCAGAATGTAACCATCACCATCACCGGCACCAACGACCAAGTGCAGATCACCAGCGGCGTGCAGGCCGGCGAAGCCAAGGAAGACAGCAGCGACTACGCAGCCAACGGCAGCATTACCTTCACCGACGTCGACCAGATCGACACTCACAGCGTCAGCGTCACGCCGGGCGCTTCCGGCTACTTGGGCAGCTTCACCATCCACCCACTGAGCGACAGCACCGGTACGGGCAGTGGCTCGCTGGGATGGAACTTCGCGGTGAACAACACCGCCCTGCAGTTCCTCGGCCAAGGCCAGAGCGTCACTCAAACCTATAACGTGGTGATCGGCGACGGCGCGGTACAGACCGTGACCATTACCATTACCGGCACCAACGACCAGGTACAGATCACCAGCGGTGTGCAAGCCGGCGATGCCAAGGAAGACAGCGGCGACTACGCAGCCAACGGCAGCATTACCTTCACTGACGTCGACCTGATCGACACCCATAGCGTCAGCGTCACACCGGGTGCATCCGGCTATTTGGGCAGTTTCACCACCGATCCATTGAGCGACAGCACCGGCACAGGCAGTGGTTCGCTGGGATGGCACTTCTCGGTGAACAACGCCGCGTTGCAGTTCCTCGGCGAAGGCCAGACTCGCACCCAGACCTATAACGTGGCGATTGGCGACGGTACGGTGCAGACCGTGACCATTACGATCACCGGCACCAACGACCAGCCGACGCTGACGATTGTCGACAGCACTGGAGCGATGAACGAAGGCAACGGCACGGCCACCCTGAGTGACAGCGGAGCCCTGAGCTTTGCCGATCTGGACAGCACCGACACAGTGACCGTGTCGCAGACCGCTAACAACGACATCGTCTGGAGCGCTGGTGTGCTCAATGCGGGCGTGGCCTCGGCGCTGGTAGCCGGTTTCTCGGTCGACCAGAACAGCTGGGACTACAGCAGCCATCAGAACCTCGACTTCCTCGGTGCGGGTGAAACCATCACTTTCTCGTACGCCGTGGTCGCGACCGACGATAGCGGCGCGGCTAACGCTGCCTCGGCGACGCAGACTGTCACCATCTCTATCATCGGCACTAACGACGCGCCCGTACTCAGCTTCGCGACGGGCAATGATGTCGGTGCAGTGCAGGAAGACACCACGCTCAGCGTGAGTGGCCAGCTCAGCTCGGCCGACATCGATCACGCTGCCACGTCCACTTGGACCATCAATGGCTCGGCTTCGGGCACTTACGGTTCGATCGCGGTGGACAGCACCGGAAAATGGACTTACACCCTGGCCAATGGCACCGATGGCGTCGCCAGTGCGGTGCAGTCGCTGAAGGCGGGCGAGAGTCACGATGAAGTGTTCAGCGTGCAGGTCAGCGATGGCATGGGTGGCGTGGACACTCAACTGGTGACCGTTACCGTCAGCGGCAGCAACGACGCAGCCGTGCTGTCCTCGGCCAGCGTCACGCTGACCGAAACCGATGCCCCACTGACCACGGCTGGCAACCTCACCATCAGCGACGTCGACAGTGCCGCGACCTTCGTTGCCCAGAGCAACACCGCCGGCAGCTATGGCCAGTTCTCCCTTGGCACTGACGGTGCCTGGAGCTACGTCGCCGATTCCGCCCACAACGAGTTCGCTGCCGGCACCACCTACACCGACACCTTCACGGTGAGCAGTGCCGACGGTACCCTCACCTCAGTCACTGTCCATATCAGCGGGACCAACGATGCCGCGGTGTTGTCCGCCGACAGCGTCACGCTGACCGAAACCGATGCTCCACTGACCACCAACGGCAGCCTGACCATCAGCGACGTCGACAGCGCCGCGACCTTCGTCGCCCAGTCCAACACCGCCGGCAGCTATGGCCAGTTCTCCCTCGGCACTGACGGTGCCTGGAGCTATGTCGCCGATAGCGCCCACAACGAGTTTGTCGCCGGCACCACCTACACCGACACCTTCGCGGTGAGCAGCGCCGACGGCACCCTCACCTCGGTCACCGTGCATATTCTCGGCAGCAACGATGCTGCCGTGCTGTCCTCGGCCAGCGTCACGCTGACCGAAACCGATGCTCCACTGACCACCAACGGCAGCCTGACCATCAGCGACGTCGACAGCGCCGCGACCTTCGTCGCCCAGTCCAACACCGCCGGCAGCTATGGCCAGTTCTCCCTCGGCACTGACGGTGCCTGGAGCTATGTCGCCGATAGCGCCCACAACGAGTTTGTCGCCGGCACCACCTACACCGACACCTTCGCGGTGAGCAGCGCCGACGGCACCCTCACCTCGGTCACCGTGCATATTCTCGGCAGCAACGATGCTGCGGTGCTGTCCTCGGCCAGCGTCACGCTGACCGAAACCGATACCCCACTGACCACGGCTGGCACCCTGAGCATCAGCGATGTCGACAGCGCCGCAACCTTCATCGCCCAGTCCAACACCGCCGGCAGCTATGGCCAGTTCTCCCTCGGCACCGATGGTGCCTGGAGCTACGTCGCCGACGCCGCCCACAACGAGTTCGTCGCCGGCATCACCTACACCGACACCTTCATGGTGAGCAGCGCCGACGGCACCGCGACCGCAGTGACGGTGACCATCACCGGCAGCAATGACGCTGCGGTGCTGTCCTCGGCCAGCGTCACGCTGACCGAAACCGATACCCCACTGACCACGGCTGGCACCCTGAGCATCAGCGATGTCGACAGCGCCGCAACCTTCATCGCCCAGTCCAACACCGCCGGCAGCTATGGCCAGTTCTCCCTCGGCACCGACGGGGCCTGGAGCTACGTCGCCGACGCCGCCCACAACGAGTTCGTCGCCGGCAGCAGCTACACCGACACCTTTACGGTGAGCAGCGCCGACGGCACCCTCACCTCGGTCACCGTGCATATCAACGGGACCAACGATGCCGCCGTGCTGTCCGCCGATATTGCCAACCTGACCGAGACCAATGCCGTCGTCGACATCTCCACCAACGGCAACCTCACCATCAGCGACGTCGACAGCGCCGCGACCTTCGTCGCCCAGTCCAACACCGCCGGCAGTTACGGCCAGTTCTCCCTCGGCACTGATGGTGCCTGGAGCTACGTCGCCGACTCCGCTCACAACGAGTTCGTCGCCAGCACCACCTACACCGACACCTTCGCGGTGAGCAGTGCCGACGGCACCCTCACCTCGGTCACCGTCCATATCAACGGGACCAACGATGCCGCGGTGCTGTCCTCGGCCAACGTCACGCTGACCGAAACCGATGCTCCACTGACCACCAACGGCAGCCTGAGCATCAGCGACGTCGACAGCGCCGCAACCTTCATCGCCCAGTCCAACACCGCCGGCAGCTATGGTCAGTTCTCCCTCGGCACCGACGGGGCCTGGACCTATGTTGCCAACTCGGCCCACAACGAGTTCGCCGCCGGCAGCAGCTACACCGATACCTTCGCGGTGAGCAGTGCCGACGGCACCCTCACGTCGGTCACCGTCCATATCAGCGGGACCAACGATGCCGCGGTGTTGTCCGCCGACATCGCCAACCTGACCGAAACCAACGCCCCACTGTCCACCAACGGCAACCTGAGCATCAGCGACGTCGACAGCACCGCGACCTTCATCGCCCAGTCCAACACCGCCGGCAGCTACGGCCAGTTCTCCCTCGGCACCGATGGGGCCTGGAGCTACGTCGCCGACTCGGCTCACAACGAGTTCGTCGCCGGCAGCAGCTACACCGACACCTTTACGGTGAGCAGCGCCGACGGCACCCTCACCTCGGTCACCGTGCAGATCAACGGGACCAACGATGCCGCGGTGCTGTCCTCGGCCAGCGTCACGCTGACCGAAACCGATGCTCCACTGACCACCAACGGCAGCCTGAGCATCAGCGATGTCGACAGTGCCGCGACTTTCGTCGCCCAGTCTGGCACCGCCGGCAGCTATGGCCAGTTCTCCCTCGGCACCGACGGGGCCTGGACCTATGTTGCCAACTCGGCCCACAACGAGTTCGCCGCCGGCACCACCTACACCGACACCTTCGCGGTGAGCAGTGCCGACGGCACCCTCACCTCGGTCACCGTGCAGATCAACGGGACCAACGATGCCGCGGTGCTGTCCTCGGCCAGCGTCACGCTGACCGAAACCGATGCTCCACTGACCACCAACGGCAGCCTGAGCATCAGCGACGTCGACAGCGCCGCAACCTTCATCGCCCAGTCCAACACCGCCGGCAGCTACGGCCAGTTCTCCCTCGGCACCGACGGGGCCTGGAGCTATGTCGCCGATAGCGCCCACAACGAGTTCGCCGCCGGCAGCAGCTACACCGATACCTTCGCGGTGAGCAGTGCCGATGGCACCCTCACTTCGGTCACCGTGCAGATCAACGGGACTAACGACGCCGCCGTGCTGTCCTCGGCCAGCGTCACGCTGACCGAAACCGATGCTCCACTGACCACCAACGGCAGCCTGACCATCAGCGATGTCGACAGTGCCGCGACTTTCGTCGCGCAGAGCAACACCGCCGGCAGCTATGGCCAGTTCTCTCTCGGCACCGACGGGGCCTGGAGCTACGTCGCCGACTCTGCTCACAACGAGTTTGTCGCCGGCACCACCTACACCGACACCTTCGCGGTGAGCAGTGCCGACGGCACCCTCACCTCGGTCACCGTGCATATTCTCGGCAGCAACGACGCTGCCGTGCTGTCCTCGGCCAGCGTCACGCTGACCGAAACCGATGCCCCAGTGACCACCAACGGCACCCTGGCCATCAGCGACGTCGACAGCGCCGCAACCTTCATCGCCCAGAGCAACACCGCCGGCAGCTACGGCCAGTTCTCCCTCGGCACTGACGGTGCCTGGAGCTACGTCGCCGACTCCGCCCACAACGAGTTCGCCGCCGGCACCACCTACACCGACACCTTCACGGTGAGCAGCGCCGACGGCACCGCAACCGCAGTGACGGTAACCATCAGCGGCAGCAACGATGCCGCCGTGCTGTCCTCGGCCAGCGTCACGCTGGCTGAAACCGATGCTCCACTGACCACCAACGGCACCCTGGCCATCAGCGACGTCGACAGCGCCGCGACCTTCGTCGCGCAGTCCAACACCGCCGGCAGCTACGGCCAGTTCTCCCTCGGCACCGACGGTGCCTGGAGCTACGTCGCCGATAGCGCCCACAACGAGTTCGTCGCCGGCACCACCTACACCGATACCTTCACGGTAAGCAGTGCCGACGGCACCGCGACCGCAGTGACGGTGACCATCACCGGCAGCAACGATGCCGCGGTGCTGTCCTCGGCCAGCGTCACGCTGACCGAAACCGATGCCCCGCTGACCACCAACGGCACCCTGAGCATCAGTGACGTCGACAGCGCCGCGACCTTCGTCGCGCAGAGCAACACCGCCGGCAGTTACGGCCAGTTCTCCCTCGGCACCGATGGTGCCTGGAGCTACGTCGCCGATAGCGCCCACAACGAGTTCGCCGCCGGCACCACCTACACCGACACCTTTACGGTGAGCAGTGCCGACGGCACCCTCACCTCGGTCACCGTGCATATCAGCGGGACCAACGATGCCGCGGTGCTGTCCTCGGCCAGCGTCACGCTGACCGAAACCGATGCTCCACTGACCACCAACGGCACCCTGAGCATCAGCGACGTCGACAGCGCCGCAACCTTCATCGCGCAGTCCAACACCGCCGGCAGCTACGGCCAGTTCTCCCTCGGCACCGACGGGGCCTGGAGCTACGTCGCCAATAACGCCCACAACGAGTTCGCTGCCGGCACCACCTACACCGACACCTTTACGGTGAGCAGCGCCGACGGCACCGCGACCGCAGTGACGGTGACCATCACCGGCAGCAACGATGCCGCGGTGCTGTCCTCGGCCAGCGTCACGCTGACCGAAACCGATGCCCCACTGACCACCAACGGCACCCTGAGCATCAGCGATGTCGACAGCGCCGCGACCTTCGTCGCCCAGTCCAACACCGCCGGCAGTTACGGCCAGTTCTCCCTCGGCACTGACGGTGCCTGGAGCTACGTCGCCGACTCCGCCCACAACGAGTTCGCCGCCGGCAGCAGCTACACCGACACCTTCGCGGTGAGCAGCGCCGACGGCACCCTCACCTCGGTCACCGTGCAGATCAGCGGGACCAACGATGCCGCGGTGCTGTCCTCGGCCAGCGTCACGCTGACCGAAACTGATGCCCCGCTGACCACCAACGGCAGCCTGACCATCAGTGACGTCGACAGTGCCGCGACCTTCGTCGCCCAAACCAACACCGCCGGCAGCTATGGCCAGTTCTCCCTCGGCACCGACGGTGCCTGGAGCTACGTCGCCGACTCGGCCCACAACGAGTTCGTCGCCGGCAGCAGCTACACCGACACCTTCGCGGTGAGCAGTGCCGACGGTACCCTCACCTCAGTCACCGTGCAGATCAGCGGGACCAACGATGCCGCGGTGTTGTCCGCCGACAGCGTCACGCTGACCGAAACCGATACCCCACTGACCACGGCTGGCACCCTGACCATCAGCGATGTCGACAGCGCCGCAACCTTCATCGCCCAGTCCAACACCGCCGGCAGCTATGGCCAGTTCTCCCTCGGCACTGACGGTGCCTGGAGCTACGTCGCCGATAGCGCCCACAACGAGTTCGCCGCCGGCAGCAGCTACACCGATACCTTCGCGGTGAGCAGTGCCGATGGCACCCTCACTTCGGTCACCGTGCAGATCAACGGGACTAACGACGCCGCCGTGCTGTCCTCGGCCAGCGTCACGCTGACCGAAACCGATGCCCCAGTGACCACCAACGGCACCCTGGCCATCAGCGATGTCGACAGCGCCGCAACCTTCATCGCCCAGTCCAACACCGCCGGCAGCTACGGCCAGTTCTCCCTCGGCACCGACGGTGCCTGGAGCTATGCCGCCGACTCCGCCCACAACGAGTTCGCCGCCGGCACCACCTACACCGACACCTTAGCAGTGAGCAGTACCGACGGCACCCTCACCTCGGTCACCGTCCACATCACCGGGACTAACGATGGGCCGGTAATAACGGCTGGTGGATCGCTGTCATACACAGAAAACCAGACAGCAACGGCGATCAACTCGGCGCTGACGATCACCGATATCGACAGTAGCAACCTGACGGGCGCCACAGTATCGATCACCAGTAACTTCGCCACGGGTCAAGACGTACTCGCGTTCACCAACCAGAATGGCATTACCGGCAGCTACAACGCTGGCACTGGCGTGCTGACACTGACCGGAGCCGCGACGGTGGTGCAGTATCAGGCCGCACTGCGCTCGGTGACCTACTCCAACAGTAGCGACAACCCTTCAACGACGGCGCGCACCATTAGCTTCCAGATGGATGATGGGGCGGCGGCCAACCATGCCAGCAATGTCGCAACAACGACCGTCACGGTGTCGGCAGTCAACGACGCACCGACGACTTCTGGCTTGGCCATAACCGAGACCTCGATCAGCTTCGTCGCGGCCGACCCGGACAATGCGACGCTGTCACTGCAGAGTCCATTTGCCGCAGCATTCAGCAACCCCTCGATCACCAGCGGCGCCAGCACGAATCTGTCCCCCGTGGAGCAAGGCTCCGTGGTGTCGGGTACCTTGCAGGTGAAAGATGGCAGTGTCGCGGCGGGCGTAGTGGAGCTCTATCTCGGCACGAGCGCGGGCAACAACATCCAAGCAGGCAGCTCCGACACAGCGATCTACGGCTTCGGTGGCACGGACAATCTGTCCGGCGGTGCCGGTGCTGACTGGATTTTTGGTGGCGCGGGCAACGACGTGATCGTCGGCGCAGCGAATGACCGTCTGCTCGACGGCGGCACCGGAACCGATACCCTCAATGTCGGTAATGTCTTCGTCAATACGAGCGACAGCCAGATCGCGAATATTGAAAACATACAACTCACCGCTGCGTCAGGAATACTGATCCTGAACGCCCAAACCGAAAGTTTCACCATCTTTGGTACTTCGGGTACCGATCAAATCGTCGCGGGCAGCGGGAATGACACGATCTTTGGCACTGACAACGACACACTGCTGGATGGCGGTACTGGCACCGACACCCTGGGTACGGGTCCCAACTTCACGAGCACAAGCGACGGGCAAATTACCGGTATCGAGAATGTATTGATCGGAACGGCTGCGACCCTGAACCTCTCCAACCAGACCGAAGGCTTCACCATTACCGGTTCTTCGGGTGTCGACACCATCACCGGCGGCACCGGCGCAGACAGCATCAGTGCGGCGGGTGGCAACGACATCATCAACGGTGCGCAGAACGACACGCTGCTCGACGGCGGAACCAATACCGATACGCTCAACGTCAGCGCGAACTTCACCAGCACCAGCAATGCCCAGATCGCCAATATCGAAAACGTGACGCTGACGACTTCCGGGCTGACGCTCAACCTTGGCAACCAGACCGAAGCCTTCAATATCAATGGTTCATCCGGCGTCGATAACATCAGCGGCGGCAGCGGGGCCGACACCATCAACGGCCAGGCGGGCAACGATACGCTGACCGGGAATGGCGGGGCTGACCAATTCCGGTTGCGCACCAACGGTGGCACGGACACGATCACCGACTACACGGACAACACCGACAAGATTGGCTTCCTGGGTGGTGCCGTGACAGGTGGTGTCGGCTTCACAACCGTCGGGAGTTCGGCCGGTACAGCGCTGCTCTCCGCCGACTTTCAAACCCGCAACAGCATCAGCAACATCAACATCAATGACGACAACAAGATTGATGTGATCGACTCGAGTTCGCAGACGACGGCACAGATCACAACCGGCACTGGCGGGGGTGCCACCAACACCTACGTGATCGTATTCAACTCGACGACCGGCAAGGGCGAAATCTGGTTTGACACAGACTGGAGCAATACGGCGAGTCGGGTACAAGTGGCAACGCTGAACAACGTTACGACGTTGGCAGGGGTCGCTAACATCACAGCCTCAGACATCGTTGTCCATGACAGTACCCTCGGCCCAGCCGGTATTGCCGGCAGCCCGATTAATCTGGGCCTGGCCGATGCGGTGACTCACGCAGGTGTCACCACGGTGAGCATTTCCGGTCTTCCCGCAGGCTGGACCCTGAACCAGGGCTCCGACAATGGTAATGGCACCTGGACGGTGGACCAGAGCAGCCTGGACACACTGACGGTCACGACAGCAGCGGATTTCGTGGGCGCTAGGGTTTTGCCGGTCACCATGACCTGGACCAATGCCGATGGCACGGTGGAAAGCGAAGTCATTCGTGACAACGTCGAGGCCTACGCTCCTGGCTCGCCAATCTTCGCCTTGTCAGCGGACGACAACCTCACCGGTTCCAGCAGCGCCGACCTGTTCGTGTTCGCCCAGCCGATTGGCAATAACATCATCCATAGCTTCGATGCGGCGGCGGACAAGATCGACTTGATCGGCTTCACCGGTGTCACTGGTTATGCTGACTTGAGCATCGCTAACGACGCAAACGGCGATGCGCTAGTCAACATCGGCTCCGACCAGACGGTCACCCTCAAAGGTGTCGATGCGGCGGACTTGAGCGAAGCGAACTTCCAGTTCGATGTGGACCCGCTCACCAACAACACCGGTACCCTCAGCATTGCCGACGGCGCGATCATGCCGTTCGGTGGCAGCATCCATAACAGCGGCACGATCGAGCTCGGCTCCACCGGCAGTGCGACCCACCTTGAGATTCTGTTTCGTGGCGCAACCTTGACCGGTGGCGGTCAGGTGCAGCTATCCGACAGCGCGCAGAACGTGATTTTCGGCGGCAGCGCCGACACCGTGCTGACCAACGTCGACAACCGCATTTCCGGCGCCGGCCAGTTGGGCGCCGGGCAGATGGTATTGGTCAATGCGGGGCTGATCCTGGCCAGCGGCGTGAACAGCCTGGTGCTCGACACCGGCACCCACACCATAACCAACAGCGGAGTGCTGGAATCTACGGGTACAGGCGGGATGACGGTGGCCAGTGCCGTCGACAACTCCGGCCACCTGTGGGCCAATGGTGGCGACCTGCACCTGCTGGCCGACGTGACCGGCAATGGCAGCGCCACCATCGACGGCGACGCAACCCTGAGCTTCGATGGCACCGCCCATACCTCAGTCGCCTTCCACGGCGAAGGTGCGGGCACGCTAGTGATCGCACAGGCCGAAGCGGCGGGCTCGCTGGTCGGCATCCTCGGTCTGGAAAGCGATGACATGCTGACCTTCGGCGATCTCGCCTTCGGCGCCAACACCCAACTCAGCTACAACGCCAACGCCTCTGGCGCCGGCGGCCTGCTGACGGTGGATGACGGTGTGCATCGGGCTGAAGTGAATCTGCTGGGGCACTATTCGGTGAATGACTTCCAGGCCACCGACGGCGGCGAGGCCGGCACCCAGGTCAGTTACCACGGCGAATCCAGCGGCACACTGGTGGGGACTATGGCGGCGGACGTAATCAGTGGCGGCGACGGCAACGACATCATTGTGGGTCGTGGCGGGGAGGACACGCTCAGCGGTGGCGCGGGAGCCGATGTGTTCGCCTACTTCAATGTGAATGAAGGCGGCGACCATATTCTCGACTACAACTTCGCCGAAGGTGACACAGTCGACCTCTCTGCGCTGCTCAACGCCAACTTCGTTAACGGCACCAGCCAGGTGTCCGACTTTGTCCAACTGGCGCAGTCCGGCAGCGACATCACCGTGAAGGTGGATGTCGATGGCGCAGCCAATGGTACAAACTTCGCCGATGTGGCGGTTCTTGCCCACACGGGCACGAGCGGTACCGATCTGGTGCGTACCTGGTTTGGGGAGGCGGACCATACGCTGACGGCTTGATGTTGGGCTGGAGTTGAATCCACCGCTGCAGACAGCCACAAAAAAGCCCCACCAGATCACTCTGCGTGGGGCTTTCACATTTATGGTGTCCCAGGGCAGGTTCGAACTGCCAACCTTCCCCTTAGGAGGGGGATTTCAAAGATAGTCATATAGCCTATTTTCAATATTTATCAGCTACTTACCTTCTGGTTATGTACGGTTGCGTTTATTTGAACACAACAATTTGCCCCCTTATTGCCCCCTTGCGACCAACCCATACCGACTGTATAAATAGCCAGAAACAGGAAGGCAGCATCGCATGGCTATCAAATTTACCCAGACAACACCCAGAACCCTGGAGACAAGGGAAAAAACCTATGAAGTCTACGATTCAAAGACGACAGGTTTTTTTATCCGGGTTTACGCATCTGGAAAGAAAAAGTACATGGTGGAGTACGCCCGGAAGCGGAAGGAGACTATCGGCAGTGTCGGGATAATGACCCTAGATGCCGCACGAGATGAGGCTATCAAGCTCATCCTGCTCGCCAAAGCAAATGGCGGCACCCTTCCCCAGCATCAACCCAAGCAAGAAAAGCTGACCCTTAAGCGATTCATCGATGAGCACTACGAAAGCTGGATGACTCAGCACAAGAAAAACTACGCCAAAGACCTCAGCACCATCAAAAGCGCATTCGCTGACCTCATGGAGATCGAGCTCAGCAAGATCACCTATAAACAGGTTGATGATCTCCGGACAGCCTGGCTTGAGTCAGGAAACAAGCCAGCCACCGTCAACCGTAAAACGACGGCCTTGAAAGGGCTTTTTGCTCGCGCTATCGAATGGTCGTATGCCTCCGCAAGCCCCCTGGAAAAAATGCGAGACCTAAGTGTCGATGAGAACATTAATCCCCGCTACCTGAACCCAGATGAGGAATCTCGCCTCTACTCCCAGCTTGATGCACGGGAGTCCGGATTAAGAACCGAGAGAGAATCGGCGAACGCCTGGAGAACGAATCGGGGTATTCCTCTCCTGTTCGACCTCAACCAGGCTACTTTTGCTGACCACTTGAAGCCAATGGTCATTACCCTACTCAAAACAGGCATGCGGCGCGGAGAGCTCTTTAACCTAAAATGGAAGGACGTTTTTTTGACCGATGGCTACCTCAGCGCAACAGACACAAAAAATGGAAAAAGCAGACATATCCCACTCCACCCCGAGCTTCATAAGGCCCTGAAAGCTTGGAACGGACAGCCAACGCCAGAAAGCTATGTGTTTCCAGGGCGCAGTGGTGGCCGCATGACAGATATAAAGTCAGCCTTTAACAAACTGATTAAGGATGCAAAGATCACCGATTTCAGATTGCACGATCTGCGCCACACTTTCGCGTCGACCCTGGTAATGCGTGGAGTGCCTCTCAACACAGTCAGGCAACTGCTGGGGCATAAAGATATCAAAATGACACTTCGGTACGCCCACCTCTCCAAAGACAATCTTGCCAATGCTATCAATCTGCTATGACGCAGACCCTAGCAATTGACAAAAAGTCAAGGGGCTCTGTGAGTTTTTTTCGCGTAGGGTATTGCAAGCCAACCATTCTCTCATTAGCATTTCGAAATCAGCGTCGATCATGACAGATGGCGCATAGAAAAATGAGCCGATAATGGGAGCGATTCAAAAATTAGCCGTGGGGCCCGACGATGCCGCCGAAATGACCAGCCACAGCAGGAGCGCTATTTATGGAGCGATGAATTCGAAAGCCCTAAAGAGTTTTAAAAGCGGAAAGCGTAGGCTCATACTGGTAAAAGACTTGGAGTCTTGGCTAAATGAGCTAGCGAAGGAAAACAGCATGTAACACGGAGCCCAGGCACGATGCCCAGCTTAAAGTTTCACACTTAAAGCCCCATAAAAATGGGGCTTTTGTATTTCTGACGTAGCAATTCACAAATCCATGCCAGTCACAACCACGGTGGAAGCTCTTCATAGCGCTCACATTCAGAAACGTCACTAATTCCAAAGTTTTTATCGATTGCTAAGCATACCAGTCAACATTGAGCGACCCTTGCTTACGTGGTACCGATGACCGCCGACGCCAGTCTACGAGGAATGTGACGAGCCTCACTGGTAACCAAGGCCGTCATCATATTTTCGGCCACCACCAGGGGGCTTACGACTCGCTGACTTCTCTTCGATCATCTCCAGGCGTCGCCCCAAAGCATCTCTCTCTGCTTCCAGAGCAACGACCTTACGCTCAGCAGCGCTGACTTCTCTTTCACGCTCAACGAGCGCCCTAGCCCTTGTCTCCAGTTCTTCCTCAGCTTGCTTGAGCAAAATCCGCTTATGCTCAAAAATTTGTAATCGCTCGCTCAGCTGCTCGGCTTTTCTATTCAGCGCACGCCCCCTCGACGCCTGCGCTTTTTTCATCATTGGTGCAACAGCTGCCGCTTGAGAATTTGTTCTCGCCACAACCTCTGCTTTGCGCCAGGTTACTGTTTTAATGCCCACGGCGGCTGCCGCATAATCTCTGGCTTCAAGCTTCGGAGCTTCACCGGAGATCACCAGCGCGCCGTAAAACTGCTTGAGCTTCTGATGTTCCGCTTTGCTGCCTTCGATGCCACGTTCAAGCCCGTGAGGCTTGCCACAGGTTTCATAGAAGTTCGTTTGCATCGCTTTCATCATCGCCGGGCCACCAAGGAAATCGCGACACGAAAGCCGACCATCCTTGGTGCGCGGTATGACGTAGGCGACTAAATGCGGGGTTCGTTCATCCAGGTGCACCGCTGTAGTGATCACGTTCTTTTGGCCATGCCGCTCCCTGAGCCACTTCAAAGCGTCGTTGAAATAACCGTTACCCATGTCGTTCAGCGTACCTCCGTGCCTTTGAAAAGCCTCCGGGGAGGCTGTGATCATGTACTCGATACACAGCACTGACTGAGCCCTAAGCTTGTCCGGCAAACCTTTCTTGAGGGCTTCCACGAGCTTCGATGTGCTCTTTGCTCCTGTACCCTTGTTGAGCCTGGTCAACTCAGGATCTGCATTAGGTGTCGGCTGTTCTCTGAAAGTGTGTCGTGCTGAACGGGCTACGGCTCCAAAGCTCTTGAGCTTTTTTGTGCGCAAGATCGCGTAAGTCATAGGAGTGGCTCGTCATAGCTGATTCTTTGAGGCTGACGCTTCCAAGTGGGCACGTAGAGCTCGATGCCTGGAGCTGCAGGAGCTTCAGGCAAAGCCGCAAGTGGCGGCTTACCACTGCCACTGGTATCCGGCGAAAGCATGTTGAGGATGACATCTAGCAACAGCGCCAAAGCAAGCATAATGGCGTCCAGGAGCGTCACTTCAACTCTCAAGACTTCCCAGAACTCTTTCTCGCCGGCCTCGATGTATCTACGTGCTAACCCTGTATTTTGGAGCTTGAGCAGCGCATCAAAAGCGGTGGGAACGTCTCTTCGGCGAATTTCGTAAAAGTTGACAAGAGCCCGATCTGTGGGGAGATCTGCGAGCGTCCGAGTCACCAGTTCGTTGAGTTTTTCACCAGGAAAAATTTTGCCTGCTTTAGCCCAGATAGCGCACTTCTCTTCGGATAAAATTAGGCTGTTTGTTTGAATCATGGCGGTATCTCCTATCGCTCTTGTTGTTGTCCCAACAGTATGCGAATGGAGCAAAAGGCTGCGCAACACCCCCATCTGGAACACGATGTGTAACCCACTACACAAACTTCGTTTGTTGGGGCCCTGCTACGCAGGGAAATCACAAGCTGCAGCAAAACCGTAGGGCTCTGCCCTACCACCCGGCGGGACTCGCCCAGCACGCGAAGGGCTACTGGGTAGAGCGTCCCAGCACCCTTCGGTGATGGTTGCGAGGGTGCGTGTGGTGCAAGGATGGCTGCGCTCCAGGTCAACCGTTCGACGCCCACAAAAGCCCGGGCGACGAGCCGATTGAACTGGCCCTTGACCATTCAGTGTCGCCGTTTGCTCCATTATTTGGAGAGCGTATAAAATTAGGACTAGCGAAATACATATCGCCAGCGCTCTTAGATGAACGCGACCAGCGGATAGAAATGAAGCGAAGAGTCCCTGGGGCTTTACTTTTGTTGATTGCGAGGGTTGTCCAAACGCTTCTTCGCAAAAGTCGTTCCCCTGTTGACACTGAGGTAAATATACCCCGTCATCGCTTAATGGCCGTTGGCTAGAAGAAGTGCTGAATTCGGACGGTTTCGATACTTCTGCGTGCTGACCAGCGGCCTTGATCGGTACCTTGGCGAGATCAATGGCGGCTAGCATCTGGTCACATTTAACGCATCCGCAAGAAAAGCTTAAATCATTAATGCTAACTCCCCCTTTCTCGCTCTTGTGCTGATCCGGCCCCCAATTGGCCATCTCACTGATACAGATGATCTCCTGGCTTACCTTGCTCTGAATGTGGGTAACTCTAGGCACGATTTCGCCAAACTTGTTCAATGTATCCGTTGATAGCAGTTGCAGGTGATCTAAGCTTCCCTCTAGTACGCCGACCATGGCCTGAAGTTGTGCTTCATTGCGCTTAGGGTCGCCCATAGCCATCTTCATTGGTGCGGTTAACTCCCTAAAGCTCTCTGGCAAGCCTTCGTTTTCATACGCTTTACGTAATGCTTTAATTTTTGTGGTGTGGCCTGGAACGCCGAAGCTTTGGATCTGCCTCGCTCTAGCCGCTTTGATAGCATAACGATGACGAATTGCATCTTCGCTTTGGCCATGTTTCGGCAATCGAAATGCATGGCTCAGCTTTTTGAATAGATACGAAATAGCAGGAGTGGTCACGTTCGCAAATGATGCTTCGACCTCAGTTTTGGCGCGCAGGAATATTCCGTCATGATTGTCTATAAGGTAGTTTTTCGGTCTATGACACTCGCGAGAATAGATAGCGGACAATTTTTTTTCGACGACCTTGTCAAGGTCTCCAGTGTAGTAATACAAGACGTGCCAGTGCGGAGTGCCGTCTTTATGTAGTTCTAGCACTCTAGTGCCGTGGTAGTCGGTGCCAGACCTGTAACCGGCGTTTGCAATCGCCCGGCCAATCTGCGCAAAAACCTTTTTGAGGTAACGCTGGCAATCATCAAAGCTTGAACCATCAAAAGACAGGGCATTGCAATGGTACTCAGGCGGGCACGTCAGAGTGACAAACAGCCAGTTCATTCCTCGCTTGTTTGCAACGATATCCATTGCTTTCGCTTGGAGATAAGCCTTGTTAAATGTGGATTTTTCAGAGTTCTTATAAATCTCCGCAAGATTTTTTCGAGGACTTTGGGCTACACGCCTTATGATTTCTTGCTCCCTCGCTTTCAGAATTTCAATGGTCGCGTTAGAGCAGTACGGCATCTTGCCCTGGTCGACGCAGCCTAGTAGCCCAGCGCGCCTAGCCTGACTCTCGCGCGCGGCGTCCAGGATGCGATTCAGACTGCTTAGCCAGAACTGTTGGCTTCTAAGGCGTCTAAGACGGCCCAGTGTCGTCGACCTCTTAATGGCGGCGACGGACACGCCATACTCATGGTCATGTAAAGAGTGGAGGGTTTTAATGTGGTCGGGCGCGTTGGCTAAAAATATCCCGTGCCTGCGCGCGATATTCGAAGCCACCTTTCTTACTGTTTCCTGAGGGAGTTTCACTAACTCCTCTAATGGTGGAGGGGTATAGCTAAAGGAGGGCTGGATTCCGGACACGACGACGCTCTAACAAACGCGTCATGCGGGGTGGGTTAAGTGATGGCTTCTGAGCGGGTTGACTGTCTCAGAAGATAGGAGTTTCTGGCCAGTTGAAAAAATGAAAGACGAGCAACGGCTCGATAGCCTATGACTATTGACAATAAGTCAAGGATAGATTTTAGCTTTGAATGACTGATTTGAAGGGCGAATTGCTCGCCAAGCACTAAGGGATCAAGGGATCAAGGGATCAAGGGATCAACAAACGACCGTTAAATGAGACCATTCCGCAAGCCCTGAAAAAGCATCATCTAAATAGGGTTTTCCATTTTGCGATACCTTGATACAATGATCCTACGTTAAGTGATCCCATTACGGAGTTACCGCATGTCCCGCACTTTCCTGTATGCCCGCGTCTCAACCTCAGGCCAGTTCACTGAAAACCAAGTGCAGGAGGTCAAGACCGCTGGCTTCGACGTACAGTCAGGCCGGGTAGTCGAGGAAACTATCTCGGGCAGTGTGACTGCTAAAGAACGTCCGGGCTTTCAGAAGCTGGTGGAACGCATGGAGAGTGGAGACGTGCTGATCGTTACCAAGCTTGATCGTCTAGGACGCAACGCCATGGATGTACGGCAGTCAGTCGAGCATCTGGCTGCCACAGGCATCCGTGTTCACTGCCTCGCCCTTGGCGGTGTAGACCTGACATCGGCAGCAGGCAAAATGACCATGCAAGTGCTGGGCGCTGTAGCTGAGTTTGAGCGTGACTTACTGATCGAACGTACCCAGCAAGGTTTGATTCGCGCAAAGGCTGCGGGCAAGAAACTAGGTAGACCAGAGGCTGCTAGCACTACAGCAGCAGTTCAGCGAGCCAAAGCGAAGGACATGACACAGGCCCAGGCAGCAGCGGAGCTGGGGGTAGGCATTGCCACAATCAAACGGCATTGGAATAAGGCTTGAGTAGACGCGTAACGCCCCACGAGCCAGCTAAAAGTGCGCTTTGTTGCATCTAGCATTGAGAAGAACCCAGCAATAGGCGATGCCCCACCAAAAACAGGGGCCTACAAAAAGCGCCCCGCTCCACATACCCAAGGCAAATATGGACAGATGCCGTGTGGCCGGATACTTGGATCGCAGCCATTGCAATGGTCTGCCTAGCTACAACCATGCTTCACAAAGCGCTTCAGCTTGATTAAGGATCAGTTGCGCAGCCTCTTCCGCCTGGTCAGGCGGGTATTTGTATTTGCGCAGGATCCGCCGTACCAGGATGCGCAGTCTAGCCCGCACGCTTTCACGACTGCTCCAGTCGACACTGACGTTAGCCCGCAAGCTCGCAGTCAGTTCATGTGCGATCTTGGCCAAGATCAGGTCACCTAGCTCCCGCACGGAGGCCTCGTTGTTGGCCAAGGCATCGTAAAATGCTAGTTCATCATCGTTGAGTCCCAGCGCATCGCCACGCTTACTGGCGGCTGCGAACTTCTTGGCCATTTCAATCAGTTCTTCGATGACCTGAGCGGTTTCGATGGAGCGGTTCTGGTAGCGTTTGATCACATTGGCCAATAGCTCAGAGAACTTCTTTTCCTGAGCCAGGTTAGTGCTGTAACGACTCTTGATCTCGCCTTCGAGCAAGCGCTCCAACAACTCGACCGCCAGGTTCTTTTCGGGCAGATTACGCACCTCGGCGAGGAATGCGTCGTCGAGCAGGCCGATGTTCGGCTTGTCCAGGCCTACGGCTTCAAAGATGTCCACCACCTCGCCGGAGACCACGGCATTACCAATGATCTGGCGAATGGCCAGCTCGCGCTCTTCATCGGTTTTTTTCTGCTGACTGACTTCACGCTTGATCAATATCACCTTAATCGCCTGGAAGAACGCCACTTCCTCGCGGACGGCCTTGGCTTCATCCAGGGTGCAGCACAAGGTGAAAGCTTTGCTCATGGCTAGCGCGGTATCTGCAAACCGCTTCTTGCCATCCTCCAGACCCAACACATGGTTGGCGGCTCCGGCCAGTAACTTGTGACCGCCAGTGAGGAAATCGCTGCAGTCGAAGCCATGCAACAGGCCACGCAAGACGTCGAGCTTTTCCTCCAGTACCGAATAGGCTTCATGAGCGTCTACTGTGGGTCGGCCCTTGCCCTTGCTGCCGGTGTATTCCTTGAGCGCGGCTTTTAGCTCATTGGCTATGCCGATGTAGTCAACCACCAGGCCGCCCTGCTTGTCCTTGAATACGCGGTTAACCCGAGCAATGGCCTGCATTAGGTTGTGGCCCTTCATGGGTTTGTCGACGTACAGGGTATGAACGCACGGCGCATCGAAACCGGTTAGCCACATATCTCGGACGATTACGAGCTTGAGCGGATCCAGTGGATCCTTGAAGCGCTTTTCCAAGCGTTTTTTGAGCTGGCCGGAATAGATGTGCGGACGCAGTAAGGCCTTGTCAGAGGCGCTACCGGTCATTATGACTTTGATCGCGCCTTTCTCCGGATCTTCATCGTGCCATTCCGGACGCAGGGCAACAATCTCGTTGTAGAGGTGCACGCAGATATCGCGGCTCATGGCCACCACCATGGCTTTGCCGGGCATCTGGCCCACGCTCACTATGCCCTGGTTACGTTCCTCGAAATGCTTGACCAGGTCAGCGGCGACGCTATGAACACGGGGTTCAGCGCCGACTACTTTCTCCAAGGCGGCCCATCGGCTTTTCAGGCGCGACTGCTGGTCGTCTTCTTCGTCTTCGGCCAGTTCATCGACCTGATCGTCAATCGCAGGAAGCTCATTGTCCTTTAATGACAGTTTGGCAAGGCGCGACTCGTAATAAATGGCGACGGTCGCACCATCTTCAGTAGCCTGCTGCATGTCATAGACATGAATGTATTCACCGAAGACTGAGCGGGTGTCGCGATCTTCGCTCGACACCGGGGTGCCGGTAAAAGCCACGAAGGTGGCGTTCGGCAGTGCGTCGCGCAGATGTTGGGCATAACCGACCTGATAACGGGTCTGGCTCTCACCGGGCTGGATTCCCTCCAAGGCCTTCAGCTCGGCGCCAAAACCATACTGGGTACGGTGGGCTTCGTCGGCAATGACCACGATGTTTGAGCGGTCGGACAGTACCGGAAAGGTGTCTTCGTCCACTCCCGGCATGAACTTCTGGATCGTGGCAAAGACAATGCCGCCACTGGGCCGATTGGCCAATTTGCTGCGCAAATCACCGCGTGATTCCACCTGGACGGGCTGTTCACGTAGCAGATCCTGGGACAGTGAGAACACACCGAACAACTGACCATCCAGGTCGTTGCGGTCAGTGATGACTACGATGGTCGGGTTTTCCATTGCCACTTCCTGCATCACACGCGCGGCAAAACAGGTCATGGTGATGCTCTTACCAGAGCCTTGGGTATGCCAGACCACTCCACCTTTATGGGTACCACCGGGACGCGAGGCACTTACTACCCGCTGGATGGCCGCACGCACGGCGTGAAACTGGTGATAGCCGGCAATTTTCTTCACCAGCCGACCGTCATCCTCGAACAGCACGAAATAGCGCAGGTAATCGAGCAACATCTTCGGCGCCAAGGCACCACGCACCAGGGTCTCTAGCTCGTTGAACTGACCCAGCGGGTCAAGATCCTGGCCGTTGATAGTGCGCCAGGTCATGAAGCGTTCGGTATCAGCCGACAACGAGCCCATGCGCGCTTCGCTGCCATCCGCGATTACAAGGATTTCGTTGTATTGGAACAAGTCAGGAATCTGTTCCTTGTAGGTCTGTATCTGGTCGAAGGCTTTGCCAAGGTCAGCCTTAATATCCGCTGGATTCTTCAGCTCCAGCACCACCAACGGCAGGCCGTTGACGAAAAGGATGATGTCCGGACGCCGGGTATGCTTTGGCCCCTGAATGCTGAACTGATTGATGGCCAGCCAATCGTTGGCTTTTTTTTCGACCCAGTCGATCAGGCGGACAAAATCACCCCGCGTTTCGCCGTCTATTTGGTACTGCACCGGTACGCCGCTGACCAACAGGCGATGGAACAAGCGGTTGGCCGACAGCTGTACCGGCAGGCCCAGTTCGAGCACCTGCTTTAGCGCATCTTCGCGCGCGGCCAGTGGCACCTTCGGATTGAGCTTGGCAATGGCGTTGCGCAGCCGCTCGACCAAAACCACCTGACGGTAGTTCTCACGCTCAGGGCTCTCGCCGTCATACGCGATATCCGGCCCATGCAGGTGGGTGTAGCCCACTTCCGCAAGCCAGCCGAGGGTTTCCTGCTCCAGTTGGTCTTCGGTCATTCCTCTTCACTTCCTGTGTTCAATTCATTAACCCGTCCTGCCTTATTGCGCGCGATACACGGTACATCTTTACTCAAGGTTGGGCTATTTCCGCAACAAGGCAATCCGGAGCTCTCAGTCAGTGTGGAAATTGCTCACTTGCTCATGCACAAGCGTCCTCAACCACCACCTCACCTTCCGGCAAAGGCAACTGACCAGAAATCAAGCGGGGTAAGAGGGTGTCGCGAAGAGATTCAAGATTTGAGATCTGCGAGAGATGGCCACGATCAACAATTGATCGCACAATATCTACGAAAACGGCAAGCACTTCACGTGGAGGTACAGCTACAAGCTCGCTTTCCAAGAAGTGTGTCGTCTGGAAGTTTGCAATGCCTGTGCTTTGGTTTTGATATTCCCACGTCTTTCCAATGCCGTAGATGTAGGTGAGGTGCCGCGCCAATAGCAGACCAATATGTTTATCGCTAGGGCGTAGTAATCGGCAAAAACTAGCGGGCTCCACCGGGCAATCAAATTGCCCTAATAGCGCCTCTGTCAGATATAGCGATCTACCTGTAGGTTGATCTCTGCTGCCACCTGAGACTTCCAGCACCAAGTCTCCATCTTGAAGTTTTCGAGTGGCTAGTTTTTTACTAGATGTATAGCGAAGCGGAACGCGATTCGCTGAACCAGAATGCAGGTCAGGTATATCCGTTCCACGGATAATCGCGACACGGGTGTCATTTTTTTCGCTGGGCGCCTCATCCCCCCAATCACCGCCAATGGTATGAATCAGCAGTTCCCCAAAGGGAACCAGCTTCCACCCCTTCGGCACGACCCCCAGTTCGGATTCTTCAAAACAATCTGGAAACATCGCAGCAGTAGCTGCGTCCATGCCTTCCGGCTCAAACTCTTTAGCCTTGGTATGCACTGGGTCGAAATCGACAAACCAAGATTTGAATAGCGATTGGGCGAGGGCTTCTAGGGTGGCATTGGTTTCGCGTAACAGAGTGATGCGATCATCCAAGCTTCTCAATAAAGCACCGATTTTTCGTTGAACATATACTGGCGGAAGTTTAATCAAAAAATTCTTTAACGACGTGTAATTAAAAACAGGTTGAACAGAATTCGAGTTTATCGCTAGTATGTAATCTGCTGTCTGTGGATTAGTAAAGAAGTAATAAACAAAATCTCTACACGCAAGACTCTCGTTTACTTTGAGTCTCATCGTATTTGTCGACAATACATAATGTTCGACGCCGGGAGCTGGAGTCAATATGCCAACCTTTCCAATCGTTCCAACTTTGGGGAAAATCAGATCTCCAGGAAAGCATTGGTTCTTGCGGAGCTTAATATATTTTTCCAAGCTAACATAACGACGATCTTTCCATTCGCATGATCTTCCCTGAATATTTTTACCTTGAATCACCAGCGCGCCGAAATCTTGGTAGTCACTATTTTTTAAGTTACTTCCAAAAGGAGCATCACCCATACTTTCGGCAATTTCTTCGATTTTGTATGATACCCACTCAATACTCATAGCCGAACCCTTTAAGCTTTTGCCGGATCAATTGATCGAGCTCTGCGCCTTTGGCCATCTGCTCTCCCAATAACGCGGTGAGGTTCTGCATCTTGTCGGCGAAGGCTTCATCGTCGTCTTCCACCGCTTCAGCCCCAACATAACGCCCAGGCGTCAGTACATGGCCGTGTTCGGCGATTTCCGCCAGGGATACGCTGCGGCAGAAGCCAGGGATGTCGGCGAATTCCGCGATCTCCCCACCAACGTCCAGCGGCACCCCGCGCCAATTGGCAACGGTTTGCGCGATGCGCTCGATGTCGCTATCGAGAAATTCGATCTGCACCCGGCTGACATTGGTACCGAGCTTGCGGGCATCGATAAATAGCACCTCGCCGGGGCGTTTGGCTTTTTGTTTGGCCAAAAACCACAGGCATGCCGGAATTTGAGTATTAAAGAAGAGTTGGCTGGGCAACGCGACCATCACTTCCACCACATCCGCCTGAACCATGGCGCGGCGAATGTCGCCTTCGCTGTTCTGGCTGGAGCTCATCGAGCCATTGGCCAGGACAATGCCCGCGCGACCGCTGGACTTAAGGTGAAACAGCATGTGCTGCAGCCAGGCGTAGTTGGCGTTGCCTTGCGGCGGCGCGCCATAGACCCAGCGCGGATCGCCTTCAAGGCTTCCGTGCCACCAGTCACTGACGTTGAACGGCGGGTTAGCCAAGACGAAATCGGCACGCAGATCGCTGTGCTGATTGCGGATAAAGGTATCCGCAGGTTCACGGCCCAGGTTGAAGTCGATACCACGGATGGCCAGGTTCATCGCCGCCAGACGCCAAGTGGTCGGGTTGGACTCTTGGCCATAGATCGAGACATCGCCGAGCTTGCCGCCATGGGCTTCGATGAATTTTTCCGACTGCACAAACATGCCACCTGAACCGCAGCAAGGGTCATAGACTTTGCCCTGGTGTGGGTTGAGCACGGCCACCAGGGTTTTAACGATGCTGGCCGGGGTGTAGAACTGCCCACCGCGCTTGCCTTCGGCACTGGCAAACTGGCCGAGGAAGTATTCATAAACCTGACCAAGCAGGTCGCGGGACTGATGGGCGTCGCCTCCGAAGCCAATGACGGAAATCATATCCACCAGCTCGCCGAGCTTGCCGTCCGGCAATTGAGCCCGGGCATAGCGTTTATCTAGGATATTTTTCAGCGACAGGTTTTCTGCTTCAATCGCGGCCAGGGCCTCATCGATGCGTTTGCCAATGTCGACTTGCTTGGCATTGGCACGGATGGACTCCCAGCGCGCTGCTTCCGGTACCCAAAACACGTTTACTTCTTTGTAGTAGTCGCGCTCTTCCAGCTCTTCGGTCAGCAGATCGGCGTCATCGCTGCCCAGATAATAATCATCACCAGCATCGGTAAACCGGCGCTCCAATTCGGCGCGCCGGCCAGCAAAGCTGTCGGATATGTACTTGAGAAAGATCAAGCCGAGGACGATGTGCTTGTACTCAGCGGCGTCCATGTTGGCGCGCAGCTTGTCAGCGGTGGCCCATAAGGTTTTTTCCAGTTCCTGCAGGGTGCTACTGGAGGTAGTGAAAGCGGCTTCGCGGCCCTGCTTCTTTTTCAGCGACTCGGGCTCAGTTTCTGCAATGATGTCATTCGATCCAAAACGCGCACGGGCTTGAATGAGTGCCTGTTCAGCTAGGCTGGACACCTGGTCAGCTGTCTTTTGATCGGTCATGGGACTTCCTGAAATTTACGCGACGCGCTATCCGTCAAATGAACCCGACTCAGCCGTCTGGGCATAGATGGCGCCATGATAGCGAGCCGCGCACATGGCGTCAGTCGATGTGATGCCCCAGAAAGCCATAATCGTGAAATTCTTAAATCTGATACTGTCCTTTATCACCTATAGCAAAGGATGGCCGGATGAAGCTCGACAAAGACCTGGTGCGCGAGATCCTGCTGGCAGTCGAAGCCAGCGATCACAGTCCTGAGGAAGGCGTCATTCTTTCGCTCGATAATCAGACACCTCAAGATGTCTCCTACCATGTGATGTTGCTGCACGAAGCAGGATTTCTTATAGGCAACGATGCTTCATTTCTGTCAGACATCTTCCCCGTCTGGCAAGCCAAGCGGCTGACCTACAAAGGGCATGAGTTTCTCGACACCGTTCGGGATGGCGAAGTCTGGCGGCGTACTAAAGCCGGCGCCGAAAAGGCGGGGGTCGCCGGTCTCGGCGTTTTGTTGGAGCTAGGAAAGGCCTACGGCAAGGAAGTCCTGAAGGAAAAACTGGGGATCGAACTGCTGTGAATGGGGTCGTGCTCTCCTCTAAGCTCGATTCAGGTACCGGTGCTGGACAGTCAAGCCGGCGAGCGAGCAGGAACGGCCAATATCGCAACCCGAACACACGCCAGGGTTATGCCAGAGCTACCCAAGAGTTTTACCTGGTGCCAGGTCGGAGATGTAGCAGACTACGAGCGATCCCTTATCGGTGAGCGCACCAGTGCTGGCCGTTCTGCTGCGAACGCTAAAAGATTTCACTTGGGCCGAAGCCCGTTCTGACCTGTGAGACAGACAGCCCGGCAAGCAACAAGGAATGCATTTTGCCCCCTTATTGCCCCCTTCATTATCCTGCTTAGCAACGCAGACAACCCGAGATGCCTTATTAATATGGTGTCCCAGGGCAGGTTCGAACTGCCAACCTTCCCCTTAGGAGGGGGATGCTCTATCCAATTGAGCTACTGAGACACAGATCGACCACGAAGAAACGCGGTGCGATGGACGGCGTGCATGTTAACGGGCAGGCCTGCTTTTGTCATGTCGTCCTTTGGGCTTTTTAAGTGTAGGCAGACGCCTCGCAGGAGCGTGGCTTTGTTTACCGTGCAAATTGCATCACCGCAAAAGGCCATCATTGCAAAATGCAATGCAGGCACTTCGGGAAAATATCTTAATACATTGTTTTTAAAGGATTTAATTACCGTTAGACTCTTGGCATGCGGGCTGCTTTAGCTGTTCTCGAAGAACAACGGAGGCAAGCCTCATGAACTGCGCCCTTTTACTCTCGATCGCGACCGCTCTGGCGATTCTGCTGGGCTTTCATTTTGCCCCCGAGGGCGGTGTTCAGCCGGTTGCTCAACGCATGCCTCATTATCTTCAGGTGCAAAAAGCACCTCAACTGGCGGTAATGAGCGATCAGCGCAGCTTTGTCAGCCAAGAGGTGAGCCAGGAGGGCATTCTGCTGCCGGCTCATTCTTCAGAACGTTTGGTATTTTGAATCACCCCCATCAGGAGCACCGCATGTCCAAATCAGCCGTAGGGTTTTTCATCCTCGCCTTACTGAGTGGCGTTCTTCATCTGTCAGTGGTCCAGAATACGGTCGTCACCCTGCCTTTGATCGCCAGCGGCGTGTTCGGTGCGCTGTTTGTGCTGGCGCTGATTGCCGGGCGCAAGATCAAGTTCGATCCGGTACTGCGTTAATCCTCAACAGGTCCAGCAGATTGGCAACCGTGGTGGACAGTTCACCTGAATTGTCGAGTCGATGGATCTGCGCGTCACCGATTGAACCCTCTGCCGTGAATAACCCATTGCGGTGCAGCCTCGCTTCAATCTCAGCAAAACTTTCGCGACCACGGCGCAGCAGGCGCTCTCGCAGCTCTTCATCCTTGACCGTCAAGAGAACCGGCAATAGCGTTGGATACCGGTGCAGCGCCTGAGCCAGATGGCCGCGAGAGCCGTTGACCAAGACGTGCCGACCGTCATTGAGCCATTGATCTATTTCGATCGGAATACCGTAATCCAGGCCATTGGCGTTCCAGCACAGCGCGAAATCGCCCTCGACTCTATGTTGCTCGAACTCTTCCCGGGAAACGCCAATCGCATCCTCGCCCACGGATTCGGTCGACCGCGTGATGACCCGACGCACCACTTCACAATTGAGCGTCTGCAACGGCTCACGAGCTGCTTCGATGAGGCTGTCCTTGCCGGACCCAGAAGGCCCCATCAAGTAAATCAGCCTGCCATCCATCTTGAAATCACCTCCCACTGCACGTCTTCCCCTAGTAAATCGGCCAATTGCCACTATCCTGTACAAGTAAGGAACGCTGATCGAATCTGCACAGCATGCGCCTTCAGGCGTCGCAGGACATCACCTGTCGGGCAAGAGGAAACGGCCAGCAATACGGACCAGGGCAAACTTTTCAAACCAGTCCGCATTTCTGATAATTGGTGCTGGCATAACGCCTTTATCCAGTTCAATATTTGTCACAGAATTGACGCCAACGAACTGGCTACTTTGAGGCATGATGCGAGCCTCTATCAATTCAGGTTGAACATTTGGCCAGACCGCTTGTCATATCAGACATCCTGCGGCCAATCCCGAGAACCGCTCCCCTGAACTAACCGGTTAAATATATGCGCCCATTGAAACAGGCAATTTATTCCAGCCGTACGGCTGACAAGTTCGTCGTACGTCTGCCAGACGGAATGCGTGAACGCATTGCCGAGGTGGCTCGCAATCATCATCGCAGCATGAACTCCGAAATCATCGCGCGCCTTGAGCAGAGCCTTATTCAGGAAGGCGCGCTGGGCGAAGAATTGAGCATGCGCCTGGACAGCCCGGAGCTGTCATTGCACGAACGTGAACTGCTGCAACGCTTCCGCCAACTCTCCCACCGTCAGCAGAATGCTCTTGTTTCGCTGATTGCGCATGATGCCGAAATGGCCACAGACGCTTCCTGATTTCATCCGAAAGTTCAAGCCAGCTTAATCGCTGGCTTTTTTTTGCCTGAAATTCGGACATAAAAAAACCCGCCGATTGATTGGCGGGTTTTTAATGTCGATAAGTCAGAGCAGGAAGATCGTCGCCAACCCGAGAAAGATGAAGAACCCGCCACTGTCCGTCATAGCGGTGATCATCACACTGGCGCCCATCGCAGGATCACGCCCAAGCCGCGCCAGGGTCATGGGAATCAACACCCCCGCCAATGCCGCCAGCAACAGGTTGAGCGTCATGGCAGCAGTCATCACTACCCCCAGAGACCAACTGCCATACAGCAGATAGGCGACGACACCGATCACCCCCCCCCAGACCAGGCCATTGATCAGACCTACCGCCAACTCCTTGCGCATCAGGCGCGAGGTGTTGCCGGTGCTGACCTGATCCAGCGCCATGGCCCGAACGATCATGGTGATCGTCTGGTTACCCGAGTTGCCACCGATACCCGCCACGATCGGCATCAGTGCCGCCAACGCCACCAATTTCTCGATGGAGCCTTCGAAAAGACCAATCACCCGGGATGCGATGAATGCGGTGATCAGGTTAATTGCCAGCCAGGCCCAACGGTTACGCAGGGATTTCCAGACTGACGCAAAAATATCTTCCTCTTCACGCAGACCCGCCATGTTGAGAACTTCGTTTTCGCTCTCTTCACGAATCAAGTCGACCATTTCATCGATGGTCAGACGGCCGATCAGCTTGCCGTTCTTGTCGACTACAGGCGCCGAGATCAAGTCGTAACGTTCGAACGCCTGAGCAGCGTCATAGGCGTCTTCGTCCGGGTGAAAACTCACCGGGTCGCTGGCCATGACTTCAGAAACCTGTTTTTCCGGGTCGTTGACCAGCAAACGCTTGATTGGCAGCACGCCCTTGAGCACGCCGTCGTAATCGACCACGAACAGTTTGTCCGTGTGGCTTGGCAACTCCTTGAGGCGCCGCAGGTAACGCAAAACCACTTCGAGACTGACGTCCTCACGGATCGTCACCATCTCGAAGTCCATCAACGCACCGACCTGCTCCTCGTCGTAGGACAACGCAGAGCGGACGCGCTCACGCTGCTGACCATCGAGGGTTTCCATCAGCTCGTGGACGACGTCTCGCGGCAGCTCGGAGGCCAGGTCAGCAAGTTCGTCGGCGTCCATGTCCTTGGCCGCAGCCAGGAGCTCGTGATCGTCCATGTCGGCGATCAGCGTTTCACGAACCGAATCGGATACTTCGAGCAGAATGTCGCCGTCGCGATCGGCCTTGACCAATTGCCAGAGCGTCAGACGATCGTCCAGCGGCAAGGCTTCAAGGATGTAGGCGACGTCGGCGGAGTGCAGATCATCGAGCTTGCGTTGCAACTCGACGAGGTTTTGCCGGTGAACCAGGTTCTCGACCCGGTCGTGATGCGGACCTTCCTGGCGGTGAGTCAGGTCTTCGACCACCCGCTGACGCTGCAGCAGCTCAACAACTTGAGCGAGGCGGTCCTGCAAGCTTTCCTGCGTTTTCTTTACTTCAACTTCAGACATAGGCGAACTCCACTCCCAGCAGCGGGGCACGCCGGAAGGATCAATCAGTCAATTCATGATTGGAAAAACGGGGTACTGAGTAACTACTGGGTAAGTCCATGGAGGTATTCCACAAGCCCCGGCGGGGCTGACGGGCGCAATGATACACCGCCCGACGGTTTTAAACGTTAAAAAATCGTGGCTGAAACAAGCGCTTGCAAGACAAACCTGATCACCGCCCTGATCCATGAAACTGCGACGACTCATCCTGAAAAGAAAACACACCACGGCCGAAAAATGTAACGACTACCCTTCAGATGGACCGTCATGGAGGACGTTTGATGCGATCGAATGCACATTGTTTTTTGTTGATCACCCTGCTCTGCCCGTCGCCCTGGGTGCTTGCCACGACCGTTCACCGCTGCGAGGCGGCCAACGGGCGCATCACCTTCACTACATTGAGCTGTACGGCCGGAGACAGCCTTTCGCTTCAGGATGTCCGCACCTTCACCCCGGGCAGCGTGACCGCTCTCATGCCGGAAGCCGAGAATCGCGAAACATCAGGTATGAAAATCAAAAGGAGAGATCCGACCGTCGTCGGCAAGACCGAGGACAAATGTGGAAACCTCATCAGCGCCAAAGAACGCCGCGAAGCGATCATCAATCAGCGGGTTGTTGCCGGCATGAGTCAGCAAGACGTCGAGAGCGCCCTTGGCAAGCCAGACAAGATCAGTATTCGCAATTCGGCCACGAGTTACCGTTACGACACCCGGCGAGGTCGTAGCGCACACGTTGAGTTCGATGAGAGAGGATGCACCAAAGGAAAATCCAAATCCCAGACGGCAAAAAGCCCGCGTTAAACGCGGGCTTTTTGGTGTTTGGTGCACTCGACAGGATTCGAACCTGTGACCGCTCGGTTCGTAGCCGAGTACTCTATCCAGCTGAGCTACGAGTGCATTTGTGTTTTTATACCAGATCACAACTGGTTGAAGCCAAGTCATTCACATTACTGCAGATGACTCTTAAATGGTGCACTCGACAGGATTCGAACCTGTGACCGCTCGGTTCGTAGCCGAGTACTCTATCCAGCTGAGCTACGAGTGCATTTGTTGCCGCGCATTATAGGCCGTCTAATCTCTATGTCAAACACTTTTTCTAGTAATTTCAAACACTTACCGAAGAAGCTAGATTACAACGTACTACGCAAATAATGGCGGAGAACGGGGGATTCGAACCCCCGACACCCTTTTGAGGTGTACTCCCTTAGCAGGGGAGCGCCTTCGGCCACTCGGCCAGCTCTCCGCAACACGGGGCGTATATTAACCAGCTTCTTCCCCGTTTGCAAACATAAAAAACGATAAAAATTAATGGCTTGGTTCTTCGTCCTTCTCTTTCTTTATACGCAGGTAAATTTCCTCACGGTGGACCGCAACCTCTTTCGGGGCGTTGACACCGATACGCACTTGATTTCCTTTGACGCCGAGCACGGTCACGGTGATTTCGCCATCACCAATAATCAGGCTTTCTGCGCACCGACGAGTCAGAATCAGCATACCTTTCTCCTCACGCATTTCATTTCAGGGACAACAGTCTGCAAAAAAAAGGCACTCGACCTACAACCTGAACGATCGCAGCCCTACATGCCTGAGTATTGACTAGCGCGAGCAAAAGAACAGCCTCGAGTCGCGCCATTCAAAAAAACAAAGGGCGCGGTCAGACCGCGCCCTTCGGCAAACGCATCACTCGCCCTGTCGGGCCGGTGCGTCCAGTTCGAAAGCCGTGTGCAGCGCGCGCACAGCCAGTTCCAGGTACTTCTCTTCGATCACTACGGAGACTTTTATTTCCGAGGTCGAGATCATCTGGATGTTGATGCTTTCCTTGGCCAGGGATTCGAACATACGGCTGGCCACGCCTGCGTGGGAGCGCATGCCGACACCGACGATCGACACCTTGGCAATCTTGATGTCGCCAACGACTTCACGGGCACCGATCTCGCGAGCAGTGTTTTCCAGCACGGTTTGCGCGGCCTGGAAGTCATTGCGATGCACGGTGAAGGTGAAGTCGGTGGTGTTATCGTGCGCAACGTTCTGCACGATCATGTCGACTTCGATGTTCGCGGCACTGATCGGGCCGAGGATCTTGAATGCAACACCCGGGGTGTCTGGCACGCCACGGATGGTCAGCTTGGCTTCATCGCGGTTGAAAGCGATGCCGGAAATGATCGGCTGTTCCATGGTTTCCTCTTCATCAATAGTAATGAGGGTGCCCGGACCCTCTTTGAAGCTGTGCAGTACGCGCAGCGGAACGTTGTACTTGCCGGCGAATTCCACCGCACGGATCTGCAACACCTTGGAACCGAGGCTGGCCATTTCCAGCATCTCTTCGAAGGTAATCTTGTCCAGACGCTGAGCCACGGACACCACACGCGGGTCGGTGGTGTAGACGCCGTCGACATCGGTGTAGATCTGGCATTCATCAGCCTTCAAGGCTGCCGCCAGCGCCACGCCGGTGGTGTCGGAACCGCCACGACCGAGGGTGGTGATGTTGCCGTGCTCGTCGACGCCCTGGAAACCGGCGACAACGACCACACGACCAGCCTTCAGGTCGCCACGAATCTTCTGGTCATCAATCTGCAAGATACGCGCTTTATTGTGCGCACTGTCCGTCAGAATCCGCACCTGGTTGCCGGTGTAGGACACCGCTGGCACGCCGCGCTTGATCAGCGCCATGGCCAACAGTGCAATCGTCACCTGCTCACCGGTGGAGACGATCACGTCCAGCTCACGAGGAACCGGTTGGCCGTCGCCACTGATTTTCTTGGCCAGATCGATCAGACGGTTGGTTTCGCCGCTCATTGCAGACAGCACGACCACCAGGTCATCGCCGGCTTCGCGGAATTTCTTAACCTTGTCGGCGACCTGCTCGATTCTCTCGACAGTGCCGACCGAGGTGCCTCCAAATTTCTGTACGATCAAAGCCATTTCAAAGCCGCCTCTGCCCATGAAGGGCGCCCAAATAATCACTCAAACAGCGTTCTGGCCCGCCACTAGACTGCGGGCCGGACACACTGCCTTATAAACCCTGCTCTACAAATGGAACAGTCAGGGCCAATGCCGCATCCAGTGCGCCAGCGTCAGTACCACCGCCTTGCGCCATGTCTGGACGACCACCGCCCTTCCCGCCCACTGCTGCAGCGGCTTGCTTCATCAAATCACCGGCTTTGAGTTGGCCAGTCAGGTCTTTGGTTACGCCTGCAACCAGAACGACCTTTTCCTCATGGACACTGCCGAGCAGGATCACTGCGCGGCCGAGTTTGTTTTTCAGTTGATCGACCAGCGCCAGCAGCGCCTTGCCGTCCTGACCGTCCAGACGCACGGCCAGCACTTTCACGCCTTTGACATCCAGGGCAGAAGCCGACAGATCGTCGCCCGCCGCACTGGCAGCCTTGGCCTGCAACTGCTCGAGTTGCTTCTCCAGCAGACGGTTGCGCTCCAGCACAGCCGACAACTTGTCGATCAGATTGTCGCGGCTACCCTTGACCAGGTTGGCCGCTTCCTTGAGTTGTTCTTCAGCAGCGTTCAAGTATGCCAGCGCCGCGGCGCCAGTGACCGCTTCGATACGACGCACGCCAGAAGCCACACCGCCTTCGCTGATAATTTTCAGCAGGCCGATGTCGCCAGTCCGGTTGGCGTGAATACCACCGCACAGCTCGACGGAGAAACTACCGCCCATGCTCAGCACGCGCACGTTGTCGCCGTACTTCTCGCCGAACAGCGCCATGGCGCCCTTCTGCTTGGCGGTTTCGATATCGGTTTCTTCGGTTTCAACTTCGGAGTTCTTGCGAATCTCGGCGTTGACGATGTCTTCCAGCGCCTTCAACTGCTCAGGCTTGATGGCTTCGAAGTGGCTGAAGTCAAAGCGCAGGCGCTGACTGTCGACCAACGAGCCTTTTTGCTGAACGTGGTCGCCCAGCACCTGACGCAATGCGGCGTGCAACAAGTGAGTCGCCGAGTGGTTCAGCGAAGTCGCGTGACGTACTTCGGCATCAACATGAGTTTCTACCGGTGCGCCGATGGTCAGGCTGCCCGAGGCCAGTACGCCGTGATGCAAGAAGGCGCCACCGGTTTTGGTGGTGTCGCGCACGTCAAAGCGCGCGTTGCCGACCTGAAGGTAACCGCAGTCACCAATCTGACCGCCGGATTCAGCGTAGAACGGCGTCTGGTTCAGTACGACCACACCCTCTTCGCCTTCACTGAGTACGTCAACCGACTGGCCCTCTTTATAGAGGCCAACGACTTTCGCCGAACCTTTAGTCGCTTCATAGCCGGTGAATTCGGTGGCCACATCAACCTTGACCAGGCTGTTGTAGTCCATGCCGAAGGAGCTGGCGGAACGGGCACGGACGCGCTGGGCTTCCATTTCGCGCTCGAAGCCTTCTTCGTCGATGGTCAGGCTGCGTTCGCGAGCGATGTCGCCGGTCAGGTCCATCGGGAAACCGTAGGTGTCGTAGAGTTTGAACACTACGTCGCCCGGCACCACGTCACCTTTGAGATCGGCCAGATCCTGCTCGAGGATTTTCAGGCCCTGCTCCAGGGTCTTGGCGAACTGCTCTTCTTCAGCCTTCAGTACGCGCTCGATGTGCGCTTGCTGGGATTTCAGCTCTGGGAAGGCTTCGCCCATCTCGGCGACCAGGGCCGCAACGATCTGGTAGAAGAAGCTGCCCTTGGCGCCCAGCTTGTTGCCGTGACGGCAGGCGCGACGAATGATCCGGCGCAGCACGTAGCCGCGGCCTTCGTTGGACGGCAGCACGCCGTCGGCAATCAGGAAACCGCACGAGCGAATGTGGTCGGCGACGACTTTCAGGGACGCCTGATTGTCGTTGGTGCAACCGATGGCCTTGGCCGATGCGCTCAGCAGGCTCTGGAACAGGTCGATTTCATAGTTCGAGTGAACGTGCTGCAGCACGGCACTGATCCGCTCCAGGCCCATACCGGTATCGACCGACGGCGCTGGCAACGGGTGCAACACGCCATCGGCGGTGCGGTTGAACTGCATGAACACGTTGTTCCAGATTTCAATGTAACGGTCGCCATCTTCTTCCGGCGAGCCCGGTGGGCCACCCCAGATGTCAGCGCCGTGATCGTAGAAAATCTCGGTGCAAGGACCGCACGGGCCGGTATCGCCCATGGTCCAGAAGTTGTCGGACGCGTACGGCGCGCCTTTGTTGTCGCCGATACGAACCATGCGCTCGGCCGGAACCCCGATTTCCTTGGTCCAGATGTCGTAGGCCTCGTCATCGCTGGCGTAGACGGTGACCCAGAGCTTTTCTTTCGGCAGGTTCAGCCACTGGTCGGACGTCAGGAAGTTCCAGGCGTAGGTGATCGCATCGCGCTTGAAGTAATCGCCGAAGCTGAAGTTACCCAGCATTTCGAAGAATGTGTGGTGACGGGCGGTATAACCGACGTTTTCCAGGTCGTTGTGCTTGCCGCCGGCGCGCACGCATTTCTGGCTGCTGACCGCGCGGGTGTACGCGCGCTTTTCCTGGCCCAGGAAACAGTCCTTGAACTGGTTCATCCCCGCGTTAGTGAACAGCAGGGTTGGGTCGTTGCCCGGAATCAAAGAGCTGGAGGCTACACGGGTGTGGCCTTGCTCTTCGAAGAAGCGAAGGAAGGCTTCACGGATTTCTGCGCTTTTCATTAGGTTCTTCCACGGAGGCTGCGGCCAAAGGCCTGTGCGAAACGTCAACAGACGAAGCGACGGCAAAGGGCCGCATTATATCGGCCCTGCGCGCGGGGTACAGCGTGTTTATACGATAGAAACGGTCAATTGGACCGCTAACGCTATCAGTTGCGCGAAAACTCGACGAATGTCGCGACGACCTGCTCGATTTGAGCGCGGCTGACGTCCATGTGCGTGACCATGCGCAGACGTCCGGCAGCGCTCAGCTTGATCCCGCGTTCGGCGGCAAACGCCTTGATGGCCTCGGCCTTGTCGCCCATCTGCACGTAAACCATGTTGGTCTGCACCGGCTCGACCTCGTAACCCGCCGCTCGCAAGCCTTCGGCCAGCAACTGCGCGTTGGCGTGGTCATCAGCCAGACGCTGAACATGGTTATCCAGCGCGTACAAACCTGCTGCCGCCAGAATCCCGGCCTGGCGCATGCCACCGCCGACCATCTTGCGCAGGCGTCGCGCCTTGGCGATCAATTCGACCGAGCCGCACAGCACCGAACCGATCGGCGCGCCCAGGCCTTTGGACAGGCAGACCGAGACCGAATCGAAATACTGCGTGATTTCCCGGGCATCGACACCCAATTTGACCGCCGCGTTGTACAGCCGCGCGCCGTCCAGGTGCAGTTGCAACCCATGTTCGCGAGTAAAGCTACGAGCCCGCGCCAGATACTCCAGTGGCAAAACCTTGCCCTGCATGGTGTTTTCCAGCGCCAGCAAGCGAGTCCGGGCGAAGTGGAAGTCGTCCGGTTTGATCGCGGCCGCCACGTGGGCCAGGTCCAGCGATCCGTCGGCCTGCACTTCCAGTGGCTGCGGCTGAATCGAACCGAGCACGGCCGCACCGCCACCTTCGTACTTATAGGTGTGAGCCTGCTGGCCGACGATGTACTCGTCACCGCGTTCGCAGTGGGCCATCAAGCCCAGCAGATTGCTCATGGTGCCCGTCGGGACAAACAGCGCCGCAGCAAAACCCAACTGATTCGCAAGCTCGGTTTCCAGTCGATTGACCGTCGGATCTTCGCCGTAAACGTCGTCACCGGTGGCCGCGCTGGCCATCGCGTCGAGCATCCCTGCGGTCGGTTGGGTGACGGTGTCGCTGCGAAGATCGATAACGCTCATGAATCTGGCCTCGGTAAGCAGGGGAAAATCCCTTTCAAGTAGGAATTACTGCGGTCATGCCGACGAATAATCAACCCTTGGGTGCGAAAAGGCTTCTCGAACCGACGAAAAAGTCGATAGCAATCATCAGATAGCAGCAATGCACAGGTGAGAAATATGTGTTAAAAACGCTTCGCCGCCAAACAATCTGGCGGCAAAACGTTCTCAGGGCGGGGTGCAACTCCCCACCGGCGGTAATTGCGCGCAATGCGCATAGCCCGCGAGCGCTTGGCGACAGACACGGCAATGGCTGTGATGGCGGCAAGGTCAGCAGACCCGGTGTGATCCCGGGGCCGACGGTCATAGTCCGGATGAAGAGAGAACGGGATTGGCGCCGCCTAGGCTCTATACCAAAGCGCCGTCCGCAGGCATTTGTGCCTGCGTGCCATTAAATCCCATTCGATTCATATGCCCTGTTTTTTACATAAACAGGAGTCAGAACATGCAACCCACCGCAATCGATAGCAAAAGCAAAAACCATCAGGGCGAGCGCGTTGCGTTCATCCAGGCCTGCTGGCACAAAGAAATCGTCGATCAGAGCCGTAAGGGCTTTGTGGCCGAAATGATTGCTCAGGGTTATCAGGAATCGGAGATCGATTTCTTCGAAGTCGGCGGCGCCTTTGAAATTCCGCTGCACGCCAAGCTGCTGGCCAAATCCGGTCGTTATGCCGGCATCGTCGCGGCGGGCCTGGTAGTCGACGGCGGCATCTATCGCCACGAATTCGTCGCCCAGTCGGTGATCAGCGGCTTGATGCAAGTTCAGCTGGAAACCGAAGTGCCGGTGTTCTCCGTGGTTTTGACCCCGCACCACTTCCATGCTGGCGAAGAACATCAGAAGTTCTTCTTCGAGCACTTTGTGCATAAAGGCCAGGAAGCGGCGAAAACGTGCGCGGATACGTTGCACAAGATGCGTGCGCTGCGTCGTAGCGAGCCACGTGCGGTAGCTGTGTAAACCCGAAAAACCTGTGGGAGCGAGCCTGCTCGCGATGACGGACTGTCAGCCAACGCCCCTGTTGACTGATACACCGCTATCGCGAGCAGGCTCGCTCCCACATGGGTTTTATGTCGAACCTGATATCGCGGTCAGGCGAGGTTTTCGTCGGTGGTCGGCACAATCAGGATGCCGGCGCGCAGGCCGTTCTTGACCTTGGGGTTCGGGAAGATGATCCGGGCACCCTCCTCCTCAATGATCCACCGGGTCTGGGCGATGTCTTCGGCCAGCAGGTAACCCACTTCCAACTCCGAAAAGTTCTCGATGTCCGCTGGCAGGTTCAAGCGGAAGCTATCGCTGTGCTTGATGATTTCTCGCGCCACGCTAAACAGCTGCAAACCGTCCAGCGCTTCTTCGGTCTGGGCTGGCTCGCTGCCTTCGATAATCTGTTTGAGGCGAGTTTCCAGCAGATCGACGTTGACCCCATCGTTCTGGCCGAATGGCCGCGCCTTGCCCAGTTCAAGGGTAAAAGACTCGGCACCGAGTTTGTCGTAAGTGTAGGAGCTGAAAACGATGGACGGCTTGTTTTGCAGCAGCACCGCTTCCATGCCGGCAGCACGCAAACGCGCCAGTTCCAGGCGGGAATGCTGTCGGCCTTCCTTCCAGGGATACAGCGCGAACTGCTCGATTTTCGAGCCACGAATCGCGGTGTGCAGGTCATAGTGCAGACGGTTGCGATCCGGCAGGCTGAAGAAACTCGCCGCCAGCCGCTCCAGTTCACACGCGCGCAGGGCTTCGGAGCCGCTGCTTTGTTCGTGACGGCCGTTGAACAGCCGATTGACGTCCTGCTCGATGAAGCGCTCGCCTTTGCGAATCGCTTCCGGGTTGCCGAACAGGAACAGAATACGTGTACGCGGTTTCAAGTCGCCGCGGGCGATGTCATGCAACAGGCGATCGAGCAACTCGATCGGCGCTGTTTCATTGCCATGGATGCCGGCCGATAGCAGCAGGTCCAGGCCATTGTCGCGAGCTTCAGGTGGCCGGACTTCCAGCGCACCTTCGCTCAACCAGCGCATGCGCACGCCTTCGACAGTCAGTTGAGTCTTCTCCGCCGGTTCGCGGCCGGCGAGGGTCAGTTCAAGCAATTTGCCGAGGGCGAGCATAGAGCGGTTTCCTTAGTGGTCGTGCTGGCAATCCGGGCCGTGCACGTGGTCTTCGTCACCGACTTCAGCCGGTTCCATTTCCAGTTGCAGACTTACCAGATTAGTCGCCAATGGGCGCAGCAGCAGGTTTGCGTATTCAGCGTCACCTTCTTCGACGTCCACGCCGATCAGCAATTGGCCGCGGCCGTCATGCTGAATCCACAGCTCTTTGCCTTGCCACATGACCGCGACGCGGGTGCAGGAAGTTTCCAGTTGCGTGCCGTCGGTGTCTTCAAGGATCAGCTGCAGGGTATCGCTCATGTTTTTTACGCTCTCGACGTTCAATTGATCTGGAATGGATAAACCGCGCCCAGTTTAAGGATTTGCGTCAGTTCATCCAGTGCCGTCCGGCACTCAAGCAGCAATTGCGGGTCCGCAAGATCGTTTTCGGTCATGCGGTCGCGGTAGTGCTTGTCGACCCATTCGGTCAGGGTGCCGTACAACGGTGCCGTCATGATAACCCCTGGGTTGACGGCCGCCAGTTCGGTTTCGTTGAGCGCGACGCGCAGTCGCAGGCAAGCCGGGCCGCCGCCGTTCTGCATGCTTTGCTTCAAATCGAACACTTTCACTTCGCGGATCAGGCCGCCGGAGCTGGTCAAACCTTGCAGGTACTGCCAGACACGCTCGTTGCCACGGCATTCTTCCGGCACGATCAATAGCATCGAGCCGTCAGGACGCGACAGCAGTTGGCTATTGAACAGGTAGGACCGAACGGCGTCTTCCACGGTGACCGCAGAACGCGGTACGCAGATCGACTGAAATTTCCCACCGACTTTGGCGAGTTTGCTCTGCAATTCGGCCAGCATCTGCTCGGTGTCGAGGAACGCGTCCTCGTGATAGAACAACACTTCGCCGTTACCCACCGCGATCACATCGTTGTGGAACACGCCCTGATCGATCACCGAAGGGTTCTGCTGGGCGTAGACCACGCCGTCATCGCTCAAGCCGTGCAGGCGGGCAACTGCCTGGGAGGCTTCGAGGGTCTGGCGAGCCGGGTATTTTTGCGGTGCCGGGTAACGGGTGTCGAACGCGCTGCGACCGAACACGAAGAACTCGACGCCTGCTTCGCCATATTCACGGCAGAAACGGGTGTGGTTGGCTGCGCCTTCGTCCCCGAACTGCGCCACGGCCGGCAATGCAGCGTGGTGAGCGAAGTGTTTCTGGTCAGCGAACATCGCCCCCAGCACACGACTGGTGGTCGGGTGTTCGATGCTGCGGTGATATTTGCAGTTCAGGTTGGCCGCGGTGAAATGCACACGGCCATCCGCAGTGTCGGCACTCGGGCTGACAGTGGCAGCGTTGGCCACCCACATGCTCGACGCCGAGCAACTGGCGACCAGCAACGGCATCGCATCTTTAGCCGCCTGCTCGATCACCTGAGCGTCGGTGCCGCTGAAACCCAAACGACGCAGGGCTGCCACGTCCGGGCGTTCCTGTGGTGCCAGCACGCCCTGTTGAAAGCCCATTTCCATCAGCGATTTCATTTTCGCCAGGCCTTGCAGCGCGGCTTCCTTCGGGTTCGAAGACTGCTGGCTGTTGCTCTGGGACGCGACGTTGCCGTAGGACAAACCGCCGTAGTTATGGGTCGGCCCCACTAGACCGTCAAAATTGACTTCATAGGATTTCATCAGCGAGGCTCCACGAGAATCTGTTGTTATGGCTTCAGTAACTATTCAGTAAGACCGCGGCGCGGCCATCGCCAGCAGGCTGGCTCCCACAGGTTCGGTGGGTGTTCACACATTTTGTGTGCGACCCAATCACTGTGGGAGCCAGCCTGCTGGCGATGGGCATCACGTCATTTTCACGCCGGGCGTTAGGGTCGCAGGCATCACCAGACTCGGCGTTTCCAGCGAAGCAACCGGGTACGCGCAGTAATCTGCTGCGTAGTAGGCGCTGGCGCGGTGGTTGCCCGAGGCGCCGACACCGCCGAATGGCGCGCTGCTCGCAGCACCGGTCAGCTGTTTGTTCCAGTTGACGATGCCCGCACGGCTTTCCAGCCAGAACTGCTGATAACGTGCTTCGGAATCCGACAGCAGACCGGCCGCCAGGCCATAGTCGGTGTCGTTGGCTTCAGCGATCGCCGCTTCAAAATCAGCGTAGCGGATCACTTGCAGCAGCGGGCCGAACAGCTCTTCGTCAGGGCGATCAGCCACTGCCGTTACGTCCAGAATGCCAGGGGTCAGCAAGGCAGCTTGAGCTTGTGGCTGAGTCATTTCCAGCAGCGCGACTGCGCCATTTCCCAGCAGATGTTCCTGGGCATCCATCAGTGCTTTCGCGGCGCCGAGGGAAATCACCGAGCCCATGAACGGTGCCGGTTGCTGATCAAACGCGCCGACTTCAATCGTACGGCTGACCGCCACCAGACGCGCCAGCAGCGTGTCGCCCCAGGCGCCCTGCGGCACCAGCAAGCGGCGGGCGCAGGTGCAACGCTGACCGGCGGAAATGAACGCCGACTGAATGATGGTGTAAACAGCCGCATCGAGGTCTGCAACCTGATCAACGACCAGCGGGTTGTTTCCGCCCATTTCCAGCGCGAGGATCTTGTCCGGACGGCCGGCAAATTGTTGATGCAGGTGATTGCCAGTGCGGCTGGAGCCGGTGAAGAACAAGCCATCGATGCCCGGGTTCGCCGCCAGGGCGATACCGGTTTCGCGAGCGCCTTGCAGCAGGTTCAACACGCCTGCCGGCAGACCGGCTTCGATCCAGCACTTGACCGTCAGTTCGGCGACTTTCGGCGTCAGCTCGCTGGGTTTGAACAGCACACTGTTACCGGCCAGCAGCGCCGGAACGATGTGACCGTTCGGCAGGTGACCCGGGAAGTTGTAAGGCCCGAACACCGCGACCACACCGTGTGGCTTGTGGCGCAACACGGCGGTGGCGTCGCCCAGCGGGCCGCTCTTCTCGCCGGTACGTTCGCGGTAGCTCTGCACCGAGATCGCAATCTTGTTGACCATGCTGGTGACTTCGGTCACCGCTTCCCACAAAGGCTTGCCGGTTTCCTCACCGATGGTGCGAGCCAGTTCGTCAGCATTATTCTTCAGCGCGGCGGCAAAGGCCTCCAGCACGGAGATGCGCTCTTCCAGGGTCCGTCGGGCCCAGCTCGGGAATGCCTGGCGCGCGGCTTGCACGGCCGATTCAACCTGAGCAGCGGTAGCGCCTTCGCCGGCCCACAGCACTTGTTGGGTCACCGGGTTCAGCGATTGAAAAGCTTCACCCTGGCCGGCCAGCCATTCACCTGCGATGTATAGCGAATTCATTATTTCGACTCCCTGGCAGCGGACAACGGAACGGCGCGCACTTGATCGCCGGCGTTGAGTTGAAGACGTTTGGCGGTCAGGGGATCGACCACCAGCGTACCGGCGGCGAGACGTGCAGGAGCAGCAGTGATCCGGCAGTCTTCGCGTTTGCGGTTATGAATCAGGAACGGTGTGGCGTCGTCACCCGGCGTGCCGATGGCCAGCACCAGCGCCTGGCTGTCGCGTACTGCGCGGATCTTGCCGGTTTCGCACTCCACCGCAGGACCGGCGTCGAAGATGTCGACGTAGCCCTGATAGCTGAAGCCTTCGCTTTTGAGCATGGCCAACGCCGGCTCGGTGTCCGGATGAACCTGGCCGATCACGTTGCGCGCATCTTCCGACAGGAAGCAGGTGTACAGCGGGAATTTCGGCATCAGTTCGGCGATGAACGCCTTGTTACCCACGCCAGTCAGGTAGTCAGCCTGGCTGAATTCCATCTTGAAGAAGTGACGACCCAGGCTTTCCCAGAACGGCGAACGCCCTGCTTCGTCGGACATGCCGCGCATCTCGGCGATGATCTTGTTGCCGAACAGCTGCGGGAACTCGGCGATGAACAGCATCCGCGCCTTGGCCAGCATGCGGCCGTTGAGGCCGGTGCGGTAGTCGGCGTGCAGGAACAGCGAGCACAGCTCGGAGTTACCGGTCAGGTCGTTGGCCAGGAACAGCGTCGGGATTTCGCGGTAGATGTTCAACTCTTGCGAAGCACTGACCGTCAGGCCAACCCGAAAGTTGTACCAAGGCTCACGCAGACCGACGGCGCCAGCGATGGCGGAAATTCCCACCACGCGGCCGTCATCATCTTCGAGCACGAACAGGTAGTCTGCATCGCCCCGCCCGGCTTCGCCGCGGAAGGTCTTCTCGGCCCAGCCGACCCGATGGGCCAGACGCTCTTCATTGGCCGGCAAGGTGGTCAGGCCGGTGCCGGTACTGCGGGCCAGGTCGATCAGAGCGGGTAAATCGCTGCTGCGTACGGGACGAACGATCATGCTATCTCCTCAAACGGGCCGCTTGCGCCACCCGTGAAACTCGCTGCTTTACTAAGCATTCACTCTTTATAGGCATAGCAGCAGGCGTTAAACCGCCACCAGGCGCACGCTGGCACCTTCACCGACGCCCAAGGCTTCGGCCGCTTCAAGATCCAGGGTCACGGGTTTGCCCGGCGCGTAATCGAGCTCAAGCAAAACGGCGCGGTAATCCTGCAACTGGGCGTTAGCCACCAGGTACTGACGACCGACGCCTTTGACCGGCTCGCCGATTTTCACCGGGACGACCCGGCTCTGGGCGATCGAACGGATCCCCGAGACACGGGCGTGCAGGGTCGGCCCGCCGTCGAAAATGTCGATGTAGTGATCGGTCTCGAAGCCTTCGCGCATCAGGATGTCGAAGGTGATCTGCGCCCGAGGGTGCACCTGGCCCATCGCCTCTTGAGCGGAGTCCGGCAGCAGCGGCACATAGATCGGATAATGCGGCATCAACTCGGCCAGGAACGTCCGGCTCTTCAGACCGCACAGACGCTCTGCTTCGGCGTAGTTGAGGTCGAAGAAGTTGCGACCGATGGCATCCCAGAACGGCGAATCGCCATTTTCATCGCTATAACCGACGATCTCGGTCACCACGGAATCGGCGAAGCGCTCAGGATGGCTGGCGACGAACAGCAAGCGCCCCCGAGAGTTGAGTTCCGACCAGGCCGAACCGACCAGTTCCGGCAGCACGTAGAAACTGGTCAGCAAACTGTTGCCGGTCAGGTCGTGGCACTGGGAGAGCACGTGGATCTTGTTATGAATCTTCAGCTCGCGGGAGGCGTGCACAAAGGTTTCATTACGGAAGCTGTAGAACGGCTCGGAATAACCGGCCGACGCAACGATCGCCGAGCAGCCCACCAGTTTGCCGGTGGCGGTGTCTTCGAGGACGAAGAAATAGCTCTCTTCACCGTTGAAGCTGACTTCGGCGGCGAACGAGGCTTCGCTTGCCGCGATCTTGTCGCTCAGGCGTTCAACGTCATCCGGCAAGGAAGTGACACCAATCGGGCTGTCCGCAGCCAGACGCTGTACCTCGCCCAGATCAGCCATTTGCGCGGGGCGCATCACCAGCATGGTGTCACTCCTTAATCTCAGAATTTACAGAAGAAAAAACCGGGCAATCCCTGAAACAACTCAGAGTCAACTGTGGGAGCTAGCCTGCTAGCGATATCGTCCTGTCAGGCAACAATGATGTTGGCTATCAGGCCCTCATCGCTAGCAGGCTAGCTCCCACACTTTTGATCCAGCCCGGTACAAAAATTTGGTTCGACGCCTGAAAATGTCAGGCGTCGAAGGGTCTATCAGGCTTGCGTCAGTTTCGCCGCAGCGCGCTCGAAACGGTCCAGACCCTCATCGATATCAGCGTCTTCAACCACCAGGCTTGGCGCGAAACGAACCACGTCCGGGCCGGCTTGCAGAATCATCAGGCCTTCTTTTTCAGCGGCGTTGAAGATGTCCTTGGCCTTGCCTTTCCAGGCGTCGTTCAGCACGCAACCGATCAACAGGCCCATACCCCGGACCTGGGTGAACAGGCCGTACTTCTCGCCGATCTGTTCAAGGCGGGCCTTGAACTTGTCGTGCTTGGCGTTGACGCCGGCCAGCACTTCTGGGGTGTTAACCACGTCGATCACGGCTTCCGCGACAGCGCACGCCAGCGGGTTGCCGCCGTAGGTGGTGCCGTGGGTGCCGACGACCAGATGTTTGGCCAGGTCTTCAGTGGTCAGCATTGCGGCGATCGGGAAACCGCCGCCCAGGCTCTTGGCGGTGGTCAGGATGTCCGGAATCACGCCGTATTGCTGGTAGGCGAACAGCTTGCCCGTGCGGCCCATACCGGTCTGCACTTCATCGAACACCAGCAGAGCTTGGTGCGCGTCGCACAGATCACGGGCACCTTGCAGGTACTTGAGTTCGGCCGGAATGACGCCGCTCTCGCCCTGGATTGGTTCCAGAACCACAGCGCACGTCTTGTCGGAAATAGCCGCTTTCAGCGCGGCCAGATCGTTGTACGGCACGTGGGTGATACCGGTGATTTTCGGACCGAAGCCATCGGAATACTTCGACTGACCACCGACGTTCACGGTGAACAGGGTACGACCGTGGAAGCTGTTGAGCGCGGCGATGATTTCGTACTTCTCGCTGCCGAAACGATCGAAACCGACGCGACGGGCCAGCTTGAAGGCGGCCTCGTTGGCTTCGGCGCCGGAGTTGCAGAAAAACGCGCGCTCGGCAAACGTGGCGTTGATCAGCTTATGGGCCAGGCGCAAGGCCGGCTCATTGGTGAACACGTTGGACACGTGCCACAGCTTGTTCGCCTGCTCGGTCAAGGCACCGACCAGCGCCGGGTGCGCATGGCCCAATACGTTAACGGCAATCCCGCCGGCGAAGTCGATCAGCTCGCGGCCTGACTGGTCCCAGACGTGGGAACCGGCGCCACGCACAGGGATGAAAGCGGCAGGCGCGTAGTTGGGAACCATTACCTGGTCGAAATCGGCGCGTTGTACCGCAGCGTGCTCAACGGACATCGGAGTCTCCTGATGAGGAACACTCGCCTGAAACTGGCGAGCGATGGGGGGATTGTAAGGACAGTTTTCAGCCCGGCCTTGCCGCCAAGCGACAACTTCTTATAGCGCAAACCCCGGTTTCAGCCGGGTTTACGGCAATGCGACATATAGCGTCGCAAAGGCGCAGTTTAAACTGCCGGCACAGGTTATAGGCAGGGTTGTCGAGCGGTGCGGTAAATATGTACCGCACGGAACCGATCATCGTCTGTTTTGCTGGCGGCTCATTCAAAACGCTAAGGGAATAGCGCATGAGCCGATACGAGAATGATCGTCCTTCCACTACAGGAGGCAGCGAATCCGCTACGCAACCGGACGATCACTACCATCACCTGTTCAACAATCTGCCAGCCTGGGTATTAGAGGCATCGTCCAGTACACACAGCGCCCTCAAGAACGCCACGCCTATGACGCAGGACTGGCATGGCACCGCAACACCGCTGCAGCACCAGTCGCTGAAAAAGCTCAGTCAGGAACACTGGACCCATCGAAATCGTCTGGACTCAATGCTGTCGAACCTGCAAAGCGCACAAGCCTTTGCCGAACCGCTGCTGAGCGACGCCCTGAAAACCCGGTTTGACCTGGATCTGGACGTCAAAACCACCTTCCTGCGCCTGTACATCCCTCAAACCGTGCCGCTTTTCGGAATCAAGACTGGCGCGGCGCGCACCTGGACCGTGTCGATGCTCGACGCCGCCCTGCATAACTTCCAGGAATCGGAAACTGCGGCAGGGGCTTACGAGCAGGCCTCGACGTTCATCACCCAACCTTCGCCCACAGGGCAGTTCGATACGCTGCCGGCGATCAAGCAAAAGCTCTCTATCCCGGTCTTTACCCGCTTGTGCCGGGAACTGGATATCGGCGCCCGGTACACCGCTTACCTCAAAGACAATCTGGGGCTGTCGAACCAGGTAGCCGGTGCGGTGTTGAAATCGAAGGTGATCGGCTCGCACAAAACAGCACTCAAATCTGCACTGCAGATGGCGCAAATTCGAAAGGACATTCCAGCGGATGCCCATCTCTCGATCCTGCGCATTCTGGAAGGGCGTTCGGGTGCTCGACTGGGTGGGCAACCGCTGTATGGTCACGACCTGACAATGATGTCCTCCTCGCTGACCGGCATTGTCATTTTCGCGGCGAGCCTGGAGCGCGCACGCACGGCAACACGGATCATTGCCTACATTCCCGATGATCCAGAGCATCCTCTCAAGGAATACCCGAACACGTTGGCGTTCATGGCAGAGTTGACCCGCAAACTGCGCTCGCCCGCTTATCAAACGTTTTTCAGTCGATTCGTCGACCACAAGGAAAGAGGACACTTTTTCGCGGACATCAACCGTCGCCTCCAGAGCGTGACCTGGCATCAACACCGATATGGCGACCCACTGCCGAGCTGGCGCGAAACGCCCATCGACAAGCCTGATTTGCGGTTTTCGGCGATCCCGTTCAGAGCGGACCTGTGGAACCATCTCTATCAGCGACAACTGAACAAGATCCTCAACGATGCAAGCACGCTTGCCATCGCCACCGCCACTGCCGACAGCAACGCGCGATGGGCATTGTGGGACGCCTTCAGCAAAGTGGCCTCGACAATCCTTGAAATCGCGACGTTCGTTGCCTTGCCTTTCGTCCCGTTTCTCGGCGAATTGATGCTCGCCTACATGGCCTACCAGTTACTCGACGAAACCTTCGAAGGCATCGTGGACCTGGCTGAAGGGCTGAAAAAAGAAGCGCTCGGACATCTGGTGACGTTCGTCGAAACGGTGGTTCAGGTGGGGACATTTGCAGTGGGCGGCGCCATCGCTGCCCGGACCCTCAGCCCTCTGCTCTCTCGTGAAGCTATTGCGCTTGTCGACCCACTCAAACCCGTCACAACGCCCGAAGGAAAAACCCGCTACTGGAAGCCGGATCTCAAGCCTTACGAACAAGCACTCAATTTGCCCGAAGGAGTAAAACCCGATCATCTCGGCCTCTATCAAAACGAGGGCAAGACGCTGCTGCCACTGGAGGGAAAACTGTATGCCGTGAAGCCCGACCGCATGTCCGGCACGTTTCAGGTTGAGCATCCAAACCGAACCGATGCCTATCAACCGTCTCTGCTGCATAACAACCACGGCGCCTGGCATACAGAACTGGAGCAACCCCTGAACTGGGACCGGGAAAAGGTCATGTGCCGCCTCGGCCATAGCGTCGAGTCGTTCACCAACCCCGAGCGCGAACAGATCCTGCGGGTCAGCGGTTACCACGACGACGTCATGCGCGAAATGCATGTCGAACATTACCGTCCGCCTTCGCTGCTGACAGACACGATCAAGCGCTTCAGGATCAACCGGGACATCGAAACCTTTATCGAACAGATCGGCAGCGACCAACCCGAGCGCTATCGCAAGGCCGATGTAACCCTGCAACATCAACTGCTGAGCAGCTACGACTCGTGGCCCGGCGACGCGCCAATGCCTGCACCGCAAAACCAAACGCAAGCCTTCAGAAAACAAACGGCCGAACTCGCCCGAAAGCACCACCAATCGCTGTTCGAGACCCGCTACCGCGCACAGGAAAAAACCGATGATCGGCACGTTCAGCGATTGCTCGACGATGTGAGGGGTTTGCCGACCGATGTCGCGCAAGAGTTGGTGAGCAATGCAACCGGGACCGAGTTACGCCTACTGCACAACGGTCGCACGCCCCCACGGCTGAAGGAGGCAGCTCTGAAAGCCATGGAGGCCGTACGCGCAACCCGAGCTTGCGAAGGCCTTTATTCCGACGTTCTGGACAACACCGACACCCACCGACTGGCCTTGCAAAGCCTGAATTCGCTGCCCGGTTTTTCCGCCGAACTGCGGATTGAAGTGAGGGATTACACCTATAACGGACTTGTGCGCGACAGCATTGGCCTGGCCGATGCACCGATCCTGAAAACGCTGGTGCGCGCCGAAGACGGTACCTATCAGGTTTATCAAGACAGCGAATCGGTGCCCGGTGATTTTTATCAGGGACTTTTTCAGGCATTGCCGCAAGCGCAGCGCAATGCGTTGAGCCCATCAATCACAAATGCCCAGGCACTCAAACTACGCATCGCCGAACACGCATTAAACCAACCGGCACTTCGCAAGCTGTTCGCAAAAAATCCCAATCGAAAACCGTTCTATGATCCGACGACCCTGCGCTTGCCTGGCGGCTCAGATGGATATCGGCGTATCCCCTCCCCGACGCCATCGCTCAACGAGCGTGTTCGCGAGGTTTACCCCAGCCTTTCCGAGGAGGAACTCCGGTCTGTCGTTCATCAGTTACAAACGCATCCCGATGGCGCTCGCGTAGAGCTCTCACGCCTGGCCCGCGAGCTCTCGCGACTGCATCAGGAATTGAACACCTGGATAAATGACTCGCCCACTGTCCACCCGCAAACCCGAGCCCCCCTGAGCGAACTGGAACGACAGGCCGCTCAACACAATCGCAGGCTGCTGGCCCAGGAAATCCAGCGCAGCTGGCGTCGACAATCAGAACGGGACCTCGATGGCCCGAATGACACGCCGCGCTATGCGCTCAGATTCGCCGAGCCGATTCTTGGTGATCTACCCACGCTGACGGCCGATTTCTCCCACGTGTCGTCGCTAACCCTTGAAGGCAGTCGTGCTGTGCAGGGTGTCCCCGAGTTTCTTCAGCGCTTCACCAACTTGCGCCGCCTCGATTTAACACGCTTTTCCCTGACCGCTCTCCCCGAGGCCATTCCTCAGATGGCTAACCTTGATGCACTGGTGTTAAGCGACTGCGCAATCAGGTTCGATGCAGCCAACTGGGCGAAACTGTCTTCATTGAACAAACTGGTCAAGCTGGATCTGTACCAGAACCCGTTCACTATGGTGCCCAGTGTCGAATCCATGCCCGAGCTTGTTTACCTGGACCTGAACCGCACCGGCCTGACCGGCATTCCCGACAGCGTAGTTCGCCACTCCAAACTTGATACCGCCAAGCTGCTACACAACAGGATCAGTGAACTGCCTGCGCAATTGTTCGAAAGCCCGGTGTACACCAAACGCGCAATACACCTGACGCACAATCCGCTTTCGGATAACGCCCGACAACTGATCAAGCATCACTACTTCAGCAGCTCATACGATTTGGGCGTCTATGCCCCAGAGGCGGACATCAACCGAGTCAGGGCGCTGTACCCGAACCTGGAGGTCGAACAGGCGAGCGAGTTTGTCTATGAATTGGCCGGCACTCTGGCTGACGGTCGGATCGAGCTGACACACCTTGAAGCAGAGTTGGCTCAACTGAGCAACGACCTGGCGGTATGGACTTCCGACCTTCCGGCCCGGCACCCTTTGACGGGTGAACCGTTCACCGCTCAACAACAGCTTGTCGAACACATGAACCGCGACCAGTTCAAACAGACGCTGGAGCAGTGCTGGCGGCATGAGAGCGAACTGGATGATTTCAATGAGGCGTTGGAGCCCACCTATGAACTCTTTTTCGAGTCCGACATCAACGGCGAGCTGCCGACCCTGAACGCCGACTTCAGTCATGTGACATCGCTGGAGTTGCGCAGCGTCGACGGAGTGACCCGCATCGGGCATTTTCTGGAGTCGTTCACCCACCTCAAAAGCCTGCGACTGCGCGACTGTAATCTGGGCAACATTCCCGATGCTGTGTTCAAGATGGGTCGACTGCGGTCGCTGTCACTTCCGCAGTGCCGCGTCAGACTGTCAGCGGAATCGGCAAGTGCGCTGGCGGGTATGGAGCAGCTCGATTATCTCGATCTTGCCCACAACCCTCTGGGGCAAACGCCAGACCTGAGCCAGATGACGGAGCTCGTTACCGTACTGCTGAATGACACCGGCATCACCGAAATCCCGCCCGGCCTGCTGCAAATGACAGAGTTGGACTGGGCCGACCTCAGTGGCAACGCCATTACTGAAATCCCCAGCGACGTAATGGAACTGCCGACGGAAGTCGCTGAAAACATCAGTTTTCGAGGTAATCGGTTTTCCGAGGAGAGCCTGCTACGGCTGATCGGTTACTTCGAACGGACGGGCATAGACTTTGGCGTGGAAGAGGTGATCAATCGAGGAGAGATGGAGGTCTCGACGTCGGAAGGCTCCGAAACAGAGGAGTAAACCAGCCTCGGCAGGTGACGCGTTGCCCGGTCACCCACGCTCCGAGGGCACCGACGACAATTCGAACGGGCTGCTGCTACGCCGCTGGTTGCGATCTTCCCGCGGCGTGGCACCGAAGAAGTTGCGGTAGGCGCTGGAGAAATGCGGCCCCGAGGAGAAGCCACACGACAGACCGATCTGGATGATCGACTTGCTGGTTTGCATCAACATCTGCCGGGCCTTGTTCAGGCGCAGTTCCAGGTAGTACTGGCTCGGCACGCGGTTGAGGTATTGCTTGAAGATCCGCTCCAGCTGCCGACGGGACACGCACACATGCTGGGCGATTTCGTCAGTGGTCAACGGCTCTTCGATGTTGGCTTCCATCAGCAACACCGCTTGGGTGAGCTTCGGATGGCTGGAGCCGAGACGATTCTGCAGGGGGATGCGCTGGCGCTCGCCACCCTCGCGGATGCGCTCGACCACCAACTCTTCGGATACCGCACCGGCCAGTTCGGCGCCGTGGTCGCGGGCCAGCACGGCCAACAGCAAGTCGAGTACCGACATGCCGCCGCACGCCGTCAGGCGATCGCGATCCCAGTCAAACAGATGACTGGTGGCGATGACTTTCGGGAAGCGTTCGGTGAAATCGTCCTGCCAGCGCCAATGCACGGCAGCGCGGTAACCGTCGAGCAAACCCAGTTGCGCCAATGGGTAAACACCGGCCGACAAACCACCGATCACGCAGCCAGCACGCACCAGTTGTTTCAGCGCACTGCTGAGCGCCGGCGCGAGTGTGGTCGGCGGCTCATCGGCGAGCAGGAACAGTTTCTGGAAGTTTTCCAGCTTGCCGGCCCACGGTTCACCCGGCAATTGCCAGGCACCTTCGGTCGGCGGTTCGGCCTGCAAAAACGACAGTTCGTAGACAACGTCCGGATGCACACGCTGGGCAACACGCAAGGCCTCCTCAGCCAGCGCAAGCGTCAGTGCTTTAGTGCTGGGCCAAATCAGGAAACCAATTCGATGGGCAGTCATGGCGGGCAATCCGAAACAAAGAACAGAATGAAGGCATGGGCCAAGGCTAGCCTGTAAATGAACACAAATCTTGAAACCGATGGAGATCAAATTGTGGGAGCTGGCCTGCCAGCGATAGCGGTGTGTCTGTGCCAGAGATGCAAACTGACCCACCGCTATCGCTGGCAGGCCAGCTCCCACAGGGATCGGGGCCGGCCTCTAAATCGCGAAGCATGCACTATCCCGGTGCGCAACGGCAGTCCTGATTATTTCAAGCTGCCGGATAAAAATTGTTGCAGACGTTCGGACTGTGGATTGACCAGCACCTCACGCGGGTTGCCGCTTTCTTCGACAACACCTTTGTGCAGGAACACCAGCTGGTTCGACACTTCACGGGCGAAGCCCATTTCGTGCGTCACCACCACCATGGTCCGGCCTTCCAGTGCCAGGGCCTGCATGACTTTCAGCACGTCGCCCACCAGCTCCGGGTCGAGCGCCGACGTCGGTTCGTCGAACAGCATGACCTCAGGTTCCATCGCCAACGCACGGGCAATCGCCACACGCTGCTGCTCGCCGCCGGACATGTGGCCCGGGTAAGCGTCTTTACGATGGGCCACACCGACCTTGTTCAGGTAGTGCTCGGCCTTTTCACGGGCTTCGGCCTTGGACATGCCAAGCACGTGGACCGGCGCTTCCATGATGTTTTCCATCGCGGTCATGTGCGACCACAGGTTGAAATGCTGGAACACCATCGACAGGCGCGAACGCATGCGTTGCAGCTGTTTCGGGTCGGCGGCTTTCAGCGCGCCTTCCTTGTTGGCGACCAGTTTCAGCTCTTCGTTGTTGAGCAGAATCTTGCCCGCGTGCGGTTGCTCGAGCAGGTTGATGCAGCGCAGGAAAGTACTTTTGCCGGAGCCACTGGAGCCGATGATGCTGATCACATCGCCAGCCGCCGCTTTCAGGGACACGCCCTTGAGCACTTCGTGACTGCCATAGCGTTTATGCAGGTCTTGGACTTCAAGTTTGTACATGCGGTCGGTTCTCACAAAAACAGTCAGTCAGTCGTTGAGCAAGCGCCCGTGACGCAGCGCTTCGCGCCCCGCCACCTTGGCCAGCCAGAAACCGGGTTGGGCATAACGCAGCCGTTCAATGGCAAACAGCACCCCGGACGTACCAGCACACACCGTGCTGACCCGATCCGATAACGGATCGATCACTTCGAAAATCTCATCGCCGGCTTCAATCCATTCACCGGGTTTACGCAAGAAACTGATCACGCCAGGGTGTGGCGCAAACAGTAATTCGGTGCCTTCGAACGGCATGCCTTCGCAAGCATCTTGCGCAGGTTTTGGCCATTCGCCGCTGATCAAGCCTTGTTCGGCGAGGAACGCCAGAATGCCTTCGGCGTAAGCCTCCGCCTCTGGGCGACCGGTATCAGATTGGCCGCCCAACTCGATGGTCGTCGCCAGGCAGGCCAGGGGAATCTGCGCATCCGGAAACAGACGCGACAGACGCAACCACGGCAGCGAACAGGCTTCGTCAAACGAACTGCCACCAGAATCTTCCGCCAGCAGCCCCACCTTTACGTTCAGGTGCGCGGCCAACGAACGCCATTGCGGCCAGTGTTGCGGCAAGGCGTACATGTGCAGCGCCGCTTCAGCATCGCAATGCAGATCCAGCACCACGTCAGCGGTGCAGGCATGGCTGAGCAAAATGCGCTGCATGCCTTGCAACTGACTGGCGGCGGGCGGCAATGCGGCGAGCACATCGCTCATGGTCTGACGGATCAGCTGAATATTGGCGTGCGGATCATCACCCAAGTGCCCGTCCAGCTCGGCGGCCACTGGCGCGCTCAGCTCGACGAAATCCCGGTTGAAGTTCTTGCCGCTGCCCGCCTCGAAACGCCCTTGATGATTGCCCTGAAGCAGTTGGCCGAGGCCCAGTGGATTGGCCACCGGCACCAGTTCGATCACACCGTTGAGCAAGCCTTGGGCTTCGAGTTCGGTCAGGCGCTTTTTCAGCTCCCAAGCCGTACGCATGCCCGGCAATTCATCGGCGTGCAGGCTGGCCTGGATGTAGGCCTTGCGCTCGCCAGAGCCGAAGCGGAACACCGAAATCTGGCGTTCGCTGCCCAAGTGGCTCCACGGCAATGAATGATCGATGCGTTCCATATCAGTGCTTCCGCGGGGCCAGATAGCCCAGCCAGCGGCGCTCGGCCAGTTTGAACATCCGCACCAGAATGAACGTCAGGCACAGGTAGAACACGCCGGCGGTGATGTAGGCTTCGAACGGCAGGTAGAACTGAGCGTTGACTGTGCGCGCGGCACCGGTGATGTCGATCAGGGTCACGATGGACGCCAGACTGGTGGTTTGCAGCATCATGATCACTTCGTTGCTGTACTGCGGCAGTGCCCGGCGCAGGGCCGATGGCAGCAGGATGCGCTTGTACAGTTTGAAGCGCGACATGCCCATGGCCTTGGCCGCTTCGATCTCGCCGTTCGGCGTAGCACGCAGGCTGCCGGCGATGATTTCAGCGGTGTAGGCGCTGGTGTTGATCGCGAAGGCCAGGCACGCACAGAACGTCGCGCTGGACAGCCACGGCCAGAGGAAGCTTTCACGAACCGCTTCGAACTGCGCCAGACCGTAGTAGATCAAAAACAGCTGCACCAGCATCGGCGTGCCGCGAATCACGTAGGTGTAGAGCCAGGCCGACATGTTGACGGCTGCGTTCTTGGAGACGCGCATCAAGCCCAGCGGCAATGCGCACAGCAGGCCGAAAAACAGCGACAGCGCGAGCAATTTGAGGGTGGTCACCAGGCCGCCGAAGTACAGCGGCAGGGCCTCCCAAATGACGTTGTAGTCGAAGATCATAGATCAGCCGCCCTTACGCCTACCGAGTAGCGCTTCTCAAGGTGACGCAATGCGAGCAACGAGACGCTGGTGATCACCAGGTACATTGCCGCCACTGCGAGGAAGAAGGTGAAAGGCTCGCGGGTGGCATCTGCCGCCTGCTTGGCCTTGAACATCATGTCTTGCAGACCCACCACCGAAATCAGCGCGGTGGCCTTGGTCAGGACCAGCCAGTTATTGGTGAAACCCGGAATCGCCAGGCGAATCATCTGTGGCACCAACACGCGGAAGAACACCTGAAAACTGCTCATGCCGTACGCCATGCCGGCTTCTGCCTGACCTTTCGGGATCGCCATGAAGGCACCACGGAAGGTTTCCGACAGGTACGCACCGAAGATGAAGCCCAGGGTGCCGATACCGGCGGCCAACGGGTTCAGGTCGATGTACTCGTCAAAACCGAGCATCGGCGCGACGCGGTTGAGCAGGTCCTGACCGCCGTAGAAAATCAGCAGGATCAGCACCAGGTCGGGAATCCCGCGGATCACCGTGGAATACAGGTCGCCCAGCCAGGCCAGCCAGCGAATCGGGGACAGACGCAGCGCAACGCCGATCAGACCCAGAACAATGGCCAAGACCATGGACGACAAGGCGAGCTGAAGCGTCAGCCATGCGCCATCGAGGATGACAGCCCCGTAGCCTTTCAACATGATTCAGGTCCTCGAAAAGGGGGATGAAAAAATGGCGCAAACCTCAGAGATCCTGTTGCTTGCGCCATTTCGGACTTGTCGCCGGGGCGTATTACTTGCCGTAGATATCGAAGGCGAAGTACTTGTCCTGGATTTGCTTGTACTTGCCGTTCTCACGAATGGCGGTGATCGCGGTGTTGATCTTGTCTTTCAGCGCGTCACCCTTGCGAACGGCGATACCTACGCCGTCGCCGAAGTATTTGACGTCGGTGAACGCCGGGCCAACGAAGGCGAAACCTTTGCCAGCGTCGGTTTTCAGGAAACCGTCATCCAGCAGCGTCGCGTCTGCCACGGTGCCGTCGAGGCGGCCAGCAGCCACGTCGAGGTAGATTTCGTTTTGCGAACCGTAAGGCTTGATTTCGGCACCCAGCGGGGCCAGCACTTCACGGGCGAAACGCTCGTGGATCGAACCACGTTGCACGCCGATGTTCTTGCCCTTGAGCTCAGCCAGGCTGTCGCTGACTGGAGTGCCGGCCTTCATGACCAGGCGAGCCGGGGTGTTGTAGTACTTGTTGGTGAAGTCCACGGACTTCTTGCGGTCTTCAGTGATCGACATGGACGACAGGATCGCGTCGATCTTGCGCACTTTGAGTGCCGGGATCAGACCGTCGAACTCTTGCTCGACCCACACGCACTTGACCTTCATCTCTTCGCACAGCGCATTGCCGATGTCGTAGTCGAAACCAACGATGCCGCCGTCCGGCGCTTTGGAAGCGAACGGAGGGTAAGCCGCTTCGATACCAATTTTCAGAGGCTTTTCATCGGCGAAAGTCGGCAGGGACAGCACGGACAGTGCCAGGGCGCCAAGCAGCACGAGTTTCTTCATCTTGGGACTCCATCGGTAAAGGGCTAAAACGGCAGAGTGAGCGATAGCCCAATATGCGAATGAGTGGAACCGCAAAGCGGTGCTGCGTCGTACGAATCGCGCGCTTTTTTCAACGCGAGCAACAACGAGCGAGTGATCGGCATTCTAACGACAGGCCCGAAGCCGATATTTCTTCAATGCGACAACTAATTACAGAAGCACCGAGAAAGCCGCCTGGGCACGTTGACAGCCTTGCAAATTCATGCAAGAGCAAAAGACAGTGAACCGATCTATGCTGCAAATTGCGGGCCTATTATTGGCAAACCCTTCTAATCCGGCAAGCGCAGCGTTGTGTCTTATTTTTTATGGGTGATTGAGGGGACCTGAAACCGGGCTTTGCGTTTCCCAATGCCCCGTTGCCGGGCGGAAGGTTACACATTTAGTTACTTGAAGGCTGCAGGTAACAATGGGAAATCGCCTACAGACGAAGCCGATAATTATTGGCCGTTGTTGATGGGGTGCCTGACAGATCGCCATCGCGAGCAGGCTCACTCCCACATTCAATCCGGGTCGGTCACAAATTCAGTGTTCACTGAAGATCAACTGTGGGAGCGAGCCTGCTCGCGATGAGGCCCGCACTGCTAACACAAAAACCCAGGCAGTAAAAAGCCCCGCCAGGCGCAATGCCGGGCGGGGCTTTGGTGACTCAGGAACCGCGCTTACGCGACGTTCATGATCTTGTGCTCATCAATCAAATGCTGCACCACACCCGGATCGGCCAGGGTGGAGATATCCCCCAACCCATCGTATTCGGCCGTAGCAATCTTGCGCAGAATGCGGCGCATGATCTTGCCCGAGCGAGTCTTCGGCAGCCCCGGCGCCCACTGGATAACATCCGGCGAGGCAATCGGACCAATCTCCTTGCGCACCCAGTTTTTCAGCTCCAGGCGCAACTGCTCGCTCGGCTCTTCGCCAGCGATCAGGGTGACATAGACATAAATGCCCTGTCCTTTGATGTCGTGCGGCACACCGACCACGGCTGCTTCGGCGACTTTCGGGTGGGCGACCATCGCGCTTTCAATCTCGGCGGTGCCCATGCGGTGGCCGGAGACGTTGAGCACGTCATCCACGCGACCGGTAATCCAGTAGTAACCGTCTTCGTCACGACGCGCACCGTCACCGGTGAAGTACATGCCGCGGAACGTCTTGAAGTAGGTATCGACGAAGCGGTCATGGTCGCCATACAGCGTGCGCGCCTGACCTGGCCACGAATCGAGAATCACCAGGTTGCCCTCGGCCACGCCTTCGATGATGTTGCCCAGGTTGTCTACCAGGGCCGGCACCACACCGAAGAACGGACGTGCCGCAGAACCCGGCTTGAGTGCGTGCGCACCCGGCAGCGGGCTCATCATGTTGCCGCCCGTTTCGGTCTGCCACCAGGTGTCGACGATCGGGCAACGGGATTGGCCGACGTTCTTGTAGTACCAGTCCCACGCTTCCGGGTTGATCGGCTCACCGACCGAACCCAACAGACGCAGGCTGCTGCCATCAGCGCCTTCAACGGCGGCCTTGCCCGACGCCATCATCGCGCGGATGGCGGTAGGCGCGGTGTAAAGGATGTTAACCTTGTGCTTGTCGACGATTTTCGCCACCCGGGTGATGTCCGGGTAGTTCGGCACACCTTCGAACAGCAGCGTGGTCGCGCCATTGGCCAGCGGGCCGTAGACGATGTAACTGTGGCCGGTGACCCAACCGACGTCGGCGGTGCACCAGTAGACTTCGCCCGGACGGTAGTCGAACACGCGCTCGTGAGTCATCGCCGCGTACAACAGATAGCCGGCGGTGGTGTGCTGCACGCCCTTCGGCTTGCCGGTCGAGCCGGAGGTATAAAGGATGAACAGCGCTTCTTCCGCACCCATCTCTTTCGGTGCGCAGACACTGCCCGCCACTTTCATCAGGTCTTCGTACCAGATGTCGCGATGCTGGTTCCACTTGATGTTGCCACCGGTGCGCTTGCACACGATGACTTTCTGAATGCTGCTGGTTTCCGGGTTGGTCAGCGCGTCGTCGACGTTGGTCTTGAGCGGGATCTTCTTGCCGGCACGAACACCTTCGTCGGCGGTGATCACCACTTTGGATTTGCAGTCGATGATCCGGCCCGCCAGGGCTTCCGGGGAGAAACCACCGAACACCACCGAGTGAATCGCGCCGATCCGGGTACACGCCAGCATGGCGACCACGGCTTCGGGGATCATCGGCATATAGATAGTCACCACGTCGCCGCGGTGCACATCCTGGCCGCGCAAGGCGTTGGCGAACTTGCAGACTTGTTCGTGCAGCTCGCGGTAGGTGATGTTGCGGCTTTCGGCAGGGTCATCCCCTTCCCAAATGATCGCGATTTGATCGCCGCGCTCGGCCAGATGACGGTCGAGGCAGTTGTAGGAAACGTTCAAGGTGCCGTCGGCGAACCATTTGATGTCGACATGGTGATCGTCGAAGGAAGTCTGTTTCACCGTGGTGAAAGGCTTGATCCAGTCGAGGCGCTTGGCTTGCTCGCGCCAGAAGCCGTCCGGGTTAACGACGGACTGCTGGTACATGGCCTTGTAGGTCGCCTCGTCAGTCAGCGTGTTGGCCAAAACCTCGGGACGAACGGGATACAGAGAAGCCGCACTCATCTTTGTTACCTCGGTGGAATAGTTGTTTTTGTATGACCCAGTTGTAGCCGGGCCGGGCCTATAGAACCATTCGACGATGGTAGTAACAAGCCCCTACAAAATGTGGCTATACCCCGACGACGCGCTCAAGAGCGGTGATTTCAGGGGCTTGATCGTTCCCACGCTCTGCGTGGAAATGCAGCCCGTGACGCTCCGCGTCACTGGACGCGGAGCGTCCCTTGAGGCATTCCCACGCTGGAGCGTGGGAACGATCATGGCTTCATCAGCGAGCCAAAGGTCGCTTTTCGGGGATTGTTACAGGATCTGCCAATAGTGTTTATCAAAAGCACGCCTATATGAATGTAAACCCTACGCCTAAAATCAGCCTCGCCAACCCGGCAACGTGATTAACCAAGTTGCAGCCCCCACGAAGGCAGTTAATCCAAAACCTAGTACTTAAGTTCTACACGCAACCCCAAAAAGGTTGCGTGACCCCATTCGCCCTCTAAAAGGTAAATCTGAAATGAAAGCTTTATTAGTTCTGGCCCTCAGCAGCCTGTGCGCAACCGCCATGGCAGACGAGGCCCCGACTGATGTCGCACAGCAGCAACCCGCCGTTGAGGAATACACTTACTCCACTCACCTGGACATCGCCAAAGTTATCTCCATGAGCGAAATCCCGAACGTCTGCGAAGTTGTTCCGGCGAAAATGGAATACGACGACTCCAAAGGCCAACGCCACATTCTTCGTTACAGCGTCATGGGCAACGGCTGCTCTAACGGCTGATCACCCGCCCTCACCTTCCCAAGGTTCGACCCACCCGCCCGCTATTAAGGCAGATGAAGCGCCGAACCTTATATATCGATATATACAATTAATTTAAGCGTCTATTTGCGCTTTTTAATCAAATTAACTGGCGTAGCATGAATTCCATACCCAAGGCACAAAACGCCAACGAACCTGGAGCCACTACCATGAAAACCAAACTGATCCTCGCCCTGACCCTCTCTGTCCTGGCCGCTAACACCTTCGCCGCTGACGGCTACGACCGTACCGGCTCGGCAACTTTCACTACCGAAGCGGCTGTCGCTTCTGATGGTTACGACCATACCGGCTCGGCGTCTTTCGCCTCCGATGGCTCCGATCACACGGGCGCTGCCAAACTCGCTGCTGACGGCTTCGATCACACCGGTGCAGCCAAGGTGGCAGCTGATGGTTCCGACCACGTGGGTGCAGCCCGCCTCAGCTGATCATTGAGTGCGACTTCATAGCCCGACTTCGGTCGGGCTTAGTTGTGTCTGGGGGCATCGAAAAGTGACTCAAAACACAACATGTAGTGAAAAACGCAGTTTTTTGGCTGTTTTTTGAACAAAAAAATGGCTGGCCAAAATTTATGAAAAAAAATCTTCAGTCCCGACATCCAGCCAAAGCCCTATAAACCCTCGCTCCGACCGAAAAACCCTCCTTCTCGACCGCTGCATGCGTGGATTCGCCCCACCACGGCAGCAAAAATTTCCCTATAATGCCGCCTTAAACGGGCCTGCAATATTCCCTTACAGGGATAACAGCCAGTCTGAAGCCCACGCCGAAGTCTTCACCGATTTCTGCGCCCGTCAGAGGCTCTCGGAACCCCGTACAAATTTATGTTTATTTGCCTGCGTGTACCGCTGCAAAAAACGCTATCCAACGCGGCCAGTACGGCCGTGTGAAAAACCAACCTATCAGTTTTCACACGGGCAACTGGCCCTCACGCAGGAGACGACACGTCATGCTGAGCTGGGACGAATTCGACAAAGAAGACAGCGGCGAAACCGTTGTAAAAGGCGCCAACGCCGGGCACGCAACTGAAGCCAACATGGACCGCCTCGACACCGCTGGTGGCGTCGCGGCTCAAGAAGCCCGCGCTGTCACCGCGTCCGACTCCGCCGCAATCGCCCGTGCAAAAGCTGCCCTGGACAACCTCGACATCGCCGAAGGCCTCGCCGAACTCGAAGGCGCCTCCGCCCGTGTGGCCGTCGACGAAAAGCGCATGATCAACTGCCGCGCCGACCTTAACCAACTCGTACCCTTCAAGTACGACTGGGCCTGGCAGAAGTACCTGGACGGCTGCGCAAACCACTGGATGCCGCAAGAAGTCAACATGACCGCCGACATCGCCCTCTGGAAAGACCCGGAAGGCCTGACCGACGACGAGCGCCGCATCGTCATGCGCAACCTCGGCTTCTTCTCCACCGCTGACTCCCTGGTTGCCAACAACCTGGTCCTGGCCGTGTACCGCCTGATCACCAACCCGGAATGCCGCCAGTACATCCTGCGCCAGGCCTTCGAAGAGGCGATCCACACCCACGCCTACCAGTACTGCATCGAATCGTTGGCCATGGATGAAGGCGAGATCTTCAACATGTACCACGAGATCCCATCGGTCGCGAAAAAAGCCACCTGGGGCCTCAAATACACCCGTTCGATCTCCGATCCGAAGTTCGAAACCGGCACCGTCGAAACCGACAAAGAGCTGCTGCGCAACCTGATCGCCTACTACTGCGTTCTGGAAGGCATCTTCTTCTACTGCGGCTTCACCCAGATCCTCTCCATGGGCCGTCGCAACAAAATGACCGGCGTCGCCGAGCAGTTCCAATACATCCTGCGCGACGAATCCATGCACCTGAACTTCGGCATCGACGTGATCAACCAGATCAAAATCGAAAACCCACACTTGTGGGACGCTGAAATGAAGGAAGAAGCTTCGCAGATGATTCTGCAGGGCACTCAGCTGGAGATTGAATACGCACGGGATACCATGCCTCGTGGGGTGTTGGGCATGAACGCGGCGATGATGGAGGACTACCTCAAGTTCATCGCTAACCGTCGTCTGTCGCAGATTGGTTTGAAGGAAGAGTATCCAGGGACGACTAACCCGTTCCCTTGGATGAGCGAGATTATGGACTTGAAGAAAGAGAAGAATTTCTTTGAGACTCGGGTTATTGAGTATCAGACTGGTGGGGCGTTGAGCTGGGATTGATTCCAGAGCTCGCCGCGATTTGACGATTGCACTCTGAATCGAAAAATCGAAAAGCAAGAGCCCCGATCTGATCGGGGCTTTTTATTGGGGAATGAAAAACTTTTTTCCTTCCCTACGCTACGACGCTAAAACTCCTACAACACTTACAGCTCCGTCCGCATTGATGCTCTGTCAAAGCACCTCTAAGCTCCATTGCAGGTGCCTAAGAAACGCCCAACGTAGAAGCTTGGTCAATCACACAGACACGCAACTCACCCTTTGGTGGTTTGTCGTTCGGATGTGCGAAGGCTTTGCTCGTTGGGATTTTTCAAGTCCACTCTACGTTGGGGTCAGGCCCTCCTAAATCTACACGTAGAGGTAATGGATATGCCTGAACACGATCTACCCCGCACTCTCGCCATTCTGGAGATCAGTCATGACTGATCCCTTCTCTGTAACAGTCTTCACTCGCCACAACCTTACCCTCCATGCCCTCCTACTAGAAAACCAGCCATGGTTCTGCGCCCGCGATCTGGGTCGTTTGATGGGTTTCCACCTGAACGATCGAGTGGTCAGCAAACTGGACGAGGATCAGCGGCATACGTTGTTGATTGATTACCACGGCCAACCGGAGAAGCGGCTGATGCTCAGCGAGTCCGGAGTGTATGCCTTGTTGGTTTATCACTACGCACCGGGGAATCGGTTGTTGCGTGAATGGCTAACTCATCAAGTAGTGCCAGCTTTGCGCGATGCGGGGCAGTCAAAGAACACGGATCGACCAATGCTCAGTTTGCTAGATTGGCCAGAGATGTCGTTGAGTCTGTTGCATTGGCAGGATGAGGGCTGGATTCGGCTGCGAGACATGCCCTACCTGTTGCTAGGTCGCACACGCCGACTCGTACCAGCGGTTAAGCCTTGGTGGCGGAAGGTTTTGGAGGCGTTTCAGTCTTCGAAGCATTCGGTTGGATAGCCTTTGTAGGATCAACTGAAAGAAGCGTCGGTCTTTTCTGTAGGAATTTTCGTAGACAGTCGTAATGGCCACTCAGTATCGTCCGAGGGTTTTCAACCCTCGGCGATTGTATGGACACTGAAAAGAGCAACAGCGATTGGACTGACATTGAGATTCAGGCTGCGGTAGACGCCTATCTCAGCATGTTGTCCCGCGAGCAGAGTGGTCAGAAAGTCGTTAAGACTGAGGAGAATCGCATCCTGCGTGAGGGAGCCTTAGCCGGTCGGACCAAAGGGTCGGTTGAGTTTCGGATGCAGAACATTTCTACGATCATGGTCGAGTTGGGTCGAGAGCCTATCAAGGGCTACAAACCCGCCAAGAATGTCGGCGCGAACGTTGCGCGAAGCATTCGAGAAGCGCTCAACGCTCCAAGTACTTTGACACCTGAGGATTTTGTCCCGACAGCGGACGAGGCAACGCTGGAACAGCGATCTGCCAGACTTGAAAAACAACCGATTAAAGACATGCCGAAAGGGATTGAGAGACCAGAACAGACTCAGTCCAGCGGAAAGTCTTTTGTTCGCGATCCCGAGGTGAGAGCTTGGGTTCGCCAACAGGCTAACGGTAGATGCGAAGGCTGTGGCGAGCCTGCTCCGTTTGAAAAGGATGGCAGGCCGTTTCTTGAGGTTCATCACGTTAAGCATTTGGCACAGGACGGTTCGGATCGGCCAAGCAATGCCGTGGCGCTGTGTCCGAACTGTCATCGACGTTGTCACCATTCCGGTGACCGGGATGAGTTCACTGCCTCACTGTTTCAGAAGGTGGAACGGTTGAAGTTTGAGTGATTAGGCCTGTAGAACTTCATCGGCACATGCGCACGAAGACGGCGAGCGATTTTTGTTCTGGTTCTGACTGTCAAACCTGCTCTACAACGTCTTTACCCAGCCTAAGCCGATCGCCGCCCATGGCCCCTCGTTCACTTGTTCATCATCTCGCTATGATGTGCGTCTCCTTCCATCGCGTCCTTGCCATGGTCGGAAAGCTGGGCATCAAACCACTGGTGAAGCGCCGCTATCAAGGCTGGATCCGAGGTCTTGAAGGCCAACTCGGCGCCACCTTCGATGTCTTTGTAGGTGATCGCCATTTGCCCAGGCTTGGCAGCTTTCAGGTCTGCCAGGCCAGGCATGTCTTGGCCATGGATGTGCGCCGGGCCTGAGAAGTCGCCCTTGAGAAACCGCTCGCGGATGTCTTGAAGGTGCTGGCGAACCCACTGCACTTGGGCAGCATCCGCAGGCTTTTTGACGACCACTTGCTGAATGCCGCCTTCAGCGGTCTTGGTGAAGACATGGGTCGTCGCTGCGAGGCTGAACGGCATGACATCCTTGCCGCGACCTGCAACCTCGGCTTGCCGTTGCGCGTCGTTCGAATGATCCATGGTCTGAGCGTGAAGGTTTGCAGCAAGCGCCGAGAGAATGATTGAGGCGATGGCGGTTTTTAGCACGGTCTTTCTCCGATGTTGGAAGGGTGTGAGCCGACGCTGGCGCGTCAATCCAACAGGCGCTTCAGCGCTGCGACACCAACAGGTGGCTCCGCCGTCCAGGGCACCACGATGACATCGTGGCTGGTTTGGTCTGCAACCCGCGCCATCTGCTTGCGCTCACTGTCCAGGCGCGCTCGCAGCAGCGGGTCATCGGTGTCTGTGGCCAATAGAGACTTATTGACCACCCAGGCAAACGGTTCGATTTTGGCCCTGCGCAAGTCATCCTGCAGTGCTGCCGCCTGAGACACCGGTGTGGCTTCCGGCAGCGTCACCAGGATGATTTTGGTGTAGTGCGCATCTTGCAGGCGCATCAAAGGCGTGACGATGTGGTCCGAGTCGCCTTTGAATTCCCGAACCATCTGGCGGTGATAGGCGCCTGTGGCATCCATCAGTAGCAGTGAATGACCCGTGGGGGCGGTATCGAGCACCACGAACGACGTTCTGGCTTGAGAAACCACGCGGGAGAACGCGTGGAAGACCGCGACCTCTTCGGTGCAGGGGGATCGTAGATCCTCGATGAGCAAGGCTATTTCATCGTCCGTCAGGGTCGGCGCGCGGGAGGCGACGATCTTGTCCACGTATTTTTGGGTCTCGACCTTGGGGTCGATGCGGCCAACGTCGAGCCCTTGCACATCGGCGTTGAGGGTCACCGCCAGATGCGCCGCAGGGTCCGTGGTGCTCAGGTGCACGGACTTGCCGTGCTGTACCAGGCCCAGGGCGATGGCGGCGGCAATGGTGGTTTTGCCTACTCCCCCTTTGCCCATGACCATGATCAACCCGCGTTCGTCATTCGCAAGCTCGGCAACCAGTTCCGAGAGGGTGTGGTGTTCCAGGGGTGAGCGCGCTTGTGTTGCAGCCGATGTTGGCTTGGCAAGTTCCGGGGAAAGCAGACTGCGGAGCGCGGGCAAGCCAACGGAATCTACAGCCTTGAGCGAAATGTAGTCGGCTGAAAGCTGGCGCAGCGACGCGGGCATCTCGTCGAGCGCCTGCTGGCCGATCGCTTCGATGGCGGCTGCGATCGGGTCATTCAAGTTGCTGCGTTTGAACACAGCGTTCACCACTAAACGCTGGTTTTCCAAACCCAACTCACGGAGCTCGTCGGAGGAACGCGCGGCCTCGCCCAGTGCGCCTTTGTCAGGGCGAGCCACTAGCACAACGGTGGTCAGGGCTGGATTGTTCAGCGCCGCCAACGCCTGATTGAAAAGCTGCTCCTGCATTTTCAACCCCGAGTGCGGCCCCAGGCATGACGCACCACGATCATTGCCTTCCAAAAATCCGCTCCACGCTTTGGGCAGGCTCAACAGCCTGAGCGTGTGCCCCGTGGGCGCGGTATCGAACACGACATGATCATAGGCCGCGCCCCCCTGTGACAGGAGGTGGGAGAACTCATCGAACGTTGCGATTTCGGTCGTGCATGCTCCCGAGAGTTGCTCTCGCACCAGAGCAATATCTTGATCGCTGGTCTGGGCGCCCATTTGCTCGACCACCCGGGCCCGGTAGTCGATGGCAGCGGTCCCGGGGTCGATGTTGAGCACGAACATTCCAGGCACGTTCGGCACCGCTACAGGCTGATTGCTCAGCTCGACACCGAGCATCTCATCAAGGTTAGAGGCCGCGTCTGTGCTAACCAGCAGCACCTTCTTGCCTGCATCAGCCAAGGCGATTGATACCGCAGTGGAAACCGACGTTTTGCCAACCCCGCCCTTGCCAGTGAAGAACATATATTTGGTGGGCTGATCGAGCAGTTTGATGGTGGACTGCATGGCACGTTAGCCTCGCTACGGAGCACAATTGAGGCTCAGAGTTTAGACCGATGCTCAGCAGCGCCAACTTTATCTGAAAAACATTCAGTGCAACCCGCCCCGCCTCCCGCTATTAATACCCTTCCCCACTCAAGGACCCGAGCCCATCATGAAATTCGACCTCGCCTACTGCCTCAGCCTCGACGACAAGCTGTCGATCTATGACGTGCGCGATTTGAATTTCGACGAAACCATGGATTTCGATTCCGCCAAGGAACACTTCCAGTGCCCCAACGATGCCTGTCGTTTGGCATTCGATGCGGCGAATGTGTTGACGACGTTCAACGCCAAAAACGTGAATTACGTTCGCACCCCGCACTTCAAGAACACGCCCAGCACCCGGCATGTGGCGGATTGTCCTTATGTCAGTCTCAAGGCATCGGCGCCAGGTGTGGACGCGGACGGTGCGGAAACGGATGACAGTCGCGAGGAGCATTTCCCATCAGAGTTGTTGCTGACGCGGCGTGAGTATGTGCGTAAGCCGTCGAACCCTGCGGTGGCGGCTGATGTGATACGGGCCGATCCGAAACCCTCTTCAGAGGCCAGCGATGTCGAACACCCGAGCCGCGAGTCGGCACCGGACAAGACCAGTGTCTTCGCCCACCCGGTGGAGTGTTTTGTGTCGAACTTCGAGGACAAGGAGTTGCTCAAGCGCATGCCGCTGAAGATTGGCGAGCACACGGCGCCTTATGGGTCGTTCTTCAAGAAGATCGAGTATCTGCAGGACAACAAGGGGCTGATTTACTGGGGCAAGATCAAGGAGATCAAGGATTACACGCAGAGTTTTCGCATCGATTTCGAACAAAAGGTCTGGTTCAAGCAACCGGACGAGGCGAAGAAGAAGCCTTATTCAGTCAACGTTTACTTGAGCAAAAAGCTGATCGACAACTACCGCAAGCGCAAAGCGTTTCTGGAAGAGATCAAGCACGCCAGTGAGAGCGGGAAAGAGTTGTATTGCTTCTTTTATGGCGTGACGCCGGAGTTGAAGCAGGTGCCGAGCAAGAAAAACCCCGAGCAGACGTTCGGGGTGTTCAGCGCGAATATTGAGAACCTGGATCACTTTATTGTTCGTGAGGCGCCAGGGTTGGCGAGTCAATAGTCATTGGCTCACCCTGCTGGACGTCATTCTGAATAAAACCCTGTTTATAAGGTGGTCTTTGTAAGCTTATGGGGCATGATGGGCCGTAGTGCTTTCCCTGATGTCCAACGCCGATGAGTGCCCTATCTTGTGTCAGTGATTCCCCTACTGGTCTGTGACGACTCCAACATGGCCCGCAAGCAGGTGTTACGGGCGCTGCCGGCGGACTGGCCGGTTTCGGTTACCGAGGCCGGTAATGGTCGCGAGGCAATGGAGGCCATACGCCGGGGTTTAGGGCTGGTGGTGCTGCTCGACCTGACCATGCCGGAGATGGATGGTTATCAGGTGTTGAGCGCCTTGCGCACCGAAGGGTTGAAGGCGCAAGTCATCGTGATCTCCGGTGACGTTCAGGAAGAAGCAGTGCGCCGCGTGCGTGAGCTGGGCGCGCTGGCGTTCCTGAAAAAGCCTTTCGACGAACACGAGCTGCGCCAGACACTCAGTCAGCTGGGGCTACTGACGGAACCCGGCCAGGCGTCGCAGGGGAGTCGTCCGGCAGCGAACACGGTCATCAGTTTTCACGATGCGTTTCGCGAAACGGTCAACGTTGCCATGGGCGGGGCGGCCGCCCTGATAGCCCAGGTGTTGGGAGTTTTTGTGCAGTTGCCGGTCCCGAACGTGAACATTCTCGAAGTCGGCGAATTGCACATGGCCCTGACCGATGCCAGTAGCAGCCAGCAACTCACGGCCATCTGCCAGGGGTTCATCGGCAGTGGCATCGCCGGCGAAGCCCTGCTGATGTTTCACGACTCGGAAATCGCCGACATCGCGCAGTTGATGCAGCGTCAGAGCAGCGATTATTCGGACCTGGAAATGCTGCTGGACCTCTCCAGCGTTCTGATCGGTGCTTGCCTGAGCAGCATTGCCGAACAGATCGATGTGGTGTTTTCTCAAGGCCATCCGCAGATCCTCGGCCAGCACGCGGCCATCGATGAGCTGATCCGGGTCAATCATAAGCGCTGGAAAAAGACCCTGGCGGTGGAAATCAGCTACAGCCTGGAAGGGCATGATATTCGTTTCGACCTATTGTTGCTGTTCACGGAAGACTCCATCGAGCGGTTAACCCACAAACTCGCCTACTTGATGAACTGAGCCATGAACGAGCCTATCGATCTGAACGAGTTTCACTGGTTGCTGGCGATCGTCCAGAGCATCGACGTCGGTGTGGTGGTGCTCGACCGCGACTACCACGTGCAGGTCTGGAACACCTTCATGGAGAACCGCTCTGGGGTGCAGCCCAAGGATTCCCACAATCAGAGTTTCTTCAGTCTGTTTCCTGAAATCGACCGCCAATGGTTTAGCCGCAAGGTGGAAAGCGTCGCTACCCTTGGCACGCCAGCGTTCACTGTTTGGGAGCAGCGCCCGTATCTGGTGCGGTTCAAGAACTATCAGCCGATCACCGGCCAGGAAGAGTTCATGTACCAGAACACCACGCTGTTACCGCTGCGCTCCACCGACGGCAAAATCAACCATATCTGTCTGGTGATCTATGACGTCACCGACGTCGCCACCAACCGGCATCAGCTCCTGGCCGCCAATGCGCAATTGCAGCAACTCTCCAGCACCGATCGGCTGACGGGGCTGTACAACCGCGGTCATTGGGAAGAAAGCCTGAAAGTCGCCTATGCCCGGCACCAGCGTTATGGCAATGCCACCAGCCTGGTGATGCTGGATATCGATCACTTCAAGCGGGTCAACGACACCTATGGTCACCAGGCGGGCGACAAGGTCATCGAGGAAGTCTCCAGGCTGATCCGCGAACATGTGCGCGAAACCGATGTGGCTGGGCGTTATGGCGGTGAAGAGTTCGGCGTGGTGCTTTCGGACACCGACAAGACCGGTGCACAGGTTTTCGCCGAGCGTCTGCGTGAGGCTGTCGAAGGGCTGGAAGTGCTGCACAACGACCAGAGCATCCGTTTCACCATCAGCCTGGGGGTGGCCGACCTGAGCCAGCCCTCGACCAACTACGCCGACCTGATCGCCTGGGCGGACCACGCGCTGTTTGCGTCGAAGAAGGCCGGGCGCAATCGGGTGACGGTGTATGAGTAGATAGCATCCTCCACTCTGCGAAAGCGCCCATTCCTCCAATACCAGTCAGTTAGCGGAAATTTTCCCGTCTGGTGGGCATTTGTGGCGAGGGGGCTTGCCCCGGCTGGGGCGCACAGCGGCCCTAAAATCGGCGACCCTGTTGTGTCAGACACACCGCATTTGCAGGTTTCAGGACTGCTTCGCAAAATACTGAGCTGCTGATCGGTCCAACGCCCCTGCCTGTGCGAAAAAATAGAACCGATCAAAAAATGAGTTTGATTCGAGCTCAAAACAACTGTACAAAAACACAGTACATTTTGAATCAGCACTCTTGAGCCCGGAGAACACCATGGCCTCTCTTGCGATGAAAATCACCCTGGAACGTATCGCCCTTTTCCAATTCACCCCCGCGCATAGCGTTCAGGCCCGAGCGATGCTGGGTTGGAGTGTGGAGGAACTGTCTCGGGAATCCGGGGTTTCGGTCGACGCTATTCAGCGATTTGAGGATGAACGCGATGTGCTGGATGTTACGCGGCTGGCGTTGGCTTATCGGTTTGAATCGGAGGGGTTGGTGTTCTTCCCGGGGTTTGCGCCGGGTCGAGGAATGAATGTGAAAGGGTCGGCGCCTGATCCGGTGGGGCGGGCGGATTATGCGATGGTTGAGTGAGGTGTCGGCCCGGGCCGCTTGCAGGGTAAGCAGCCCGGTTTCACAACGTCATGCGTTCTGAGGTTCCACCTGATCGCCAACACTTTCCAACTCCGACCACCAAGTGCTACCCCGCTGCGGATACATCACGTTGAACGCCTGCCCCATCTGCGGCGTGGTAATCGACACACTCCGCTCCCAGGCCAACGCCAGAATGCGGTCAAAGGGTTCGTACCAGGCGTGCATCGACAAATCGAAGGTGCCGTTATGAATCGGCAGTAACCACCGGCCTTTGAGGTCGATGTGCGCTTGCAGGGTTTGCTCCGGCTGCATGTGCACATGCGGCCACTCAACGTTGTAGGCACCGGTTTCCATGAGGGTCAGGTCGAACGGGCCGTACTGTTCGCCGATGCGTTTGAAGCCGTCGAAATAACCGCTGTCGCCGCTGAAGAAGATTCGCGTGTCACCGCTGATCATCACCCAGGAGGCCCACAGCGTGCTGTTGCCATCGAACAGACCGCGACCGGAAAAGTGCTGCGAAGGTGTGGCGATGAACTGAATACCGTCGACCTCAGTGCCTTGCCACCAGTCCAGTTGCCGGACCTTGCTGGCGTCGATGCCCCATTTGATCAGGGTGTCGCCCACGCCCAACGGCGTGAGGAAGTACTTGGCCTTATCCGCCAGTTTGAGTACGGCTTGATAGTCGAGGTGGTCGTAGTGATCGTGGGACAGGATCACCGCTTCAATCGGCGGCAGTTCTTCGAGGCTGATTGGCGGCTGGTGAAAGCGCTTCGGGCCGGCCCATTGCACGGGTGAGGCGCGTTCGGCGAAGACCGGGTCGGTGATCCAGAATTTGTCCTGCAGTTTCAGCAGTACGGTGGAATGGCCGAGGCGGTAGACGCTGTGGTTGGGGGCGGCGATCAACGCTGCTTGAGTCAGGGTTTGTACCGGGACAGGCGCCGTCGGGCGGGTGTCGCGCGGTTTGTGGAAGATCATGCTCCACATGATGCGCAGGGTTTTGCGAAAACCTTCGCGCTTTACCAGCGCATGGTTTCGAAAGAGCCCTTCTACCTGACGGGAAGCTTCAGGCGTGGAGGCGTTGTCCGCAGGGGAAGTTGAAGTGGCCATGACTGAATGACTCCAGGAAAACCACCTGATTCGCAGTTTTCCGCTCGGGACGATAAATGGCCAAGGCACGCACGCATCAGCCGGAGATTCTATTGTTCACTGCGCAGGATTAACAAAATATTACACTGCACAGTGTAGTTTCTAGGTTGCATCAAAGCTGATCACAAGTAAACTGCCAAGTGTAGTTCTCACTTCTTCCTGCCAAAAGCGTACTTATGACAGCTCCACAGCGCCTCACCGACCGAAAACGCGAAGCCATCATTCAGGCGGCGATTGCCGAATTCCGTGCCAACGGTTTCGACATCACCAGCATGGACAAGATCGCCGCCACCGCCGGCGTGTCGAAGCGCACGGTGTACAACCATTTCCCCAGCAAGGAAGAGTTGTTCGCCGAAATCCTCAATCAATTATGGGCGCGGGTGACGGCTGAACAGGAAACGCCCTACCACCCTGACCTGCCGCTGCGCGACCAGATGCGCCGGATGCTGATGGCGAAAATGCAGATGCTGGGCGATGACAATTTTCTCGACCTGGCGCGAGTGGCCATTGCCGCCACCATCCATTCCCCCGAGCGCGCCCAGAATATGGTGTGCCGAATGGGTGAGCGCGAAGAAGGCCTGACCGTGTGGATCCGCGCCGCTCAGGCCGACGGTCGTTTGAGACCGGTCGCCCCCGAATTCGCCGCACAACAGATTCAGGGAATGCTCAAATCCTTTGCGTTCTGGCCTCAGATTTCCATGGGCCTGCCCGGCCTGTCCGCCGAGATGCAGACCACGGTGGTGGAGTCGGCGCTGGACATGTTTCTGGCCTGCTATCAGCTCTAAATCGAGTTGCAATAAATGACAATGTCCGCTGTTTGAGCAGTGATCGGTGGCGCTGAAAAAAAACACCGTAATGTGTTTCAGAATGAAACTGGCGCTGGGGCTATAGTGAGCCTCAGTCCCAGCGCCATGCAGAGAGCACCATGACCACCACGACTTCCGACACAAAACCCGCCCACCCCCCAGTTGACCACCTGCGCTTTCATCGCCCCCACGCCCACCTGGCGCCTACCTTTGGCAACGACAAGTTTGCCCTGCGTGCCGAGGCCTTTGCGCGGTTCTTCGGCACGCCGACCTTTCTCGGGGCGCAGACGCTGATCGTGGTGGTATGGATTTGCCTCAACCTGTTCGGCGTGGCCCACTTCGATCTCTACCCGTTCATCCTGCTCAACCTCGCCTTCAGCCTTCAAGCGGCTTATGCCGCGCCGCTGATCCTGCTGGCCCAAACCCGCCAGGCAGCACGCGACAAAGCCCAGTCTGAAGCCGATGCGCTGCATCGCGAAGCACTGGCCGTGGCCAACAGTGAGCGCCAGGCGCAAGCGGCGCAGAACACTGCGCAACTGCTGGAGTTGCTGGAGCAAAACACCCGGCTCACCGAAATGACCAAGGCCCTCACCGAACGCATCGAAAGCCTGACCTCGGAAATGCATCAGCACTTCGTGCACAAGGATCAACCGAAGGTTTAGCGCTCGGTCAAGGCAATCGAAGCGCCCGCCCCAACTCATCGAACAACGTCACCACCGAGCGCAAGGCGCGGCAGTCCGGGCGGGTCAGCAACCAGAGTGCCGTGTCGTAACCGTGTAACGGCTCGCTCAACGGCTGCAGCCCGTCACCGATGAGGAAGTCCGGCAATGCCGCGACACCGAGCCCGGCCCGCACCAGCTCAGTCACCGACAACATGCTGTTGCAGCGATAACCCGGTGTAACGCCGGGCAACTGCTGACGGCGCCACACAACGGTGGGGTGATCGGGGAGGAATTCATCCGGGGCGATCCAGGTCAGCGACGCCAAGTCTTCGGAATCGACCGATTTCAGATACGCCGCACTGGCACAGACTCGATAGGACACCTGGGCCAATCGCCGGCCCACCAAGTGTTCGGGCGGTGTGCGGGTCAGGCGCAAGGCGATATCGGCATCCCGGCGGCTGAGGTTGGCGAAGTCGTTGGAGGTACTCAACTCGATGGTCAGCGCCGGGTAGCCGGGCATGAACTTCGCCAACGCCGGCAGCAGCAAGCCTTGCAATACCGAATCGGTGCAGGTCAGGCGCACCGTGCCGCTGATGACTTCACCGCCCTGCTCCACGCCAATGCGCGCTGCTTCCAGTGCCTGTTCGGCCCGCTCAGCCTGCTCGGCCAGGGTTTGCGCCAAGGTGGTGGGCAAGTAGCCGGCGCGGCTTTTTTCGAACAGTTGCTGGCCCAGCGCGGCTTCCAGTCGGCGCACGGCGCGAAATACGGTCGAGACGTCGACCTTCAACAGCGTAGACGCCCGGGCCAGAGAGCCGCCGCGCACCAGCGCGAGGATCAGGGACAGGTCGGGGTAATCCAGTCGATAGTGCATCGGTGCATTGATCAATTGGGATAACGCCAATATTGAGTGCGTGAACGCCAATCTATAGTGGGTGCCAGGAATCAACAAGCGTGGAGCTCACTCATGGAAACCCGCCCAATTCGCATTGCCCTGATCGGCGATTACGACCCGCACGTCACCGCTCACCAGGCCATTCCCGTCGCCCTCGGCATGGCCGCTGAACAGGCGAACACCGACGTGCAGTTCCAGTGGTTGGCCACCGACCGCATCAGCGCCGATGCGCCATTGGCTGATTTCGACGGTTTCTGGTGCGTGCCTGCCAGCCCTTACCGCGATAGGGACGGTGCGTTGCGGGCGATTCGTTTTGCCCGTGAACAGCAACGGCCGTTCCTGGGTACCTGCGGCGGTTTTCAACACGCCGTACTCGAATACGCCCGAAATGTTCTAGGCTGGGACGATGCTGAACATGGCGAGACATCACCCGAGGCAACACGAGCGCTGCTCACGCCACTGACCTGTTCGCTGGTGGAAGCCGTCGACAGCATTCATCTGGTTGAAGGCTCGTTGATCGCCGAGGCGTACGAAAGCGCGGAGATTGTCGAAGGCTATCGCTGTCGCTACGGCGTTAATCCAGCGTTCGAACGTGAGTTGTTGAGCCAACAGTTGTGCGCTGTTGGCCACGATGCTTCAGGTGACTTACGGGCGGTGGAACTCAAAGGGCATCCATTCTTCGTCGCAACGCTGTTCCAACCTGAACGCGCAGCACTCAAGGGCAAGCTGCCGCCGCTGGTCCGTGCGTTGATCGCAGCCTGCAAGGGGCAGAAGTCATGATCGCCAACACTGCGCCAGCGCCATACTACGCGGTGATTTTTACCTCCCTGCGCACCGACGGTGATCACGGTTACGAGCAGAACGGGCTTATGTGTTCAACAAGTGAGTGGTTGTGGTGTTCTTACGGCCGCCATCGCGAGCAGGCTCACTCCCACATGGGTCTTGTGATCGACACATAACTGATGTGGGAGTGAGCCTGCTCGCGATGAGGCCCGCACATTCACCGCAAAACTCAGCCCTGCACCAAACTGCGAACCGCCGAAATCTCCGGCACTTCCCGCCGATTCATGTACACCCGCAACGGCTCGGTGATGTTGATTCGGTCATCGATGTTCTGATCCAGCAACAACTGAATCAACTCACGCTTGAGCGTCATGGCCTGCGCGGAACCTGGGGCCCAGACGAATTCGCTGGTGGGAATAATGCCGTCGTCAGCCACGTCCATGCCGAAGGAGTCTTCGCTGAAACGAACAATGTACTGGCCGGTCTTGCGATTGAGGCCGACGAAGCCTTTGAGTTGGTCGGCGGCCTGGCAGATGAGCTCGGAAGTGATGCGCATGATAAACCTCACAGAAGGTCGCAAAGGACCGGTGATCGATGGTTTACACGCAGGGCAAACGAATGGGCGTTCCCTCTGCCGGGGTAACTGCCGGGGCCAAGAGTACTGCAAAGAAGTGCACAAAAGCGCTGAAAAAAACTGCTTTAAACACGTTTATGTCGGTCCGGCGATAGCGCAAGCGGCGCTCAGTTGTTAAAAGATACGTCTTTGAAAATCTGCGAAAGGACCTCGACCATGCCTGTTACCTTCACCAAGAGCGCCCTGTTGCTGAGTCTGATGCTGGGCCTCGGCCAGGCACAGGCCGCCAGCGAGCCAAGCCCCACCGCATTGGCCACCCGCACGGGCATCCCGCATCCGGCCGTGATCGCTCACCGTGGCGCGTCCTTCGATGCCCCGGAATCCACCGCCGCCGCCTACAAACTGGCCCGCGATCTGGGCGCCGACTACCTGGAACTGGACGTGCAACGCAGCAAGGATGGCGTGCTGTTCGCCCTGCACGACAACAACCTGCAACGCACCACCGACGTCGCCAGTAAATTCCCTGAGCGCAAGGACAGCCCGGCCAACGAGTTCACCATTGCCGAGCTGAAAACCCTCGATGCCGGCAGCTGGTTCAACGCGGCCTACCCGGATCGCGCGCGTCCTTCGTACGTCGGTCTGAAAATTCTGACCCTGGACGAAATCATCGACATTGCCCAAGGCAATCCGCTGCACAAGCCCGGTCTGTACATCGAAACCAAAGAGCCGAAGCAGTTTCCCGGGATCGAGCGCGATCTCAAGGAAAAACTCCAGGATCGCGGCTGGTTGAGCCCGGCGGGTTCGAAACTGGCGAAGAGCGATCTGGCGGTTGGCCAGGGCAAAGGTAAAGTCGTGCTGCAAACCTTCGAGAAGAGCAGCCTCGAACTGCTCGAGAAGGAAATGCCGAAAGTACCGAAAATCCTCCTGCTGTGGGTCGGCGAAGGCAGCATCGAGCCAAAATCCAAGGTCACGTTTGCCGAGTCCGGCGACAAGGACAAAGCCACTTACTACGCCAAACAACAACCGAAAGACAAAGCCGAATTCCAGCAATGGGTCGAGTACGCCAAAGCCCAGGGCGCGATCGGCACCGGCCCATCTGCGGCGCTGACCAAGGGTGGCGATCAGAGTTACTCGGACCTGGTGCAACCGTGGATGAACCAGTACACCCACGATCAGGGCTTGTTGGTGCACGTCTACACCATCGACGATGACGTGGATTACCAGAAAGTCATGGACGCCGGCGTCGACGGCATCTTCACCAACCGCGCCAGCGAACTGCTCAAGTTCTACAAACGCCCGGCGGCGGCCAGTGTTGCTCAATTGCTGCAGAACAACGGTTACTGATGAACATGTGAACGATCTATACCCAGTCGCGTTCGGGGAATTAAGGGTGGATTAAGTTGCGCTGGATAACCTGATCCCACTTAAACGGATCACCCAAGGAAAGAACTTCATGAAGACCCTGACTGCCCTGTTCACTGCCGCTGCCCTGACGCTCACCGCTGGCCTGGCCCAGGCTGATGTGCGCGTCGACCAGATCCCTGAGCTGGTCAAAAGCGGCAAGATCAAGCCATTGGAAGAAATGAACCAGGCGGCGCTGAAGTTGCATCCCGGTGCGACCATCACCGACACGGATCTGGACAACCATTTCAATAACTATGAATACGAAGTGGAACTGAAAACCGCTGACGGCAAAGAATTTGACGTGGACTTCGATGCCACCACCGGCAAAGTACTGAGCAACAAACAAGACACCTGATGCACAAACACCAAGCCGCACGATCTTCGGATCGTGCGGCTTTTTTGCACGTCAAAATCAGGCAATCAAGTCGCGCCAACACGGCGTCAGCCCGCTAGAATCCCAACACACTTTTCATGCAGGGATAGTTTGAAATGGGGCAAGCAGCGGCAGCAGACATCGCCACGATCGGTCGGATCAGTTCGGTGCCGGCGATTCTTCAAGTGATCCGTGAACTGACGGGCCTGCGCTTCGTCGCCGTGGCCCGGGTCACCGAAGACTCGTGGACGGCGTGTGCGGTGCTCGACCAACTGAATTTCGGCATGCAGGTCGGCGGTGAGCTGGATCTTGCCACGACCCTGTGCCATGAAATTCGCCAGGCACATCATTCGGTGGTCATCGACAAGGCCAGTGAAGACCCGCTTTACCGCGATCACCACACCCCTCGCCTCTATCAGTTCGAAAGCTACATCGCCGTGCCGATTTTCCGCACCGACGGACGCTTTTTCGGCACCATCTGCGCCCTTGACCCCAACCCTGCGCCGCTCAAATCCAGCACGATCCAGAGCACCATGGAATCCTTCGCCCGAATGCTGGCGTTGCAGATCGAAGCCGAAGAAAACCTGCAAAAGACCGAAGCCGCGCTGAAGCAGGAACGGGAAACCGCCGAACTGCGCGAACAGTTCATCGCCGTGCTCGGGCATGATCTGCGCAACCCTTTGTTCGCCATCAGCGCCAGCGCCGAAATGCTCCTGCGCAAACTACCCGATGCGGCAAATCTGCAGCGGGCCCGGAACATCCTCACCAGCGCCCGTCGAGCGACCAAACTGGTCGATGACGTTCTGGATTTCGCTCGCGGCGCTTTGGGCCGTGGCATTCCCGTGAACATCGAGCCGTGCCCGGATCTTGCGGATGCCTTGCGGCATGTGATTTCAGAGGTTCAGAGCATCCATCCCGACCGCACCATTGCATCGTCCATCGGCGACCTGCATAGCGTTCATTGCGATCGGGAGCGGGTCGCGCAGTTACTCTCCAATCTGGTGGCGAACGCGGTTGCTCATGGCGATCCCGACGGCCCGATCGATATCAGCGCGCAAATCAATGAAGGACAGTTCGTGCTGAGCGTGAAAAATCAGGGGCTGATTACCGAGGATGCGCTGCCCCATCTGTTCCGGCCCTACTCGCGACCGGCCAGCGGAACACCGCGGACCGGCCTCGGGTTGGGGTTGGGGTTGTACATTGCCAGTCAGATTGCGCAGTCCCATGGCGGAAAACTGGACGTGATCTCGACCGCGCAACAGGGCACGACGTTTACGTTCAGTCTTCCAACACGGAGTTAAGCGCTCGTACTGACCAAGGAACCGGAAGTATTGCCCCCCTCATCCTGCAACGCCTGCAACAACGCCGCCGTCGCGGACAACCGTCACAAAACCGTCAAAACTCCTTGCGATGATGCGGCTCAAGTGAACCTGTGAAACCCGCGACAGGCGCCTCCTCACAGTGAGACCCCATGAACCACAGCATCGACCAAAGTCATCGCGATACGGACCTGTTCGGTCTGCTGTACGGTTTCAGTTTTCGCCCCGGCGAGCGCGGCCTTGAGCTCGATTCGGCCAAGGCGTTGCAGTGCCTGCAACAACCCGGCGACAACGACGAATTTCTCTGGCTGCACCTCAACCTGGCCCACGCCGCATGCGAGCGCTGGATGAAAAGCCATCTGGAATTGCCCGACGAGTTTTTCGAAGCGCTGCATGAAGGTTCGCGTTCGACGCGCATCGAGCATGTGGATTCAGCGTTGCTGGCGGTGGTCAACGACGTGGTGTTCAACCTCAGCAGCATGGTTTCTTCAGATGTTTCGACGCTGTGGGTCTGCGCCCGCAGTCGGCTGATCGTCAGCGCACGCCTGCAACCGCTGCACTCGGTGGACAAGCTGCGCTCGTCGGTGAAGGCCGGTGAGTGCTTTCGCTCGCCGCTGGAATTGCTGGTGCATCTGCTGCGCGATCAGGGTGAAGTGCTGACCCAGATCGTGCGCAAGACCAGCCTCAGTGTCGATCAGATCGAAGATGAGTTGCTGTCCTCGCGGCTGTCGACCAACCGGGCTGAGCTGGGCGCCAACCGACGGGTGCTGGTGCGCCTGCAACGCTTGTTGGCGCTGGAACCGGGCTCGTTGCTGCGTCTGCTCAACCGCCCGCCACAGTGGTTGCAAAAGGAAGACGTCAAGGAGCTGCGCAAGTCCACCGAGGAGTTCGCGCTGATCATCAACGACCTCACGGCGCTGGGCGAACGGATCAAGCTGTTGCAGGAAGAAATCGCCGCCAACCTCAATGAGCAGAGCAACCGCACACTGTTCACCCTGACCGTGGTCACGGTGCTGGCATTGCCGATCAACATCATCGCCGGGTTCTTCGGCATGAACGTCGGTGGGGTGCCGCTTTCCGGCGACCCGGAAGGGTTCTGGATTCTGGTGGCGTTGGTCGCGACGTTTACCGTGATCGCCGGGCGATGGGCGTTTCGTAAGCGCCAGGATTATTGACCCTCGTTGCTCGTTCCCACGCTCTGCGTGGGAATGCCGCCCCGGACGCTCTGCGTCCAGCGTTGACGCGGAGCGTCAATGGATGCATTCCCACGCAGAGCATGGGAACGATCAGTATGGGGACGGACGGCATTAGCAATAAACCCAAACACTGATCCAGCGCAGCCTCTTTGTAACACTCAGCAACGATCATGGGCGACATTCCTTCTCTTCTCAGGATTGTCCGTCATGGCGACTCCTTCCTTCACCGCCGCCCAGGCGCCCGCCAGTAGCGCCAAACCGCAACTCGATAAAAAGCCCGGCTTGCTGACCATCGTGATTTTCTTCGCGGTGCTGGGCAGCGGGCTGTTGTTCACCGCCTACAGCCTGATGCACGACATGAACGAACTCGGCACAGTGGTGACCACCTGGACGCCGTTTCTGCTGTTGGGCGTGGCGCTGCTAATTGCCCTCGGCTTTGAATTCGTCAACGGTTTCCACGACACCGCCAACGCCGTGGCCACGGTGATTTACACCAACTCCTTGCCGCCTAATTTCGCGGTGGCCTGGTCCGGGTTCTTCAACTTCCTCGGGGTGCTGCTGTCCAGCGGCGCGGTGGCGTTCGGCATCATCGCCCTGCTGCCGGTGGAGCTGATTCTGCAAGTCGGTTCCTCCGCCGGTTTCGCGATGATCTTCGCCCTGTTGATCGCCGCGATCCTGTGGAACCTCGGCACCTGGTGGCTGGGCTTGCCGGCGTCTTCGTCGCACACCCTGATCGGCTCGATCATCGGCGTCGGCGTGGCCAATGCCCTGATGCACGGCCGCGACGGCACCAGCGGTGTGGACTGGGCGCAGGCAACCAAAGTCGGTTATGCGCTGTTGCTGTCGCCGCTGATCGGCTTCGCGTTTGCCGCGCTGTTGCTGTTGGCCTTGCGGGCTTTCGTCAAGAATCGTGCGCTGTATAAAGCACCGAAGGGCGACACTCCGCCACCGTGGTGGATTCGCGGCATGTTGATCCTGACGTGCACCGGCGTGTCCTTCGCCCACGGTTCCAACGATGGCCAGAAAGGCATGGGCCTGATCATGCTGATTCTGGTCGGCACGCTGCCGATGGCTTACGCGCTGAACCGCACCATGCCGGCGGACCAGGCACTGCAGTTTGCCGCCGTGGCCGAAGTCACCCAGCAAGCGCTGGTCAAAAGTACGCCGCTGCCAGCGCCTGCCGATCCTCGCGCGGTGCTGTCCGACTACATGCGCAGCAAGGAAGCCTCACCACAACTGATCCCCGCCCTCGCCGCGTTGACCGGCACTATCGGGAACGAAGTGAAAGGCTACGGCTCGCTCGCAAAGGTCCCGGCCGAGGCCATGGGCAACGTGCGTAACGACATGTACCTGACCAGCGAAACCATTCGCCTGATGGACAAAAACAAGGTCGGCAACTTCGACGCCGACACCAACGGCAAGCTGCAACTGTTCAAGCAGCAGATCGACAACGCCACGCGGTTCATTCCGCTGTGGGTGAAAATCGCGGTGGCCATCGCTCTGGGGCTGGGCACCATGGTCGGCTGGAAACGTATCGTGGTGACGGTTGGCGAAAAGATCGGCAAGACCCACCTGACGTATGCGCAAGGCGCCTCGGCGGAAACCGTCGCGATGCTGACCATCGGCGCAGCGGACATGTTCGGCCTGCCGGTGTCGACCACTCACGTGCTGTCTTCGGGGGTGGCCGGGACCATGGTCGCCAACGGCGGCGGCTTGCAGATGAAGACCATCCGCAACCTGCTAATGGCCTGGGTGCTGACCTTGCCGGCGGCGATTCTGTTGTCGGGCAGTTTGTATTGGTTGTTCACCCAACTCTTCTGAAGCCGCGCAATACCCATGTGGGAGTGAGCCTGCTCGCGATAGCGGTGCACCCGTCGACATCAATGTCGAATGTGCTGACGCCATCGCGAGCAGGCTCACTCCCACATTTGAATGTGTTGTGCTTCAGGTTGTGGATTGAATGAGGTTTGCCAACCAATCCATGAACGCCCTGACCCGCAACGGCAAATGCCGTTGCCGGGCGTAGAGCAGCGAAACCTCCATGGATGGCGCATTGAATTGCGGCAGCACCGCCACCAGTTCGCCGCTGAGCAGGTGCGGCTGCATGCCCGTCAGCGGCGCCTGGATCAAACCAAAACCGCCCAGGCACGCCGACTCGTAACAATCGGTGCTGTTGACCGTGACGCTGCCCGCCATCGGCACTCGATGCAACGTGCCCTCTTGCTCGTACACAAAGCCCTCCGACCGCGAACCCAATACGCCGACGTAATGGACCAGCCGATGCTGCGTCAAGTCTTCGAGCCGTTCAGGCACGCCATAACGCTGCAGATACTCGGGGCTGGCGCAGTTGATCATCGCAAAATCGCAGAGGTGGCGCGCGACCACCGATTGATCCGGCTGCGCGCCGACTCGCACCACGCAATCAAACCCTTCGCTGAGCAGATCGACCCGGCGGTCGGTGCTGCTGATCTCCAGCTCGAGATTGGGGTGCTGAGCCATGAACTCGGGCAGACGCGGCATCACCACCCGACGGGCCAGAATGTTCGGCATGTCGACACGAATCCGCCCAACGAGCGACGCTTCGTCCTGACGGAACAGCCCTTCGATTTCGTCCATGTGCGACAGCAAATCCTTGCTGCGCTCGTACAACACCAGGCCGTCCTGAGTCGCCTGAACTTTGCGCGTGGTGCGTTGCAGTAAGCGCGTGCCGACCAGCATTTCGAGGGCCTGGACGTGCTCGGAAACGGTGGACCTGGGCAAACCCAGGCTTTCACCGGCGAGGGTAAAACTCGACATCTCGGTGACGCGAACGAAGGTACGCAGCAGTTCCAGCTTGTTCATGGGCCGACCTTTATTGTTCGGATTAACCGACCAGTGATTCCGATTTAAGCCTGTTTATCACTTCAGGACGGATAAATAAACTTCCTCCACGTCATCACCTACTGCTCCTTGAGGAAGTCCCATGAACCGTAAAATCGCACTGATCACCGGCGCCAGCCGCGGCCTCGGCAAAAACGCAGCCCTGCATCTGGCAGCCCAAGGCATCGACGTCATCGGCACCTACAACAGCCGCGCCGAAGAGGCACAAGCACTGGTCACAGAAATCGAAAGCCTCGGCGGTCGCGCCGTCATGCTGCAACTGGACGTTGGTCAGAGTGAAGGCTTCGCTGATTTCACCACCCAGGTCGCCGAGGTGTTGCGCAGCCGTTTTGATCGCGAGCACTTCGACTTTTTGCTCAACAATGCCGGCATCGGCCTGCATGCAAACTTCGTTGACACCACCGTCGCCCAGTTCGATTTACTGATGAACATCCATTTGAAGGGGCCGTTCTTTCTCACCCAGAACCTGCTGCCGCTGATGGCTGACGGTGGTCGTATCCTCAACGTTTCCAGCGGTCTGACCCGCTTCAGCTTGCCGGGTTACGGCGCTTACGCGGCGATGAAAGGCGCGATGGAAGTGCTGACGCGTTATCAGGCCAAGGAACTCGGTGCGCGCGGCATTTGCGTGAACACCCTGGCGCCCGGGGCGATCGAAACCGATTTCGGCGGCGGCACAGTGCGTGATAACAGCGACGTGAACAGCTATGTCGCCAGCAATACCGCGTTGGGGCGCGTCGGTCAGCCTGACGATATCGGTGCTGCGATTGCGCTGTTGCTGGCGCCGGGCAGTCAGTGGATCAACGGGCAACGCGTGGAAGCGTCGGGTGGGATGTTTTTGTAAGTAACCCCGTCAAAGATCAAAAGATCGCAACCTCCGGCTGCGATCTTTGCTTTTAAGCTTCGCAAGACTGACGCATGACAAACCGCTCGCGCACCACGTCATAGACCCAGTGGTAGACGTAGGTGTACGGCAGGAAAAACAGCAGCACGCCGATATCCAGCAGGAACGCTTGCCATAGGCTGACGTTCAGCCACCAGGCAATCAACGGCACGCCCACCGCGACCAGTCCACCTTCGAACAACAGCGCATGGACAACACGTACCCACGCGTTGCGCACGAGGTTGTAGTGTTTGAGCGCACGGTCGAACACTCCGTTGAAGACCACGTTCCAGGCCAGGGCAAGTGCCGCGATAGCCATGGTCACGACACCCATGTCGAGCATCGGTTTGTCCATGATCCACGCCAGCAGCGGCGTACAGATCAGGATGGCCAGCAATTCGAAACCAATGGCCAGGAAAATACGTTCAGTGATGGATTTGTTGGCGCTCATGGCCAGACTCCTCTGAGTGACTGTGGTTGCCATGATCCTGCTTCACACCGATACTTCATAACCAATAACCATCGATCAAGGCGATAGTTCATGGCCTCTCAAGAAGTGTTGCAGGCCTTCGTTCAGGCCGCGACTCAAGGCTCGTTTTCCGCCGCGGCGCGCAAACTGGGCCGCAGTCAGTCGACCATCAGCGCCGCCGTGGCCAGCCTTGAAATCGACTTGAACCTGACGCTGTTCGACCGCAGCAGCCGCAAACCGAGCCTGACCCCGGCCGGGCACGTGATGCTGCAACGGGCCGAGGACATTCTGGCCGCCACCAGCCGACTGGAAATGACCGCCAGCCAACTGTCCCAAGGCGTCGAGCCGAAGCTGACCGTGGCGATTTCCGACACGTATCAGTCCGACCGCTTCGAAGCGGCGCTCAGCGCCTTCGAGCAGCGTTATCCGGACCTGGAACTTGAATGCCTGATCGCCGAGTGCGACGACCTGATGGCCTTGGTGCAACGGGGTCGGGCGCAGGTGGCCTTCGCCGAAAAACAAGACAGTTACCCGCCGGACCTGGTCAGTTCGACCGTGGAAGAACGGACCGAGATTGCCCTGTTCGTGTCCCGCAAGCATCCGTTGGCGGCGCTGAGCCACATCGATCAGGACGTGTTGCAACAACACCGGGAGCTGCGTCTGGCGACGATCGTCAATCCGTATGAAAGCCGTGCGAAGGGGCGCGTCTGGTCGGCGCCGAGTTATCTGATGCTGCTGGAAATGGCTCAGGGCGGATTCGGTTGGGCGCCGTTGCCCCGGTGGCTGGTGGAGCGGTTTGGCCCAGGGACGTTGCAGGAACTGAACGTGCGCGGCTGGCCAAAACCGGTGTTCGTCGATGCATTGTGGTCGCGGCTGCATCCGCCAGGGCCGGCGGGGAGTTGGTTGTTGGGCAAGATGTTGGAATAGCGATGCTTGAGGGCCACCCCTCACCCCAGCCCTCTCCCCAGTGGGGAGAGGGGGAAAGGGAGCTCGATCTCCATAGCTTCAAACCTGAGTTCGACTCGATTTTTCAGGTCAATGTAACTCGAAAGACACCTCGGTCAGTCCCCTCTACCCCTTGGGGAGAGGGTTAGGGTGAGGGGGCGATCTAACGCCTTGATCCGGGCCTCGATAAACCGCCGTTCCGGCACTTGCTGCGTCAACTCCAACGCCCGCTCATAAGCCGCCCGCGCCTCATCAACCCTTCCCAACTGCCGACAAAACTCCGCCCGCGCCGCGTGCGCCAAGTGGTAATCCAGCAAATCACCCCGCGCCAGAATCCCTTCGATCAACGTCAACCCCGCCAACGGCCCATCCCGTTTGGAGATCGCCGCCGCACGGTTCAATTCGATCACTGGCGAAGGCGCCGCCCGCAACAGCACGTCATACAGACCCACAATCTCCAGCCAGTCCGTTTGCGCCGCCGTGGGCGCTTCGGCATGCGACGCCGCAATCGCCGCTTGCAGGCAGTAAGGCCCGAAGCGCCGGGTTGTCAGTGCACGCTCCACCAGTGTGCAACCTTCAGCAATCATCCCGGCGTCCCATAACGAACGGTCCTGCTCATCCAGCACAATCAACTCCCCGCTCGCCGATGTCCGGGCCGGGCGCCGGGACTCGTGCAGCAGCATCAGCGCCAGCAGCCCCATCACTTCGGGTTCGGGCAGCAGTTCCATCAACAAACGAGCGAGCCGAATCGCCTCGCGGGTCAAATCCTCACGGGTCAGTTCCGCGCCCATGGACGCGGAATAGCCTTCGTTGAACACCAGGTAAATCACCCGCAGCACACTGTCCAGGCGCTCGGGCAATTCCGCCAGGGTCGGCACTTGATACGGAATTTTTGCATCACGGATTTTCGCCTTGGCGCGCACGATGCGCTGGGCGATGGTCGCTGGCGCCGACAGAAAAGCCCGGGCGATTTCTTCCGTGGTCAGGTCGCAGACTTCGCGCAGCGTCAACGGCACCTGGGCGTCCGCCGCGAGTGCCGGGTGACAACAGGTGAAGATCAGGCGCAAGCGATCGTCTTCCACGTCTTCGTCACTCCAGTCGGCCTGCTCCAGCGCCTCCAGTTGAGCGATCAGCATCGGTTGCGACGCGATGAAGCGTGCGCGCCGACGCAACACATCAATGGCCTTGAAACGCCCGGTGGACACGAGCCAGGTACGCGGATTGTCCGGCACACCGTCACGCTGCCAGCGCTCGACCGCGACGAAAAACGCCTCGTGCAAGGCTTCTTCGGCAAGATCGAAATCGCCGAGCAAACGGATCAGGGTCGCCAGAATCCGCCGTGAGTCTTCGCGGTAAACCTGCTCGACCCGCGCTCGTACCGACTCAGCCGACATCAGGCGCCGGGGTTCAACTGACGAACGGGACGCACCTCGACACAGCCAACCCGGGCCGCCGGGATGTTGCCGGCGACCTGGATGGCTTCATTGAGGTCCTTGGCATCGATCAGGTAGAAGCCGGCCAATTGCTCCTTGGTTTCGGCGAACGGGCCGTCGGTGATCGACATTTTCCCGTTGCGCATCCGCACCGTGGTCGCGGTCTGCACCGATTCCAGCGCCTCAGCGGCGACCATTCGGCCGCTGCCCTGGATCGCCTCGGCGTAAGCCATGCATTCAGCGTCATTCGGGCTTTCGGGCAGCGAGTGCAACTCGTGCTCGTTGCTGTAGACCAGGCATAAATACTTCATGGGGCTCTCCTGAATCGAACGGATCAACTATGGCTGCAGATTGACGCTTTCGCGACATTCCCGACGAATCAGCACGGCGCTCAGGGTTCCAGGTTGAACAGCACCGTGCCGCTCATCATGTCGAACGGGGCCGACCAGTGTTCGTGGACGATGCGCCATTGCCCATCGTCGCGCCGATAGCAGGCGGTCACGCGCATCCAGCAGGCCTGGGTTTCGCCCTTCTCGTTGGTGCCGCCGCAATGGGCCAGCCAATGGGCGAAGGCGATGTGCTCGTCCGCCACGATGTTCATATGGTCGAAGTCGAACTTGTGCGCGCCCTGGCACATTTCCATGCATTCCTGCCAATGCGCGCGGTAGGCGGCCTTGCCCCGAAACTGCAGGGCCTTGACCGCGTCGTAGGAGACGATGTCCTCGGCATACAGGGGCATGAGTTTCTCGACATCCTTGGCGATGACCGCCTGACGATAGGTGTCGATCAGGGTCTGGATTTCGTGGGTAGCATTCATGGTGGTTCTCCGTGGTTTTTGTTGTGAAGACACCCTTAGTCGTCTGGCGAAAAGCCAAATCGACAGTCCAAATAAAAATAATCCATGGACGCAAACTCGTTAGAATCCGAAACACATTTTGTTGGAAAAAGGACACTCCAGTGACAGCCCGACTCGTGCCTTACGACAGCCTGAACGCGCTCCAGCGCCAGCAGGTCGAGGCCATTGAAGTTCACAAAGAACAAATCAGGTTCTCCGGCGACATTTACGGTGCGTTGCACACCCTGCTGTCCAAACCCGGTCCCGGCGTCAAAGGATTCGCGCTACTGGTCGAAGATGTTCCCGTGGCCTTTCTGCTGCTCAAGCGCCCGCCCGTATTGCCGGCGTGGGCCAATGAACACAGCGCCACCCTTCACGCACTGCAAGTCGATCATCGGGCTCAGGGCAAAGGCTATGGCAAGGCCTGTCTGCAAGCCCTGCCCGACGTGGCGCGCCAGGCATTTCCGGAAATAAAAGGGCTGGAGTTGTCGGTGGATGCGGATAACGCATCGGCCATCGCGCTTTATGCAAAATTCGGCTGGGTCGACAGCGGCGAAGCCTACAGGGGCCGGATCGGTTACGAACGGCGCATGGGCCTGTTTTTCTGAGGTGGTTATGCTCAACAGCATTGAAGAACGGGATGCTCTTGAACGAACACGAAAAAGGGTTGCCTTGCGGCAACCCTTTTGAGATTTGACTAGCGGTTAAAGGAGAAGACAGTAGTCGAGCAACTGCTTCTCGATACTTTGACGCTGACCGATAACCAAAGCGACCACTACAAGGTTTTCGCTCGGGAACACCTCATACAAAACCCGCTGTCCCATGGGTAAGTACTCACGAAAATGAGTGACCCCAAGCGATGCTGCTTCCTGACAAACACCGTAAACATGGGCCTGATTGCTCAGAGCCGTAACGATCTGCATCACCAGTTGATCAACCTGCTCTGCGGCTTTTTTTTGACCGCATTGCTGCGTGAGATAGTACTCCAGCGAAATAACGCCATGCTCCGCAGCGGTCGCAAACTCTACTCTAAAGGCCTCAGGCATCGTTATCGTCTTGCTGCGATTGGCGCCGCTGCGCCAGTCTGGCCAGCAAAGTGTCGCCAGAAATCAGCTTACCCTGCTCTTTGTCGCGAGAAGAAAACGAAAGAAGTTTGATCAGCGCGATGGCCTCATCTCGCCGCTTACGCTCCTCGTAGGATTCGATCACATAAGCCGGAACGCCATTCTGAGTGACGAGCATCGGCTCGGAAAGATCCAGCGCTGCCGCATTCTTTTTAACAAAACTGATTGTTTCAACTCGCATCATTCATTTCCTCTGCTCACCATCCGAACAGGATGGTCGCCGCAACAAGGTCTGAATTTAGGCCATTAAAAAACTTATCTCAAGAACTCATTTGCTCTTGTCCCAACTCCAACACCATCTCATGCCACGCCATCCCGCCATGGTCAGACGCTGAAGGCTTGATGTAGGCAAAGCCAAACCCGGCATACAGCGGAATGTGCCGCTCCTTGCACATCAGATGGATGTGGGTCTTGCCCAGCGTGCGCATCCGCTGGATGAATTCGCCCATCAAACGCTTCGCCAGCCCCCGCCCCTGATAATCCGGGTGCACCACCACCGACATGATGACTACGTGCGGGCCAGCCGGGTCGTGGCCGATCAGTTCCTTGAACGCCTCGTCCGACATCTCGACTTGAAACGCCGCACCAGAATTGATGAAACCGGCTACAACGCCGTCGACTTCAGCCACGATGAAACCTTCGGGCCAGGTGGCGATGCGCGTGGCGATTTTTTCGCGGGTGGCAGCTTCGTCGCCTTCGTAGGCAACGGTTTCGATGGCGTAGCAGCGGTCCAGATCAGCAGGTGTGACGTGGCGGATGACGGTGTTCATGGCAGCTCGAAATCAGCGAGAGGAAGGCTGGGGATCATAAATTAATAAGGTGTTCATATCGATCACCGCGGGCGCCGTAAAGCCTGCGTATAGGCGCTGTCATTGCTTGTCAGTGCGGATTATTGATGTGTCCTGTCTCTGGCCATCAATAAGGGGAACACACCATGAGCAGCGTTCAGATCGGACTTCTTATGCTGTTGGGCATCAGCTCGTTTGGCTTTATCACGCTGACGATTGACCTGTTGCGGGCGCGACGGATGAAGCAAGGCAAGTAACGAGATGGAGGCGGACGCCAAGTCCGCCTCCTGCGGCAATCAAGGCTTGAGCGGCAGCCAGATTTCCAGCACGCCGGTGTTGAGCTTCGGGTTGAAGTCTTCGCTGTAGCGTTCGAATTCCGGCGCGTCCGCCGCCTGATAACCGGACTGCGGCAGCCAGGTTTTCCAGATGTACTGGAAGGTCTGGGGCAACTGATCGAGAGGGCCTTTGTGTTCGAACACCGCATAGTGCTGAGGCTGGACCTCGACCCAACGGTATTTATCCGGCAGGTCGTCGAGCTTGCTGATTTCAACGCCGGCAATGTATTCGAAGCCGCCCTTGCCATCCGGATTGCAACAGATGCCGTAGGTCACTTCGTTTTTTTGACCAGGGATTTTGCCAATCTCGGGGATGAATTTCTCCCAGAGTTCGGGGATTTTCTTGGAGGTTTCCTGGGTAAATCGGCCGCCAAGCCCGGCAATGAGCAGGAAGTGCCCGTGCTCGAAGCGTGGCGTGGCCGTTTCGACGCCTGTTTGCTCATCCATGGCTCAACTCCTGGAACAAAAAAGTGGGTTCGGCTGGGAGTATAGAACCCAAACCGAATTCGCCCAATTACAGTGCATTCAACGGTTCGACAGCACCTGCACCAACGAACTCGTTATACCCCGATAGGATCACGTAGACCGCGAAATAGCAGAAGATCGCTGCCGATGCCATATAGGAATAACGCAGCAATTTGTCGCCCAGCAACTTGCCGCCATGACTCGCGGCGAAACACAAAGCCACGCACCAGAGCACCCCGGCGCACAGAAACCCGCCAAGAAACAGCGCCGAGCTGAGGGCGCCACCGCCGCCGGAACGAGCGATCAATGTGCCGCCCACCGCCGCGAACCAGAGAATGGCGCTGGGCGACGACATGGCGAGGAAGATCCCGCGGAAAAACTCGCGCCGATGGGAGTTCTGTCCCACGTCTTCGGCCTGCGCCAGTACCGCCTCATGGTGAATCGCCGAATAGATCATCTTCGCCGCGAAGTACAACAACAGCGCCGAACCGCCGATCCACAGCACCCAGCGCACGCTTTCGTATTGCCGCAAAACGGTCATCCCGGCCAAGGCCAGCACAGCGTAGATCAGGTCGCCGACGCATGTCCCCAACCCCAGCGCGAAGCCTTGAAAATAGCCACGCTGCATTGCCAGCGTGATCATCGCGATGTTGGCCACGCCGATGTCCAGGCACAGCGAAAGGCTCAGCAAGAAGCCACTGGTAAATTCCATCAACCGATTTCCTTCGGACAAATTTGTTTACATAGTCGCTGGACAGTTTGCCACATCACCCCTTACATTCCGCCACAGGTCACCGCAGTGACCAGCGTCGCTCGGACGGTTCCGGGCGCTCACGTTATCCGAGGCAACAATGGCTAACCCAGGTTCGCCGCGCCGCTTTGCGCGCATAGATCGACTCCCCCCTTACGTATTCAACATCACTGCCGAGCTGAAGATGGCCGCCCGTCGTCGTGGCGAAGACATCATCGACTTCAGCATGGGCAACCCTGATGGCCCTACTCCGCCGCACATCGTCGAAAAACTGGTGACTGTCGCCCAGCGCGAAGACACCCACGGTTATTCGACGTCCAAGGGCATTCCGCGTCTGCGCCGGGCGATTTCCAATTGGTACAAGGATCGCTACGAGGTCGACATCGACCCGGAAAGCGAAGCCATCGTCACCATCGGTTCCAAGGAAGGCCTGGCGCACTTGATGCTGGCCACCCTCGACCAGGGCGATACCGTTCTGGTGCCGAACCCGAGCTACCCGATTCACATCTACGGCGCGGTGATTGCCGGCGCGCAGGTGCGTTCGGTGCCGTTGATTCCGGGCGTGGACTTCTTCGCCGAACTGGAAAGCGCCATTCGCGGCTCGATCCCGAAACCGAAAATGATGATCCTCGGTTTCCCGTCGAATCCCACCGCCCAGTGCGTGGAGCTGGATTTCTTCGAGCGGGTGATCGCCCTCGCCAAGCAGTACGACGTTTTGGTGGTGCACGACCTGGCTTACGCCGACATCGTCTACGACGGCTGGAAAGCCCCGTCGATCATGCAAGTGCCAGGCGCCAAGGACATCGCGGTGGAGTTTTTCACCCTGTCCAAGAGCTACAACATGGCGGGTTGGCGCATCGGTTTCATGGTCGGCAACGCCGAACTGGTCAACGCCCTGGCGCGGATCAAGAGTTATCACGACTACGGCACGTTTACCCCGCTGCAGGTCGCGGCGATTGCGGCGCTGGAAGGTGATCAGCAGTGCGTCAAAGACATCGCCGAGCAGTATCGGCAGCGTCGCAACGTGCTGGTCAAAGGCCTGCATGAACTGGGCTGGATGGTCGAGAATCCGAAAGCGTCGATGTACGTCTGGGCGAAGATTCCCGAGGCGTATGCGCATTTGGGCTCGCTGGAGTTCGCCAAGAAACTGCTGGCCGAGGCCAAGGTTTGCGTCTCGCCGGGCGTAGGGTTTGGTGAGTATGGCGATGATCATGTGCGCTTCGCGCTGATCGAAAACCAGGACCGGATTCGTCAGGCCATTCGCGGAATTCGCGGGATGTTCCGGGCGGATGGGCTGATTAGTAAATCTTGATGCCCTGCACATAACACTGTGGGAGCGAGCCTGCTCGCGATGACTGACTAACATTCAACCTCTTCGTTGAATGTTAAGCCCTCATCGCGAGCAGGCTCGCTCCCACATTTGTTTTGCGGTGTGTTTAAACGAACAACGACAACAGCAGGATGAAGCCCAGACCCACCACGGACAGGATGGTTTCCATCGCGGTCCAGGTCTTGAAGGTTTCCGCCACGGTCATGTTGAAGTACTGCTTCACCAGCCAGAAACCCGCGTCATTCACGTGCGACAGGATCAACGAACCGGCACCGGTCGCCAGTACCAGCAGCTCACGGTTCACACCCGGAATCATCCCCACCACCGGCACCACGATGCCGGCGCCGGTAATGGTCGCCACGGTTGCCGAACCGGTCGCGATACGAATCACCGCGGCTACCAGCCAGGCCAGCAGGATCGGCGAGATCTGCGCGTTCACCGCCATGTGGCCGATTACATCACCCACGCCGCTGGTCACCAGCATCTGCTTGAAGCCACCACCGGCACCGATGATCAGAATGATCGCGGCGGTCGGCGCAAGGCTTGCGTCGAGCAACTTGAGGATCTTGTTCGAGCCCATGCCCTGACGGTGGCCGAAGGTGTACAGCGACAGCAGCAACGCCAGTAGCAGCGCCGAAATCGGGTGACCGATCAGGTCCATGAAGGTGCGGAAGAAATTGCCGTCCGGCAGCACCACGTCAGCAAAAGTCTTGAGCAACATCAGGAACACCGGCAGCAGCACGGTGATCAGGGTGATGCTGAAACTCGGCAGCTCAGCCGCCTCTGGCTCGCGCGCCAGTTGATCGACCAGTTCCTGGTTAGGATGACCCGGAATGTACTTGGAAATGAATGTGCCGTAGATCGGGCCGGCGATGATGGCCGTTGGCAGCGCAACGATCAGGCCGTAGAGGATGGTTTTACCAATGTCGGCACCGAACACGCCGATGGCCAGCAACGGACCCGGGTGCGGCGGAACCAGACCGTGCACGGCGGACAGACCGGCCAGCAGCGGGATACCGATCTTGATGATCGACACGCCGGTACGCCGGGCCACGATGAACACCAGCGGGATCAGCAGTACGAAACCGATTTCGAAGAACAGCGGAATGCCGACCAGGAAGGCCGCGAACATCATCGCCCACTGCACCTTGTCCTTGCCGAACGCGCGAATCAGGGTCTGGGCAATCTGATCCGCCCCGCCCGACTCGGCCATCATTTTGCCGAGCATGGTGCCCAGCGCAAGGATGATCCCGACGAAACCGAGCACCCCACCGAAGCCGTCCTGGAACGCCTTGATGATGGTGCCGATCGGCATGCCGGAGGTCAGCCCGAGAAAGGCGGCGGCGATGATCAGGGCAATGAACGGATGAAGCTTGAACTTGGTGATCAGGACGATAAGCCCGATCACCGTGACCACTGCATCGAGCAGCAGGAACGTCTCGTGGGACATGCCAAACATTAGGGGTGTCTCCTGGTTGTTGTTGTTATTAAAGCGGGTAATTCGCAAGCCAACAGGACAGCGCTATCTCTTCTGGCAAAACTCATACGGCGTGTTTCAGGCCATGAGCCTGCCACCAGTCATGAGCTTGCTTCGCCAATTGCTCGACGCTGTGCTTCGACGCGTCCAGAGCCAGGGTCAGGGGCTCACCAACGGGCGATTCAAGGGTGGCGAACTGGCTGTCGATCAACGTCGACGGCATGAAATGGCCCGGCCGATGGGAGACACGATCGGCGGCCACTTCAGGGGTCAGTTCAAGGAACACAAAGCCCAGGCCCGGCAAGGCACTGCGCAGACGTTCGCGATAAATGTGTTTGAGGGCCGAGCAGGTCAGCACCGGGCGTTCGCCCTTGGCGTCGATGCGGCGCAATTCATCGCACAGGCTGTCGAGCCAGCCGGCACGGTCTTCGTCGTTCAGGGGGATTCCCGCGCTCATCTTTTCGATATTGGCGGCAGGGTGGAAAGTGTCGCCTTCAATGGCGGTCGCGCCGCTGAGTTGGCACAAGGCCTCGCTGACGCAAGTCTTGCCGCAACCGGCAACGCCCATGATGACCAGGGCGGTGATGGGATGATTCATGTAACACCTCAGCGCGCAGACAGCGCTACCTTTGCCAGTTATGACACCAGAAAAAGCAGAAGTTGCCGACGCCTTCTTGTCATTTTTGTGGGTTGCAGCATGTTCGTTCCCAACGCCAAAAAACGGGGATCAGGCAAACCCCGCTCACGCATTTGCAGCTGCGTCGAGACAGCGCTACCTTAGTGCCTCGAATTTTGTTTGGCAAGCCGTCCGATGATCTCCCCTAAAAACGATAAAAATACGCGCACCACTGGCCGCCCCACTTTGAACGAAGTCGCACGCCTGGCCGGTGTCAGCCCGATCACCGCCTCTCGCGCCCTGCGCGGGGTCAGCACGGTGGCCACCGAACTGGTGGAAAAGGTGCAGAAAGCCGCCCTCGACCTGAACTACGTGGTCAACCCTGCCGCCCGCGCGTTAGCCTCGGCCCAGAGCCATTCCGTCGTGGTTTTGGTGCCTTCATTGTCCAACCTGCTGTTCATCGACACGCTGGAAGCCATTCATCAGGTTTTGCGACCAAAGGGCTTCGAAGTACTGATCGGGAACTTCCATTACTCACGTGATGAAGAAGAAAACCTGCTGCGCAACTACATGGCGTATCAGCCTCGCGGTTTGTTGCTGACCGGTTTCGACCGCACCGAAAGTTCGCGCCGGATGATCGAGGCCAGCAACATTCCGTGCGTGTACATGATGGAACTGGACAGCGCCGCCGGGCTCAATTGCGTGGGCTTTTCGCAACTCGCGGCTGGCGAGACAGCGGCCGGGCATTTGCTGTCACGGGGTCGTAAGCGTCTGGCCTACATTGGCGCGCAACTGGATCAACGCACGTTGCTGCGTGGCGAAGGTTTCCGCAAAGCCCTGCAAAAGGCCGGTTTGTATGACCCGGACCTGGAAGTCCTGACACCTCGCTCTTCCTCCGTCGGCCTTGGTGGCGAACTGTTCCTGCAACTGCTCGTCACTCATCCCGATGTCGACGCGATCTTCTTCGGTAACGACGACCTGGCCCAGGGCGCACTGCTCGAAGCCATGCGCTGCGGGATCAAGATCCCCGAACAAGTGGCGATCCTCGGCTTCAACGACCTGCCGGCCTCGGCCCACATGGTCCCGCGCCTGAGCAGCATCAGCACCCCGCGAGAAGCCATCGGCCGCCGCGCGGCGGAGCAGATGTTGACGTTGATGGCTGGCAACACCGTGGCCAAACCGGTGCAGGACATGGGGTTTGAGTTGAAGGTGCGCGAGAGTACCTGACGCTGTGATCGCTCCCACGCAGAGCGTCAGAACGGCGCATCGCCCATGCCGTGGGTTTTCAACTAACCTTGATAGTGTTCCAACTTCGCCAACTTCGGCGCTGTCGGATCCGGTTTGAAAACGCTGAATGTCTGTTAGATTCCTGAAGCGTCGAATCGCTAACGGAGTAGCTCAATGGAACATGCACTGAAGATTCTGGGCAAAGCCTCGTCCATCAACGTCAGAAAAGTCCTGTGGACCTGTGAGGAACTGGGTGTTGCCTACGAACGTGAAGACTGGGGCGGCGGTTATGCGTCGACCCACATGCCGGAGTTTCTCAGGCTCAACCCCAACGCACTGGTGCCGGTGATTATTGATGAGGCCGGCGTGCTGTGGGAGTCCAACACCATCTGCCGCTATCTGGCCGGCAAACACCACAACACCGATCTGCTACCCCATGATCCGGCGGCCCGCGCTCGGGTTGAACAGTGGATGGATTGGCAAGCGACTGAACTCAATGCCTCCTGGAGCTATGCGTTCACGGCGCTGGTACGCAAAGATCCGGAGTTCCAGGACCCGCATCACATTGCCGCCGGCGTACACGGCTGGAATCAGAAAATGGGCATCCTCGAGCATCAGCTCGCGGTCACCAAAGCGTATGTCGCCGGACCGCACTTCACGCTGGCGGACATCGTCATCGGGCTGTCGATCAACCGCTGGCTGATGACACCGATGGAGCGCCCCGACTACTCGGCCATCGACGAGTATTTCCAACGGTTGGCACAACGCCCGGGATTCCTGAAACATGGCTGCAACGGCCTGCCATAACGCCAAACCCGCAACGTTCCTACCCTGAAAAGAGAGACTCATGAACGGACTCAACGTACTGCTGACCGGTGCCTGCGGCAGAATCGGCAAAACCTTTTTCGAAGCCTCAAAAGACCGCTACACCTTCGTCCTGACTGATCGCGTCGAGCCCGACTTTGTGGTCGATGCGCCTCACCGTTTCGTCAGCCTGGACCTGTCCAGCCCCGCGGCCATGGGCGAAGTATTGAAAGGGATCGACGTCATCGTGCACTTGGCCGGCATTCCTCACGCCACTGCCACGTTCAATGAGCTGCTGCCCAACAACATTCTGGCCACCACTTACCTGTTCGAAGCTGCGGCAACGGCTGGCTGCAAACGACTGGTGTTCGCCAGCAGTGCGCAAACCATCGAAGGCTACCCCGTGGACCGGCAGATCACCCCGGGCATGCAGGTCATGCCGGCCAATCTGTATGGCGTCAGCAAGTGTTACGGCGAAGCGTTGTGTGCGTTCTATGCTGCCAAACGCAACCTCTCGACCATCGCGATACGGATCGGCGCTTTCGAATTCCCGGACCGTCATGAACTGACCAATGCCCGAGACCTGAGCGCCTGGTTGAGCCCACGCGATGCGGTGCAGTTGCTGCAACGTTCGGTGGAGGTCGAAGGCGTTCAACACCTGATCGCCCACGGCATTTCCAACAACCGCTTCAAGCGCCTGGACCTCAGCGAAACCATGCGGGTGTTGGGTTACCGGCCGGTGGATGATGCGTTTCAGACGTTCGATATCCCGATTGCGCCATAAACCCTCCGATCAGGCCGCCTTCGCCTCGGCGACGTTTCTCGGGTTGTTCCTTGGCGCGAGCGAACCCGCAATCAATAAAAGAGGTCCCTTCGAGGGACCCTTTTCAATGTACCGCTATCAACTTATCTGCAACGTCGAGTTGAACTGACTGATCGCATCCACCACATGCCGCGACCCTTGTTGAATCTCCAGAATCACCGCTCCCGCCTCGTTCGCCAGTTCCACCCCAAGCCCGGTTCGACTCAAACTGGACTGCATGCTCGACACCGCACTCAATGACAAATCGTGGTTCTTGCGCACCACTTCAACGATCTCCACCGTTGCCTGGCTCGTTCGTGCCGCCAGGCTGCGAACTTCATCGGCGACGACCGCGAACCCGCGCCCGTGCTCCCCGGCCCGGGCCGCTTCGATCGCGGCGTTGAGCGCCAGCAGGTTGGTCTGATCGGCAATGCCACGAATGGTCTGAACGATGGTACCGATGATGTCGGACTGTTTACTCACGGCATCAATGCTCAGCGCCGCTTCATTCAAGTCTTTGGAAATGTCCTGGATGGTCTGCACCGTTTGCTGCACCACATGCGACCCCTTCTGCGCACAAGCATCGTTTTGAACCGAGGTGCTGTGGGCCGACTCCGCGGCCGTTTGCAGGGTGGTCACCTGAGCGGTGATGTCGCTGGCGAACTTGACCACTTTGTACAACCGGCCCTTGGTGTCGAACAGCGGGTTGTAGGAAGCTTCCAGGAAAACCGTATGACCGTGCTTGTCTTTGCGCTCGAAACGGTGCGAGTGATATTCGCCGCGATTGAGCGAGGCCCAAAACGCTTTGTAGGCCTGGGATTCGGCTTCGGCACGATGACAAAACAGGCTGTGATGTTGGCCCACCACTTCGCTGAGCGAGTAATGCATCGTGTTCAAGAAGTTGTCGTTAGCGGTGATGACCTTGCCATCCGGGGTGAATTCAATCACCGCCATGGAGCGACCGATCGCCGCGAGCATGCTCTCGTTTTCGTGCTCCTTGTAGGTCCTGGCTGTGATGTCAGTGGCGACTTTGATCACACTGCGAACCTGACGATCAGCGCCGAACACCGGCATATAGCTGGCTTCAAGCCAGATCTCCTTGCCGTTCCTGTCCAAGCGTAAAAAGGTCCCGCTCACCGGCTCGCCACGGGCCAAGTCACGCCACAACTTGGCGTAGGCTTCGCTGCGATAGAACGCTTCTTCGCAAAAGATCCGGTGATGCTTGCCGCGCACTTCTTCGGCGCTGTAACCCATGACACTGCAAAAGTTGTCGTTGGCATCGAGCACGATGCCTTCGGGGGTGAACTCAATCATTGCCATCGAGCGACTGACCGCGGCCAACTTCGCGTTAGCCTCGGCCAGCGCGCAACTGAATCGTTCGATTTCCAGCAAGTCAGATTTGTGATGTCGGTTAAACATAGATCACCTTCAGCGCGGTCTTTTGTTTGATGAAAGTTCTTTGGTCTTTCAACAGCTCCACCACTACATTCCAAGGAACAGGCACACGCATCCCTCCACAGGAAGGACTGGGTCAGGTGATCAATGATGTTTAATCGGAGAGTCCATGCAGCAACGCTCTTATCAAGACATCCTTCTCTTGATAGCCCGAAATCGGGCCAGCCCTAACGTTCTGATAAGACATTCCATTGACCGGACAGCTCCGTGTTGTTCAGCGTCGGTGCCTTGGGTTGCGCACACTTTTCACGTGTATGACGGCCTTCACATAGCGGTCGACATAGTTAGTTACGAGTCAGCATAGACAGGCGAGGCCGGTACGCAAGGCCACTAGTCGGCCACTATTGAGGACAAAATCGGTTCAGCATCGGTATGCGTCATTTCTCAGCGAGCATGCCCATCAACGCCTGCACCGCCGCCGAGGGTGGCTTGTTCGCAGCGGCCACCAAGGCAAATTCGCGATCGATACGCGGTTTGACCGGCACCACGCGCAGCCCCTGAAGTTGGCTCGGCAGTGTCATCTCCGGCACCAGCGTCACGCCGATGTTTTCCCGCACCAGGGTGAACGCACTGCTCCATTCACGGACCTCGACCCGAACGTCGCGCAGCTGCAGTCCGGCATCCTCCGCCAGGCTGCGAGCGTTGGTCGAACAACCGCCCGTGGCCAGTACAAAAGGTTGCTCCGCCAACTCCGCCAGGGAGACGCCCTCTTCATTCGAACGGCGAGCCAAGGGATGGCCGCCAGGCACCACCGCCATCCAGGCATCACGTCCCAGGCGACCGGCATTGCGCCCAGGCGCCGGGTTCAACACCACGCCAACATCCACCAGCCCGGCACCGAGCAGCGTTTCCACTTCATCATCGCTGACCTCCAGCGCGACCACCTGAATGCCGGGATAAAGCCGATTGAACTGACGCAACAACGGCGGCAGGAAAGTCGCCAACACCATGGGGAAACTGGCCAGGCGAATCGTCCCGCGCTGGATGTCTTTGGTGGCATCGACGCTGCTGCGGATGTTCTCCAGGGCATCGAGCATGGTTCTCGCGTGTTCGATCACAGACAAGCCGATTGCCGTCGGCAAGGTCTGGCGATTCTCCCGACTGAACAACTGAACGCCCAGGGTTTCTTCAATCAACGCCAAGGCCTGGCTGGCACCGGACTGGGTCATGCCGATCCGCTCGGCAGCCCGGGTAATGTTGCCCGTGTCAGCCACCGCCACCACCATTCGCCAATGCATCAGATTCATCATGGCAGTAGCTTTCCTTATGGTGGTTTTCTGAAAGATTAATTTTACCGAGGGTGCCGCGCACTATGACACTGGCGCAAATCTCCAGCCAGAGCCCTGCCGATGAAGTTGTATTACGCCCCCCACGCCTGCTCGCTGGCGCCGCATATCGTGCTGCGCGAACTCGATCTGCCGTTCGAATTGATCCGCGTCGACAACACCACCAAGCGAACCGCCAACGGCGAGGACTTCCTCTCCATCAACCCCAAGGGTTACGTCGCGGCATTGCAACTGGACAATGGCCAAGTGCTGACCGAAGGCCCGGCAATCCTGCAATACCTGGCAGAACTGCGACCCGAAGCGAACCTGGTACCCGTGAGCGGAACGTTCGAGCGGGTACGGTTGCAGGAATGGCTGAATTTCGTTTCGACAGAGATTCATGGCGGGCTGGGCTGGCTGTTCAGTTCGCAGTTCCCGGATGAGGTGAAAGCACTGATCAAGGAGAAACTGTTCAAGCGTTTTGTTGTGTTGAGCCAGACGCTGGAGCGCCAGGATTATTTGATGGCTGACGGGTTCAGCGTTGCCGACGCGTATTTGTTTACGGTGTTGCGCTGGACGTCGCTGTTTGGGATTGATTTGAATCAGTGGCCGGCGTTGGTGCGGTTTCAGGCGAGGGTGGATTCTCGGCCTGGCGTGAAGGCGGCGTTGACGGCAGAGATGGCGTAGGGCGTTAGATCAATCGCGGGCAAGCCTTGCTCCTACAGGATTCAGGTCGTTCGCTCTGTAGGAGCAAGGCTTGCCCGCGATAGCAATCTATTGATCGCTACAAAACATCAGATGGAAATTACAAACTCGCACTCACTTTGGTGGCCACTTCACCGGGAACCCAGCCCTTCCAGATCAGCGGCTGATCACGCAAAAACGCTTCGGCCACCTGACGCGGTTGCAGGCGCTTTTCGCTCATCTGGCCGAGCGTGTGGTTCAGCAGATCGATCGGCAGGTCGACCTTTTCGAAGAACGCCACCAGGTCCGGGTACTGCGCCTTGAACGGCGCGGACACGCCGATCGCCAGGCTTGCCGGCATCGACCGCGTGCCTTTTGGATTCGGGTTGTTGGCGTCGGCCAGGGTCTTCCAGGCGTCGGCGTCGAAGGCCGGCTCGTCGAGCTTCACCAGTTTGAAACGGCCCAACAGCGGCGTCGGCGACCAGTAGTAGAACAGCACCGGTTTGCCTCGACGGATCGACGAAGCCACCTCGGCATCCAGCGCAGCGCCAGAACCCGTGCGGAAGTTGACGAAGCTGCCGGTCAGGTCATAGGCCTTGAGTTTCTGACTGTTGACGATCTCCGAGGTCCAGCCGGTCGGGCTATTGAGGAAGCGTCCACGGCTCGGGTCTTCCGGGTCGCGGAACACGTCCTTGTAGCGCGCCAGGTCGGCCACGGATTTCAGCTCCGGGGCCAGGGGTTTAATGCCGCGTTCGGGGTCGCCCTTGATCACGTATTCCGGCACCCACCAGCCTTCGGTGGCGCCTTTGACCGTGTCGCCCAGGCCAAACACTTTGCCTTCCGAGGCGGCTTTGACCCACGCCGGACTGCGCCCGGCCCACTCTTCGCCGATCACTTGAATATCGTTCCTGGCCAACGCCGCTTCGAGGCTGACGGTGCTGCCCGGCAAGGTATCGGTCGGGTAGCCGTAACCTTTCTCGACAATCAATCGCAGGATTTCGGTGATCAGGCTGCCGCTTTCCCAGGTGATGTCACCGAAATGGATCGGCGCGGTTTTTTCTGCCGCGGGAACGTGGGTTGCCACAAGGCTCAGGGCCAGCAGCGAACTGCCGAGCAGGGTTTTGATCAATCTCATGCGGACCTCCGGGTCAGGGAATTCAAGGATTGGTTGGCGCTGTGCCGGGCGCACAGGGCTTGAGTGCGAGTCATGTAAACGCTGACCGAGCGCTGGGAAATGCCCAGTTCGGCGGCGATTTGCGGGTAGGTCAGACCGTCGATTCGCGACAACAGGAACGTTGCGCGAACCTTGCCCGGCAGGCGCTCCAGCGTACGGTCGAGGCCATGCAAGGCCTGGGTCAGTTGCAGCCGTTCTTCGGGCGAGATCGCTTGAGGCTGATCGAGGTGTTGCAACTGATCGAGGTGTTGGCGTTCCAGATCACGGCGGCGCCAGAGCTGATAGATCAACCGCTGGGCAATGGTGGTGAGTAAGGCACGAGGCTCGCGGATCGGGGTCAGCCCCGGCGATTCGAGCAGCTGTAAAAAAGTTTCGGCAGCAATGTCTTCGACACTGGAACTGGCGCCCAGATGCCGTCGCAACCGTGCGCACAGCCAGGGGTAATGCGCGCGGAACACTCCGCCCACGTCGTTGCGATGGGAAAGGTCGGTGCCGGACATAGAGGCTCCAAGGGTTAGGGGTCGCTGAATGTCCGGTGTTCCGGTGACGCGATCCTAGCAAGGAGCCTTATTCATTAATAATATTTAAAAAGCATTTTTATATTCCGTTATGGAATTAAACATCAAAAGAACTCAGCCTACCGCAATCGCACATACCCCAACGCCTCAGCCTCTTGCTGATAGTCGAGCACAATCTGATAGTCGCTTTCGCTGGCCGGCAATACCTCTTGCAGACCGAGGATTTCCCTGACTTCGGGCAATTCCTGCAACGTCGTGTTCATCACCTGCAGCAACGCCTCGGCCTGTTCATCGGGGACGGTCGCGGCGGTGATATACGGCAAGGTCGGACTGAACGCACTTCGCGCAATGATCCGCAGGCCGGCCACTTCTTCTTCGGCGTGTCGCGCCAGATAGGCGAAGGTGACGCTGTCGATGGCCGCCAGGTCCGCGGTCCCTTCACGCAACCCGCGCAGGCTTTCGCGGTGGCTGCCGCTGATACTGACACTGGCGAAGAACTGTCCCTCTTGATGCAGCGGCGCCAGTCGATGACGCAGCAGGTTCATGCCGCTGTTGGAGTCTTCGCCATTGATCACCCCGCGACTGTCGCGAAAGGCCGGCAGGCTGCGCCGTGGATCATCGGCGCGACTCAGCAACAGGCTGCAATGATTGCCGCCGTTAGCGTCCGGCAGCTCATAGCGAGGACGACCCACGACCCGGACCCGACCGCGCAACGCGGTCATCAGCGGGTAGCCGCAGGTTTGGGTCAGCAGAAGGTGCGGGGACAGCCAGAGGTCCATCAGCGAAAGGCCTTCGGCGTTGCGGCGGGTGGCACCCAATCGCTCGAGCATTCGCGTCAGCCAGCGCTCGTTGGCCTCGCGGATCGGTTCGGGGGCGATGTACATCAGTAATTCGGCGAGGTGTTCAGTCATCGAAATCTTCCAGGTGACAAGTTTTCACTGTGGGAGCGAGCCATGTGGCGAGGGGATTTATCGGAATGCCGCACCACCCCGTTCGGCTGCGAAGCAGTCGTAAACGCGTTTTAACTTTGAAATGCCGGGGCCGCTCCGCAGCCCAACGGGGATAAATCCCCTCGCCACAGGGCTCGCTCACAGGGGGGGTGTCGATCATGAAATCAGTCAAACGGATGTCGGGGGCTATCGATGGCTTTCACTCCATTCTCCCACCACAACTGCCCATAACCCCGCACCAGAAACCCGCCGCTACGCGCCAGCCATTGCTCGCGACGCGCGCGGTAGGCGCGGGGCAAGTCATACCAGGGCAGCCCAGGCAAGTCGTGATGCACCAAATGCAGATTGAGGTTGAGGAACAGCCAGCGCCACGGCCAGGCCGCTTCATTGATGACCGTCCTTTGCTCGGGCTCGGCGTGGGGACGGTGTTCATAGTAGGAGCGAATCATCGCAATCGATAGCGCCGGCACGCTGATCAGCAACAGGTAATGCCACACCGGCAGCACGCTGTAACTGGCGACAAACAGCAACATCAGCAGGGTCAACGTGCCGTGGCTCAACCACATCAGCCAGGCCTGTCGCTCACCTGCTTTTAGACGTTGCAGTTCTTCCCTGGCCAGCGCCAGCAAGGCCAGCGGTGCACCGAGGGCGAAGCGTCCGAGCACGGTTTTGTTCAGCCAGTGCAGACGCTGTTCAAACAGTGAACTGCCCTGCCATTGCTCCGCGCTCAGGTAACGGCTTTCCGGATCGTGCCCCGGAAGGGTCAGGTCTTCATCGCGGTGATGCAGCAAATGGCTGTCGCGATACAGGGTGTAGGGATACCAGACGGCGAACGGCGCGTAGCCGAGGATCTTGTTCAGCGATGTCCAGCGGGTGGGGTGACCGTGAAGCAATTCGTGCTGCACCGACAACCAGAGCACCACCAATGGAATCAACAGCACAGTGCTCCACCACAGGCCCAACCAGCCACTGGCAAGCACGATGCTGAACCAGCCGACGTACACGCCGATCAGCAGCAACCAGGTCGGCCACTCGGTGCGAGCGGTCAGGCGTTGGCGCAGGGTTTCGATTTCTTCACGGTGGGCGGTATCGAAATAATGGGGCATGGCGTTGCTCAGATCGGGGACCAGTCCCCTTCTGTGCAATGACGCAGGAAAATCTTGCAGATTATTTCAAGGATCGTATGACGATCGTTCCCACGCTCTGCGTGGGAATGCCTCTAGGGACGCTCTGCGTCCAGTGACGCGGAGCGTCACGGGCCGCATTCCCACGCAGAGCGTGGGAACGATCAATCAATGCGGGATCAATGACCGAACACATCCACCTTCTTGGCCTTCTTGTCCGCGCGCTTTTCATCGGCGGTTTTTGCCGGTTTTTTCTTTGCCGCTTTTTTTGAATCCATGCCTTTGGCCATGATACTTACTCCACTCATACGGGATGTGAGATCAGGTATACACCTATCGCTGCGCGCGCGTTCTTTTATAATCACCCGCTTTGCGCACCGACAGTCGAAGACCATGCCCAACACCCAGTACACCTTGCTCGCCGAGCCTTTGTGGCCCTTGATGAACAAGTTTTATCGCGCTCACCAATCGTCGATGAAAGCCGTCCGCGACGCTCAACTCTGGGTGGCCAGGCGCGAGGAGATCATTGGCGCACTGTGTTTGCGACCGGTGGCGGACGGGCATTGGCTGACGGGTTTGTTTGTCGACCCGGCCTGCCGTAAACAGGGCATCGCTGCAGCGTTGATCGCCGAGGCGCTCAAGGAGCTTGAAGGCCCGGTGTGGCTGTTTTGTCATCCGGACTTGCGCGGGTTTTATGAACGTCGCGGTTTTACCTTCGACCCGCCACTGCCCTACTCCATGGCCGAACGCTTGAGCCGTTATGCGCGCAGCAAACCGATGATCGCCATGGGCCTAAAACCGTTGGAGAGTTCTACTTGTGGGAGCGAGCCTGCTCGCGATGGCGGCGTGTCATTCGACATCATCGTTGAATGACCCACCGCTTTCGCGAGCAGGCTCACTCCCACAGGGGTTTTAGGTGTTTTCGAATCAATCGTCTGCGTTCGGATCGAGATCCGGAAACATCACTTCGGTATACCCGAACTTTCTGAAATCACTGATACGCGAGGGGTACAACCGGCCGATCAGGTGATCGCATTCATGCTGCACTACCCGCGCGTGGAAGCCTGACGCAATGCGCACAATCGGCTGCCCTTTGGGGTCGAAACCTTCGTACCGAATGTGCTGATAGCGGTCCACCGCGCCGCGCAGGCCGGGCACCGACAGACAGCCTTCGAAACCCTCTTCCAGCGTCGGGCTCAACGGCGTGATCAACGGGTTGATCAGAATCGTCTGCGGCACCGCTTCGGCGTCCGGATAGCGTTCGCTGTGCTCGAAACCGAAGATCACCAGTTGCAGGTCGACGCCGATCTGCGGCGCAGCCAGGCCAACGCCACCGACGCTCTCCATGGTCTGGAACATGTCGTCAATCAGTTGCCACAGCTCCGGGCTGTCGAACATTTCGGCAGGCACTGGCGGGGCAATGCGCAGCAGGCGTTCGTCGCCCATTTTCAGGATTTCACGGATCATTTGATGACTTCGTCAGTGGTCGGCTTGATCGAGTGGTCCCGACCCAGTCCCGACACATGTTGTTTGTGTTCGTGATCGTGCTCGCCGGGGAATTTTTCGCCATCATCCTTGCCCTCGGTCGACATGTGTTCGATCACTGCATTCATCTCGGCGCCGAGCAACAGCACCGCGGCAGAAATGTAGAAGTACAGCAACAGCACGATGATCGCGCCGATACTGCCATACATGGCGTTGTAGTCGGCGAAAGTTTTGACGTACAGACCGAAGCCCACCGATGCAAGGATCCACACCACCACGGCCAGCACCGAACCGGGGGTAATAAAGCGAAACTCCTGTTTGACGTCGGGCATGACGTAGTAAATCAGCGCCACCGCCATCATCAACAGAATCACCACCACCGGCCAGCGCACAATAGTCCAAAGGGTCACGATGAAGTCTTCGAGGCCGACTTGCGCGGCGATCCAGCCCATTACCTGCGGCCCGAGCACCATCAGCGCGGCGGCGATCAGTAGCATGCCGGCGATGCCGATGGTGTAGAAAATCGATAGTGGGAAACGCTTCCACGCCGGCCGGCCTTCGACCACGTCGTAGGCGGCGTTCATCGCGCTCATCATCAGCCGCACACCGGCGGACGCGGTCCACAGGGCAATCACGATACCGACCGACAGCAAGCCACCCTTGGATTGCTGGAGCTGGTCGATGACCGGGTTCACCTGCTCCAGCGCCTGGGGCGGCAGGACCAGTTCCGATTGCAGGCGCAGCCAGGAGAAGAAGTCCGGCAGGTGCAGGAAACCGATCAGGGCGATCAGGAACAGAATGAAGGGAAACAGCGAGAACAGCATTTGATAGGCCAACGCCGAGGCATAGGTCGACATCTCGTCGTCGACGAACTCGGTGATCGTGCGCACCATGACACGGTGCAGGCGCTGGCCTTTCATGTGTGGGAAAAACATTAGCGTCTCCTTTCGCCGCAAATTTGGTTGAAGTCGTGGCGACTCAGGGGCCGTTTTCTACATCAAAGTAGCGTACTTGGCGAGTTTGAAACAATTTCCTTGTGCAAGTTCAGGCCGACACAAAAACGGCCATCCGCGGATGGCCGTTTCTGTTGCTCATCAAAGGCCTGATCAGGCCTTGTCGATGCCTTTTTTAAGAGCATCCTTGGCTTTGCCGATCGCTTGCTGGGCTTCGCCTTTCCTTTCCTGAGCGACGCCTTCAGAGCGCATTTTTTCGTTACCAGTGGCCTTGCCGACGCCTTGCTTGACGTTGCCGGCGGCTTCGTTGGCCATGCCTTTTACTTTATCGCCAGTGCTGCTCATGGTGTTTCTCCTGTGAACAATTCAACGGGGAAAGTGGTTACACAAGGTTGACCGGAGGCGTTTGTGCGGAGTTTCATTTATTTTCACGGCGACATTTCATCGTTCAGTGCAGGTTGGGCTTTATGTTTGCCGACCAACCCCCGAGAATGCGCAACGTATTCAGGCCATGGCGCTGAAGATCCAATCCCGTAGGAATGTTATGAAACTCGATAAAAAGCAGGCCATTGCCCGCAGAAACCAGGAACTTGGCGGTGCTGTGCTTGGCGTCAACAACTGCCATTTCACCGAATTGAACCGCAATCGCAACATCTGGTGGTTCGATATTCCGGTCGCGCGCCTGGCCATTGGTCAGTACGAGTGGGTTCACCTGCTGATGCACACCCCGGATACCGACGAACTGCTGCACCTGAAAGTGCCGACGGTGTTCCTGCGCGAGAAGCTCGAAGGCCTGGTGGTGCGCAACGAAGGCAAACGCAAAGCGGCCCTGAGCCTGGAACTGAGCGCCGACAAGGACTCGTACCTCCAGGACATGCGCCCGGCGGGTACCAACGTCAATTTCGCGCAGTTCCGCCTGTAACAGCGATCCTTGGGGTGAGGGGATTTATCTGTGGCGAGGGGATTTATCCCCGTTCGGCTGCGAAGCAGTCGTAAACCCGGCGAACGCGGTGTTCCTGCTGAAATGTGGTTGCAGGTTTTTGGGGCCGCTGCGCAGCCCGACGGGGATAAATCCCCTCGCCACAAAAGCCCGCTCATATCAGAGCCAACAAAAAGCCCCGCATCTGCGGGGCTTTTTGTTGGTTATGCGCTTACCTTCTTGACGCCGAGCTTCTTCAGCTCTTCGTCGCGCAACTCGCGGCGCAGGATCTTGCCGACATTGGTGGTCGGCAGCGCATCGCGGAATTCCACGGCTTTCGGCACTTTGTATCCGGTGACGTTGGCGCGCATGTGCTCCATCACCTGTTCCTTGGTCAGCGTCACGCCCGGTTTGGCGACGATGAAGATCTTGATCGCCTCGCCCGACTTCTCGTCCGGTACGCCGATGGCTGCGCATTGCAGCACGCCCGGCAGGGTCGCCAGCACGTCTTCCAGTTCGTTCGGGTACACGTTGAAACCGGAGACCAGGATCATGTCTTTCTTGCGATCGACGATGCGCATGTAACCGTCAGGCTGAATCAGCGCGATGTCACCGGTCTTCAACCAGCCTTCGCTGTCGAGGATTTCATCGGTGGCGTCCTGACGTTGCCAGTAGCCCTTCATCACTTGCGGACCTTTCACACACAGCTCGCCGATGTCGCCTAACGGCTGTTCAACGCCGGCATCGTCGATGACTTTGCACAGGGTCGACGGCACCGGAATACCAATGGTGCCGATCTGGATGTTCTGGATTGGATTGACAGTGGCCACCGGGCTGGTTTCGGTCATGCCGTAACCTTCACAGATGGCGCAACCGGTGACCGCTTTCCAGCGCTCGGCGGCGGCCAGTTGCAGGGCCATGCCACCGGACAGGGTGACTTTCAGTGCAGAGAAATCCAGCTTGCGGAAGGCTTCGTTGTTGCACAGGGCGACAAACAGCGTATTGAGCCCGACGAAACCGCTGAACTTCCACTTCGACAGTTCTTTGACCATCGCCGTCAAATCGCGCGGGTTGCTGATCAGGATGTTGTGGTTGCCGATCAGCATCATCGCCATGCAATGAAAGGTGAAGGCATAGATGTGGTACAGCGGCAGCGGCGTGATCAGGATCTCGCAACCTTCATGGAGGTTGGAACCCATCAGCGCCTTGCACTGCAGCATGTTCGCCACCAAGTTGCGATGGGTCAGCATCGCGCCCTTGGCCACGCCGGTGGTGCCGCCGGTGTATTGCAGCACGGCAACGTCGCTGCTGGCCGGGTTGGCTTCGGCGACTGGCTGGCCGTGGCCCTTGCTCAATACGTCGTTGAACTTGATGGCCTTGGGCAAGTGATACGCCGGGACCATCTTCTTCACGTACTTGATGACACTGTTGACCAGCAGGCGCTTGAGCGGCGGCAGCAGGTCGGCCACTTCGGTGACGATCACGTGCCTGACGCCGGTTTTCGGCACGACGAGCTGGGCCAGGTGCGCCATGTTGGCCAGGCAGACCAGGGCTTTGGCACCGGAGTCGTTGAATTGGTGTTCCATTTCCCGCGCGGTGTACAGCGGGTTGGTGTTGACCACGATCAGCCCGGCGCGGATGGCACCGAAGACGGCGACCGGATACTGCAACACGTTAGGTAGCTGCACGGCGATTCGATCGCCCGGCTGCAAGTCGGTATGCTGTTGCAGGTAAGCGGCAAAGGCACCGGACAATTCGTACAGTTCACCGTAGGTGATTGTCTTGCCCAGGTTGCTGAATGCCGGTTTGTTGGCGAAGCGTTGGCAGGACTGCTTCAACACTGCCTGAATATTCGGATACTCGTCTGGATTGATGTCGGCAGCAATCCCGGCAGGGTACTTATCCTTCCAAAAGTCTTCGATCATGGAAGCCCACTCCTCAGCAACGCGAATTCATCACCGCATTTGATGCGATTATTATTGGTGTATGTTTTTTATTGGTGAATCTGGCTTTTATATAGGCCGAGAAGTCACAAAAGCGCGCCGAGAGTAGCAGCTTTGCCAAGGGCCGACTAGAGCCAAAAGCCGCCTCTACAGTCACTTTAATGACTCAAGAATAGAAGGCGGTCATTTTAGAGCAAAAAACCTATACAATCTTGAAAGGCCCTGAATCCGGGGCTTTCGTCCCTTTAAATGCATCGCGGGCAAGCCATGCTCCTACAGGTTTGCGTCGTTCACCCTGCTTGTGAACAACACTGAACCCGTAGGAGCATGGCTTGCCCGCGATCCGCGCGAAGCGCGGCCATTCACCACTCAGGCGATATCACGCAACTCCCGCCTCAGGATCTTGCCCACCGGCGTCATCGGCAACGACTCACGCAAGACAATGTGCTTGGGCACTTTGTACGCCGTGAAGTTTTCCTTGCAGTAGGCCTTCAGTTCTTCAAGGCTGACACCCGTTTCACGGGCCACCACAAACAGCTTCACCGCCTCCCCCGAACGCTCGTCAGGCACCCCGATCACCGCACAGTTGGCGACTTTCGGGTGAGCCATCACCACGTCTTCGATCTCGTTCGGGTACACGTTGAAACCCGAGACGATGATCATGTCTTTCTTGCGATCGACGATGCGCACAAAACCGTCCGGGTCGATCACCGCGATGTCGCCCGACTTGAACCAGCCTTCGGCATCCAGCACTTCGGCGGTGGCTTCGGGTTTCTGCCAGTAGCCCTTCATGATCTGCGGGCCCTTGATGCACAGTTCGCCGCGCTCACCCAGCGCCTGCTCGACACCTTCATCGTTGATGACTTTCAGCGTGGTGCCCGGCACCGGCAGGCCGACCGTGCCAAGGCGCGACTTGTCGCCGTACGGGTTGGTGCAGGCCACCGGCGAAGTTTCGGTCAGGCCGTAACCTTCGGTGATGCGGCAACCGGTGAGTTCTTCCCAGCGCTCGGCCGTGGCCTTGACCAGCGCGGTGCCGCCGGAGTTGGTGAGTTTGAGGCTGGAGAAATCCAGGGTCTTGAAATCCGGGTGGTCCATCAGCGCGACGAACAGGGTGTTGAGCCCCAGCAACGCCGAGAATCGCCAGTTCTTCAGCTCCTTGATGAAGCCCTTGATGTCTCGCGGATTGGTGATCAGCACGTTGTGGTTGCCCGAAACCATCATGCACATGCAATTCGCGGTGAACGCATAGATGTGGTACAGCGGCAGCGGCGCGACCATCACCTCTTGTCCTTCGCGCAACAGCGGCTGGCCGTCATTGCCGAACTGCTCCAGGCACGCCCGCACTTGCTGCATGTTGGCCACCAGGTTGCCGTGGGTCAGCATCGCGCCCTTGGCCAGGCCGGTGGTGCCGCCGGTGTATTGCAGCACGGCGATGTCGTCGAGCGCGATCTTCAGCGGCTTGATGCCCAGGCCCCGGCCCAGGTACAGCGCGCTCTTGAAGGAAATGGCCTGCGGCAAGGAGTACGCCGGGACCATCTTCTTGACCTTGCTCACCATCGTATTGACCAGCCAGCCCTTGGCGGTGGGCATCAGGTCGCCCATCTTCGCTTCGATCAGGTACTGGATGTCGGTGTCAGGCAGCACTTCCTGGACTTTAGCCCCGAACATGTTCAGGTACACCAGCGCCCGGGCACCGGAGTCCTTGAACTGATGACGCATCTCCCGCGCGGTGTACAGCGGGTTGGTGTTGACCACGATGAGCCCGGCGCGCAAGGCACCGAACACGGCAATCGGGTAATGCAGGACGTTGGGCATCTGCACCGCAATGCGATCCCCCGGCACCAGGTCGGTGTGGGCTTGCAGGTAACCGGCGAACGCTGCGCTGTAGCGTTCCAGTTCGGCGTAGGTCAGGGTGACACCCATGTTGCTGAATGCCGGGCGGTCAGCAAATTTCTTGCAGGAACGCTCGAACACCTCGATCACCGACTTGTAGGCCCCTTGATCGATGTCCAGGGGCACGCCGGCCGGGCGTTTGTCATTCCAGAAATCAGGTTGCATTGTTCTTGTCCTCTTTACCTGAACCTATCCGGGGCCGCTTTTCTGTCCTTCTTCACAATAGAGAGCGAAAAAGCGGGGCTCCACGGACACTAGCAGCTATGGCGAATCAGGCAAATATGCGCACGGTCGACATTGATCGTGTGAATCTTGCTGCCGTGGCGTGGCCTGATCAGACGGCACGCTTTGGATGCGCTATACAATGCAACGACGCCCATGCCACATGCAGCCCAATGCAAAGGAACCGCCATGATCCACGACACTTTCTGGTTGACCGCGAGCGACCGCAGCCGCCTCTTCGTCAACCAGTGGCTGCCCGCAGCGCCTTTAAAAGCAGTGATCCTGCTGGCCCACGGGATGGCGGAACACAGTGGCCGCTACGCCCGTCTGGCGGAAAAATTCTGTGCTCAAGGCTACGGTGTGTATGCGCCGGACCTGCGTGGACATGGCAAAACTGCCGAAAACGGGACGCTCGGCCATTTCGCCGACAATGACGGTTGGTGCAAGGTGGTCGGCGACCTGGCGAGCCTCAACCAGCACATCGGCCAACACCATCCGGGCGTGCCGATTGTGCTGCTCGGTCACAGCATGGGCAGCTACATCGCCCAGGCCTATCTGCTGCACCACAGCGCCAGCCTGCACGGGGCCGTTCTCAGTGGGTCGAACTTCCAACCGGTGGCGCTCTATCGCGCGGCGCGGCAGATTGCACGGCTGGAACGTTTGCGCCAGGGCCCGAAGGGTCGCAGCGCGCTGATCGAATGGCTGTCGTTCGGTTCATTCAACAAGAAATTCAAACCGGCGCGCACGCGGTTCGACTGGCTCAGCCGCGACCCGGCAGAGGTCGACCTGTACGCCAACGACCCGCTCTGCGGCTTTCGCTGCACCAATCAGCTGTGGATCGATTTGCTCGGTGGGTTGCAGCAAATCAGCAAAGCGTCCAATCTCGCTCAGATTGATCCGGGCCTGCCGTTGCTGGTCATCGGTGGTGAATGTGATCCGGTGAGCGATGGCAAGCGTCTGAAAGATCTGGCCCATGCGCTGCGCGCTGCCGGCAGCCAGAGCCTGCAACTGACTATTTACCCGCAGGCACGGCATGAACTGTTCAACGAGAGCAATCGCGATGAAGTGATCAATGACGTGTTGAACTGGATCGCCCAGGCACTGAGCCACCGTCGGCCACCCAGATCGGAATAGTTTTTTTGAATTTATTTATTCGTGACAGGAATTGAAACAGATGACCCAGGTTACCAACACCCCTTACGAGGCCCTTGAAGTCGGCCAGACCGCCAGCTACAGCAAGACGGTCGAAGAGCGCGACATTCAGTTGTTCGCCGCGATGTCCGGCGATCACAACCCGGTGCACCTGGACGCTGAATTCGCCGCCGGCACCATGTTCAAGGAGCGCATTGCTCACGGCATGTTCAGCGGCGCGCTGATCAGCGCTGCCGTTGCCTGCGAGTTGCCTGGGCCGGGGACTATTTATATCGGTCAGCAAATGAGCTTTCAGAAGCCGGTGAAAATTGGCGACACACTGACCGTGCGTCTGGAGATCCTCGAGAAGCTGCCGAAGTTTCGTGTGCGGATTGCCACTCGCGTGTTTAACCAGCGCGATGAATTGGTAGTGGACGGCGAGGCGGAGATTCTGGCGCCGCGTAAACAGCAGACGGTGACGTTGCCGACGTTGCCAGCGATCAGTATCGGCTGAACCACTGGTCCCCACCTGACGCTGATCGTTCCCACGCTCCGCGTGGGAATGCATCCAGTGACGCTCCGCGTCACATAACGGCTGGACGCAGAGCGTCCGGGGCGGCATTCCCACGCAGAGCGTGGGAACGATCATGGCATCACCTCGGTATCACTGCCCCTCCTGCACCTGCACACTCGCCGTCATCCCCGAACTCAAACTCATCCCTTCCGGCAACTTATCAATCTTGATCCGTACCGGAATCCGCTGCGCCAACCTCACCCAGTTAAACGTCGGCTCGACCTCTGCCAGCAACTGCCCGTCCGGCGTGGTATTGCGATCGGTAATCCCGCGACTGATGCTTTCCACATGCCCCTGCAACCCCTCCCCCGCACTCATCAACCAGACCTTCACCGGATCGCCAACACGAATCCGTGGCAGTTTGGTTTCCTCGAAATACGCCTGCACATAGAAAGTCGAATCGTCGATCAATGCCATCACCGATTGCCCGGCATTCACGTAGTTGCCTTCGGCCAAACGCAGATTGGTGATGTGACCATTGCGCGGCGCATGGACCTGACTACGGGCGAGGTTGAGTTCCGCAACCTTGGCTTCGGCCTGGGCTTCACGCAGTTCGCCACGGGCGATGCCGGCGTTGATTTGCGCGTTCTCGCGCAGCTCGGCACTGATGGCCTGCGGACCGAGGGCCGCGCGGCGACTGGCTTCTTTCTCGCGCAGATTGAGTTGCTGCTGACGGGTCTGCACCACCGCCTGGGCTTTCTCCAGCGCCGCTTCGAAACGTTCACGATCAATGCTCAGCAATAAATCGCCGGCCTTGACCTGCTGGTTATCAAAAGCCTTGAGCTCACGCACCCAACCCGAGACGTCCGGGGCGATCACCACCACGTCGGCGCGGATCCGCGCATCCCGAGTCCAGGGCGTGAGCATGTAGTACTGCCACAAATGGAAGCCGGCAAATATCGCCGCCGCCACCAGGCACAAGGTCACCGCGACACGTATCGGTGTTCGCATTTTCAACTCCTTATAAAGGTCCGAGGACGACGGTGATCAAGGTCAATACACAGACGTACAAGGCGCAATCAAACAATGCTTCGTGCCAGATCCAGCGGCCCACCAGCGTCAGGCGCAAGAGCATGCGCAAGGCGCCAGTGACGAGCAGCGCCAGCAGCACATAAATCAGAAACGGACTGAGCAGCACGCCACCCACCGACCACTCACGCAAGCCCATGGCTTTGCTCCTGTTGACGGCACCAGGCGCGCCAGCTGCTTTGCAATTGCAGCACCGCGCCTTGGGCCAGTTTCACCGCATCGCTGGGGGGCAAGGCGTACAAAGTCTTCAAGAATTCTTCGCTCGGCTGCGCCAACGCTTCGGCGCGACTGCCGGCCGGGCCTTGCTCGAGGATTTTTTCCAGCTGTTCGAGATAACGCCGCTGAGGTGCACTGACCGGTGCCTGCGCCACCGCCAGACTCAAACGCAAATGCAGCAGTTCGTCGCCGATGTCCAGGCCGAGCAAGCCGTCGTCCCAGCGACTGCGCGCCGGCTCCGGCAACTCGGGATAGTGCCGCGCCAATTGCAGCAAGCGGTCGGCCATGCGCCCGCCAAACCAGCTTTCGGCACCGCGCAGATTGCGCCGGGTCAGGCGCACCAGATCGTCGAGGGTCGCCGCCAGCAAACGTCGGCCATGCCACGTCGGGTTGCGCAGGATCAACAAATGGAACGCCAGCACGGCGGCACCAACGCCAACCACGATGGATTGAGCGCTGTTGAAGAACGTCGCGACATCGAATTTCATCGCATTGAGCGGCGAGACCAGCACGATGAAGTGCAGACAAAATGAGGTAGCCGTCGCACCGATCTGCGGTTTGGCCATGCCCAGCGCGCCGAGGAACAACGGCACGCCCATGCCCATGCACAGCAAGGCAAAACCACTCCATTGCGGCAGCAGAATCTGCCCGACGATAAACGCGGCCGGAATCGCCAGGAAGATCCCGCGCATAAAACTCATGCCGATCTGAGCGCCATTCTCGCGGCTGGCAAACAGGCTACACACAACACATGTCAACAGCAGCGCGCCGGAGGCAGCAGGCCAGGCGGTCGCCAACCAGAAGCACGAGACCACCAGAAACGCCAACGCACTGCGGGCACCGAACATCAGCGCCAATGACAGGTCGCGGTGCGGGGTCAGGGTTCTCGGTGGATCGACCGTCTCCTTGCCCTCCTCAACAGCGTTCAACGCGGCGCTGGCCGCCATGGCGGTATCGAGCAACAAGGTGAAACGAGCCAGGCAGTAACTTTGCGCGGAGCTGATGTGCGGGTCGTGGGAAGCGTCGAGCAACCTCGGACGCAGCGCTTGCAGGGTCACGGAATCCGGGCTGTCGAGCGCCTCTTGAACCTCGGTCATCCAGGGCAACAGTTGCTCGGCTTCCTGGGGTTCCAATTGCTTCCACTGACGGCGCACCGAACGGGCGATGCGCAGTAGCATCAACAGCTTCTGGCTCAAGCCGCTGATCCCCCGCGCTCGTTGCCGCCCCAGGCTTCCTTCAAACCAGGCATGCTCGCGCTGGGCATCGACGGCGACGATTTTGCCGAGGATTTCCAGTAAGCCTTTACGCGCCTGACCATCACCGGCCAGGGTTGCACGCGCGGCGTTCATACCGCTTTGCCACGCTGCCCGCGCCTGATCCGCCAGTTGCCGTTCGACCCGCATCGGCCAGAGCAGCGCACTGGCGGCGGTGGCGCAAAGAATGCCCAGGCAGATTTCCGTACAGCGAGCCACGGCTTGATCGAACACCGTCAGCGGATGAGTAATGGCCGGCAGCGCGATGATCGCCACCGTGTAACCGGCCAGCACGAACGAATAGGACCAGGCGCTGCGCAGCAAAGTCGAACTTGCCGTACACAGCCCTAGCCATAACGCCAAGGCCAACAAAAACAGCCAAGGCGTCTGGGCAAACACCCCCATGAACACCACTGACATCATCGTCCCGACCAGGGTGCCCAGCAACCTCGCCAGGCCCTTCTGCACCACCATCCCGGACAAGGGCTGAGCGACGATGAACGCCGTCATCAACGCCCAGGCCGGTTGCTCCAGACCCCAGCGTAATGCCAGCCACAGCGCCAGGCCGCCGCCGATCAAGGTTTTGATCGCGAACTGTAAGGCGCGGCGGTCAGGCGCAAACAAAGCCTGCAAGGTGATAGGCACGTAAAGGACTCTTGGAAAGGCGATTTAACGATAGTCGGGATCGGTTCAGTCACTTGATAAACAAATTATTAGCTAGCTAACTAACATCCGTCCAGTGCTAATTCCCAGACACAAAAAAAACGCCAGACTGGCTGGCGTTTTTGACAGGCAACGAACGCTTACGAGCGTGCGCGCGCCTGGTTACGCAGGGCTTTTACCTGATCGTGATTGCGTTGCACGCCGTGGTACTGACGTTCAACCAGGTCACGAATGCCCACCAGGTTGTATTTGTTGATTTTTTCGATGGCTTCTTTGTAAGCCTTCAGTGCGTGGTCTTCACCCCGCTCGGCTTCGTTCAGCACGGCCTCTTCATCCTTGCCGGTGAACATCGCTTTCACGTCGACCCAGCGACGGTGCATATCACCGCTGACGCTGGTGGACGTTTCTGGATCGCCGCCTAGCGAGCGCACCTGCGCTTGCAGTTCGGAAGCCGCAGTGGCGCAGTCGGCGGAACGCTGCATGAACAGGGATTTCAGTTCTGGGTGTTTGATGTCTTCAGCGCAAGTCTTGAACCCTTCCTGACCGTCTTTGCTGGTTTCAATCAGGTCGTTGAGTACAGAGATGGCTTCTTTATTCATGTCGGTCATTTTCAATTCCTCGCGGGTTGATGAAAGATGCAATAGGTGTTGCATCCTGCATGCCAGCAATGAATCGATTACTTACTACTTATATTTCAATCACTTACCGTTTAACGCGAAATCTGTATCCGTTTTTTTTGCATGATCTGTCATTTGGCCTGCATGCAGAATGCCTGTATTTTCCAGACTGTTTGAATCAAGACGACTGATTGATGAACCCTGAAAAGCTCGAACTGTTGATTACCCGTGAAATGCCCTTCGGCAAATACAAGGGCCGAATCATTGCCGACCTCCCCGGCCAATACCTGAACTGGTTCGCTCGCGAAGGTTTCCCCCATGGAGAACTCGGCGGCTTGCTGGCCTTGATGCAGGAAATCGATCATAACGGCCTGTCGGAGCTGCTCGAACCTCTGCGCGCCAAACATGGCAAACCCGCCCCTCGCCATTGACCCGCCCCCTATTCCTGGCCCCTGATTGAGTAGCCCATGCCCGATAACACTCGCCGTGCCCGTGATGAAGCCTTCTGGCGAACCTTTGCCGACCGATACGCGGTTGAACCCGGCCCGGTCAACCTCGAAAACGGGTACTTCGGGCGCATGTCGCGCACAGTGGTCGAGGAGTATCAGCGCAACATCGAACTGATCAATCGCAGCAACTCGGTGCATGTGCGCCAACGCTTCGAACAGGGCGAAAGCCTTGAAATCCGCGCACAGCTCGCCGAGCTGGTGGGCGTACCTGCCGACACTGTCGCCCTCACCCGCAACGCTTCGGACGGTCTGCAATCGCTGATCCGCAACTACAACCGTCTGACGCCGGGCGATCAGGTGCTGATAAGTGATCTGGAATACGACACGGTCAAAGGGGCCATGCGCTGGCTGGCACGTCATCGCGGCGTCGAGGTGATCGAGATCGAACACTCGCACCCCGCCAGTTTCGACAGTTTGCTGGCCACTTACCGCGAGGCCTTCGTGCGTTATCCGCGACTCAAACTGATGGCCCTGACCCACGTCACCCATCGCTCCGGGTTGGTGATGCCGGTGCAGGCCATTGCTGCAGCGGCCAGGGAACATGGCATCGACGTGATCCTCGACGGCGCGCATGCGCTCGGCCAGTTCGAGTTCAATCTCGATGAACTGGGCATCGCCTTTGCTGGCTACACCCTGCACAAATGGATCGGTGCACCGCTGACCCTGGGCTTCATTTACATCGCCCCCGAGCGCCTGGCCGACATCGATCCGGACATGGGCGAGATGCATTTCCCGGTCACCGACATTCGCGCCCGCACGCCGTACAGCACGCCCAACATTCCGGCGCTGCTGACCCTGCCGCTGGTGTTCGAGGAACATCGGGCCATGGGCGGTTCCGCCGCCAAGGGCGCTCGGCTCAATTACCTGCGCAACCGCTGGGTGAGCGCGGTACGCGAGTTGCCGGGGATCGAAGTCATGACCCCGGACGACCCGCGACTGTATTGCGGCATCACGTCGATGCGCTTTACCCGGCATGCTGATCAACAGGCGATGGTCGAGCGGCTGCTCAAGGACTACAACTTGTTTACCGTGGCCCGCAGTGGTGCCGCGAGTGGTCCGTGCATTCGCATAACCCCGGGGCTCACTAACACCGCTGCAGACATGGATTTGCTGACCCGGGCGCTCACCGAACTGCGCTGACGTCACACGGTGTGTTTGTCGAAGTCCTCGGGCTTGATCTGCGTCGATACCGCAAAGGTGTCGATGCCGATGGTCGTGTGCCCGAAGTAGCCATCTTTATTCGAGTCTCGACTCAGGGTGTGAACGTTCAAGGTCGATGCTTCGCCGCCCATGTTTTCATAGAAAAAATCTTGATCGTTGGTCAACGGCGAAACGGCTCGACCGCGGTATTCCCTGGCGCTGAGTACCGAGCGCGAGGCCGCCTCGGGAAAGTAGAGCTGACCGACCCAGGCAACATGCCGCTCTTCCAGGTAGTTGTTGCCTTCCATAATGCGTACCACGACGTGAATGTGCAGGGCTCGGCCGGCGTAGAACCCCGGATAGATCGTGGTAAACCGCACGATGCCGTTCTTGTCGGTAAATTGCCCGCCTCGCAGGTAAGTGTCGTCGTCGGTTCGCGGGATCGAACCTATGTCGTCGACGTCGATTTCCGTGTCTGGATTGACCTTGCTCCAGCCCGAATACGCACCGCGCGCGTTGCAATGCCAGATATCCACCAGCGCGTCAGTCACTGGTTGACCGGTCATGGCATCGACGATCGTCAGCCTCAGCACCAAGGGAATGCCATCCATCCCTTCGCTGATGTTTCGTCTGATCAGTTTCGGATTTCGGAAATATGGACCGGCGATCTGTTCGGGTGAAAGCAGGTAAACCGCTGGTGCGGGTGAAACCGGAGTGTTGTCTTCCATGACGTTCTCTCTTCCATAAGATGAACGCAAAGCTAGCATTGGCCGAGCAGAGAGATGCGGTAACTATGTATCGCGTAGGAGCATGGCTTGCCCGCGATGAACGATGACGCGCAGTATTTGTTAAACCGTAGCGTCGCCATCGCGGGCAAGCCATGCTCCTACAGGTTTTTGGCAGGCAAAAAAAAACGGTGCACCGACCAAGCGCACCGTAAAGCCGTAGAACACACAACGAAGTGTTTGGTAAAAACCGATCAGTCCAGCAGCGCCAATGCCTCGGCGGTGCATTCCTGAATGCGGGCCCAGTCGCCGTTCTTGATCCACTCGGGATCAAGCATCCAGCTACCGCCCACGCACATCACGTTTTTCAACGCCATGTAGCTCTTGATATTGGCCGGGCTGACGCCGCCAGTCGGGCAGAATTTCACTTCGCCAAACGGGCCGCCAAGGGCTTTGATAGCCGCGACACCGCCGCTGACTTCCGCCGGGAACAGCTTGAATCGACGATAACCCAGGCCGTAGCCTTCCATGATGCCGGAGGCGTTGCTGATGCCCGGCAACAGCGGAATCGGGCTGTTGACGCTGGCTTCCAGCAGGTCACGGGTGATGCCCGGCGTGACGATGAACTGCGAACCGGCCGCTTCGGCAGCCGCCAGCATGTTGCGATCCAGCACAGTGCCGGCACCGGTCACCAGCTCTGGACGCTGCTCGCGCAAAATCTGGATAGCCTTGAGGCCGAACTGTGAACGCAAGGTCACTTCCAGAGCTGTCAGGCCACCGGCCGCGAGGGCATCGGCCAGCGGCAGAATGTCCTGTTCGCGAGCGATGGTAATCACCGGCAGGATCCGCGCCTTGGCGCAGAGGCTGTCGATCAGGGCAACTTTGTCCGCCATGGAAACGGTCGGGGATGGGGTTGTCATAGCGGCTGTTCCTTGGCTCATGGGCACCAGTAAATCTCTAACGTAGGTTGCAGAAACGCGCGAATCGGCATGGCGGCGACATCGTCACCGGCCAATGCGGCACTCAAGGTGGTCAGCTTGGACTGACCGGAAATCGATAGAACGCTGGTCTTGGCCGACGCCAGCAGCGCGCGACTCATGGTCAGGCGCTGATGCGGCACGGTTGGCGCCAGCATCGGGTAGCAACGACGTGTGCCGTCGGCTTTCAAGGCGTCGGCCAGGTTCGGGCTATTCGGGAACAGCGAGGCGGTGTGACCGTCGTCGCCCATGCCAAGTATCAGCACGTCGATTGGCGGCAACTCGGCGAGCAAGCGATCCGCCTGCTCGGCGGCCAGTTCAAGGTTGGCGGTGGCGCTGTACAGACTCAGGAACTGAGCCTTGGCCGCCGGGCCTTGCAACAGGTAACGCTTGAGCAGACCGGCATTGCTGTCGGCGTGTTCAACCGGTACCCAGCGCTCGTCGGCCAGGGTGACGACAACCTTGGACCAGTCCAGCGTCTGCTTGGCCAGGTGCTGAAAAAACGCCACCGGACTGCGTCCACCGGAAACCACCAAGGTCGCGGTGCCGCGCGCATCGATCGCGTCACTCAGTCGCTTGGCCACATTCAGCGCCAGGCCTTCGGCCAGCAACACCGGGCTTTTGAACTCATGGGCGCTGACACCCTGAGGCAGTTTCAATTCAGATATCGCCATACCACGACCTCCCGTCCCGCGTGATCAGAGCAATGGAGCTCATCGGTCCCCAGGACCCGGCCGCGTACGGCTTGGGCGCATCACCGGATTTTTTCCATCCGGCGATCAACTGGTCACACCACTTCCACGCGGCTTCGATTTCATCTTTACGGACAAACAGGTTCTGATTGCCGCGCATCACTTCCAGCAACAACCGCTCGTAGGCATCGGGAATCCGTGCGCTGCGATAAGTGTCGGAAAAATTCAGCTGCAACGGACCGCTGCGCAGCTGCATACCCTTGTCCAGGCCTTGTTCTTTGGTCATCACGCGCAAGGAAATGCCTTCGTCCGGTTGCAGGCGGATAATCAGCTTGTTGCTGATTTGCAGACGCTGCTCGGGAGCGAAGATGTAGTGGGACGGTTCCTTGAAGTGGATGACGATCTGCGACAGCTTCTGCGGCATGCGCTTGCCGGTACGCAGGTAAAACGGCACACCGGCCCAACGCCAGTTGCGGATATCGGCACGCAGCGCAACGAAGGTTTCGGTGTCGCTCTGGGTGTTGGAGTTCGGCTCTTCCAGGTAACCGGGAACCGATTTGCCTTCGCTGTAACCCGCGATGTACTGACCGCGCACGACCTGAGTGGTCAGGCCTTCCGGACTGATCGGCGCCAGCGCCTTGAGCACTTTGACTTTCTCGTCGCGGATGCTGTCAGCGGACAGGTCGGCCGGCGGGTCCATGGCGATCAGGCAGAGCAGTTGCAGCAGGTGATTCTGGATCATGTCCCGCAGCTGGCCGGCCTTGTCGAAGTAACCCCAGCGACCTTCGATCCCGACCTTCTCGGCCACGGTGATTTCCACGTGGGAGATGTAATTCTGGTTCCACTGGGTTTCGAACAGGCTGTTGGCGAAACGCAGGGCGATCAGGTTCTGGACGGTTTCTTTGCCCAGGTAGTGGTCGATACGGTAGGTGCGGTTCTCCGGGAAGAACTGCGCCACGGCGTCGTTGACCTTGCGCGAGGATTCCAGGTCCGAACCGATGGGTTTTTCCAGCACCACGCGGGTGTTTTCGGTCAGGCCTACCTTCGACAGGTTCTCGCAGATCGCGCCGTAAACGGCGGCCGGTGTCGCGAAGTAGGCAATCACCCGCTGCGCGCTGCCAGCCATTTCGGCCAGGGCGACGTAATCGTCAGCCTTGAGGAAGTCGACGTGCAGGTAACTCAGGCGGGCCAGGAAGCGTTCGACCACGGCCTCGTCCAGCTCTTTGGCGACGACGTAGCGGCGCAGCTCGGAGGCGATGAACGCCAAATGCTGCTGCTCGCTGCCAGGCTCACGGGCCAGCGCGATAATTCGCGTGTCCTCGTGCAAGAGGCCTGCGCCATCGAGCTGATAAAGGGCAGGAAACAGCTTGCGCAGGGCCAGATCGCCGAGGGCGCCGAACAAGGCAAAGGTGCACGGTTCAACCGTAATCGAAGGCATGATGTTTGTTCTTTTATCAAGTTAAGCTACAAATACCTTTTTTCAAGGCATCACTCAAGGGAAAATGTAGTAATAACCACAACATTTTCGCAAAATACAGATTCCGAGTGGTGGACGGTCGGAGCCATCAGTAGGATAGGCCACCGTTACGGGCCCGATCAAAGTCCCAATTTGCATAGCCGGGGCCCTTATTTGCATTGCTCTCATGTTTGCGGAGCTAAGGAACATATATGGACCGCGTGCGAAATTTACTGGAACAGATCCAGAATCGCCTTGAAGACCTGAACAAGGCAGAACGCAAAGTCGCCGAAGTCATCCTGCTCAACCCAGAGCAGGCCACCCGGTTCAGCATCGCCGCCCTCGCCCAGGCCTCAAAGGTCAGCGAGCCGACGGTCAACCGTTTCTGCCGCTCGTTTGGCGTCAGCGGCTACCCGGAACTCAAGCTTCAATTGGCCCAGAGCCTGGCCAGTGGCGCCGCGTATGTCAGCCGTGCGGTGGAGGCAGATGACAATCCCGAGGCCTATACCAAAAAGATTTTCGGCAGCGCCATCGCCTCGCTGGACAGTGCGTTGCAGGCCTTGGACCCGAACCTGATCAGCCGCGCCGTCGACCTGTTGATCCAGGCCCGGCAGATCCACTTCTTCGGCCTCGGCGCCTCGGCCCCGGTGGCGCTGGATGCACAGCACAAGTTCTTCCGCTTCAACCTGGCAGTCACCGCCCACGCGGACGTGCTGATGCAACGCATGATTGCGTCGGTGGCGCACACCGGCGAGTTGTTCGTGATCATTTCCTACACCGGCCGTACCCGCGAACTGGTGGAAGTGGCGCGTATTGCCCGGGAAAACGGTGCTTCGGTGCTGGGCCTGACAGCCGAGGGTTCGCCACTGGCCAAGGCCAGCACCTTGAGCCTGAACATTCCGCTGCCGGAAGACACCGACATCTATATGCCGATGACGTCGCGGATCATTCAGCTGACCGTGCTGGATGTCCTCGCCACCGGCATGACCTTGCGCCGAGGCGTGGACTTCCAGCCGCATTTGCGCAAGATCAAGGAAAGCCTGAATGCCAGTCGGTATCCGATTGGGGATGAATTCAACTAGGCCGACATCTCCATCGTCTGAACTGGCATCATCGCGAGCAGGCTCGCTCCCACAGGGAAAGCATTCCAAATGTGGGAGCGAGCCTGCTCGCGATGGCGTCAGCAGCTACAACGCAAGTCTTGGACTAAGCACCAACCCGCGCCTGCAAACTCAAATGCGCCCTCTCCCCCGGCGCCAGGCTCAGGCTATCGGTCCCGCCACTCGCCGCTTCAACGCACACAAACTCCGAAATCTCATTCCAGCTTACCCCCAGCAACGGCCGCGAGCCCGGATGCCAGACCACCGTGTCCGCACTGTCTCCCGTATCGATGCACAACTCCCGCTGCCAGGCGTGGTCCTTGAGCTGTAATTCGCCGTCATGCTGGAACACCCGCTGACAGCCGCCCTCTACCCGCAACTCGCCTTCCTGATGACAAATCTGCCGGTTCAACTGGTCGTAACCCTGCGCTCCGTCGAGGCCAGACAGCGCTACCTCGCCGACGTCGCCAATACGCCAATAAGCGTGCAACGCCTGACTCAATTGGCACGGCAGGCTGTCCTGATGCTCGGTACTCAGGCGTAAATCCATGCGTTCGCCCAAGTGCGCGTGCAGGTCCACTTGCCAGTCGCACAACTGAAGTTGCCAGTGCAAGCGCACGCCATCGTCATCAGTGCTGCTGTCCAGCAGCTTCCAGTCGATCAGCCGTGCCCAGCCATGGGACGGCCAGGCGTTTTCGCTCGGATGACGGCCATACCACGGCCAGCACACCGGAACGCCACCACGAATCGCACCAACTTGTGGCCACTTCGCCGCGCACCAGAGCCAGGGTTTCTGGCCCTTTGGCTGGAAGTGCAGCAACTGCGCCCCCTGCCGACTGAACACCGCCTGACACAGCGGATGGTCGATCACCAGCACGTCGCGCTTCTGATAGCGCTCCCACGCAAACACCGGACGTTCGCGCAAGGATTTGAAGAAGCGTTGTAGCGGATGCTCATGCATGTGCCACGGTCCTGAAAATCATGGGTGTACTCAATACGTGTGCCCAGTGAACCACTGTGGCGAGGGGATTTATCCCCGTTCGGCTGCGAAGCAGTCGTAAAACCAGAAAAACGCGATTTACCTGGAACACTGCGGTGGATGGTTTTGGGGCCGCTTCGCAGCCCAACGGGGATAAATCCCCTCGCCACAGGTTGCTTTGGCATACCACACAAAAAAAAGCGGACAGCCTGGGCTGTCCGCAAAAATGCGCACATAGAGAGGAGCTTATCGCAACAGCGTTAGAACACCGACTGAATTTTCAGGCCGGCGACCAGCGCGTTGTCGACTTCATCGACACCACCCGGGTGAGTGATGTATTGCAGGTTAGGACGCACGGTCAGCCAGTTGGTAACGTGGAAGCCGTAGTTGATCTCGTAGTTGTACTCGGTAGTACGCAGTGGCGAGAACAGTGGATCCTCGTACTCGGTAACACCATTGGAGGCGTTGACCAGTTCAGCATTTTTCTTCACGTCATCGTTGACATGGATGCGGGCGAAACCGATACCGACGTCATCTTTTGGACGTGCATCGAACGGGCCCTTGTACACAAACATCAGCGACTGGTAGTTGTCGACGAAGTTGGTGTCCTTGTCGTGGAACGTGGCGTTGGCTGCGATGTTCAGACCACGGCTCTTGTCACCGTTATGGTCGGTCAGCTGTTGCTGCGCCACGAACCAGTAACCGTGCTTGCTATCGTGGCTGCGATAGGCGTTACCGCTGGTGGCTGCATCATTGCCGTCGGCATCCTTGCGGACGTCATCGGCATTGGCCGTGCTTTTGTAGTAACCGACACGGTATTCGCCGGGCAGGTTGTTAGGGTTCGGCGACCAGACCAGTTCGACCGGCAGGACGGTGCCAGCAGTCCCACTGCCGCTGAGCTTGAAGCCGTTACCGTGCTCCAGTTGCGACGGGTTCTGGTTGTACGCGCCGATCTGCGCATAGAACTCAGGCGAGATGTTGTACTTCACGCGAACCGCAGCCTGCATGACCGGCCAGTTGTACCAGATGTTGGTCGCCCAGTTACCCGCTTGGGAACCGCAGAACGCCAGGTTCTGGAACTCGCACGGGAAGGTGTTGAAGTCTTCGCCTTCGCCGAAGTAACCGGCTTTGACGTCCAGTTTACCGTCGAGGAACTGGTGCTTGATCCACAATTGGGTCAGACGGACCATATGGCCACGGCCGTAGACTTCCTGAGACGAACTCAAGGTGCCGGCACGCGGATCGCCGACACGGTCATTGGAGATGTTCTGACCATTACGGTTAGTGAGCTGGATCTTCGCCTGGGTGTTATCCCAGCCCCACAGTTTTTGCAGGTCCAGTGCCACGCCGAGGCCAAACTGGTCAGCGTAACGCGCAGTCTTGTCGTCGTTGTAGCCGCCGTGGAGGTTGGCGCCCACTTCACCGACGTAGTCCATCTTGATGTCGATACCCTGCTCGATCAGCCTGGTCCGCTCGCCACCCCAATCACCGGTCATCCATTCGGAATCGGCGCTGAACGCGTCAGCCGCGTGTACGCTACCGGCCAACATCATTGCCGCAACGGCTGACAACTGGCAGATAAGCTGAGCGTTGTTGTTCTTCTTCATCCCTACATCCTCGTTTTATTGTTATTAACTGTTTTTATCTAACGCGGTGACATCCCCTGCGGGAGCGGGCTTTGTGGCGAGGGGATTTAGCGAAACGTCGCACCGCCCCGTTGGGTCGCGAAGCGGCCCTAAAAAATGGGACTGCTGCGCAGTCCAACGGGGATAAATCCCCTCGCCACAAAGCACGCTCCCACATTTCTGATCTTCAGCGACCTTTGAATTGTGCGACGTTCGCAGACCGGGTTTCGGCTTGCGGCTGACCGGCCACCCCCAGGCGCTCCCCGGTCTTGGCATCGAACAACAGCACTTTCGATGGATCGAATTGCAGGGTCAGGGTCTCGCCCACGGCCGGTGCAACGTCCGGCGCCAGACGGCAGCAGACTTTGGTTTCGTTGAGATTGACGAACACCAGGGTGTCGGGACCGGTTGGCTCGGTGACCTGGACTTCGGCGCGAATGATCGGCAAACCATTCGGCTCGCTACCTGCCAAGACGATCTGCTCCGGGCGCATGCCGAGGATCACTTCGCGGTCTTCAAGACCGGCGTCCTGCATGCCCAACGGCAATTCGCAGCGCGCCTGACCGCTGTCGAGCAGCGCCAGCAGACGACCGTCCTTGCGCTGCAAACGCAGGGGGATGAAGTTCATCGGCGGCGAACCGATGAAGCTCGCCACGAACAGGTTGGCCGGGTTGTTGTAGATGTCTTTCGGCGTGCCGAATTGCTGGATGATCCCGTCCTTCATCACCGCCACTTTGTCGCCCAGGGTCATGGCTTCGATCTGGTCGTGGGTCACGTAGACCGTGGTGGTTTTCAGGCGCTGATGCATCAGTTTCATTTCGGTGCGCATCTCGACGCGCAGCTTGGCGTCGAGGTTGGACAGCGGTTCGTCGAACAGGTAAATCTTCGGCCGCCGCGCCAGGGCACGGCCCATCGCCACGCGCTGTTGCTGGCCACCAGAGAGCTGACCGGGTTTACGGGCGAGCAAATGTTCGATCTGCAACAGCTTGGCCACGCGAGCGACTTCTTCGTCGATTTCGGCGGCGGGCATTTTGCGAATCTTCAGGCCGAACGCGATGTTGTCGCGCACGCTCATCGTCGGGTACAGCGCGTAGGACTGGAACACCATGGCGATGTCACGATCTTTGGGGCTCATGCCGCTGATGTCGGCGTCATCCACCAGGATCGCGCCGCCGCTGATGTTTTCCAGACCGGCGATGCAGTTCATCAGCGTGGATTTACCGCAGCCCGACGGGCCAACCAGGATCAGGAACTCACCGTCATCGATCTTCAGTTCGATGTTTTTCAGGGTGTCCGGCAAACCGGCGCCGTAGGTCTTGTTGACGTTGCGTAATTCGAGAGTTGCCATTGTTCTACCCCTTGACCGCGCCGGACGTCAGCCCACGCAGGAAATACTTGCCAGCGAAAATGTAGACCAGCAGTGTCGGCAGCCCGGCGATCATCGCGGCGGCCATATCAACGTTGTATTCCTTGGCCCCGGTGCTGGTGTTGACCAGGTTGTTCAGGGCCACGGTAATCGGCTGGGCATCGCCACTGGCGAAGACCACGCCGAACAGGAAGTCATTCCAGATCTGAGTGAACTGCCAGATCAGGCAGACCATCACGATCGGGATCGACATCGGCAGCAGGATCTTCCAGAAAATCGTGAAGAAGCCCGCGCCATCAAGGCGTGCAGCCTTGACCAGCGCATCCGGAATGCTCACGTAGTAGTTGCGGAAGAACAGCGTGGTGAACGCCAGGCCGTAGACCACGTGCACCAGCACCAAGCCGGTGGTGGTATTGGCCAGGCCGAACTTGCCGAGGGTGAACGAGGCTGGCAACAGCACGGTCTGGAACGGCAGGAAGCAGCCGAACAGCAGCAGACCGAAGAACAGTTGCGAACCCCGGAAGCGCCACATCGACAGTACGTAACCGTTCATGGCACCAATGAACGTGGAGATCAGAACCGCCGGCACGGTGATTTTCACCGAGTTCCAGAAGTAGCCGCCGACCACGTCCCAGGCCTTGATCCAGCCGATGCCGTCAATCACTTGCGGCCAGCTCAGCAGGTTGCCGGTGCGGATATCTTCCGGGGATTTGAAACTGGTCAGCAGCATCACCACCAGCGGGATCAGGTAGATCGCGGCGGCCAGCAACAGCGTGGCGTAGATGGCGATTCGGCTGAAGCTCAAGGCTGGTTTGCCGAGTTGATTACTCATGGCGTTTGCCTCGCAATTCGGAGTACAGGTACGGCACCAGAATCGCCAGGATCGCGCCCAGCATCATCATGGCGCTGGCCGAACCAATGCCCATCTGGCCACGGCTGAAAGTGAAGGAATACATGAACATCGCGGGCAGGTCGGACGAGTAGCCCGGGCCGCCAGCGGTCATTGCCGCCACCAGGTCGAAGCTCTTGATCGCGATGTGCGCGAGGATCATGAAGGCGCTGAAGAACACCGGGCGCAGGCTCGGCAACACGATTCTCAAATAGATGGTCGGCAGGCTCGCACCGTCGACTTGCGCGGCACGGATGATCGATTGATCGACACCCCGCAGGCCGGCCAGGAACATCGCCATCACAAACCCGGAGGCTTGCCACACGGCGGCGATCACCAGGCAATACACCACGCGATCCTGATCCACCAGCCAGTCGAGACGGAAGCCTTCCCAGCCCCAGTCACGCAGCATCTTGTCCAGGCCCAGCCCTGGGTTGAGCAGCCATTTCCACGCGGTACCGGTGACGATCATCGAGAGCGCCATCGGGTACAGGTAAACGGTGCGGATGAAACCTTCCTTGCGAATGCGCTGATCCAGCAGCACTGCAAGGAAGACGCCGAGCACCAGGCTGATGCCGATGAACATGCCACCGAAGACCGCGAGGTTTTTGCTCGCGACCCACCAGCGATCGTTGTCCATCAGGCGGATGTATTGCTGCAGGCCGACCCATTTGTAGCTCGGCATGAAGCTCGAATTGGTGAAGGACAGAACGAATGTCCAGATGATGTAACCGTAAAAACCAACCAGGACGATCAGCATGCTTGGCGCCAAAACCAGTTTGGGGAGCCAGCGCTGCAGTGCGTCGAACGGTGAGGCTTTGCTGAAAACCGCCACAGAGCTCATCGGGATAATCCAGGTGAAGAGAAATGAAATCCGCACGGCGATCCCTTGTAGGAGCCGAGCTTGCTCGCGATAGCGGTGTAACAGACGACATCTGAGTTGAATGTCAGTCAGCTATCGCGGGCAAGCCTTGCTCCTACAAGGTCACGCGGTGTCAGGGATTACTGGGCGGCTTTGACGGCCGATGCCAGTTGCTTGCTGGCCGTCGCCGGATCAGCATTCTTGTCATTCATGAAGTTGGTCACCACATCGAAAATCGCGCCCTGCACGGCCAGGGAAGTGGCCATGTTGTGCGCCATGCTCGGTTGCAGGCCGCCAGTCTTCTCGTCTGCAAGGAAATCCTTGGCCGCCGCTTGAGCGCAGGAATCGAAGCCCAGACCGCTCATGTCGTTAAGCATGTCGGTACGCACCGGGATCGAGCCTTTGTTGATGCTGAAGACTTTCTGGAAGTCTTTGCCCAGCGCGACCTTGGCCAGGTCTTGTTGAGCGGCGATGTCACCTTTGCGATCGGCCTTGAGCTTGAACACCGCCAGGGAATCGATGTTGTAGGTGAAGGCTTTTTCGGTGCCCGGGAATGGCACGCACTGGTAGTCCTTGCCCGCTACTTTCTTGGCAGCGGTCCATTCGCTCTTGGCCCAGTCGCCCATCATCTGCATACCGGCCTTGCCGTTGATGACGTCGGCGGCAGCGATGTTCCAGTCACGACCGGCACGGTTCGGGTCCATGTAACCGGTGAGTTTTTTCAGCTCGGCGAACGACTTGGTCATCTCGGCGCCCGAGAGGGTTTTCTGATCCAGATCTACCAGGGCTTTCTTGTAACCGTCAGCGCCCATGACCGAGAGCACCACGTCTTCAAACACGGTGCTGTCCTGCCAAGGCTGGCCACCGTGGGCAAGCGCAATGAAGCCGGCGGCTTTGAGCTTGTCGCCAGCGGCATAGAATTCTTCGAGGGTAGTCGGGGCTTTTTCGATCCCGGCTTTCTTGAAGACTTCCGGGTTGATCCACAGCCAGTTGACGCGGTGAATGTTCACCGGCACGGCGACGTAGTCACCTTCGTACTTGACGGTGTCGGAGACTTTCTTCGACAGCAGGCCATCCCAGCCTTCGGACTTGGAAACCTCTTTGAGGGTGTCGGTGCTGAGCAGGCCAGTGCTGCCCCACTCCTGGATGTCCGGACCTTTGATCTGCGCAACGCCCGGCGGGTTGCCGGCGACGGCGCGGCTTTTGAGTACGGTCATGGCAGTGGAACCGCCGCCACCGGCGACTGCGCCGTCCTTCCAGGTAAAGCCGTCTTTTTCGACTTGGGCCTTCAGGACATCGACCGCAGCCTTTTCACCACCAGAGGTCCACCAGTGAACGACTTCCACCGAACCTTTGGAATCGGCAGCAAACGTACTCAGCGGGAATGCAGACAGGGGAAGCAGTGAAGCGAGAGAAATGACAGTAGCGAGGCGAGAAATCGCATTCATCTAGTAGTACCTTTCTTGTTGTTATGCATGCAAGTCTGGTGCTTGCGCTGCATAGGATTCTAAACAGGAGTGATCCCTTCGCAGGTAACGAAGGGACGTTCGAATGTCACCACATGGTTACACAGGAGCGCTCTGGGATAACTGTGCCAGGGCAGTCGCCATGCTTGGCGCCAGAGGCAACCGCGGGATCAGTACGGCTTGCCAGGCGTGATAAAGGTCGGGTTTGCCCGCCCAGATATCGGCGCTCGGGCGATTCTGCGGATCGAGCTCGTGGCGCCAGCTACCGCTTTCGCGATCGATGAAATGGCTGTCGCAGAATTCCCAAAACAGTCGATACCAGCGTTCGTATTGCGCATCACCGGTGCGTTTAAGCAGCGCGCTGGCGGCGGCGCTGGCTTCGCAATGGGTCCAGTGCAGGCGATGGCGAACCACGGCGCGATTGTCCCAGTCGAGGGTGTAGACAATCCCCGGCGCCCCGTCGACATCCCAGCCGTGACGGCAGTTGTGGTCGAAGAGTTTTTGCGCGTCGCTGGCGAGCCAGCCCGGCGTCAGCATCCCGGCCTTAACCCGCGCCGCTTCGAGATGCAGTATCAGCCGGGCCCATTCGAAACCGTGACCCGGCGTGGTGCCGTAGGGGCGAAAACCATCGGCCGGGTTGTCGTGGTTGTATTCGCGCAAGGGTTGCCAGTCGCGGTCGAAATGCTCGACCACCAGGTAATCGTTGGCAGCGGCGTGACCGTGGATGACGCGCTCGACGATGCGCTGGGCGCGGATCAGCCAGCGGTTGTCGTCAGTGACATCCGCCAACGCAAGAAAGGCTTCGGTGGCGTGCATGTTGCTGTTGGCGCCGCGATAGCTTTCCTCTTCACTCCAGTCGCGGTTGAAGGATTCGCGCATCGCGCCCTCCTCTTCGCTCCAGAAATGCGCATCGATGATGCGGACGGCATCGTCGAGCAAGGCCTGCGCGCCGGGACGCTGAGCGACAACCGCAGAACTGGCGGCCAGCGCGACAAAGGCGTGCAGGTAAGCGGCTTTATCGGTGTTGCCGTCACGATGCTCGGGGGCAGCGAACCAGCCGCCATGTTCGGCGTCACGCAATGGGCCGCTGAGAGCTTTGACGCCGTGATCCACCAGCTCGGCGAAACCCGGCAAGCCCTGAATGTGGGCCATGGCGAAGCTGTGGGTCATGCGCGCGGTGTTCATGGTTTCGGCGTGGGCGTTGGCTGGCAGGCAGCCCTTTTCATCAAGATTGCCGAAGCCCTCGGGAAGCGTTGAAGCCTTGGCAAACGCCAGCAGGCGCAGGCCTTCGGCGGCGAGCCATTGTTGATGGGCGGGTGCGTTCAGCCAACTGCTGAAAGCGGGTTGGAAGGTGTCCATGGGATGCCTTTTTTGTTGTTATGACTGGGGGCAGTCTAAACAACGGGCGGTGGTGGGCTTGTAACGAAGGGGGCAGGTTTTGTCACTGGGTTGTGACAAAGAGCCACCCCTCACCCCAGCCCTCTCCCCACGGGGGAGAGGGGGAAAGGGAGCAGATCTCCATCGGTTTCTACGCCTGAGTTCGACTCTATTTCCTCGGTCTCAGAATATCTAAAAACCAACTCGGTCAGTCCCCTCTACCCCTTGGGGAGAGGGTTAGGGTGAGGGGGTGGATCTAAAGGCAGAAACTCAATCCACCGACCGCGGCAAATGCAACGTCACCCTCAACCCACCCTCACGCAAATTCTGCAGGCTGACCTCACCCCCATGGCTATGCGCAATATTTCGCGCAATCCCCAACCCCAACCCATAACCCTGCTGCTGCCCGGCCAGGCGGAAGTGCGGCTCGAACACCTGTTCCATCCGCTGTTCCGGCACGCCTGGCCCTTCATCGTCCACATGCAGGATGAACGCACTCGGGTCGTCATCAATGTGCAAATGCGCTTTCTGCCCATACTTCAAGGCATTGTCGATCAGGTTGCCGATGCAACGCTTGAGCGCCAGCGGCTTCCCCGGATACGCCGCCAGCGCACGCCCTTGCTGAGTAACGCGACCATTGCCGTTGGGCGCCAGATACGGTTCCACCAGACAATCAAGTACATGGTTGAGGTCCACCGGCTCGATGTTTTCGTGGATGTCGGTGTCTTTCACGCATTGCAGCGCGCCTTTGACCAGCAGCTCCAGCTCATCCAGATCACGGCCGAACTTGGCTTGCAGCGTTTCGTCTTCGAGCAATTCAACGCGTAACCGCAAGCGGGTAATCGGCGTGCGCAAGTCATGAGAAATCGCGCTGAACAACTGGCTGCGCTCGGTCAGGTAACGGCTGATGCGTTCGCGCATCGCATTGAAGGCGCGGCCGACCTCGATCACTTCACTGCCGCCACCCTCGGCCACTGGCTCGACTTCCGCGCCGAGGGACATGTCCCGTGCTGCCCGCGCCAAACGCTTGAGCGGCCGGCTCTGCCAGTGCACCAGCAGGCCAATGAACAACAGCAAGAAGCCGCTGGTGAGCACGATGAACCAGACTTGCTGCGCCGGCAGGCCTTGCTCTTCAAGACTGGTGTAGGGCTCGGGCAACAGTGAGGCGATGTACAGCCACTCGCCCGGTGCCATCTGGATTTGCGTGACCAATACCGGCGGGTTCACCGGCTCCAGGGTCAGCGCGTAGTGCGCCCAGGAGCGCGGCAATTCATCGAGCTTCAGACCGCCGTTGAAGATCCGCAGGTCTTCGGGGCTGACGAAGGTCACCGAGATATCAATGTCCTGGCCCAGGGACTGGCGCAACACTTCGTCCACCGCTTTGAGCACGGCTTCCTTGCGCGGGGTGATCGGCAGCACTTCCATGCCCAAGGGTTTGTCGTTGAGCGTCACCACAAAACGGGTGCCACCCATGCTGCGCAACTGGTCGAGTACCAATGGCCGAAACGCTACCGGCAGAGAGCGAAAGTAACTGACGCTGGCCGTCATCGAATGAGCGAGGCTACGGGCGCTGGTGACCAGCCCTTCAAGCTGGGTGGCGCGCAGTTGCGAGACCCAGATCACGCTCGACAGTGTTTGGGCGAACAACACTGCCAACAGCGTCAGCAACAGCATCCGCCCGAGCAGCGAACGTGGCACGGGAATCCGCGCGGCGAGTTTGCGGAAAAATTCAGTGGCCATTGCTGGCAACCACATTGGCGGCCAGTTGGTAGCCGCTGCCGCGCACGGTACGGATCAGTCGCGGCGGTTTTTCGGTGTCGCGCAGGCGCTGGCGCAACCGGCTGACGGCCATGTCGACGATGCGATCCAGCGGCATCAAATCACGACCACGGGTGGCGTTGCCGATAGTGTCGCGATCGAGGATTTCCTGGGGGTGATCGAGGAACAGTTTCAGCAGCGCGAAATCGGCGCCGGAGAGAATCACTTCTTCGCCGTCGATGTGGAACAGGCGATGGCTGACCATGTCCAGCCGCCAGTCATCGAAGGCCAGCACTTCACTGCCGGAACGTTCCTGCCCGAACTGCGCGCGACGCAACAGGGCTTTGATGCGCGCTTGCAATTCACGCGGGCTGAAGGGTTTGCCAAGGTAATCGTCGGCGCCCAATTCCAGACCGATGACGCGGTCGGCCTCGTCGGAGCTGGCGGTGAGCATGATAATCGGCACCTGCGCCTGACGCGGGTGCTGGCGGATCCAGCGGCAGAGGCTGAAGCCGTCTTCGTCCGGGAGCATCACATCGAGGATCACCAGATCGCTCGGCGCCTCGTTCATCGCCTGACGAAAGCCTGCGCCGTCCGGCGTGGTTCGCACCTGAAAACCGGCGCGGGTCAGGTAGGTGTCCAGCAACTCGCGTATCTCTTGATCGTCATCGACCAACAAAATCGACTTGTTGACTGAGCTCACAGGGGCGGCATCCTTGTTGTTTGAATTGGGCGGATTATGCCTTAAGCGCTGATTCTACAAACACCACAAAACCAACTGTGGGAGCGAGCTTTGTGGCGAGGGGATTTAGCGAAACGTCGCACCGCCCCGTTGGACTGCGCAGCAGTCCCCTTTTTTAGGGCCGCTTCGCGACCCAACGGGGATAAATCCCCTCGCCACAAAACCGCTCCCACATTTTTGATCGCATTTCAGGCGGGGTTGGATTGCTCCAGCGCAACGCCCGCCCCCATCAAGCCGGAATACGGCGCCGTCACCAGCCACACCGGGATGCCTTTGAAATAATCGCTCATGCAGCCTTTGTCGGCAAAGCACCGGGCAAAGCCGCTTTCGATGAAGAAATCGGCGAACCGTGGAATCACCCCGCCGACGATGTACACACCGCCGCGCGCGCCCGTGGTCAGCACGTTATTGCCGGCCACACGACCCAGCCAGCAGCAGAACTGCTCAAGCACTTCCAGGGCAATTGGATCGCCGGCCAGGCCGGCAGCCGTGATCGCTTCCGGTGTTTCGAGCACAGGTTCATGACCGTCCACCGCACAAATCGCCCGATAGACCCGCGGCAAACCACTGCCGCTCAACGCCGTTTCGGCGCTGACATGACCGATCTCATTGAAGATGTGCTGCCACAACTGAGTTTCCCGTGGGCTGCTCAGTGGCAAATCGACGTGACCGCCCTCCCCCGGCAACGCGGCGAAACGACCTTCGCCCAGATCCAGCAACGTGCCAACACCGAGGCCAGTCCCCGGACCGATCACCACCGCCGGCCGCAACGGTTCCGGCGTGCCTTCGCAGACCACCCGAAACTCGTCCGGCTGCAAACGGGTCATGCCCAGCGCCATGGCCGAGAAGTCGTTGACCAGCAACAGTTGATCCACCTGCAAGGTCTTGCAAAACCCCTTGCGGCTGAGTCGCCAGTGATTGTTGGTGAACTTGAATTCATCACCGCTGACGGGGCCGGCCACCGACAGGCACACCGAACCGATCGAACCCGGCGCCAGGCCAAGCCCGCTCAGGTAGAGGGCAATCGCCTCTTCCGGGCTGGCATGGTCGGCCGTTGCCAGCACCTGGATCGATTCCAGCTGCTGGTTTTTCCACAACGCGAAACGTGCGTTGGTCCCACCGATGTCACCGACCAAAGCCAGTTTCAATTAAGCGTCTCCAGGGCAGAAGTGAAGGCGCTGGCGCCCTGCTCTGCGGAGCTGAAGGCCATGCGCATGAAACCAAACAGTTCGCGACCGCTGCCGATGTTATTGCCCAACAGGCCCTTGGCAGGTTCGCGCGCTGCGAATTCTTCGGCGTCCACCTTAAGCTCCAGAGTGCCTTTGACGCCATCGACGCGGATGATATCGCCCTCTTGGACCCGCGCCAAAGCGCCGCCCACATACGCTTCGGGGCTGACGTGAATCGCCGCCGGGATTTTCCCCGACGCACCGGACATGCGCCCGTCAGTCACCAGCGCCACTTTGAAGCCGCGATCCTGCAGAACGCCAAGGAACGGCGTCATCTTGTGCAGCTCCGGCATGCCGTTGGAACGCGGGCCCTGGAAGCGCATCACCGCGACGAAATCCTTCTCGAGCAAACCGGCCTTGAACGCATCGGCCAGATCCTGCTGATCCTGGAATACCATGGCCGGTGCTTCGACGACCTGGTTTTCCAACGCGACAGCGGACACTTTCATGACACCGCGACCGAGGTTGCCTTCCATCACGCGCAAGCCACCCTCTGGCGAAAATGCGCGAGCGACCGGACGCAGAATGGTCTCGTCGAGGCTTTCGATCGGGCCTTCGCGCCAGACCAGTTCGCCGTTTTCGAGGAACGGCTCCATGGTGTAGCGGCTCAGGCCGTGGCCCAGCACCGTGTTGACGTTTTCGTGCAGCAGCCCGGCTTCCAGCAGTTCGCGAATCAGGAACGACATGCCGCCCGCGGCCTGGAAGTGGTTGATGTCGGCTTTGCCGTTCGGGTAGACGTGGCTCAGGGTCGGCACCACCTCGGAGAGGTCGGCCATGTCCTGCCAGGTCAGTTGAATGCCCGCCGCCATCGCGATGGCCGGCATGTGCAGCGTGTGGTTGGTCGAGCCGCCGGTGGCGTGCAGGGCCACGATGGAGTTGACCAGCGAACGTTCGTCGACGATTTCGCCGATCGGCATGAAGTCGCCGCTCTGTTTGGTCAGACGCGTGACTTGATGCGCCGCTTCGCGGGTCAGGGCATCACGCAACGGGGTGTTCGGGTTGACGAAAGAGGCGCCCGGCAAGTGCAGGCCCATGACTTCCATCAGCAACTGGTTGGTGTTGGCGGTGCCGTAAAAGGTGCAGGTACCCGGGCTGTGGTAGGACTTCATCTCCGATTCCAGCAGCTCTTCGCGGCTGGCTTTGCCTTCGGCATAGCGCTGGCGCACATCGGCTTTCTGCTTGTTGGAAATGCCCGACACCATCGGCCCGCCCGGCACGAAGATCGTTGGCAGATGACCGAAACGCAACGCGCCCATCATCAGGCCCGGGACGATCTTGTCGCAGATGCCGAGCATCAGCGCGCCGTCGAACATGTTGTGAGACAGCGCCACGGCAGTGGACAGGGCAATCACTTCGCGGCTCGGCAGGCTCAGTTCCATGCCTGGCTCGCCCTGGGTCACGCCATCGCACATGGCGGGGGTGCCGCCAGCGAACTGGCCGACGGAGCCGATTTCGCGCAGGGCCTTTTTGATCTGCTCAGGAAAGACTTCGTACGGCTGGTGCGCCGAGAGCATGTCGTTGTAGGACGAAACAATCGCAATGTTGGCGGAGTTCATCATCCGCAGACTGTTCTTGTCGTCGGTGCCGCAACCGGCCACGCCGTGGGCGAAGTTGGCGCATTGCAGCTTGCCGCGCATGGGACCGTCGCTGGCAGCACCACGAATCAGTGCAAGGTAAGCCTCACGCGTGGCGCGGCTGCGGGCGATAAGCCGTTCGGTGACCTCAAGGACGCGGGGATGCATGTTTAGAACTCCAGGCTAACGGATGTGGCGACCTGATTGTCTATGCTGATCAAGAGCCGTTGTCGATGGGATGACAGACGGTTTTCTTGATCGGTCGGACCAGTTGATTCAGGTCACTCGTTGTAGATTGAACAAAATATTGCCATTAAAAAGGCTTGTTTTCTATTTTTATGCGAATAATCTTGTAATTCCAACAACAAAACGACGGCGGCCCTGTTAAATGACTCTTCGAATCGCAATCAATGGTTTTGGCCGAATTGGCCGTAACGTCCTGCGCGCACTGTATACCCAAGGTTATCGCCAGGATCTGCAGATCGTTGCCATCAATGACCTGGGCGACAGCGCGATGAACGCTCATCTGCTCAAGTACGACACTGTTCACGGCACGTTCGATGCCGATGTCCAGCATGATATGGAAAGCCTGACCGTCAACGGTGACCGTATTTCTGTCAGCGCCATTCGCAACCCGGCCGAGCTGCCGTGGGCTGCCGAGCAGATCGACGTCGTATTCGAATGCACCGGTTTGTTCACTGACCGTGCCAAAGCCGCCGCGCATATTACGGCCGGCGCACGCAAAGTGATCATCTCCGCCCCGGCCAAAGGTGCCGACGCCACGGTGGTGTATGGCGTTAACCACGACATTCTGCGCCAATCGCACCAGATCATTTCCAATGCGTCGTGCACCACCAACTGCCTGGCCCCGGTGGCCCAGGTGTTGCACCGCGAGCTGGGAATCGAAAGCGGCCTGATGACCACAATTCACGCCTACACCAACGATCAGCACCTGACCGACGTCTATCATGTCGATCCGTATCGTGCGCGCTCGGCCACCCAGAACATGATCCCGAGCAAAACCGGCGCGGCTGAAGCGGTCGGTCTGGTGCTGCCGGAACTGGCGGGCAAACTGACCGGCATGTCGGTACGCGTGCCGGTCATCAACGTGTCGCTGGTGGACCTGACCGTGCAACTCAAGCGCGAAGCGTCGGCTGATGAAGTGAACGCATTGCTGAAAGAAGCCAGCCAGCATTCGAAAATTCTCGGTTACAACACCCTGCCGCTGGTCTCCAGCGACTTCAACCACAACCCGCTGTCGTCGATCTTTGACGCCAACCACACCAAGTCCAGCGGCAAGCTGCTCAAGGTGCTGGCCTGGTACGACAACGAATGGGGCTTCTCCAACCGCATGCTCGATAACTGCCTGGCGCTGTGCAACGCTGAATAACCCGCCGTGAAAAAGCAGGAGCAGCACCGATGATCGGTATCAGCTTTACGCAAAAGACCATGGCAGCGCGCAAGCGTATTGCCTTGGTCGCCCACGACCACTGCAAAGTGTTTTTGCTGGACTGGGCCGAGCGGCAGAAAGACAGGCTCGCACAGCATGAACTGGTCGCCACCGGCACCACCGGGTTGTTGTTGCAACAACGCCTGGATTTGCCTGTGGAGAGCATGATCAGCGGCCCATTGGGCGGCGACCAGCAACTCGGTGCGCGAATCGCCGAGCAGCGGGTCGACATGCTGGTGTTCTTCTGGGACCCGTTCGAACCACAGCCGCACGACCCGGACATCAAGGCGTTATTGCGCGTCGCGGCGGTCTGGAACATTCCCGTCGCCTGCAACGAATGCAGCGCCGACTACCTGCTCAGCAGCCCGATGATGGAGCAGGCGCACGAACATCGGATCCCCGATTACGCGACCTATCTGCTGGCCCGCGCCTAAACCTTCACAAATCAATACTTGACCACTCGAGCGGATGATAAGCATTATCATTCGCTCGAAATGGATCAGGTCCTCCCGTGAGTCAATCTCGCTTCAATCACGTCTTCATCGCCCAGCGAGTCTCTCTGCTGCGCACATTGGAGCGGATAGTCAACAATCACAGCACCGCCGAAGACCTCCTGCAGGAGACCTACCTGCGAGTGACCCGGGCGCTTAGTGAGCGGGCCATTGATCACCTTGAACCCTTCGTTTTCCAGACCGCTCGCAACCTGGCGCTGGACCATTTGCGCGCGCGGCGCATCCAGTCCCGCACGATGCTCGACGACGTGCCGCTGGACGTGGTGGAAAGCGTCGCCGCCCCCGCCAGCAGTGCGGAAGACGCCGCCCATGCCGAACAATTGCTTGAGCGTTTGAACGTGAGCCTCAATGAACTCAGCGCCCGTCAGCAGCAGATTTTCATCCTCAGCCGTCTGCACGGGCACAGCTATCTGGAGATCGCCGAGAAGCTTGGCGTGTCATTGAGCACGGTGCAAAAGGAGCTGAAATTGATCATGGCGATCTGCATCGGCGTGGCCGAACGGTTAAACGGCGACTGAGTCTGTAGGTTAATTCTCTACGTATGAGGATGACCTGCACTGACTATCGGGCTTTGCTACCCTTGCCCCACTTTCAAGCTTCATTAAAAAAACAGCGGTGCCAAGACACTGCCGAGGAAACACCGTGACGGACACGCTTCCAGTGCCTCCCCCCGCCCCCTCTCCGCCTTCCCCGGCGCAGGACCCCGCAAGTGCGATGGACCAGGCCCTGGACTGGCTGATCGTGCTGGACAATCCGAGCGAAGAACAGACCCGACAGTTTCACGACTGGCTGGCCGCCCATCCGTTGCATGCCGAGGCGTTCGCCAAGGCGAAAGCAATCTGGGAGGGCTCGCAGGTCGTGCAATGCGCGCAAACCCTGGCCGCCCGACCGCCGAAAGTGACCGCCCTGTCACGCCTGCGACCGCACTGGAAACCCTTGGCCACCGCCGCCGTGCTGATCCTCGGTTTGTTCAGCTTCAGCAATCTGCCGATTCGCCTGCAGGCCGATCACCTGACCGTGGTCGGTGAACGCCAGCGACTGCAACTGGAGGACGGCTCGAAGGTCCTGCTCAATACCAATTCGGCCTTCTCCAGCACCATCAACGATCAACAGCGCGTGGCCCGTTTGTATCAGGGCGAGGCATTTTTCGAGGTCGCGGCCGATCGCGGCCAGCCGCTGGAAATCGACGCCGGGCCAGTTAAGGCCAGCGTGCGGGACACCGCCTTTGCAGTGCGTTATCTGGACGGCGTGGCACAGGTTCGGGTGCAGCGTGGGGATGTCGACTTGCGAGCGACCCGCGACGACGCGCGAATTCGATTGTCCGCCGGAGAAAGCATTCGCATCGGCCCCAACGGTTTCGATCGTCCCGCCAGACTCGATGCCGCGACCGACCTGGCGTGGGTCCAGGGTCGGCTGGTGTTCGAAAACTGCCCGCTGAGCCAGGTGCTGGCGGAGCTGCGTCGTTACTACCCGGGCTGGATCATCAACAACAACGAACAGTTGGCCGACATCGCCGTCACCGGCAATTACCGCCTCGACCAGCCGCTGGACGTGGTCCGCTCGCTGGCCCAGATCACCTCGGCGCGGCTCCAGGAATTCCCGGCGCTGGTGATTTTGAACTAAATGAGAATTATTTTTACTCGATAGCCAAACCCCGTACGTCTCGTTATAGCCAATGCAATTGATTCGCATCTTCAGATGCCGATCAGCACCTATAAAGATTCGTGCGACACGGAGCGCTATCGATGTCCTCTCGCCTCACCCGCCAATCCTCTTCACCTTCTCGCGTGCTGTCGCTGCTGACCGCCGCCATCCTGATGGCCGGCAGCACGCAGCTCTACGCCGCCACCGCGGCAGAGCAACCGACCCGCAACATGGGCGATTACGCGTTCGCCATCCCTCAGCAGTCGCTGGTTTCGGCACTCAATGCCTTTACCGCCGTGACCGGCTGGCAGGTCGGCTTACCGGCAGAACTGGCTGAAGGCGTGGCCTCGCCGGGCGTACGGGGTTCGCTGCCGCCAGAGAAAGCCCTCGATCGCCTGTTGGTGGGGACCAACCTGAGCTATCGCAAACTGGGCACCAATAACATCGTGCTGGAGAAGCGCAGCAACAGCAGCGCGCTCAACCTGGACCAGGTGACTATCAGCGCCACTCGCCAGGAACAAAGCATCGCCAGCGTGCCGAGCACCGTCACCGTTCACACTCGCGAAGAGCTGGACCGCAACAACGTCAATACCATCAAGGATCTGGTGCGCTACGAACCGGGCGTCTCGGTGGGCGGTGCCGGGACCCGCGGCGGAATCAGCGGCTACAACATTCGCGGCATCGACGGCGACCGGATCCTGACCCAAATCGACGGCGTCGAGATTCCGAATGGTTTTTTCAACGGCCCGTATGCCAAAACCCAGCGTAACTACGTCGACCCGGAAATCATCAAGCGCGTCGAGATTCTGCGCGGCCCGGCCTCGGTGCTCTACGGCAGCAACGCCATCGGCGGCGCCGTCAGCTATTTCACCCTCGACGCGGACGACATCATCAAGCCCGGCCAAGACGTCGGCGCTCGCCTGAAGACCGGGTACAGCTCCGCTGACGAAAGCTGGCTGAAGTCCGCCACCGTCGCCGGCCGTGCCGATCAGGTCGATGGCTTGCTGCATTACAGCCAGCGCGATGGTCACGAAACCGATTCCTTTGGCAGCAACAACGGCACCGGCCTGGACCGTACCGCGGCCAACCCGGAAGACGTGCGAGCCTCCAACGTATTGGCCAAGATTGGCTGGAACTACAATGAAAGTTCACGCCTTGGCCTGACCTACGAGAAGTACAAGGACGATCGCGACACCGATCAGAAAAGCGCTTACGGCGGCCCGTTCTTCAACGGCCAGCCGACGATCCCGAACAGCATGCTGCCCGGCGGCATGTACCAGTGGCGCACCGGCAACGACACCATTACCCGTGAGCGTTTCGGCCTGGAACACAGCTTCGCACTCGACAGCCTGCTGGCAGACAACGTCAAGTGGAGCCTGAACCATCAGATCGCCAAAACCGATCAGAGCACCGAAGAATTCTATTTCCCGATGACCCGTAGAGTGCTGCGCACCCGCGACACGCTTTACGAAGAGAAACAGTGGGTCTTCGATGCCCAACTGGATAAAGCCTTCAACATCGCTGACACCGAGCACTTGCTGACTTACGGCACCACCCTCAAGCAACAGAAAGTCACCGGCTCGCGCAGCGGCGACGGCAAGTGCCTGGCGGTCGGTCGCGGCTGTACGGCCGTCGGCGCGACCAGCGCGGCTGATGTGCTGAAAAAATCCAGCGACTTCCCGGACCCGACCATCAATACCTACAGCCTGTTCGCCCAGGATCAGATCAGCTGGAACAAGTGGACCTTCCTGCCTGGCCTGCGCTACGACTACACCCAGCTCAAGCCGCACATCACCCAGGAGTTCCTCAATACCGTGGCCGCCGACGGTCGCGGTACCGTCAGCGATGAGAACAAAACCTGGAACAAGGTTTCACCCAAGTTCGGCCTGACTTACGCCCTGACCGATCAGTACACCTGGTATGGCCAGTACGCTGAAGGTTTCCGCACGCCAACCGCCAAGGCGTTGTACGGGCGCTTCGAGAACACCACCACCGGCTACAGCGTGGCGCCGAACCCGGACCTGGAGCCGGAAAAAAGCAAAAGCTACGAAACCGGTCTGCGCGGCAACTTCGAGTCCGGCTCGTTCGATGTGGCGGTGTTCTATAACAAGTACCGCGACTTCATTAACGAAGACGCGGTCACTCCTGGTTACAGCGAGCTGACCTTCCAGAGCAACAACATCAAACACGCGACCATCAAGGGCGCAGAGATCAAGGGTCGCCTGAACCTCGACGCGTTCGGCGCACCACAAGGTCTCTACACCCAGGGCTCGGTGGCCTACGCCTACGGCCGCAACAACGACACCGGCGAGCCGATCAATAGCGTCAACCCGCTGACCGGTGTATTCGGTCTCGGTTATGACCAGGACAACTATGGCGGCTTGCTCAGCTGGACGCTGGTGAAGAAGAAGGATCGCGTCGACGACAGCAACTTCAAGTCGCCGGACGGTGTGAGCAGCCAGTTCAAATCGCCGGGCTTCGGCGTGCTCGATCTGACCGGCTTCTACAAAGTCACCGACGACGTAACCGTCAGCGCTGGCGTCTACAACCTGACCGACAAAAAGTACTGGCTGTGGGATGACGTGCGCGGTTACGACAGCGTCGGCGAAGCGGCAGTGCTGAGCCCGGCCAACCTCGATCGCCTGACCCAACCGGGTCGCAACTTCGCAGTCAATCTGGTCTGGGATATCTGACCCTGCCACCTCGTTGCGCTGCTTTTAGAGAAGTGGCGCAGTGAGGTTTTTTTACTGTCACGCACCTTGTTGTTCGTCTCGTTACCAAGCGCCTCTTTTTCTCAAGGATTTCCCATGCCCCCTCAGGACACTGCTCAACGCCCTGCTCTGCGTTCGCAACGTTTGAACCAGATCACCCACGAGCCTCATACCAGGCTTGATGCCTTGGTCAAAGCCCACGCACCGTTTGAAACCCAGGCCAACTTCGCGCGGTTCGTGGTGGCGCAGTATTTGTTTCAGTCGGAACTGGTGTCGCTGTACAACGATGCCGAATTGACCGCCATCGTCCCGGACCTGCCTGCCCGCTGCCGTGCTGAAGCGGCCAAGGCTGACCTGGCTGATCTGGAAACCGAAGTGCCGCCCCCCGTCGCCGGGGCGGTGAAAAATCCAGCCAAAGCCGAGGCGCTGGGTTGGCTGTTCGTGTCGGAAGGCTCGAAACTTGGCGCGGCGTTTTTGATTAAGCGTGCTGTAGCGCTTGGGTTAAGCGAAACCTTCGGAGCTCGTCATCTCGGTGAACCGGCCGGTGGTCGCGCTGAAGGCTGGAAGCGCTTCGTCAAAACCCTCGACGGGCTGGAACTCAGCGCACAAGAAGAAGCCGAGCTGGATAAAGGCGCAATCGACGCGTTCAACCGCTTTACCGTGTTGCTGGACCAGGCTTACACCCCAGAACTCGCCTGAAGAAATACATCCCCCCTGTGGGAGCGAGCCTGCTCGCGATAGCGGCTTAATATTCAACAGAGATGTTGAATGGTAAATCGCTATCGCGAGCAGGCTCACTCCCACAGGGTTTGAGCAGGTCTTCCAAATTCCGATCTTGCCTCTTACGACCTCCCATGCCTGCCTCCTCAAAACTCGCCCGTTTGCTCTTCGGTCTCCTGGCCTACATCAGCCTGGCCATCGGCCTGATCGCCATCATCGTACCCGGCCTGCCGACCACCGAGTTCATCCTGCTGGCCGCCTGGGCCGCGACCAAAAGTTCGCCGCGCCTGAGTACCTGGCTGGAAAACCATCGGCTGTTCGGTTCCATCCTGCGCAACTGGCGCAACGGCAAAATCATCGCCCGCCGAGCCAAGGTCAGCGCCACCGTGAGCATGCTGCTGTGCGCCGGGTTGATGCTGGTGATGCTCGATCCTGGCTGGCCGATCTTTCTGGCGATTGCCGGCATGAGCCTGGGCAATCTGTGGATCTGGTCGCGACCGGAATCATTGCCGACAATTTCCTGAATTTCTGTCCTTTTCAGGGCATTTTCCTGCGCAAACGTTCACCTGCTACCGTTCGTCGGCTTCGCGTTCATGCAACCCCTGCCCACGCCGATGAGCATTAAATGGCGCTGAATGGACTTGGCGAATTGGGTCGATCCCGACTCACAGCCAACACCTCATCCATTCGCGAGCTCGTCCTATGTTCGACTCTCTCTCCATCCGCCTGAAAATCGTCCTGCTGTCCGGTCTGTGCCTGCTGGGCGTGGTCGTCCTGATCGTCGGCATGAACATCTACCAGACCGATCAGAACGATGAACTGGTCAGCGCCTCCAGCAGCAAGATTCTCACCGCCAGCGTGCAGAACCTGCTCCAGGCCAAGGCCGCCGAGCAAGCAGTGCGGGTGCAGAAGACCTTCGGTGAAAGCCTGCTGGTGGTGACCGCCCTGGCCGATCAGATCAAGGACATGCGCACCATGGCGAGCACGCGCTCCCTTGAGGCCGGCGCCCTGCGTGAAGAGTTGAACCAGAGCCTGAAAACCGCCTTCGAGCGCAACAGTAAAGTGCTCGGTATCTGGCTGGCATTCGAACCCAATGGCCTCGACGGCAAGGACAGCGAGTTCGCCAACGATGCCGCTCGCCAATCCAACGAAGCCGGTCGTTTCGCCAGCTACTGGAGCCGTGCCGGCGGTGTCGGGATCAACACGATCATGGTCGAAGACGACATGACCAAAACCACCTTGAGCCTCAGCGGCACGCCCTATAACAGTTGGTACACCTGCCCTCGCGACAGCAAGCGCACCTGCCTGCTCGACCCATATGCCGACACTGTCGCCGGCAAGGAAATGCTGATGACCACCATTTCCGTACCGCTGCTGGTGGATGGCAAATCCATCGGCGTGGTCGGTGTGGACATCGCCCTCGACGCGCTGCAAGCGGCGGCTGTCGACTCCCAACGCGATCTGTTCAACAGCGCCGGGCACATGCTGATTGTCTCCGGCAGCGGCGTACTCGCCGGTTACAGCGTCGACGCGAGCAAGGTCGGTAAAAGCATCGGCGACACCCTGGGCGCAGACGGCAAGGACGTTCTGCAATTGCTCAGCGCTGGCACGCCGAAGATTCTCGAACAGGGCGACCTGATCCGAGCCGTGTACCCGGTCAGTCCGATTGCCGAGTCCAAAGCCTGGGGCGTGGTGATCGACCTGCCGAAACACGTGTTGCTGGCCGACTCGGTCAAGTTGCAAGCCGTACTCGATGACGCCCAGCAAAGCGGCACGATCAAAGCCGTTTTGGTGGCGGTGATTGCCGGCCTGGTCGGACTGTTGCTGATCTGGCTCACGGCGTCCGGCGTGACCCGGCCGATCAACAGCGTGGCCGAGATGCTCAAGGCGATTGCCAGCGGCGACGGCGACCTGACCCAGCGTCTGCGCTACAGCAAGAAGGACGAACTGGGCGAACTGGTCAGCTGGTTCAACCGCTTCCTCGACAAGCTGCAACCGACCATCGCGCAGATCAAACAAAGCATCACCGATGCGCGCGGCACCGCCGACCAGTCTTCGGAAATCGCCCGTCAGACCAGCGAAGGCATGCAAGTGCAGTTCCGCGAAATCGACCAGGTCGCCACCGCGTCCAACGAAATGAGCGCCACCGCCCACGACGTCGCCAACAGTGCCTCGAACGCGGCTAACGCGGCCAAGGGTGCCGACCAGTCGGCCCGCGACGGCATGCAGATCATCGAACGCAGCACCCGCGACATCAATCAACTGGCCGACGAAGTCAGTAAGGCGGTGACCGAAGTCGAAGCGTTGGCGGTCAACAGCGAGCAGATCGGTTCGGTGCTGGAAGTGATCCGCAGCATCGCCGAACAAACCAACCTGCTGGCGCTCAACGCGGCGATTGAAGCGGCGCGTGCCGGCGAGAGCGGTCGCGGGTTTGCGGTGGTCGCCGATGAAGTGCGCAACCTGGCCAAACGCACCCAGGATTCAGTGGAAGAAATCCGCATCGTGATTGAACGCATCCAGACCGGCACTCGCGGCGTGGTGGCCACGATGCATTCGAGCCAGACCCAAGCTCACAGCAACGCCGGGCAGATCCAGCAAGCGGTGCAGGCCTTGAGCAAAATCAGCGACGCGGTGACGGTCATCAGCGACATGAACCTGCAAATCGCCAGCGCCGCCGAACAGCAAAGCGCCGTGGCCGAAGAGGTCAACCGCAACGTCTCGGCGATCCGCACCGTTACCGAAACCCTGACCGGCCAAGCCACCGAATCGGCGCAGATCAGCAGCCACCTCAACTCGCTGACCTCGCATCAGATGAAATTGATGGACCAATTTCGGGTGTAACCCCCTGTGGGAGCGAGCCTGCTCGCGATAGCGGTATGACAGGTAACATTGAAGTTGACTGACACTCCGCTATCGCGAGCAGGCTCGCTCCCACAGGGATTGTGTTCAGCTGGCCTCATCGTTTTCATCTGACAGCGCCGTTTTTTGATCTATGCTCTGGCTCTCGTTCCGGAGGGCCTTCGATGACTGATTTACTCACGTCCATTCAAGCTGCACTCGGCTTGCCTCGCACCCAGGTCAAGTTCACCTCGAGCGGCGCCTTGCCCTCGGCGTTTGCCGTCACCGACCTGGCATGCGCCAGCATTGCCGCTGCCGGTCAGGCTGTCAGCGAATGGCTGCAGCAACAGACCGGTCGTTTACCCACCCTTGAGGTCGACCGCCGCCTCGCTTCTTTCTGGTTCGCCACTTCGATCCGCCCGATAGGCTGGAGCGTCCCGCCACTCTGGGACCCCGTCGCCGGTGACTACGCGGCCAAAGACGGATGGATCCGCCTGCACACCAACGCCCCCCATCACCGCGCCGCTGCCGAAAAAGTGCTCGGCGCCTGTGCCGACCGTGCAGCGATGGCGAGCAAGGTTGCTCAATGGACCAAAGGCGATCTGGAGCAAGCCGTGGTCGATGCCGGTGGCTGCGCTGCCGAGATGCGTAGCTGGGCGCAATGGCAAGCGCACCCCCAAGGTCAGGCCGTGAAGGCCGAGCCACTGATTCAGTTGGCGGACAACAGCCGCCAGAACGCGAAACCGTGGCAAGGCTCGGTGGCGCAACCGCTGGCCGGAGTCAAGGTGCTGGATTTGACTCGAGTGCTCGCCGGCCCCATCGCCAGCCGTTTCCTGGCAGGCCTCGGCGCCGACGTTTTGCGCATCGACCCACCGACCTGGAACGAACCCGGCGTGGTGCCGGAAGTCACCCTGGGCAAACGCTGCGCGCGTCTGGACCTGCACGACAAGACTGATCACGCGGTGTTCGAAAGCCTGCTCAAGGACGCCGACATTCTGCTCCACGGCTACCGCGCCGATGCACTGGAACGCCTGGGTTACGGCGCCGCCGAACGCCAGAAACTGGCGCCCGGCCTGATCGACGTCAGCCTCAATGCCTACGGTTGGAGCGGCCCGTGGCAGAACCGCCGCGGCTTCGACAGCCTGGTACAAATGAGCAGCGGAATCGCCGACGCCGGCATGCACTGGAAGCGCGCGGACAAGCCGACGCCATTACCCTTGCAAGCGCTCGATCACGCCACCGGGTATTTGATGGCGGCCAGTGCGATTCGATTATTGGGGCGCGGTGGCTCGGCACGGTTGTCGTTGGCGCGTACGGCGAAGTTGCTGATTGAAAACGGCCCGGGAACCGATGAGCCGTTGCGGGCGGAGGATGACAACGATCAAGGGCTGTTGGTTGAGCAGACGCCTTGGGGACCGGCGCATCGACTTCATGTGCCGCTGAAGATTACGGGGACGCCGTTGCAGTGGACACTTGCGGCTTCAGAATTGGGCTCCCATCGCGCGCAGTGGTAGCCGACCGATCGTTCCCTTGCGGATGATCGTTCCCACGCTCTGGTGTGCACCCCAAAAGTTGGACACGACCGATGGGGTGTTTCATGGGAAAGTACACGGTTAAAGCGAAGCTATCATCGGTCCACTCTCGGACACGGCGACACCCGGATGAGCTATCAATAAAAGAAACTCCGAGGGCAGGCTTGAGGTCTGCCCTGATTCAATGGCTGTTTGAAGGAGAGAAATCAATGGCAACGTTCGAGCCCGGTCACCTGCACATCGAGCGCTACGCGCTGAACAAGGATGATTACAGTTACAACCTGCACATCGAATATGCCGTCAGCCAGGATCCCAAGGAAGGCGAAGGCATGCTCTTCAAGATGCATGGCTCGGTTGGGGACAAGGCATTGCAGGAAGAATTCTTCTTGCCCAAGGACCAGGCCTTCGACTTCGCCCGACATGTCACACGCATCGCGCAGAAGTACGGGATGCCCAAAGAGGCCAGTATCGGCTCGATACACAAGGAGTACGACGCCATGTTTGAAGATGTGCGGGCGCAGCTCCACGTCAAATCCGGGGACCCGATAAAACCCGAGCATCTGGATCGAATCTGAAGATCCCCCCTCACCCTAACCCTCCCGAAACGTCGGACCGCCCCGAGGGGCGAGGGGACTGACCGAGTTGCTCTTTCGAGTGACATCGACCTGAGATATCGAGTCGGACTCAGGTTTTGAAAAGCCCCCAATCTGCTCCCTTTCCCCCTCTCCCCACTGGGGAGAGGGCTGGGGTGAGGGGTCGATCTTCCTGCCAACTCCAATCTCAAGATTTCACCCCAGCCCTCCTCCAAGGCATACTTGCCACCCTCCGCACTCCAGAACCCAAAAACGCCCCATGCGTATCCACGTCAGTTTCATCGACCGCGTCGGCATTACCCAGGAAGTCCTGGCCCTGCTCGGTGGGCGCAATCTCAACCTGGATGCGGTGGAAATGGTTCCGCCCAACGTCTACATCGACGCCCCGACCCTGAGCCCGGAAGTCCTCGAAGAACTGCGCGATGCGCTGTTCAGTGTGCGCGGTGTGCAAGCGGTGACGGTGGTGGACATTCTTCCCGGTCAGCGCCGGCACCTGCAGCTTGATGCGTTGCTCGCGGCCATGACCGACCCGGTCCTGGCGCTGGACAGTGCCGGCAAAGTGCTGCTGGCCAACCCGGCATTGATTGCGTTGTACGGTCGCGAGCCTGACGGCGAAAGCATCGCCGACCTGTTCGCCGACCCGGCACTGCTCGAAGCCCTGCTGGAAAACGGCTTCCGCCTGCCGCTGCGGGAAGTCACCGTCAACGGCCAGACGTTACTGCTGGACGCCACACCGATTACCGACGCCGGCGCCCTGCTGACCCTTTATCAACCCAACCGTATCGGCGAACGCCTCTCGGCGCTGCACCACGACCATGCCGAAGGTTTCGATGCGCTGCTCGGTGAATCCCCGGCGATTCGCACCCTCAAGGCTCGCGCCCAGCGCGTGGCGGCCCTTGATGCGCCGTTGCTGATCCAGGGCGAAACCGGCACCGGCAAAGAACTGGTGGCGCGTGCCTGCCACGCCATCAGCGCCCGGTACAGTTCGCCATTTTTGGCGCTGAACTGCGCGGCATTGCCGGAGAACCTCGCCGAAAGCGAACTGTTCGGCTACGCCCCCGGCGCCTTCACCGGCGCACAACGGGGTGGCAAACCGGGGCTGATGGAACTGGCCAACCAGGGCACGGTGTTTCTCGATGAGATCGGCGAGATGTCGCCGTACTTGCAGGCCAAACTGCTGCGCTTCTTGAACGACGGCAGTTTCCGCAGGGTGGGCGGGGATCGTGAGGTGAAGGTCAATGTGCGGATCCTCAGCGCCACGCACCGCGATCTGGAAAAAATGGTCAGCGAAGGTTCGTTCCGCGAAGACCTGTTCTATCGCCTCAACGTCCTGAACGTCGAAGTCCCGCCCCTGCGCGAACGCGGCCAGGACATACTGCTGCTGGCCCGCTACTTCATGCAGCAGGCCTGCGCGCAGATCCAGCGCCCGGTCTGTCGCCTGGCGCCCGGCACCTATCCGGCACTGCTGGGCAATCGCTGGCCGGGCAACGTGCGGCAATTGCAGAACGTGATCTTCCGCGCCGCTGCGATTTGCGAGAGCAGCCTGGTCGACATTGGCGACCTCGATATCGCCGGCACCTCCGTGGCGCGTCAGAGCGACAGCGACGTTGACAGCCTCGAACAGGCGATGGAAGAGTTCGAAAAAACCCTGCTGGAAAAACTCTACGTCAGCTATCCCTCGACCCGCCAACTGGCCAGCCGCCTGCAAACCTCCCACACCGCGATTGCCCATCGGTTGCGCAAGTACGGCATTCCCAACAAGCCGTAAGCCTTACTCGTTCAAAACTGTGGGAGCGGGCTTGCTCGCGAAAGCGGTGTGTCAGGCGCCAGCAATGTTGCTGACCCGACGCCTTCGCGAGCAAGCCCGCTCCCACAGGTTTTGTGCCGCCTTCAAAATCATGTTTAAAAGCGACCTCCATCTGTACTGAAAGCGCTACAGCGGAACGATATCGATACACCCTCTCCTGATCACCGCTGTGCAAGGCTTTGATCCACTTAGGCTTTTTTCTTCGCCCTGGGCTGTAGCGATTTCGCTACAGCCAGCAAATCGCTGCACCTCAACTAAACACGTAACCTATTGATTTTTAACAACTAAAAAACATTGGCCGCGTTTTTGCTTAGTAACCATCCATAAAGTACGGCATTGCCGAGTATTCAATCGCGTCCACCAGACGAGTCTGGCCCCCTTAGGAGTTTCCATGAGCGAGTTGCGTTTTACTGAAGATCACGAATGGCTGCGTACCGAAGCTGACGGCACCGTCACAGTCGGCATTACCGCTTTCGCACAGAACGCCTTGGGCGACGTGGTTTTCGTACAACTGCCTGAGCTGCAGTCCTACGACAAAGGCGCTGAAGCCGCCACCGTGGAATCGGTAAAAGCTGCCAGCGGCGTGTACATGCCACTGGACGGTGAAGTGCTGGAAGTGAACCCGGCGCTGGACAGCAGCCCTGAACTGGTCAACGAAGATCCGCTGGGCGAAGGCTGGTTCTTCCGCTTCCAGCCTACCGATGCATCGGCTGTCGCCCAACTGCTGGATCAAGACGCTTACGACCGTCTGATCAAAGCCAACGCCGAAGCCTGAGGAGCGCTGACATGACTCAAGTAAGCCTGACCACTGCCAACGAATTCATCGCCCGCCACATCGGCCCGCGTACCGGCGACGAGCAAGCCATGCTCAACAGCCTCGGCTTCGACTCGCTGCAAGCCCTGAGCGCCAGCGTCATCCCCGACAGCATCAAGGGCACC